>NZ_JBIUTB010000003.1:0-870466 GCF_044741685.1 Amycolatopsis sp. NPDC088138
TTTAATGCTCTCAAAGGAACCTCATACGAGGTTTCAATACATAAGCTCTACTGGCTTAGTTCACTAGCACACTGTTGAGTTCTCAAGCAACACACTCTGGAATCACCCGCGTTATCGGCGGGCTCAACCTCGGCAGTTGTTCCAAGCGATATTCACAAACTTTTGGTCGAGCATGCCTCAGCCTACGAAGTTAGTCGTAGGGATTCGGCGGCCGCTCGTGGGCCGACGCTGAACATTACCCGGTCCGATTCGCGGTGTCAACCCGCTCGTCCCGCCCTGGTCTCTGGGGCTTGCGGCCCCGGTGTGACCCGGTGTTCCTGGCGACTTGGAGAACTTTACATGCCCCGAAACCGGTCCCGACAGGGGGGTCACTTAACGGTATCTCCGCAGGTCAGGGTGCTTACGGAGGGCTACGACGGCCAAGTCGGCAGATAGCGCGGCGGGACACGGGCCGGCGCGGCCCGCTCGAAGTCCGCCGCGAGCGCCAGCATCCGGCCGTCGGACCACCGCGCACCCATAAACGAGATACCCACCGGGAGCGGTCCGGTAAACCCCGCGGGCACGGTCACGTCCGGGTAGCCCGCGACGGCGGCCGGGGTCGAGGACGGGATCACGTCGTCGTCCCCCGTCGCGCAGTCGGTCTTCCACGCCGGCGGGTTGGTCGGCGAGGCGATCGCGTCCAGGTGGTACTTCGCCAGCGTCTCGTCCAGCGACCGGCGCGCGAGGTCCGACAGCTCGGCGCGCCCGGCGAGGTATCCCGGGTCGGTCGGCGGCGGCGCGGCCAGCGCCTGCTCGAACAGCTCCTGGCCGGCGAAGCAGGTCTGCTCCAGCGGGTCGGCGCGGTTGTAGGCGATCAGCTCGGCCAGGTTCCGCGGCCCCTTCGGGCGGGTCGCGAGGTAGGCGTCGATGTCGCGGTGGAACTCGGTGAGCAGCGCCGGGAACTCCAGCTCGCCGAGCCGGTCCTGGTACGGCGGAGTCACCTCGACGACCGTCGCACCGGCCTTGACCAGGGAATTCTTCGCGGACGTCATGACCGCGTCCGTCGAAGGGCCGAGCACCGGCAGCCGCCACAGGCCGATCCGGGCGCCGCGCAGCACGCCCGGCCGGAGCAGCTTCGCGTAGTCCGTGGGCTGGGTGCGCGGGTACTCCGCGGTCGCCGGGTCCGACGGGTCGCGCCCCTGGAGGGCCGACAGCGTGAGCGCGACGTCGACGACGTTGCGGGCGATCGGGCCGGCGGTGTCCTGCTCGGCGGAGATCGGCACCACGCCGGTGCGGCTGACCAGGCCGAGGCTCGGTTTGTGGCCGACCGTCGCCGTCATCCCGGCCGGGCAGACGATCGAGCCGTCGGTCTCGCTGCCGATCGCGACCTGGGCCAGCGACGCGGCGACGCCGGCGGCGGACCCGGCGGACGACCCGCACGGGTTGCGGTCCAGCACGTACGGGTTGTTCGTCTGGCCGCCGACGCCCGACCAGCCCGACGTCGGCTTCGCGGCGCGGAAGTTCGCCCACTCGGACAGGTTCGCCTTGCCGAGGATCACCGCGCCCGCGTTCCGCAGCCGGGTGATCAGCGTGGCGTCCTTCGCCGGGTAGCTGCGCAGGGCCCGCGACCCGGCCGTCGTGTGCTGGTCGCGCGTGTCGACGTTGTCCTTGACCAGCACCGGGATGCCGTCGAGCGGCCCGCGCAGGTGGTGCGCGCGGCGCCGGGCGTCACTCTCGAGGGCCTGCCCGAGCGCCCCGGGGTTCAGCGCGAGCACGGCGTTGACCTTGCCGTCGACCTGGTGGATCCGGTCGAGGTAGAGCCGGGTCAGGCCCGCCGCGCTGAGCCGGCCGGACGCCATCCGCGCCTGCAGCGCCGGGATGTCGGCCGAGTCCAGGTCGAACCTCGAAGAGGACGCCGAAGCGGCGGGTGCGGCGGGGACGAGGACGAGTGCGGCGGCCAGGATCGCGAGGAACACCGGCCGCCGCCCCATCAGAGCACCGGCAGCAGGGTGCGGAGTTCGTACGGGGTGACGGCGCTCCGGTAGTTGTCCCACTCGGAGCGCTTGTTCCGGAGGAAGAAGTCGTAGACGTGCTCGCCGAGTGCTTCCGGCAGGAGCTCGGACTTCTCCATCTCGGCCAGGGCTTCCCCCAGGTTCTGGGGCAACTGCGCGTAACCGGCGGCGCGCCGCTCGGAGTCCGACAGCTGCCAGATGTTGTCCTCGGCAGGTGGCGGCAGCTCGTACCCCTTCTCGATCCCCTTGAGCCCGGCGGCCAGGATGACCGAGTACGCGAGGTACGGGTTGCACGCGGAGTCCAGCGTACGGATTTCCACCCGTCGGGATGACGCCTTTCCGGGTGAATACATCGGCACCCGGACGAGCGCCGAGCGGTTCGCCCGGCCCCACGAAACCGTCGTCGGCGCCTCGCTTCCGCTGATCAGGCGCTTGTAGGAGTTCACCCACTGGTTCGTGACGGCGGAGATCTCCTTGGCGTGGTGCAGCAGCCCGGCGACGAACGCCTTGCCCGTCTCCGACAGCTCGTGCGGATCCTCGGCGTCGTAGAAGGCGTTGCGATCACCCTCGAAGAGGCTGATGTGGGTGTGCATCCCGGAGCCGGGCTGGTCCGTGAACGGCTTCGGCATGAACGTCGCGCGCACGCCCTGGGTCAGCGCGACCTCCTTGACGACGTAACGGAACGTCATCACGTTGTCGGCCATGGTCAGGGCGTCGGCGTAGCGGAGGTCGATCTCCTGCTGGCCGGGCGCGCCCTCGTGGTGGCTGAACTCGACCGAGATGCCCATCGCCTCGAGGGTCTCGATGGCGTGGCGCCGGAAGTGCGTCGCCGTGGCGTGGCTGGCCTGGTCGAAGTAGCCGCCGTTGTCCGCGGGCTCCGGCTCGCTGCCGTCGTCCGGCAGGTTCGCGAGGAGGAAGAACTCGATCTCCGGGTGCACGTAGCAGGTGAAACCCGCCTCGGCGGCCTTCGAGAGCTGGCGGCGCAGCACGTGGCGCGGGTCGGCCCACGACGGCGAGCCGTCCGGCATCGCGATGTCGCAGAACATCCGGGCCGAGTACGGGCTGCCGTCCGGGGTCTCCCAGGGCAGCACCTGGAAGGTGGCCGGGTCCGGCTTGGCGACCATGTCGGATTCGTAGACGCGCGCGAACCCTTCGATGGCCGAGCCGTCGAAGCCGATCCCCTCGGTGAAAGCGCCCTCGAGCTCGGCCGGCGCGACCGCGACGGACTTGAGGAACCCCAGCACATCGGTGAACCAGAGACGGACGAAACGGATGTCGCGCTCCTCGAGCGTGCGGAGCACGAATTCCTGCTGGCGATCCATGGCCGCACCCTAACGACAGCGTGTTAACGGGATGTTTCACGACGCGCCGAGGGTGACGAAGGTCAGTTCACCGGCACCGGAACGGGCTTCTTCGCGCGCTTGATGGCCACCGAAGCGACGGACGCGATCACCGCGAGCACGGCCGCGGAATACCAGGCCAGGGTGTAGTTCCCGAGCTGGTCGCGGACCAGGCCGGCGGCCGACGCGGCGAACGCGGCCCCCAGCTGGTGGCAGGCGAAAACCCAGCCGAACACGATCGGGCCGGCCTCCCCGAAGGCGCGGACACACAGCGCGACGGTCGGCGGGACCGTGGCCACCCAGTCGAGGCCGTAGAACAGGATGAACGCCCACATGCTCGGCTGCACGGAGTCGGTGAACAGCTGCGGCAGCATGGCGAGCGAGAGCCCGCGCAGCGCGTAGTAGACGCCGAGCAGGATCCGCGGGTCGACGCGGTCGGTGAGCCAGCCGGAGAAGATCGTGCCGACGACGTCGAAGACGCCGACCAGGGCCAGCAGGCCGGCCGCGGTCGTCTGCGGCATGCCGTGGTCGTGGGCGGCCGGGACGAAGTGGGTGCCGACCAGGCCGTTCGTCGTCGCGCCGCAGATCGCGAAGCCGATCGCGAGCAGCCAGAACGTCCGGGTGCGGGCCGCCGTCTTGAGGACGGACAGGGCGCGGCGGGCGGAGCCGGTCTTCGGGGCGGGGCGGGCGATCTCGGCGTCGGCGGGCGCGCCGAAGGCCGTGGTGCCGACGTCGGCGGGGTGGTCGCGGATGAGCAGCAGGACCACCGGGACGACGGCGAGCGCCGCGATCGCGATCACCAGTGACGCCGTGCGCCAGCCGGAGCCGACCGCCAGGTTGGCGATCAGCGGCAGGAAGATCAGCTGGCCGGTGGCGCCGGCCGCGGTCAGCACGCCGGTGACGACACCCCGGCTGCGGACGAACCACCGGGCCGCGACGGTCGCGGCGAAGCTCATCGCCATCGAGCCGGTGCCCGCGCCGATCAGCACGCCCCAGCAGAGGATCAGCTGCCAGCTCGCGGTCATGAAGACCGTGCCGGCCGCGCCGACGGCGATGACGAACAACGCCGTGGCCGAGACCCGGCGGATGCCGAACCGCTCCATCAGGGCGGCCGCGAAGGGCGCGAAGAGGCCGTAGAGCACGAGGTTGACCGAGACGGCCGAGCTGATCGTGGCCGTCGACCAGCCGAACTCCTGGTGCAGCGGGTCGATGAGGACACCGGGGGCCGACCGGAAGCCGGCGGAGGCGAGCAGCGCGACGAACGCGGCACCGGCGATCAGCCAGGCACGGTGCAGCTTCGGGGCAGGGCGGGTCTCGACAGTCACCCCAGCAGTCTCATCGCGCGCGCCTGGTCGCGGAAGTGGCCTGAAGGACATCCTCCGCAAGGATCAGGCCACCGCTAGGCTTGGTGAATGTCCCGCATCACCCTGCTGCTGGTGGTCCTCCTGACGGCCGGGTGCGCCGGTTCGCCCGACACACGAGGGCCGTTTCCCGCGGGCGCCGACCTGGTCCGCGACGCGGCGACGTCGTTCGCGTCGGTGCGCACCGTGCACTTCGCGGCCGGGGTCAACGGCGTGCTGCCGGACTTCCCGCTCCGGCAGATCGAAGGCGACGCGACCCTCGACGACGGCGGGTCCGCGACCGGCACGGCCGACATCCAGGAGGGTGACGGGCACGCCAAGGCCCCCTTCGACGTGCGGGGCGACCAGATCACGGGGCAGGGTGCGCTGCCCGAGGCGTACACGGTCGGCGCGTTACTCGGGCCGACATCCGGGCTCAAGCGGCTGCTCGACGGCGTCACCGACGCGAAGACCGAGGGCCAGGAGAACGTCGACGGCGTGGCCGCGCTGCGCGTCGGCGGCCGGGTGCCGGCGGCGATCGCGCACAGCGTGCTGCCGCAGGTCGCCGCCGACGTCATCGTCAAGGTGTGGGTCTCGGCCGACGGTCCCCGGCGGTTCGTCCGGCTGTGGACGCAGATCCCGCCGGCCGGCGACCACCTCAGCCCGGTGATGATCGAGCTGTCGCTGACGCCCCAGTCCTGATCACTGCCCCGTGCAGCGGGTGCCCTCCGCCGGGACCGTGCCGTCCACCAGGTACGCGACACCCGCGCGGTCGACGCAGGCGTTGCCGTCGAGGAACACCGTGTGCTGCACGCCTTCGTGGGTCAGCAGGACGCCGTCGAGGTCCTTCGCGAGGTCGACGCCCTGCTGGTACGGCGTCGCCGGGTCGTGGGTGGTCGAGACGACCAGCGTCTTCGGCAGGCCTTCGGGACGCGGCGCGTGCTCGGCCGAGGTCGGCGGGACCGGCCAGGTCGAGCAGATGTCCAGCTCGCTCGTGTCGGGCGTGCCGCCGGCGAGGAACGGCGCACCGGCGACCATCCGCTCGTGTGCGCGGGTGATTTCGGCTCGGTCGGTCAGCCGGGTGTGGTCGACGCAGCGGACGGCGAAGTACGCGTCGATCGCGCCGCTGTAACGGCCGTCGCGATCGCGCTGGTAGTAGTCGTCGGCGAAGGCCAGCAGCGTGCGGCCGTCGCGGGCGGCCAGCCGGGCGAGGGCGGCGTTGAGCGCGTCCCAGTCGCTGCGGGCGTACAGGCCGCCGAAAGTGCCGGTGACGGCGTCTTCGAACGACAGGGGACGGTTCCCGGCCGGCGCGGGCCGGGTGATCAGCGGACGCGCCAGCTTCTGGAAGGCCTCGGTCGTCCGGGCGGGGTCGCGGCCGAGCGCGCAGTCACTCCGGGCCGCGCACCACTTCCCGAACTCCGTCAGGGCGTCCTGGAAGCCCGCGGCCTGCTCGACCAGCGATTCCACCAGGCCCTGCGCGGGGTCGACCGCGCCGTCGAGCAGCAGCGCGCGGACGTTGCGCGGGTACGCCTCGGCGTAGGCCGCGCCGATCTGCGTCCCGTACGAGTAGCCGAGGTAGGTCAGCTTCTCGTCGCCGAGAGCCGCGCGAAGGACGTCGAGGTCGCGTACGACGTCTCGAGTGCCGACGTTCGCGAGGAACTCTTTGCCGTACTTCGTCGCTTCGACGCACTTCGCGCCGTACGCGGTCGTCTCGGCGAGCTGCTGCTTCACCCCTTCAGGCGACATGTCGCTTTCGACGTCGGACGCCCGGTCGGCGTCCTGCTCGGCGCCCGTGCGGCAGGTGATCCGCGGCTCGCTGGTGCCAACCCCACGCGGGTCGAAGCCGACCAGGTCGAACCGGTCGAGCAGGGGCGCGGCGGCGGGCGTCTTCACCAGCGACGCGGCCGTGGCCGTACCCCAGGCGCCGGGCCCGCCGGGGTCGACGACCAGCGACCCGATCCGCTGCTTCGCCGCCTTGTGGCGCAGGAGGCCGACGGTGACGGTCTTCCCGTCCGGCGCCGCGTAGTCCAGCGGCACGGTGAGGTGCGCGCAGTCCAGTGCCTCGCCGCACGCGCTCCACGCGAGCTGCTGAGTGGTGAACTTCCGCAGGTCGGGCGGCAGAGGAGCCGGCGACGGCGCGGGTGCCGGAGCACTCGTGCACGCCGCCAGCAGCACGGCCACGGCGGCCAGGCCTACTGCCCGGTGCAGCGGGTGCCCTCCGCCGGGACCGTGCCGTCCACCAGGTAGGCCGTGCCCGCCTGGTCCACGCAGGAAATGCCCTGCAGGAAGACCGTGTGCTGGGTGCCCTCGAAGGTGAGCAGCGCGCCCTTCAGGCCCTTCGCGAGGTTGACGCCGGCCTGGTACGGCGTGGCCGGGTCGTTCGTCGTCGAGATGACCAGCGTCTTCGCCAGGCCTTCGACGTTCGGCACGTGCGGCTGCGAGGTGTTCGGCACCGGCCAGAACGCGCAGGCGTCACGGGCCGCGCTCGCCGGGCGGCCGTCGTCGAGGAACGGCGCGACCTGCACGTACTCCTCCTGCGCCTTGAGGATGACGGCCGGGTCGGTGACGCGCGGGTCGTCGACGCAGCGGATCGCGGTGAAGGCGTCCTGCGTGGTGCCGTACTTGCCGCTGGAGTCGCGCTCGTTGTAGATGTCGGCGAGCTTCTCGAGCGTCGCGCCGCGCTGCTGCTTCAGCTCGTTGAGGCCGGTGTTCAGCGCGTCCCAGAGACTCTCCTGGTAGAGCGCCTGGATGACGCCGGTGGTTGCGTCCTCGTAGGAGAGCTTGCGGCCGTCGCCGACCGGGACCGGGAAGTCGATCAGCGGCCGGACGAGGTCCTGGAACACCTTGACCGCGGCGGCGGGGTCCTGGCCGAGGGCGCAGTCCTGCTGAGCGGTGCACGACTTGGCGAACTGCGTGAACGCACCGCCGAAGCCCTGGCCCTGGGCGACCAGCGACTCGACGGCGTCCTGCTCCGGGTCGACCGCGCCGTCGAGGATCATCGCGCGGACGTTCTTCGGGAACGCCTCGGCGTAGGTCGACCCGATCCGGGTGCCGTAGGAGTAGCCGAGGTAGGTCAGCTTCTCGTCGCCCAGGACCGAGCGCAGGACGTCGAGGTCCTTCACGACGTCGCGGGTGCCGACGTTGGCGAGCAGCCCGGTGCCGTCGTCGGTGCGCTGGGCGCACTTCGCGGCGAAGTCCTTTTCCTGCGCTTCCTGCTTGAGCACGCCCTGCGCCGAGCCGTCGGTCTCGCTGTCGTCGGCGCGGTCGGCGTCGCGCTCGGAGTCGGTCAGGCAGCGGATGATCGGCTGGCTCGCGCCGATCCCCCGCGGGTCGAAGCCGACCAGGTCGAAGCGCTTGCCGAGGTCCGTGTTCGCCGTCGGCTTGATCAGCCCGGCGGCGGCGACCATGCCCGAGGCGCCCGGTCCGCCCGGGTTGACCACCAGCGACCCGATCCGGTCACCGCCGTCGGTCGCCTTGTGCCGCAGCAGGCCGAGCGTGATGGTCGTTCCGTCCGGTTTGGTGTAGTCCAGTGGCACGGTCAGCCGCGCACACTGGATGTCCTTCGCCTGGAACGCCGACCTCGCGTCCTCCGACGTCGCGTAAGGTGCGCACTCGGCCCAGGTCAGGCTCTGGCCGTAGAACCGCTCCAGCCCCGCGGGCACCGGCCCGGACGGCGGGTGCGACTCGGTCGTCGGGGACGGCGGCGTGGTCTTGCCGGTGGACGTGCAGGCGGTCAGCGAGGCCGCGAGCAGCGCGGAAGCCGCGATCGCGGTGATCGTGCGACCACAGGACCTGGCGCTGGGATGAAGGAACACGGTTGGATCGTCCCATCCGGCCGCGGAACTCGAACGCACCACCGCCACGTTGGGTGGGGCAGGCCGGTCGAGCGAGAGAGAACGGGAGACCAGGGGTGGCAGCACTGATCAGCCGGGTGGGCAAACGGCTCCGCCGGATCATCCAGCGGCCGGGCAGCGTCGAGCTGACCCGCTACGAAGCACTGCTGCCCGCAGTCGAGAAGCTCGAACCCGAGCTCGAGAAGCTCTCCGACGAGGAGCTGACCGAGCGGGCCGGGAAGCTTCGCGAGACGCTGAAGGACACCGCGTTCGGCGACAATCACCTGATCGAGGTGTGCGCGCTCGGTCGTGAGGCCGCTCGGCGGGCACTGGGCGAGCGCGCGTTCGACGTCCAGATCCTCGGCACGATGGGCCTGCTCAGCAAGCACGTCGTGCAGATGGAGACCGGTGAGGGCAAGACGCTCGCCGGCGCCCTGGCCGCGGCCGGGTACGCGCTGCGCGGCAAGCGCGCGCACGTCGTCACGGTCAACGACTACCTGGCCCGGCGCGACGCCGAGTGGATGGGCCCGGTGTACGCGCTGCTCGGCGTGTCGGTCGGCTGGGTCGAACCGTCGCACTCCCAGGCGGAGCGCAAGGAGGCCTACGCCAAGGACGTCACGTACGGCGCCGTCGCCGAAATCGGCTTCGACGTGCTGCGCGACCGCCTGGTCACGAACGTCGACGACCTGGTCCAGCCGCCCCCCGAGGTCGCGATCGTCGACGAGGCGGACTCCGTGCTGGTCGACGAAGCCCGCGTCCCGCTGGTGATGGCCGGCTCGATCGACCACACCGACGCCGACGAAGAGGTCGCGAAGGTCGTCCGGCGGCTGCGGCTCAACCTGCACTACGAAACCGACAGCGAAGGCCGCAACGCCTGGCTGACCGACGCCGGCGCGTCCGTCGTCGCGAAGTCGCTCGGCCTGGAGGTCGACGACCTCTACGGCGAGACGGCTTCGGACCGGCTCCCCGCGGTGAACGTCGCGCTGCACGCGCACGCGCTGCTCACCCGGGACGTCGACTACCTGGTCCGCGACGGCAAGGTCCAGCTGATCAACGCCGCCCGCGGCCGCGTCGCCGAGCTGCAGCGCTGGCCGGACGGCCTCCAGGCCGCCGTCGAGGCGAAGGAGCAGGTCACCGCGACCGACCGCGGCGAGATCCTGGACTCGATCACCGTCCAGGCGCTGCTGGCGCGCTACCCCGAGGTCGCGGGCATGACCGGTACCGCGGTCGCGGTCGCCGAGCAGCTGCGCGAGTTCTACGAGCTCGAGGTCGCGGTCATCCCGCCGAACACCCCGAACGTCCGCGAGGACCAGGAGGACCGGGTCTTCGCGTCGCCGTCGCAGAAACTGCGGGCGATCGAGGAGGAGATCCGCACGGTCCACGAGACCGGGCGGCCGATCCTCGTCGGCACCCAGGACGTCGCCGAGTCGGAGGAGCTGGCCGAGAAGCTGGCGAAGGTCGACCTCGAGTGCGTCGTGCTCAACGCGCGCAACGACGCCGAAGAGGCGTCGATCATCGCCGAGGCCGGCAAGAAGGGCGCGGTCACCGTGTCCACGCAGATGGCCGGGCGCGGTACCGACATCCGGCTGGGCGGCACCGACGGCGCGACCCGCGAAGAGGTCGTCGAGCTGGGCGGGCTGCACGTGATCGGCACCGCGCGGTACCCGTCGAGCCGGCTCGACGGCCAGCTGCGCGGCCGCTCCGGCCGGCAGGGCGACCCGGGCAGCGCGATCTTCTTCGCGAGCTTGAACGACGAGCTCGTGCTGTCGAACGCGCCGGACGTGCCCGAGGGCATCACCGACGACGAAGAGACCGGCGAGATCACCGACAACGCGGCGCTGCGGCAGCTCAACCACGCCCAGCGCGTCGCCGAGGGCGTCGACCTGGAGATCCACCGCAACACCTGGCGCTACACGCGGCTGATCGAGCGGCAGCGGCGTGACCTGCTGACCCACCGCGACAAGGTGCTTCGCGAGGCGTACGCGGCGGAGAAGCTGGAGAAGGCGCACCCGGAGAAGTTCGCCGAGCTGAAGGAGAAACTGGGCGACGACCAGGAGAAGCTGGAGCAGCTGTGCCGCGAGGTGCTGCTGTTCCACGTCGACCAGCTCTGGTCGGACCACCTCGCGTACCTGACCGACGTCCGCGAGAGCATCCACCTGCGGGCGCTGGCGCGCGAAACGCCGCTCGACGAGTTCCACCGCGCGGCGATCCCGGAGTTCCACAAGATCATCGCCGAGGCGGACTCGCGCGCGGCGAAGACGCTCGAAGAGGCGGAGCTGACCGACGACGGCATCGACCTCGGCGACGCGGGCGTCCGGCGCGCGAACACGACGTGGACCTACCTGGTGCACGACAACCCGTTCGACTCCGACTTCGAGCAGACCATCAAGAAGGTCCGGAGCATGATCAAGCGGAAGTAGCCTTCTTCCCGGAAAACCCCCGCCCGGTTCGTCCGAGCGGGGGTTTTTTCGGTTGCCGTAAGCGGCAGAATCGGCGCCATGCGCAAGATCCCGACGCTGTTCCGGCGCGATCCCGAAGACCTTCGCCGTGTCACCCGCGAAGTGCACCCCGCGTGCCAGTGGGTGCTCGACGGCGAGGGCGTGCCCACCCGCAAGTACGACGGCACCTGCGTCCGGCTCGACGAGTCCGGCGCGTGGTGGGCGCGGCGCGAGGTGAAGGCGGGCAAGAGCGCGCCGGCCGGGTTCGAGGCCGTGCAGACCGACCCCGAGACGGGGAAGACCGTCGGCTGGGAACCGGTCGAGCAGTCGTCGTTCGCGACGTTCTTCGAGGAAGCGCACGAACGGCTTTTCGGTGCGGCGCCCGGCACCTACGAGCTGTGCGGCCCGAAGATCAACGGCGACCCGGAGAAGCTCGGCACGCACCGGCTGGTCCCGCACGCGACCGCGCAGGAGTTCGCCGGCGTCCCGCGCGACTTCGACGGGCTGATGGCGTGGCTGCTCGCGCACCCGGAGTTCGAGGGCGTCGTGTGGCACCGCCGGGACGGGCGGATGGCGAAGCTCAAGCACCGGGACGCCGTCGCGTCGACCTAGGGTGGCTTTTCGCCCACATTCGCTCGGCTGGGCGGGTGGCGGTGCGTCAGAATGGCGGTATGCCGCAACTGCGCATCGCGCTCGCCCAGGTCAACCCCACCGTCGGTGACCTCGACGGCAACGCCGACCTGCACGTCGCCTGGACCCGCCGGGCCGCCGAAGCCGGCGCCCACGTCGTCGTCTTCCCCGAGATGTCCCTGACCGGCTACCCGGTCGAGGACCTCTCCCTGCGCCGCACCTTCGCCGAGGCATCGCGGCTGGGCGTCGAGGCGCTGGCGCGCCGGCTGGACGACGCCGGCTGCGGCGAAGTGCTGACCTACATCGGGTACCTCGACCTCGACGAGGCCGGCCCGCGGGACGCGGCGGCGGCGCTCTACCGCGGCGAGGTCGTCGCGCGGCAGTTCAAGCACCACCTCCCGAACTACGGCGTGTTCGACGAGCACCGCTGGTTCAAGCCGGGCACCTCGCTCGACGTCGTCCGGTTCCACGGGCTCGACATCGGCATGGTCATCTGCGAGGACATCTGGCAGGACGGCGGGCCGATCTCGGCGCTGGGCCGCGCCGGGGTCGATCTCGTGGTGGCGCCGAACGCGTCGCCGTACGAGCGGTCCAAGGACGAGCAGCGGCTGCCGCTCGTCGCCCGCCGCGCCGCCGAAGCCGGCGCGCCGCTGGTCTACACCAACCAGGTCGGCGGCCAGGACGACCTCGTCTTCGACGGCGACTCGCTCGTCGTCGGCGCGGACGGCGCGGTGGTGGCGCGTGCGCCGCAGTTCGTCGAGCACCTGCTCGTGCTCGACATGGACCTCACCGCGGGCGGGCACGCCGGCGACGGTGACCTCGAAGGCCTGCACGTCCGGCGGCGGGTGCTGAGTTCCGAACCGCTGCCTTCCTACGAGCCGACGGCGTCACCGGTGATCAGTGAACCGCTCGCGGACGAGGCCGAGGTGTGGTCGGCGCTGGTCGTCGGGCTGCGGGACTACGTGCACAAGAACGGCTTCACGTCGGTGACGTTCGGTTTCTCCGGCGGCATCGACTCGGCGGTGTGCGCGTCGCTGGCGGCAGACGCGCTCGGCGGCGACAACGTCTACGGCGTCTCGATGCCGTCGAAGTACTCCTCGGGCCACTCGAAGGACGACGCCGAGGACCTCGCGCAGCGGATCGGTGCCCACTACCGGGTCGAGCCGGTCGAGGACATGGTCCGCGTCTACGTCGACCAGCTCTCCTTGACGGGCCTGGCCGAGGAGAACATCCAGGCGCGCACCCGCGGCATGCTCCTCATGGCACTGTCCAACTTGGACGGTCACTTGGTCCTCGCCACCGGCAACAAGACCGAGCTGGCCGTCGGGTACTCCACGATCTACGGCGACGCGGTCGGCGCGTTCGCCCCGATCAAGGACGTCTTCAAGACGCACGTCTGGCAGCTGGCGCGGTGGCGCAACGCGGAAGCCTTGAGGCGGGGCGAAACGCCGCCGATCCCGGAGAACTCGATCTCCAAGCCGCCGTCGGCCGAGCTGCGGCCGGGGCAGATGGACTCCGACTCGCTGCCGGACTACGCGCTGCTCGACGACATCCTCGACGACTACGTCGAGGGCGACCGCGGGTACGCCGACCTCGTCGAGGCCGGCTTCGCGCCGGAGACGATCGACCGCGTGGTGCGGATGGTCGACAAGGCCGAGTACAAGCGGCGCCAATACCCGCCGGGCACGAAGATCACGCTCAAGGCGTTCGGCCGCGACCGGCGGCTGCCGATGACCAACGCGTGGCGTGAGGGCAAGGCCTAACTCAACGCCACCTGCCGTCCTTCCGGCGTGCGGACAGCGGCGGTCAAGCCCGCGCGGTCGGCGCGCCGGATCAGGAGCTCCAGGCCCAGCGCGTCCGTCACCGCGAGGACCGAGTCCGGGTCGGGGTGGGTGCCCGTCACCATGAGCAGGGGCAGGGACGGCAGGCCGCGGGTCGTCGGGTGCGGGGTGCTGCCCCAGTCGATGAGGAACGGCGTGAGGGTGCCCGGGACGCTCGTCGGGGTCAGCCGCCAGCGCAGCAGCTCGCCTTGGGCGGTCTCGCGGGACATCTCGACGGCGTCACCCGGGTCGAAACCGTGGGCGCGGGCGTTCTTGATCGTGGCGTCGATGTCCGTGGTGCGCACCGCCCAGGCCACCAGGGCCGGCTCGGTCAGGTCGTCGATGCCGAACGGCCTCCGCTGCGCGGGCTCCGGCTGGGCCGGGTCCGGGCCGATCACCTCCAGGTAGGCACCGGCGCCGAGGTCGGCGAGGTGGTTGGCCGTGCCCACGCCGACGTGGCTGCCGCCGGGCGCGGGGGTGACCCCGGTGAGTTCCTTGACGCGCGCGACGGCCTCGGCGAGGTCCGGTCCGGCGTAGACGAGGTGGTCCAGCACCGGCCCATCATCCCGTGGCCGAGCCCGGGCCGACAGCCTCCCTTCGGTCGTAGGCTGGCCGCATGACACTGGGGTTCACGGTCTTCGACACGGCGATCGGGGCGTGCGGGCTCGCGTGGCGGGACGACGTCGTGATCGGGACGTCGCTGCCGGAGGGCAGTACGCCGCGCACCCGCGCGTGGCTGGCTCAGCGGTTCCCGGACGCCGTCGAAGGTCCGCCGCCCGCTTCAGTGCGGGAGGCGGTCGACGGGATCGTCGCGCTGCTGTCCGGCGAGCGCCGCGACCTGGCCGGGATCGAGCTGGACCTGGCCGCGGTACCCGACTTTAACCGGCGCGCGTACGAGATCGCGCGCACCATCCCGCCGGGCAAGACCCTGACCTACGGCGACATCGCGCACCGGCTCGGGATGCCCGGGTCGGCGCAGGCGGTCGGGCAGGCCATGGGGCACAACCCGTTCCCGATCGTGGTGCCGTGCCACCGGGTCCTGGCGGCCGGTGGTCGCGACGGCGGCTTCTCGGCGCGCGGCGGGGTCGCGACGAAACGACGGATGCTCGTGATCGAAGGCGCTCTGGCGGACGAGCCGACGTTGTTCTGACGCCTGCCCGCCGCGCCGCCGGTACGTGTGTGGTCCGCCGGCACACGTGATCGGGGAGCCGACACGCGTGATTGAGGAGCCGACACGCGTGATCAGAACGCCGACACGCGTGATTGCCGAGTCGACACGTGATTGAGGGGTCGACTCGCGTACTCCGCCGGACGACACGCGTACCCAGGCGGACGACTCGCGTACCTGGATGGACGACACACCTACCTGGACCGTCGGCTCGCGTACCTGGATGGACGACTCGCGTACCCAGGCGGACGACACACGTACCTGGATGGACGACACGAACCCCAGACCGTCGACTCTCGTACCTGGAGGGTCGGGTCGCGTGCCTGGAGGGTCGGGTCGCGTGCCTGGAACGGCGGGGCGCGTGCCTGGAGGGTCGGCTCGGGCGGTCAGGCTGGTTGGGGGGTGGGCTTCCAGGGTTTCATCCAGGGGGTTTCCGGCCAGTTTTCGGCCGCGGCCATCAGCGGGAAGGCGGTGGCGCCGTCGACGTGCTCGCGGATGATGTCCGCGTGGCCGACGTGGCGGGCCGTCTCCTCGATCAGGTGCAGCAGGACCCAGCGGATCGACCAGGCCGGGACGTCGTCGGGGTACCAGGGGACGCCCTTCGGCACCGGGACCGGGCGGCCGAGGTCGTCGATCCGGCCGATGACCTCCGCCGTGCGGGCGGCGACCTCGTCGTAGCGCTCCAGGACACTCTGCAGCGTCTCCTCCGGGCCCAGCCGGTACGCCTCTTCGTAATCCTGCCTCGCCTCGCCGAACGGCTTCTGGGGCAGCTGCAGGGCGATGTCGATCCAGCCGTCCTCGGTGCTGGCGACGTGCTTGATCAAGCCGCCCACCGACAGCGTGCTCTTCGTCGGCGCGTAGCGCGCCTGCTCGTCGGTCAGGCCGTGTGCGGCCAGCTTGAGCACGTAACGCTGTTGCTCGAGGTAGCGCAGCAGGCCTTCACGCTCGTCGGCCACCGGGGGCACGTTTCCCGCCATGTCGCTCTCTCCTCCGGGAGTCGGGAACCAGATACTCCCATCCGGCACCGACAATTTCGGAAGGTTCTAGACCCGGGGAGCGTGCCGGGGCGCCGGCTTGACGAACGCGTACACGCCGCCCGCGCCGAACAGCACCGCGCGGACCGCCAGCTGGAGCCGGCTGAACACGCCTTCGAACTCGCCCAGCTGCCGGGCGAGCACCACCGCCAGCCAGGTCGCCATCACCACCACGAGCCCGGCGACAGCGAGCCGGCGCCACCCCGGCGGCCACCACAGCACCAGGCTGACCACCCCGACCAGGAGCACCGTGCTCAGCAGCGACGAGATCGCGCCGCTGCTGTCCGGGTAGGCGGCCTGAACCAGGACGACGACCCCGAACACGCTCACCGAGATCGAGCTCAGCCGCGCCTGCCACTGGACCGGGCCGAGCCGGTGCAGCGGCGGCCCGGCGAGCAGGAACGCGACCCCCGAGATCGCGAGCAGGATCCGGAACACGGGCGGGCCGGCGAGCAGCGCGTCGGCCGGGTCCCGCACCGGAGACACCCCCGTCGGCACGAAGAACTCGAGCAGCCAACCCGAATAGGCGACCACGGCCATCCCCATGAGGAGAGCCGAGGCGATCCGAGCCGTGCGCACGTGGCACACATTAAGCGAATGCCTGCCATCGCGCGGGTCCGGCGTGACCAGGGCGACCCAGTCGTTATGCCTGCGGACGGACGAACGGGAACAGGACCGTCTGGCGGATCGACGCTCCCGTCAACATCATGAGCAGGCGGTCTACGCCCAGGCCGAGGCCACCGGTCGGCGGCATTCCGTGTTCCAGGGCCAGCAAAAAGTCCTCGTCCAGCTCCATCGCTTCGACGTCACCACTGGCCGCGCGCAAGGACTGCGCCTCCAGCCGGCGCCGCTGTTCGATCGGGTCCGTCAGCTCGGTGTAGGCCGTGCCGACCTCCGAACCGAACGCGATCAGGTCCCAGCGCTCGGCCAGCAACGGGTCGGTCCGGTGCTGGCGGGTGAGCGGCGAGACGTCGGTCGGGTAGTCCGTGTAGAACGTCGGCAGCACGGTCGAACCCTCGACGAGGTGCTCGTGGGCCTTCAGCACGAGATCGCCGTGGCTCGGGTCCTCCCCCACCGGCACGCCGGCCGCGAGGCAGAACCGGCGCAGGTCCGCCACGGACGTGCCCGAGTCGACGTGCTCCCCCAGCGCCGCCGAGACGGCTTCGTGGACCGGGATCACCGGCCAGTCACCGGAGATGTCGTACTCGACGAGCTTGCCGCCGGTGTCGGGCCGCCGCACGACCTGAGCGCCGTAGGCCGCTTCGGCCGCGTGCTGGATGAGGCCGGTCACCAGGTTCCGCATGGTGTCGTAGTCCGCGTACGCCTGGTACGCCTCGAGCATCGTGAACTCGGGGTTGTGGGTCGCGTCGACGCCTTCGTTGCGGAAGTTGCGGTTGAGCTCGAAGACGCGCTCGACGCCGGCGACGCACAGCCGCTTGAGGTACAGCTCGGGCGCGATCCGCAGGTACATCCGCATGTCGTAGGCGTTGATGTGGGTGACGAACGGCCGGGCGTTGGCGCCGCCGTGGACCGTCTGCAGCATCGGCGTCTCGACCTCGAGGTAGTCGGCCTGGTGCAGCCGCTCCCGCACCGCGCGGACCACTGTGGACCGCAGCCGGAGCATGTTCGTCGAGTCCGGGTTGACCGCCAGGTCGAGGTAGCGCTGCCGCACCCGTGTCTCCGGGTCGGTGAGGCCCTTCCGCTTGTCCGGCAGGGGGTGCAGGCACTTCGCGGTGACCGTCCACTCGTCGACGAGCACCGAGAGCTCACCGCGCTTCGACGTGACGACCTGGCCGCTGACGCCGACGTGGTCACCGAGGTCGACGCCGGTCCGCCAGCCCGTGAGGTCCAGCTCGCCCGCGTCCAGCATCAGCTGGATCTCGCCGCTGAAGTCCTTGACGCGCGCGAAGCACAGCCCGCCGAGGGTGCGCATCGCCAGCACGCGCCCGGCGATCCGGACCCGGTGCCCGGTGGCGCTGTCCGGTTCGAGCGCGCCGAACTTCGCCACGACGTCGCCGATGTGGTCGTCCCGGCGGAAGCCGACCGGGTACGGGTCGATCCCGGCTTCGCGCAGCTTGCCGAGCTTCGCGACGCGGACGCGCACCTGTTCGGGCCGCCGCACGACCTTCGTCGCCGGCACGGCGGCCGACTCCTCGATCTCCCTGACGCGGGCGACAAAACCGTCGGTGACCGTCTCCAGCCGCAGCGAGCGCGACCGTCCGGTCGGGACGAACCCTTCGAGCGCGCCCGCGACGATGCCGACCCGCGGCAGCCGCCGGGCCGAGGAGTAGCAGAGGAACCGCGGTTCCCACTCCGGGCCGTACTTGGCGTTGGAGCGGTACAGCGACTCCAGCTGGAAGAACCGCGACGCCACGCTCAGGATCCCGCGCCAGGCCCGCAGCACCGGGCCCGCGCCGATCCGCTCCCCCTCGGAGAAGACCGCGCGGAACATGGCGAAGTTGAGCGAGATCCGCTGCGCCCCCAGGACCTGCCCGGCCGCGACGACCTCGGCGATCATGTACTCGTTGAGGCCGTTCTCGGCGTCGCGGTCGCGGCGCATGAGATCCAGCGACAGCCCTCGGCGCCCCCAAGGGACGAACGACAGCAGCCCGCGCAGCTCACCGGCGGCGTCGTAGGCCTCGACCATCACGCTGCGGCCGTCACTCGGGTCGCCGAGACGCCCCAGCGCCATCGAGAACCCGCGTTCGGTCTCGGCGCCGCGCCAGGCCTGCGCCCGGGCCAGCAGCTCGGCCATCTCGCTGTCGGGGATTTCGCCGTGGCGGCGCACGCGCGAGGTGTAGCCGGCGCGCTCGATGCGCTTGACGGCCTGGCGGACCGACCGCCGCTCCGGCCCGGCGAGGCTGAACTCGCGGACGTCGAGCACCGCCTCGTCGCCGATCTCCAGCGCCCGCATGCCCGCGCCGGTGTACGCCTTCGCGCCGCGTTCGCTCGCCCCGAGCACGCCCGGCGTCCAGCCGTAGGTGCGCGTCTCGTCGAGCCACGCGCGCACCGCGTCCGGCCACGCCTCGGGGTCGCCGATCGGGTCCGCGCTGGCGACGCTGGTGCCGCCGAGCACTCGGTAGGTCACCGCGGCCCGGCCGTTCGGCGCGAAGACGACGCTCTTGTCGCGACGGGTGGCGAAGTAGCCGAGGGAGTCGTCCTCGCCGTGTTCGGCGAGCAGCTCCCGCACACGCAGTTCCTCCTGGTCGGTCCGCAGCCGGCGGCTGCGCACCCCGCGGAAGAGCATGTACAGCGCGGCCGTGGCGACGAGCGTCGCGCTCAGGTCGAGGAAGACGTCCAGCCAGACCGGCCCCTCGCCGACGCCGATCTTGCGCAGCTGCAGGTTCTCACCGGTGGCGTGGTTGACGACCCACGCGAAGCGCTCCCACGAGTCGCCGAGGTGGCCGGGGAACGCCTCGGTCAGCAGCCAGCCGACCAGGATGACCACGGCGAACCCGCCGAACAGCATGGTCAGGCCGTCGCGCCAGGCACTCGGCGCGAGCCGGGCCGGGAAGGCCGGGCGCAACGCGAGCAGGAACACGATCAGCCCGATCGAGAGCACGTCGGCCGCGGTGAGGACCCACAGCTGCGCCGGGATGTGCCGGATCTGCTTCGGCCCGAGCGTCAGCAGATCGGGTGACCAGAGCAGGGTCGCCTGCAGGGCCAGGGTGAGCAGCAGCCCGCCGACCTGGAACAGCACGAGCGTGTCGAGCGCCGCCTTCTTGCGGCGGCGCAGCGCCCCGCCCAGCACGACCAGCAGCAGCACCATCACCAGGCTCGCGCTGGTGGGCACGCTCAGGGCCGAGAAGCCCATGTCGAGGCCGTTCATGAGCGGCCCGCGCGGGCCGCCGGTCAGCAGCAGGACCACCGAGAACACCGCGGCCAGCTGCACCACGGTGGCGACGATGCCGCCGCTCTTCGCCTTCCAGGCGGGGATGCGCGTGCGCGCGGTGGTGCCCATCGTCGCGGTTGTCGCCTTTCGCGGCCGTTCGGTCGCCATGCCCTTCATGACCTCTTCTTGACGTCAGTGAACACAGGTTGGTTGTCCCCCGACATCAACCTGAAGGCTGACGCCGTCTGGTCCCGCCGCACGACGGTGTGAAGCTGGTCGCACGGAGTCGAGGTCGGTGCGGGTGCGTGTCACGCTTTGAGACGCCTGTTGAGACGCATCTGCTCCACGACCCGGGGACCTTACCCAGGCCCCGAGGGAAGGACGGTCGACGACGATGTCAGCCACCGAGAAAGCCTCCTCCGACGAGGTCGCCGCCCCGTACGGCACCGGATCCGCCGCACCCGCGGCGCCCAGTCCGGGCCGGAAGGTCCGCGTGCACCACCTGCGTGAGCTCAAGGAACGCGGCGAGCCGTGGCCCATGCTCACCGCCTACGACATGTACACCGCCGCGCTGTTCGACGAGGCCGGGATCCCGGTGCTGCTCGTCGGCGACTCCGCGGCCAACAACGTCTTCGGCTACGACACCTCGCTGCCGGTGACCGTCGACGAGCTGCTGCCGCTGGTGCGGGCGGTGACGAGGTCGGTCAAGCGCGCCCTCGTGGTCGCCGACCTGCCGTTCGGCTCCTACCAGCTCTCGCCGCAGCAGGCGCTGGAAACGTCGGTGCGGTTCATGAAGGAGGGCCGCGCGCACGCCGTCAAGCTGGAGGGCGGGCGCCGGTTCGCCGCGCACGTCGAGGCGCTGACGTCGGCGGGGGTGCCGGTCATGGGTCACATCGGGTTCACCCCGCAGAGTGAACACAACCTCGGTGGCTACCGGGTGCAGGGGCGCGGCGAAGCAGCGGACGTGCTGCTCGCCGACGCGCTGGCGCTGCAGGAGGCCGGGGCGTTCGCGGTGGTGATGGAGATGGTGCCCGCCGAAGCCGCCAAGCGCGTCACCGCGGAGCTGCAGATACCGACCGTCGGAATCGGCGCCGGCCCGGACTGCGACGCGCAGGTGCTCGTCTGGCAGGACATGGCCGGGCTGCGGCGTGGCAAGGCACCGCGGTTCGTCAAGCGCTACGCCGACGTCGCGACGGTGCTGCAGGACGCGGCGACGGCGTTCGCCGAGGACGTCCGCCGCGGTGAGTTCCCGGCGCCCGAGCACGAGTTCCACGACTAACCCCGGCTCCTGAACCGCTCGGCCAGCGCCGGGTCGTTCTCCCACCACAGCCCCGACGTCGATGCGGCGCCCGCGGCGGCTTCCTCGTCCAGCTGGACGTCGATCTGCTTCGCGCGCCGCTCGTCGTCGCGGGCCCAGCGGACGAACAGCGCGATGACGAACGGCAGTCCGGCGACGTCACCGCCGATCCACAGCACGCCGGCACCGACGATCTGGTCGGTGCGCGGGTCCGGGCCCCTGCCCGGGTGCGCGGCCGCGTAGTGCGCGGGCGCGAGCAGCGGGCCGAGCCACAGCATCAGGCCCAGCGCGCCGTCGAAGACGACCTCGGTGAAGGCGATCCACACCGACACCAGGTGCGGGTCCGTGCGCGGGGTCGGGTCGAGGGCCAGGCGCGTCCAGAAGTAGACGAAACCGGACAGCACGAGCATCACCCGGGCCAGTCCGTCGACCACCGGTTCCCGGAGGGTGAGGTCGTAGAGCGGGGTCAGGTAGAGCGCCAGGACCGGCACGACCAGGGCGAGCGTGATCACCGGGGGGAAGGTCAGCGCACGGGCCACCGGGCCGCGGCCGTGCCGTCGCAGCCAGCGGGCCGGGGTGACGTCGAGCAGCAGCCGGATCGGTGCGCCCAAGGCCAGCAGCAGCGGCGTGATCATCAGCAGCGTGACGGTCTGGACCGCGCGAACCCAGAAGAACGTCCGGTCGTAGAAGGCCAGCGGCGAGCAGGTGACGACGAGGACGGTCGCGAGGCCGGTGAGGAACGCCGTCGTGCGGCCGGGTGGCCACTGGCGGTGGCGCGTCGCTCGGAGGTAGAGCCCGCCCAGGATGAGCACCACGAGCACCGCGGGAACGTCCAAGGTGAGGGGCATGTCAGACCGCGAAGAAGATCAGGCTGGCGATTCCGGCGACCACGCAGTAAATCGCGAACGGGGTCAGCGTGCGCGTTTCGAAGTAGCCCGTGAGGAAACGGACAGAAATATACGAAGCGACCCCGGCGATGACGCTGCCGACCAGTGCCGGGCCGAGTGAAGCGTGGTTCTCCGGAGTGAACAGCGTCGGCATCTTCAGCACGCCGGCGGCCAGGATCACCGGCGTGGCAAGGAGGAACGCGAACCGCGCGGCGTCCTCGTGACCCAGTCCGCGGCGCAGGCCGGCGACCATCGTGATGCCGGAGCGGCTGATGCCGGGCAGCAGGGCGAAGATCTGCGCCGCGCCGATCAGGACGGCCTCGCCGACCCCCAGTTTCGCCAGCCGGACGTCGGTCGCTTCCTCGACGGTGACGGCCCGCATCACGAGCGTTTCCTCGGCCGAGAAGTCCACTGTGTCGTCGTTCTCTTCGGGACGCCGGTGCGAGAACTTCTCGGCGGCGTAGAGGACACCGCCGTTGAGCGCCAGGAAGATCGCGGCCGGCACCGGCTTGCCGAGGACGTCACGCAGCAGCCCTTCGAAGAGCAGGCCGGCCAGCCCGACCGGGATCGTGGCGAGCACGAGCAGCCACGCGAGCCGCTGGTCCGGGGTGCGGACCTCGCGGTCGCGAACCGACGTCCAGAGGCCGCGGATGATCCGCACCCAGTCCTTGCGGAAGAACAGGACCAGCGCGATCGCGGTCGCCACGTGCATGGCCACGAGCACCGCGAGGTAGGGCGAATCCTTGCCGATGCTCAGGTCTCGCTGCCACTGGCCGCCGAGCCAGGCCGGCAACAGGATGCTGTGGCCGAGACTGGACACCGGAAACAATTCCGACACCCCTTGCAAGGCGCCGACGACAATCGCCTCGACATAGGTCACCGCGGACATTCCGTGCCTTTCCGTACAGCGTTTCCCGACCCCGACACCGGAACGTACCGGCGCTTTCGTTAACGGCGGGCAAGGGGACCCCTAGCGCTCAGCGTGCTCTCAGCGCGTGTTCACGTACATGAACATCAATCATGTCCTTGACCGGTGTTCGGGTCGTGGCTTACCGTTTAGCCCGTCGCCGCCACGACAGAGTTCGAACCCTCGACGAGGAGGATGGGAATGCGTGAGCGGGTACTGACCTTCACGGCCGCATCGACGGCCCTCATTCGCCGCCCTCCGGGATTCGTGTCAGCGACAAAGCTGACGCGTCACTGACTGGGGGCCCGCTCAGCCCGGCGGCGGGGGCGGGCCCCCACTTTTCTTGGTCGCTGTCCCGATCCTGGCGGCGGGGTACCGGGACAGCGGCCAGGTTCCGTCCGGCACAGTGTCGGGCATGGACGAGCTGTACCCGCCGCTCCCCGCGCGGGCCGAAGGATTCCTCGACGTCGGCGACGGCCACCGGATCCGGTGCCAGGAGGCCGGCAACCCGGACGGGAAGCCGGTCGTGGTCCTCCACGGCGGGCCGGGCAGCGGGATCGCGCCGATGGCGCGGCGGCACTTCGACCCCGATGCCTACCGGATCATCCTGTTCGACCAGCGCGGTGCCGGGCAGTCCACGCCGGGCGCCGTCGACCTCAGCGCCAACACGTTGTGGCACCTGGTTTCCGACATGGAGGCCCTGCGCGAACGGCTCGGCATCGACCGGTGGCAGCTCTTCGGCGGCTCGTGGGGCGCGACGCTGGCCCTCGCCTACGCCGAGACACATCCTTCGCGGGTCAGCGAAATCATCCTGCGCGGCGTCTTCACCGTGCGGCAGAGCGAGCTGGACTGGATCTACCGCGGTGGCGCGGCCAACCTGTTCCCCCGCGAGTGGGAGGCCTTCCTGGCCCCCATCCCCGAGGACCGCCGTGACGACCCGCTCACGGCGTACGGCGACCTGCTCGCCGACGCCCGGGTCCGCGAGCAGGCGGCGATCGCGTGGAGCAGGTGGGAAGGCGCGACGGTGTCCCTGTACCCGCAGGAATCGTTCGTGCAGCAGTACGCCGAACCGGCGTTCGCCCTGACCTTCGCCCGGCTCGCGGTGCACTACTTCACCCACGGCGCCTGGCTGGAGGACGGCCAGCTGATCCGCGACGCGGGCAAGCTGGCCGGGATCCCGGGCGTGATCGTGCAGGGCCGCTACGACGCGGTGTGCCCGCCGACGACGGCGTACGAGCTGTACCGAGCGTGGCCGGGGTCGGAGCTGAAGCTGATCGAGGGCGCGGGGCACGCGGTGACCGATCCGGGCATCCTGGCCGCGCTGCGGACCGCGACGGACGCGTTCCGGCCCTGAACCCGGGGACCGGTCCCCGGGCGCAGGCCGGATCATCCCGGAGATGCGAACGGTGCGGCTCCTCCTGGCGACCCTCGGGGTGATCGGCCTGCTCGCCCTGATCGTCGTCGGCGGCACCGGCGTCGTGCTCGGGATCATCGAACAGGGGGAAGCGGGCGACGTCTACGAGGTCGGCTTCGCCAAGGACGGCGACAGCTGTTCCGGCAGCGGCGTCTACTTCGCCGAGTTCGACGGCGCGCCGCTGGAGTGCGGGCCCGCCGCCGGGCGGCCGCTGTCCGCGCACCCGGCGTTCCCGGGCTTCAGCCCCGAACAGAACACGGCCGTCGAGGACCTCGCGCACGACCTCGGCCGGGACGGCTCGGGCCTGACCGGCGACGACGAGCAGCGGATCCAGGACGAGGTCGACCGGCTCGCCGCGGCCCTGCCCGAGGCGCGTCGTCCCCGGCACGGCGAAGTCCTCTTCGACTCGTGGTGGGGCGTCGACCTCGCCTGGAGCGCGGGCGTCGTCGGGCTGGCGGCGGGAGCCGGGTTCTTCCTGGTCATCCGCCGGCTGCCGCTAGAGCCGCCCGCCTGAGGCGGTGTCGCCCGACAGGCGCTGCGCCAGGTACACCGGCACCGTGGACGCCACGATCAGGACCGCCGCCACCACGTTGACGATCGGCGCCTGGTTGGGCCGGAACAGGTTGTTGTAGATCCAGATCGGCAGCGTCTCCATGCCCGTGCCCAGGGTGAACGTCGTCACGATGATCTCGTCGAACGACAGCGCGAACGCCAGCAGGCCGCCCGCCAGCAGTGCCGAGCGCAGCATCGGGAACGTGACCAGGCGGAACGTCGTGAAGCCCGTCGCGCCGAGGTCCATCGACGCTTCCTCGAGGTTGCCGCCCATCCGCCGCAGGCGCGCGACGACGTTGTTGAACACCACCACGATGCAGAACGTCGCGTGCGCGATGATCGCCGTCAGCAGGCCCAGGTCGATGCCGAGGATCGTCCGGAACGCGTTGTTCAGCGCGATGCCCGTGACGATCCCCGGCAGCGCGATCGGCAGGATGATCAGCAGCGACACGGGGTTCCGGCCGAAGAACCGGTAGCGCTGCAACGCGAACGCCGCCATCGTGCCGAGCACCAGTGCGATCGCCGTCGCCGCCAGACCCGCCTCGACGCTCGTCCACAGCGCGTTCAACGCACCTTCGTTCGACGACGCGCGGCTCCACCATTCGAGGGTGAAACTCGACGGCGGCCAGCCGAACGTCGTGTCCGCGTTGAACGAGTTCAGCAGCACCACCAGCAGCGGGAAGTAGATCACCGCCAAGCCCAGGCCCAACGCCGTCCACAAGAGCACCCGAGACGTCCGCACGAAGGCTCCTAGAGGTTGTCCAGCGCGCCGGTGCGGCGCACCGCGGCCAGGTAGACGAGCATGATCACCACGGGCACGGTCGCCACCGTCGCCGCGAACGGCAGGTTGTTGGCCGCGCCGATGTTGTCGTAGACGACGTTGCCGAGCATCTGCGACGTGCCGCCGACGATCTTCACCGTGATGTAGTCGCCCAGCGACAGCGAGAACGTGAAGATCGAGCCCGCCACGATCGCCGGGAACGTCAGCGGCAGGATCACCGACCGGAACGTCCGGAACGAGCGAGCGCCGAGGTCGCCCGAAGCGTCCACCAGGGAGTCCGGCAGCCGCTCGAGACCCGCGTAGATCGGCAGGATCATGTACGGCAGCCACAGGTACGACAGCGTGATGATCGTCGCCGTGACGCCGTAACCGGGCGAAAGCCAGTTCAGGGCGCCGTTGCCGGACAGCATCGACCGCCACGCGTACGCCTTCACCAGGTAGCTCGCCCACAGCGGCGTCATCACCGCGATCACCAGGATCCGCTGCGTGCGCGGCGACGCCAGCTTGGCCATCGCGAACGCCATCGGGAACGCGATGACGGCGTCGATCACGGTCACGAGCGCCGCGATCCCGACCGTGCGGAAGGTGATCGTGCGGTACACCGCGTCGCTGAACAGTGTCTTGAAGTTGTCCAGCGACCACTCGATGACGACCTGGCCGGTGAACGCGTCGGTGTGCCAGAACGCCGTCACGAACAACGCGGCGAGCGCGCCCAGGTAGGCCAGGCCCAGCCAGAGCAGCGGGGCCGAGAGCAGGAAACCCAAGCGCAGCTTGGGCTTCCGGTAGAAGAAGGCCGATACGGCGGTCATGTCAGCCCTTGATCTCGGTCCAGGCCTTGGTCCACTCGCCGTAGTCCTTGCACTTGACGTCCGTGCGGCCGTCGAGGCACTGCGGGATCGGCGTGGTCCAGTACGCGATCTTCGAGGCGTACGTCGAATCGCTGGCGTGGTAGGTGTCGCAGAGCGTCTTGTCCGTCATCTCCGCGCACGCCTTCGTGTTCGCCGGCGCCTCGCCGAAGTACTCGGCGACCTGGGCGTTCACCTTCGGGCTGACGATGTAGTCGAGCCACTTGTAGGCACACGTCTTGTGCGGCGACTTCGCCGCGACCATCCAGGTGTCCGACCAGCCCGTCGCGCCTTCGCTCGGCACGGCCGACTCCAGCGGCGCGCCCTCGCCCTTGGTCAGGTTGACCGTGACCTGCCAGGCCGTGCCGACGACGGCGTCGCCGTTCTTCAGGGCCTGCGACTCCTTGAGGTAGTCCGACCAGTACTCCGACACCAGCGGACGCTGCTGCTTGAGCAGGTCGACCGCGGCGGTGAACTGCTTGTCGTCCAGCGCGTACGGGTTCTTGATGCCCAGATCCGGCTGGTGCGCCATCAGGTACAGCGCGGCGTCGGCGATGTAGATCGGCGAGTCGTAGGCGATGACCTTGCCCTTGTACGGCGAGTTCGCGTCGAACATCACCGACCACGAATTCGGCGCCGGCGTCACCTTGTCGGTGCGCCAGGTCAGCAGGTTCGCGCCCCAGCCGTGCGGGATGCCGTAGGCGACGCCGCCGACGCTGTTCCAGGACTTGTCCTTGAGGAACGGCTGGACGTCGGCGTAGTTCGGCACGAGCGCGGTGTTCACCGGCTCGACGTCACCCGAGGCCACCAGCCGCAGCGACGCGTCGCCGGAGGCCGAGATCACGTCGTACTGGCCGGTCTTCATCAGCGTGACGGCCTCGTCGGACGTCCCGAACGGCTTGACGTTGACCTTGCACCCGGTCTGCTGCTCGAACGGCGTGACCCAGTTGACCTTCGGGTCGTTCGAGCCGTTCTCGGCGTACCCGGGCCAGGCCAGCACGTTCAGCTGACCTTCCGGCTGCCCGAGCGCCTTCAGCGCCTCCAGCTTCGGCGGGGTGAACCCCTGCGCACCGGGCGGCGCGGACGAACTCGTGCCCGACGTGCCACATGCAGCGACCAGCAGGCTGACGCCGATGATTCCGGCGAGCCGCGTCTTCCTGTTCTTCATGGCGTTCCTTCCGGGGTACTGACCGGGAAACTGTGTTCGTGGCGCCAGCTGAGCCGGACGCGGCCGTCCGCCAGGGCGCCGTCGGTGTTCTGCCGGACGACCGAAAGCTGGCCGCCGGCGTCGAGGGCGACGGAGTAGCGCACGGTCGCGCCCGCGTAGACGACGTCGGTGACCGTGCCGGTCGCGCTGGTCTCCCCCGCGGCGGCGGGCTCGGACAGCTCGTCGTCGATGCGGATCTTCTCCGGCCGGATGCTGAACAGGCCGGGCCGGCCGATCACCGACTCGGCACCGCGGCCGCCCAGCAGGTTCGACGTCCCGACGAACCCCGCGACGAACGCGCTCGCCGGCCGTTCGTAGACCTCTTCGGGCGGGCCGACCTGCTCGATCTTGCCGTTGTTGAACACCGCGATCCGGTCGCTCATGGTGAGCGCCTCGTCCTGGTCGTGGGTGACGAAGACGAACGTGATGCCGACGTCGCGCTGGATCTGCTTGAGCTCCAGCTGCATCGCCTGCCGCAGCTTGAGGTCGAGCGCGCCGAGCGGCTCGTCGAGCAGCAGCACCTTGGGCCGGTTGACCAGCGCGCGGGCGAGCGCGACGCGCTGGCGTTGCCCACCGGAGAGCTGCGACGGCTTGCGGGCGCCGTAGTCCTCCAGCCGGACGGTCTTGAGGGCTTCGACAGCGCGCTCACGACGTTGCTGCTTCGGGACGCGCTTCACGCGGAGGCCATATTCGACGTTCTGCTGGACGCTCATGTGCGGGAACAGCGCGTAGTCCTGGAACACCGTGTTGACGTCGCGCTCGAACGGCGGGAACCGGCTCACGTCGCGGCCGTCCAGCTCGATCGTGCCCTCGGTGGGCAGCTCGAACCCGGCGATCATCCGCAGCACGGTCGTCTTGCCGGAGCCGGACGGGCCGAGCATCGAGAAGAACTCGCCGGGCGGGATGTCGAGGTCGACGCCGTCGACCGCGTGGACGTCGCCGAAGTGCTTGCGCAGCCCGGAAAGCCGGACGGCGGGCTGGCCGGTCTCGCCCGGCGGCTCAGGTTCCACGCGGGTTTCGGAGGGGGCTTGGTTGGGCATCGCCAGCCTCACAGAGCGCTCATGACGTGCTTGATCCGGGTGTAGTCCTCGAGGCCGTACAGCGAGAGGTCCTTGCCGTAGCCGGACTTCTTGAAGCCGCCGTGCGGCATCTCGGCGACCAGCGGGATGTGCGTGTTGATCCAGACGCAGCCGAAGTCGAGCTTCGCGGCCAGGCGCATCGCGCGCTGGTGGTCGCGGGTCCAGACCGACGACGCGAGCGCGTACTGGACGCCGTTCGCGGCCTTCAGCGCCTCGGCCTCGTCGCCGAACCGCTGGACGGTGATGACCGGGCCGAAGATCTCGTTCTGGCTGATCTCGTCGTCCTGCTTGACGCCGGAGACGACCGTCGCCTCGTAGAAGTAGCCCTCGTCGCCGACCCTTCGTCCGCCACAGTGGACGGTCGCGTGCCCGGGCAGGCGGTCGATGAACCCGGCCACCTTCTCCAGCTGGGCCGCGTTGTTGAGCGGCCCGTACGCGACGTCTTCGTCGTCCGGCTTGCCGGTCTTCGTGGCCTCGGCCTGCCGGGCCAGCGCGCCGACGAACTCGTCGTGCACCTCGTCGGCGACCAGGACGCGGGTGGCGGCCGTGCAGTCCTGGCCGGCGTTGAAGTAGCCCGCGACGGCGATGGCTTCGGCGGCGGCTTCGAGGTCGGCGTCACCGAAGACGATGACCGGCGCCTTGCCGCCCAGCTCCAGGTGCACGCGCTTGACGTCGACGGCCGCGGACTTCGCGACCTCGATGCCCGCGCGGACCGAGCCGGTGATCGACACCATGGCCGGGATGTCGTGCTCGACCAGCGCGCGGCCGGTGTCGCGGTCACCGCACACGACGTTGAACACACCCGGTGGCAGGAACTCCCCGGCGATCTCGGCGAGCAGCAGCGTCGAGGCCGGAGTGGTGTCGGACGGCTTGAGCACCACCGTGTTGCCCGCGGCCAGCGCCGGCGCGATCTTCCAGATCGCCATCAGCAGCGGGTAGTTCCACGGCGTGACCTGGGCGCAGACGCCGACGGGCTCGCGCCGGACGAACGACGTGTGGCCTTCCATGTACTCGCCGGCCGAGCGCCCCTCGAGCACGCGCGCGGCCCCGGCGAAGAACCGGACCTGGTCGAGCAGCATCGGGATCTCTTCGGCCATGGTCAGCGCGATCGGCTTGCCGGTGTTCGCGGACTCGACGCGCACGACCTCGTCGGCGCGGGCTTCGAGCGCGTCGGCGATCTTCAGCAGCGCGAGCTGGCGCTGGGCGGGGGTCGTCGCGCGCCAGGTCTCGAACGCGGCGGCCGCGACCTGCAGCGCGTTGTCGACGTCCTCGGGCCCGGCGATCGGCGCGGTGCAGTAGGCGCGCCCGGTGACCGGGTCGGTGATCTCCGCCGTCCGGCCCGACTTGGACTCGACGTACGCGCCGCCGACGTAGTGCTTCAGCTCTTGCGGCGGGGCGGGTGGGCTGGAAGACGACACGGTGACTCCTTCGGAGGCTCGCGGAGCTAAAACATATAAGTCCATATGTAATAGGACAAGTGGATCAGGCAAGATTGGTGCGAACGGGTTCTCCGACGGCGAAGGGTCACGATGCGCAAGGGCATGTCGCACAGCGCGCGGTCCGCCATGTTCGCCCCGCTCGGCCAGGTCGGGCGGGCGGAAGCGGTGGCGGCGCGGCTCGTCGACGCCATCACCCTCGGCCTGCTCGCCGACGAGGAGCAGCTGCCCAGCGAGGCCGACCTGGCCGCGCAGTTCGGCGTCTCGACCGTGACGGTCCGGGAGGCGCTCGTGGCGCTGCGGCAGCAGGGCCTCGTCGAGACGCGGCGGGGGCGCAGCGGCGGCAGCTTCGTCCGCACGCCGGCCAACCCGCCCTCGGACCTCTGGCGCGAGCGGCTGCAGGAGGTGTCGCTGTCCGACCTGCGCGACGTCGGCGACCACTACCTCGCGATCGCCGGGGCCGCCGCCAAGCTCGCCGCCGAGCGCAGCTCCCCCGAGGACGTCGAACGGCTGCGGCTGGCCACCGAGGACCTCCGCACGGCGCACGGCATCGACTTCACGCGGGCGGAGCGGCAGTTCCACCTGGAGATCGCGGCGGCCGCCCAGTCACCGCGGCTGACGCACGAAGAGGTCCACCTGCAGGCCGAGCTGGGCGGCCTGCTGTGGCTGCCGCTCGGGACCCATTCGCACGAGGAGCACACGGCGATCACCGCGGCGATCGCGTCCGCGGACGGCGACCTGGCCCGCAAGCTCACCGAGGAGCACCTGCTGGGCGCGCTCGACCGGCTCGCGGACGTGCACCTGGACCTGCTCAGCCCGTAAGCTCCGTCCCAACCCGCGCATCGAGGTGAGCACCGTGAACGACACCCGCACGCTGGCCGGCGACGAGGTCGTCGAGCAGGTTTCCGCTTTGGTGGAAGGGGTTTTCGACCGGCTGAAGCCGTTGCTCGCGGCCGCCGAGTCGGTGCTGGCCGACGCCCCGGCCGCCGCGGCGCTGCACCGGATCCGCCCGGCCGTCACCGAGGCCCTCGGCGGGCTGATCGTCGGCGCGGGGTTCGTCAGCGCGCCGCGGGTGCTCGAGGATTCGGAGTTCGGCTTCGAGTGGTGGACGGCCGGTTCGCCGCCGTCCCAGCTGTTCATCAGCCTCGACCCGGGCAGCGAGAACTTTCTCGATTACACGCGCCAGTCGTGGTTCACGGTCCCGCGCGACACCGGGCGGCGGCACATCAACGGCCCGTACGTCGATTACCTGTGCACCGACGAGTACACGCTGACGTTCACGATCCCGGTGGTTTCGGCCGGCGCGTTCGCGGGGGTGGTGGGAGCGGACGTGTACGTGCGCGAGTTCGAGCGCGCGGTGCGGCCGCGGCTGCGCGCGCTCGGGCGGGGTGCGGCGCTGCTGAACGCGCAGGGTCGGGTGATCGTGTCCAACAGCGTCCGGCAGGCGACGGGGTCCCTGGTGCGCGAGGTGGACGTCCCGGCTTGGTGGTCGTCGGGCGCGGAGCCGGGGCCGGTGCTGCGCCGGTGCGGGGACTCGCCGATCGTGCTGGTTCGTTAGCGGTCAGGGACCACCCATCAGCGCATAGCCCACGTAGCAGTCCGAACCGGCTCGCACGAGAACCACCGTCGGGGTCCCGTCCGGCACCGGCTTGGTGGTGAACACGACGTGCGACGCGCCGAACAACGTGACCACCTCGTCGACCGGGGTCAACGAAGCCGCGGTGCCACCGAAGTGCACCAGCGGCACGCAGTACGGATCGGCCGATCCACACCAGCCGGCACCGGCGCACGTCAAGTAGCTCCGGTAGTCCCGGCCGGCGTGGTGGATGCGGTACGGCAGCCCGCGATCGCCCGGCAGCGCGTAACCGAAGTGGTTGGCCGTCCAGGGCAGGAACGCGAGCCCGCCCGCCGCCAGCAGCACAACCACCGAAGCCACCAGTGCCACCCGCTTGTAGGCCATGCGAAGGAGACGTCCGACCCGGCACCTGTGTTGCTCAGGCCTGGAGAGCCACCCAGAGTTCGGCGCGCACGCCCGGTGAGTCGAGGTCGCGGCCGAGCAGTTCCTCGGCCTTCCGGATCCGGTTGCGCAGCGTGTGGCGGTGGACGCCGAGGCGGGCGGCCGCGGTGTCCCAGTGGCCGTGGTGCTCCAGCCAGCAGCGCAGTGAGCCGACGAGGTCGCCACGGCCCGTTTCGTCGTGCGACCGCAGCGGAGCCAGCGCGTTTTCGGCGTAGATCCGCGCCACCACGGGGTCGATGAGGGACAGCAGGCCGCGGGCGGAGTGCTCGGCGAAGGTCACCAGGGGCTTGCCGTCGGCCTCCGCCGCTCGCGCCGCCAGGTCGGCCTGCTCCGCGCCCACCTCGAAGTCCTCCAGCCGCACCGGGTCCGCCAGGCCGGCGTACATCGGCGGGACGGTCGCCGCCGCGGCCAGGGCCCGGTCCAGCACGTCGCCGCCCGAGCGGCCCACCACCAGCATCGCCGATCCCCACTCCGCGAAGAAGAGGGAGCTGTCACCGTCGAGCGCATCACCCACGCGGCGACGCTGCGCGGGTGCGCCGACCAGCGCGACCATCGCCCACGGCGGCTCGGGCGGGTCGCCCCACACCGTCGTGATCAGTCCGAACGCCAGCTCGTACTGCCCCGCCGCCAGCAGGTCGGCCGCACCTTTCCGCAGGTCCCACCACGCGTGCGCGAGGGTCAGATCCTGTTCCAGGGCAAGGGAAAGCAGCGACACCGCGGCGTTGACGACGTGCCGGCCGGCGGTGTCGAGCGGCTCGGGCGTCCCGACGGCGAGGATCCGGCGCGCACGGGTGTGCAGGGTCTGCAGCACGACCTCCTCCCCGTCGAGCGCGAAGGCCCGCGTTCCGGAGCGAAGGTGCTTCGCTTCTTCGCGGACCGAGCCGGCGTGCGCGTGTGCGCTCGTGGGCGCGGCCTCGGCACTCGTGTGGTCGAAGAGCAGGACCCAGCCGTCGATCAGCTTGGCCAGTTTGCGCAGCACCCCCGCCGGGCCGCCCTTGCCGACCGCCGTGCGCGTCAGTTCCTGCTGGGCCTTACCGATGCGGACCGTCATCGCGTACTCATCGGCCGCGACCGCCCGCGACACCGCCCGGGTGATCGCGATGAACGGCGTCTCGCGCCGCACCTCCAGCAGCGGCAGCCCGACCTCGGCGGCCGTCTCGACCAGCGTGGCCGGCACCTCGTCGTGACTCAGCCCGACGCCGAACCCGAGCCCCGCCACCCCGGCGTCCACCAGGCGGCGCACATAAGCCGGGGACGTCTCCTCGTCCAGGGCCAGACCGGTCGTGAGCAGCAGCTCACCGCCCTCGAGGAAGGCCTGCGGGTCGGTCAGCTCTGTCGGGTGCACCCAGCCGATCGGGCGGTCCAGCGCGGCGTCACCGGTCAGCACGCGCAGGCCGAGCGGGCGGTCGGCGGCCAGTCCTCGCAGCGTGAGTGCCATAACGGCCAATTCTACGCCCCGAATTGGCCAGTCCGGCCAGCTGACGTCCGCCCCGGCCGCAGCTCATCCTGAGGACGTCCACCCCCGTCCTCAGGAGCACGCCGTGACCGCAAGCACCACCGCCGAGCCGCAGGCCCCGGCACCCCGGCAGCGCCGGCTGCGCACCGAGATCCCCGGCCCCGTCTCGCGGGAGCTGCAGGAGCGGCGTCTCAACGCGGTCGCCGCCGGGGTCAGCTCGGTGCTGCCCGTCTACGTCACCTCCGCCAGCGGCGGCCTGCTCACCGACGCCGACGGCAACGTCCTGATCGACTTCGGCTCCGGCATCGCGGTGACCAGCGTCGGGCACTCCGCGCCGGCCGTCGTCGACCGCGTCCGCGCGCAGGCCGAGCTGTTCACCCACACCTGTTTCATGGTCACGCCGTACGAGGGTTACGTCGAGGTGTGCGAGGCCCTGGCCGAGCTGACGCCGGGTGACCACGCGAAGAAGTCGGTGCTGTTCAACTCCGGCGCGGAAGCCGTCGAGAACGCCGTGAAGATCGCGCGCGTCGCGACCGGGCGCCAGGCCGTCGTCGTGTTCGACCACGCCTACCACGGCCGCACCAACCTGACCATGGGCATGACCGCGAAGTCGGTGCCCTACAAGCACGGCTTCGGCCCGTTCGCCCCCGAGGTCTACCGCGTGCCGGGGTCGTACCCGTTCCGCGACGGGCTTTCCGGCTCCGAGGCAGCAGCTCTGGCGATCGACCGAATCGAGAAGCAGATCGGCGGCGACCAGGTCGCGGCCGTGGTGCTCGAGCCGATCCAGGGCGAGGGCGGCTTCATCGAGCCCGCGCGCGGCTTCCTGCCCGCGCTTGCGGCCTGGTGCCGCGAAAACGGCGTCGTGTTCGTCGCCGACGAGGTGCAGACCGGCTTCTGCCGCACCGGTTCCTGGTTCGCGTCGAGCGACGAGGACGTCGTCCCGGACCTGGTCGCGACGGCCAAGGGCATCGCGGGCGGCCTGCCGCTGGCCGCGGTCACCGGCCGCGCCGAGCTGCTCGACGCCGTCCCGCCCGGCGGCCTCGGCGGCACCTACGGCGGCAACCCGATCGCCTGCGCCGCCGCGCTCGGCTCGATCGAGACGATGAAGGCCGAGAACCTGGCGGCGTCGGCGAAGCGCATCGAAGGGGTTGTCCTGCCGCGGCTGCGCGCCCTGGCCGACGAGACCGGCGTGATCGGTGACGTCCGCGGCCGCGGCGCGATGCTGGCCGCGGAGTTCGTGCGACCGGGCACGACCGAACCGGACGCCGACCTGACCAAGCGCGTCGCGGCGGCCTGTCACCGGGCCGGCGTCATCGTGCTGACCTGCGGCACCTACGGCAACGTCGTCCGCCTGCTGCCGCCGCTGTCCCTGTCCAACGACCTGCTCGACGAGGGCCTCTCGGTCCTCGAGCACGCTGTCCGCACGGAGGCTCGCTCGTGACTTTCCCCTTCTGGGTCGCCGGAAAGCCGGTGACCGGCGGCGCTTCTGCTGACGTCCGCCACTCCTTCGACGGCTCACTCGCCGGTTCGCACTTCGTACCGTCCACTTCGGACGTCGAGGCCGCGGTCCAGGCCGCGCACGACGTTCGCGACGAGTTCGCGACGCTGCCCGCGCACGTCCGCGCCGGCGCGCTGGACCACGTGTCCCGGGCTCTGGGTGAGCGGTCCGAGGAGATCGCGTCTTTGATCACCGCCGAGTCCGGCAAGCCGCTGAAGTGGGCACGCGGCGAGGTCGGGCGCGCGGTGTCGACGTTCCGCTGGGCCGCCGAGGAGGCCCGCCGCTTCTCGGGTGAGCTGCAGCGCCTCGACACCGACCCGGGCGGCACCGGCCGCTTGGCGCTGGTCCGGCGTGTGCCCCGCGGTCCGGTGCTGGGCATCACGCCGTTCAACTTCCCGCTGAACCTGGTGGCGCACAAGGTGGCCCCGGCGATCGCGGTCGGCGCGCCGATCGTGCTGAAGCCCGCGCCCGCGACGCCGCTGACCGCGTTGCTGCTCGGCGAGATCCTGGCCGCCACCGATCTTCCGGCGGGCTCGTGGTCGATCCTGCCGGTGGACAACGAGACGTCGTCGCGGCTGGTCCAGGACCCGCGGCTGCCGGTGGTCTCGTTCACCGGCTCGGTCCCGGTCGGCTGGAGCATCCGCGACAGCGTGCCGCGCAAGCACGTCGCGCTGGAACTCGGCGGCAACGGCGCGGTCCTCATCTGTCCCGATTGGACGGACCTCGACTTCGCGGCGCAGCGCATCGCGACGTTCGCCATGTACCAGGCCGGCCAATCGTGCATCTCGGTGCAGCGGGTGTACGCGCACGCCGCGGTTTACGACGCTTTGGTCGAAAAGGTCCTTTCGCAGGTCAGCGCTCTGCGCACGGGCGACCCGCGCGCGGAGGGCGTGGACGTCGGCCCGATGATCAATGACGACGCGGCTTCCCGGGTTTCCTCGTGGGTTTCTTCCGCTGTCGCCGCGGGCGGTCGTTTGCTGGCCGGTGGTTCGCGCTCTGGTGCGACCTTCGAGCCGACGGTGCTGGCGGACGTCCCGGAGGACGCGTCGGTGATGGCCGACGAGGTCTTCGGCCCGGTGGTCTCGCTGATCCGCGTCGACTCGGTCGAGGAGGGGGTGGCGCGGATCAACGCGTCGCGCTTCGGCTTGCAGGCGGGCGTGTTCACGCGCGACCTCCCGACGGCGTTCTCAGTGTCTTCTGCGCTCCAGGTCGGCGGGGTTCTGGTGGGCGACGTCCCGAGCTTCCGCGCCGACCAGATGCCGTACGGCGGGGTCAAGGACTCGGGCGTGGGCCGCGAGGGGCCGGCTTCGGCGATGGCGGACTTCACCGAGGAGCGGGTAACGGTCCTGACCGGCCTGACGCTGTAGCCGAAAAGCCGTGAGGGGCACCTTCAGGGACATAGAGTCCCTGAAGGTGCCCTTCACGGCTTTGGCAGGGCCTCCAGCAGAGCGGCGTGCGCGTCCACCAAGGACGGGCCGTACCAGGTGAGATGACGGCCCGAGACCAGGACGTACCGCTCGTCCGGGAAGTGGTCCGGGCCGTCGTCCTCGGTGAACAGGTACGGCTCGTCCGGCAGCACCAGCAGGTCCGCGTCCGCCGCGAAGTGGGCCCGCAGCTCCTCGACGTCCGGGCGCGGGTAGCGCTCCTCGGCGCCCGCGTAGACGTTCGCGACGCCGACCCGGCGCAGGACGTCACCCGCGAACGTCTCGCGGCCCAGGACGATCCACGGCTTGCGCCACACCGGGACCACCGCGTGGAACCGCACCGGCCGGACCTCGCGCCAGATCTCCTCGGCCTCGACCAGCCAGTCCGGCTCCGCCAGCTCGTACGCCTGGGTCAGGATCCGCCGCAGCGAACCCAGCGCGGCCGGGACCGAGGCCGACGCCTCCATCACCCACACCGGGATCCCGTTGGCGCGCAACCGTTCCACGTCCTCCGGGCGGTTCTCCTCCGAGTTGGCCAGCACCAGGTCCGGCGCCAGCTCCAGGATCCGGTCCACCTTCGGGTACTTCGAGCCACCGACCCGCGGGACGTCCAAAGTGGACGGATGGGTGCAGTAGTCGGTCGCGCCGGCGAGCCGGCCGGGCGCACTGACCTCGACGGCTTCGGTCAGCGACGGCACCAGCGACACGACGCGCGACACCGAGCCGCCGAGCGGGACCGGCTCACCGAGATCGTCGACGAGGTGCGTCATGCGCGTTCGAACGACACCTTCCGCTTCTCGACGTCCACCGCGGTCAGCCGGACGCCGATCCGCTCCCCCGCGGTGAGCTTCTCCCCCGAGCACTTCGCCATCACCGTCGGGTCCTCGACCAGGATCTCCGCCTTGTTCTCGTCCGCGCGCAGCACCACCGCACTGAACTCGCCGCCGACGTGCTCGGCCAGCACCCACGCCTCGACCTGGTCGATGCACGCCCGCTCGACCTTCGCCGCGAGGGTGTCCGACGCCGTCATCCGCTCCGGGACGTCCGCCAGCGCCGCCCGCACCCACCCCGGGACGTCGCGATCGGCCGACACCGCGAGGCAGATCTCCGTCGCGAACCGGTCGACCAGCCGCCGGATCGGCGCCGTCACGTGCGCGTACGCGCCGCCGATGCCCGCGTGCGTGGTGAGCGCCGGCAGGCCGCCGTCGAACGCCGTGTAGCCGGCGCCGCGCAGCAAGCGTGTCGTGTCCGCGTAGATCGCCATCGCCGCGGGCTGCCGGGGATCCAGCCGGGACAGGAACTCCGAGACGGTGTCGGCAGCCGGCCAGGCGATGCCGACCGCTTCGGCGGAGCGGCGCAGCCAGTCGACGGCCTCGGGCTCCGGGTCGGGCAGCGTGCGCAGGACGCCGATCTTCGCGTCGATCATGATCTGCGCCGCGGCCATCCCGGTGAGCAGCGAGATCTCGGCGTTCCAGGCGTCGACGGCGGTGCGCGGACGCCGCGCCAGCACCCAGCCGCCGTCCGGGTCGCCGCTGATCTCCTGCTCGGGCAGCTGCAGCTCGACGGCACCGCGGCGGACGGCCAGCTCGCGCCGCCGCCGTCCCAGCTCGGGCAACGCGGCCACCGAAGGGTGCGGGTCACCGGCTTCGAGGGCGGCCTGGACCGTCTCGTAGTCGAACTGCTCGGTGGACCGGACCAGCGCGCGGCGCACGCGGGTCGCCGTCGGCTCGCCCGCTTCGTCGGTCTCGATGGTCCAGAGCACCGCGGGCCGGATCTCGCCGGGCAGCAGGCTCGCCGCGCCCTCGGACAGCACCGGCGGGTGCAGCGGGACGTTGCCGTCGGGCAGGTAGAGCGTCTGCCCGCGGCGGCGGGACTCGCGGTCGAGCGCGCCGTCGGGCGGGACGAACGCGGCCAGGTCGGCGATCGCGTAGTGCACCCGGAAGCCGTGTGCGGTCCGCTCGACGACCATCGCCTGGTCGAGGTCCTTCGACCCGGGCGGGTCGATCGTGACGAACGGCAGGTCCGTCGCGTCCTCCCGGGTCCCGGCGCTCGCCAGCGGATCCAGGACCGCGGCTTCCGCCTCGGCGAGCACCTCGGGCCCGAAGGACTCCGGCAGCGAAAACTCGGCACGCAGGGGGCCGAAGTCCCCGCCCGCCGAATGTGTCCTGATCACGAGGGGAGGCACCCCCCAACCCTAACCCGCGAACGGCCCGGGAAACGCCACTGTGATCGCCCGATCGGGCTCGGGCCGGTCGGGTGTACGTTGACTCCGCAATAATGAAAACCGTCTTCATTCCCAAGAAGGGGTCCGATCGTGAAGATCGCGTTCGTCGGCAAGGGCGGCAGCGGCAAGACCACGCTGTCGTCGCTGTTCGTCGCGTACCTCGCCGGCGCCGGCCGGCCGGTACTGGCCATCGACGCCGACATCAACCAGCACCTCGCGGTGGCGCTCGGCGCGACCGAAGAGGAAGCGCTCGCCTGGCCGACGCTCGGCGACAACATGGCCCTGATCAAGGACCACCTGCGCGGCGACAACCCGCGGATCCCGGACGCGGCGTCGATGATCAAGACGACCCCGCCGGGCCGGGGTTCGCGGCTGGTCCGGCCGTTCGAGGACAACCCGATCTTCGCCGCGTGCTTCCGGCAGCTGGGCGGGGTCCGGCTGGGCGTCACCGGCCAGTTCGACGAGGACGACCTCGGCGTCAAGTGCTACCACTCGAAGGTCGGTGCGGCGGAGCTGCTGCTGAACCACATGGTCGACGTCGACGGCGAGTACGTCGTGATGGACATGACCGCGGGCGCCGACGCGTTCGCGTCGGGGCTGTTCACGCGGTTCGACGTGACGTTCCTGGTGTGCGAGCCGACGGTGCGCAGCGTGGGCGTGTACCGGCAGTACGCGGACTACGCACGCGACTTCGGCGTGCGGCTCGTGGTCGTCGGCAACAAGGTCACCGACGACGAGGACGTCGAATTCCTGCGCGAGCAGGTCGGCGACGCGTTGCTGGGGTGGATGTCGGCGTCACGGCACGTGCGCGCGGCCGAGCGCGGCGCGGCCCGGCCGATCAGCGAGCTGGAGCCGGCCAACCTCTCGACGCTGCGAGCGATGCACGCGGCGGTCGACGCCGAGCAGCGCGAATGGGCGCGCTACCAGCGTCAAGCCGTCGAGTTTCACCTGCGCAACGCCAAGGCGTGGGCCGGCGCCGAGCTGGCCTCACAGGTGGACCCGGAGTTCGTGCTGGGTCCGCAGGTGGTGGTCTAGTCGTCTTCGGCGTCCGCTCGCCGGGTTCGTTCCTTGGCGATGTCGAGGGCCTGCCGCGCCGTGGCCTCGTCGGGGTACGGCCCGAGCAGATCGATGCCGCGGCCGCGCTCGAGGTGCTCGACCTGGTTGGTGCGGGTGTTGTAGTACCACCCCGGGTCCGGGTTCGCGTCTTTCGCCATACCCCAAGCCTTGCATCCCCGGGCGAGTCTGTCAGCGCTTGTACCGGTAGGGGATCTCGGTCGGCTGCCCGGTGGGCCCGAACTCCTGCGGCTCCTCGGGTTCGGCGGGCTGATCGGTGAACTCGTCGAACCACCCGCGGGAGGGCATGGCGGTCCCGCGGGGCGGGGTATCGGCGTCCGAACCGGCCGGGTTCGAGGGCTGCGGGAGAGCTTCCCGGCCGGGGAAAACGGGCGGCGCGGCCGGGTTCGGCGGCTGCGGTGCGGAGTTCGGCCCGGGGAAAACGGGCCGGACGGGCGCGGCGTGCCTGGTCGGGAAGGACTGGGGGGTCGATTCCGGGCCTGGGAAGACGGGTTTCGGGGGTTGGGTGCGGACTGGGCCGTTGGTGGGGCTGCCGGCTGGGTTGTTGGCGGGGGCCCAGTGCTGGGGGGCTTGCGGCTGACCCGGCTGACCGGGATGGCCTGGCTGGCTCGGCTGACCTGGCTGCGGCGGGGTTGGGCCGGTCTGCTGACCGGGTTGTGGCGTGGCTGAGCCGGGCTGCGGCGAGGCTGGGCCGCTCTGCTGACCGGACTGCGGCGAGGTCGGGCCGCTCTGCTGACCAGGCTGCGGCGACGTTGGGCCGGTCTGCTGACCGGACTGCGGCGAGGTCGGGCCGCTCTGCTGACCGGGTTGCGGCGTGACTGAGCCGGGCTGCGGCGAGGCTGAGCCGGGCTGCTGACCGGGCTGCAGCGTGACTGAACCGAGTTGCGGCGAGATCGGGCCGCTCTGCTGGCCGGGCTGCGGCGTGGCTGAGCTGGGCTGCGGCGAGGTCGGGCCAGGCTGCGGCGACATTGAGCCGGGCTGCTGGCCGGGCTCCGGTGCTGCCGCGCCGGGCTGCTGCCCGGATTGCGGCGGGGCTGAGCCGGGCTGCAGGGCTGCCGCGGGCTGCTGCCCGAACTGCGGCGCAGCCGGGCCGGACTGCGGTGTGATCGCGCCGGGCTGCTGGCCGACCTGCGTGCCTGAGCTTTGCTGCGGCGCAGCCGAGCCTGGCAACTGCCCGAACTGCGGCGCAGTTGGACCGGACTGCTGGCTGGGCTGCGGCGGAACTGAACCTGGTTGCGGTGTGATCGGACCAGGCTGCTGGTCGGCCTGCGGTGTGACTGAGCCTGGCTGCGACGTGGTTGGGTCTGCCTGCGGTGCAGCCGAACCAGGCTGCTGCCCGAACTGCGGTGCAGCCGCGCCTGGCTGCTGGCCTGACTGTGGCGCAGCCGGGCCCGGCTGCGGCGCGATCGGGCCTGGTTGCCCGCCGAACTGCGGTGCGGCTGGGGCTGGCTGGTCGCCGGGCTGTGGCGTGGTCAGGTTTGGCTGCTGCCCGACCTGCGATCCAGGCTGCGCCACAGGTGGGCCGGACTGACCGGCCCCCGACGGCGGCGCGACCGGGCCTGGCTGGTTTAACTGCGGCTGGGGTTGATCAGCCGACGGTCCCGAAGGCGGCGCGACCGGGCCCGGCTGCGCAAGAGGCTGGCCGGGCTGAGATGGCAGCCCAGACGATGCCGCGACGGGCGGCACGGGGTTCTGACCAGACGGCACCGAGGGCTCCCCGGCGGGCGGCCCGTCCGGCGATATGGCGGGCTGCCAGGTCTGCGAAGCAGGCGGCGGCGTGGGCCGATCGGACGGTGAGGCAGACGGCGCACCGGAGTGCGAGGCGTCCTCTTCCACGGACTCGACGTCCGCCGGCTCGTGGGAGGGCAAACCATCCTCGCCGGCAGGTATCGGCTCGTCCGACTCGCTGATGGGCGATTCAACCGAACCGTCTTCCGCGGCGGGCACCGGTCCGGCCGACTCGTCCGAGTGCGGCGCAGGCGCCGACCCGCCCGTCGGCGAACCGTCTTCGGCGACAGGCACCGGCCCGTCGGACTCGCCGGAAGGCGAGGCAGGCGCTGGCTCAGCCGATTCGCCGGAGTGCGACACAGGCGAGCCGCCCTCCGCGGTAGGCCGTGCCTCGTCGTCCCTGTCAGGCGCCGGCTCGGCAAAATCGTCGGAGTGCGGGGCAGGCGAGCCGCTCGCTGCGAGCTCGCTGGGGTTCTGTGACTCGGACGGCTCGTCGGCTTGCGGGGGCACGGAACCGTCGTGCTGCGGTGCCGACTCACCCAGGTCCGCGGTGGACGTGTCGGACTGATCGAGCGGCGAATCGGCAGCAGACTGCGGGTCGGACCACTCCGCCGAGAGCGGCGACTCCACGACGGCCGCCGCCGGAGGTGCGTGTCGCGGGGGGCTTGCCGATGCCTCGGCTACGGGGTCCGTCGTCTCCGGCGCCGCGTGGCGGGCCGTCTGCTCTGGTGCCTTGACCGGGCCTGGGAGGTCCGCCTCGGCGGCCACCGACCACTCCGGCTCCGGGGCGCGGTGTTCCCAGCTGGGCGGCGGTTCCGGACGGTGCTGGTTCGGCGCCGCCTCCTCCGGGCGGCTCCAGGCCAGGCCGCCGGCGGGCGCTCCCGGCCGCGCATCGACGGCCGCCGTGGGCGGCTCGGCCTCAGCAGGAGAACTGGGCACCCCAGGACGCGAATCGACAAATCCGCCCGGCGGCTCTCCCCCGGACCTCGGGTCGACGAACCCACCAGACGGTTCGACCTCAGGCCGCGACTCCGCGAACCCAACCGGTGACTCGACCCCGGGCCGCGCACCAGCAAATCCACCAGCAGGCTCAGTCCCAGGCCGCGGCTCGACAAACCCACCAGCAGCCTCAACCCCAGGCCGCGACTCAACAGTCCCACCAGCAGGCTCAGCCACAGGCCGCGCTTCGACAAACCCACCACCAGGCTCAGCCACAGGCCGCGACTCAACAAACCCACCAGCAGACTCAACCCCGCCCGAAGCCCCAGACGAAGCCCCCGGCGAGGCGCCAGACGAAGCCCCAGCCGAAGCCCCAGGCGAGACCCCAGACGATGGAGGCCCCTGCTCCCGCCCGCCCTGAACCGGGCCAGGCGGATGAGGCATCGTCCGCCACACCGGCGCCGGGCCGATGTTCATCGGGGCCGGGGCCTGGCTCGGCGGTGGGGGCGCCCCGGGAGGCGGAGCCTGCGGGCGCGCCGCCGGCTTCGGGATCGGGTCGAGGCTGGACACCAGGACCGTCGTGTTGGCCGGGTCGTCGACCTTGCGGCCGCTGCGCTCGCGGTAGACCATCTCGCCGTCGGCGTCCATCTCCACCAGGTAGCCCGCCTCCGCGAGCTGCTCCTCGTCGAGATCCTCCAGGCGCTCGTAGCGCGACGGCACCACGCGGTAGATCGGCCACGTCAGCCGGGCGTTTTCGGCGTGGAACTGGGCCAGCAGCGCCGCCATCTGCTGCTGCCACGGCAGGGACATCCCCTCGGCCAGCGACCTGGGCAACACCACGTAACCGGCGTCGACGCCGGGGTAACCGACACTCAGCTGGTCGGCCAGGGGCGTGCTGGACGCGGGGCGAGCCGACTGCCTCGGGGGCTGGGGCGCGCCGAACAGCGCCGCCGGATCCTGGGGACCGCCGGGCTTGCCTCGCTTGCCGAATTTCCGTCCCACGTGCTCATCCTCTGCCAGTACGCGGCCGCCTGCTCGTGGAAGCGCCGCGACGTCGGGTGAATCGGTTCCGTTGTCGGCCAATCCGCCGGCCCGCTCGTGTCAAGGGGCTTTAACCCATGCTAAACGCCGGGCCGGACCGCCTGCGGCACCACTTCGGCCTCATCGAACGAGAACGCCCGTGTGTGCACCGGAACACCGGTCTGCTGCGCCTCGACGACCTTTCCGTCCCCCAGGTACATCATCACGTGGTGGATGGTCTCCGGGTTCGACGGGTCGGTGGCGAGGAACAGCAGGTCACCGGGCTGCGCCTCACGCACCGGCAGCATCGCGCCCGCGTGGTACTGGTCCTGTGAGACGCGCGGCAGGATGATCCCGGCCGATTCGTAGGCACGCAGCATCAGACCCGAGCAGTCGTAGGCGTTCGGGCCTGTGGCGCCCCACACATACGGCTTCCCCTGCTCGCCCAGCGCGAAACTGATCGCCTTCGCGGCGGCCTGGCTCGGCGGCAGCAGCTGGCCCAGCCCGGCGCCGCAGGCGACGACGTCGACGACCTGGCCGACGTTCTCCACCAGCGTCGCCGCCATCGGCTCCCACTTGTGGTACCGGTCCGGGAAGCCGGAGCGCTCGACGGCCTGTGCGGCGTCACCCGGGCGCTTGTTCTCCCAGTCCGGCACGGCCAGCAGGACGTCGTAGAACTTGTTGACCTCGTACGTCGGGTCGGTGACCTGCTCGTACGTGCCCCAGCCCATCGACGGGCGCATCTGGAAGATGCCGAGGGAGTCGCGGTCGCCGTAGGTCAGGTTGTGCAGCCCCGACTCGGTCATGCCGGCCTGGATCGCGACCTGCCAGGCGCGCGGCGCGAGCGTCCGCTGCTTGCCAATCGAGATGATCAGCGCGACGATCCCCTTCTGCTCGTCGTCCAGCTTCGACGCGTCGACCGTGCCGCGCTCGCCCTCACCGGGCTGGGTCGGCCCGACCGAGGCGTCGCAGCTCATCAGGGACACGCCGCGGGCCTGCGCCTGCTGGTTGTCGACGACGACCTTGGCGGCGATGGCGGTGATGATCAGGGCGCCGATCGCGACGAACACGATCAGCCCCAGCCACAACCCCAGCCGCCGCACGCTCAGCTCGCCTGGTCGTAGTCGGCGACCCGCCAGCCGGCGTTGGTGCTCACCACCGTGATGCTGAGCTTCGGGCCGTCGGTGGGGATCGTCAGCTGCACCGAGCTGGTGTAGGACGTGCCGACCGTCGGCTCACCGGTCACCTTCGTGGCGGGAACGTTCGCCGGGTCGACCGACGACATCACCGGCAGGTACTCCTCCGTCGTGTACGGCTTCAGCTTCTCCAGCCACTGCGCGGACGTGATGCCCTGCGGGTGGTCCACCCAGGCCGCGGCCCACTCCTTCGCGACGCGGACGGCGTCACCGTTCGGCGCCGCCGTCGTCGGGGTGGCCAGCGGCGTGGACAGCCGGGTCGGCAGGTTCGACGTCGGCACCGGCGCGGCGACCCCGGACGGCGTCGGCGCGGTGACCGATGTCGTCGTGGTCCCGGTCGTCGGCGACGCCTTCGCCTGCTGCTTGCCCATCACCTTCGGCAGGACGATGCCGAGCGCGGTGACCAGGATGGCCAGGAACACCAGCGTCCCGACCAGGTGGCGGGGTGAGCGCAGCGGCCAGCCCCACAGGCGGCGGTAGACCGCGGCGCGGCCTCGGTTGGTCCGGATCGGCATCGGTCACCGCCCCATGACGCTGTCGGTGTCCCGCGGTTCCTCGCGGACTTCGATGCCCCGTGACGGCCGGTACAGCACGAAGACCGGCTTGCCGGCGACGACTTCGGGGTCGACGCGGCGCGGCTGCGCCCGCACGCCCGGCGTCCTCGGCGTGTCCTGCGGGGCGTAGTCGCTGAACCCGGACTCCGGCGAGCGGAGGTCCGACGGCACGACGACCGGTTCGGGCTCGTCGTTCCAGCGCCGGTCGGCCACCGGGGAGGTGTCGACGCGCCGGCTCTCCTGGCCCCGCACCGTCGGATGACCGCCGGCGCCGACGACGACGTACTCGCCGGGGTCACCGCCGGCCGGGTTGTACTGGCCGAACACGGGAGCGCCGGGACGTCCGCCCGCGGGCAGCGCGCCGGCCCGGCCGCCGTTGACGGCCCCCGGCCAGGCGCCGGACCACGCGGCGGCCGGACGGGACGCGCCCGAGCCGTTGTCGAGGCGCTGGGCGTTGGCGAAGATCGTCGCCTCCGGCCGGAACCGGCCGCCGCCGACGGTCGCGCCCATCGGGCCGCGCTGCTCGCCGTCGACGACGTCGTCGGTGTCGCGCACGTTCTGCCAGAACTCGTCCTGCGGGGTCGGGCCGCTGCGGTTGCGCCGGAAGCGGGAGAAGACCCCGCCGCCGGGCGAGGGCACCGCGGCGCCGACCATGCTGACCGACATCTCGACCATCTGCCACAGCCGCCGCACCGGACGCCCGACCATGAACAGCAGCACGGTGATCAGCCCGGCGAGCACCATCTGCGTGAGCATGTTGAGCGAGTTCGAGGCGTCGAAGATCGCCTGCAGCAGCAGCGCGTGCACGCCGGCGAGCACCGAGAGCACCACCAGGTTGAACGCGACCCCGCCGGCGACCTTCAGCACGCGGCGCAGGATGTCCTGGTGCAGCAGCGCGACGAGCCCGATCAGCGGCGCGGTGAGCGCGAAGAGCCGGATCAGGACCTGCGCTAGCAGCACGGACGCCTTGGCGAGCAGCTGGAAGAGCGAGTAGACGATGGCCTGGCCGAGGGACAGGAACCCGGCGCCGGTGCGGCCGCCGGCCTCGCCGGTGAAGTACCCGGTGGCGGGACCGAGCTTGGTGGAGATGTCCTTGTAGGAGTTCTTCTTGCCGTCGATGACACCCTGGTTGCCGTCGTCGCCGTTCACCAGCTGGTTGCGGGTGAACGCCTGGGCGTCGAGCAGCGGCTTGCCGTACTGCTCGGCCTGCGGCGCCGTCGGCGTGCCGAACTCCCCGCGCAGCCAGTTGTTGTAGACGATCTGCGTGTGGAGCTGGGTCGGCAGGATGTCGCGGATGATCCGGTCGCCGCTCTCGTCGACGAACCCGGCCTGGATGTTCGTCGTGGTCTGGACGATCGCCTTGTCGATGGGGTCGAAGTACCGCAGCATCGCCAAGGAGGAGGCCGCCAGCCAGATGCCCGCGAGCGCGTAGAGCGCCCGTTTGCTGACCGCGGCCAGGTCACCGCGCCAGATGTTGCGGAACATCATGATCGACAGGATCAGCGCGACCAGGCCGAACAGCTGGGCGTAGATGTTGTTGTAGACCTTTTCGGCGCCCGACTTCACCGCGTTGTAGATCGGGTTCAGCAAGCCGCCTTCGAGCACGGTGTAGTGCAGGGAGTTGGTGGCACCGACGATGTTCTTGCCCAGGTTGAACAGCTGGTTACCGCCCCAGGTGTCCAAAGTGGACCCCGCGGGCGTCAGGCTCAGCCCCGAGCAGTTGGTCTCGAAGGTGTTCCAGACCATGCCGGCGTAGCTGTAGTCGATGTAGGCGCTGTTCGGTTCGCCGTGGCCCTCCGGCGGATCGATCGCGCCGACCATGCCGGCCCCCGGGCGCTCCGGGTTCGGCGCCTCACCACAGGCCGCCGCGCTCGCCGCCGGGGCGGTCGCGATCGCCTGGAGACCCAGCACCAGCATGACGGCGAACATCGTCGCGCGGCGGCTCGGCGTGCGCCTGCCGGGTCGCGGGCCTTCCTTGATCCGCCGCTTGAGCGCGTGCCAGCCGGCGGCCAGCAACAGCACCACCGCCAGTGTCAGCACTGTGTTCATGCGACACGCTCCACGGTCGCCCGGGCGGGCACGCAGGCGGCGAAAGCGCCCTCACCGGCGCCGGTACTTCGACTCCGGGCGGCGTTCATGCGGCGTCCCGGCCGGTGCCGCCCTTCCCGCCCGTGCGGGCGTGCTGCTGCCCGCCGTGGCCGTTCTGGCCGTTTCCGTTCGGGGGTTGCTGGACGTCGCCTTGGACCTCGCCCGTTTCCGACGCCAGCGGGTCCGGGGCGCCCAGGAGGTTTTCGTCGGCCAGGCCGACCTCCAGCTCCGCCGCCAGCTCGAAGTCCTGCTCCAGCTCGATGTCGTCCTCCGGCGGGGATGCGACGAACGGCTTCTCCTCCGAAGGGTTCTTCGGCAGGGCCAGCTCCGTGCCCGGGCGCGGCTTGGCCGCGTCCTTCGAGCCCGGGGTCGTGTCCATCACGCGGCGCAGGTGGTCCAGGTGCGGGCCCGAGAAGTCGACGCGGATGCGCTCCACGCCGCCGGCACCGTCGCCGAAGATGAACTGGCGGGGCTCGATGTCGCGTTCCAGGCCGCGTTGCGCGGCGCCCGGGCGGCGGCCCAGTGCCGCGACCACCTGCTCGTAGCCGACGCCCACCGGCACCTTCAGCAGGCGCAGGGCGTCGGCCTGGGCGTCGTCGTCGTCGAGGCGGCCGACGAACACCGAGTCCAGCAGGGTCACGAAACCCTGGATCTTCAGGAAGTCCGCCGGGATCTGGGAGGACAGCAGCACACGGACGTTCCACTTGCGCGAGTCACGCGCGAAGCGGTTCATCAGCACGCGCCCGGTCGGCACCTCGGACAGGAAGAACGCCTCGTCGATCCAGACGCCCTTGCGCATCTCCTTGGGCTTCTCGTAGACCGACCGCTGGGTCAGCCACGCCGCCAGGTTCAGCATCTCGACGCCGAGGGACTCCGCGTCCGTCCAGTACTCGCGCGGGACGCCGTCCTTCGGCAGGGTCAGCCCGGCCATCGTCAGCACGGTCAGCCGGTCGTCACGGGTCTCGGCGTACGGGTCGGCGTCGGACTCCGGGATGAGCAGCGCCATCCGCTCGCGCATCTCGTCGAGGAAGTCCGCGACGACGCCCGCGTGCTCGTGGTGCTCGCTGGAGTCGCGCCGCAGGGCGTCGATCACCTGGCCGGGGTCGGCGTCGAACCGGCCGCCGACGGTCCGGACCGCGCGCAGCAGCACGATCCGGGTCTGCGCCATCCGCGACACCTCGTACGGCAGGACGCCGGTGAGGACGTCCAGCACGAGACGCCGTCGCGTCGCGCCGGCCAAGGCCTTCTCCCGGCGCCAGGAGCGCTCGGGGTCGTCCTCGTCCATGAAGTGCTCGATCAGCGGCTCGGCGACCACCCGGTACGGGTTGAGGATGCCGGGCTGGGCGTTGAGCAGGTTGATCGGCCGCGCGTACGGGCGCAGCTCCGGCAGGTCGCACAGGCGTGACAGCGGGCCCGACGGGTCCAGCAGCGTCCAGCTCGCCCCGGCCCGCAGCGTCTTGTAGACGATGCCGCCGCCGAGGAACGACTTGCCGGCACCCAGGCCGGCGACCATCGCGGTCAGGCCCGAGCCGTCGCGGATCTCCTGGGCCATCCACGGGTCCCAGGCCACCGGGCGCCGGGTCGCCGTGCAGGTCTCGCCGAGCAGGATGCCGCGCCGGTCGCCGACCTCCGCGGTCGCCGTCGGCACCGCCGAGGCACCCCAGACGACCGAGCCGCGGCGCATGTAGGCCGCCGACGCCAGCGGCTCACCCGGGATGAACTCCCGCGCGAGCGCGTACTGGGCCTCCGGGTGCTCGATGGCGATCTTCGGCTTGTACAGGTCGAGCAGCTGCTGGGCCAGGCGCAGCGCGTCGCGCTCGGTCGGGCCGGACACCGCCAGCCGCCACCAGCTGCGCACGCGGGTGGCGAGCGCGGTGAAGCCCGACGTCATCTCGTCGTCGATCTCCAGCACCCGCCCGGCCTGCCGCGACAGGGACTGCGGCGGCTCCAGCTCGTGCTCGTCGGTGTAGTGCTTGACCTGCGAACGCACCTTGTTCATCTGGCGCTGCAGCTCGCTGGCGACCTCTTCGGGACGCCGGACGTAGATCCGCGCGGACACCTCGACGGCCGCGGGCAGCCGGTCGGCGTGCTGGATCCACGGGTCGTCGACCTCGGGGATCTGCAGGCCGTGCATCTGCCCGACGGTGAGGATCGCCAGGTGCCGCGAGACGCCGGCGTTGGAGCCGGTGCGGCCGCGGACGGTCACGGTCGGCGCGTACGGGTCGGCGTAGTAGTCGGCGGCGTCGGTGAAGCTGGCCAGGTCCTCGGGCTCCCAGGCCGCGCCGGGCACCGCGGGCATGTTCCGCGGCGCGGGCAGGCCGAGCGAGCACGAGCGGTGCATCAGCCAGGACATCTCCTCGGCGTGCACCGGACGGCCTTCGAGCCCGGCGCTGCCGATGACCTGGTCGAGGTGCTCGACCTCGGAGTCCAGCGCGGCCAGCTCGGCGTCGACGGCCTCGGGCAGGATCTTGCGCAGCACCGGCGCGGCCCGCTCGACCGCGCGGTCGACCATCCGGCGGGTCTGCACCTGGACACCCAGGTAGACCTCTTTTTCGGCCATCGAGCGGCCCATCAGCTGCTGCTGCTCGCCGATCAGGTAGTCGTCGAAGGACAGCGCGCCCGGGACGTCGTTGGGGCGGCCGTGGGCGTTGTAGACGTGCGCCTCGGCCCACATCCGGATCGGGTACGGCCGGTTCGTCACGCGCAGGTGCAGCCAGCGGCCCTGCAGCTCGGCGTACTGGCCGGCGATGGCCGCGACGAGGTCGCGGCGCTGCGAGTCGGAGCGGAACGACCAGCGCTGCGGCGCCAGCCGGTACCAGGCGTAGACCTCGTACCCGGTGCGGACCAGGTGCCCGTCGATGCTGCGCACCGCGATCGACGGGGTGTACGCGGGGATCGCCTGCTCACCGGGCAGGCGACGGCCCTTGGTGCTGCCACCGCCCGAACCGTTCCGCGCCGCGCGGACCTGCTCGGGCGGTTGCCACGCGCCCGAGTGTGCGTCCCGACCTTTACCTCGGCTACCGCCGCGACCGAACAACGACTACCTCCCGGCCCGAACCGCGCTGCGGCTCCGGCGCGCTCGTGTGGCTCCCTGGACGACGGCACCCGGCTGTGTGCCGTGGTGCCGGTACTGCCGTCTCCGACGGTGCTTCGGCAACGGGCGCTCCGCCCGCACCCGGACGCGGCTGGCGCTGACGGCGCCGCCCGTGCCCGTGGTCTGCTCCCGCGGCGTGTTGAGCTCGCGCCCGGCCATCGAGACCACGGTGCCGAGCGGCCGCTCGTGGCTGATCTTGGCCGTCAGCAGCCGGGTCACCACGATGGTCGCGATGAACGCCCACGCCGTCGAGAAGAAACCGAAGCTCCACCCGGCCCAGCGTTCGACGCCGAGCACCAGGAAGAACACCGGGATGCCGATGAGCCACGCGACGTAGCGGGCCCTCCAGGGGAAAGTCGCTTTCGGCGGGCCGAGCCACACGGCGTCGACCCGGTAGACCTCGTCATCAGTCCTGATCCGCACGTGGACCCCGTCTCAGCCGGTGAACAGGCCGGCGATCCACTGGCCCACGTTGACGCCGGCGCCGCTGACCGCGAGCCCGATGATCGCGAGCGCGATGACCACGCCCGCCAGCCGGCGCATGACGCCGGCGTTGTCGCCCTTGCCGCCACCGAGCCACAGGAGCAGGAGTGCGACGGCCAGCAGCACCAGGGGGATGACGTTGTCGAGCAGCCACTGGCGCACGTTTCCGGTGCCCAGCTCGCCGGCGGCCAGCGTGTCGAGGGTGGTCAAGGTCATCATCGCGTTACTCCCGGTGCGCGGTGGGGGCCGCGCGGTTCTGGCTCAGGCAGTGCTTCGAACAACATCATGGCGGCTACGAGGGGTAGCGGTCAAAGCGCGCTGAGTAGGTACCGGCTCGCTGCTCAACCGGGACGGCGCGCTTGTTACCCGAAATCTCCACGCTCACCATCATCGCGGCAAGGGTCCTCCGGTCAAAGCCCGGCCGCCCATCGTTTTCGTCGCAGTGCCGAACTCACTCTCTTGGCAGAGAATTGCTCACTTTGCGTACCCGGCTTGTGACCATCGCCGGGCCGGAAACAGTGTGACACGACCCGAACGGCGGCCTTGCGGGAGTCCACACTGTGACGCCCAGTGGACCGTTCGGCCGAGTTCCCGATCTTCACGACCGCAAAGGTCCGTCACTAGGTGTTCAAGACCTCACACAAGTTTCACTACATAGCGTGATCTTGCTCCATTCAGCGGCGCTGCCGGGCGAACACCCCGTCCGGGAAGGCACCGGCTGCGACGGCCTGGCGGGTGAGGTCGCGGCACAGCTGTTCGAGCCGGGACGTCCGCTCCGGCCCGAGGTGGTCCCACGGGCCGGTCGCGGCGGCCTCCGTGGCGACCTCGACCCGGTCGCGCAGAGCGACGCCCGCCTCGGTCAGCGCACCCTCGGCGTCGAGAATCCCGCGGTCGGTCAGGCCGGCCTCGGCGGCGGCCCACTGCTCGTCGCTCCAGCCGCGGGTGAGCTTGGCCGCGTCGGTCGTGAAGCCGTGCCCGGTGGCGACGTGCGTGACGACGGCTTCGACGCCGCTGAGGCCGTTGAGCACGAGCGCGGCGACGTGGCCGTCCCCGCGGTACTCGCGCACCAGCGTGAGGGCGTGCCAGAGGGCCAGGTGCGGCGGCTCGGGCCAGGGCAGCGCGGTGTGCGCGGCGTAGAGCGCGCGGCCTTCACCGGTGCACCCGGCGGAGGCCTCGCGGGCCAGTTCGGCGGCTTCGGCGACCTCTTCGCCCTTGAGCGTGTCGTCGCCGAGGAGCCGGGTGAGCACCTTGTCGACGCCGTCGAGGCGGGCTTCGAGGACCTGCTCGGGGGTGGCCAGCGTCCAGGCCCGCGGGATCACCCGCGCGACGACCTCGGGGTTGAAGTTGTAGAAGGTCGCCGCGACGACCTCGGGGCCGACCGGGCCCATGGCGGCGGAGCGGCCGGCGAAGTAGGGCATCCGCCCTGGTCGCAGCCCGATCCCGGTGAGGGCGGCGTCGACTTCGGGGGCGAAGTAAGCCAGCGCGTGCAAGGAGTCGAAAGCCGACTTGAACTGCTTCTCGTTTCCCGCCATGCGGGCACCCTACCCCCGAGTAACCACGCCGCGGAACCGCTTCGCGGGTACCCGGACGGGAGTGGGTGCGGACGAGCTGGCGTGTAAGCCGGATCCTGTTCCCCGGTCGCCTTGCGGCTTCCGGGGCGGCGGTCATCCATCTCGGCCTGCCGTCGCCGGCAGGCTCCAGCGGCCTACCCGCAGACTCGGACGGGCCGTCCTCGAGCGCCTGCGCAGGAGCCGAAGCTCCCTCTTGGCCTTGCTCCGGGTGGGGTTTACCTAGCCGTCCCGGTCGCCCGGGACGCTGGTGGTCTCTTACACCACCGTTTCACCCTTACCCCTGGTCCGAATGAAGCACAGACCGGGGCGGTCTCTTCTCTGTGGCACTTTCCCGCGAGTCACCCCGGGTTGCCGTTAGCAACCACCCAGCCCTGTGGAGTCCGGACTTTCCTCGAACCGGGTCGCCCCGGCCCGCGACCGCCCTGCCAGCTCGTCCGCGCGGAGAAGCGTACCCGCGCGGTTCTCACCACCCCGCGACGGCACTGCGGTGGTCCTGGGCACCACCGTGACGCGGGCGGACGATCTCGGGCGCGGGCCGGGGTTCGGCCCCGTACTCCCGCTGCCGGGCGAGCTCGGCCGTCCAGTGCAGGACGGCGGCGGGGCTGTCGAGGCCGATCAGCCCGACGAGCTCGCCGCCCCGGACGAACCCGGTGATCGGGCGGGTGCCGGGGGCCGGGGACTCCAGCAGCACGGTGTCGGTGCCGAGCATCGGGCGGCCAGCGACCTGGATGCGGACGCCGTGCTGCTCGGACCAGTAGCGCGGCACCGGGGTGAACGCCGGCGAGCCCTGCGGCCCGGCGAGCAGGTTCGCGGCGGCCGCGCGGCTCATTTCGACCGCGTTGAGCCAGTGCTGGTCGCGCTGCGGCACCGGGCCGAAGCGCAGGTTCGGCCAGCGGGCGACGTCCCCGGCGGCGACGATCGTGCTCGAGCCGACGACGTGGCACGTCGGCCCGCAGACGACGCCGTCGTCGAGCGGGAGCTTGGCGCCGCGCAGCCAGGACACCGCCGGGACGCTGCCGACGGCGACCACGACGCAGGCGACGTCGATGGCCCGGCCGTCGGCGAACTCGAGGCCGACGCCGGCGGGTGCGGGACGCCAGCGCCGGATCGTCGTGCCGAGCTCGAGGCGGACGCCGCGGGCGGTGTGCAGCGCGGTGAGCCACTCGCCGATGTCGGGGCCGAGGACGTCGGCCAGCAGCGCGCGGGGCCGTCCGAACAGGACGACGTCGCGGCCCATCTCCCGCAGGCTGGACGCGACCTCGCAGCCGATGAGGCCGTCGCCGACGACGGCGACCGGGCCCGGGCTGGTCAGCAGCGCGCGCTGCAGCGCGATCGTGTCGGACAGGGTCCGGACGACGACGACCCGCGGGTGGCCGTGCGGTGCGCCCGGCAGGCGGCGGGGTTCGACGCCGGTGGCGATGATCAGCCCGTCGTAGCGGAGCTCCTCGTCGGCGAGGTGGACGACCTGGCGGTTCGGCGACAGGCCCGTGACGGCGGTGGCGAACCGCCACTCGGCGTCCACCTCCAGCGGGTCGGCCAGCAGCGTGTCGGCGCGGCTGACGGCGCCGGTGAGCAGGCTCTTGGACAGCGCCGGGCGGTGGTAGGCGATGTCGGGCTCGGCGCCGATGACGACGACCTCGCCGTCGAACCCGAGTTCGCGCACCCGCTCCGCGGCACGCAGGCCGGCGAGGCCGGCTCCGGCGATGACGATCCGTTCGGTCATCGGGTGGCTCCCAACAGGTGGATGGCTCGCATCGGACAGGCGCGTGCGGCGGCCCGGACGTGGGGTGTCAGCCGGGCCTCCGGCCGTTTCTCGTACTCCAGCTGCCCGTCGTGGCCGAGCCGGAAGACCTGGGGTGCCTCCGACTGGCAGACGCCGTAGGAGTGGCAGCGATGGCTGTCGACGCTGATCCGCAGCGCGGACGAGCCGTCTTCGAGGACGGGAGCGGGGGCGATCAGCCCGGCGCGGACGAGCGCCGCCGCGGGCAGCAGGCGCAGCACCGACAGCACGACCGGCGGGACGCCCGCGGTGATCCCCGCGAGCCAGACGACCGCGAGGTGCCCGCTGGAGATCGCGCCGAGCCAGGCGTGCACCGCGAGCAGGCCGATCGCCAGGTAGCCGAACTGGTGGAAGCGCAGCCACCGGCCTTCGCGCGCGCCGCGGCGCAGCCCGGCCGTCACCGAAACCGCGACGACCAGCTCGAAGCCGGCGATGCCGAGCGCGTGCCGCGTGGTGCCGTCGTAGAACGGCAGGAGCAGGTCGGCGAAGCCGAACGCGCCATCGTCGACGAAGTCGTCGAGCAAGAGGAACGTCAGCCCGTGCAGGGCGCCGGTGGCGAGGGTGAACGCGGCGAGCACGACGTGGCCGGAGCGCACGGCGTCCTGCCCGCTGAACCGGCGTACCCAGCCCGCGGCGGCCAGGACGCCCCAGCACAGGGTGAGGCACATGCAGACGTAGGTGAGACGGCCGGACAACGCGGCGGCCTCGGCGATCCCGGCGTCGTGCGGTGACGACGCGGTGCTCAGCGCGGCTGACAAGGACATGGAACGGCTTACCTCCGGGTGCGCGGCGGCGGGGTCGTGGCGGGGGTTCCGAGCAGTCGGATCAGGCAGAAGGTGGCCACGGTGGCGAGGGCGACGAGCACCGCGCCGAGCGCGAGGTCGCCGCCGTCGAGCGTGTCGTCCTCGGTGGCCGGGACGAGCAGGGACGTCGTCTCGGCGAGCCCGGTGCTCTCCAGCAGCGTCAGGTGCCCGAGCGTGGTGTCGACGGCGGTCTGGGCGAACGCGCGGACGTCGTCGTCGCGGGTGCCGGCGCGGACGTCGGAGGCGAGGGCGAAGAGGTCGCCGTACTCGGCGCGCAGGCGGTTGACGTAGACGCGGTCGAACTCGTCACCGGAGTCCGCGGCGATCTCGTCGGCCCACGCGCGCTCTTGGTCCGTCGGCTCGGACGGCAGGGCCACGGCGACCCGGTCGGCGGCCGCGCGCAGGGCGACGTCGAGGCGGGCCTGCTCGTCGGCGAGGCGGCCGGCGACGTCGCGCACGCGGCGGTTGGTGGCGCGCTCGGCCGCCAGCGTGCTGGCCGGCCCGGCCCACAGCGAGTGCTGCTTGAGCCGGGTCATCAGGGTGCGGTCGGTCTGCTGCAGCTCCCCGGCGGCGGCCGGCAGAGCGGCGCCGAGCGCCAGCGCGGCCGTGGCCGCGAACAGCGCCACGAATCGGAGCGGCATTCCGTGTCCCTTCGCGAAGAGGTCCTTACCGGGAGCTACGCGCGAAAGGCGTTGCGTGGTTCTCGATGTCACCTTTTAGAGACTGTGACGTGCATCACAAGACAGTTTTTGAACCGGTCGCGAGCACTCGCCGTAGCGACCGGGATCCAATTAGCCGGGGAAACTGATGCATATGGCCTATTAAGTGCTTGTGCGCTACGCTCTGCTGGCGCATAAGTCCGCCAGTCAGGTGAGGTTGCGAAGATTTATGGAAGCACTGGGCAGAACAAGTCTCGGCCACGCCGGCCACCCCTCGTCGGGCGTCGCGGTCGACTTCGCCGCGAACCCGACGGAAGACTTGATCCCGTTGCTGTACAAGAACTTCCGCACCACCCTGTTCAGCCAGGTGTTGTCCCTCACCAACTACGACCGGCAGTGGACCGAAGATGTGGTGCAGGAGACCATGATCCGCGCCTGGCAGCACTCCGACACCCTCGAACGCGAGCCCGGAATGCTGCGAGGCTGGCTGCTCACGGTGGCCCGCCGGATCGTCATCGACGGCTGGCGAAATCGCCGGGTCCGCCCGCAGGAGGTCGCTCTGGAGATCCCCGACAACGCCGAAACCGCCGACCGCACCGACAGTTCGTTAGCCGCACTAACGATTTCACGGGCAATGTCGGAACTCGACGAGAAATATCGGTCGGTGATCTCCGAGACGTACCTCGCCGGAAACACCGTTCGGCAGGCCGCGACAATTCTCGGAATTCCGGAGGGAACCGTGAAATCGCGGTTGTACACGGCGATGCGGCAATTGCGGAAGGCGCTCGGGGAAGTGACGGTGCAATGAAAGAAGGAAACGAGCTGCACGAGGACGCCGCGGCCTACGGGCTCGGCGTCCTCGACGATCCGGGGGAGTTCGAAGCGCACCTGAGCGGCTGTGCCCGCTGCCGGGTCCGCGTCGCCGAGTTCCGCTCGGTGACCGGCGCGCTGGCGCAGGCGGTCCGGCTCGGCTACCTGCCGCCGGGCGACGGCACGGCCCCGCGCCGGAAGTCGTGCCTGTTCGGCGGGCGGCGGCCCGGTTCGGCGACCGGCACGCTACTGCTCGTGGCGCTGGCCATCGGCGTGACGGCCCTGTGCGCGCCGGGCCCGGCCTGCGGGAAGGACCGGTCCGCAACCGCTGCGTCCATGGTCTCCCCTGCTCAGGTCGTGGCCGGCACCGGCGCCCACCTGCGGGATCTCCCGAGGTCGGCCGGTTTCCAGTAGTCTGCCCGAACCCAACATGAAAGTCCTTACGGTGGATACCGAAGTAAATCCCGAGAACCCCGTCAGCGGGGCTTCGGTACCGAAGCGTCCCGCTCCGCGGCTCCCCGGCCGCGAGCCCGAGCTCAGCCGCCTGACCAGGCTTTTCCCGGTCGCCCTCGGCGGCACGGCGGCCAGCGCGGTGCTGGTCGGCGAGTTCGGCATGGGCAAGAGCGCCACGCTCCGCACCACCGCGGCCCTGGCCGCGGACGCCGGCTTCGCCGTCGCGATCGCCACCGGGTCGCGGCTCGAGAGCCACTTGGCCGGCGGCGTGGCCCGGCAGCTGGCCGACGCCCTGGACGACATCACCGCCGACCCGGCCTCACCCCGCCCGCGGTCCGCGCACCCCACGGAGCTGTGCGGACCGGCCGGCGAGAGCGAAGCCCTCGAGCGCTTCTTCCACCTCGTGCGCCGCGCGGCCGAGCAGGGCCCGCTGTTCCTCGGCATCGACAACGTGCACCTGTCCGACGCCTGGTCGATGCGCTGCCTCGCCTACATCCGGCACCGCGTGCTCGACCTGCCGGTGTTGATCATACTCACCGCCCTGATCGGCCACCCGCCACACCGCGAGGTGGCACTGCTGGAGATGGCGGGCTGCACGCCGGCCACGATCACCCTGAACGGCCTCGGCGACGCCGCCGCGGCGGAGATCCTCGGCCTCGCCCCCGGCGAGCTGGCCTCCGCCTGCCGCGAGGCCACCGGCGGCAACCCGTACCTGCTGCACGCGCTGCGGCCGCGGCTGCTGCCCGGCGCGGACCCGCACGCGCTCGGCTCGTCGCTGATCGGCCAGGTGCTCCACACCCGGATGCACGAGTTCCCGCACGCCCCCGCGATCCTGCAGGCCGCCGCCATCCTCGGCCAGGACGCCGGCTTCGACCTGCTGGCCCAGCTCGCCGGCATCAACGAGCTCGACGCGCTGCAGGCGATCGACACGATGGTCCGGCTGCACGTGCTCGACAACAGCAACCAGCCGACGCTGTCCTACCCGTTCGTCCGCAACTCCGTGCTCAAGGACATGCCGCAGACGACCCGGGCGGTCAGCCACGCCCGGGCCGCGAAGCTGCTGGCGGAGACCGGCGCGCCGATCGAGCGCGTCGCCGCGCACCTGCTGGACGCCACCGCGGTCCGGATCCCCTGGGGGGTCGACGTGCTGCGGCTGGGCGCGCGCAACGCCCTGTTCGCCGGTGAGGCCGAACTGGCCTCGCGGTACCTGCGGCGGGCCCTCGACGAGCGGCTCAGCTCCGGGCGGCGGGTGGCCGTGCTGCTGCAGCTGGCGCACGCCGAGTTCCAGCTCGACCCGCCGGCCGCCGCCGTGCGGGTGCGCGAGGCCGTCGACAACATCGGCCGCCGGGAGACCGCCGCGTTCATCGCCACCGCGATGCTGCTGTCGCTCTGCGGCGGCCAGGACGCCCGGCTCGCGATCAGCGCGGCCGGCCAGATCGCGGCGCGGCTCGACGCCGGCGGCCCGGACGCCGTCTGGCCGCTGTTGTGCATGACCTACCTGGCCGAGGCCGGCAGCAGGCTCGGCCCGCCGCCGGAGTTCCGCGACTTCGAGGAGCAGTGGGCCCCGCTGACCGACCCGGCCGCGCGCCGGAGCCGCTCGGCGCTGCTGGCGCTCGACGCGGTGCGCAGCGGCGAGTCGGCGCAGGACGCCGTCACGCACTTCGCCGACGCCCTGAGCCACATCTCGGCCCCCGCCGAGGACGGCACGCCCCGAAGACTCGGCGGCGGCGACGGCGATCTGTTCGAGCAGCACTACTTCTTCACGCTGGCCACCGCGGTGCTCGCGGACGAGCCGGTGCACGTCGACCGGCTGTGCCGGGTCCTCGACGTCGAGCGCGAGCCGTGGGACGTGCACATCCCGCAGGGCGCGCTGCCGACGCTGGCCCGCGGGATCGCGCTGCAGGCCAGCGGCGACCTGCAGCGGGCGAGCGTCCACTTCGAGTCGCTGCTGCGCCGGTTCGACGAGCGCGGCGCGACGACGACCTGCCCGGTCGGCGTGCTGTGCGCGGCGAAGCTCGTCGAATGCTGGGTCGACCTGGGGCGGTTCGAGGCGGCGACGTCGCTGCTGGACCGGATGGACTTCGTCGCCAGCCAGGGCCTGTTCACCCACACCTACCTGCTGTACGCGCGTGGCCGCCTGCGCGTCGCCACCGGCTACACCCGGTTCGGCTTCGAGGACCTGCTCAGCTGCGGGCGACGGCTCGCGCACCACGGCATGCGGTTCCCCGGGTTCGTCCCGTGGCGCGCGCACGCCGCCCGTGCGGCGCTCGCCCTCGGCCAGGCCGACGACGCGGCCAGGCTGGCGGAGGAGGACCTGTCCGCGTCGACCCGCTGGGGCGCGGCGCGGCCGCTCGGCATGGCCCTCACGACCCTGGGCCTCGTCCGCGAGGACGACGAATCCGAGCGGGCGCTGAACAAGGCGATCATCGCGCTGCGCTCGTCGCCGGCCCGGCTGCAGCTGGCCACGGCGCTGACCGAGCTGGGCGCGCTCCAGTCACGGCACGGTCAGTCCGAAAAGGCCATCGAGACGCTGCGCGAAGCGGTCGAGCTGAGCGAACACTGCGGCGCGCGTCCCCTCGCCCGCCGCGCGGCGGAGGAGCTGCGCTCGTCCCGGCGCGCGCTGACGCCGGCCAAGGACAACGAGCACGGCCTCACGCGGCAGGAGAACCGCATCGCGGTGATGGCCGCGCAGGGGCTGACCAACCGCGAGATCGCGACGGCGCTGCACCTGACCCGCCGCACGGTCGAGCTGCACCTGTCCGGCGCGTACCGCAAGCTCGGCATCCCCGGCCGGGCGGAACTCGGTGGTGCGCTGGCGAAGTCCCAGCGCGTGGACACGCGTTGACCCCCTGCGACGTCGTTGCTCTACTCGGGCCATGGCTTCGCTCGAAGAACCCCTGAAATTCGCCTACTGGGTCCCGAACGTGAGCGGTGGGCTCGTCACGAGCGACATCGAGCAGCGCACCGACTGGGGCTACGAGTACAACCGCGAACTGGCCGTGCTCGCCGAGGACAACGGGTTCGAGTACGCCCTCTCCCAGGTCCGCTACACCGCCAGCTACGGCGCCTCCTACCAGCACGAGTCCACCGGGTTCAGCCTGGCGCTGCTGCTCGCGACGCAGCGGCTGAAGGTGATCGCGGCCGTGCACCCCGGCCTGTGGCACCCCGGGGTGCTGGCGAAGTTCATCGCCAGCGCCGACGTCATCTCCGGCGGCCGTGCCGCGGTGAACGTCGTCAGCGGCTGGTTCAAGGACGAGTTCACCGGTCTCGGCGAAGCCTGGCTGGAGCACGACGAGCGCTACCGGCGTTCGGAGGAGTTCATCCGTGTCCTGCGGGAACTCTGGACGAACGACCACGCCGAGTTCCGCGGCGACTTCTACCGGATCCACGACTTCGACATCAAGCCGAAGCCGGTGGCCGCCCCGCACCCGGAGATCTTCCAGGGCGGCAACTCCACCGCGGCGCGCAAGCTCGCCGGCCGCGTCTCGGACTGGTACTTCAGCAACGGCAAGGACTTCGACGGCTTCAGCGAGCAGGTCGCCGAAGTGAACGGCTACGCGGCCGAGAACGACCACACCGTCCGATTCGGACTGAACGGCTTCCTCATCGCCCGGGAGACCGAGAGCGAAGCGAAGGCCGTGCTGCGCGAGATCGTCGAGAAGGCCAACAAGGACGCCGTCGAGGGCTTCCGCAACGCCGTCAAGCAGGCCGGAAAGTCCACTTCGGACAGCAAGGGCATGTGGGCGGACTCGGAGTTCGAGGACCTCGTGCAGTACAACGACGGCTTCCGCACCCGGCTGATCGGCACGCCGGAGCAGATCGCCGACCGCGCCATCGAGTACAAGCGGCGCGGGGCGAACCTGCTGCTGCTCGGCTTCCTGCACTACCTGGAGGACGTCGAGCACTTCGGCAAGCACGTGCTGCCGGTGATCCGGGAGAAGGAGCGCGAACTCGCCCGCGGCGCCGCGACCCCGGAACCCCTGGGCGTCTGAACGCCCTGGAGGAGGCTCCGGCTAGCGTGAGCCGGTGAACTTCTGGGCGGGTGCCGCGAGCCTCGTGCTCCTGATCGGGGTGCTGGTCTTCGCGATCGTCCGCCCGCGCGGCTGGCCGGAGGCGGTCGCCGCGGTGCCGGCGGCGGGGCTGGCGCTCCTGCTCGGGCTCGTGAGCCCGGCCGCGGCCGGGCACCGGGCCGTCGAGATCCTGCCGACGCTCGGCTTCCTGGCCGCGATCCTCCTGCTGTCCTTTTTGGCCAGTGTGGACGGCGTGTTCGCCTGGCTCGGCAACCGCCTCGCCGAGGCCTGCCACGGCAAGCCGAAGCGGCTGCTGGTGCTGACGTTCGCCGCGGCGGCGGGCGTGACGGCCGTGCTCAGCCTGGACGCCACGGTCGTCCTGCTCACCCCGGTGGTGCTCGCGACGGCGTCGAGCCTGAAGATGCCCGCGCGGCCGCACGCCTACGCCTGCGTGCACCTGGCGAACTCGGCCTCGACGCTGCTGCCGGTGTCCAACCTGACCAATCTGCTGGCCTTCGCCGCGTCCGGGCTGACGTTCGCCGGGTTCACGGCGTTGATGGCGCTGCCGTGGCTGGTCACGATCGGCATCGAGCTGCTCGTGTTCCTGCGGTTCTTCGCCACGGACCTCCGCCCGCAGGAGACGGCGGAGCCGCGGCAGCACCTGGAGACGCCGACGTTCGCGCTGGTCGTCCTGGCGGCCACCCTGGCCGGCTTCGGGCTGGGCCCGCTGGCCCACGTCGAGCCGGTCTGGATCGCGGCGGCCGCCGCCCTGGTCCTGGGCGTCCGGGCGCTGGTCCAGGGCAAGATCAAGCCGTGGCAGCTGGTCAGCGAGGCGGCCCCGCAGCTGTGCCTGTTCGTGCTGGGCCTGGCGGTGGTGGTCGAGGCGGTCTCGGAGCACCTGCTCGGCGGCCTGCTGCGCGACCTGCTGCCGACGTCGACCGGCCTGGTCGACCTCCTGCTGGCGGCCGGCGTGGCCGCCCTGCTGGCCAACCTGGTCAACAACCTCCCGGCGACGCTGATCCTGCTGTCGGTCCTCGGCACCCACCCGGCGCCGGGTGTGCTGCTGGCGGTGCTGCTGGGCGTCAACATCGGCCCCAACGCGAGCTACCTGGGCTCACTGGCGACCCTGCTGTGGCGCCGGGCCCTCCCGCGGCACCCGTCGGCTCGCACGTTCCACACTCTCGGCGCACTGACGACACCGCTGTGCCTGGCCGCGGCGACGGTGGCCCTGTGGCTGGGCCTGACCGTCGCGACGTGAGCCGTCAGTGGTGCGAGACGTCGCGCCAGTCCTGACGATCCAGGACATCCCGGTACTGCCTCAGGATGCGGTCGCGTTGGCCGGGGGTACAACCGTTCCGCTCGGGCGTCCGCGCCGCCAAGTAGCCGGCGATGATCTCGGCGGTGCGATACCTGTCCGCTGTCGGGCTCTGCCGCGCGACGTGTGCCGCGTGTGCGGTGAGCACAGCGGACGCCGGCGGATAGGTCCTCAGGCTCATGCCCATGCCTTCGCAATCGGCCATGGTCCTCAGCAACAGACCGGTGTGGTCGACCAGGTCGTCGTCCGGGTCACCGGCGGCTTCGTGCAGGTGAGCCGTAGTGGCGACTTCTCCTGCGAAGTAGCCGTTGAGGAAGTCACCGTCACAAGCATGGCGAAGCAGCCAGGTACGGGAAACGGATGTCACTCGCCGGCAGAGAGCTCGCACGACGTACACCCGTCCCCAGCCGCCGACGCGCTGGGCCAGCCAGAGCAGGGCTTCCTCACCGCCGCTACGACGCCTGAGCGCATCGGCGGCCAACGGCCCGAACCGGTCCGACAGCAGCCCGATGGTCTGGATCAACGGGATGTCCTGCTCGACCGAGTCGGTGGCCAGCAGGGCCAGCCCGATTGTGGCCGAGCAGCGGTCGGTGCTGTGCCGCACCAGCCATCGGCCGGTGTGCCGAACTCGCTGCCGGTCCGCCCGCAGGGCCGCCGCGGTGATGTGCTCGTTGCGGTGGATCGGGACGTTGACGGCGTGGAACGCGTCGGCGAGATCACTGGGCGGGGCGGCGGGGTCGCCGAAGTACCGGTCGAGGACACGTGCGGCTTCGGCACCTTGAAGGCGCCGATCCCGCACGGCCGGTGGACGGTGCCGCCGGTAGGGACCGTCGTCCGGATACGGCTCGCCGTCCCACGGCAAGGGCGCGTCGGGCGCCGCCTGGTGCAGCCGAAGAGCGTGCCGGAACAACGTGGTTCGCGGCGCGCTCACCGGCGGGCGGAGGGCTCGATTCTCTCGGTCATGACCACCACGATCACAGACCGGAGCCCGTCCGGGCAACCAGGTTCCGGACTCAGTTGCCCGGCATCCTCAGGGTCTGGCCCGGCTTCATCGTGGCGCCGCAGTCGTCCAACGGGCCGCCGAAGCGGTCCGCGGCCACCGCCGGGATCGTCACCTTCGCGTAGTCCTGCGCCGCCTTCAGCTTGGCCGGGTCGGTCACCGCGTCCTTACGGACCCAGTCGCCGTTGCGCAGGCCTTCGATCGGCGACGAGTAGATCAGCACGTAGTCGCGGTCCAGGCGGGGGTCCAGCGCGATGCCGTTGCCCGCGGCCCACGGGCCCCACGAGTGGATGAACGTCGGCTTGACCGTGTCGAAGACGTAGTTGCGCAGGCCGGCCAGGTCGTTGTCGTGGACGAGGTCGGCGATCGGCTTGTTGACCAGGCCGGCCATGTCCACCAGCTCGAGCCGGCTGGTCATCGACGAACCGCCGAGGTCCGGCAGCAGCAGCGACGCCTTCTGCAGGCCCAGGATGTCGGCGTAGGTGTTGAACCCGCGGCCGAAGCGGTCCGCGACCAGGCACGCCGTGATGTTCGGGTTCTTCGCGAACTTGTCCGCGGCCTGCGCGAAGCCGACGGCCGACGGGACGAACGCGCCCACCAGCACCACGACGATCCCGATCCGCAGCAGCGCCCGGCGGTGCTTGAGCAGCTCACCGGCCGACAGCGTGCCCGCGATGACCGCCAGCGGCCAGATCGGGCTGGCGAACCGGTGCTGGTACATCCAGTCGGCGACCAGCACGCCGTACGCGACGATCCCCAGCCCCAGCGGCACCAGCAGCGCGACCAGCGAACGCCGCCACGGCGCCTTGACCAGCGCGAACACGATCACCAGCAGCAGCAGGACGACGCCGGCCCAGCCCGCGTACCCGGCCAGCTCGAAGGGGCGCTTCAGCGCGTCGACCCCCGGCAGGCCCTGCTGCTTCGCGACCGACGGGTTGGCCAGCAGCCGCCCGAACTCGGAGTGCCGCCAGAGGACGTACCCGCCGAACGGGACGGCGAACGCTGCCACCGACAGCAGCGCCAGCCGGAAGCTCTTCCAGAACAGGCCCGAGCGCAGCAGGAACAGCGCGGCCAGCGGGTACGCGCCCGCGTAGATCAGCCCTTCCGGCCTGGTCAGCGCGGCGAACGCGACGATGACGCCCGCCCAGATCGCGACCTTCGGCGTCAGCAGCTTGTCGCGCTTGACCGAGACGAACAGCGTCACGCCCAGCGTGACCACCGCGAACGCGAACAGCGAGTTCTCCAGGCCGGACACGACCCAGATGACGAACGACGGGATCGTCGCCAGCGTCAGGCCGGCGACCAGGGTGACCAGCCACGCGAAGCGCGTGAAGATCTGCTTCGCGGCGATGTAGCAGGCCGTCAGGATGCCGCCGGTGAACAGCAGGCCCAGCAGCTTCGGGAACAACACGTAGTCGGGCAGGCCGAAGAGCTGGCCGTGGTCGAAGAGGCCGACGAGCTTGCCGACGCCGAGCAGCACCATCCACGTCGGGTCGGAGAAGCCCTCGACCGGCGGAGCGCCCGGCTGCAGCACCGGGCCGAGGCCGTCGGCGAAGCTGCGGGCGTAGGAGAACGTGATGGCGGCGTCGTCGACGATCCAGTGGCCGTAACGGGTGGCGTGCGCCGCGACGGCGGCCACCCCGGCGAGCACGGCCAGCACCGGCGCCAGCCGCGCACCCCAGCTCCGGCTGGTGGTGGCGGGCGCGGGGTCCTCGGGGACGTCGCTCTGGGAGGTCTCGCTGAGTGCGCTAGCCGTCATTTCCTCGTCACTGTTCCGCCCGCAGGCCTCTGCCGGTGGGATACGCACGAGCTGGCGCCCCATGAAGCGCGCCCGAGGCCGGACCCGCCACCGCGGCGTCGCGGTCGAGACACTGTAGCCAATACCCCATCGGGGGTCGGCCACGCGTCGCCATTGAGCGTGATCCACCCCACATCTGCCCGCCTCAGCTCAGGTGCGACGTGTCGTTCACCAGCCGGACCGACGCGTTGCCGTCCGGGTAGAACTCCACGATCGACAGCGACGCCAGGTCCAGGTGCAGCCGGAACAGCAGCGACGGCCCGGCGTCCAGGCCCATCCGCAGCAGCGTCTTGATCGGCGTCACGTGGCTGACCAGCACCAATGTCCGGCCGCCGTGCTCGGCGATCAGCTCGTCGCGGGCCTTGCGGACGCGCCGGTGGACGACGTCGAAGCTCTCACCGCCGGGCGGCGGGACCGAGCTGTCGCCCAGCCAGGAGCGGTGCAGTTCGGGGTCGCGGTCGGCCGCCTCGGCGAACGTCAGCCCCTCCCAGTCGCCGAAGTCGGTCTCGATGAGGCCGGGGTGGGTCTCGACGCGGCCGCCGAGCGCGTCGGCGACGGCCTGCGCGGTCTGCTTCGTGCGCGTGAGCGGCGAGGAGATGATCGGGACGGCCTCGCCGTCGACGATCAGGCCCTCGGTCGCGGCCAGCCGCTTCGCCGCCGCCGCGGCCTGCGCGCGGCCGAGCTCGGTGAGCGGGACGTCGCCGCGGCCGGAGTAGCGCCGCAACGCCGACATCTCGGTCTGGCCGTGGCGCAGCAGGAGCAGCCGGGTCGGCGTGCCGCGCGCACCGGTCCAGGCCACCGTCGCGCGGTCCGGCTTCCGGGTCGGCAGCTTCGGCGCGGGCTTTCCGGCGGCGGGCTTCCCCGTGGCCGCGTCCATGGCTTCGTTGGCCAGCCGGTCCGCGTGGGAGTTCTCCGCACGCGGAATCCACTGGTAGCTGACGCGGGTGAAGCCCGCGGCCAGCTGCTTGGCCTGCTCGGCGAGCGGCTGCATGTCCGGGTGCTTGATCTTCCAGCGCCCGGACATCTGCTCCACCACGAGCTTCGAGTCCATCCGGACGTCCACAGTGGACGCTCCGAGCTCGGCCGCGGCGGCCAGCCCGGCGATCAGGCCGCGGTACTCGGCGACGTTGTTGGTGACGACGCCGAGGCCTTCCTTGCGCTCGGCCAGGACCTCGTCGGTCGCGGCGTCCTTGACCACCGCGCCGTACCCGGCGGGCCCGGGGTTGCCCCGGGAACCGCCGTCCGCCTCGATGACGACGTGCTCGGTCACAGGCCGGACTCCACGGTCCTGACCAGGATCGCGCCGCAGTTCTCGCACTGCACGACGTCGTCCTCGGGGCCGCCCTTGATCTCGTTGACGGTGTTGCGGTCCAGCTCCAGCTGGCAGGCGCCGCACCGGCGGGCGCGCAGCAGCGCGGCGCCGATGCCCTTGTGCTCGCGGACGCGCTCGTACAGCTTGAGCAGCGGCTCCGGGAACCGCGGCAGCAGCTTCGCGCGGTCTTCCTCGCGGCGGGCGAGGGTGGTGTCGAGGTCCTTGAACGCCTCGTCGCGGCGGATGGTCGCGGCCGCGACCTCGGCGTCGGCCTTGTCGACCTCGGCGCCGGTGCGCTGGGCGTCGAGCCCCAGTGCCTCGCGCTGCTCCATCAGCTCCAGCAGGTCGTCCTCCAGCGCGCTCTGCCGGCGCTGCAGGGTCTGCAGCTCGTGCTCGATGTCGGTCATCTGCTTGGAGTTCACGGAACCGCCGGCCAGGAGCTTGCGGTCGCGGTCTTCGCGAGCGCGCACCGACTCGATCTCCTTCTCCTGGCGGGCTACCTCGCGGTCCAGGTCGGACGCGGCGGTCTCCACGGACACGAGGGCGTCGCGGCGGTCGCGGGCGGTCTTCTCACCGGCGTCGATCTCGGCCAGTTCGGGCAGGGTGCGGCGGCGGTGCGCGGTGCGCGAGAGCTCGGCGTCCACCTTGGCGAGCTCGAGCAACTGGCGCTGCACGGCGGGTTCGGCCTTCACGGTGCTCCTCTTAATTCGATGTGCGCTCGGCGCGGACGTTCCACGGGTCGGTGCACCGCGTGGAGACGCAAGTGTCGACGTTACCCGCAAACGCCCCGGCCACGACCGCCGAGGCTTGCCTGCACCAGGGCCATTCGCTGGCCCAGTGGGTCAGCCCGACCAGCGCGGGCGCCGTGCCCCGGCGGGCCAGGTGCTCACCCGCGGGGTGATGCCGCAGGTCGGCGGTGACGTAGGCGTCGACACCGGCTTCCGCGGCCCGCTCGAGGTAGGAGTCACCGGCCCCGCCGGAGACGGCGACGGTGCGGATCGGACGGTCCGGGTCGCCCGCGCCGAGCACGCCCGGGACGGTCGCGGGCAGGGCGTCGGCGACGCGCTGGACGAAGGCACCGAAGGGTTCCGGCTCCGGCAGCTCGCCGATCCGGCCGATACCCGTGACGCCGTCCGGCTTCGGGTCGAGGGGCCCGGTGACGCGGAGGCCGATCGCCTCGGCGAGCGCGTCCGAGACGCCGGGGTCCGCGGAGTCGGCGTTGGTGTGCGCGCAGTAGAGCGCGATGCCCGCGCGGACCATCCGGTGCACCAACGCGCCCTTCGCCGTGTCGGCGGGGACGCCGTGCACGCCGCGCAGCAGCAGCGGGTGGTGCGCGACGATCAGCTGCGCGCCGAGCTCGACGGCTTCGTCGAGGGTTTCGGTGCCGGGGTCGACGCAGAAGAGCACGCGCGTGACGGGCTCGGCCGGGTCGCCGCAGACGAGGCCGACGGCGTCCCACGACTCGGCGAGTGCCGGTGGGTACGCCTGCTCCAGCGCGGTGATGACTTCGGATAGGGCGGGCATCGGGGGATCTTCGCATGTAGCGTTTCCGGCCATGAAACTTCGGTCCTGGCTCGTCGCGGTGGTCCTCTTGGTCTCCGCGGCCCTGCTGGCCGCGGTACCGGCCTCGGCGTCGCCGTCTTTGTGGCACCTCACGGACCTCGCCGCGCAGCGCGTGCGGATCGCGGACCAGGTGGCGGCGGCCAAGTACGGCACGCCGTCCCCGATCGACGACCCGGTGCGGGAGCAGCAGATCTACGACACGGTCGCGGCGCAGGCCCCCAGGCTCGGCCTCGACCCGGCGGACGCGGTGCGGTTCTTCCGCGCCCAGGTCGAGGCGAGCAAGGTGGTCCAGCGCGGCCTGCACGCGCGCTGGGCCGCGCACCCGTCCGAGATCCCCGCCGACCGGCCCGACCTGAGCGAGCTCCGCCCGGTGATCGACCGGCTGAACACCGGGTTGCTGACGGAGCTGGCGGCGACACTCCCGGCGCGAGCGGCCCGTTCGTGCTCCCAGCGGCAGCTTCTCGCCGCACGCGTCGCCGACGTCGTCCACCGCTTCGACGCCCTGCACGCCCGCGCACTGGGCGAAGCGATCTCGGCGACCTGCCTACCGCGTTAGGGGGCGCCCCGGCGGCGCGTCAACGCCGCCGCGGGCGCCGTGCGGGGGTCAGTTGCAGTTGCCGCAGCAGCCGCAGCCCTGTCCGGTGCACTTCGAGCAGCACCCGTGCATGATCGCTCTCCTTCCGGTTCGCGTCCTCGCGTGATCGACGCTAGGTGCCTGGTGAGGGCCGGTGGTACCGCCGAGCGGTGAGCAGACCAGGTGAACCCGGGGCGCCGGTGGTTACGCTCGCCGCATGCTTCAGATCGTCGTTGTCTGCTCCGGCAACATCTGCCGCTCCCCCATGGCCGAGCTCGTCCTGCGGAAGGAGCTCGGCGACGCCGGGCTCGACGGCGCCGTCCGGCTGTCCAGTGCCGGGACCGGCGGCTGGCACGAAGGGGAACCCGCCGACAAGCGCGCCCGGGCGACGCTCAAGGCCCACGGCTACCCCACGTCCCATGTCGCCTCCGAGGTGACCGAAGACGACCTCGAGGCCGACCTGATTCTCGCCGCCGACCAGGGGCACGCCGAGTTCCTGCGGGCCCGCGTCGACAATCCGGCGAAGGTGCGGCTGCTGCGGTCGTTCGACCCGTCGGCCCCGGACGGCGCCGAGGTGCCGGACCCGTACTACGGCGGTGACGACGGTTTCGAGGACGTCCTCGGCATGATCGAACGCGCCGTGCCCGGTTTGCTGGATTGGGTGCGTTCGCACCCCTGACACGTCACATTCGGCGAGGTCGGCGGGCGGGCCGGACCGGGCACGGCCTACCGTGGAGGGGTGCGGTTGCGGTTCCTGCTCCGGCCCGGGTGGCTGGCTCTGACGGTGGTGGTCTTCGCCTTCGCCGTCTGTTGCTTCACGCTCCTTTCGCCGTGGCAGTTCGGCCGCAACACCGAGCGCGAGCAGCAGAACTCCTCGCTCGAGACGTCGTTCACCGCCGCGCCGGTGCCGCTCGATCAGCTGCTGGCGCCGGGCGCCGTGCCCGACCAGCACACCGAGTGGCACCTCGTGTCGATCACCGGCCAGTACCTCCCGGACAAGGAGGTCGTCGCCCGGCTGCGGACCGTGCAGGGTGAGGGCGCCTACGAGGTGCTGACGCCGCTGCGGACGACCGACGGCACGGTCGTGCTGATCGACCGCGGGTTCGTCAAGCTCGACAGCAAGTCCGGCGTGCTTCCGTTCGCGCCGGCGCCGGGCGGGACCGTGCAGGTCACCGCGCGGGTGCGCAGCGACGAGACCGACCCGAAGAACCGCGACGCGTTCGCCGACGCGTCGACCGGCGGGCGGCTGCAGAGCTACGTCGTCGACTCGAGGGTCGTCGCGCGGGCGGGCCGGATCGACATCCGGCCCGGGTACTTCCAGCTCGACACCGATCAGCCCGGTGTGCTGGGCGCGCTGCCGCTGCCGCAGACCGACTCGGGGCCGTTCTTCTCCTACGCGCTGCAGTGGATCGCGTTCGGCGCGATGGCGGTGCTCGGCTGGCTGTACTTCACCGTGCGCGAGCTGAAGCCGGGCGGCGCGCTGACCGAGTCGAAGCAGCCGGGCGAGCGGACGCGGCGGAAGTCCGTCTCGGAGATCCTGGCCGAGGACGAGGCAGAGTACGCCGAAAGTGGCCCTTCGAAGTAAGCCGGAAATGGACCTGTGGCGAGGCCACTTGTGGTCTTCATACTGGGTTCATGCTGATCCACCCCTGGGACGCCGCGAAGGACGACGCCGAGTGGCGGGACTGGCTGGCCGGCCACGACTTCGGCCAGCTGATCGCCGGCGGCACCGGCCGTGACCTGCCGATGGTCACGCCCGCGCACTTCGCCTACGACGGCGACCGCACGATCGTCACGCACCTGGCCCGCCCCAACCCGATCTGGCCGCTGCTGGAGGAGCACCCGCGCGCGCTGCTGACGGTGGTCGACGACTACACCTACATCCGCGCGGACTGGAACACGGCGTCCGGCGCGGACCCGGCGCGAGGCGTGCCGACGTCGTACTACGCGACGGTCCAGCTGGAGGGCGACGTCCGCCTGGTCGACGACCCGGCGGAGAAGGCGGCGCTGCTGGACAAGCAGCTGCGGCACTTCGAGACGGACGGCGCCCGCGCCGAGGTGAGCGCGACGGACGCCCCCGACCGGCGGCAGCTGCCGGGCATCCGCGGGATCGAGTTCACGATCACGGGCGTCCGCGCGAAGTTCAAGTTCGGCGGCAACCGGACGGAAGAGGACCGCGAGCGGATCGCCGCCCAGCTGGCGGAGCGCGACGGGCGCCTCGACGCGGAGGCCTTGGCCCAGTTGCGGCGCCGCGGCTGAGCCAGGGCTCCCCCCGCCCTTCCCTGGGGGGCGTCCCCACGTCCAGTCTATCGGCGCCCACCGACGGGAACGCCGGAAAGCGGCTCGGGCGGCGGAGTTGTCCACAATGGGCCGAGGCTGTGGACAAGCGGCCGAGACCGGGGCAGCAGCAGGGCCGCGTGGAGCCTGCTGAAGGGAGCGGGCTGAGGCCGAAGGGAAGCAGTCCCGCGCGACCCATGCACTTGGACACGATGTGCACGATGGTCGAGGCCGAACTCAGCGCGAGCGGCGCCAGAAACCCGCGACCACCGCGAGCAGTACCGACGTCACCCCGGCCAGCCAGCCGACCACACGGGACAGTTCCACCGCGCGTGTCACGTGACCCGCGTCCGGATTGCGGCCCACGCCCAGCACCGGCAGTTCCTCGACTCCGTGCGGGTACACCGTCCGGCCGCCGACGCGGATCTCCAGTGCTCCCGCGAACGCCGCCTCCACGCGGCCCGCGTTCGGGCTCGGGTGGGCGATCGTGTCGCGGCGCCACGCGCGCCACGCGCCGCCCGCCGAGCCGCCGACCACCGGGGCCGCCAGCACCGTCAGGCCCGCCGCGACGCGGGTCGGGACCAGGTGGACGAGCTCGTCGAGCCGGTCGATCGCCCAGTGACCGGGACGGCCGCGGCGGGTGCGGCGCAGCAGGCTGACCGCCCGCGCGCCCAGCAGGCCCGGGACGCCCGCCACCGCGCCCCACACCAGCGGCGCGACGACGGCGTCGGAAGTGTTCTCCGCCAACGTTTCCACCGACGCCCGCGACAGCGCGACCGGGCCCAGCCCGTCGGCGACGCGGGGGTCCAATTCGGACAGTGTCGAACGCGCCGGCTCGAAGCGGCACTCCTCGAGGTCGCGCGCGAGCTCGGTGCCCTGCAGCGCCAGGCCGGCCGCGCCGAGCACCGCCCAGGTCGTCACGGCGGTCGCGGTCGCCTGCACCAGCGGACGGCCCCGGCCCGCGCGTTCGAGCAGCAAGCCACCCAGCACGGCGGCGCCGGCCACGGCGGCTCCCGGAGCGGGCCCGAAGCGGCGGAAGGCCGTCACCGGCGGACGCCGTCGCGGATCGCCGAGGGCGCCGTCGGCCGCCACGCCCAACACCAGTCCGATCGCGCGCGCCGCGCTCACCCGTGCCCCCCGGCATAAGAAAAGTCCACTTCGGGGAGAGGCTACTCGCCCCGGCCAGGCCGTCGTGCGGCCTACTCCACCAGGGCCGCGACTGCCCTCGCCTGACCGGCCCCGGCTCACGTCCGGGCCCGCCGCCGACGCATCCCCGGCCTACTCCACCAGGGCCGCGATCTCGTCCCGCGCCTGGACGACGATGTCCCGCATCGCGCGCTCGGCCCGGTCCGCGTCGCCCGCCGCGACCGCGGCCGCCACCTCCAGGTGCAGGGCCACCGCCTCGGGCTGCGGCTCCGGCGGCATCAGCCCGTGGCCGGTGCGGCCGGTCAGCACCTCCGCGACGACCTCGGACAGCTGCGCGAACATCGGGTTGCCGGACGCGCTCAGCAGCAGGTCGTGGAACGCGATGTCGAACTCGAGGAACGTCGGGAGGTCACGCGCCCGAGCCGTCCGCGCCAGGCGCTCGCCCAGTGCGCCGAGGCGGCCGCGCTCCTCCGGCGTCGCGCGCAGGGCGGCGTAGCGCGCCGCGCACGGTTCGATCGCCGAACGCAGCTCGTTCAGTGTGGCCAGGGCCGCCGGGCGGCCTGGGCCGTCGAGCTGCCAGCGGATGAGCTTCGGGTCGTAGTGGTTCCACTCCCCCGGCTCCCGCACCGTCACCCCGACGCGCCGCTTGCTGCTGGTCAGGCGCATCGTCTCCAGCACTCGGACCACTTCACGCGCTACCGTCCGCGAAGCGCCGAAGCGCTCCTGGAGCTCTTCGGACCGCAGCACCGTGCCCGGCGGCAGCTCGCCGTTCGCGATCGCCGCGCCGAGCGCGTCCAGGACCTGGTCGTGCCTGTCGTTCCCCACTCAGCCAACCTAGCGAACTGACTCGATTAAGTAGCACTTAATCTTGAATAAGTAGTACTTTTGAGCTTCACTCACCTGGGCACAACGAAGTGGGAGGTGGCGATGACCGTCATCGTGGTGATGGGCGTGTCGGGTTCCGGGAAGACGACGGTCGGCACGGAACTCGCGGACGCGCTGGGCGTCGAGTACGCCGAAGCGGACACGTTCCACCCGCAGGCCAACATCGACAAGATGACCGCGGGGACCGCGCTGACCGACGCGGACCGCGCGCCCTGGCTCGAGGCCATCGCCGACTGGATCCGCGCGCACCAGGAGTCCGGCGGCGTCGTGACGTCGTCCGCGCTGAAACGCCGGTACCGCGACGTCCTGCGCACCGGCGGCAACGTCTGGTTCGCCCACCTGCACGGTGATCGCGAGGTGCTCGCCGAGCGCATGAAGACGCGCAAGGGCCACTTCATGCCGGTCTCCCTGCTGGATTCGCAGCTCGCCGACCTCGAACCCCTCGAACCGGACGAGCCCGGCGCGATCTTCGACATCCGCGAAACCCCCGACGCCATCACCGAAGCCGCCCTGACCGCCTTCCGGGAGCGCGCATGACCTCCGTCCTCGCGGCCGCCTGGACCGGCCACGACACCCGCCTGATCGCCGCGACGGTCGTCGCCATCGCGGTGATCGTCGTGCTGATCACCAAGGTGAAACTGCACCCGTTCCTGGCGCTGGTGCTGGGTTCGATCGTGCTCGGCCTGACCGCCGGGATGCCCGTCGACAAGCTGCTCAAGAGCTTCTCGAGCGGTGTCGGCAGCACGGTCGCCTCGGTCGGCATCCTGATCGCGCTCGGCGCGATGCTCGGCAAGCTGCTCGCCGACTCGGGTGGCGCCGACCAGATCGTCGACACCGTGCTCGGCAAGGCGCGCGGGGCCGCCCTGCCGTGGGCGATGGCCCTGGTCGCGGCGCTGATCGGGCTGCCGATGTTCTTCGAGATCGGGCTCGTCATGCTGATCCCGGTGGTGCTGCTGGCGGCCAAGCGCACCGGGAAACCGTTGATGCTGCTGGGCATTCCCGCCGTCGCCGGCCTCTCGGTGCTGCACGGCCTGGTCCCGCCGCACCCCGGCCCGCTCGCCGCGGCGGGCGCGCTGAACGCGAACGTCGGGATCACGCTGGCGTTCGGGCTGCTGGTCGGCATCCCGACGCTGGTGATCGCCGGCCCGCTGTTCGGCAAGCTCGCCGCCCGGCTGGTCCCGGACGCCGCCCCGCCCGAGCGGCTGATCCCGGAGCGGGCGGACCCGGACAAGCCGCGGCCGAGCTTCGCGGCGACGCTCACGACGGTCCTGCTGCCGGTCGTCCTCATGCTCGCGAAGGCCCTGTCGGACATCCTGCTGGGCAAGGAAAACCAGGCGCGGCGCGTGCTGGACTTCATCGGTGACCCGCTGATCGCCCTGCTCGCGGCGGTGCTGGTGGGCATGGTCCTGCTGGGCCGCCCGGCCGGCCTGGACCGCGCTCGACTGTCCACTGTGGTCGGCGAGTCATTGGGACCGATCGCGGGCATCATGCTGATCGTCGGCGCCGGCGGCGGCTTCAAGCAGACCCTGGTCGACGCCGGGGTCGGCGACGTCATCACGGGCCTGGCGAAGGACGCGAACCTGTCGCCACTGCTGCTGGGCTGGCTGGTCGCGGTTGCGATCCGCCTGGCGACGGGCTCGGCGACGGTGGCCACGGTCTCGGCGGCGGGCATCGTCGCCCCGCTGGCCGCGACGATGGATCCCTCGCACAGCGCCCTGCTGGTACTCGCGATCGGGGCGGGGTCGCTGTTCTTCTCGCACGTGAACGACGCCGGGTTCTGGCTGGTCAAGGAGTACTTCGGGTTGTCGGTCGGCCAGACGCTGAAGACCTGGTCGGTGATGGAGACGCTGATCTCGGTGGTGGCGATCGCGCTGATCCTGCCGCTGTCACTGGTGGTCTAGTTCAAAGCCGTGAAGGCCACCTTGAGGGACTCTGAGTCCCTCAAGGTGGCCTTCACGGCTTTGGCGACCGTTGACATGTGACCTTTTGGTCACCTATTCTTCCGGCGTGCCCGACGACGACCTGGTGTTCAAGGCGCTGGCGGATCCGACCCGCCGGTTCCTGCTCGACCTGCTCTTCGAACGCGACGGGCGCACGCTCACCGAACTCGAAACGCAGGTCGACATGAGCCGCTTCGGGGTCATGAAGCACCTGAAGCTGCTCGAGGAGGCCGGATTGGTCGTCGCGCGCAAGGAAGGCCGCGAAAAGCTGCACTTCCTGAACCCCGTGCCGATCCGGCAGATCCACGACCGGTGGATCGACAAGTACACCGAGCGCCACGTGACCGCGCTGCTCGACCTCAAGAACGAACTGGAAGGCGACGAACCATGACGACCACCGTGCAGGTCAACCGCATCTACATCAAGGCCACCCCGGAGCGGATCTGGGAAGCCATCACCAAGCCCGAGTGGACGCAGAGGTACGGCTACACCGGCCTCGCCGACTTCGACCTGAAGGCGGGGGGAAAGCACCGGACCCACCCGACGCAGGGTTTCATCGACGCGGGCTTCACCGGGGACCTGATCGACGGCGAGGTCCTCGAAGCCGATCCGCCGCGCAAGCTCGTCATCACCTGGAAGCTGCTGATGGACCCGGCCATGGCGGACGAGCCGTACACGACCGTCACCTACGACATCGAGGCGACGCAGACCGCCGGCACCAGACTCACCGTCACCCACGACGTCACCGGCGCGCCGCTCACCGGGGCGATGGTCGCCGGCGTGCACGAGGACGTCAACGCCGGACCCGGCCAGAGCGCGGGTGGCGGCTGGGCGTGGATCCTGTCGGACCTCAAGTCCCTGCTGGAGACCGGCGACGTCATCGTCCCGGCCTGAGAGGGTCCGGTGGGCCCGGCTCGCGCCGCTTCGGGCCGGGCCCACCGGGGTCTACGCGCGCTGGGTCGCGGCCTTCAGCGCAGCCTTCGCGGACGCCGGAGCGTCCAGGGTGTCCAGCCCGAACAGAGCCGCCCCCACCACGGGGTTGACGTCGACGACGCGGACCACCGCGCGCGGGGCGACCTTCAGGCACCGCTTCTCGATCTCGGCGATCACCGCGGCGCCGATGCCCGTCAGCACACCGCCGCCGAGGACGATCTCCGGCGCTTCCTCGGTCAGGTCGAGGTTCCGCAGGATCACCGCCGCGAACACGCTGACCTCCTCGACGAACCGGGTGACGATGTCCGCCGCCACCTCGTCGCCGGTCGCCGCGACCTCGAACAGCAGCGGGCAGAGCCCGTGGATCGAGGCGGCGGGGATCTCTTCGAAGTGCAGGCCCTGGACGACGTCGAGCAGGGTCGGCCGGTCGAAGAAGCCGGCCACGGCCGCCTGCAGCTCGGTACGCGGGCCGCGGCCGTCCTCGGCGCGCACCGCCCACCACAGGGCCTCTTCGCCGAGGCGGTAGCCGCCGCCCCAGTCACCGGAGATCTTGCCCAGCGCGGGAAAGCGGTGCACGCGCCCGTCCGGGCCGACGCCGGCGCCGTTGATCCCGGCGCCGCACACCACGGCCACGCCGACCCCCGCGCTGCCCGCCCGGAGCAGCGCGAGGGTGTCGTTGCCGACGGTCAGCGTGTCACTCCAGCCGCGGGCTGCCAGCGCCGCGTGCAGCGCTTCTTCCTCACGCGGGAAGTCGAGCCCGGCGAGGTAGGCCGACGTGTGCACCGCGAACGGCTTCTCCCCGTGGTCCGGGAAAGCCTCCAGCACCAAGGCTTCCAGCGCCGCGACGCAGGCCGCGACCCCGACGTTCTGCGGCGAGGCTCCCGGCCCGCGCGACTTTCCGAGCACGACGCCCTCGTGCGACACCACGAGGACCTCGGTCTTGCTGTTCCCTCCGTCGATGGCGATGACAGCCGGCTTCATCCGCGCGCCCAGGGCAAGTACTCACGGTTGATCTGCACCAGCGAATCGGCGAGCGTGTCGGCCTTCGTGTACTGGCCCACCAGCGGGTGCGCGAGCAGCGCGTCGGCCACGCGGTCACGGCCGCCCTTGACCGCCGCCTCCAGCGCCAGGAACTCGTACGCCGTCGTCGCCGCGATGAGGCCGGAGAACTGCGGTTCCACGGGCGACTGCGGGATCGGCGTGGCGCCGTTGGAGTCCACAGTGGACCTTGTCTCGATGACGGCGTCGTCCGGGAGAAACGGGAATGTGCCGTCGTTGCGGACGTTCACCACGTGCTCCTCGGCCGGGCCACCCGCGGTCAGCGCGTGCACCAGCTGCACGGCGGCCTCGGAGTAGTACGCGCCGCCGCGCTTCTCCAGCGACTCCGGCTTCGTGTTCTCCTCCGGGTCGAGGTAGATCTTGAGCAGCTCCTCCTCGACGTCGCTGACGACCTCGGCCCGCGGCCGCTCGGTGCGCTGCTTGGCGACCTGCTCGTCGTGCGCGTAGAAGTACTTCAGGTAGTACGACGGCACGACGTTCATCCGCCGCAACCACATCTGGGGCACACTGACCTCGTTGGCCAGGTAGTCCAGGTGCTGGTCCAGCAGCTCGGGCAGCCGGTCGACGCCGTCGACCAGCGCGCCGCGCTCCCAGCTCAGGTGGTTGAGTCCGGTGTGGACGAGCTTGACGTCGTCCGCGCCGACCCCCAGCAGCTTCCCGAACTGCCGCTGCAGGTTGATCGCGACGTTGCACAGCCCGACCGCGCGGTGCCCCTCGTTGAGCAGGGCGCGCGTGACGATGCCGACCGGGTTGGTGAAGTTGACGATCCACGTGTCGTCACCGGCGATCTTGCGGACGCGCTCGGCGATGTCGAGCACCACCGGCACCGTGCGCAGCGCCTTCGCGAGGCCGCCCGCGCCGGTCGTCTCCTGGCCGACGCAGCCGCAGGCGTGCGGGAAGGTCTCGTCGGAACGCCGCGCCCGCTGGCCGCCGACCCGCAGCTGGATCAGCACCGCCGACGCGCCGTCGACCCCCTCTTCGAGCGACTGCGTGGTCCGGACCCGCGCGGGGTGACCGGCGTGGTCGAGCAGCCGCTGGCTGAACCCGCCGACGGCCTCGACGCGGTAGGCGTCCGGGTCCACCAGCACGATCTCGTCGACGTCCAGAGTGGACCTCCGACCGGCGATCCCGTCGATCAGCTCCGGCGTGTAGGTGGACCCGCCACCGACGACTGCCAGCTTCATCCCTTGACTCCCGTGAATGTGATGCCCTTGACGAACGACTTCTGCGCGAAGATGAACAGGATGATCACCGGCGCCATGATGAGCGCGGTCGCCGCCATCGTCATGTTCCACTCGACGTGGTGCATGCCGCGGAAGGACGCGATCGCCAGCGAAAGCGGCCAGTGGTCCTGGTTCTCGCCGGTGTAGAGCAGCGGCCCGAAGTAGTCGTTCCAGGTGAACAGGAAGCAGAACATCGCGGTGGCCGCGATTCCGGGCTTCGCCATCGGGATCAGCACCCGGTACATCGCCTGGAACTCGTTGCAGCCGTCGATCTTCGCCGCTTCGAGGTAGTCCTTCGGAATGGTGAGGAAGAACTGCCGGAGCAGGAAGATCGAGAACGCGTCGAAGAAGAAGTACGGCGTGATCAGCGGCACGAGCGTGCCGGTGAGGCCGAGCCGCACCCACAGGTCGTACAGCGGCACGACCGTGACCTGCGGCGGCAGCATCATCGCGGCCACCGTGAGCATGAAGAACAGGTTCTGCCCGCGCCACCGCAGTTTCGCCAGCGCGTACGCCGCCGGAATCGCCGAAAGGAGCGCGCCGATCGTCGCCAGCGCCGAATAGAGCAGGCTGTTGCCGAAGTACTCCAGCAGCGGTGCCTTCTTGAACACCGTCACGAAGTTCTCGAAGTGCCATTCGGTCGGCCACAGGCTCGCCGTCATCGCCTGGTCGTCCGCCATCACCGCGGTGAGGAAGACGAACAGCAGCGGCAGCATGAAGATCACGCCGAGCGCGATCCCGGTCGCGTGCAACGCGATCCAGGACAGGCGCCGGTCCCAGCTCCGCTTGAACCGCACCTTCGGGTCCACGCCCGCCGGCTTCTGCGGCGCTTCCGCCAACGCGGTCATGCGCCCTCCTCCTGGTGCTGGGACTTACGCAGCTGCCGCACGAGAATCCAGGTGAAGCCCGCCGAAACGATGAACAGCAGCACCGCCATCGCGGCCGCGTAACCCATGTTGAAGTAGCGGAAACCCTGGACGTACAGCCAGATCGGGTACGTCAGCGTCGAGTTTTCGGGCGCGCCGATGAGCTTCGAGTTGCCGGCGACGTCGGCTGTGCCCGCCGAGGCGGACGCCGCGACTATCGCCTGGGTGAAGAACTGCAGCGCGTAGATGATCGAGTTGACCACGCCGAACAGCAGCACCGGCGAGATCGACGGGAGCGTGACGTGCCAGAACTTGCGGACCGAGCCGGCGCCGTCGAGCTCCGCGGCCTCGTACTGCTCGGTCGGGACGTCGAGCAGCGCGGCCAGGATGATGATCATCAGCTCGCCGGAGCCCCACAGCGCGAGCAGCGTCAGCGCGGGCTTCGACATGGCCGGGCTGTTGAACCACAGGCCGCCGTCGATGCCGATGAGCCGCAGGAACCGGTTCACCGGGCCGAATTCGGGGTTGAACACGAAGACGAACGCCAGCGTCGCCGCCGCGGGCGGGGCCAGGGTCGGCAGGTAGCAGAGGGTCCGGACCAGGCCGACACCCGACTTGAGCCGGGAGATCACCGACGCGATGCCGAGCGAGAACGTCACCCGGCAGACGGTCAGGACGACCACCAGCCACAGCGTGTTGTACGCGGCCGTGCCGACGAGCGGCTCGGTGGTGAACATCCGGACGTAGTTGTCGAACCCGATGAACTGCGGCGGGTTGATCAGGTCGTACTTGGTGAAGGAGTAGTAGACCGTGGCGATCAGCGGGTAACCGAAGAAGACCAGGAACCCGATGAGCGCCGGGGCCATGAAGAACAGCGCTGTTCGACGACGCTTGCTGGCCCGGCGGGCCCCCGCCCGCGCCTTGGAAGGCGCGGACGGGGAGCCGTCGGTTTTCGCGGCGAGGGTGGAGGTCATCCGCCCGCGCCCTTCTGCTTCAGTTCGTCGTCGATCTGCGCGTCCACCTTCTTCAGGCCTTCGGTCAGATCGGGGATCGAGCCGGCCTGCCACTTCTCGGCGAAGTCGTTGACCGCCTTGAGGTGCGCGTCACCGATCGGGGTGGTCTGGTTCGACACGAGCTTGCCGCTGTCGTACATGTCGAGGAACGTCTTGAACTGCGGCTGCAGGTCGAGGCGCGGCGACGTCAGCGAGGCCTTCGTGCTGGGCACGTTCTTCAGGCCGTTGGCCATGTCCACCAGGGTGTCGGTGTCCAGGGTGGCCTGCTTGATCAGCTCCCACGCGGCACCGGGGTTCTTGGCGCCCTTGGGGATCGCGATGATCGTGCCGGTGGTGAAGGCACTGCCGTACTTGTCGGCCATGCTGGTGAGCACCGGGGCGGGCGCGGTGGCGTAGTTCAGCGTCGGGGCCTGGTCCTTGATGAACGCGGTGCGGAACTCACCGTCGTAGATCATCGCCAGCTTGCCCTTCTGGAAGCCGTTGTCCGCGGAGTACTCGTCACCGAGACCGGCCTTGAACTTCTCGACCTTGTCGTGGCCGCCGAGGGCGTCGATCAGCTTCTGCTGGAACTCGAACATCGCCTTCCAGCCGGGGTTGCTGGCGAGGTCCGACTTGCCGTCCGGGCCGATGAACGGCGCACCGAAGTTCGGCGCCCAGTACTGGGCCTGGTTGCCGTAGAACGGCATCGACGGCAGGAAGCCGGCGACCTTGATCGAGCCGTCCGCGTTGTACTCGGTCAGCTTCTTGGCGTCTTCGAGCCACTCGTCGGTGGTCTTCGGCGGCGACGTGATGCCCTTCGCCGCGAACATGTCCTTGTTGTAGTAGAGCCCGTAGACGTCGGCGAGCATCGGCATCGCGCACCGCTTGCCCTGGTACTCGGTGTAGTTGCGGACCGCGTCGGGGATCTGGCTGAGGTCGATCTTGTCGCGCTCGATGTAGGGCTTCAGGTCCTGGAAGCTGCCGTTGGAGCACCAGGCGCCGAGGTTGTCGGTGTAGAACGAGATCGCGACGTCGGGCGGGTTGCCACCGCGGATCGACTGCGTGAGCTTGTCGTCGTCCTGGTTGCCCTCGTGCTTGATCTCGATGTTCGGGAACTTCGCCTTGAGCTTGTTCAGGCCCGCGGTGACCACGCCGTACTCGCGGTCGGTGAACTTGCTGTAGACGGTGATCGTGATCTTGTCGTCCTTGCCGGGCGCGGCGGCCGCGTCACCGCCGCCGCTGGGCGCGGCGGCGCCGGAACAGGCGCTGGTCAGCAGGACGGACGCCGCGGCCACGGCGATTAACGCTGCGCCGCGACGGGTCCGGTTGGTAGGGCGCATGGCCCTCCTCCTCATCGGTTGGGCTACTCGGTTGGGGACGGGGCGGGACGGGTGTTCGGGACCGCCGCTTTACCGGGCGAGGGTCCGACCGCGGGTCGGCGCGACCCGAGGAGCGTGGGGGTGACGACGCCGAAGACGTCCTCACGGGTTTTGGCGAGCGCGGACTGCAGTGCGCCCGCGCGGACGGCGTTGCCCTGCACGGAAGCGCAGCCGACCGGGGTGCGCGGCAGGACGAGGTCGTGCAGCCTTTGCTGGACGAGCCCGGCGAAGTTCTCGCCGCCGGCGCGGCTGGTGTCCCCGCAGAGCAGGACGAGCTGCGGGTCGGCGACCGCGACGAGGTTCGCGATGCCGCCGGCGACGCGCCTCGCGAGGTCGTCGAGGAAGGGATGCTTTTCTCCGGCCTTCTCGACGGCGTCCCACGCGGTGTCGGCGGTGATGCCGTGGGCGGCGGCGAGGCGGCAGATGGCGGGCGAGTCGACGAGGTTGCCGAACCGGGCGCCGGCCTCGGGCCAGACGTCCCCGGTGTCGACGGTCGCCGGGTCGGGCACGCGCATCCAGTCGATCTCGCCCCCGCCGCCGGTGGCGCCGCGCAGCAGCCGCCGTCCGATGACGACCGCGCCGCCGACGCCTTCGGACAGCCACACCATGACGAAGTCGTCGACGTCCTGCGCCTTCCCGGCGCTCATCTCCTCGACGGCGACCAGGTTGACGTCGTTCTCGATCAGGACGTCGACACCGAGCTCGTCGCTGAGCTTCTGCGGGACGTCGAACCCGAGCCAGCCGGGGATGTGCGGGGCGGAGGAGAGCAGGCCGGTGCGCGGGTCGAAGGCGCCCTGAGCGCCGATGACGACGTGGGCGAGCTCTTCGCGGGTGATCCCGGCCGCTTCCGCGACGTGGCTGAGCGCCTCGCCGAAGGTCCCGACGACGTCGGCGCCCTCGTGGACGGGCAGCGCGACCTGGTGCTCGGCGAGGATCGTCCCGGCGACGTCGGCGACGACGAAGTCCGCGACGTGCGGGGTGAGATCCACGGCGGCGACGTAGGCGAGCCCGCCGTTGGCCGACCAGAGCTGGGCGCGCGGGCCGCGCCCGCCACCCCGTACGCCGGCCTTGATGACCAGGTTGTCCAGCTCGAGGCGGGTGATGAGCTGCGCGGTGGCGGGTTTGGACAGTCCGATGGCGAGCTCGAGCTCGGCGCGCGTCAGCGGGCCCTCCCGGAGGAGGACCTCGATGGCCGCGCGATCGTTGATCTCACGCAGCATCCGCGGGCTACCGGCTCGCACTTGTCGTCGCTCCCGACTTAATTAGGATACTTTACAGACGGTTTCCGGGGACTGTAGTGAGCCGAGCCACAGCCGTCAACGGGCTCCGGAAACGGCCAGGTAACGCTTGAAGGCGCGCTGGGCCACGTGGTGGAAACACCAGTGAACGAGTTCCGCCGGGTGCTGCGGGCTTGGTCAGCGGATTTCCGGTTGCGTGGCCGGGGATGCTGATCCGGTGGATGTCGACGAGTCGACCGGTTTCGAGCCGCGGTTCAAGGTGCTCGACGCGCTGGACCGCGTGACACTCCGGGAAGCCGGGGGTTCGCTGACGGTGGGGGTGGAGCTGGTGCGAATGAGCTGGCCGCGAAGGGCCTGGCAACCGGAAACGAACTTGGCTTTCGGCGCCGCCCCCGACTTCACCGGCGAGCCCGCTCGCACGGTGATCGAGCGAGGTGACCTGCGATGACGCCACCTGAGGACGTGCTCGGGTACCCCGTCCCGATCGCGCAGTTCGTAGCGCGGACCGACCTCGCCGTCGTCGCGCTGCAGCACGTCGTCGCGTATCCGGACGGCTGCGCTCTGCACCTGCACCTGAACGTCCGGCGCGGCTCGCTGGACCGGTCCACCTGGGACGGCATCGGCGAAAGTGACGCCGGCGGGTTTCCCGGCCTGGCCGGCGACGGCCTGTGGTTCCGGGTCGACCTCGGCACTTTGACCGAAGTGGGCGGCGGCGCGAGCTACAACGACCACCGCTACCGGGGCGACCGGCAGCTCTGGCTGAGCCCGCTGCCGGCCGGTCCCGTCGAGTTCTCCGTCGAGTGGCGGAAGGCCGGTCTCGACCTCACCGCCACCACGCTGGACGGCCGGGCCATCACCGAGGCGGCGAAGCTGGCCCAGCCGTACTGGCCGTGACTACTCCTCCGCGTCACGCGGGCGATGAACGCGCTACGGCAACCTCTCCACCACGTCGGTCCGGTTCACCTTGACGTTCGGCACCGGTGATCCACTGGTCGAACTGCTGTGCCAACCACTTTTTGGTCTCGTCCGAAAGATGTTCACGAACCTCATCGAGCAGCGGAGTGACGGCGTGCTCCCGCACTTCTTCGTGAGCCTCCGGCGCCGGACAGATGAACACCGCAAGGATGCGAAGGTTCCGCAGCAGCTCTTCGCTGGTGATCAGCTCGAGAATCGGTACGTGCGCGATCACGGCGGTCTTGAGCGCGCCCCAGGCTTTGTCCACGATCAGGCCGACCACTTCCCTGGTCAGCAGCGACCGCCCGTCCTTCCTGCTGGAGTCGACAACCGTGTCGACCACGATCTTCTTGGTCGCTTCGGAAAGCTTGTCGATCACGGCGTTGGACTTTTCGAGGATCTTGACGAAGCCGATGATCAGGTCACACCACCCGTGGTCAGCGAGCTGCAAGCGGATGGAGCCGACGTCTTCGGACCCGGCGTCGAGTTCGGCGAGGATGTCCTGCCAGATGCCCTCGGTCATCGCCTGCGCAAGCGCGTCCACCTGCTCCACCGGAGCGGGATGGCCCGGGTACTCCTCCAGAATGCCGCCAGAGTCATGAAGTTCTTCGGCCGACAAGACCTGCTGCCCGGACTCGTTGCCTGGCAATTCGGCCTGGTCAACCCCGCGAGGTTCGCCCGGCCGCAGCTCTGCTTCCTGCCTCTGAAGTGGAACTTCCGGCGTCCGCACGAAGCGCCGCCTGAGCAAGCCGGACAAGTCCAAGCGGAACGAATCCATGGTCGCCGCGCGGGCCCCCGCGTTGCGCCTCAACCCGCGCTTCGAAACCGTGCACCTGAGCCATTTCTTCCTGATCTCGGCGCGTTTGACGGAGCGAACTCGCTCTGGTTGGCGAGCAAGGCCCACCCACTCTTTCCAACCGTGTTGTGAGCCGCCGCAGTTCCCGCACTTGCAGACGTGGCCTGTGGCCTTCTCACAATTCTGCGGATGCTTCCTGGTCGATGCCATCGACTGGCCCCTCGTTCGACAACCCACCCCACTCGATCTTCCGAGTGCTCAAGGAAGCGACATACCGCCACGCCGGTAGTCGCCAGGTTGCCGTTAGTAACGAGATTTGACCTCATAGAACCCGCGCGCCACTTCGACCGCACGGGCCTCGATTGCCATAGGCGATCGGGTGAGAAGTGCCGTGAAGACGCGGCCTTCACGGCACTTCGATCACTCCTCCGCGTCCGCCCAGGCCTTGAGCATCACGCGGGCGATGGAGGAGTTGCCCGGCAGGAGGATCTCCGCCGCGCCGTCCGCGATCGGGGTCGGCTTGGCGCCTTCGTTCCGCTCCTGACTGTTCTCGAACGCCGCGCGCACCTCCGCGCGGGACACCCACAGCGCCTCTTCGATCTCGCCGTCCGCCGGGATCAGCGGCAGCGTGCGGTCCGCCCGGGCCGTGAAGCCCAGCATGATCGAACGCGGGAACGGCCACGGCTGGCTGCCCAGGTAGCGGACGTCCGACACCAGGGCCCCGACCTCTTCGCGGATCTCGCGGAGCACACACGCCTCCAGCGACTCCCCCGCCTCGACGAAGCCGGCCAGCACCGAATACCGCCCGGCCGGCCAGATCGGCTGGCGGGCCAGCAGGACGTGGGAGCCGTTGGTCCCCTCCAGCGAGTGGACCAGGCAGATCACCGCCGGGTCGGTGCGCGGGTACTCCTCGCGGCCGTCGTTCGTGCACTTGCTCGCCCAGCCGAACTGGATCAGCTCGGTCGGGTGACCGCAGCGGGTGCAGAACTTGGCCTGGCGACGCCAGTTGCGCAACGCCTGCGCCGTGGTGAACAGGCCGGCCGACGTGTCGTCCAGCAGGTCGCCGTAACCGCGCAGCTCGACCCAGATCTCGCCGTCGACACGCGGGACCTCTTCGACGAAGCCCCAGCTGCCGGCCATCTTGACCGTGTCGGTCTCGCCCGACGGGCCGCCCGGGAGCGACCAGTAGTCGGTGTCCTGCCACTCGCCGAGGAAGACCGCGTCGGACGGCGGCTCGGCGCCGAAGTCGACGGCCTTGCGGAACGCCAGCACCGACGATCCCTCGACGACCGGGGTGCGCCCGGTGTCGTCCAGCAGGACGACCCGGGCGTCAGCCCAGCGAGACAGCAATCGAGAAGGGTTGGTGCGCAAGCCTTCCTGGCGGTCCACAGTGGACCGGGACAGGGTCGGCAGGGCATCAAGGGTGAACGGGACGGACATCAGGCAGGCTCGCCCACTTCGACGTCACCGAGCGCCAGCAGCTTGCGTTCCAGCACCGCGGCGTCGCCGACGACCACGCCGGTGAACCGCTTGGGAGCGAAGTACTTCAGCGCCGCGTCGGCGACTTCTTCGGCGGTCACCGCGGCGACGCGCGCCGGGTGCTCGTTCAGCCACTCCAGGCTCAGCCCGGTCGAGGCCAGCGCGAGCACCTGCCCGGCCAGCCCGGCCTGCGACGACGTCGAGGTCAGCAGCGAGCCGATCGCGTACTGCCGCACCGACTCCAGCTCGTCGCCCGCCGGCGGGACCTGGCCGAGACGGCCCAGCTCGTAGCGGGTTTCCAGCAGCGCCGGGGCGGTCGCGTCGGTGGCGGTGTCCGCGTCGACGTTGACCACCGCGGTGTCGTCGGTGAACTCGAAACCGGAGTGCGCGGAGTACGTGTACCCCTTGTTCTCACGGATGTTCTCGACCAGCCGCGACGAGAAGTACCCGCCGTAGGCCAGGTTCGCCAGCTGCAGCGCGGCGTAACCCGGGTCGGTGCGCGGCACGGTCTGCGCGGACAGCCGGATCTGCGACTGCACGGCCCCGGCGCGCGGCACCAGCAGCACGCTCGGGCCGGTCAGGTCCGGCAGCGCGGGCAGCCGCACGGCGGAGCGGTCCGACGCCCAGGCGCCGAGCACCTTCTCCAGCTCGCCGATGACCCCGCCCGGGTCGATGTCGCCGACCAGCACCAGCACCGAGCCGCGGGCCTGCACGGACGCCTGGTGCAGTGCGCGGACCTGCTCCGGGGTGACCACCGCGACGTCTTCCGCGCGAGGAACTTCGCGCGTGGCCGGGTGGTCGCCGTAACGGTGCTTCTGCAGCGCCTCGCGGGCGATCGTGCGCGGCTGCGTGCGGGAGACGGCGATCCGCTCGACCAGCCGCTCCTTCTCCCGCGCGATCTCCTCGTCGGCGTAGGTCGCGCCGGTGAGGGCGTCGGCGAGCACGTCGAGGAACGTCGGCAGCTCGGCGGCGAGCGCGGAACCGGTCAGCACCAGGCGTTCCGGGTCGACGCCGACGCCGATGTCCCCGCCGATCAACGCCAGCTCGGTGTCGATGTCGATGCGGTTGCGGCGCGCGGTGCCGGTGAGGATCGTCTCGGCGAGCACCTCGGCGGTCGCCGGGTGCAGCGCGTCGTCACCCGCGAACGGGATCCACAGCCGCGCCTCGACCATCGGCACCGTCGCCTTGCGGACGGCCAGCACCCGCAGTCCGTTCGACAGCGTGGTGTCCACATGGGACAGGTCGCCGGCGACCCGCTGCTCGCCCAGCGGGGGCAGCGGACGCGGCCCCTGCGCGGTGCGGCCGATCTCCTCGGCGCTGCGGTGCGTTGCAGAAGTCACTGCTCGTTGGTCCCTTCCGAAGCGGGCTTGACCACCAGGACGGCGCGCGCGTCGGGACGCAGCGCCTTCGCCGCCGCCGAAACGGCTTCCGAGGTGACGGCGGACATCCGGTCCGCGAGCTTGTACACCAGCGACGCGTCGCCGTAGAGCAGTTCGAACGAGCCGAGCGCGAGGGTCCGGGAGACCAGCCGGTCGTGCTCGGAGTGCAGGCTGGCCGTCCAGCGGGCGGTGACCTTGCGCAGCTCCTCGTCGCTCGGCGGGCTGTCGGCGAGCTTCTGCAGCTCGTCGTCCAGCGCCGCGAGCACGCGCTCGCGCGTCACCTCGTGCGGGTGGATCAGGGTGATGGTGAACGTGTCCGGGTCGCGGGCCTCGAACGGGCCGAACAGCCCGGCGCCGGCGCCGATGTCGACGACCAGCGGCTCCTTGTGCACCAGCCGCTGCTGCAGCCGGGAGCCGTCGCCGTCGGTCAGCACGCCGGCGAGCACGAGGTAGGCGAGGTAACCGTCGACGTCGTTGATCGGGTCGGGCATCCGGTAGCCAACGGCGAGCGCGGGCAGCGGGGCGTGCGGGTCGACGTTCTCCCCGCGCAGCTCGGTGGTCGGCAGCGGCTCGGCGAACGACGGCCGCTGCGGCGCGGGCCGGTGCGGGACGTCGCCGAAGTTCTTCTCGATCAGGTTCTTGGCGTTGGCGATCTCGAAGTCGCCCGCCACGGTGAGCACGGCGTTGGCCGGCGAGTAGTAGGTGTCGAAGAACGCGGCGCAGTCTTCGACCGTGGCGCTCTCGAGGTCCTCGAAGCCGCCGTAACCGTTGTGCGCGTTGGGGAACGTCGAGTACAGCACCGGCGGCAGGGTGATCCACGGGAACCCGCCGTACGGCCGGTTCAGCACGTTGAGCCGGATCTCCTCCTTGACGACGTCGATCTGGTTCGCCAGATTCTCGGCGGTCAGCTTCGGCGCGCGCATCCGGTCGGCCTCGAGGAACAGCGCGCGCTCCAGCGCGGCGCTCGGCAGCACCTCGAAGTAGTCGGTGTAGTCCGGATGGGTGGACCCGTTGAAGGTGCCGCCGCTGGACTGGACGTGCCGGAAGTGGGCGAGTTTCTCCAGGCTCTCGGAGCCCTGGAACATCAGGTGCTCGAAGAGGTGCGCGAAACCGGTGCGCCCCTCCGGCTCGGAGCGGAAACCCACGTCGTAGTGCACGCTGACGCCGACCACCGGCGCGGTCGCGTCGGGTGCGAGCACCACGCGCAAACCGTTGTCTAGGGTGTATCGGACGAGCTCGGGATCGGCCATGGCCCCACCCTACGACGGCTCGGCGCCTCCTGGCTTCCCGGCTGGCGGGTGAGAACCGGTGTCCGGGCCGACGGCGGCGAGCAGCCGCGCGCGGCGGGCGCCGGCGAACGCGCCCGCGAGCGCCGTCGCGAAGGATCCGGCCTGGTCAGGGGTGATGTCGCCGTCGTGCCAGTAGACCGTCGGCGGGTGCTTGAGGCCGTCGAACGCGGCCACCCACGGACCTAGTTCGCCCAGAGCGAGCGCGTACGGCAGGCCGCGTGAGAACACCAGTTCCCGTTGGGGCTTGCCGAGGTCCTTCACCTTCACGGCACCCAGTTCCGCGGCGACCCCGCGCAGCCGTCGTGCGACGTCGAGACCGGCTCGCCGGCGCGCGGGCAGCGCCGCCGACACCACCGCGGCGGCGGCCCCGGCCAGCGCGAGGATGACGCCGAGCTGGGCGTACCCGGCGGTCAACGCCAGCAGGACGGTCAGGAACACGCCGTAGAAGACGACCCGGATCCCGGCGCGGCGGAGCCGGCCGGGCCGCGGCGCGAGCCAGCCGCGGCGGACGGCGTCGGCGGACAGCGCCGGTGCGATGTCGACGTGGTCGCGCCGCAGTTCGGCAAGGGTCACCGAGTCCTCCGGCAGTACCGCTTCGAAGACCGCACGCTCGAAGGAGGTCAGGTGCTCGTCGGGCGGGTTGCGGCGGGTCAGCCGGGAGCCGTCGCTGACCCAGAGGTAGTTGCGGACGGCCAGGTCGAGCACGGTCGCGGCCAGGTCCGCCGGCCCGGCGCGGCCGTGCAGCAGCACGCCGACGTGGCCCGGCAGCACCCCTTCCGGTGACGCGAACTCGCCGCTCGCCGAGACCAGCTCGGCCTTCGGCGGCTCCGGCGAAGCGGCGTCCCGGCGTCGCGCGAACAGCACGAACGCGGCCGCGGCCAGCAGCAGCGCGCCGAACCCCGCCCAGGCCCAGCCGACCGGGGCGGTGACGACGAACGCGCCCGCGAGCGTCTTCGACGGCACCAGCCGCGCGTTCGCCGGGACGGTGCCCGCCGGCAGCTCGACGGTGGCCGTCATCCGCTGGCCCGCGAGGAGGTTCTGCTGGCTGAACCGGGTCAGGCCGGCGTGGTCGATCTGCGCGGCGCCGCACTGGAAGTCCGAATCGGCCGGCCCGGCCAGGCAGTCCACCGCCGTCGGGATCTTCGGCGCGGCGAAGGACGCGCGGAGGAATTTCAGCTCGGTGCTCCAGCCGCCGGCCAGCTCCCAGGTGACGCGGTCGCCGTCGACCGCACCGTCCACTGTGTACCGGACGATCGACGTGCCGGACGTCAGGTGGACGGTGAACGCGTCCTTGTCGACCGATGCCGTGCCGCTGCCTTCGAGCACGACGTCACGGACGCCGTAAACGCGGTCGCGGTGGTGCGGCGCCGCGACCCGCAGCGCGACCCGGCGGTCCATCGTGACGCCGTTGGGCACGGACACCGCTTCGGCGACCGACAGCGAACCGTCGCGCTGGACCTTGAGCTGGATCTCGGCGCTCTGCGGCAGCGCGGGCAGCGGCGGCTGGTCCACCGGCGCCGCGGCCAGCAGGAGCGTCAGCACCGCCGCCGCGAGCACGTCAGCGCGGCGACGTGGTGCGGCCGGACTCGGTGAGCAGCCCGTCGAGCGCGGTCAGGAACGACGGGAAGTGCGTGCCGAACCGGCGCAGGTCGCTGTCGGCCTCCATGCCGCCGTACCAGTAGAGCCCGGCCGTGCCGTCCGACGCCGGGTTGAGCGCGGCGAAGGTGCCCAGCCAGCGTTCGGTGTCGCCCAGCACCACCGCGTACGGCAGCGACCGGGAGAACACCATCTCGCGATCGCCCGGCGGGATGTCCTCGGCCTTGGCGTGGTGCAGGTAGTGCAGCAGGCCGCGGACCTGGCCGACGAGCACCCGGCCGCGCGCGGTGCGCGAGGGCAGCAGCACGGCCGCGGCGGCGACGCCGAGCCCGGCCAGCGCGAGCGCGACGCCGAGCAGCGCGTCCCCGACGGTGAAGGTGAGGATCGCCGTGACGACAAGGCCGAGCGCGAAGATCCCGGCGCCGAGCCAGGTCAGGCGGCCGCGCGCGGTGTCGGGGCGGCGGGAGAACCAGCGCTTGGTGACGACGTCGGCGTACATCGCGTCGCTGATCCGGCGCAGGTCGAGGCCGCCGCGGGCGCGCAGCTGCGACACGAGCACGGCGTCGGTGCCCTCGGGCAGGAGCGTTTCGTAGACGGCGCGCTCGAAGTCGTGGAGGTGCTCGTCGGGCGGGTTGCGGCGGGCGAGCTGCCAGTCGGGCCCTGGTACTTCCGCCAGCCACAGGTAGTTGCGGACGGCGAGGTCGACCACGGTGGCGCTGATGTCGACGACGTCGACGGTCTCGTCGATCACCGTGCCGACCTGCCCGGGCAGCACGCCGTCCGGGGAGGCGAAGTAGACGCGTTCGCCGTCGCGCAGCAGCACCTCGACCGGGCCGGTGGCGGCGGTGAGCGCGCCCGCATCCTGCTTGCGGCGGCGCACCACGAAGACCGCGGCGGCGATCAGGAGCACCAGGAGGACGGCGAAGACGACGCCGGTCAGCGGTGTCATGGCGAAGGCGTTGGCGAGCAGGCCGATGTCGGCGAACTTCGCGGTGGCCGGCGTGGTGTTCGCGGGCAGGCCGACCAAGAGGTCGACGCGGTCGCCCGGCGGGACGTCGTTCTGCTCCAGGCGCACGACGCCGGTGTGGTCGAGCTCGGCGAGGGTGCAGCGCTGGCTGGAGCCGATCGGGCCGGCGAAACAGTCCACAGGGGACAGTTCCGGCGACGGCGCGATGAACGACGCGGTGAGCTTGGCGACCGGGCCGTCGAAGCCGCTCGCGGCCTGCCAGCGCGCCTGCTGCCGGCCGCTCTCGTCGGCGACGACGCCGTCGACGAGGTAGGTGACGGTCGAGCTGCCGCCGGTGAAGGTGAGGACGAGCTGGTCGCCGGTGAGCTGGCTGGTGGCGGCGCCCTCGGTCTTGACGTCGCGGACGGCGAAGACGCGATCCTGGTCGTCACCGGCCGAAACCCGCAGCGGGACGCGGGAAACGAGCTGCTGCCCGCCGGGGACGGTGACCTTCTCGGTGACGGAGAGGGAACCGTCACGCAGGAGCTTGAGCGCGACGTCGGCGCTGGTGCCGTCCGCGGGCGGCTGGCCCGGCACGATGCTGCCGAGCAGCTGCGGCTTCTTGACCTGCTCGCTCGGCTGGGCGGGCAGCGGCGGCCCGGCGGTGGGCCCTTCGGCGGCCGCGGCTGTTCCCGCGGTCCCGGCGGTCAGCAGGCCGGCCGCGGCGACCACAGCGGCGAGTTTCCTCAACACAGCACCACACCCTAGAGCACTGGATCTATGCTGACGGCCGGAACGGCGAGATCAGCGCAGGTACGCCGCTTCCGACGGGGATAGTCCACGGGGGGTTCCACAAAGATGTCTCAGCCGCCGCAGGGTCCGCACGACCCGCGACGTCCGGTGCCACCTCCGGGCCGGCCGCCGTTGCCGCCGCCGGGGGCGCGGCCGTTGCCGCCGCCGGCGAACCGGCCGTTGCCGCAGGGCCAGCCGGGGCGGGGTGGACCCGGGCAAGGGCAGCCGGGGCAAGGGGGCCAGGGGCAGTCCGGGCAGCCGCCGCAGGGGCAGCCGAGCCAAGGGCAGTCGGGTCAGGGGCAGGCTGGGCAGGGCCAGCCGGGCCAAGGGCAGCCGCCACAGCGGCAGCCAGGCCAAGGTCGCCAAGACCAGCAGGGGCAGGGGCAGGGGCAGTCTGGGCAGGGCCAGCCGGGTCAAGGACAGCCGCCGCGGGGGCCGCAGCAACCCGCTGGTGCACCGCAGGGACCGCAAGGCCCTGCCGGTTCGCCGCAGGGACCGCAAAGTCCTGGCGGCTCGCCGCAGCAAGGTCCGCGCGGACCGCAGGGACCCGCCGGGATGCCGCAGAACCCCGCCGGCCCTCCGTCTCACGCGCCGCAGAACCCCCATGGCCCCGCAGGTTCGCCGCAGAATCCGCCTGCCGGTTCGCAGCAAAATCCGCACGCGCCGCGGAATCCGCAGTCTCCCGCTGGGCCGCCGTCGGGTTCGCGTGGGCCGCAGCAACCCGGGTGGCCGCCGCAAGGTCCGCAGGGCACCCAGGGGTTCCCCGCGCCGGGACCACCGTCCGGGCCCTACCCCCAGCCAGGCGGCCCGCCGACCGGACCCCAGTTCCGTCCCCCGCCGCCCACCGGGGCTCCGCTGCCGCCGCCTGTGACGGCTCCCGCGCCCGTCTTCGCTCCGGGTTATGCCGGGCCGCCGCCCGCCATGACCTTCGGGCCGCGGTTCGCGCCTGGGTACCGGCCCTACGTCGCCAAGAAGTCGAACACCGGGCTGATCGTCGCCGTGTCGATCATCGGGATCGTGGCCGTCGTCGGCGGGCTGATCGCGGCCGTCGCGCTGACCGGCGGGAACTCGCGCCACGTCGCCGACGCCGGCTACTCCAGCGCCTACCCGACCGAGACCGATTCGGCCACGACCAGTGAGGAAACGACCGAAACGACGTCGTCCACCGAGGGGACGACCACGCGCGAGACCACGTCCGGGCGCGAGACGCCGACGTCCCAGACGCCGTCCGGGCCCCACTCGGTCGCGAAGACCGGCGACAACCCGCTGTTCGCCAGCCCGAACTTCGGCCTGCAGAACGTCTCGTGCTCGCTGAGCCGCTGGGCGACCGACCAGGCCAGCGTCACGCGGTTCTTCCAGTCCGGCCTCACCTGCCTCGACGCGATGTGGTCGAAGGCGCTGGGCGGCGCGGACCTGCCGTTCGAGTCGCCGAAGCTGGCCGTGCCGCGGTCGCTCTCGGAATCGTCGACGCCGTGCGGCAGCGGGGGCACGACCACCGGTGTCACGCCGTTCTATTGCCCGTCGAACAACACGATCTACATGCCGATGGACCGCATCGAGATCGACGTGTGGGGCAACCACCCCGGCCCGTACCTGTCGATCCTCGCCCACGAATACGGCCACCACGTGCAGAACATGGCCGGCATCTCCGACGCCTACGGCGAGCAGCGCTATGACGCGGGCGCCGACTCGGCGGTCGGCCTCGAGCTGTCACGCCGCATGGAGCTCGAGGCGCAGTGCTTCTCGGGGATGTTCCTGGGCTCGGCGTCGGTGTCGGGCGGCTCGGTCGACAAGAACATCTACAACGAGGCCTGGAACGCCCAGGACCGCGGCGACGACTACGCCCGCAACGGCAAGCGCGACCACGGCAGCGCCAAGCACAACATCTCCTGGTGGCAGCACGGCGCGACGACCAACCGCAGCCAGCAGTGCAACACGTGGACGGCCTCTTCGGGAGACGTCTCGTAACGCCCCAAGGCGGCCTTGGTTGCGTCTCACGCACCGAAGGCCGCCTTGGGTGCGCCAGGCGCACCGAAGGCCACATTGGGGCGGTCGGGGCCAGGTCAGCTCGGTGGCGTGAACGGGTTCTCGACGGCCGGGGTGCCGCGCGGCGGGGTCTCTTCGGAGGAACCCGAGTAATCGGCAGCGGCGGGCTGCGCTGGGAAAGGTTGCGACGGCGCGGTGCTTGGCTGCGCCGGGAACGGCTGTGAGGGTCCGGCATTCGGCTGCGCCGGGAAAGGCTGCGAGGGTCCAGCACTCGGCTGCGACGGCGCCTGCCCGGGGTAAGCCTGCGGAGGCGCCCCATAAGCCTGCGCCGGGTAGCCCTGTCCCTGCCCCTGCGCCGGGTAACCCTGCCCCGGATAACCCTGTCCCCGCGCCGCAAACGCTTGCGCCTGCTGGGCCTGCGCCGCCGCGTAAGCCTGGAACGCGCGGGCGTGGTCGCGGTTCCGCCGTTCCGCCAGCACCGCGGCCAGGAACGCCCACGGCGGCACCCCGGGCGGCACCGCCACCCCCAGCGCGTTGCCGACCTGCTGCGCGAGCCCCCAGCCGAGCGAGTGTGCCGCCTCCGGGCGCAGCTCGTTGAAGCGCGCGAGGAACTGGCGGCTCGCCAGCGCGAGGTCGTCCGGCAGCCGGGTCAGGTCGAGCTGGGACGCCCAGCCCTCCAGGCCCGGCGGCATGCCGATCGCCGGGTAGCCGGCCCTTTCCGGGACGCGCTCGCGCACCACGAGCGTCCCGGCGAGGAAGTCCCCGACGCGGCGGCCGTCGGACGAGCACAGCGACACGATCACCGCGACCGCGCCGAACAGCCCGAGCGTCCAGAAGTCCACGACGAAGCCGGCGAGCCCGCGGGTCAGCGCGTGGCGGAAGCGGATCGGGCCGCCGTCGACGCGCACCACGCGCAGGCCCAGCGCCATCTTGCCCAGCGACCGGCCCCGCGAGAGCGTCTCGAACAGCACCGGGTAGCCGACCATCACCAGCACCAGGAACACGAGGAAGAGGGTCAGCGCGAGCGAGCCGTCGTCCGCCGGGACGGTCTGCGTCAGCACGAAGAGCGCGGCGAGCAGGAGCGCGAACTGGACGACGACGTCGAGCGCCATCGCGAGGGCCCGGCTGGCGAGCTTGGCGACGCGCAGGTCCAGGACGACGGCTTCGCCGGTGACCAGCTCGGATTCCTCGTGCACGAGGTCCAGCCTATCGACGGATAGGGTGGCCTGGTGGATCTGGACGTCTTCGTGGTGGCGCACTCGGCCGAGTGGCAGCGGCTCGGCGAGCTGACCCGCCGCGGCGGCAAGCTCACCGGCGCGGAAGCCGACGAGCTGGTGACGCTCTACCAGCGGACGGCGACGCACCTGTCGATCGTCCGCTCGGTCGCGCCCGACCCGGCGCTGATCGGCAGGCTGTCCGGGCTGGTCGCGCGCGGCCGCTCGGCGATCTCGGGGTCGCACACCCCGGCGTGGCGCGAGGTTGCCCTGTTCTTCACCCGCCGGTTCCCCGCCGCCGTCTACCTGTCACGGCGGTGGTGGATCCCGGCGATGCTGGCCTCGATCGCGGTGATCGTGGTGATCGCGGTATGGGTCTCGGGTGATCCGCACGTGCGCGCCTCGATCGCGACGCCGGACGAGCTGAACCAGCTGACCAAGCCGGGTGGCGACGCCGAGAGCTACTACTCGACCGGGCCGGCGACGTCGTTCGCCGCGCGTGTCTGGACGAACAACGCCTGGGTGGCGGCGACCTGCCTGTTCCTCGGGATCGCGCTGGGCCTGCCGGTGATCGGCGCGCTCTGGGCGAACGCGCTCAACGCGGGCCTGATCATCGGCGCGATGAGCGCGGCCGGCCGCGCCGACGTGATGATCGGCCTGCTGCTCCCGCACGGCCTGCTGGAGCTGACGGCGGTGTTCGTCGCGGCGGGCACCGGCCTGAAACTCGGCTGGACGGTGATCGACCCCGGCCGCCGGTCGCGCACGGTCGCGCTGGCCGAACAGGGCCGATCGGTCGTCGTGATCGCGCTCGGGCTGGCGTGCGTGCTGCTCATGACGGGCGTCATCGAGGCGTTCGTGACCCCGTCGGGCTGGCCGACGTGGATCCGCGTCGGGATCGGCGTCGTGGTCGAGGTGCTTTTCCTGGTCTACGTCTTCACCCTCGGCCGCCGCGCGGCCCGCGAAGGCGAAGTCGGCGACCTCGAGGCGCGGGACATCGGCGACGCACTGCCCGAATCAGCATAGGCACGAACCCTCGAAGGCGATCGACGATCCGTCGTCCAGGCTCGCGGTGCCCACGAAGCGGGCCTCGAACTCACCCTGCTCGGTCAACGTCAGCTTCGGGCTCGACGCCGAGCCGTCGGCGCCCGTCTTCGCTGTTGCCGTGTCGCTGCCGCCTTCGAAGACCAGGAGGTTCTTCGGGCGGGCCGCGCGGACGTAGAAGCTCACCGGGACGTCCGCCGCCGGCTGGCCGTTTTCGCCGATCACCCGGACGACGAACGGCGCGCCCGGGTCCTTCGTCGCCAGGCGCTGGCCGTTGCCGGACAGGATGGCGAGGGTGCGGCCGCCCGCGGCCCAGGTGTTGGAAATCCCGGTCAGGGAACAGACTTCCTGGTACAGCCGCGCTCCCGTGACCGCGCCTTCCGCGGTGAGGCAGCGCGCGGTGGCGACGTTCGCGATCTCGACGAGCCCCGGCAGCCCCGCGACCCGCCGCCAGGCCTGGTGCTTGTCCTTGTCGTCACAGGCGGCGAGCTTCACCGCGACGCCGTCGACCGGGCTGGCCGCGGTCAGGCACTGTCCACTAGGGACACTCGTGAAGTGCTGGGACGTCTTGTCGTACCGCCACTTGGCGTTCGGGTCCTTGGCGTCGGCGAGGACGGGCTTGCCGTCGACGGCGGCGAGCGAGAGCGTGCCCCCGCCGTCGGCGAGGTAGACGGGCGCGCCGTCGTCGGCCGACGCGACCCCCGGAACCGACACCGAGACCAGGACCAGGCACCCCACGAAAAGCTTTCGCATCCTTCGGGCTTAACAGTCCGGCGGGCCACGCACCACCGCAGCCACTCGCCCGAGGGACGCCGTGATCAGCACGCCGACACGCGTGATTGGAGGGTCGACTCGCGTGATTGGAGGGTCGACACGGCGAACACCGGCGGGCTGTGATTGCCGTGTCGTCCCTCGGATCACGCGTGTCGACTCCGCAATCACGCGAGTCGACCCGGCAATCACAGCCGGCCGGCCGCCTTCAGGGCCAGGTAGCGGTCCGCCAGGGCCGGCGGCAGCTCCTCCGGGACCGCGTCGACGACGCTGACCCCGTGGCGCGCCAGCCTTTCCGTCACCCGGCTGCGCTCCGCCATCGTGCGGGACGCCGCAGCCGCGTCGTACACCGCTTCCGCGTCGCCGCGCCCCGACAGCATCTCCGCCACCCGGGGGTCCGCGACCGACGCGATCACCAGCTCGTGCCGCGAGGTCAGCGAGCTCAGCACCGGGAACAGGCCCTCCTCCAGCGGTGCCGCGTCCAGGCCCGTCAGCAGCACGACCAGCGCGCGCCGCCGGGTCCGCCGCAGCACCTCGGCGACCATGCCCCGCGCGTCCGTCTCGATCAGGGACGGCTCCAGCGGCGCCATCGCGTTGACCAGCGACGTCAGCAACGCCGCGCCGGTCGAGCCCTGGACGGCCGCGCGCAGGCGGCGGTCGTAGGCCAGCAGGTCGACGCGGTCGCCCGCCCGGGTCGCCAGCGCGGCCAGCAGCAGCGCCGCGTCCATCGCCGCGTCGAGGCGCGGAGCGTCGCCGACCCGGCCCGCCGAGACGCGGCCCGTGTCGAGCACCAGCACCACGTGCCGGTCGCGCTCCGGGCGCCAGGTGCGGACCATCACGTCCGCCGCGCGGGCCGTCGCGCGCCAGTCGATCGAGCGGACGTCGTCGCCGATCACGTACTCGCGCAGCGAGTCGAACTCCGTGCCCTGGCCGCGGATCAGCACGGCGTTGCGGCCGTCGAGCTGCTGCAGCCGCGCGAGCCGCGACGGCAGGTGCTTGCGGCTGTGGAACGGCGGCAGCACGCGGACCGTCCACGGCACCACGTGCGAACCCTGCCGCGCCGCCAACCCCAGCGGCCCCACCGACCGGACCGTCACCCGTGCCGCCATCCGGTCACCGCGGCGGGACGGCCGCAGCGCCGTGACCATGGCCCGCCGCTCCCCCGCCGGCACGCGCACCGCGTGCCGGTCGGCAGCGCCCGCCGAAGGCGGCCACGCGTCGCGCAGCTGCCCGCGGACCGCGCGGCCGCCGGGGTTGGTCACCACCAGCGTCACCTCGCACGGCTCCCCGAGCCGCACCGAGGAGTCGCCGGAGCGCGTGAACCGCAGCGGCCGGACGCTCCCGGCCAGCACCAGGTCGGCGACGACCAGCACGAGCAGCACCCCGCCGACGGCCAGCAGGCCGGTCCGCGACGGCAGGAGCAGCCCGACCACCAGCGCGCCGAACAGCGCCAGCAGCCCGAGCCTTCCGGTGACGGCCATGTCAGCGCGGCACGGGCACGGACGCGAGAACCCGGTCCAGCACGCCGTCCGCGGTGACGCCTTCCAGCTCGGCCTCGGGCCGGACGTCCAGGCGGTGCCGCAGCGCGGGCCGGGCCAGCGCCTTGACGTCGTCCGGGGTCGCGTAGTCGCGCCCGGCGAGCCACGCCCAGGCCCGCGCGACGGCCAGCAGCGCCGTCGCACCACGCGGGGAGACGCCGATGCGCACCGACGGCAGCTGCCGCGTCGCGCGGCAGAGGTCGACGACGTACCCGATCACCTCGGGGCCGATCGTCACCTTCGAAACCGCTTCGCGCGCAACAGCGAGTTCCGCCGCGCCCGCCACCGGCTTGAGGCCGGCCGCCGCCAGGTTGCGCGGGTCGAAACCCTGCGCGTGCCGCCAGAGGATGCCGATCTCGTCCTCACGTGACGGCGTCGGCATGGTCAGCTTGAGCAGGAACCGGTCCAGCTGCGCCTCCGGCAGCGGGTAGGTGCCCTCGTACTCCACCGGGTTCTGGGTGGCGACCACGATGAACGGGTCGGGCAGCGGCCGCGATTTCCCGTCGAGCGAAACCTGCCGCTCCTCCATCGCCTCCAGCAGCGACGACTGCGTCTTCGGCGGCGTCCGGTTGATCTCGTCGGCGAGCAGCAGGTTCGTGAAGACCGGGCCCTCGCGGAAGGAGAACTCGCCGCTGTGCGCGTCGTAGACGATCGAGCCGGTGACGTCGCCGGGCATCAGGTCCGGCGTGAACTGCACGCGCGTGGTCTCCAGGTCCAGCGCCGCCGCGAGCGCCCGCACCAGCAGCGTCTTCGCGACGCCGGGGACGCCTTCGAGCAGCACGTGCCCCCGGCAGAGCAGGGCCAGGATCAGCCCGGTGACGGCGGCGTCGTTGCCGACGACGGCCTTCGCGACTTCCGCGCGCAGCGCGATCAGCGCGTCGCGGGCCCCGGTCGTCCCTTCGGTACCGCTGGTCAAGATCGCTCCACCTCTCGTTCCACCCTGTCCAGTTCGCCTGCCAGCCGCACCAGCGCGGGATCGCCGGTCACCGGCGGCCCGTACAGCACAGCTCCGACGTCGTTCGCGGGCCGGCCGACGCGCTCGCTCACCGACGTCACCAGCGCCGCCGCGTCGGCGTCGCGGGGCAGGCCCAGCGTGGTCCGCAACCGGGCCCGCGCCGCCTCCCGCAGTGTTTCGCCCGCGTGGTCCGCTGCCTTCGCGCGCCGGTACAGCCGGGCGCGTCCCTCGGCGGTTTCGGCCGCGCGGACGACGATCGGCAGCGGCTCGGTGACGACCGGGCCGAGCCGCCGGGCCCGCCACAACGCCAGCAGCGCGACCGCGATTCCCACCTGCGCGGCGCCGAAGTACCAGCCGTCCGGGATCAGCTCGAAGATCGACTTCCGCGAGTCGTCCAGCGCCGGATCGGACGCCGAAGGCAGGTACCAGACCAGCTTCGGGTGCTGCCCGAGCAGGTGCAGGCCCAGCGCCGCGTTGCCCTGCTCGGCGAGCTTGCCGTTGGTCAGCGGCGAGGGCGAGCCGAGCAGCGTCGTCGTGCCGCCGTCGTCGGCGAGCTGCAGCAGCGTGCCGCCGCCGTCCTCACCCGGGTAGCACGAGCGCGCGCCGGGTGCGGCGTACCCGATCCCGCCGAGCGTGACGTCGCCGGCCGCGACGGCGGCGGCGACTGTGCACTGCGGGCTCAGCGTGCCGACATCGCTCTGGCCGACCGGCCGGACCAGCGGCAGGGAGTCCTTCAGCGTCGGCGCACCCGGCGTCACGAGGACGACGTCCGCGGCGCGCTGCCGCAGCGCGTCGAAGCGCTTCGCCGGCACCAGGTCCGGCTGCGTGACGAGCAACGTCGAGTTCTCGCCCAGCGCGTCGTCCGCTTCGTCGATCGTGTGCGCGGTCCGGACGTCGACACCCTGGTCCGCCAGGAGCTTCGCGAGCGCGTGCGCGCCGCCGGGTTCGTAGGAGCCGGGTTCGAGCGCGCCGAACGTCTGGTCGCCGCGGCCGAGCAGGAGCAGCGCGGCGGCGGCGACCACCAGCGCGAGCAGGGCCAGCGGAAGGCGGGAGCCGCGCCAGATCCGGCGTACGTCCGGCGAAACCGAGGTGCTCACGCGGCCACCACGACCGGCCGTTCCCGGCGGCAGCGGTCGTCCAGCCCGGTCAGCGTGCGGTAGGCCGCTTCGGTGCCTTCGCGGCCGCCGTAGTGGACGTCGTCGAAGAGCCGCGCGCCCTGGCGCAGCTCGTTAGCGACGTTCGGCAGCAGCACCCCGGCCTCCGCGGCGGCCTCGTCGGCCGTCCGGCCGGAACGGGCGTCCAGCAGCGCGCGTTCCTCCAGCGCCCGCACGAGCGCGCGGAAGGCGTCACGGACGGCGTCGTCGTACCGGCCGGCGGCCGCGGCTTCCGCGGCGGACCGGCGGTAGTCGGCGGCGCTCTGCCGCTTCCCCTCGAAGACGAGCCGGTCGGCACGGGCCGCGCGGGCGATCTTGCCGGTGCGCAGGCGGATCACGACGACGAGCAAGATCAGCACCACGAGGATCAGCACCACGCCGAAGATCCCGCCGGGGACCACCGAAGACAGGCCGTTCAGCAGCTTGTCCAGCTGCTCGTCGACCCACTGGGCGACTTCCTGCAGCACACTCGGCTTGGCCTGCTGGTACTTCTGGTCGGTCAGCTCCTCCTGCGCGGCGCGCCGCGCGGTGTCCCGGTCGATGTCGACCGGGACGTCGGTGAGCAGCAGCGTCACCATGCCTGCGGCGGCGTCACCCCGGCGGCGCGGGCCAGCTCGATGTCCATGCCCTCGCGGCGCATCCGCTGGTCCAGGTAGATGATCACGGTGACCAGCGCGACGAACGGCGTCGCGATGGTGCCGGAGATGATCTGGCCGACCCCCTGCAGCAGCAGTTCGCCGGTGCCCGGCACGGCCGGCTGCGCCGACGGGTTCAGCACCTGGCTGAACGCACCGCTGCCGAGGCTGAACGGGACCTGGATGATGCTGTTGAACAGGTATTCGATGATCCCGGCCAGCAGCAGGATGCCGAACACGCGCCAGAACGAGCCCTTGACCAGCCGGACCGACCGGGAGAACGCCTGCTTGAACGTGCCGTGCTCCAGCACGAGCGCGGCGCTGGCCAGCGCCCAGAACACGTAGGCGACCACGCCGGGGACGATGCACAGCATCAGGCCGATGGTCGTGACGATCGAGTAGACGAGCCCGACGCCGAGCAGCGGCAGCAGGCGCGGCCGGACCTCGGCCCACGCGAGCGAGAAACTCACCTCGCGCCCCAGCGCGGCGCGGCCCATCACGGCGGCCAGCAGGCCGTTCACGACGGTCAGCAGCAACGTCGTGAGCAACGCCGTCGGCAGCGCGATGATCACGAGGTCCCCGAAGGTGCCGAACAGGGCGTCACGCGCCTCCGCCTCGGTGGAGCCCGGGCCGATGTTCGTGGTCAGGTCCGCTAAGTCGTTGTAAAGGAATCGCTGGATCAGGAACGAGAGGGCGGCCGAGATCACCGCCATCACGGCACCGATGCCCAGGACGACCAGCGGGTACCGGCGGATCGCGGTGATCGAGCCGTCGAGGATGTCGCCGACGTTGAGCGGGCGCAGCGCGATCACGCCGGGCTTGCCGAGGCCGTGCGGGCTGAAGCCCCGCTGCTGCGGGTACGGCGCGTACTGCTGCTGCGGCGGCGGCCCGCCGTAGGACATCGGCGGCGGGGCCTGCTGCTGCCAGCCGGGAGGCGGTGACTGAGCGCCACGCGGGTCCGGTGCCTGCCAGCCGGTCGGCGGCGTGGGCGGTGACTGATCGTGACTTTCCGGCGGCCTCACCTCACCCGATCCAGGGGTGGGAGCCTGGGGGATACCCCGGCTCGGTGTCGGCGTGTCGGCGCCCTCTTCGCCGGGCGCGCCACCGGTCTCTGTCATCGAAGCCCCTCGCCTGCGGTACCTGCTTGCGGACACTCTCTCAGAGCGGGTTGCACCCGGCCAGACCTGGGGTGACGTCCGCACACCGCGACAGTGCGCACACGGACGGGTGCGGGAGGCCCCGTTCCCCCGGTAGGCTGAACGCCGGGATCGGGTACCCCCGGTCCGTACCGAGACCCTTCGGGACTGCCTAGATGACGCAACCGCCCCACGGCCAGGTACCGCCCCGCGGAACCGTCCAGCCGCCGCCGGTGCCGGATGCGCAACCGGCTCCCCCGTGGCTGGGTCACCCCCACACCGTCGCCGCGCCCCGGCGCCGCTCCCCCGCGGCGATCATCGGGGTGTGCCTCGGCGCGGTGGCCGTGCTGGTGCTCGGGCTGGTCGCGATCGTGGCGCTCAACCGCCAGGACACCCCGCTCGCGAACGCGAACTACCGCGACACCCCGTCGTCCCAGGACGCTCCTTCGCAGCTGCCCGGGGGTGCGGGTGCCCCGGCGTCGGCCTCACCCGGCCCGTCGACCGAGCTGTCCACGCCCAGCGCGACCGGCCCGCAGAAGATCCTCAAGCTGGCCGACCACCCGATCCTGCAGGACCCGAACGCCGGGCTGCAGAACCGCGTCTGCACGCTCCCGACCTGGCAGAGCACGCAGGCGGGCGCCGAAGCGTTCTTCACGGCCGCCAGCAAGTGCCTGGACGCCGCGTGGGGCCCGTTCCTCACCGCCTACGGCCTGCCGTTCACCCCGCCGGCGCTGCACTTCCCGACCGGCGCGAGCTTCGAGACCGAGTGCGGCACCATCCAGGTCGGCATCGCGACCGCCGCGTACTACTGCGAGAACAACCTGTACGTGCCCTTCCGCGGCCTGCAGACCGACCAGTACGGCAACAACCCCGGCGTCTACCTGGCCCTGTTCGCCCACGAGTACGGCCACCACGTCCAGGAGGTCGCCGGGCTGATGGACGCGGCCTGGCAGAAGATCTACGAGGCCGGCCAGAACAGCCCCGCCGGGCTGGAGATGTCGCGGCGCAAGGAACTGCAGGCCCAGTGCTTCTCGGGGATGTTCCTCGGCGCGCACGTCGACCAGGGCGGCACGATCAGCCGCGACATGTACAACAAGGCCTGGAACGACCAGGAGACCCGCGGCGACAACACCTCCCGCAGCCACGACCACGGCACCAACGCGCACTACGCGTCGTGGTGGCGGGCGGGCGCGACGAGCAACCGGATCGCCGACTGCAACACCTTCGCGGCGCCGTCGTCCGAAGTCAGCTGATCGTCAGCTGGCCTTCGCCGGTTTGGCGGCCTTCGGTTCCGGCCGCGGTTTCGGCGGCAGCCGCAGCCAGGTGTAGACGGAGATCCCGCCGGCGAAGCAGGCGAACACCAGCAGCGCGAGCCCGATCGGGCGCCGCGCGTCCGATGCGCCGGCCGACGTGTCCGCCACCCGGACGGTGACCGTGCCCTGGTCCGGCAGCTCGTCCGGGACGCCGACGTCGACGTGCTCGTTCTGGCCGTGACCGCAGCCGTTGAGGGTGCCCTCGTGGGTCTTCCCGGCGATGGTGAACCGCACGGTCTCCACGGGGTCCAGCCGGTCACACGGCGCGGGCTTGGTGACCTCGGCCGACACCGGCACGCCGACGTCGTCATTGCTGATCCCGAGCAGCCCGGGCCCGGCGAGCCAGGCCAGCAGCACGACGAGCACGCCCGCCGCGGCCGGGATCGCCACCGTGGGCCACTTCAGGGCGAGGGGTCGCGGGGGCACCCGGTCATGGTTCCAGATCCGCCGGGCAAAACCCAGGCGCCCCAGGTCCGGTGCTCCCCGAACCGGACCTACCGCTCGATCTTCTCCGTCTGCGTGACCTTCTTGACGTACAGCAGCTTGTCGCCCGGCTCGATCGCGTCGGCTTGCGGCGCGTCGATGCGGTAGAGGACGCCGTCGCGGACCAGGCCGAGCACGAGGTCGGACAGGTGCCGCGGCGACCCGCCCTCCTCCGACGGCTCGACCGGCCGTTCGGCGATGGCCAGGCCGGATTCGGGGGTGAGCAGGTCCTCCATGATGTCCACGACCAGCGGCGTCGACGTCGCCATGCCGAGCAGCCGCCCGGCCGTCTCGCTGGAGACGACGACCTGGTCGGCCCCGGACTGCTTGAGCAGGTGGACGTTCTCCGCCTCCCGCACCGACGCCACGATGTGCGCCTTGGGCGCCAGCTCGCGGGCGGTGAGGGTGACGAGCACCGCCGTGTCGTCCCGGTTGGGGGCGACGACCACCGCGCGGGCGTGCTGCACCGCGGCGACGCGCAGGACGTCGGAGCGGGTGGCCGAGCCGTGCACGGCGACGAGGCCGAGCGCGCTCGCGGCGTCGAGGGCCTGCTGGTCGGTGTCGACGACGACGATCTGGCCTGGCTCGACGCTCTCGTCGCCGAGCAGCGCGTTGACGGCGGACCGGCCCTTGGTGCCGAACCCGACGACGACCGTGTGGTCGCGCACCTTCGTCCTCCACTTCTGGATCTTGAACGCCTGCCGGGAGCGCTCGGTGAGCACTTCCAGGGTGGTCCCGACCAGGACGATGAGGAAGAGCACCCGCAGCGGGGTGATCACCAGCACGTTCACCAGCCGGGCGGTCGACGTGGCCGGCGCGATGTCGCCGTAACCGGTGGTCGAGAGCGAAACCGTCGCGTAGTAGAGGCTGTCGAGCAGGGACAGGCCGTCGCCGTTCGCGTCGCGGTAGCCGTCGCGGTCGATGTAGACGAGGACCACCGTGGCCAGCAGGGCGAGTGTCGCGCCGATGATCCGCTTCGAGATGGCCCGCAGCGGGCTGACCGTCAGCTCGGGCATCCGCAGGACGCCGACGAGCTCGTGGTCGGGCCGGTCGGTGAGACTGCCGAGCGGCAGCCGCCTCAGGGCCTTCATGCACCGGCTCCCGCAGGCAGGTGTCGGACGTCACTCACGCCCGGAGGATAGCCGAACCGGGTGACCGGCCGCCGCGTGGAACGATGAGCCGATGGCTACCTCACAACGGCCCGCGCACGTCCTGGCAGGTGCGCTGGGCTTCATGGGCGTCCTCCACTTCGTGGCTCCCAAGCCGTTCGACGGCCTGATCCCGCGCTCCCTCCCGGGCTCGCGGCGCGCCTGGACGTACGGCTCGGGCGTCGCCGAGCTGACGGTGGCCGCCGCCGTCGCCACCCCGCGCACCCGCCGCCTCGGCGGGCTGGCCGCGGCCCTGCTGTTCCTGGGCGTCTTCCCGGGCAACGTGAAGATGGCGGTGGACGCGTCTTCGGCGCCCCTGCCGCAGCGAGCGATCGCGTGGGGCCGGCTGCCGCTGCAGTGGCCGCTGATCGCCTGGGCCCTGAAGGTCCGCGACGCCGCCTGACCCGCGTGATCAGGAAGCCGACACGCGTGATTTGAACGCCAACTCGCGTGATTGAGGAGTCGACACGGCATCCGGGCCTTGGCCTCGCCGTGTCGACCCTCAAATCACGCGTGTCGACTCGGGAATCACGCGTGTCGACCCTCTGATCACGCCTCGGGGAGGTTGCGGAGCAGGTTGCGGATGCCTTCGGCGTCCAGGAGGTCGGCCGGGCGGATCGTGTGGTTCGCGCGGACGTAGTGGAAAGCCGCGCGGACCTGTTCCACCGGGACGTTCTTCAGTGCCGCCCAGGCCATCCGGTAGGCCGCCAGCTGGACCGACAGCACGGCCTGGCGGGACTCCGGCGGGACCGAGCCCGTCTTCCAGTCCACCACTTCCCAGTAGCCGTCGGGGTTCCAGAAGACGGCGTCCATGCGGCCGCGCAGGGTGATGCCCTCGACGTCCGCCGAGAACGTGATCTCGACGGCGTGCGGGACGCGCGAGGCCCACTCGCTCTTGTCGAACTGCGTCTGCAGCTCTTCGAGGCCGGGGTCCGGGATCTCGGCGAAGTCGGCGGCGCCCGGGAGGTCGTCGATCTCGATGAGCTGGTCGCCGCCGAAGCGGCGTTCCAGCCAGCTGTGGAACTCCGTGCCACGGCGGGCGAAACTGTTGGGCGCCATCGGGAGCGGGCGCCGCAGCTCGGTCGCGAGCCGGTCGGCGTCGTCCGCCAGCGCCACCAGCTGGCTCACCGAAAGCCGTGACGGCAACGGAACCCGCTTGATCTGGTCGTCCTTGCGCGCCCACTCCTCGAGCAGGACGTCGGTGTCGGTGAGCCAGCCGTCGGGATCGTCCTCTTCGGACGCTTCCTCGTCCGGAGTCGCGGAAAGCTCCTCGAAGACCAGGTCCACGCCACCCTGGACGCCGGTGCGGCGGTCGGCGAGGGGGTCGACCGGCCAGCGGGCCGTCCGCGAATCCGACACCAGCGGGTTCTCGTCGTCGGACGACGGTTCCGGCGCCCAGTCGGCGAGCGTTCCGACGCCGGTCTCGCGCAGGACGTCGGCGATCTCCGTCAGGAACTCGGACGGCCCCTTCGCCCGGCTGCTGCTTTCGTTCCACCAGTGCCCGGACACGATCAGCGCGTGCTCGGACCGGGTCAGCGCGACGTAGCAGAGCCGCCGTTCCTCCGACTGCTCCCGCTCGACGAACCCCGCCTCGTGCAGCTCGAGTCCTTCTTGGACTTCCTTGCGGTCGTAACCGTCGGCGATCCGCAGCTCCGGCAGGTCCTGGGCATCACCACGCAACACAGCGGGCAGCGACGTCGCCGTCCGCAGCCACGACGACGACCGCCGCCGACCGGGGAAGACGTCCTGCACCAGGTGCGGCACGGCGACGACCTCCCACTCGAGACCCTTCGCGGAGTGCACGGTGAGCACCTGCACCCGGTCCGGCACCACCTCGACCTCGCCCGGGGTGAGCCCGTCTTCGGCGTGCGCCGCGGTGTTCAGGTAGTCCACAAAGGACAGCAGGGTCGCGGTGGGCGCCGTCTCGGCGTAGTCGGTGACGACCTCCGCGAACGCGTCCAGGTGCGCGCGCCCGGCCGATCCCGGGCGCGCCAGCGATTCGACGTCCAGAAGCAGCGTGCGCTCGACGTCGGCGACCAGCTCCGGCAGCGACTGGTCCAGCCGCCGCCGCAGCGCGGCCAGCTCCCAGCCGATCCGCCGGATCCGCCGGTAGCCCTCCTCGGAATACCGCTCCGGCGCGCCCGGTTCGTCGATCGCGTCGATCAGCCCGGCCTGCTCGACGCGCTCCACGACCAGCTCCGGGCCGTCGGGCTTCTCGGGGCTGGACAGCTCCCCCGCGCGCCGCCACAACGCGGCGACGTCGGCGGCCGCGAGCCGCCAGCGCGCGCCGGTCAGCAGCCGCGCCGCCGCACTGCCGGACAGCGGGTCGGCGAGCACCCGCAACGTCGAGACGAGGTCCGCGACCTCGGGTTCGTCCAAGAGCCCGCCGAGGCCGACGACCTCGACCGGCAGCCCGCGGGCCCGCAGTTCCGCGGAGATCGGGGCCATGTCGGCGCGGCGGCGCACCAGCACCGCCGCGGTCGGCGGCTTGCCGGTCTGCTCCTGCACGGAGTACCAGCGCCGGGCCAGGCCGTCGGCCACCCAGTCGCGCTCGGCGCGGATGTCCGGCAGCAGCGCGCACGCGATGTCCGCCGGCCCGGCGCCTTCCCGTGCCCGCAGCCGTTCGACGCCGAGGCCGCGCGCCCGCAGCGGCTCGGCGATCGCGTTGGCGAGGTCGAGGATCTCCGGCGGGTTGCGGAAACTGGTCAGCAGCCCGAAATCCCGGGCGGGGACGAGCCTTTCGCCGTCGTGGCGCGGGAAGTCCGTGGTGAACCGCGGCAGGTTGGCCGCGCTGGCCCCGCGCCAGCCGTAGATCGCCTGCGCCGGGTCACCGACCGCGGTGACCGGCATCGGCTGGTTCTCGACGCCGCCGAACAGCGCCCGCAGCAGCACGCGCTGGGCGTGCCCGGTGTCCTGGTACTCGTCGAGCAGCACCGCGCCGAAGCGCTCCCGTTCGCCGCGCACGACCGACGGGTACCCGCTCGCCAGCTGCGCGGCCAGCGACATCTGGTCGGCGAAGTCCAGCGCGCCCTCGTTGCGCTTGCGCCGGTGGTAGGCCTCGACGAGCGGCAGCAGCGCGAGCCGGAAGTGCTGCGCCGCCATGATTTCCGTGAGTTTCTGCGGCAACGCGGCCCGCTGCCCCTTGGCGCGCGGCGCGTTCTCGATGACCCGGCACATCCACGACGTGTATTCGGCCAGTTCCTCTGTGGACACCAGGTGCTCGCCGAGCTCCCCGGCGAGCGCCAGCACGTCCGCCGTCACGGTCGGCGGGACGCGGTCGGTGTCCAGCTCGTTGTCCCATGTGGACACGACGCGGTGGGCGAGCTGCCACGACGACGTCTCCGACAGCAGCCGGACCCCGGGCTGCACCGGCAGCCGGAGGCCGTGTTCGGAGAGGAGGCGCCCGGCGTAGGCGTGGTAGGTGAGGACGGTCGGCTCCCCGGCGACCACAGTGGACCGCAGCCCGCCGGACGGGTCGAGCCGGTCGAGCAGCCCGGACCCGGCGAGCCGCCGCAACCGCGCGCGGACGCGTTCGCCGAGCTGGCGCGCGGCCTTGCGGGTGAAGGTGAGGCCGAGGACGCGGTCCGGGCTGACGATGCCGTTGGCGACGAGCCAGACCACGCGCGCGGCCATGGTCTCGGTCTTTCCGGCACCGGCGCCGGCGACGACCAGCGACGGCTCGACGGGCGCGGCGATCACGGTGGCCTGCTCCGGAGTGGGCCGGTGCAGGCCGAGCGCGTCAGCGAGTTCAGCAGGCTCGACGGGATTGGCGATGAGAAGCGGGCTCACGGACCGGGCACCTGCCTGCCTTCGGGGCGCAGCGGGCAGCAGCCGCGCGCCGGGCAGCGGTCGCAGTCCACGTTCTCCTGCGCCTGGTAGTCCGGCCCGGCCGCCGAAGCCGCCGCGCCGCGGACCAGGTCCAGCCACTGCTTGCCGCCCGTCTCGTCCATCGGCGGCTGGGACCGTTCCGTCGAGCCGGTCTTGTTGTTGGCCTTTGCGACGTACACCAGCCGCGCGCCGCCCGCCTCCGTGCGGCCCTCGATCGCGCCCAGCAGCACCGCCAGCTGGTACGCCGCCAGCTGCGGGTGCGCCTCGGCGTCGGCCCCGGACACCGGGACCTTGCCGGTCTTGATGTCGACGATCACCGGCCGTCCCTCGGAATCCAGCTCGACCCGGTCGACCCGGCCGCGCAGCAGCACCCGGACCTCGTCCTCGCCGCCGGCCGGCAGCTCGACCTCGATGTCCTGCTCGACCCCGGCTTCCTTCAGCTCCGCCCGGCTGCGTTCCAGCCACGTGACGAAGTTCTGCAGCATCCCCTCGACCCGGCGGCGCTCCCGCTTCGAGAACCACGGCGCCCCGGCGTCGACGCGCACCCACGCGTCGTCCAGGGCGGCCTGCAGCTCGGCGTCGGTGCTCCCGGACGCGACGGCCTGCGCGAGCCCGTGCACCAGCGTCCCGGTGACGGCGGCCAGCTGCGCCGGGTCGCTGCCGCCGTGGCGCTCGATCATCCACCGCAGCGGGCACTTCGTCAGGATTTCCACTGTGGACGGTGAGATCCGGATCAGGTCGCCGGGCGGGTGCACCGGTTCGTCGGTGGACGCCGGGAGCAGGCCGTACCAGGTGCTCGGGTGGGAACCGGGCACCTTGGCGTCGGCCAGGCGTGCGAGCTGCTTCGCCGCGCGACGACGGCGCGCGGGGTCGGCCTTGTCGTCGCAGACGACCTCACGCAGCTCCCCCACCAGCTCGGCGAGCACCAGCGACCGGCCGGGTGGTTTCATCCGGGAGTCGAGGCCGCCGTCGTCGGCGCCGTTCTCCTCCAGGTCGTCGAGGAAGCGGGACGGCTGTTCGTCCTCCCCGGACACCGCGGTGACCAGCAACGTCTCCTTCGCGCGGCTCATCGCGAGGTAGAACAGCCGCCGTTCCTCGGCGAGGATCGGCGCTGTCTGGGAGACAGCGTCATCGTCCACACCGGACATCAGGTCCTTGAGCCGTTCCACGCCCAGCACGGATCCGCGCAACCGCAGGTCCGGCCAGGCGCCTTCCTGGACTCCGGCGACGGCGACGACCGTCCACTCGCGACCGGCGGCGGAGTGCGCGGTGAGCAGCGAGACACCGTCGGCCGGGACGGCGGCCGGCGCGAGCGTGTCCCCCGCGATCTGCTGTGCACCAAGGTAATCCGCGAAGGACGCGACACTCGACCGCGGCAGCCGGTCGACATAACGGCCGGCCGCGTCGAACAGCGCGACGACGGCGTCGAGATCACGGTCGGCCTGCGCACCCAGCGAACCACCGCGCTCGGTCTGCTTCAGCAGCTTCTCCTGCAGGCCGCTCTCGTTCCACAGCTCCCACAGCACCTGCTCAACACCGGCCCCGCGGGCGACGGCCTGGTGCGTGACGCGCAGCAGGCCACCGACACGCCGCACCGGCTCGGACTCGGCGTCGGCCAGCCCGACGAGGATGTCCCCACCCCGCAACGCTTCCACGAGCAGCTCGTCACTCGACCGCTGCCCGCCACCGGCCAGCTCGAGCCGTCGCAGACCGCGGCGCAACCGCCGCAGCGCCAGCGGATCCGCACCACCGAGGGACGACGAGAGCAGCATCTCGGCGAGGTCGATGTCCAGCAAGTCCGGCGAGGGCGCCAGCTTCAGCACGGCCAGCAGCGGCCGCACCGCCGGTTGCCGCGCCAGCGGAAGTTCCTCGGTGGCCGACCCGATCGGGACGCCCGCCGCGCGCAAAGCGCGTTGCAGCACCAGGAAAGTTCGCGCCGGCGACCGGACGAGCACGGCGATCTCCGACCACGGCACGCCGTCCACGAGGTGCGCGCGGCGCAGCTGGTCGGCGATCCAGCTGGCCTCGGCGGCGGGCGTCGGCATCACGCGCACCCGGACATTGCCGCCGGTGGCGCCCTCGGCCGCAACGATCTTGCGGTGCTGGGACAACCCGGGCAGCGTCGCGCCGATCTTCGCGACCGCCACCCGCACCGCCGGGGCCAGCCGGTGGGACGTCGTGAGCGTGATCGTCCGGCTGCCGTCCGGGTCGGCGTCGGCGAACAGGCTCGCGTCGGCACCGCGGAAGGAATAGACGTTCTGGTCGGGGTCGCCGGCCACGACGAACTCGGCCGCGGTGTGCCCGATCATCCGGACCAGGCTGGTCTGCAGCGGGTCGAGGTGGTGGGCGTCGTCGACGAACAGGTGCCGCACGCGGGTGCGCTCCCGTTCGCGCAGCTCGTCGTCGTCCTCCAGCGCGAGCAGCGCGGAGGTGACCAGCTCGGCGGCGTCCAGCGCGGGCGCGCTCGCCACGCCCAGCGCGTTGCCTCCCGCCCCCTGCAGCTGCGTGACCTCCTCGTACTGCGCCCAGAAGCGCCCGGCGGCGACCCACTCCTCACGGCCGCGGCGGCGGCCCAGCTCGGCGAGGTCCGCCGGCCCGAGCCCGCGTTCGGCCGCCCGCATCAGCAGGTCGCGCAGCTCCTCGGCGAAGCCGGGCACCATCAGGGCCGGGCGCAGCTGCTCCGGCCACTCCTCGGCGCCCTCGTCGAGGTCGCCGGCGAGCAGCTCGCGGACGACGACGTCCTGTTCGGCCCCGGCCAGCAGCCGGGGCGCCGGCAGCTCCGCGCCCATCGCTTCGAGCCGCAGCAGCGAATACGCGTACGAGTGGACGGTCCGGACGAGCGGCTCGCGGACGGTCCGGGGCAGCGGCCGCGCCAGGTCGGGGTCGGCGGTGAGGCTGCGGGTGATGTCGGCACGCAGCGCGTCCGCGGCCTTGCGGGACGTGGTCAGCACCAGCACGCTCTCCGGGTCGGCGCCCTCGGCGATCCGGCGGGTCGCGGCCGACGCCAGCAGCGTCGTCTTCCCGGTGCCGGGACCGCCGAGCACACGCAGGAAACCGCCGGGTGCGGAGAGTACCCGGCGAGCACCGGAATCCCAGGTGAACGTGGGTGTGTCGAGGATCGGCGTGCGCACCAGCCGCGCGTTCGCCGGTCCTGTTCGCCTCCCGTTCACCCCGCGATAGAACCACGCTCGGAGTAACGGGTGCGGCACCGGCACACCTAAGTGACGGGCGCGTTCGGTGAAGGTCCCCGCCGGTGCGACGGGCGGCGTCGAAAACTGTCGTACCCGTGCGGCAGAGTGGTGGCATGGACGACGTTCTGCACGAGCGGGTGCGGGAGATCATCGAGTCGGTGCCGGCCGGCACGGTCGCGACGTACGGCGACATCGCGGCGCTCTCCGGCGCGCCCTCACCGCGGATGATCGGCGCGATCCTCGCCGAGGACGGGCACGACCTGCCGTGGCACCGGATCCTGCGCGCGAACGGGACACCCGCGCCGCACCTGCTCCACGACCAGCTGGAGCGGCTGCGCGCGGAGGGCGTGCTGGCCGACGGCGAGCGCGTCAACCTGCGGAAATACCGCTGGAAACCGGAAGGTGAGGAGGATTCCGAGCCGGCAGGGCTGTTCTGACGCTCACTGATCAGGTTAGCCTTGCCTAATGACGACGCAGGTGGAGCGACCGGTACTGACCTACCACCGGGCCCGCGTGACGATGGTCCGGCCGGTCACGCCGCACATGGTGCGCGTGACGTTCACGGCGGCCACCTTCGCCGACGTGCCCGCCGGGGCGCCCGACCAGTACGTCAAGGTCTTCTTCCCGCGGCCCGGCCAGGAGACGCCGACCCTGCCGGACACCGGCTCCGACGTCCTGTCGTGGTATCGCACCTACCTGGCGATGCCGGACGACGTCCGGCCGCCGATGCGCACGTACACCGTGCGCGCGCACCGGCCGCGCTTCGCCGAGGTCGACGTCGACTTCGTGCTGCACGGCGACACCGGCCCGGCTTCGGCGTGGGCCGCCCGGGTCGCGCCGGGCGACCGCGTGGCGTTCCTCGGGCCGCACGGCCTGTACGACGTCCCGGACGGCACCGGCTGGCAGCTGCTGGCCGGCGACGAAACGGCGTTGCCCGCGATCGGCGCGATCATCGAGCAACTCCCGGCGGGCACGCGGCTTTCGGCGTACATCGAGGTCTCGGCGCGCGAAGAGCGTCAGACGTTCGAGACGCACGGAGTGGTCGAAGTCCACTGGCTGCTTCGCGACGCGCGCCCACACGGAGAAGCGCTGCTGGAAGCGGTCCGAGCAGCGAATTTCCCAGGTGGGACGCCGTACGCGTGGGTGTCGGGCGAAGCGGGCGTGGTCAAGCAGGTGCGGCGCCACCTCGTGCGCGAGCGGGACGTCGACAAGCGGCGGATCTGCTTCACGGGTTACTGGCGGCTCGGGATGAGCGAGGAAGCGGCGAGCCGGGAGTCCCTGCGCGCGGCGGAGGCAGGCGAGGACTGACCAGCAAGTGCAACCCTGGGGTTGCATCACACTCCGGCATGTGCAACTCTTGGATTGCACATGAGCCGAAGGAGTGCACCGATGATCACTGACAGCATCGAACGCGAGATCGTGATCGCCGCCAAGCCGGCCAAGGTCTGGCCGCTGGTGGCCGAGCCCGGCTTCTGGGCGACCGACGACGAAACCATCCAGGGCACCATGGCCGAAGAGGGCCAGACCCTGGTCGTCACGCACTCGGAGCACGGCGAATTCCCGCTGCGCGTGGAAAAGGTCGACCCGCCGAACTACCTCAGCTACCGCTGGGTCAGCGCGTTTCCCGGTGAAGAGCTGCGCGAGGACAACTCGACGCTCGTGGAGTTCTGGCTGACGCCCGAGGGTGACGGCACCCGCCTGCGGGTCGTCGAGAGCGGCTTCGCCGGCCTGCCGACGTCCGACGACAACCGCCGCAACGTGATCAAGGACCACACCGCCGGCTGGGAGGGGTGCTTCACCGCCCTCGCCGCGCGCGCCGAGTGATGGATCACGACGTCGTCGACGGCGTCCTGGCCGCACTGGCCGATCCGACCCGTCGTCAGCTGCTGGACCTGCTCGCCTCCCACGGCCAGGCCACCGCGACGACCCTCGCCGGCGGCCTTCCCGTGTCGCGCCAGGCGATCGTCAAGCACCTCACCGTCCTCGACTCGGCCGGGCTGGTCGGCAGCGTGAAGATCGGCCGCGAAGTCCGGTACGCCGTGCGTTCCGAAGCCCTCGACACGACGGCCCGCTGGATGGCCTCGCTGGCGGCCGACTGGGACCGCCGCCTGGCCCGGATCAAGCGCCTCGCGGAGGCCGCCGAGCAGGACTGACCTTCCCTCTCAAGGAGAACCCGATGACCGTTGTCGCGCTACCCCCTGCCCATTTCACGCCGAGACAGCGCGCCGTACTGGCCGTGCTGCTCGGCGCCGGCTTCCTCCTGTCGATCGACTTCTCGATCCTGAACGTCGCGTTGCCGCAGGTCGGCGCCGGTGTCGGGCTCGACCTGACGTCGTTGCCGTGGGTCAGCACGGCGTTCGTCCTGCCGGCGGCCGGCTTCACGCTGGTGTGCGGCCGCCTCGCGGACCTGTTCGGGCGACGCCGGATGTTCCGGTCCGGCATGGCCCTGCTGGCCGCCGCGTCGCTGCTGGGCGGCTTCGCCACGAACCCGGAGCTGCTGCTGACGGCCCGGGCGTTGCAGGGCTTCGCCACCGCGATGACGCTGCCCGCGGCCCTGTCCCTGCTGACCACGACGTTCGCCGAAGGCCGGGCGCGCGACCGCGTCCTCGGCCTCAACGGCGCCCTGCTCTCCGGCGGTTTCACCGTCGGCGCCCTGGTCGGCGGCGCCCTGGTCGGCCTGCTGAGCTGGCGCGCGGCGTTCTTCATGAACGTCCCGGTGGCCGTCGCCATCCTGGTCGCGACGCCGTTCCTCGTCACCGAATCGACCGTGCCCGGCCGCGCGCGCCCGGACCTGCCCGGCGCCCTGACGGTCAGCGGCGGCCTGCTGGCGCTCGTCTACGCCGTCATCGACAAGAGCGTGCTCGCGGCGGTCGCCGGCATCGTGCTGCTGACCGCGTTCTGGCTGATCGAACGCCGCTCGCCCGCGCCGCTGGTGCCGCCGCGGATCCTGGCCCGCCGCACGGTCAAGTGGGGTAACTTCGCCGGTCTCGTGCTGTTCGCGATGGAACCCGCGGTGATCTTCCTGACGACCCTCTACCTGCAGCGGATCCTGGGGCTTACGCCGTGGGCGACCGGCCTGGTCTTCGGCGTGCCGGGGCTGGCCTCGGTGGCCGCGGGCGTGCTCGCCGGACGGGTGATCGGCCGCTTCGGCAGCCGTGTCCTGCTGGCCGCCGGGCTCACCGTCCAGGCCCTGGCGACGCTGCCGCTGCTGTTCCTCGGGCCCGGCCGCGGCGCCCTGCTGATCCTGCTGCCGGCCCTGTTCGTCGGGTTCTTCGGGCACGTCGCCGCGATCGTGGCGTACACCGTGACCGCGACGTCCGGGCTGCCCGACGAGGAGCAGGGCCTGGCCACCGGGCTGACGTCGATGACCCAGCAGGTGGGCATCACCGTCGGCATCCCGGTCCTGAGCGCCGTCGCCGCGACGCAGGCCGTCGAGCTCACCGGAATCCACCTCGCGCTGGGCGTGGCCGTGGCCTTCACGCTGGCCGGCGTCGTACTGCTCACCGCCAAGCTGAAGGAGTCGTGATGGACATCGTCGACCGCAAGACTTTCCAAGCCGAGTTGGATGTGTTGCGCACCAGGGAAAAGGCCCACACGCACGAAGGCGACGCGATCGCCGCGGCCCGCCGCCGGCTGCCGATGGTCGAGGTGGACGCCGGTCTCGAGCTGCTCGGCCCGGACGGGCCGGTCACCCTGCTCGACGTGTTCGAAGGACGCCGTCAGCTCATCGCCTACTACTTCATGTGGAACCCCGGCCGTCCCGCGCCGGAGCAGTGCGAGGGCTGCACGTTCTACACCAACCAGGTCGCCGAGCTGGCCAACCTGCACTCGCGGGACATCACGTTCGCGGTCTTCTCCCAGGGCCGCAACGTCTCGACCGCCCCGGCCGACGCGCAGACGTCGTACAGCGAAGCCTTGCGCTACCGCGACTTCATGGACTGGCGGATGCCCTGGTACTCGGCGCAGCCGTCGCTCGACACGCTGCTCGTCGGGCGCGAGCAAGGACTGTTCCACCTGGTCTGCTACCTGCGTGAGGGCGACCGTGTCTTCGAGACGTACTGGACGAAACGCCGTGGTGTGGAAGCGATGGACACCAGCTACGCGCTGATGGACCTGACGATCTACGGCCGCCGGGAGTCCTGGGAGGACTCACCGGAGGGCTGGCCGCAGGAGCGCACCAACGTCCGGACCGACACCGGAGCACCCGAGTGGACACCCGGGCCGGGCCGTCCGATCGCCCAGTGGCCCCGGCTCGCGGCCGGACGCTCCGACGACCTCGGCGCGACTACGGCGTCGGCGGAGCCGCCTCACCAGTGCCACTGAGGGTCGTGACCAGCAGTTTCACCAGCGCACCCAGGCGCTGTCGGTCCGGTTGCAGCGTGCGCACCCCGGCCTCTTCGAGGGGCGCCGCCGTCACCGGGCCGACGCACGCGCAGACCACCGGGCCGCGCAACGCCGTCAGCAGCTCGTCGTAGCGGCCGTGGTCCCGGGCCAGGGTCAGGAAGTTCGCGGCCGCCGGGGCGCTCGTGAACGCCAGCGCGTCCAGCTCGCCCGTCACGGCCGCGTCGATCAGGCCGTGCACCGGGGTCACGTCCGGCGGCGAGTACCAGCGGTACGGCTGGACCGCGACCAGCCGCGCGCCCGCCTGTTCCAGCGTCGACGTGTGCTCCGGCAACGGCGTCCCGTGCAGCTGGACGGCTACGCGCTTGCCCTCGAGGCCCGCTTCGGCGAGGGCACCGAACAACTCGGCGTTGGACTCCGAAGCGGCCGAAAAGGACTCGCGCAGCCCGGCACCGCGAAGGGCACCCACGGCTTTCGGGCCGCGCGCGTAGATGCGGGATTCGCCCAGCGCCGTCAGCAGGCGGTCGCGCAGGCCCCAGCTGTCGGCCGCGGCCAGCCAGCCGCGGAAGCCCGCGCCGGTCGTGATCGCGGTGAAGCCGACGGGGGACGCCAGCAGCTCCTCGGTGCCCGCCCGCAGCTCGGGGTCGGCGTCCAGGGGGACGATGGTGATCGTCGGGGCGTGGCGGACGTCGGCGCCGTAGCGTTCGAGGGCCTCGATGAAGTCGTCGGCCCGCCGCTCGGCCGTGACACCGATCGTCACCCCGCTCAGCTCACCCATAGATCGCGCCCATCCCCTCGATCGCCTCCGCCAGCTGCGCCCGCAGGTCCGCGGGCTCGAGGACCTCCAGGTGCGGCCCGAAGCGCAGCAGCTCACCGATGGCCGGCTCGCCCGGCTCCACCGGCAGCTCCATGGTGAGCCAGCCGTCCGCGTCCGGCTCGTTCGGGCAGTCACGCAGCGCCCGGGCCCCGACGGAACCCGCGTAGAACGGTACGAGAGCCTGCGCCCGCGGCGACAGCCGCACCACGGCCACGCGCGGGTACATCCGGCGTTCGAACTGCTCGGACCACTCCTGCCAGTACGCCGCGAGGTCGAACCCGGCGGGCCGCTCGAACTCCTCGCCGAGGTCCGTCAGCTCCTGGATCCGCGAGATCCGGTAGGTCCGGTCGGTGCCGTCGCAGCGCCCGGCGAGGTACCAGTTGCCGGCCTTGAGGATCAGCCCCAGCGGCTCGACCTCGCGCTCGACGATCCGCTGGCCCCAGCGTTCGTAGCGGATCCGGATCCGGTGCGACGACCACACCGCGTCGGCGACCGAGGACAGCGTCGGCAGGCTTTCGATGCCCCGGTGCCAGCCCGGGACGTCCAGGTAGAAGCGCTCGGCGACCCGTCCGGCGCGGTCCCGCAGCTCCTGCGGCAGCGCGGCGTACAGCTTGAGCTGCGCGGCCGCCAGCACGGTGCCGAGGCCCAGCTCGGCCGCGGCCACCGGCAGCCCGGCCAGCGACAGCGACTGCGCCTCCTCCTCGGTCATCCCGGTGAGCCGCGTGCGGTAGCCGTCGACCAGGCGATACCCGCCGGTCCGGCCGCGGTCGGCGTACACCGGGACGCCGGACGCCGAGAGCGCGTCGATGTCCCGGTAGACCGTGCGGACCGAGACCTCCAGCTCCTCGGCCAGCTCTTCCGCCGTCATCCGGCCGCGGTTCTGCAGCAGCAGGAGGACGGACAGGAGACGGCTGGCGCGCATCCCGGAATTATGACCCAAAAACCTGACACAAGCTGACAGGTATCTCCGGCAGGGTGGCCCTCATGAACGCATTCACCATGAAGAACTGGGAAGAGAACGTCGTCAGCGGCTCCGAGGGTGGCCCGCGGGTGGCCTACGCGCACGCGTCGATGGCGTACGAGGGTGTCATCGAGGGTGAATCGGTCTGCGACCTGCTGCTGTACTACGCGGGCGAGGGGTACGACAGCGGCACGACGACGTCGCCGAGCCTCGAGCGCTTCGACGGCAAGGTCGACGGCCGCGAAGGGACGTTCATCGTGCGTCACGAGTTCACGTTCGACGCGAAGGGCATCGCCTCGACGTTCACCGTCGTCCCCGGCTCGGGCACCGGCGCGCTGGCCGGGCTCACCGGCACCGGCACGGTCGGCGGCGCGATGGGCGAGGAGAAAATGGGGTACACCTTCGAGTACACGATCTAGGAGTCGCAGGTGGACCGTCGTCAGGTACTCGCCTACCGCATCGCCGAGCACGGGCTGCACCGGTCCGCGCGCGACGTGGCGGATCTCGCCGTCGTCCGGGCCGGGCTGCAGGACAGCATGCGCGACACGGCGCTGCTGGCCGCGGTGGCCCGGGTGTCCTCGGCGTCCCCTGTGTCCCTTGTGGACGACGACCGCCTGGTGCTGGCTTGGACGTTGCGCGGTGCGCCGCACTACCACCTGCGTGCCGACCTCGACGAGGTGACCCGCGCCCTGATCCCCCTGGACGACGCGGACGCGCTGGCCCGGATGCTGTGGCAGCGCAAGGAACTGGCGGCGACGGGCCTGGCGGCGGCCGAGGTGGTCTTCACGGCGGCGAAGGCGATCCGCGGCGTGGTCACCTCGGAGATGACGAAGGGCGCGGTCTCGACGGCGGTGACGAAGCTCGTGCCGCCGGAGTTCTCCCGCTGGTGCCGCGGCTGCAACGCGACGCACATCCACGAGCAGCTGATGCGCATCGCGGCCCCCTTGGGCGGTGTCCGGCTGGTCGCGGGCGCGACCCCGGCGACGCTGGCCCCGCTCGAAGGCCGCGGCCGCATGCGCACGAAGCCGGACCCCGCCGCGGCGACGTCGGTGGTCGAGTCGTACCTGCGGCTGAACGGCCCGGCGTCCCCCGGCGAAGCGGCGGAGTTCGTCGGAACGTCCCGGGCGGTGGTGGACCGGACGTGGCCTGCGGACCTGGCCGAGGTGCGGCTGGACGGCAAGGTGCGCCACCTGCCCGCTACGAGTCTGCCGGCCCTGGAGAACCCGCCGGAGCCGGACGTGGTGCGGCTGCTGCCGCCGTGGGACCCGTTCATCCAGGCGCGCGACAAGGCCCTGCTGGTCCCGGACCCGGCGCGGCGCAAGGAGGTCTGGAAGATGCTGGGCAACCCCGGCGTCCTGCTGGCGGAGGGCGACATCGCGGGCACGTGGCGCACCAAGTCGAGCGGCGCGAAGCTGGTCTTCACGCTGACGCCGTTCGACCCGCTCAGGCCGGCTTCCCGGGAGGCGGCGGAGGCGGAAGCAGCGCTGGTGGCGACGGCCCGCGGCTTCGAAAAACACGACGTCACCTGGGCGGTTTAGCGCGCCCAGGCCCGGCAAACCGACCCCCGCCCTCCCTGGGGGGCGTGCCCTTGTCCAGCGTATCGGCACCTGCGGACAAACCCTCGCGGAACCGCATCCGAACGACCAAGCTGTCCACATCCGGCGAGAGCTGTGGACAACCCCGCTCAGGCGTCCACCGCCAGGCGGTATCCGCGCTTCACCACCGTCTGGACCACCCGGCCGCCGCCCAGCGAGGTCCGCAGGCGGCCAATCGCCGTCTCCACCGCGTGCTCTTCGCCGCCACCCGGCAAGGCTGCGATCAACTCCCGTCGGGAAATCACCCGGCCCGGTGAAGCCGCCAGAGCCCGCAGCAGAGCCATCGGCGCGGGGGCGACCTCGCACCATTCGCCGTCCACGATGGCGGCCTCGCCGCGGAGTTCCAGACACCGGCCGCCCGCCTGAAGCCGCGGGGAACGCGCTACCAGCGTCTCGGCGAGCGTCCGGGCCAACGCACCGATGCGCGCCCGGTGCGGCTGGACCGTCGGGACGCCCAGCGCAGCCAGCGGGCCCGCCGTGATCGGGCCGACGCAGGCCGCCACCACAGGACCCGAAAGCGCCGAGATCAAGCCGGGGAGGCGGCCCGTTCGGCGGGCCAGCGCAATAAGCGACGCCACAGCGGGCGCGCTCGTGAACGGCAGTGCGTGGATCGAACCCTCCAGCACCCCGTCCAGCAGGCGGTCCACCGGGCCCGGGTCGACCGGGCCGACCCAGCGGTACACCGAGATCTCGATGACCTCCGCCCCGGCCGCGCGCAGCGTGTCCACGAAGTACGGCAGCGGCTCGCCGTGCAGCTGGACCGCGATCCGCATGCCGGACACGCCGGTGGCCAGCAGGTGCTGCAGCAGCTCGGCGTTGCTCTCCGACGCCGGCGAGTAGTCCTCCGAAAGCCCGGCCGCGCGGATCGCGCCCGTCACCTTCGGGCCGCGCGCCAGCAGTGAAGACGTCGACAGCCGCGAGACCAGCGCCTCCCCCAGTCCCCAGCCCTCGGCCGCCTCCAGCCAGCCGCGGAAGCCGATGCCGGTCGTCGCGACCACAGCGTCCACCGGCGAGTCCAGCAGCCGGGCCGTCGCCGCGTGCAGTTCGGTGTCGTCCGTCAGCGGCACGATCCGGATCGCCGGGCCGTACCGGACGCCCGCCCCCTTGCGCACCAGCAGCGCGCCGAGCTCGTCGGCCCGGCGCGCCGCGGTGATGCCGATGACAAAACCGGCCAGCGGGAGCACTTCCGTCACGGCGACTCCACTTCGACCACGCCCTCTCGCACGCGCACTTCGTACACCGGAACCGAGACACCCTCGGCGTCCAGGCACTGTCCACTGTCGAGCGCGAACCGTTCCTTGTAGACCGGCGACGCGACCACCGGGACACCACCGGCGTCCCCGACGATGCCGCGCGAGAGCACCGCCGCGCCGCTGCACGGGTCCCAATTGGACAGTGCGTACCACCGCGCGCCGGGCAGCCGGAAGATCGCCACCTGGACGCCGTCCAGCAGGGCCGCGACCCCCGAGTACTCCGGCACCGCGTCCACGCCGCACACCGCCGTCCAGGTCCGTTCGAGAGACGTCGTCATCGCCGCACCTCCGGTACTCCCAGCATCACGGGCACCTTCTGCTCCCGCTCGGAACGGAACGAGATGGCCGGGTCCGGCGTGCCCGGCGCGTTGACGAACGACGTGAACCGGGCCAGCTTCTCCGGATCCTCCAGCACACCGCGCCACTCGTCGGCGTAGTTGTCGACGTGCTTGGCCATCGCCGCGTCGAGGTCTTCGCAGATGCCGAGCGAGTCGTCGACGATCACCGCGCGCAGGTGGTCGAGCCCGCCGTCCAGCTCCTCGATCCACGGCGCCGTCCGCTGCAATCGGTCGGCGGTACGCACGTAGAACATCAGGAACCGGTCGATGGTCCGGATCAGCGTCGCAGTGTCCACATCGGACACCAGCAGTTCGGCGTGCCGCGGTGTGGTGCCGCCGTTGCCGCCGACGTAGAGGTTCCAGCCGTTGTCCGTGGCGATGATCCCGAAGTCCTTGCTCCGCGCCTCGGCGCACTCGCGCGCGCACCCGGACACCGCCGACTTCAGCTTGTGCGGCGACCGCAGCCCGCGGTACCGCAGCTCCAGCTCGATCGCCAGCCCGACACTGTCCTGCACACCGTAGCGGCACCACGTCGACCCGACACACGACTTGACCGTCCGCAGCGCCTTGCCGTAGGCGTGCCCGGACTCGAACCCGGCGTCGACCAGCTTCCGCCAGATCAGCGGCAGCTGGTCCACCGTGGCGCCGAACAGGTCGATTCGCTGCCCGCCGGTGATCTTGGTGTACAGCCCGAACTCCTGGGCCACCTGACCGATCACGATCAGCTTCTCCGGCGTGATCTCACCACCGGGGATCCGCGGGACGACCGAGTACGTGCCGTTGCGCTGGAGGTTCGCCAGGTACCGGTCGTTGGTGTCCTGCAACGTCATCTGCTCGCCGCCCAGCACGTGCCCGGTGCCCAGCGTGGCGAGGATCGACGCGACCGCGGGTTTGCAGACCGCACAACCGGTGCCGCTGCCGTAGCGGGCGATCACCTCGCTGAACGTCGAGATCCGGGTGGCCCGGACGATCTCGAACAGCTCCGCCCGCGACTGTCCGAAGTGCTCACACAGCGCCTTCGACTGCTCGACACCGGCGGCGGTCAGCAGCTTCCCGAGCAGCGGGACGCAGGAGCCGCACGACGTCCCGGCGCGGGTGCACGCCTTGAGCTTGCCGACGGTGTCGCAACCGTCCTCGTGGATCGACCGCGTGATCGCGCCTTTGGACACGGCGTTGCACGAGCAGATCTGCGCCGCGTCAGGCAGCGCGTCGACGCCGACCGCCGCGCCACCCCCGGCCGGAGCGAGGATCGCCGAAGGCTCGGCGGGCAGCGGACGTCCGACCAGTGCCCGCAGGGTGTTGTACTCCGCCGCGTCGCCGACCAGGACACCGCCGAGCAGCGTCTTGCCGTCGTCGGTGACCACGAGCTTCTTGTACGTCCCGGCGACCGCGTCGTTGACGGCGACCTCGAGCGCGCCTTCGGTCGCCGCGTGCGCGTCACCGAACGAGGCGACGTCGACACCCATCAGCTTCAGCTTCGTGGACGTGTCCGGCTCGGGGAAGGTCCCGGCCCCGCCGGTCAGCTGGGCCGCGACGATCTCGGCCATCGCGTACCCGGGCGCCACGATGCCGTAGACGCGCCCCTCGACCGCGGCGCACTCACCGATCGCGTACACCGACGGATCACTGGTGCGACAAGAAGAATCGACAAGGACGCCGCCACGCGGGCCGACGTCCAAACCGGACTGCCGCGCGAGGTCGTCCCGCGGTCGGACCCCGGCGGAGAACACGACCAGGTCGACGTCCAGCTCGGTACCGTTGCCCAGCCGGGCCACCAGCCGCGAGCCGTCGGCCTCGATCGCGTCGGTCGACGTTCCCGTGTGGACAGTCACGTCCAGACCGGAGATGAGCCGCCGCAGCAGGGACCCGCCGCCTTCGTCCACCTGCAGCGGCATCAGCCGCGGCGCCATTTCGACGACGTGCGGCGAGAGTCCCATGTCCCGCAACGCCTTGGCCGCCTCCAGGCCGAGCAGGCCACCGCCGATGACGACGGCCGCCCGCCGTCCGCGGCCGGGTCGCTGAGCCGCCGCGCGGATCGCGTCGAGGTCCTCGATGGTCCGGTAGACGAAGCAGCCCGGCAGGTCGTGTCCGGGCACCGGCGGCACGAAGGGCCGCGACCCGGTGGCCAGGACCAGCGCGTCGTACGAGATCGTGGAGCCGGATCCGGTGGTGACCGTGCGAGCGGATCGGTCCACCGACGTGACCAGCTCGCCGAGCCGCAGGTCCACGTGGGAGTCACCCGCGTAGTCCGAGCCGGGCAACGCCAATGACGCGGGGTCCCATCCGTCCACATAGGACGTCAGGGCCACCCGGTCGTACGCCGGGCGCGGCTCCTCGGAGAGGACGACGATCCGCCAGCTGCCGGAGGTGTCGGCGGTCCGCACCGCCTCCACGAGCCGGTGCGCGACCATGCCGTGTCCGGCGACGACCAAGGTGGGCATCTCAGACCTCCGCTCCCGCGAGCGCCAGACCGCGCTCACTCGGCTGTTCGGCGGGCTTGCGCAGGTAGACCGCCCAGGTGAGCGCGAAGCACAGCCCGTAGAAGACCAGGAACCCGATGAACGCGGGCACGCCGCTCTTGGCGTCGGCGAACGACTGCCGGAAGGCCAGGTTGATGAACAGCCCGCCCTCCGCGCCGATCGCGCCGGCCAGGCCGATCAGCGCGCCGGACAGCCGTCGCGCCTTGAGCAGCTCGGCCGCCTCTTCGGCACCGTTCGCGATCGCCGTGCGGGCTTTCGCGCGGAAGATCGCCGGGATCATCTTGTACGTCGAGCCGTTGCCGACGCCGGTCAGGACAAAGAGGACGATGAACGCGACCGTGAACAGCGTCAGGGACTTCGACGTCGAGGCGAAGATCAGCACCACCGTGGCCAGCGCCATCCCGACGAACGTCGCGAAGGTGACCTTGCCGCCGCCGATCCGGTCGGACAGCCAGCCGCCGGCCGGGCGCGCGAGCGAGCCGAGCAACGGGCCGAGGAACGTCACCGCGGCCGCCTGCAGCGGCGTCCGGCCGAACTGGTTCTGCAGCACCAGCCCGAACGCGAAGCTGTACCCGATGAACGAGCCGAACGTGCCGACGTACAGGAACGACATCACCCAGGTGTGCGGATCCTTGACGACCTGGCGCATCGCCTTGGTGTCACCGCGCACGGTCGCGAGGTTGTCCATGTAGAGGTACGCGCACACCGCGGCGATCACGATCAGCGGGATGTAGACGTACAGCACGATCCGCGGCGCGGTCGCGCCCGCCGTGCCGATCACGAGCAGCCCGACGAGCTGGATCGCCGCGACGCCGAGGTTGCCGCCGCCCGCGTTGAGGCCGAGCGCCCAGCCCTTGTGCTTCTCCGGGTAGAACGTGTTGATGTTCGTCATCGACGAGGCGAAGTTGCCGCCGCCGACCCCGCCGAGCGCCGCGACCAGCAGGAACGTGCCGAGTGACGTGCCGGGGTGCAGCATGACCGCGGCCAGGACCGTCGGGATCAGCAGCAGGAGGGCGCTGACGACCGTCCAGTTGCGACCGCCGAACTTGGCCACGGCGAACGTGTACGGCAGCCTCATCAGGCCGCCGACCAACGTCGGCGTCGAGACGAGCAGGAACTTGTCGGCGGCGTCGAACCCGTAGTCCTTGCCCATGAACAGGACGATGACCGACCACAGTGTCCAGACGGAGAACCCGATGTGCTCGGCCAGCACGGAGAACCACAGGTTGCGGCGGGCGACCTTCTTGCCGGTCTCCTCCCAGAACGTCTCGTTTTCCGGTTCCCAGTGCTCGATCCAGTGCTTCCCTTGGTGGGCCATCGCAGTCTCCTTGTAGTGGGGCGTCATTGCGCGGCGAGCCAGTTCGCGACGGCGCCGACGGTGTCGGTGCACCCGCCGCAGCCCGTGGTGGCCCGCGTGGCCCGCGCCAGTGCGGGGGTATCGGTGGCGCCGGCCTTCCAGGCTTCGACCAGCCGGGCCTTGGTGACGGTGTTGCAGCGGCAGATCACCGCCGTCGCCGGGAGGTCGGCCGGGCCGGCCGCTTGAACCGCGCCAGTGGGCAGCGCCCGGCCGAGCAGCACCGCGAGCCGGTCGTCCGGCAACGGCGTCCCGCGGTCGTGGAACTGCGTGATCGACGCGGCCGCGTCGGGCAGGCCGAGCAGGATCGCCCCGGTGACGCGGTTTTCGCGGACGACGAGCTTGCCGTAGCGCCCGCCGGCCGGGTCGGTGAACGTCAGTACCTCGGCGTCGTCGTCGGTGGCCTCGACCTGGGTCTCCCCCAGCGCGGCGAGGTCGATGCCGCGTGCCTTGAGCCGGGTGACCGCGGTCGTGCCGCGGTAGCGCGCGGCGGCGTTCGAGCCGGTCAGGACGTCGGCGAGGACCTCGGCCTGCTCCCACGCGGGCTGGATCAGCCCGCCAGGGGCGCCGGGATGGCGGGCGCAGTCGCCGAGTGCGTGGATCCGGCCGTCGCTGCTGCGCAGCACGTCGTCCACGACGATGCCGCGGTCGACGGCCAACCCGGCTTCCTCGGCGAGGCTCGTCTCGGCGCGGACCCCGGCGGCGACCACCACGAGGTCGGCCGGGACGAAGCTGCCGTCGTCGAGCTTGAGCCCGTCGCCGGGCAGGTAGCGGGCGGCGGTGGCGCCGAACCGGAAGGTGACGCCCATCGCGGTCAGCTGCCGCGCCAGCACGTGCCCGGCGGCCGGGTCGAGCTGGCGTTCCATGACGTGGCGGTTCGGGTGCACGACGGTCACCTGGTTGCCGCGCCCGGCCAGGCCGCGGGCGGCCTCGAGCCCGAGCAGCCCGCCGCCCAGAACCGCGACCGGCGCGCCGAAGCGGGCGGCGTCGAGGATCTTGGCGCAGTCGTCCAGCGTCCTGAAGGTGACAACGCCGGGCCCGAAGCCTTCGACCGGCGGGATCCACGGGTTGGCGCCGGTGGCGAGCACCAGGGCGTCGTAGTCCACAGTGGATCCGTCACCGAGTTCGACGCGGCGTTTCCCGCGGTCGATCCGCACGGCTTCCGTGCCGAGGCGGAGGTCGACGTTCGCCCGCGCGGCCCACTCGTCGTCGTGCAGCCGGACGCTCTCCGGGCTCATCCCGCCGGCGACGACGGCCGAGAGCAGCACCCGGTTGTAGGCCGCGTGCTTCTCGGCGCCGAGCACGGTCAGCCGGACGCGCTCGGCGGCCGGGTCACGGCGGCGGATCTCGTCGGCCAGCCGGGCCCCGGCCATGCCGTACCCGACGATGACGACGTCCCGGGCGCTCATGCCCCACCGTCCACAGCGGACAGAGCGATGGCGCACACCTTGAACTCCGGCATCCGGCTGACCGGGTCGAGCGCGGGGTTGGTGAACAGGTTGGCGCGTTGCGCGCCGGGGAAGTGGAACGGCACGAAGACCAGGTCGGGCCGCAGTGACTGGGCGAACCGCACCAGCGCCGTCATTTCGCCGCGACGGGACCGGATCCGCGCCTGGTCACCCTCTTCGAGCCCGGCACGTTTGGCGGTATCCGGGTGGACCTCGACGAACGCCTCGGGTACGACGTCATTCAGCTCGCCGATCAGCCGGGTCTGCGCACCCGACTGGTAGTGCTGCAGCACGCGGCCGGTAGTGGCCTGCAGCGGGAACTCGTCGTCCGGCAGCTCCGCCGGGCCGGTGTGTTCGACGGGCACGAACCGCGCGCGGCCGTCCGGGTGGGCGAAGGCGTCGAGGAACATCCGCGGGGTACCGGGGTGGTCGTCGGACGGCACCGGCCAGTGCAGGGCCTCACCCGCGCGCAGCCGGTCGTAGCTGACGCCGGAGTAGTCGGAGATGCCACCCTTGGACGCGATCCGCAGCTCCTCGAAGACCGTCTCGGCGTCGGCCGGGAAGCGTCCTTCGGGTTGACCAAGCCGGTCAGCTAGTCCATTGAGGACGTCCAGATCGGACCTCACACCGACCGGCGGATCCAAGGCTTTGCGCCGGAGCAGGATGCGACCTTCGAGGTTGGTGAGCGTGCCGTCCTCTTCGGCCCACTGCGTGACCGGGAGGACTACGTCGGCCATCGCCGCCGTCTCCGACAGCACGAAGTCCGCGACCACCAGGAGGTCCAATGCGGACAGTCGATCTTGGACACGCCGGGAGCGCGGTGCCGAGACGACCACGTTGCTGCCGAACACCATCAGGGCCTTCGGCCCACCGTCCTGGCCGAGGGCTTCGAGCAGCTCGGACGCCGACCGGCCGGGGCCGGGCAGGCTGCCCGGGTCGACACCCCAGACCCCCGCGACGTAATCGCGGGCGGCCGGGTCGTCGAGCTTGCGGTAACCGGGCAGCTGGTCGGCCTTCTGACCGTGCTCACGGCCGCCTTGACCGTTTCCCTGGCCGGTGAGGCAGCCGTAACCGGAGCCCGCGCGGCCGGGCAGGCCCAGGGAGAGCGCGAGGTTGATCCAGGCGCCGACGGTCGCGGTGCCGGTGGCGTGCTGCTCGGTGCCGCGGGCGGTGAGGACGTAGGCGTTGCGGGCGTTGGCGAGCTTCGCGGCGGCCAGGCGCATGTCGGCGGCCGAGACGCCGGTGACACGCTCGGCGCGTTCCGGCCACCAGGACGCGGCGATCCGCCACATCTCCGCGAAGCCGGTGGTCCGGTCGTCCACATAGGACTGATTCAGGTGCCCGTCGGCGACCACCGCGTGCAGGATGCCGAGCGCCAGCGCGAGATCGGTGCCGGGCGCGGGAGCGAGGTGGAGACTCGCGAGCTCGGCGGTCGCCGTCCGGCGCGGGTCGACGACGATCAGGTCGGCCCCGCGCAGGTGCTGGGTGAACGGTGGCATCGTCTCCGCCGGGTTCGCTCCGGCGAGCAGCACGACGTCGGCGCCGGCCAGATCCGTTACGGGGAAAGGCATCCCGCGGTCGGCGCCGAAGGCCCTGGTGCCCGCGGCGGCGGCCGAGGACATGCAGAACCGGCCGTTGTAGTCGATCTGCGAGGTGCCGAGCGCGACGCGGGCGAACTTGCCGAGCAGGTAAGCCTTTTCGTTGGTCAGCCCGCCGCCGCCGAAGATCGCGACCGCGTCCGGGCCGTGCGCTGCCTGGAGTCCCTTCAGCTTCCGCGCGACGAAGTCGAGGGCGAAGTCCCAGCTGACCGGCTCGAGAAGGCCGTTGAAGCGGATCATCGGGGTGGTCAGCCGCTTCGGCGACGTCAGGAGCGCGCCGGACGTCCAGCCCTTCTGGCACAGGCCGCCGGCGTTCACCGGGAAGTCCCGCGGCGTGACGCGGACACCGTCGAGGTGCATGCCGCACTGCAGGGCGCAGTACGGGCAGTGCGTGTCGACCTGCGGCACGGGTACCTCCGGCGTCGTTCGGATGACCCGACGCTAAGGAGGCCGTGTTACTCGGAATCGACCGAATGTTTCCGGCAGTTGACATTGCGGCGCGACTCACGCGCCCCCGGCGGTGAGGTGCGTGACCGGCGCCACTCCCGGCGTGCGGTGTTCAGCGCGCCCCCAGCCGTCCTGCTCGTGGAACCGCCGCTCGAACCACCACGGCGACGGACCGAGCGGATCGGGCGGCGTGCGGCGCACGAACCGGCGGTCGGCGCGGGAGAGCACCGCCCCCACCAGCGCGCGCTCCCGGCGTGGCAGCTCCCGGAGGAACCCGGCCAGGTCCCGCCGCGCGCCCACCGGGTCGCACCCCGGGCAGGGGCACACGTCCGACACCGAAAGCACGTCCGGCGAGCGGGTGCCGCGATCCCAGGCGATCAGTAGCCGGGCGATACGACCCGGGCCGAACCCGGCGTCCACCTCGGCGAACGCCAGCTCACGGGCGGCACGGCGGGAGAGGTGCGGAACACGGATCGGCGGCGTGGCCGCCTCGATGCGCTGAGCCCGGCGCAGGCTCGAAGGCCGGTTACGCGGCATGGCCCTTTCGAAGAGCGATCATGCGTCCCAGGTTAGAGCACGCCGCTGACTTCCCGGGCCGCCACACGAAGGCCGTCCAGGGCGGCGCGCGTCGACCTCGGGTTCAGGGCGTTCGACGCCAGGCGGAACAGCACCGCGCGCAGCAGCAGCTGGGGCCACTCCGGCAGGTGCGCCCAGCGTTCGAGCAGCTCGCGGGTCGCGCCGCCCCAGGCCAGGGCGTCGACCGCGACGATCGCCGCGCCGTACTCGCCCGGGCGGTAGTACGGGACGAAGTCGACCAGGCCCGGTGTCGCCTCGCCGTCGAACAGCAGGCCCGCCAGCAGTTCGCCGTGCGCGACCTGGGACGGCAGCTTGATCGGCCGGCGCGCGCCGGCCAGGACCTCGAACCAGCGGCCGCCCTTCGTCTCGTCGAGCGGGACCTCGAGCTCCTCCCAGGCGACCCGGTCGGCGACGGCGTCGACGTCCTTGCGGCCGGCGATGAAGTCCGGCCGGGGCAGCCCGACGGTCGCCCGGTGCAGTTTCACCGCGGCCAGCACCGACGCGTCACCGCGGTGCTCGGCCGTGCCGGCCACGAACCGCGACGCCGTCCAGCCGCCGACGATCCACCGGCCGTCGGTCGAGCGCACCGGCTTCGCGACCCGCAGGCCCGGCTCGTCGACGTAGTCGAGGGCGCGGGCGGTCCACAGGGTCTTGGCCTTGTCGGTGACCGGCTTGAGCACGAGGTCGCCGCAGCGCCACGCCGCCGAGTCCGGCATCGGCTCGCCGCTGTCGGCGAGCCCGCCGAAGGCCGAGCAGACGTGGCCGGGAGGGCGTTCGAGGGTTGAGCGCACGAGTACTGACGGTACCCGGCCGGGTGGTCCACGAACGAGAAGACGCGCTGGTCACACACCGTTTTGAGATCACCGCGAGAGTGCCGTGAAGGCCACCTTGAGGGACTCTGAGTCCCTCAAGGTGGCCTTCACGGACAACCACTGTCAGTAGGTCGGCAGGCTCGGGTCGATCTGCTTGGCCCAGGCGAGCACGCCGCCGCCGAGGTGCGTCGCGTCCTTGAACCCGGCCGCGTGCAGGGCCGCGAGGGCCTCCGCCGAGCGGGCACCCGACTTGCAGTGCAGGACGATCGGCTTGTCCTGCGGCAGCTCCGCCAGCGCCTCGCCCGAGAGGATGCGGTCCTTCGGGATCAGCGTCGCGCCCTTGATGTTGACGATCTCGTACTCGTGCGGCTCGCGGACGTCGATCAGCGCGAAGTTCTCGCCGCTGTCGAACTTGGCCTTGAGCTCCGCCGGCGTGATGGTGCTGCCGGACGCCGCGGTGGCGGCCTCGTCGGAAACCACGCCGCAGAACGCCTCGTAGTCGATCAGCTCGGTGATCTTCGGGGTCTCCGGGTCCTTGCGGATCTTGACCTCGCGGTACTTCATCTCCAGCGCGTCGTAGCTGATGAGGCGCCCGAGCAGCGTCTCGCCGATGCCGGTGATGAGCTTGATCGCCTCGGTCACCATGATCGAGCCGATGGACGCGCACAGCACGCCCAGCACGCCACCCTCGGCGCAGGAGGGGACCATGCCCGGGGGCGGCGGCTCCGGGTAGAGGTCGCGGTAGTTGAGGCCCTTGCCGTTCGGCGCGTCCTCCCAGAAGACGCTGACCTGGCCCTCGAATCGGAAGATCGAGCCCCAGACGTAGGGCTTGCCCAGCAGCACCGCGGCGTCGTTGACCAGGTAGCGCGTGGCGAAGTTGTCCGTGCCGTCGACGATGAGGTCGTACTGCTCGAAGATCTCCAGCGCGTTCGAGGAGTCCAGCCGGTCGGTGTGCAGGTGCACCTTGACCAGCGGGTTGATCTCCGCGATCGACTCCTGCGCGGACGCGGCCTTGAGCTTGCCGACGTCGGACTGGCCGTGGATGACCTGGCGCTGCAGGTTCGACTCGTCGACGACGTCGAAGTCGACGATGCCGAGCGTGCCGACGCCGGCCGCGGCCAGGTAGAGCAGCGCGGGGCTGCCGAGGCCGCCGGCGCCGATGACCAGGACCTTCGCGTTCTTCAGCCGCTTCTGCCCGGCCACCCCGACGTCCGGGATGATCAGGTGACGGCTGTACCGGGCCACCTCTTCCTTGGTGAGCTCGGCAGCCGGCTCGACGAGCGGCGGCAGTGCTGACATCGGGTCCTCCATCTCGCGCGGATCGCGTCCATCCCACTATGCACAACGCACGCACGCAAAGAGACCTTCCCAGGTCCAGATGGTGGGACGGGTTACGACTTGGGGGTCGGGTTCGGCCAGGCGTTGGGCACGCAGGTACGGCCGTCCTTGGCCACCTTGCCCTTGTCGCCGCCGGGGATGTCGTTGAGCATCGAGACGTAGTCGTCGGCGACGCCGAAGGACTGCTGCATCATCACCGGCGCCGGGTCGCCCTCGCCGGTGCAGCCGACGTGCTGGTTGCCCAGAGCGTGGCCGACCTCGTGGTTGATGGCGTACTGCCGGTAGCCGGTCATGTCGGCGTTGAACGCCTTCGCGCCGCGAACCCAGCGGGCCAGGTTGATCAGCACGCGGCCCATGCTCTTGCGGTAGCAGGACGCCTCGAACTTGATCTGGAAGCCGCAGGCGTCCGCGCGGTGCGTGGTCTCCGGCGTGGTGAGGCTCACCTTGAACGTCGGGTTCGGGAAGTTCGCGTCGACGCGCTGCAGCGCGATCTTGCCGTCCCACGTCCAGCTCTTGGGATCGGACAGCGTGCCCTGCACGGCGGCGGCGAACGCGTCGTCACCGGCGTAGCTCGCCGGGTCGATGCCGTCCTCGACGTCCACGGTGTAGGTGTAGAGCTTCCCGTTGCCCACCTTCGGGCCGCTGCCCGCCACGGTGTGCCAGGTGCCGGCGCCGGCCTGGGTGAACGGGCTGCCGTTCGGCAGGTCCGCGGTCGGCACCTTGAGGTCGACCGGCGTGGCCGGGTTCTCCGGGATGCCCTGGCCCTCGTCGCCGTCGATGGAGCCGCCGGAGGTGTCCCCGCCCGCCGACTCGACACCGGAGGCGGCGCCCTGCTCGGCGATCGGCTCGGCCGGGCTGTTCGCGGTGTTGACGACGACGAGCACGGTCAGCACCACGAGGATCGGCAGCGCGTAGACGCGCCAGCCGTAGGTCCCGGTGAGCTTGGCGAAGAGGGTCTTCGGCGGCTCTTCGGCCTTCTTGGTCTCCCGGGCTTCCTTGTGCGGCTTCCAGGAGGCGCTCAGCGGCTCGGCGGAGGTCCGGCGCCCGCCCGGGCGGTAACGGTCCTCGCTGACCCGCTGGGCCGGCGCCTTCGACGGGCGGTACTGCCCGGTGCGCGGGGAGTCTTCGGGCTCGGGGGCGCCTTGCGCGGGCCGGCGGGCCGACGCGCGGTGGGGAGCCCGCCGATCTTCGCCTCGCTCGTCCTGCTTCACCCGGTCCACCGCACCAGGGTGCCACAGCGCCGGAGCGGCGCCCTCGGCGACTGGCGGATCACGCAGCGATCAGTTGTCGCCCGATAGGGCTACCAATTCCCGGCTTCGACGTGCTCCCACATGCCGAGGACGGCCTTCGCGACGACGATCGGCCGTTCCATCTGCGCCACGTGGCCGGTGCGCGGGAGCACGAGCAGCCGGGCCCGCGGGATCGCGCGGGCGGTGCGCACGGCGCGTCGCACGGAGATGACCCGGTCTTCGCGGCCCCAGACGACCAGCGTCGGCACCCGCACCAACGGCGCGAGGGACCACAGCGACGCCTTCCCGACCGCCGACCACGCCCGGAAGATGCCGAAGGTGCTGCGCGCCATCGCGGGCGCGGCCCAGGTGAAGCCCGCGCGGGCGCCGTGTTCCTCGGTCAGCTCGTCGAGCCGGCTCTCCGGGAACTTCGACGGGTCCGCGAAGCACAGCTTGATGACCTGGGCGGCGCGTTCCCGCGGGCCGAGCGCGGCGAGCTGGGCGCGCACCCGCGCGCCGACCAGCGGCAGGTAGGCCAGCGCCATCCGCGGGTCCGACAGCCGCCGCGGGTTAGGGCGGCGGTCGGGCATCGCGGGCGAAATGAGCGTCAGCGTCTTGACGAGCTCCGGGTGCCGCGCGGCCAGGATCAGCGCGATGGCGCCGCCCATGGAGTTGCCGAGCAGGTGGACGGGCGCGCCGACCTCCCGGACGTGCCGCGCGACGACCTCGGCGTGCGCTTCGAGGCTGAAGTCGAACCCGGCCTCGGGCTCGGACCAGCCGAAGCCGGGCAGGTCCGGCGCGGTGCCGCCGGCGACCGGCGCGAGCAGCGCGGCCAGGTCGGTCCAGTTCGTCGACGAGCCGCCGAGGCCGTGCAGGTAGACCGCCGGAACGCCGTCCGGGCCCGGGGTGCGGCGGACGTGGAGCCGGGCGGTGCCGACCTCTTCGAAGGTCGCCGGCCAGGGCGGCAGCACCGGCTCGATCGACGGCAAAGCCCTGGTCGAGAGGGGGACGTGGGTCACCGGCGGGCGGGCCGGGCCGACGTCGCCAGGGCGGTGGTCGGAGGTCTTCACGGCTCCAGGATGCCCGACACTTGGCACAGCGGGCGTACCGGCGAGTAATCTTCAGGTCGACTTCACGCGGTGGCGACCCCGCCCGTCGAAGGGCCGAAGACGGGAGGAAGAGCATGACGGAGATGACGCGGTTGCAGCAACGAGGGGTGCGCTTGCCCCGGACGGAGCGCCGGGCCCAGCTCCTCGCCGCGGCGCAGCGGGTCTTCGCCGAGAACGGCTACCACGCCGCCGCCATGGATGAGATCGCCGAGGTCGCGGGCGTCAGCAAGCCGGTGCTCTACCAGCACTTCCCCGGCAAGCTCGACCTGTACATCGCGCTGCTCGAAAGCCACGTCGACGAGCTGGTCAAGCGCGTGCAGAACGCGCTGGACTCGACGACGGAGAACAAGCAGCGCGTCCCGGCCACGGTCGGCGCGTTCTTCGACTTCGTCAGCAACGACGCGGGCGCGTTCCGCATGGTGTTCGAGTCCGACCTGCGCGGCGAGCCGGCGGTCCAGGAAGCGGTGGACCGCGCGACCTCGGCGAGCGTGGACGCGATCACGGACACGATCACGGCGGACGCCGGCCTCGACGAGGACAAGGCGCGGCTGCTGGCGGTCGGGCTGGTCGGGATGAGCCAGGTCAGCGCCCGGTTCTGGCTGCAGCACCACCAGTCGATGAGCCGCGAGGAAGCGGTCGCCCTGACGGCGAACCTGGCCTGGCGCGGCATCGGCGGCGGTTTCCCGCTCAAGGACTCCTGAAACTCGCTGTCAAAAGCGGCACTTTCACGTGAAAGTGCCGCTTTTGGCAGTGGCTGTCAGTTCGAGACGGCCGTGCGGACCAGGGCCGAAATGCGGCGGGCCACCTCGTAGGGGCGTTCCTGCGGCAGCATGTGCCCGGCGCCCGGGTAGCGGACGAACTCCGCGTGCGGCAGCTCGTCCGCGATCACCTTCGCGTGCGCCAGCGGGCAGAGCCGGTCCTTCTCCCCCGCCAGCACCACCGACGGGACGTCGCAGAGCGCGCCCAGGCCGCCGATGCCGCGGTGCGACGCGATGGCGTCCAGGAACAGCCCGGCGCTCGCCGGGTGCGCGCACAGCAGCTGCTCGACGACGCTGTCCACCTGCGCGCGGCCCGGCCGGTCGCCGAAAACCAGGCGGCGTGACCCGGACCGGACCATCCCCGGCCGCAGGCGCAGCGTGTCCGACCGCAGGCCCGCCAACAGCTTCGCCAGCCGCGGCTCGAACCGCGTGACGCCCCGGCCGACCAGGCCCGGGAAGCCGAGCGTCAGCCGGTCCATGTCGCCCGACGACGTCGCGACGAACGCCGCTCCCGCGAGCCGCGATGCGACGAGCGACGGGTGCCGTTCGGCGAGCACCATCAGCGTCATGCCGCCCATCGAGTGACCGGCGAGCACGAGCGGCCCGTTCGGGACGCGGTCGGCGATCAGCTCGGCCAGGTCGTCGGCGAGCCGGGCGATCGACGCCGAGCCGGGACGCGCGTGCGCCGAGCCGCCGTGGCCGCGCAGGTCGTAACGCAGCACCCGCACTCCCGGGTCCAGGTGCGGCAGCACGAAGTCCCACGTCCGGTGGTCCTGCGTCCAGCCGTGCACCAGGACCAGCGTCACGGCCGAGTCGGCGGGCCCGGACTCGGCGACGTGCAACGCGGCGCCGTCACTCGCGACGAACCGGTGCGCGATCGACGGGTCGCGCAGCCGCGACGCGGTGGTCACCGGCCCGCCGGGAGCAGGAAGGACTTGCGCCAGAAGAACTTCCCGGGCAGCCCGACCAGACCGGACTCCTCGAGGAACGGCATGATCTTCTCCCCGGCCCAGGCGATCGTGCCCTGCCAGTGCGGGTTGTTCAGCGCCGCTTCGACGCCGTCGCGCGGCCGGATGCCGACCGCCTTGTAGACGTTCGGGTTGATGAACGCCCGCGTCACGAAGTACGAGATGAGCGCGATGATGAACTGCTGGTAGGCGATCTCGGCCTTGGACAGCTTCGCCATCCCGCGCGTGACCTCTTCGCGGGCGAAGGTGACGTGCCGCGCCTCCTCCAGCACGTGGATCCGGTTGACCATCCGGACCAGCGGCTGGACGCCGTCGTCGTTCATCTGCTCGCGCTGCAGCCGGTCGAGCACCTCCTCGGCGACCAGGATCGCGCCGTAGCGCGCCGGGCCGTAGGAGATCGACGGCATCAGCTTCGCGAGCTTCCGCAGCCACGGCACCGGGCCGTAGGCGGGGCAGCCGATCCGCGACGCCATCCGCGCGAACATCGTCGAGTGCCGGCATTCGTCGGCGATCTCGGTGAGCGCGAACTGCGCGTGCGCGGACGTCGGGTCCTGCTCGTAGACCTCCTTGAGCAGCATCTGCATCAGGAGGATCTCGAACCACAGTCCCGTCGTGGCCACGCTGGCGACCTCGTGTTTCCCGAGCTCGATGCGCTGCTCGGGCGTCAGCTTGTCCCACAGCGGAGTGCCGTAGAGCGACGATCGCTCGTCGAGGATGAACCGCTTGCCCTCGACCAGCGGCGCGGTCCAGTCGATGTCGACGTCGGGGTCGTAGAACTTGTTCGCCGACGACTTGAGCAGGCGCTCCGCGGTCTTTTCGCGATCCGGTTCCTTCAGCGTCCGCGTCATTGCCGACAACCCCTTCCGAAACATGTAACTTGCGGTAACAGTTACCTTTGGTAGCATCCCTCTCGTGATCGAACGTGTCAAGCGCTCCGGCAAGCAGTCCAAGCCCTCGTCGCGCGACGGCGAGGTGACCGGCGACGCCCGCCGCGACCGCTGGCGCAAGCACCGGATCGCGCGGCGCAAGGAGTTCGTCGAGGCCGCCCTGCGCGCGCTCGACACGCACGGCCCGGACCTCGGCATGGAGGACGTCGCCGCCGAGGCCGGCGTCACGAAACCCGTGCTGTACCGGCACTTCGACGACAAGGCCGACCTCTACGTCGCCCTCGGCCAGCGCGGCACGGAGATCCTCTTCGAGCGGCTGATCCCGGCGATCAACGCCGAACTGGCGCCGGTGCCGCGGATCCGGATGGCGCTCGACGCGTTCTTCACCGTGATCGAGGAGCACCCGAACCTCTACCGGCTGCTCGCGCACGGCCGCCCGGAGAAGCCGGTCAGCTCGGACGTCGTGGCCGAGGACAAGGAACTGATCGCGACGGCGCTGACCGCGCTGCTCGGCGACTACATGCGGATGTTCAACATGGACTCCGGCGCGGCCGAGCCGTGGGCGCACGGCATCGTCGGCATGGTCCAGAACACCGGCGAATGGTGGCTGGACCGCCGCTCGATGGGCCGCGACGCCGTCGTCGAGTACCTCACGCAGATCATCTGGGCGGCCATCGACGGGCTGACCCGCCAGAACGGCGTGGTCATCGACCCGAACCTGCCGCTGGAGGCGAACAAGGTGGTCCAGCTGGGCCGCACGGACCCCGTGGAGGAAACGTCATGAGCGACCACGACGAAGACGGCTACAGCGGCGAAGCGACCCTGGTGGTCGACGGCGTCTCGCTGACGGCCCAGGTGGAGCTGCGCGGCTACTTCCAGCCGATCGACGGCTTCTACCGCTGGTACGGCCGGGTGGCGGTGCACGAAGAGCTGGCCCGCCTGGCGGGCGGCAAGAAAAAGGCGGTCGAGATCCGCACGGGCTCGCACTCGGCGACGGGCGAGCTGTCCGACCCGGACCCGTGGGGCCGTTACCGCATCATGGGCTCGAGCACCCCGCCGTTCCACGTGCCGACAACGCTGGAAGAGCTCAACGCCTAGCAGTCCGTGAAGGCCACTTTCCGGGACTCTACGTCCCTCAAGGTGGCCTTCACGTCTTTCGCGACCGCCCGCGACGACGCCGGCCCCGGAAGGCGTCGCCGCGGGCGGTGCGGCAGGAACCGGCTCGGCGACCCGCGCGGTGGCCGTGCCGGGATTGGCTCAGTTGACGACGCGCGGTGCCGGCAGGTCGCGGCCCGGCAGCCAGCCGTTGGCGATGTCCGTGGCGCGCCAGCCACGCACGCTCAGGCGGACGGCCGCGACCGGGGCGTCCAGGAACGGCGCCGCCTCCGGGACCTTCGCCACCAGCTGCTCGCGCACCCGCGTGTCCTGCTCGCCCGCCACGATCTCCGCCAGCGCCTGCGCCTGGAGGAACGGCTGCATCGGCGAACCGGTCGACACGACCAGGGAGACCACCGGGTTCTCCTGGATCGCCGCGAGCGTCCGGCCGCGCCGCTCCAGCACCAGGTTCAGCGTGAACGGGTCGCTCTCGGCGAAGTACACGCCGCCGACCCAGGACCCGTCGCTGCCCGAGGTGGCGAGGAACAGCGACTTGTGCGTCGACAGGGTGTTCCGCACGAGATCCGCCACGGCGGTGGTCGTGGGTTCGACAGTGGTCATCTACCGCTCCGAGAGAGTGCCCGTCCGGGCCCCGCGGCGCCGGATCGCCAGCCGAAGTTAGAGGGCGAAACCCCGACACACCAACAAGAACTCACCGATCCGGTGAACCTAGGGCAGAACCCGGTCCGGCCACCGCGAGAGCCGCGCCATCGCCCATTCGAGCGGGCCGCGCCCGATCCGGCGACGCCAGGCCACCGAGGCGATGAGCGCGACCGCCGAGAAGGCCACGAAGTGGGTGAAGGCGAACACGTCCGAGCCGTCGCCGTCGCTGTCCCAGATGAGCCGGATCGCCACGAAGTGCAGCGCGTACGCGGAAAGCGCGCGACCGCCGAGATCCGCCAGCGGGCTCAGGAACCGCGTCGGCAGCAGCAGGCACCCGCCGATCACCGACGCCGCGATGCCGATCGACACCAGCAGGTCGAACGGCGTGCACGACGCGCCGCTCGGCAGCAGCTCCCACGCCCAGGTCGTGGTCGGCGGGGTGCCGTGGATCCACGACTCGTCGAGGTGCAGCAGCGTTTCCGGGCTCATCACGTACCTCGCCGCGGCCGGCTCCAGCGAGCGGTGGACGGCTTCCAGGCCACCGAAGACGCGCGTCGCAAGCCACGAGACGCCGTACGCGCCGAGAGCCAGCGCCGCGCCGCCGAAGCACAGCGCGCGGGCGACCACCGGGGAGCGCAGGTCGAGACGCCCGATCGCCATCCCGGCGAACAGGTACGCCATCAGCGTGGCCGCCGGGAACGTCCCGGTCAGCAGCAGCACGCCGGCCGCGCGGCCGAGGCCGTGCCAGGTCGCGAAGTCGGCCCACGCGACGTCCGGCGCCTCGACGACCAGGTCGCGCGGCGCGAAGACGGACCGCAGCGCGAAGGACACCAGCGGCATCACCACGGCCGTGACCAGGGCGGCGACGGCGAGCGTCCGCGCCCGGCAGCGCAGCCACGGGATCGCGAGCAGGAAACAGGCGCCGTAGTAGGCGAGGATGACCATGTAGCCGGTGCCGAGCCCGCTGAGCAGGAGCCCCAGCGCGACCAGCAGCGGGGCCCGGGTCGCCAGCCGGAGCGCGACGCGCGTGCGGGCGCGGCCCCGCTGGGGGCGCCGCCCGCCGGACATCAGCGCGATCGAGACTCCGGCGAGCACCGCGAAGAGTGCGGCGGAATGGCCCTCGAAGGGCTTGAACCAGACGGCGCCGCCGCCGTCCAGGGGGTTCGGCCCGACGTGCACGGCGTACATGCCGAGGACCGCGACCCCGCGGGCCACGTCGACCCCGGTGAGGCGGACGGCCGGTCCGCTCCGGGGAGCGAGACCGGCCGTGGCCTGGTGTTCGCGGCTCCGAACCGGAGCCGTTGGTACCGCGTGGACGCCGTCCACCCCATCTCTCGATCAGCCCTTCCGAACCCTGCCGGGGCACGGTGACGGATGGGGCTGAGAGCGAGCTGAGACCGGACGGTTACCGCGGTGTGACGTCAGTCGCCGACGCCGAAGCCGACCTTGCGGGTGTCGGACGGCGCGATCTCGACGTAGGCGATGCGGTCGGAGGGCACGATGTACTTGCGGCCCTTCTCGTCGCTGAGGCGGAAGAGCCCGTCACCGGCCGTCAGGGCCTCGGCGACCAGCTTCTCCACCTCGTCGGGAGACTGGCCACTGGACACCACCAGCTCGCGCGGGGTGTCCTTGATGCCGATCTTGACCTCCACGTGGGACCTCCGCTGGAAATTCGAAAGGGATGTGCTCGGCAAGGCTAACCGAACCGGGTCGTTGCGGTGCCGCATGTCCGCGCCCGGCCACTTCGTCGTGTCCTGGTACTCCATCGGGATCAGCCCAGGCCGAGCGCCTGCATGCGCTTCGTGTGCCCCTGTTGCAACCGCCGGAACAGTGCCGCAATTCCGGAGAGGTCGCCCGATCCGCCGATGATCAGCTCGGCCAGGCCGTCGCGCTCGGCGACGACGTACTGGGCCTGCGTGAGGGCTTCGCCGAGCAGGCGGCGCCCCCACAGTGCGAGCTTGTCGCGGGTCTTGGGGTCGGCTTCGATCCCGGCAGCCACCTCGCGCTCGGCGAAGGCGGAGTGCCCGGTGTCGGCCAGCACGGTGAGCACCAGGTCCTTGGTCTCGGGGTCCAGCCAGCTGGCCATCTCCCGGTAGAGGTCGGCGGCGAGCCCGTCGCCGACGTAGGCCTTGACCAGCGATTCCAGCCACGACTTCGGCGGGGTGGAGGCGTGCCAGTCGTCGATGTGCTTCGGGAACGGCGCCATCGCGTCCTCGATCGCGACGCCGTGCGCGGCGAGGTGCGCGGACAACAGCCCGTAGTGACCGATCTCGGCGGCCGCCATGGCCGCCAGCGCGGCCCGCCCGGCCAGAGTGGGCGCGCTGCGCGCGTCCTCCGCCAGCCGGTCGAACGCGGACAGCTCGAGGTAGGCGATCACACCCAGAAGGTCGACGACGCCTTCGGTGATCTCTTTCGGGTCGGTCACGGCAGCAGGGTATCGCCGAAGCACCCGGGCGTGTCGGGACGAGACCGATCCCACTGCCTCCGGCGTGCCGGGTACTGTCGAAAAACTGCTGACCAGGTACACTGCCTTTGACACAGAGCTTCCGTACGCCATACCGGCGTCGGGAAACAGGCTGGCCAGGAGGCTGGCCGACGTACTGCAATGTGCGTGCACGCCTCTTCCGGCATTCCCGGGACGGACCGGTTCCGCGCTTCACATCAGCGCTGGGAACCAGGGTTTACTCCCGGTCGAGTGTCGAAACGGGACTCAGGGTTGTGCGCGCTGGTCACGAGAGAGGCGATCACCCTGACCGCAGAAAACCCCACAACCGAACAGAACTCCCCCGCCGTCGCGCTGGAACACAGCGAGACCGGCCCGGCCGCGCTCGACACCTCGCACCCGCTGCAGGCGGGCGTCGAGGTCGAGCCCGAGGCCCCGACCTTCGCGTCGTTCGGCGTCAAGCCGGAGATCATCAAGGCCCTCGCCGAAGTCGGCATCGAGCGGACCTTCGCGATCCAGGAACTCACCCTGCCGCTGGCGATGGCCGGCGACGACCTCATCGGCCAGGCCCGCACCGGCATGGGCAAGACGCTGGGCTTCGGCGTCCCGCTGCTGCACCGCGTCGAGGTGCCGGGCGACGGCACCCCGCAGGTGCTCGTCGTGGTCCCGACCCGCGAGCTGTGCATCCAGGTCGCCAACGACCTCAAGGGCGCCGGCAAGCACCTCGGCATCCGCACGCTGGCCATCTACGGCGGCCGCCCCTACGAGCCGCAGATCGAGGCGCTCCGCAAGGGCATCGACGTCGTGATCGGCACCCCGGGCCGTCTCCTCGACCTCGCCGAGCAGCAGCACCTGGTGCTCGGCAAGGTCCGCGGCCTGGTCCTCGACGAGGCCGACGAGATGCTCGACCTGGGCTTCCTGCCCGACATCGAGCGCATCCTGCGGATGGTCCCGGACGAGCGCCAGACGATGCTGTTCTCGGCCACCATGCCGGGGCCGATCATCACGCTGGCCCGCACGTTCCTGAACCAGCCGACGCACATCCGCGCCGAGGAAAACGACGCGAGCGCGATCCACGAGCGCACCACGCAGTTCGTCTACCGCGCGCACTCGATGGACAAGCCCGAGGTCATCGCCCGCATCCTGCAGGCGGCCGACCGCGGCCTCACGATGATCTTCAGCCGCACCAAGCGCACCGCGCAGAAGGTGGCCGACGACCTGGTCGAGCGCGGGTTCGCCGCGGCGGCCGTGCACGGTGACCTGGGCCAGGGCGCCCGCGAGCAGGCCCTGCGCGCGTTCCGTTCCGGCAAGGTCGACGTGCTGGTCGCGACCGACGTCGCCGCCCGCGGCATCGACATCGACGACGTCACGCACGTGATCAACTACCAGTGCCCGGACGACGAGAAGACCTACGTCCACCGCATCGGCCGCACCGGCCGCGCGGGCCGCACCGGTGTCGCCGTCACGCTCGTCGACTGGGACGAGATGCCGCGCTGGAAGCTCATCTCGGACACCCTGGGCCTCGACAAGCCGGAGCCGGTGGAGACGTACTCGTCTTCGAAGCACCTGTACGAGGACCTGGGCATCCCGGAGGGCACCACCGGCCGGCTGCCGCTGGCCAAGCGCACCCGTGCGGGCCTGGGCGCCGAGGTCGAAGAGGACCTGGGCGGCAAGCGCCGTGGCCGTGGTGCCCAGGGCCGTGGCAACACCTCGGCCGGCGGTCCCGAGTCGCCGTCGGCGTCGTCGGAGGAAGCGCCGCGCAAGCGCAACCGCACCCCCCGCAAGCGGACCCGCGGTGCCGCGCGGGCGGGCGAGACGAGCGAAGCCACCGACAACGCGGCCGCCGCACCGTCCGAGGACGGCGCTGCCGAAGGCCGCACCCGGACCCGCCGCCGCACCCGCGGCACGGCTCCGGAAACGGCCGGCTCGGTGGAGAAGGAGTCCGGCGAGAACGCCGAACGCCCCGCTCGGCGGCGCCGCCGTCGCCGTCCGGCCGCGACTTCTGATACACCTGCGTCGGCAGACTGAGGCTTTAGCGCGGGGAGCGGGTAAGTGAGCGACGAGGACAAGGCTGCTTCTCCCTTGCCCGAAGAAGAGCCGGAGCAGCCTTCGGAGGCTGCTTACGGCTCCGAAGACGTCCTCGACGACGTCGAACCCGCTCCGCCCGAGCCGCGGGTCAAGGCACGTCGTTCGCCTTGGAACCGCGGCCGGGACCGGGTCCTCGCCGCGGTGATCGCGGTGCTCGTCGTCGCGGTCGCGCTGGTCATCGGCACGACCAGCGACAGCGCGGCGACCGACCGGACCGAGGCGGACCCGCCGCCGCCGCTGCCCGCGGCGCCGAACGCGGTGCCCGGCTCGCTGGCCGAGATCTGGAGCGCCCGCAGCGGCGCGACGCCGGTCCCGGTGTCCACCGGCGATTCCGTGGTCACGGCGGACGGCGGCGAGGTCGCCTCGCGCGACCCGCTGACCGGGCAGATCCGCTGGCACTACACGCGTGACCTGCCCCTGTGCACGATGAACGAGACGTGGGGACGGGTCAACGCCGTCTACCACAAGACCGAGAACTGCAGCGAGGTCACGCAGCTCGACCCTGGCACCGGCCGGATCACCGCCCAGCGCAACGGCAACGCCGAGCTGGGCACCCAGCTCGTCAGCGACGGCTCGCACGTGACCACCACCGGCAAGAAGCTGCTCGACACCTGGCGCGACGACCTGGTGCAGAGCGCCGAGTACGGCCAGGTCCCGGCGCTGGTCAACGCGGGCAAGCAGCCGCGCACCGGCTGCACGTACGGCACGGTCGCGGCGGCGTCGGGCAAGGTCGGCGTCATCGAGCACTGCCCGGGTGACCCGGCGGACCGCCTGACCGTCTACAAGGCGGCGCCGGAGAAGGACGACGAGCCCCAGGTGGCGTTCAGCTCGGTGCTGGCGGGCAAGCGGGCGCGCGTGATCGCGATGTCGGGCGACCTGGCGGCGGTGGTCCTGCCGGACCAGAAGCTCCTGGTGGTCTTCAACGGCGACGGTTCCCAGCGCGCGGCCTACCCCCTGGACGTCCCGGCGGCCGACCTGGCCGCCGACCCCCCGGGCGGCACCGAGGCGACCACCCAGACCGCGGGGGGCGTGTACTGGTTCAGCGGCTCGAAGGTGGTGGCGATGTCCCGCGACGACCTCTCGCCGCGCTGGACGCTGAGCAGCGCGATGGGCCCGGGCGTGACGTTCGCGAGCCAGCTGGTGGTCCCGATCAAGGGCGGCCTGGCGGTGCTGAACGAAACCGACGGCTCCACGATCCGCACAGTGGGCGTCGACCGCCGCGGCTACACGGGCCCGGTCCGGCTGGGCACGGCAGGCCCAGTCCTGCTGGAGCAGCGCGGCAACACCCTCACAGCCCTGAAGTAACCCCGCCCCGAGCCGACCCTCCAGACACGCGAGCCGACTCCCCAGACACGCGAGTTGGCTCCCCAATCACGCGAGTCGACCCGCCAGACACGCGAGTCGACCCGCCAATCACGCGAGTCGACTCCCCAGTCACGCGAGATGCCTCTCCAGGCACACGAGATGCCCGCCTGATCACGGGAGATGCCTTTCCAGTCACGCGAGATACCCCTGATCACCCGTGATGCCGCCGGATCAGGCGGATTCCGCGGGATCAGGCACGGAACTCGCGTAGCTGGTCACGCGGGTTGCGGGTGGGGTCCCGTCAGGTGAGCCAGAAGAGAGTCAAGGCGGAGACCACGAATAGGACCACCGCGATCCCCGCGCCGGCGGCGGGAAGGCCGTTGCGACGGTCGGCGACTCGCTGGGCCAGCAACGCCAGCACCGCGGCGACCGGGTGACCGATCAGCAGCACCGGACCGGGGCCGGGGGCGTCGGTGTACAGGCAGACTCCCGCGACCACCAGCACTCCGATGGCCAGAACGGTGAGGCCCGCGGCCAGCGAGCCGGTGAAGCCGCGCCACCAGCGGCCGCCCTGCTTGGCCGGTCTGGCTGCGGCTTGCTCGACGGTGTCCGGCGAAGAGTCTTCGTCGGCTGCGGCAGCTCGCTCCTCCGAACCAGCTGCGCTGGGCTCCGCCGGGTCTGTGAGGGCACCTTTCTGCGCTGTCTCAGCGGCGGACGCTGCCGGGTCGATGACCGAGTGCGGCGCTGTCTCAGCCGCGGACGCTACCGGGTCGATGACCTGGTGGGGCGCTGTCTCAGCGGCGGACGCCGCCGGGTCGATGACCGAATGCGGCGCCGTCTCCGCGGCGGCTGCCGCCGGGTCGATGACCTGGTGGGGCGCCGTCTCAGCCGCGGACGCCGCCGGGTCGACGACCGGCCGGGGCGGCTTCTCCGTGTCGGGCGCCGGTGTTGGCAGGGGGACCGTTGCCAGTTCCTCGGTGTCCGGTGAGGCCACTTTCTCTCCTGTTCAGGGCGCGAGCAGGTCCCACGGCTGCATCTGCGGGGCCGCTTCCTGACCCACCGCGCAGCTCGGCCTGAAGTCGCACCAGGCGCAACGCCGGTCCGGGCGGGCCGGGAACACCACGTCCTCGTCGCCGCCCGCGTCCAGGGTATCCGTGGCCAGCCTCAGGTCCCCGGCGGTCTCTTCGGCGCGTTGCAGGTGCCGCTGCAGGCTCTCCGGCGTGTGCTCGGCCGCCGCGATCGTGCCGGTCGGGAGGTGGTGCAGCTCGACCGTGGTGCACGGCGTGCGCAGCGTCCGCGACGACGCCACCGCGTACAGCGCCAGCGCCTGCGACGCCCGCGCCTCGAACTCGTCCGGCGCGCGGCGGCCCGTTTTGTAGTCGACGATCACCAGCTCGCCGTCACGCTGGTCGATGCGGTCCGTGCGGCCTTCGATGATCATCGACGGCCGCTCCCCCGGTGTCGCGCTGACCGGCGCCGACACCCAGCGCTCCAGCCCGACCGGGTCGTGGGTGACGTCGTTGTCCTCGACGTACTCCGCCACCCAGCCCTTCGCCCGCGCCCGGTAGCGCGCGGCCTGCTCGGTGTCCTCGAAACCGGCGTCCTTCCAGTGCTCGGCGACGAGCGCGACGGCCCGCTGCGGCACCCGTTTGGCCGCCGGCAGGTCGAACAGCGCCCGCAACGCGTTGTGCACCACCGCGCCGAGCGTGCTGTGCGCCCACGGGCCGGTGCGCTGCGGGGTCGGCCGCGTCAGGTACGACAAGCGGTACCGGCGCGGGCAGTCGTCGAAGGTGGCCAGCCGCGCCGGCGACACCTTCGTCAGCCGCACCGGTTGCGCGACACCGAAATCGAAGCCCATCTGCTCCTTCACGGTTCCCCACGCTACGCACCACCACCGACACTTTCCGCGCCGGACCCGCACAACGCCGTGAGGGGCACCTTCAGGGACACCACGTCCCTGAAGGTGCCCCTCACGGCTTTCGGGCTACCGGACCACCAGCACCGTGTGGGTGCCGCCGCCGACGGACAGCGGCCCGGCCGTCCGGATCACCCGGCCGTCGAGGAGCACCAGGTGCCCGGCCGGCACCGCCAGCGAGCCGGACGTCCCGCGCGGCGCCGTCACCGTCAGCGAGAACACCGGACCGACCTGGGTCCACGACGCCGACAGCGCACCCTTCGGCGTCGGTACCGCGCCGCGCGCCCAGGCGACCGTGCCCGGCTTCGGCGCGACCTGCCACGTCGCGAAGCCCGGTGAGGTCGGCGAGACGCCCAGCAGCTCGTTCGTCAGCGCCGGCACGACGCCGGTGGACCAGCCGTGCGCCGCCGACGTGTAGCCCTGCTCGTAGTGCGAACCGCCGTCGCCGATGCCCTCCCAGTCCGTGATGCCCGGGTCGTGGCTGGTCATCCAGCCGTACATCCGCTTGATCTGGTCGATCGCGGACGCCGCCTGGCCGGTCTGGAACCGCGCCACCAGCTCCGGGTACGACGTGAACGCGTAGACGCGCTTGGTGCCGTCCGAGACCAGCGTGTCGTTGTCCATGAACGGGTTCCCGTACGGCAACGCCCCGGCCGCCAGCCTCGCCAGCGCAGTGGACGACTGCGCCGGCGACGCAATGCCCGCGACGATCGCCTGGCTGTTGCCGTCCTGGCCGTGCCGCACCGCGCCCGTGGCCGAGTCGAGGTACGCCCCCGCCGCCGGGTCCCACAGGTACTGGTTCACCGCCGCCGCGACGCCAGATGCGCGCGAAAGCCACCGATCCGCGTCGGCCGCGTGCCCGGTCGCGCGGGCCATCCCCGCCGCACCCTGCAACGCCCGGACGTACAACGCGTTGTAGTACGTCACTTCGCCGGTCCGCGGGAGGAACGCGTAGTCGCCGTAACCGCCGGTTCCGTTGAGCCCCTTCGAAAGCAGCCCGTGCTCGTCGGTGACCGACGGGTACCACGCGTCGAGCGTCTTCACGAGGTTCGCGTAGTACGAGGACGCGTACCCGGTGTCGCCCGTGTAGAGCACGTAGTCCCAGCTCGCGGTCACCCACCAGAGCGGGTAGTCGAACAGCGGGAGCGTGTAGTCGTTGATCGACGCGGGCGGGATCCAGCCGTCCGCGCGCTGGTGGTCGGCCAGGTCGGCGAGCACGTTGCGCGCCGCCGTGCCGTCCTGGTGCGTCAGGTACTCGGTCAGCCCGGAGATCGCTACGTCGCCGACGTACGGGTCCCGGTCGCGCTTCGCGCCGTCGTGCAGCACGACCTTCCCGTCGAGCGACGGCGAGAACGCGCCGCGAGGGTCCACATCGGACTCGCGGAACGTGTCCATGCCCAGCTCGTTGGTGTAGGAAGCGTTGTACCAGTAGCGGTTCAGCGCGTCGTCGGACGATTCGAACCAGCCGCGGTAGGTGCTCGGCGTGCCGAGGAACGGCGTGAAGTCGAGCGAAACGCCGTTGATCCGCACCTCGCCGGACGCCTGGGTCAGCGGCGCGTCCGACGCGAGCGCGTCGAGGCTGATCCGCAGGTAGCGGAAGCCGCGCAGGCCGTCCGCGCACACCTGCGTGCCGCTCTGGCAGCCCTTCGTGTCACGCCAGACGGTCGGCGTCACCGGCACGGCGATCTGGTCGCTGCCCGGCCCGCCGGAGAAGTCCGACCGCGAGAAGTCGGAGCGTTCGCCGAGGTACTGCTGGGTTTCCGAGGTCGACACGCGGATGCCGGGGTGGTTCGCCGACGCGCCCGCGAAGGAGATCTTCGGGTACCCCGAAACGACCTTGCCGAAGTCGAGCACCGCGACCGGCGTCGGCGGGTCGGCGACCAGGCCCGGCCACACCTCGGTGACCCGGCTGAACTCGCCCGACGGCGTCGCCTGGTCCTTCGTCACGGTGATCCGGACCTGCGTGGTCGTCACCGCGCGGTCGAACGCCACCGTGCGCTGCACGTCGGTGTTGCCGGTGACGGTGGCCGCGGTGCGCCACGCGCCGCCGTCCAGCACCTCGACCGTGTAGTCCTGCGGCACACCGTCCACACTGGACAGCACGGTGACACCGGGGAGCGCGACGGGCGCGCCCGAGGTGATGGTCAGGACGTCCGGGTAGCCGCCGATCGTGTCGTCGTTCCAGAACGTGCCGGTGTTGCCGTCGACGGCGTTGCCGGGGTCGTACGTGCGCGGCTGGCCGTTGCCGCCGTTGTTCGGGGCGTGGAACGACGACGCGGCCGCGGTCGTCCCGCCCGGCCAGGCCGGCTTCGGCGGCGGCGCCTGGCGCTTGAGCGTCGTGACGCCGCGGCCGAGCAGGCCGTTCGGGTTGGTGACGTCGCCGGTGGTGGACAGCACGCGCACCGGCCGGACGTCCCGGCTCGCCGGCGCGACGACGTACTTCTGCCAGCCCGGCGCGGCGACGGCGGGTGCGGCGGGCACCGCGGCCACCCCGCTCGCCACCAGCACCGTGACCGGCAGGAAAACTCTGAGCCACTTCATCGAGGCCTCCGCAGGCGTTTGAATCGTTTCAACCGCTGAGTTGAGATTCAGGCTGCGGGAGGCGTGCCAACGATGTCAACGCGCGGGCCGGATCCTGTCCGGCAGGACAACCCGAGTGGCGGGGGTCAGTTGCCGCCGGCGATGAAGCCGCGCACGGAGTTCGCGACGAGCTCGACGGCAATGGCCGCGAGGAGCAGGCCGGCCACCTTGGCCAGCAGCGTGATGCCACTTTCCTTGATCAGCCGGATGACGACGCCCGAGTAGCGCATGCAGATGTAGATGACGAAGTGGGTCATGACGATCGCCAGCGCCAGCGCGATGTACGCGCCGATGTGGCCGTCGGCCTGCCGGACGAACACGATGGTCGCGGCGATCGCGCCCGGCCCGGCCAGCAGCGGCGTGCCGAGCGGCACCAGCGCGACGTTGACGTCGTCGGCGGCCGCCTCGGGCTCGTGACCGCTGCCGGTCAGCAGCTGCAGCGCGATGAGCAGGAGCAGCAGGCCGCCCGCGCCCTGCAGCGCCGGGATGCCGATGCCGAGGTAGGCCAGGATCGCCTGGCCGGCGACGGCGAAGAGGCTGATCACGAGCAGTGACACCAGGACGGCCTGCCGGGCGGCGCGGGCGCGCGTCGCGAGCGGCTTGCGGCCGACCAGGCTGAGGAACACCGGCACCGTGCCGGGCGGGTCCATGATGACGACCAGGGTGATGGTCGCGCTCATGAAGAGCTTGGCGTCGAAGAAGTCGGCGATCGCCATTTCAGCCCTTCACGACCTGGAAACCGGTCGCGCGCGCCATGAGCTCGTCCAGCTGCCCCGGGTCGGTGGTGCATTCGCCGAGGGCGATGGTCTTGTTCGTGCCGTGGTAGTCACTCGAGCCGGTGACCAGCAGGCCGAGCTCGCCGGCGAGCGCGCGGGTGCGGGCGCGCGTGGCCGGGTCGTGGTTCGGGTGGTCGGCCTCGACGCCGGTGAGCCCGTGCACGGCCAGCCCGGCGAGGGTGTCCTCGCTGATCGTGGCGCCGCGGCTGAAGGCGAAGGGGTGCGCGATGACCGTGACCCCGCCGGCCGCGGCGATCATGTCGATGGCCTCTTCGACCGGGGTGTCGCGGCGGGCGACGTAGTACCCGCGGCGGGGGTTCAGGTAGTCGGCGAAGGCCTCGTCGACGGACTTGACCAGCCCGGCCCGGACCAGCGCCTGGGCCAGGTGCGGGCGTCCGGGCGGCGAGTCCTCGGGCAGCAGGCCGAAGATCTCGTCGGCGTCGACCGGCAGGCCGTCGGCGGCCATCCGCTCGGCCATCTTGCGCAGCCGGGTGCGGCGTTCGACCCGCAGGCGGGTCTGCTCGGTGACGACGGCCTCGGAGGTCGGGTCGAAGAGGTAGGCCAGCAGGTGGACGCTGATCTGGCGGCCGGTCTCGGGGTTGATCGAGACGGTGGACAGCTCGGCGCCGGGCACCAGCGTCAGGCCCGGTGGGATTGCCGCGGTGGCCGGAGCCCAGCCCGCGGTGGTGTCGTGGTCGGTGATCGCGACGACGTCGAGCCCGGCTCTCGCGGCCGCGGCGACGAGCCCGGCCGGCGAGTCGGTGCCGTCGGAAGCGGTGGAATGGGCGTGCAGGTCGATGCGCATCGGGTCCATTGTCGACGATGCGCTGCGTCACACCCGCGCCGGGACCCGGCCGGCGCGCGTCAGCCGACGGGCTTCTTGCCCCGGGCGGCCCGCTGGGCCTTGATCATCGAGAAGCGCTCGGCCTGCTTCTGCTTGTCGCCGAAGACCAGCTCGGAGATCGTGTCGTAGAACTCCTCCGGCCGCGGCAGGAAGTCGATCTTGTTGAGCGCCTGGATCTGACCGGCGGACTCGACCACCATCGTGCCGTAGCCCATCATGCGGCCGGTCGCGGTGCGGACGTAACTGAGGTCGGTGACCTTGCTGATCGGCATCATCAGCACCTTGGTCGTGAACACCCCGGTGGTCATGACGAACCGCTTGTCGGTGACCACCAGCCGCTCGACCCACCACTCCATCACCACGTAGGCGAACCGCAGCACCACGATCAGCGCCACGTACCAGAGGATGTTCTGGCCGATGTAGAGCGCCGGTGGCAGCAGGTAGGACACCAGGACGCAGATGGCGAGCAGAGCCGCCGCCTCGAAGGTGTCCCACAGCAGCACCGCCCAGTGGCGGCGGATCCGGATGACCCGCCGCTCGGTGTCGAGGAGGTACTCGTCGGGGTCGCGTGGCGCGAACATGGTTCGAGGGTAGCCCCCTATCAGCCCTTGAACACGTTGCTGACGAAGGTGATCACCGATTCGGCCGAGCTGCGCAGGAAGTCGACGATGTTGCCGACAAGGCCCGCGGCCTGACCGGGCTGGGCAATGACGAAGAACAGCACCAACGCGATACCGGCGAGGCCCGCAATCTTCTTCACGTTCACCGCGATCAAATCCCGTCTCTTACGGTGACACCGGACAAGAGGTAAATCCTGACTTTTTACGTTGTACCGCACTGAAGGGGCGCGAGGGAGGAAAGTCCCGCGCTTGGGTCAGTACGCGGTCCAGAGTGTACCGCACGGCTACTCTCCGTGTACAGGACATCGGTTTTCAAGTCGGTCACGTCTACCCTTCGGGACATGGAGGGCTCCATCGACACCACCGTCCGCTGCGTCGGCGGGATCGCGTACGACGACCAGGGCCGATTACTGCTCATCCGGCGGGCCAATGACCCCGGTTCGGGTCAATGGTCGCTGCCGGGCGGACGAGTCGAACCCGGCGAATCGGACGAAACGGCCGTGATCCGCGAGATGCGGGAGGAAACGGGCCTCGACGTGATTCCGGGCACAGTGATCGGCACGGTGACCCGCGGCCGCTACGAAATCCACGACTACGCCTGCCGCGTCACGGGTGGCGTGCTCACCGCGGGTGACGACGCCACGGACGCCCGCTGGTCCGATGCGGCAGACCTTTCGGACATGGACACAACCGGCCGGCTCGTTGATCTCCTGTACGTGACGCTGCGCGACTGGAACGCCCTGCCGCGGGCCTGAGCCCGCGGCATCGGGGTGGTTTCGGGGGCTTCCAGGCGGTGTCCTGCAAGTCTGCTCGATGGGCTTCGTGATCCAGGTGGTTCCTGACGGTGCGGGCGGAGCGCCCTCGTACCGGGTCCCGCCCGTGCTGTCAGGGGCCGCCTGGGCGCGAAGACCGCGAGCTTGACTTGCAGGACACCGCCTAAACCGGCAGCCAGGTCATCCGCTGCCCGTGGGGCGCCGTGCGGGCCAGTGCGTGCGCCTCCGGCTTCCCGTCGTCCCAGCGGACCACGCCCAGCGTCGCCAGGCCGTCGCCGACCAGGTCGGCGCGGCCGGGCAGCACGTCCTCGAGCGCCGCGCCGTAGAACTCCTCCGAGACCCACCACACCGGCCGCGAGGCCGCCAGCGCCGCCAGCGCCTCGACGAACGCCGCGCGCCGGCCGTCCCCGAAGTAGGCCAGGACGTGGCTCGTCAGCACGACCAGGGGCGTCTCGGACGGCAGCGTCGCGGCCGCCGCGGCCAGGTCGTCCACGCCGTCCCCGGTGATCAGCGACGGCCGGTGCTTGGCCTGCTCGGCCGCCGCCGTGCGCAGCAGCCGGATGCGGTCCGGCTGGTCGGCCCAGACGCACGCCTCCAGCCAGGCCAGCTCGTCCTCGTCCGAGACGTCGACCGGGGACCGGTCCAGCCCGGCGCGCGCGACCACCGCGAGCTTCTTCGGCAGCTTGGGCGCCACCGCGCCCGGGGCCAGGTCGAGCGCGCAGTGCAGGCCGACCGCGGCCTTGGCCGGGCCCGCCGTCAGCTGCTCGCCGCCGTCGCACTGGTAGCGGTAGCCGAAGCGGTCGAGGCCGAGCAGCAGGCCGGCGCTGCAGCCGACCTCCAGGAGCGAGACCTTCCCGCCCGCTTCCTTCGCCGCCCGGGCGACGGCCGGGTACAGCAGCGCGGCGCGGCGGACCTCGTTCGTCTGGGTGTAGCGCGACGCGATCAGCGCGCGGGCCTTCTCCGCCCGTTCCAGCAGGAACGACCGGAACAGCGGCCAGGTTTCCGAGTCGACGCCGTCGAAACCGCCCAGCGACGGGTAGTACCGCGACAGCGGGTGGATCGGGTCGGCCTGGACGAGCCGGTGCGCGGTCGCCATCAGCAGCGTCGCGCGCACCTCACCGTCGCGGGCGGCGCTCAGCAGCCCCGCGACGTCGTCGTCCTCGGCCGCCTGCGTCGCGAGGTGGTCGTACAGCGGCGAAACCCCGCGCGCCTCGACTTCCGCGAACGTGCGCAATACGCCCTTGATCCGGTCCAAGTCCATCAGCGCGTCCCGATCACTCGTGCGGGGTCGGCCGGCCCGGCTGCTCCCCGCCCCGAGTCTCCCCGTAGGAGCGCTTCGGGACCATCACCTTCCGCCGGAAGGTGCACACGATCAGGCCGTCCTGCTTGTACCCGCGGGTCTCGACGTACACGACACCACGGTCGTCCTTCGACTTCGACGGCGTCTTGTCCAGCACCTCGGTCTCGCCGTAGATGGTGTCGCCGTGGAAGGTCGGCTTGACGTGCTTGAGGGACTCGACCTCGAGGTTCGCGATCGCCTTGCCCGACACGTCCGGCACGGACATGCCCAGCAGCAGCGAGTAGACGTAGTTCCCGACGACGACGTTCTTGCCGAAGTCGGTCGTCTCTTCGGCGTAGTGCGCGTCGAGGTGCAGCGGGTGGTGGTTCATGGTGATCAGGCAGAACAGGTGGTCGTCGTACTCGGTGACCGTTTTGCCCGGCCAGTGCTTGTAGACCGCACCGACCTCGAACTCCTCGTAGTACCGCCCGAACTGCACTCGTCTCTCCTGTTCCGCGTAACACCGCGTGAGCCTGGTACGACACGCATTCGTAGTGAGGAGTACCCTCAACCATTGGTTGTCGCTCGTCAACGCGAGCCCCACCACTCTGTACCCCGGCCGAAGGAGGTGAGGAACTCGATGAGTAGTGGCGATAGTCCGCTCCCTAGTAGTCCCAGCGTTCCCACCTCACCCGCCGGCCGGCTCATCTCTCGGTAGGCCCCTTCCCGGGAACGCTGGTGTCGCCGGGCGGACGCGTTCCGCCCCTGGTCAGTCGTCTCGCACGACCACGCACGACGCCCAGGAGATCCCATGCCTGCCATTCCCTCGCTCGGCGGCCTTCGCGGCCGCGGCAACAGCCGGGCCAAAGGCGTGCCCGTCCGGCCGATCCCGGTGCCGCTGTCCGCCTACGTCGTGGACTGCGCGGTGTACGTCGGCGGCAAGCGCCTGCCCGGCCGCTGGACGCACATCGAGGCGATCAAAGAGGTCCGCAAGCGCCACGAGGGGTTCGTCTGGATCGGGCTGCACGAGCCCGACGCGAACCAGATCCAGGGCATCGCGGAGACGTTCGGGCTGCACGAGCTGGCCGTCGAAGACGCACTCGAGGCGCACCAGCGGCCGAAGCTGGAGCGCTACGACGACACGCTGTTCCTGGTGGTCAAGACCGTCCGGTACGTCGAGCACGAGTCGCCCACCACGGCGAACGAGATCGTCGAGACCGGCGAGCTGATGGTGTTCCTCGGCCGCGACTTCGTGATCACCGTCCGGCACGGCAACCACTCCGGGCTGGCCCGGCTGCGCCGTGAGCTGGACGACGACCCGGAGCGGCTGCAGCTCGGCCCGGCCGCGGTCGTGCACGCCATCTCCGACCACGTCGTCGACCACTACCTCGACGTCACGGGCCGGATCGAGAACGACATCGACGTGATGGAGGCGCAGGTCTTCGCGCCGCGGTCGCAGGTCAGCGCCGAGCAGATCTACCTGATGAAGCGGGAGGTCCTGGAGCTGCGCCGCGCGGTGATGCCGCTCGCGACGCCGGTCCAGCGGCTGGCCGAGGGCTACACGCGGCTGGTGCCGGACGAGGTCCGCTCCTACTTCCGCGACGTCGCCGACCACCTCACGACCGTGTCGGAGCGGGTGGCGGCGTTCGACGAGCTGCTGTCCACCCTGGTCGACGCGACCGTCGCGAAGATCTCGCTGCAGCAGAACACCGACATGCGCAAGATCACGTCGTGGGCGGCGATCATCACCGTGCCGACGATGATCGCCGGGATCTACGGCATGAACTTCGACTACCTGCCCGAACTGCACTGGAAGTTCGGGTACCCGCTGGTGATCACCGTGATCCTGGCGATCTGCCTGTTGCTGTACCGAATATTCCGGAAGAACGGCTGGCTCTAGGTCCCCTTTTTCCCACTGCCGGAATCGGAGAATTCGTGATGCCTCGCATGCTGTCCAACCTCAAGGCCTGGGCCCTCGCCCTCAGCCTGCTCTGGATCTTCGTCATCACTTTCGTCATCGTCGCCGACCCCGGGTTCGCGCACGGCATGAAGTGACGCCCGGGCGTCGTACCCTGGGTCCGTGACAAAAGCGCTGGTGGTCGCGGACGAGGTGGACGAGCGGTTGTGGACCGACGCGGTCCGCACCCGCCCCGTCGACCTCGTCATCGGCGCCGGCGACCTCCCCTACGACTACCTGGCGTTCCTCGCCAGCGCGCTGGACGCGCCGTGCGTGTTCGTGCCCGGCAACCACGACCCGGACCTGAGCGGCTACACCCGCTACGGCGGACTGTCCATGAAGGACGGTTTCCCGACGGTCTGGCCGGGCCCGGCGGGCGGCGTCAACGCCGACGGCAGGGTCGTCGACGTCGCCGGGATCCGGTTCGCCGGGCTCGGCGGCTCGATCCGGTACAACGACGGGCCGAACCAGTGGACCCAACGCCAGCAGGGGCGCCGGGCCCGCGCGCTGGAGCGGCGCGCCCGGTGGCGGCACCGCCGCGACGGCCGCGACGTCGACGTCCTGCTGACGCACTCACCGCCGTTGGACCTCGGTGACCGGGAGGACCCGCCGCACCGCGGGTTCTCCTGCCTGCACCGGACGATCGAGCGGCTGCGGCCGAAGTGGCTGCTGCACGGGCACATCCACCCCCACGGCGAGCCGGTGCCCGACCGGGTCGTCGGTGCCACGCGGATCCGCAACGTGGTGGGCCACCGGATCATGGAGTTATCGTGAAAGAGACGGGATTCCCACGCGCGGACGCCGAAAACGACTTCCTCCGCGCCCGGCGCCAGCAGGTGCTTTCGCGCCTATCGACGTGGCTGCGGCGCGAGCCCGACGACGTCAACATCATGCTGCCGTTCCACGAAGTGGTGGAGGCGCTCGGGTATCTCGGCGAGAGCCGGATCGGCCTGCGGGTGATCAAGCTGGACTCGATCGCCGGCACGGTCGACCGCAGCCGCGACTTCGACCGCCGCTTCCGCCCGACCTCCGGCCGCGTCCGCGAGCGCTGGGAACGCCTGGCCCTGGCCGCCCGCCGCGGCGAGGACATCCCGCCGATCGAGGTCTACCGGGTCGGCGAGCTCCACTTCATCATCGACGGCCACCACCGGGTCTCGGTCGCCCACGCGCAGGGACTGTCCACAATAGAGGCATCGGTGACGGTGGTCCGCACCAAACTGGACCCGAGCGGCATCCGCCACCGCGGCGACCTGATCGTCAAGGACTACCGCCGGCTGTTCCTGGAGCGCGTCCCCCTGACCGGCCACGCGAGGGCGTCGGTGATCGTGACGGACCCGTGGGACTACGCGAAACTGGGCGAACACGTGGAAGCGTGGGGCTTCCGGCTGATGCAGGACGAGGGGAAGTTCTGCGACCGCGTGAGCATCGCCCAGCGCTGGTTCGAGGAGGAGTTCGTCCCGGTGGTGGGGATGCTGCGCCAGGCGGACATGGTCGGTGATCGGACGGACGCCGAGGCGTACATGTGGGTGGCGGCGGAGCGGTACCGGCTGATCCGGACCCATCGGTGGGACGACGAGGTCATCGAGCAGTTGCGGAGCAAGCGCTAGCTAGAGCCGCAGGACGTACCAGGTGTGGCCCTGGAGCAGCCAGATCCGGTCACCACGGCACACCCACCGCAGCGGCTTCCCGAGACCGGTCCCATCCGGCAGCGCGAGTGGCACCGGATCTCCCGGCACGACCTCGTCCTCGGTCAGACGGGCGGGTTCGAGGTGCCAGTAGTAGCTGCCGTACTCACCGGCCTTCGAGAGGAACACGGCCTCGGCACCCGAGACGGCCACCCCGTGTGGCCGCCGCAGCGGTGACTTCCGGACCGAGCGGACCCCGTCGAGACCCACTTCGACCAGCGGTAGCGCGGTGTAGGGCACGGCCCAGGTCCGCCGCTCCGCCACGTTGAGGACGTAGCAGTCCATCCAGTAGAGGCCTGGTTCGTGCTCCGCGCGCCACGCCGGCTCTCCCGTCGTGGTCCACCGGATCAGGCCGGGGTGGTTGCGGAGTTCGCCGCCGTCGAGGATCGTGGCCACGTCGAAGTAGCTGATCCAGATGTCCCCGCCCGGGCCGGTGACCACGGCTTCGATCCCGTCACCGGCGTGGAACTCCGTCACGGTGCGGCCGGCGGCGTCGAGGATCCGGCCGTTGCGCGGGGCCTCGTGGCCGCTCCGGACCCGGCACCGGCTGTCGACCAGCACGAAGCCCTCACCTGCGGCGTCGATCATCGGGTACCGCCCCGGATCGGTCACCCGGCCGGACGGCGTTCCGTCCACCAGCAGGGTCCCGTCGGCGTACAGCGCGATCATCCGGCCGGAAGCATCCACTGTGGACGCGACCACGTCACCGTCCGGCAAGGTTCCCCAGAGTTCCAGCACTCCGGGATCTTCCCAGGCCACCTAGCCCATCGGGAAGGTGCGCCCCACCCAGACCTCTGCTTCCGAGCTGGTCTGGTACTCCGGCTGGTAGCTGCCCGACGCGACCACCACGCCCAGCCCGTACAGCAGCTCCGCCTGGGTCTGGGAAACCACGCCGTACGCGCCGACCTTCACGCCCATCTCCTCCGCGCGCTCCACCAGCTGGCGGACGTTGCGGCGGGCCCACGCCGGGGCGTCGTCGGCGGCCAGGACGTCGACTATCGGGCCGCGCAGCATCACCGCCGGGGCCGGGATCGCGTGGGCCGGGACCAGTTCCAGCTCCGGGAGGCCCGTGATGTTCAGGACGAACAGCACCCCGAGCCGCGCCAGGTGGCCCAGGGAGTCGATCAGGTCGCCGCGGTCGTCGATCAGGGACTCCGCGTCCGCGCACAGCATCAGGTGCCGGGGCTCGAGGCCCGCGCGGTCCAGCTCGGCGCGGACCATGGCGACCAGGTCGGCGTCGATCGCCATGCGGCGGGGCAGGGTCAGGCACACCATGGGCGCGCCGTCGCCGAAGCGGGCCTGCCAGCTCGCCTTCGTCTCCAGCGCCCTCCGCAGCAGGTGCTTGCCGAGCGGCACCGTCATCCCGGTCGTCTCCGCCAGCGCGTAGAACTCCTCCGCCCGCAGCCGGCCGCGGGTCGGGTGGTTCCACAGCAGGGCCGCGTTGAGCGACGTCACGATCTGGGCGTCCGGCAGCACGACGTGCGGCTGGTAGACGACGGTGATCTGCCCCAGCTCCAGCGCGCCGGCGATGGCCGACGCGAGCCGGTAGCGGTCGCGGTCGTCGCGGCCCGAGCGCGGGTCGAACACCACCCACTGCGCCTTGCCAAGCTCCTTCGCGCGGTGCAGCGCCACTTCCGCGGAACGGATCAGGTCGTCGTGCTCGGCGCCCGGCACCTCCGCGACGACGATGCCCGCGCTGGCGCTCACCCCGACGCCGACACCCTGGGCGTAGACGGGTTTGGCCAGCTCGCAGATGGTCTGCTCGACCAGCTTCACCACCGCCGACGGCTCGAGCTCGCCGCGCAGCGCCACGGCGAACCCGTCGCCGAAGAGCCGGGCCACAAAACCCTTGGCGGGCGCGAAAACCGCGCGCAGCGTGCCCGCGACGCCGCGCAGCACCTTGTCGGCGACCTCGGTGCCGAGGCCGTCGTTGACGACCTTGAAACCGTCGATGTCCAGGAACACCAACCCGATCCGCCCCTGGTCGCGGTCGGCGAGCATCCCTTCGAGCCGGGAGCGGAAGTGCGCGCTGTTGGGCAGGCCGGTCAGCGGGTCGTGCAGGCTCTGGTGCTGGATGGTCTCCTGCAGCTGCCGCAGGTCGTGCGTGTCCTCGAACATCAGGATCGGGTACCGGGAACGCTCCCCCGGCAACGTCGTCGCCGTCAGCCGGACGAGCCGGGAGGCGTCGGGCCGGGAGCGGATCGCGAGCCGGTCCAGCACGCGGTCCCCGGTTTCGAGGGCCGCGGCCAGCGCCGACCGGTCCCGCGCGGTCGCCCCCAGCTCCTCGGCGCGCGTGCCGAGGAGCTCGCCTTCGTCGCCGATGCGCGCCAGCTTCAGGAAAGCCGGGTTGGCGGCCCCGATCATCCCCTTGGGGTCTACGAGAACCACGCCGGACGGGCACTTTTCGTAGAAGGTGGCGAACCTTGCTTCGCCACCGCGTGAGGCCAGTACCTCCCGCGCGAAGTCGACGACCATCGACTCCCGGTCGGCGGCTCCGGCTTCCGCTACCGCGGCGGCCAGCCGCCGGGCGGCGTCCACGAGATCCGGCGCCACCTCAGGCTCCCGCAAGGTCCACCCCTTAACACTCGATCGGGTTTTCCACCGCACCACGCGAACACTTCGGTGTCTACCACCCGATCGGGTGCCTCGGTCCAAAGTGGATCTTCAGCCGAGACCCGGCGTGAGCGCCAGCCCCCTGACCTGCGCGGCGTTCAACGCCGGTTCCGGCCGCTGCACCGGAACCCGCACACCCTTCTGCACCAGAACCCCGCTGTTGTTGGCCGAGAACTCGATGTTCGCCCCCGGCGCGACCAGCGACGCGCGGTAGGTCAGCACGCCGTTCGCGCTCTCGGTCACCTTCCGCAGGCCACCTTCCTTCAGCTGCTCGACCTCGCAGCTCACCTGGTCCGGGACGCCGGTGCCGCACCGCGCCATCGCGAACCCGCCGTCGCCGAGCAGCGCCGTGAAGTAGACCGAGCCCGAACCCCGCTCGTCGGTGACCCGGACGCCCATGTGGAACACGGCTTCCCGCGGCGTGTCCCCCACCGCGTCGGCGACCAGGTGGAACGGGTCCGCCGGCGGCGTTTCCCCCGGGATCGTCAGCCGTTCGACCTTCGCCCCCGGCGGCAGCATCGAGCGCACCGCGTTGCCGACGACGCAGCTCAGCCGGTCGACGATCTGCTCCCGCGTCTCCCCCGCCGACGCCGACGGGCAGGCCGGTCCGGCGATCTCTCCCTGACGGGGCAACGCGATCACGGCCGCGCCGAGCGCCAGCAGCACCACCAGCACCGACGCCGACGCCACCAGCAGCCGGGTGCGCCGGGAGCGGCGGCCCCGCGCCAGGATCGTGTCCCCGTCGAGGCCGATCGGGGGTTCGCCTTCGGTCACGTACGCCGTGAGCGCGGACCGGACGTCGAGGTCTTCCATCACCACTCCTCCGTCGTCGTCGGCGCGGGGAGGGCGGCACGCAGCGCCTCGACCCCGCGGGCGGTCTGGCTCTTCACGGTGCCTTCGGCGACGCCGAGCAGGGCCGCGACCTCGGCCACCGGCAGGTCTTCGAGGAACCGCAGCACGACCATCGCGCGCTGTCTCGGCGTCAGCCCGGTCAGGGCGCGCTCGAGGTCGACGCGGTCGTGGCTGTCGTGGCCGGGGGCCGACGCCCGATCGGGTGGATCGGACGTCACGTGCTCACGGCCGGCTTTCTTGCGCCCGGCGAGGAACGCGTTCAGCAGGATGCGCCGCGCGTAGGCGTCGACGGTGTCCGGCCGGACCCGGCGCCATCGCCGGTACAGCTGGACGAACATGGCTTGCACGAGGTCTTCGGCGCCGTGCCAGTCCCCGCAGAGCGCGAACGCCACCCGCCGGAACCGCTGCACCCGCGCCCCGAAGTACTCGCTGAAGTCGAGGTCTCTCGAAGCCCCCATCCGGCCCTCCTTCGCACATTCTCACCCTTACTAGTGCGCGGAGGGCCGGATCGGTTCAAGCGGGCTTTACATGTGGACGACGCCCGGCGCCGCCTCACCCTTCGGGGCGCCCGGGCGCAGCAGCAGGCCGCTGAGCACCGCGCCGACCGCGAAGATGACACCGGCCCAGGTGAACGCCGTCGTGTAGCTCTCGATCGAGGCTTCGGCCACCAGCTGCGGCGTCGGCACCTTGTTCGCGAGGTACGACGTCGCCGCGTTGCCCGCGAGGGTGGACAGCAGCGCCGTGCCGATCGAGCCGCCGACCTGCTGCATGGTGTTGACCGCCGCGGACGCGACCCCGGCGTCGTGCGCCTCGACGCCGAACGTCGCGACGCTCATCGCCGGCGCCATCGCCAGGCCGATGCCCAGGCCCATCACCAGCAGCGGGCCGAGGACCCCGCTGGCGTACGTGCTCTCCAGGTCGATGCGGCTGAGCCAGAACAGCCCGACCGCGGCGATCGCCATGCCCGTGGGCACCAGCGGCCGCGGGCCGAACCGCGGCAGCAGCACGGCCGTCGCCGTCGTGGCGGCCAGCATCAGCGTCGCCACCATCGGCAGGAAGCCGACACCGCTCTGGATCGGCGTGAACTTCAGGTTCTGCTGCACGTAGAACGTCAGGAACAGGAAGATCGCGAACATGCCGATGGCCAGCAGGAACATCGCCAGGTACGAGCCGCCGCGGTTGCGGTCGAGCAGCACGCGCAGCGGCAGGAGCGGGTGCGAGACGCGCTGCTGCAGCCACACGAAGACGCCCAGCAGCACCACACCGGCCCCGAGGAAGCCCCACACCGAGACCGAAGACCACGAGTCGGACTCGGCGTTCGCGAAGCCGAAGACGAGCGCGAAGAGACCGGCCGACGCGGTGACCGTGCCTGGCAGGTCGAGCTTCGGGCGCGGGCCGTCGTCACGCTGGTTGCGCAGCAGGATCGAGCTGCCCGCGAACGCGAGCACGGCGAAGATGATGTTGACGAACATGCACCAGCGCCAGTCGAGGTACTCGGTCAGCACGCCGCCGAGCAGCAGCCCGACCGCCGCGCCGCCACCGCCGATGGCCCCGAACACGCCGAACGCGCGGCCGCGCTCCTTCGGGTCGGTGAACGTCGTGGTCAGCAGCGAAAGCGCGGCCGGCGCGAGCAGCGCGCCGAACACACCCTGTGCCGCACGCGCGATCAGCAGCATCTCGATGTTGCTCGCCGCTCCCCCGAGCGCGGACACCGCGGCGAAGCCGGCCAGGCCGACGAGCAGCGTGTTCTTGCGGCCGAAGAGGTCCGCGAGCCGCCCGCCGAGCAGCAGCAGGCTGCCGAACGCGAGCGCGTACGCGGTGACGACCCACTGCCGCGCGTCGTTGGAAAAGCCCAGGTCGAGCTGGGCCGAGGGCAGCGCGATGTTCACGACGGTCGCGTCGAGAACGACCATCAGCTGGGCCAGGCCGATCATCACGAGGATCAGCCACCGTCTGGCGTGGTGGGGGTTCTCGGCGGCGCGCGCGTCCCCCGACGGCGCGACAACGAGGGTGGACTCGGTCATGGGTGTCCTCACTGAAAGTGATCAGGAAGCTATGTGGAGTAGGTATCTCCCCTTACGTGGCCCAAGGTACACAAGAACCGGAGAAGGTGCCTCTACTTCATTGGTAGGATGGGACGCATGACACGGGACGCGAGTCCCGCCGCACCGGCGCGGCCGCTGCGGCGTGACGCCGAATTGAACCGCCGCCGCATCCTCCAGGCCGCCCGCGAGGTGTTCGGCCGCCGCGGCCTCGAAGCCACCCTGGACGACATCGCGCACCACGCCGGTCTCGGCGTCGGCACGGTCTACCGGCGCTTCCCCAGCAAGGAACACCTGGTCGAGGCGATGTTCGCCGAGCGCATGGAGGAAATCGGCGACCTCGCCGCGGAGGCGCTGCGGGCCGAAGACGCGTGGCAGGCGTTCGTCGACTTCACGTGGAAGGCCGCCGAGCTGCATTCGACGGACCGCGGGCTGCGCGAGATCATGCTGTCGAACAAGTTCGGCCACGAGCACGTCGCGGACGCGAAAGCGCGCATGGTGCCGTTGATCACACAGCTCGTCGAGCGGGCCAAGGCGGCGGGCGGCCTGCGGGCCGACTTCGCTCCGACGGACCTCCCGCTGCTGCACATGATGGTCGGCTCGGTCGTCGAGTTCACGTGCGCGGTGGACGCCACGCTCTGGCGGCGCTGCCTGGGGATGCTGCTCGACGGCCTCCGCGCCGAACCGGGCAAGGCGACGGAGCTGCCGCACCCGCCGCTGGACGAGCGGGAGATCGACGAAGCGATGTGCTCCTGGCGGCCCTGAGAAACTCCGATACCGCACCAGAAAGCCAGGCGGGTGTCGAAATCCCCGCCTGGCTCGGCTTTCCCGCGTCCGTCACTCGGACGGGATGACCGCCCACATGATGAGGTAGGCCACGAACTGCGGCCCGGGCAGCAGGCAGGACAGCACGGCCAGCAGCCGCACGGTGCCGGTCTTCATGCCGTACCTCTGCGCGAGGGCCGCGCAGACGCCGCCGATCATGCGACCGTGGTGCGGGCGGCTCAGTCGCCGGGTGACCGGTGCGCTCATCGTCTTTCCCTTTCCTCGAACTTCCTGTTGTTCCCACTTCACCATCGGAGTACCCGCTTCCGCATCACTCGCGCGGACCACAACTCCCTTAGGGGACGGCAAAGGCGAAAGTTGTTCAGAGACCGGTGAAACCGCCGTCCGCGACCCGGAGGTTCCGGCGACCTGCGCGTTTGTCGCGCACCTTGCGGAAAATAGTGAGAGATGTCCCCGTCAGGGCTGGTTTTTCGCGCCGATGTGGTGATACTTGCACCCCGTGTACCCGCGCCTGAAGTCCTTGGTCGTCGCGATGCTCTGCGCCCTGCTCACGGCGGGCTGCGCGGGCACCGAGGCGGCGCCCGCCCCCGCCGACCAGTCCGGGCCCTCGCCGCTGACAGCGTCCGCCGCGCTCGGCGACTACGCCACCGTCGACTACTGCAGCCTGCTCGACGTGGCCGCGGTCGTCCCCGGCGCGACCGCCGTCCCGACGTTCGAGAACTGCCAGGCCGGCCTCGGGTCGCGCACCGTCCTCGTCGGGCCGCTGGCGTCCGACGCCGACCCGAACATCAAGCCGTACGACTACCTCGGGCCGATCCCCGACGGTGTCGCGGTGCAGCAGTCGACGTTCAACGACCAGAGCGCCTGCAACCGCGCGATCACGTTCGCCGACGGCACCCGGCTCGAGCTGTCGGTGACCGACAGCGGCGCCGGCGACCCGGCGTCGCGGTGCAAGACCGCGGACGCGGCCGTCGGCTCGGCCCTGGCCACGATCACGGCGGGCAAGGTCGGGCGGCTGAGTTTCCCGGAGCGGTCGTGGGGCGGCATCGCGCCGTGCGCGCTGCTCGACGGCCACGACGTCGACGCCGCGGCGGGCGCCGGCACCCAGCCCACGGTCGGGCTGACCGGGCACGCCTGCATCCGCGGCAACGTCGGCCTCAAGCTGACGGTGGAGACGGCACCCCCGGCCGGTCCGGCCGAGACGCTCGGCGGCCGCGAGGCCCACGTCCGGACCGAGGGCGCGTTCTGCCTGGTCGACACCACCCAGCCCGCGCCGGGCCTGCCCGGCCGGCGCGAGCTGGCGGAGATCAGCGTGGTGGAGACGGCGGGCACGGCCGGCGACGGCACGTGCACCCTGGCCCGCTCGGCGGCGACGTCGATCCTGCCGCGGCTGCCGAAGGCCTGACAGCGTGGTCCCGCTCGCCCGCGCCCGAAACGCCGTGAGGGGCACCTTCAGGGACTTCTAGTCCCTGAAGGTGCCCCTCACGGCACTACTACTGCCGGCTAGTCCTCGTAGGTGAGGTTCTTGCCGTTGGACGGGTCGAACAGCTTGACCTTGTCCGCGTCGAACCAGACCTCGAGGTCGGAGTTCTCCTTCGCGGCCGACTCCGCCGAGAGGCGGGCCACGATCTGGGACTCCGAACCCGGGACGTCAGCCGAACCGCTGTCCGCCGCCAGTTCCGCGAGCTCCGCGGACGTGGCGGTCTCCCCTTCGACGGTGAAGTGGGCGAACTTCTCCGACCCCATCGACTCGAGCACGTCGACGTGCGCGGTGAACGTGCCGCCGCCCGTCTTCTGGCCGGCTTCGACCAGCGCCGCGTCCTCGAAGTGCTCCGGCCGGATGCCGACGAGCACCTCGCGGGGCGCGTCCGCCTTCTCCACCAGGCGGCGGATCCGGTCGGTGAGCGGCGTGACGCCCAGCGGCGTGCGCAGCTCGTTGTTCTCCAGCGTGGCCGGCACGAAGTTCATCGACGGCGAGCCGATGAACCCCGCGACGAACAGGTTCGCCGGGTTTTCGTAGAGGAACTGCGGTGCGCCGATCTGCTGCACGAAACCGCCGCGCAGCACCACGACCCGGTCGCCGAGGGTCATGGCCTCGGTCTGGTCGTGCGTGACGTAGAGCGTCGTCGTGCCGAGCTGCTTCTGGATCTTCGACACCGACGTCCGCATCTGGCCGCGGAGCTTGGCGTCCAGGTTGGACAGTGGCTCGTCCATCAGGAACGCCTTGGGGTTGCGGACGATCGCCCGGCCCATCGCGACGCGCTGCCGCTGGCCACCGGAGAGGTTGGCCGGCTTGCGGTCCAGGTGCGCGGTCAGGTCGAGGATCGTCGCCGCTTCCTCCACCTTCGCCCGCACCGTCTTGTCGTCGACCTTGGCCAGCCGCAGCGGGAAGGCCATGTTCTCCCGCACGCTCATGTGCGGGTAGAGCGCGTAGGACTGGAACACCATCGCGATGTCCCGGTCCTTCGGGGCCTTCTCGTTGACGCGCTTGCCGTCGATGCGCAGCTCGCCGGAGGAGATGTCCTCCAGCCCCGCCACCATGTTCAGCATGGTCGACTTCCCGCAGCCGGACGGGCCGACCAGCACGAGGAACTCGCCGTCGCCGATGGTGATGTCCACTTCGGACACCGCGAGCGCGCCGTCGGGGTACTTCTTCGACACCTTGTCGAGGACGATTTCTGCCATGACTACCCCTTCACCGCACCGGAGGTCAGCCCCGCCACGATGCGACGCTGGAAGAACAACACGAACACAATGATCGGGATGGTGATGACGACCGCGGCCGCGCTCACCTGCCCGGTCGGGTCCTCGAACTGCGAGGACCCGGTGAAGAACGACAGCGCCGCCGGCACCGTGCGCGACGCCGTGGTCGACGTCAGCGAGATGGCGAACAGGAAGTCGTTCCAGCAGAAGATGAACACCAGGATCGCGGTGGTGAACACACCCGGCGCGGCCAGCGGTGCGATCACCTTCCGGAACGCCTGGGCCGGCGTCGCGCCGTCCATCTTCGCTGCCTTTTCCAGCTCCCACGGGATTTCCCGGAAGAACGCCGACAGCGTGTAGATCGACAGCGGCAGCGCGAACGTGATGTAGGGCAGGATCAGCCCCGGCCACGTGTCGAACAGCGCCAGGTTCCGCTCGATGTTGAACAGCGGCGTCACCAGCGAGACCTGCGGGAACATCGCGATCAGCAGCGAGAGCCCGACCAGCAGCTGCTTGCCGGGGAACTCGAGCCGGGCGATGGCGTAGGCGGCCATCGTGCCCAGCACCACCGCGATCACCGTGGAGATGATCGCGATGCCGATCGAGTTGACCAGTGCCAGCAGGAACTCCGAGGTCTGGAAGATGTCCGCGTAGTTCTGCCAGGTCCACGACTGCGGGATAAAGGACCCGTCGGTCAGCGTGTCCTTGGTCTTGAACGAAAGCGAGACCACCCAGAGCACCGGCACCAGCGCGAACACCAGCACGAGGATGTCGACGAGCCCCCAGCGAACTTTGCGGCCCGTCGTGACGGTTCCCATCACCATCAGCGTTTACCCCCAGTGTCCGAACCCGGTGCGGCCGTGCCGAACACCTTGATGAAGATGAACGCGATGATCGCCACCGTGATGAAGATCAGCACGGCCATCGTCGACCCGATCCCGAGGTTGAGGCCCTTGACCAGGTTGTCGTAGGTCTGCATGGACACCGAGCCGGTGTCCTGCGCGCCGCCGGTGAGGACGTAGATGTTGTCGAAGATCCGGAAGGCGTCGAGCGTGCGGAACAGCAGCGCCACCAGGATCGCCGGCTTCATCACCGGCAGCATCACCTTGGTGAAGCGCTGCCAGCCGTTCGCGCCGTCCATCGCGGCCGCCTTGAGCAGGTCGTCCGGCACCAGCGCCAGGCCGGCCATCAGCAGCAGCGCCATGAACGGCGTGGTCTTCCACACCTCGGCGCCGATGATGATGAACATCGACGGCCACTGCTCGGTGAGCGGCGCGCCGTCCGAGGCGAGCCAGTTCGCCAGGTAGCCGGTCTTCGGCGTCCACGCGTAGTACCACGAGAACGCCGCGACGACCGTGACGATGCCGTACGGGATCAGCGCGACCGTCCGGACGAGACCGCGCCCGACGAGCGTCCGGTGCATCACCAGCGCCAGCGCCATGCCGAGGACGAACTCGATCGCGACGGACACGACCGTCAGGAACATGGTCGTCCCGAACGCCGTCCACCAGTACGAATTGGACAGCACGGCGCCGTAGTTGTCGAAGCCGACGAACTGCTGCTGCGCCGGGAACCGCAGGTCGTACCGCTGCAGCGACAGCCAGATCGAGTAGATGATCGGGTAGCCGGTGACGGCGATCATCACGACGAAAGCGGGCGCGCACAGCCAGAGCCCGAGCTTCCGCTCGGCCTTCTTGCCCTCGGAGAGAGCGGGTTTGCCCTTCTTGTGGGACGTCGCCCCTTCGGCGACGGTGGCCCCGGCGGTGTCGGCCGGGGTGGAGTCCTGAACGGTCACGGGATCACTCCCTTCGACTGGAGCGCGTCGCTGAGCTGCTCACGCAGCTTGTCCGCGGTGGCCTTCGGGTCGATTTCGGCGGGCGGCGAAAGGATCTTCGACATCACCGTCGACATGTTCTGGTAGGCCGGGGTCAGGGGCCGCACCGCGGCGTCCTTCAGCGCGTCCAGGATGGAGTCGCGCATCGGGTACTTGATCGCCATGTTCGGGTTGTCGTCACCCGCCGGCTTGGACGGGTCGAGCGGCGTGTCGTTGTGGTACACCGATTCGATGGTCGGCGGCACGCCGTCGTTGATCGCGGAGAACTTCTGGTTCTCCGGACTGCGCAGGCAAAGCGCGGCTTCGTACGCTTCGGGCTTGTGCAGTGACAGCGAACTGACAGCGAGGTCGTATCCGCCGATCGTGGTCTTGGCCGGGGTACCGGGCACCGCTTCGGGGTAGACGGCCCACTTCATGTGCTGGACGTCCGATGCCTTGTCCTTCGCGTAGGAGGCGTAGACGAACGGCCAGTTCAGCTCGAACGCGGCGTCACCGCGCTGGAACGTCTGGCGGACGTCGTCCTCCTTCGAGTTGGTCAGCGACGCGTCGGTGATCCCCGAGTCGGTGATCTGCTTCAGCAGGGCGAGCGCTTTCACGGCGCCGTCGTCCATCACCACGGACTTGCCGTCGTCGGACAGGATGTGCCCGCCCATCGACTCGACCAGGGTGTTGTAGAAGACGACGAGGCCTTCGTACTGCGCGCCGGTGAAGACGATGCTGTACGGCTTGCCCTGCGCCTTCAGGTCCTTCGACTTCTGGATCATCTCGTCCCACGTCTTCGGTGGGGCCGGGGTGATCCGGTCGTCGTACCAGAGCAGCTGGATGTTCGTGTTCTTCGGGGCCGCGTAGAGCTTCCCGTTGTAGGTCGCGGTGTCCAGCGGTCCCTGCAGGACGCCTTCGGAAGCCGCGGCCTTGTTCTGGTCCTTCCATTCGTCGACCCAGCCGGCTTCGGCGAACTCCGAAACCCAGGTCACGTCGAGCCCCAGGACGTCCATCGCGGTGTCGCCCGCCGCCAGCCGCCGTGCCATCTGCAGGCGCTGGTCGTCCGAGCCGCGCTGGAGTTTGTTGTAGACGATCTCGTAGCGGCCGTTCGCCGCCTTGTTGCAGTTGTCCACGACCTTCTGGAAGCTGTCCTCAGGTGCGTAGTACACGTTGATCTTCAGACCACCGCCCGAGCCGCAGCCGGCCACTAGACCGGTCAGCAATGCCCCTGCCCCCAGCAGGGCGGCGGCACGGCCGGGCGATCGCCCCCGTTTGCCCGCGCCGATCCTCTTCCCCATCAGGCCTCCTCACCCGCGTGCACGCCGGTTACCGCGGTACCCGGTGGGCACCGCGACGCGATGAGGCGAACCGCGCCAGCACCCCGACGTGCTAGTGCTCGGGCCGCCACGCTGGTTGGGCGGGGCCGCCCGACTGGTGTCGGACAACTTATGCCGGGCGATCACACCCCGCAAGCAGTATCGGTAACGATTCAGGCCAGTGCATGCCGAACTGTGATTATCCCCTGATATTGACGGGAAAACTCACGACGGCGGTTTCAGCGCGAGCTTCGCCAGCAGTTCCCGGGCCTGCTCGGCCGAACGCGGCTGGCACAGGACGTCGTACCGGCCGGCCACCAGCTGGCTCGCCGACGAGAAGTCCCGCCGCCGCCCCCGGGACATGCCGTAGCCGATGGCGGCGAACACCAGCCCGGAGAGGATGCCCAGCACGAGCCCGGTGAGCACCTGCAGCGCGAAGCCCTGGTTGACGAACATCCCGAGCAGCAGCCCGGCGAACAGGCCGAACCAGGCCCCCGAGAAGGCGCCGGCGGCCAGGGCGCGGCCCCACGTCAGCTTCCCGATCACCCGCTCGACCAGCATGAGGTCGACGCCGACGATGGTGACGTCGGTGACCGCGAACTCGCTCTCGGCGAGGAAGTCGACGGCCTGCTGCGCCTCGCTGTAGGTCGCGTAGGACCCGATCGGCCAGCCGGTGGGCGGCGTCGGCAACCGCGGCAGGTTGCCGGGCGCCCGGCCCCCGCCGAAGGGACTACTCACCATCATCACCTGCGCCCTCGTGGTCCTGGGCGTCCATCTTGTCAAGAACGCCCGGGCCGTGCGAGCCGCTTACCCCGAAAGGCCGGACGCCGAATTGTCGATACAGAGACAATCCGGCGCCGGAACCTCAGGAGCGGGACTTGTATTCGCGCAGCAGGCCGCGGCTGATGATCGTCTTCTGGATCTCGCTCGTGCCCTCGCCGATCAGCAGGAACGGCGCCTCGCGCATCAGGCGCTCGATCTCGTACTCCTTCGAGTAGCCGTAACCGCCGTGGATGCGGAACGAGTCCTGCGTGACCTCGGCGCAGTACTCCGACGCGATCAGCTTGGCCATGCCCGCCTCGACGTCGTTGCGCTCACCCGAGTCCTTGAGCCGGGCCGCGTTCACCATCATCAGGTGGGCCGCCTCGACCTTGGTCGCCATCTCGGCCAGCTTGAACGCCACGGCCTGGTGCTCGGCGATCGCCTTGCCGAACGTCTTGCGCTGCTGGGCGTACTCCACCGCCAGCTCGAACGCCCGGATCGCGATGCCGCACGCCCGGGCCGCGACGTTCACGCGGCCGACCTCGACACCGTCCATCATGTACGCGAAGCCCTTGCCCGGCGCCTCGCCGAGGACCATGTCCGCGCCGATCTCGTAGCCGTCGAACACCGCTTCGGTGGTGTCGACGCCCTTGTAGCCCATCTTGTCGATCTTGCCGGGGATGGTCAGTCCCGGCGCCACCTCGCCGAAGCCCTCGGGCTTCTCGACGAGGAACGTCGTCAGGTTCTGGTGGGGCTTCTCGGCGCCTTCGTCGGTCTTCACGAGCAGCGCGATCAGGGTGGACGAGCCGCCGTTCGTCAGCCACATCTTCGAGCCGTCGATGACGTACCCGTCGCCGGTCTTCTTGGCGCGCGTCTTGATCGCGGCGACGTCGGAGCCGAGGTCCGGCTCGGACATCGAGAAGGACCCGCGGACCTCGCCGGTCGCCATCCGCGGCAGGAAGTGCTGCTTCTGCGCTTCGGTGCCGTGGCGGGCGATCATGTGCGCCACGATGAAGTGCGTGTTGATCACGCCGGACACGCTCATCCAGCCCCGCGCGATCTCCTCGACGACCAGCGCGTAGGTCAGCAGCGACTCGCCGAGCCCGCCGTACTCCTCCGGGATGGTGATCCCGAACAGGCCCATCTCCTTCATGCCCTCGACGATGTCGGCCGGGTACGTGTCGGAGTGCTCGAGCTCCTGCGCGTGCGGGATGACCTCCTTGTCCACGAACGAGCGGACGGTCGCGAGGATCTCCGACTGCACGTCGGACAGGCCGGCGGTCTGGGCGAGACGGGCCATCACGGCTCCCTTTCCGGTTACGACGCCGCTCCCGGCGCTGGGTTACCGGTGAGTATGACCCGAAACGGGCCACCCTGCTATGAGGGCGCTCACGCCCGCCGGGTCCGCGGGCTCGCGGATCTGCCCGGCGGGCGCCGACGGCGCCTGCCGCTGACCGGCTAAGTTGAGGACCTGCACGCACCGAGGGGGCCCTTGATGACCGACCCGTCCGGCGACAAGGACAAGCCGTCCACGTCGTACGACCCGCCGTCGAACACCGAGCCGTCGTCGTACGACCCGGCGTCCTACGAGCCGCCTGCGACCGCGGACCCGACCTTCGACAGCACGGTCCCGGACACCACGGTCTCCGACACCACCTCGGCCGACACCGACACGACGGTCGCCGACACGTCCGGCACCACCGCGCCAGACTCGGACCCGACGGCTTCGGCAGACCCCGGGCTCCCGCCCGGCGCGTACGAGACGCCCGCGGCGCACATCCCCGGCACGCCGTACGCGGCACCGGGTCACCCGCAGCAGGCCTACCCCCAGCAGCCCTACCCCCAGCCCTACGTGCAGCAGCCGTACCCGCCGGCCTACGGCGCGCCGTACGCACCGCCCGCGCCCTACGCGCGGCCGCCGTACACCATGCCCCCGCGCTCCCAGGACAACGCGCTGGCCATCGGCGCGCTGGTCTGCTCGATCCTCGGCTTCTGCTCCGCCGGCGTCACGGCGATCGCCGGGCTGATCATGGGCCACATCGCGCTGAGCCGCACCAACCGCGGCGAAGGCGGCGGCCGCGGCGTCGCCTTGGGCGCCGTGATCGTCGGCTACGTCGTCATCGCCCTGCTGGTCGGCTTCTTCACGACCTTCATCATCCTGGGCGTGAACGGCCAGTTCGACAGCTAGGCGGCTAGTCCGCCGCCGGCAGCGCCGCGTCGCCGGGGGTGCGCGGCGACGGCGTCCCGTGCCCGTTCGCCTCCGGTTTCGCTTCCACCGCTTCGGGTTCCGGCGCCGGAGCGACGGGCGCCGCCGGGGCCGCGGGGGCCTTCGGCGTGTGGGCGTCGAGGAAGCGCAGCAGCTCCACCGGGAACGGCAGGATCAGCGTCGAGTTCTTCTCCGACGACACCTGGACCACCGTCTCCAGCAGCCGCAGCTGCATCGCCGACGGCGTGTCCTCCATCGTCGCGGCGGCCTGCGCGAGCTTGTGCGACGCCTGCAGCTCACCGTCGGCGGAGATGACACGCGCCCGGCGTTCCCGCTCCGCCTCGGCCTGCCGGGACATCGAGCGCTTCATCGCCTCGGGCAGTGCGACGTCCTTGATCTCGACCTTGTCGATGTGGATGCCCCAGTCCAGCGCCGGGCTGTCGATCATCAGCTCGAGCCCCTCGTTGAGGTGCTCGCGGTTCGAGAGCAGGTCGTCGAGCTCGCTCTTGCCGATGATCGAGCGCAGGGACGTCTGCGCGACCTGGCCGACCGCGGCCCGGTAGTCCTGCACGTTGACCGCGGCGACGACGGGGTCGATCACCTTGAAGTAGACGACCGCGTCGACCCGGACCGTGACGTTGTCGCGGGTGATGCCGTCCTGCGCGGGCACCGGCATGGTCACGATCTGCATGTTGACCTTCTGCATCCGGTCCACGAACGGGACCAGCAGCTTCAGGCCGGGCTCCTGCACCCGGGACCGCACCCGGCCGAACCGGAAGATGAGGCCGCGTTCGTACTGCTTGACGACGCGCACGCCGGCCGCGAGCCAGGCTCCGCCCAGTACGACGACGGCACTGACGATCTCCACCACCATGGCTGCTCCCGGGGTTGGGTTTTCCCCTGAAAACCCAGCGTACGCCCGTGGGCACCATGGCGAAACGCGCTGGACGCGGCGGCCAGACTGGGGTGGTGAACGATCTCCGCGTGCCCCCGGTCTTCGCCGCCAGGGCGCCCCGCGTGCTCGGCCCCGCGGCCGTCCCCTGGCTCGCCGCCCTGCCGGCCCTCGCCGCCGGGTACGCCCGTAAGTGGGGGCTGACGTTCGAAGGTGAGGCGATGCACGGTTACGTCGGTGTCGTGCAGCCCGCGCGCCTGCCCGACGGCACGCCGGTGGTGCTGAAGCTCGGCTGGCGCGACGGCGAATCGGCCGACGAGCCGGTCGCACTGTCCACATGGGCCGGTCGGGGTGCGGTGCTGCTGCTGGATTCCGCGCCCGGGGACGGCGTTCTGCTGCTGGAGCGGCTCGACGCCGGGCGCACGCTCGACGACCTCCCGCTGCGCGAGGCGATCCCGGTCCTGGGCGAGCTGGCGCGGCGCCTCGCCGTGCCCGCGCCGCCGCAGCTGTCCCGGAGTGTGCGCGGGGAGGCTTCGAGGCTGGTCGAGGAGCTTCCGCGACGCTGGGCCGAGCTGGGCGGGCCGTTCGACCGGCGGCTCGTCGACGACGCCGTCGCGATCTGCCGCGAGCTGGGGCCGTCGTCGGGATCGGCGCTGGTGAACGAGGACCTGCACTTCCAGAACGTGCTCGCCGGGCGGCGGGAGCCGTGGCTGGTCATCGACCCCAAGCCGCTGGCCGGCGACCTCGAGTACGCCGTGATCCCGTTGTTCTGGAACCGCTTCACCGAGTCCACACTGGACGAACGGCTGGCGCTGATCGTCGCGTCGCAGGAGCTCGACGCCGGGAAGGCGCGGGCCTGGACGCTCGTGCGGGCCGTGCAGAACTGGCTCTGGAGGGTCGAAGAGTCCGCCGAACACGGCGAAGACAGCGACGACCCGGCCTTCGTCACAGTGCCGGAAATCGCCGCGTGGGCGGCCAGCCGATAAGGTCGGCGCCATGGCCGGGGTCAACAGGGTTTTCGCAGCTCAGCTGTCGGGTTTGCCGGTGTTCGGCCCCGACGGCGAGTCCATCGGCCGGGTCCGCGACCTCGTCGCCGGGCTGCGCCTCGACACGCAGCCGCCGCGGATCCTCGGCGTGGTCGTCGAGCTGACCACCCGGCGGCGGGTGTTCGTGCCGATGCTGCGGGTCACCGCGATCGAGCCGAGCGCCATCACGCTGGCCACCGGCTCGGTCAACATGCGCCAGTTCAACCAGCGGCCCAACGAGGTCCTGGTGCTCGGCCAGCTGCTCGACGCGCACGCGACGCTGGCCGGGTCGGACACCCGCGTCACCGTCGTCGACGCCGGGATGGAGCCGACCCGCACCCGCGACTGGGTGCTGGCGAAGCTCGCCATCCGGGAGCGGCGGATCGGGCTGGGCCGCCGCCGCTCGGCGATGCAGGTGCTGCCGTGGGCGGAGGTGGCCGGGCTCAGCCTGACCGACATCACCGGCCAGCAGCAGGGCGCCGGGCAGCTGCTCATGCTGTTCGACACCATGCGCTCGGTCGACGTCGCCGCGACGATCCGCGACCTGCCGCTCAAGCGCCGGCACGAGGTCGCCGACGCGATGGACGACGAGCGCCTCGCCGACGTCCTCGAAGAGCTGCCCGACGACGACCAGAAGGAGCTGCTGTCCTACCTCGCCGAGGAGCGCGCGGCCGACATCCTCGAGGCGATGAGCCCGGACGACGCCGCCGACCTGCTCGCCGAGCTGGCCCCGGCCGAGCAGAGCCGGCTGCTGGAGCTGATGGAGCCGGAGGAGTCGGCGCCGGTCAGGCGGCTGCTGGCCTACTCGTCCGACACCGCGGGCGGCCTGATGACCCCCGAGCCCGTGGTCCTCACGCCCGACACCACGATCGCCGAGGCGCTGGCACACATCCGCAACGCCGAGCTGCCGCCGGCGCTGGCCAGCATGGTGTTCGTCTGCCGCCCGCCGACCGCGACGCCGACCGGGCGCTTCGTCGGGGTCGTGCACTTCCAGCGGCTGCTGCGCGAACCACCGGCCGAGCTGGTGGCCAGCGCCGTCGACACCGGGCTGGCGGCGCTGCGGCCCAACGCGACCCTGCCCGAGGTCACGCGCTACTTCGCGGCCTACAACCTGACCTGCGGACCGGTCGTCGACAGCGAGGACCACCTGATCGGCGCGGTGACCGTGGACGACGTGCTCGACCACCTGCTGCCCGAGGACTGGCGCGAGACCGGGCTGCACGACACGACCGGCGAGACCGGCGAACAACTGGAGGCCGAGCGTGCCTGAACTGACGTCCGGACGGCGGCTGGACCAGCCACGCAGCCAGAACCGGTTCAAGCTGAACATCGATCCGGACACCTTCGGCAGGCTCACCGAGCGCGTCGCCCGGTTCCTGGGCACCGGGAAGTACCTGTTCTGGCAGACGCTGCTCGTGATCGTCTGGATCGCGATGAACCTCGCCGCGGTGTCGCTGCAGTGGGACCCGTACCCGTTCATCCTGCTCAACCTGGCCTTTTCGACGCAGGCGGCGTACGCGGCGCCGCTGATCCTGCTCGCGCAGAACCGGCAGGACGACCGCGACCGCGTCTCGCTGGAAGAGGACCGGAACCGGGCCCTGCAGACGAAGGCCGACACGGAGTACCTGGCCCGGGAGCTGGCGGCGCTGCGGCTGGCCGTCGGCGAGGTGGCGACCCGGGACTACCTGCGCAGCGAGCTGGACCGGCTGCGGGAGGACCTGTCGGTGAAGCCACGGAAGGCCAAGGCCGACCGCACTCCTACCGGCTCGTAACATGGACGGGGTGACCAGCACTCAGCAGCTCCCCAGCGTCGACGACGTCCGCAGCGCGCTGAAGAGCGTGCAAGACCCCGAGATCCACAAACCCATCACGGACCTGGGGATGGTGAAGGACGTCGTCGTCGGCGACGACGGCGTGGTCACCGTCGGGATCTACCTGACCGTGGCCGGCTGCCCGCTGAAGGCGACGCTGACCAACGACACGAAGGAAGCCGTCTCGAAGCTCCCCGGCGTCGCCGACGTCCGGGTCGAGCTCGACGTGATGAACGACGAGCAGCGCACCGAGCTGCGGAAGTCGCTGCGCGGGGAGACCACCGAACCGGTCATCCCGTTCGCGCAGCCGGGCTCGATGACGCGGGTGTACTGCGTCGCGTCCGGCAAGGGCGGCGTCGGCAAGTCGTCGGTCACGGTGAACCTGGCCGCGGCGATGGTGCAGCGCGGGCTCTCGGTGGGCGTCGTCGACGCGGACATCTACGGCCACTCGATCCCCCGCATGCTGGGCACCCGCGAGAAGCCGACCAAGGTCGACACGATGATCATGCCGCCGCAGGCGCACGGCGTGAAGGTGATCTCGATCGGCATGTTCACCCCGGGCAACACCCCGGTGGTGTGGCGCGGCCCGATGCTGCACCGCGCGCTGCAGCAGTTCCTGGCGGACGTGTTCTGGGGCGACCTCGACATCCTGCTGCTGGACCTGCCGCCGGGCACCGGCGACATCGCGATCTCGGTGGCCCAGCTGATCCCGAACGCGGAGATCCTGGTCGTCACCACCCCGCAGCAGGCGGCGGCCGAGGTGGCCGAGCGCGCGGGCGCGATCGCGCTGCAGACGCGTCAGCGCGTCGCGGGGGTCATCGAGAACATGTCGTGGCTGGAGCAGGAAGACGGCTCTCGCCTGGAGATCTTCGGCTCGGGCGGCGGCCAGTCGGTGGCGGACTCGCTGACGAAGTCGATCGGCTCGGACGTCCCGCTGCTGGGCCAGGTGCCGCTGGACCCGCGCCTGCGTGAACAGGGTGACTCGGGCACGCCGCTGGTGCTGTCGGACCCGGAGGCCCCGGCTTCGCTGGTGCTGAAGGACGCGGCGAAGAAGCTGACGGTCCGGGCGCGCGGGCTGGCCGGGATGATGCTGAACGTGACGCCCGCGGGACGCTGAGCGGTTCCGTTTCGAAGGCCACTTCCCGTCGCGGGGAGTGGCCTTCGGTGTGCTCGGGGGTTGGGGCCCGCCCCCCGGATTCCACGCTACCGCAGGGCACCGACGGTTTCGGGCGCGCTCAAGCGGGTGCGGTGCGGTTGTCCACAGCCGGCCGGGTTACGTGGCGTCCGGGTCGATCGGGGGGCGCTCGCCCGGCTTCAGCGGCTCCGGCGCGGCCGGGGCCGCGGTGTAGCCGTTCGAGCCGTTGGTGGTCCCGTTGGAGCCGCCGTTGGTGATGCCCTTGATGCCGAGCGGGTCGCTGTCACCGTCGAAGAGGTGCTGCGTCACCACGCGTTTCGGGTCGAAGTTGCGCAGCCCGCGCAGGTCTTCGAGCGGCTTGCGGAGCTGGTCGAACTCCGGGCCCATCTCCTCGCGGAGCTGCTCCTTGGCGCCGGTCGCGAAGTCGCGGACCTTCTTCACGCTCTTCGCGAGCCAGGACGCCGCCTCGGGCAGCCGCTCCGGGCCGAGGATGAAAAGACCGGCGATGATGAGGACGAGGATCTCCCCCCATCCGACACTGTCGAACACCCGTCAACCTCCGCTCGGAACCTACCCGCCCAGGGTACTCGTGGTCGGCCGCGCTCCGGCAGGCCGAACGTCCGAACTCAGTCGGAAGCCAGGGTTACGTCGACGACGAAGCTCGCGCCGTCGCGCGCCAGCGACACCGGGACCACTTCGCCGACGTCGTGGGCGCGCACGGCGACCGTCAGTTCCGCGGAGTCGCGGACCAGGCGGTTGCCGATCTTCGTGATCACGTCGCCCTCCTTGATGCCCGCGTTCGCCGCCGGGCCGCCGGGCGCGACGTTCTTGACCTGCGCGCCCATCGTGGACGAGCCGGCGACCGTCGAGGAGGCGTTGATGCCGATGTCGGCGTGCTGGACCTTGCCGTCCTTGATCAGCGCCTTCGCGATCTTGATCGCGTAGTCGCTCGGGATGGCGAAGCCGATGCCGATGCTGCCGCCGTCCGCGCTGGACGAGCGGATCGACGAGTTGATGCCGACGAGCGCGCCGGTGGAGTCGACCAGCGCGCCGCCGGAGTTGCCGTGGTTGATCGCGGCGTCGGTCTGGATGGCCTCGTAGGTGACCGGCGCGGCACCGTTGTCCCCGCCGGCGGTGATCGGCCGGTTCAGCGCGCTGACGATGCCGGCGGTCACCGAGTTCTGCAGGGCCAGCGGCGAGCCGATCGCCATCACGGTGTCGCCGACCTGCAGGTCCGAGGACTTGCCGATCTGCAGCACGGTCGGGTTGGTGACGTTGACCTTCACCACGGCGAGGTCGGTCTTCGGGTCGGTGCCGACGAGCTTGGCGTCGGTGCGGGTGCCGTCGATGAAGATCGCGGTGATCTTGACGCTCGGGTCCGCGGCGGCGGAGCTGATCACGTGGTCGTTGGTGAGGATGTACCCCTGCGGGTCGATCATCACGCCGGAGCCCTGCTCGCCGGACTCGGCGCCGGGCTTGAACACCTCGAGCGAGACGACGGCCGGGGAGACGCGCTTGGCGATCTCGGAGACCGAACCGGCCGGGCGCTCCTTGGCGGCCTCGGCTTCGGAGATCGTCGCGGACCCGGTGAGCTCGGTGCCGGTGTCGGCGGCCCACCAGCCGACCAGACCGCCGACGGCGCCGATGAGCAGCGCCACGACGCCGAGCATGACCAGCGCCTTCGGCTTGACGCGGCGGCCGAACAGCACCTCGGGCAGGCTGAGCAGCGCCCCGGGCGGGCGCCGAGCGGGCTTTTCCTCGTCTTCGGCGGGCATCGCGGGCCCGGCGAGGACGGCCCCGGCCCCCGGATCACGCCACGGGTCGCCCGACCCGGTCCACAGCGGCGGTTCGCTTTGAGGTGCCTCCCCGACGGCCTCGCGAGGCCGCTCGAGCAGCACACCTTCGGCCCCAGGCGGGCGGCTGAAGGCTTCCGCGAGCGACTCGGGTGCGGGCGGCGTGAGCTTGACGCCGTTGGCCTTGCTGGGCGCGTAGAGCTTGTCGAACGCCCCGTCGACGCCCTGCGGCCTGCCGAACACCGCGGCCTGCCCCGGATCGACGGCCGGCCGCGCGAGCGGCCGCGGACCCAGCCGGTCGGCGTCAGGCGCGCCGGGCTGCTCGGGATTCACGTTCGGCTCGGTCATCATTCCCCGGTGCTGAAGATCAGGTGGCTGGGCGTGACGATACCCAAGCCCAGTGCTCCGAGTCTGCCGGTACGACGGTGAAGTGGCTGTTTCTTGGCCGGGTCACGGGGTGGGGCAGGCCTGGTTCCGAGGCTGGGGCGGCGAGATTTCCCAGGTCGAGCACGCCGGGTTTCGCAGGCAGGACGGCACGGTCTCCGAGTTCGGCAGGCAGTCGGCACACGTCTCCCAGGTGCTGGCCGGGTTCCGCGAGCACGATCTCCCCGACGCCGGCCGAGCCCGCAGCGGAACAGCCGGGTCCGCAGACCCGCTAGCAAGGTCCCCCTGCTCCGCAGCCGATACAGCGCGTTCCCCAGCCAAATCGGGCCAGCTGTCCACAGGCAAGCGGCAATGTGGACAAACCGCCGTCCTGCTCGCGAATGGTCATTTCCGTCGGGGGTCGCCGATAGACTGGACTCGGGGCAGCCCCCCAGGGACGGGCGGGGGCCGCTGTCGGTCCGCGGGCCTGGACAAGAGCAGTTTGCGGCTGCCGGGACCTGCACCTGAACCGGTCCGTGCGCATGTGAACCGACCCACGAGCTGAGCTGTCGCCAGGCCACCTGCAGGCAGAAACACCGAAGGCCACCACGAACTCGTGGTGGCCTTCAGGGTGTCAAGCGTGTCAGCGGATGCCGGCCGGTATCGCGACCGTCGGGCTCGACGGTGTCGACGTCACCGACGGTGCCGGCCGGGGTGCCTGCTGGGGCACCGCCATCTGGGCCGGGAGCAGGTTGCCGTTCGGCGGGACCCGGCCGCCCGTGTCCGGGGTGCCGTCGCCGCTGTCCGCGGTGGTTCCGACCAGGGCCAGCGCGCTCAGCACCAGCCCGGAGACGACCACGCCCGCGCCCTGCGCCGCGCGGCGCTTGAAGCGGCCGCCGCCCAGGACGTTCGGGGACTGGCCGAGCGGGGCCGACGAGCCCAGCGGGGCCACGCCACCCAGGACGCCCTGGTCGCGCAGGCCGGCGACCCGGTCGGGTCGCTGGACCGCGACCAGCTGGCCGTCCGCGGTGATCGCCAGGTTGTCGGGGCTGCTGGGCAGTTCCGTGTGCTCCGGGATGGACCGGAGGCTCGCCAGGAACCCGGCCGACATCGACGGCGCGCCCGCGCCGCGGATGGCGGCGACGGCCTGTCGCTGAGCCTGGACGTCGCCGGCGCAGGAAGCGCAGCGCGTGATGTGCGACGCCGCGCGATCACGCGCACCGTGGGTGAGTTCGCCGTCCACGAACGCGACCACGGCGTCCGGCAGCAGGTGCGACTCGGGGAGTGCCCAGCCTCGCGGTGCGGTCATACCGACACCTTCGCAGACTCCGGGGCGTGACTGCGCCGGCGCTCCAGCGAAGCGCGCAGCGCCTGACGGCCGCGGTGGATCCGGCTGCGGACGGTGCCCAGCTTCACGTTGAGCGTCGCGCCGATCTCCTCGTACGAGAGGCCCTCGACGTCACACAGCACGACGGCGGCGCGGAACTCCGGCGGCAGCTCGTCGAGCGCGGCCTGCAGGTCCGGGTCCAGGTGGGTGTCGGAGAAGACCTGCTCGGGGCTCGGGTCGTCGCCCACGATGCGGTCGGTGTCCTCGGGCAGGCCTTCCATCCGCACGCGCGAGCGGCGGCGGGCCATGTCGAGGAAGAGGTTGGTGGTGATGCGGTGCAGCCAGCCCTCGAACGTGCCGGGCTTGTAGGACGCCAGCGACCGGAAGACCCGGATGAAGGTCTCCTGGGTGAGGTCCTCGGCGTCGTGCGTGTTGCCGGTGAGGCGGTAGGCGAGCCGGTAGACCCGGTCGCTGTGTTCGCGGACGACCTCGTCCCAGGACGGTGGCGTCCAAGCCGCCTCGTCCAGGGACACGGGCTCAGCCGCGTCTGCGTCGGCAACGGCGTTCTGCATCGTGGGAGCAGGCACCTCCATCTGCGTTTCTCCTGTCTGCTCCACCCAACGCGGGTCGGCGGCACGGTGTTCCCGTGCGTCTGGATTCGAGTCTGTCGGGGTTCCTTATGGTTCTAGTGAGACTGGACTGAGAACAGGCTGAGAAGTTCTTCCCGGGTGCTTACCAGGGAGCCTGCGCGGATTTATCGACAACCAGCGCTAACCTCCGTGCGTGAACACGCCCACCCCTGCGGCCGCACCGGTCGACTCCGGGTTCGTCGACGGGTACCTGCCCGACGACGAGGTGCTGTCTTCGGCGCGGGCACGGGCCGAGGACCTGGGCTGCAACCCGCTCAGCGCGGGTGCCGGCGCGACCCTCCGGTTCCTGGCCGCCACGCTGCGGGCGAAGGCCGTCGTCGAGGTCGGCACGGGCGCCGGGGTCAGCGGGCTGAGCCTGCTGCGCGGGATGGCCCCCGACGGCATCCTGACCTCGATCGACCTCGAGCCGGAGTACCAGCGCGCCGCGCGCGCGACGTTCCGCGAGGCCGGCTACGCGCCGGGCCGGACCCGGCTGATCGTCGGCCGGGCGCTGGACGTGCTGCAGCGGCTGACGCCGGGTGGCTACGACCTGGTCTTCGTCGACTCGGCGCACATCGAGTACCCGGGCTGCTACGAGCTGGGCGTCTCGCTGCTGCGACGCGGCGGGATCATCGCGTTCCACAACGTCCTGGCCGGCGGCCGGGTGATCGACCCGTCCCGCCGCGACCCGGAGACACTGGCCCTGCGCGAAGTCGCGCGCGCGTTCCGCGAGGACGAACGCCTGGTCCCGGCCCTGCTGCCGGTGGGCGGCGGGCTTCTCGTGGCCGCGGCGATCTGACTCAGCTCGCCACCAGTTCGCGCCGCTGCGCGCGCACCCGGGTGCCGGCGCCCACCGCGGCCGCCGCCAGCAGGAGCCAGACCGCCACCAGGGCGATCAGCCGGCCCCAGCCCGCGTGGCCGTAGACGGACGCGCCGATCGCGCCGCCGACACTGCTGCCCAGGTAGTACGTCGCCGTGTACATGCCGCCGACCTGGCCTCGGGCGTCCTCGGGGGCGTCGGCCGCCGCCCAGCCGTTGGCGACCGCGTGCGCGGCGAAGAACGCGCAGGTCAGCACCAGGAAACCGGCGATGACCACCGGCAACGAGTCCGGCAGGGTCAGCACCGCCCCGGCGGCCATCAGCAGCAGTGAGCCGATCACGGCGCGACGGCGTCCGACGCGTGCGACCAGCCGTCCGGCCGCCGCCGAGGAGACCGAGCCGGTCGCGTAGGCGAGGAACACCAGCGACGCGATCGCCGGGGACAGGTTCAGCGGATCACCGGTCAGCCGGAACCCGGCCGCGTTGTAGAGCGCGACGAACGAGCCCATCGCGAGCAGCGCCACGGCGTACTGCGCGAGCAGCACCGGGCGGCGCACCGCCGTCAGCAGGCCCGCCGCGACCCCCTTGAGCTGCACCTTCCCGCGAGCCGTGCCGGGCGGCAGCGTCACGACGGTGATCGCGGCGCACACCGCGCCGATGCCCGCGACGACGTAGAGCGCGCCGCGCCAGCCGAGTGGCCCGGCGGAGAAGCCGGCGGACAGCCGCCCGAGCATGCCGCCGACGGTGTTGCCCGCGATCATCGCGCCGACGGCGGCGGCGACGCCCGCGCGGCCGAGCCGTTCAGCCAGGTAGGCGGCCGCGACCCCGGGGAAGCCGGCGATCGCGATGCCCTGCAGCGCGCGCAGCACCAGCAGCGCCGGGTACGTCGGCATCAGCGGCAGGAGCAGCCCGAACACGACCGAGGCCACCACCGACGTCACGATCACCGGCCGCCGCCCGACCACCTCGGACAGCGCGGCGATCGGCAGGACCGCGATGGCGAGCGCGCCGGTCGCGACGCTCACCGCGAGCGCCGCGCCGCCGGGGTCGAGGTGGTACTGCGCGGCGAGCTGCGGCAGCACCGGCTGCGGGGCGTAGAGCAGGGCGAAGGAAGAGATCCCCGCCGCGGCGACGGCGGTCTTGACTCGGCGGGTGGTGGTCACGTACTGAAAGTAAGCAGAGCTAACCAATACGTCTAATACACTTGTGAGCCATAATCCATCCGATGATGCATGACTCGCTGTCCGCGCAGCTCGCGCCGCACCTGCGGCTGCTCGTCGCGCTGCGGACTACGGGGAACGTCACACGCGCGGCCGAACTGCTGGGCGTCCCGCAGCCGACGGTGAGCCGCCGGATCGCGGCGCTGGCCGACGCCCTGGGCGCGCCGCTGACCGTCCCCGACGGCCGCGGCATCCGGCTCACCCGTGCGGCGGAGCTGCTGGCCGAGGCGGCCGAACGGGCTCTGGCGGCGGTCGACACCGGCGTCCGGCTGGCCCGCGAGGAGGTGGCACCGGAGTCCGGGCACGTCGTGCTGGGGTTCCTGCACCTGCTGGGGCGGTCGCTGGTGCCGTCGCTGCTGCGCGGCTACCGGGCGCGGTACCCGCGGGTGCGGTTCACGCTGGTCCAGGGCTCGCGGCAGGACATGCTCGACCGGCTGGCGGGCGGCGAGCTGGACCTGGCGCTGCTGGCGCCGCTGCCTTCGGACGCGCCTTCGCTGGTCTCGGCGGGGCTGGCCGAGGAGGAGATCCTGCTGTCGGTCCCGACGGGCCACCGCCTCGCGGGGCGGCGGCAGGTGCGGATGACCGAGCTGGCGGAGGAGGAGTTCGTGCTGCTGGAGCCGGGTTACGGCGTCCGCACCCTGACGGACGAGCTGTGCACGGCAGCCGGGTTCACACCCCGCATCGCGTTCGAGGGCCAGGAGTCCGACACGGTCCGCGGCCTGGTCGCGGCCGGGCTGGGCGTGGCGTTGCTGCCACGGTTCGGCCCGGGCACGCCGGCGGGGGTGGCGGAGGTCCCGCTGGCCCCGCCGGCGTCCCGGACGATCGGCCTGGTCTGGCGCGCGGGCGAGCCCGCGACCCCGGCGGTGACGGCGTTCCGGGACCACGTGCTGGCCACGGCTCACCAAAAGCCGTGAGGGGCACCTTCAGGGCTTCTAAGTCCCTGAAGGTGCCCCTCACGACACCCGAAGCAGTCGGCGGCGGAGCGCGCTGACTCCGCCGCCCATCACGGACGACCGGCCTGGTCTGGCGCGCAGGCGAACCTACGGCCCCGGCCTTCCGGCACCCACGTGCTGACTACGGCCCACCAAAAGCCGTGAAGGGGCACCTTCAGGGCTTCTAAATCCCTGAAGGTGCCCCTCACGACACCCGAAGCAGTCGGCGGCGGCGCGCGCTGGCCCCGCCGCCATCACGGACAACCGGCCTGGTCTTGCGCGCAGGCAAACCTACGACCCCCGCCTTCCGGCGCCCACGTGCTGGCAACGGCGCACCAAAGCCGTGAGGGGCACCCTCAGGGCTTATACGTCCCTAAAGGTGCCCCTCACGACATCCGAAACTGTCGGCGGCGGAGCGCAAGTGAGCAGGCCGCCGCGGGAAACTCCCCCGCCCGTCCCTGGGGGGCGTCCCCGAGTCCAGTCTATCGGCGGCCCCCGACGAAAGCCGCCGAAAGCCGCCGGGCGCAGGGAGTTGTCCACAACTCGCGCCGCCTGTGGATAAGGCCGCGCTCGCTCCACCGCCCAGCGCGGTTCAGCTCAGTGAGGCTCAGCCCAGTGAGGCTGCCAGCTCCACCATCGTCCGGGCCGCGAAGCCCGTTGCTCCCGGGACCACCTCGTCGTAGTTCTTCTCCGACCTTGCCGGGCCCGCGATGTCCAGGTGGGCCCACGGGAGGCCCTCGGTGAACTCGCGCAGGAACAGCGCCGCCGTGATGCTGCCCGGGCCGGCCGGGGTCTGGCGGACGTCGCCGAATTCGCCGCGGACGTTCTCCGCGTAGTCCTCCACCAGCGGCATGCGCCACCACGCCTCGCCCACCCGCGAACCCGCCTCGACGACCGACGTCGCCAGCGCGTCGTCCGATGCGAAGAAGCCGCCCGTGCGCAGGCCGAGGGAGACCTTCATCGCGCCCGTCAGCGTCGCCGCGTCGACGATCAGGTCCGGGCCGTACTTCTTGATGCCGTACGCCAGCGCGTCGGCCAGGACCATGCGGCCTTCGGCGTCGGTGTTGCCGACCTCGGTCGTGCGGCCGCCGTAGTGGCGGACGATGTCGCCGGGCCGGTACGCCGAGCCGGACACGTGGTTCTCGGCCGCCGGCACCAGCGCGGTCACCCGTACCGGCAGCCCGAGCTCGGCGATCGCGCGGGTCGCGGCGATCACCGCGGCGCCGCCCGCCATGTCGGTGCGCATCAGGTGCATGCCGTCGGCCGGCTTGATCGACAGGCCGCCCGTGTCGAACGTGATGCCCTTGCCCACCAGCAGAAGGTGCTTCGAAGCACCCGCCGGCTTGTACGTCATCTCGATCAGCCGCGGCGGCCGCGACGAACCGCCGCCGACGGCCAGCACTCCGCCGAAGCCCTGCTCCGCCAGCCACTTCTCGTCTCGGACCGCCACCTCGACGCCGGGGCCGGCCACCTTCGCCGCGGTCTCCGCGAGCCACGCCGGGGACTTGACGTTCGAGGGTGTGTTCGCGAGGTCGCGGGTCAGCGCCGTCGCGGCGGCCAGTGCCGTCGCGCGCGTGACGGCCTCGGTGAAGGCCGCCACCGCGCGGTCGTGCGTCACCAGCCGCAGCGTCCGCACGGTCGGCTTCGGGTCCTCAGTGGACACCTTGAAGCGGTAACCACCCAGCAGCAGCCCCAAGGCCAGCTCCGTGACGTGCTCACCGGAGGCCTCCTCGGGCAGCACGAGCTGCGCCGCGCGGAACGCCTTCCCGCCGTTCTCGACGTCGTCCGCCAGGCCCGCGTTCACCGCGCGGACCAGGGCCGCGCCGGTCTTCCGGTACTGCTTCGGCTCGCCGTCGCCGAGCCCCGCGACCCAGCGGGGACCGTCGCCGGTGACCGTCTGCACGTCGCCCGCCTTGCCGGTGATCCGGACACCGCCGATCTCCAACGGCTCTGCTTCGACGTCCTCGGCCGGGGCGGTGACGAGCCGGACCGTCGGGGCGCCGCGGCGAAGGTCGCCCGCGACCTCGATGTCGAGCAGGTTCGTCGGAACGGGGGGTAGCGGATTACGCACAGTGAGCAACCTTCGGGCGCAGAGGAACCGCGACCCCGGCCTCCGAAGGGAGACCGGGGTGCGACGGAAGGACGGTTTTCGGGGGCCGGCTCAGCCAGTGACCTCCTGCAACGCGGCGCCGAGGTCTTTCGCTTCCTCCGCGGAGAGTTCGACGACGAGTCGCCCGCCACCCTCGAGCGGTACGCGCATCACGAGGCCCCGCCCCTCCTTAGTCACTTCGAGGGGACCATCTCCGGTCCGGGGCTTCATGGCCGCCATAGCGTGCTCCCTCCGTCTCAACCGGCGCGCCCGGGTCGCGCTCGCGTGAAAGCCAGCCGGGTCTTACCGTCCATTGTCCCCTATCAGCGCCTCGGCGCATCAGCGGACCGATCTTTTGCCGCCGTATCGGTGCTGGTATGCGGCCCGCGAGGGGTGTGAGAGTCTCGGACGACCGATGTTTCAGCGCAAGGAGAAGACGTGACCACATCCGACGTCCTGCTGACCGCCGACGCCGACGGGGTGCGCACCCTCACCCTCAACCGGCCGCAGGCGTACAACTCGCTGACCGTCGAGCTGAAGGAAGCACTGCTCGCGGCCCTGCGCGGGGCGGCGGACGACGAGAGCGTCCGCGCCGTCGTGCTGACCGGTTCCGGCAAGGCGTTCTGCGCCGGCCAGGATCTGAAGGAGCACGTGGGACTGCTGCAAGCGGGTGACCCCGCCCCGCTACACACGGTGAAGGAGCACTACAACCCGATCGTCCAGGCGATCGTGGCCATGGAGAAGCCGGTCATCGCGGCGATCAACGGCACCGCGGCCGGGGCCGGCGCGGCCTTCGCCTACGCCAGTGACCTGCGGATCGCCGCCGAGTCGTCGTCGTTCCTGATGGCCTTCGCCAACGTCGGGCTGGGCCCGGACTCGGGCGCGTCGTGGACGTTGCAGCGGCTGGTCGGTTACGGCCGCGCCGCCGAGCTGATGCTGCTGGCCCGGACCGTCGACGCGGCCGAGGCGCTGCGGCTGGGCCTGGTCGGCGAGGTCGTGCCGGACGCGGAACTGGCGGCGCGCGCCCAGAAGGTCGCGGCGAAGCTCGCAGCCGGGCCGACCGTGGCGTACGCGAAGATCAAGAGCGTGCTCAACCTGGCCGCGCAGTCGACGTTCGAGGAAGCGCTGGCCGCCGAGGACGCCGCCCAAACCGCGCTGGGCGCGACCGCCGATCACAGCGAGGCCGTCGAAGCCTTCGTCGGCAAGCGCAAGCCGAGCTTCCAGGGCAAGTAGGCGCCGGGCTGCTTCCGGGTTCAGCCCGCCCGGAAGCAGCCTCGGACGTGGTCGTCGACCATGCCGGTGGCCTGCATCAGCGCGTAGCACGTCGTCGGGCCGAGGAACGCGAAGCCGCGCTTCTTCAGCTCCTTCGCCATCGCCTTCGACTCGTCGGTGATGGCCGGGACGTCCGCCATCGTCCGCGGCCGCTTGTGCGAAGAGGGCGCGAACGACCACAGCAGGTCGTCCAGCGGGACGTCGAGCGCCGCGATCGCCTGGGCGTTGTTGATCGCCGCCAGGATCTTCGCCCGGTTCCGCACGATCCCGGCGTCCTGCATCAGCCGCTCGATGTCGGCGTCGCCGAACTTCGCCACCTTCGCGGGCTTGAACTGCTTGAACGCCTTCCGGAAGTTCTCGCGCTTGCGCAGGATCGTGATCCACGAGAGTCCCGATTGGAACGACTCGAGGCACAGCCGCTCGTACAGCGCGTCCTGCCCGTGGAGCGGCGTGCCCCACTCTTCGTCGTGGTAGGCCGCGTAGTCCGGGGTCGAATTGCCCCAGCTGCACCGCGCGACGCCGTCGGTGCCGATCAGCTCAGTCATGCCCGCCCACCGAATAGTCCTCCGCGAACCGCGCGAACCGCCGCAGCGACTGGCGCACCCCCAGCGCGAACGCCGGCCGCACGACCGGCCAGCCGAGCCGGCCCAGCGGCCCGAACGGCAGCCGCAGGTGCTCGGCCCAGACGAACGTCGAGCGCGTCGCGTCCTTCGGGATCACCTGGAACACCCCGGTGCCCTGGACGACGCTGCCGACGTGCCGGACCGCGCACCGCACCGGCGGCTCCCAGCTGGTGATCTCCATCTTGTCGGTGAACCCGATCCCGGCGAGCCCGGTGAACGCCGAGATCCGCGAGCCGACACTGCGGCCGTTGCCTTCGGTCACCTCGACGTCGGTGCCCAGCATCCACTCGCCCTGGCGCGTCCAGTCCGTGAGCGCGAGCCAGGTCGTCCCGGCCGGCGCGCCCACGTCGACGGACAGCACCAGGTCCGTCACTGGGCGGCCTCGGGCGAGCTCTCCCGCTCGTGCTCGCGCTGCTCCAGCTCGGCCACCCGGGTGCGCAGCTCGTCGATCTCGACACCGAGGCGGCGCAGCACCCAGTCCACTTCGGACATCTTGTAACCGCGCAGCACCAGCTGGAAGCGCACGTCCTCCAGGTCATCGCCGGTGATGTCCTCGGCGGGCAGGCGCGTGGGCGAGCTGCCCGGCGGCAGCGGGGCGAGCTCCTCACCCCGGCCGAACACGACCGCGGCCAGGAGGAACACCACGGCGGCCACCAGCAGCATGACTACGAGGTAGATCAGCGCGGTCGTCACGCGACGATCGTGGCATACCCGCCCCACGACCGTCTCGCGAGCACGACGAGCCGCAGCGAAAGGAGCACCCAGGCGACCATCAGCACCGCGCACGGCACGCTCAGGAACAGCCGGGACACGTCGACGAAGCCGGTCGAGCCGATCAGCAGGCCGACCGAGGCGAGGTTGATCCCGACGGCCAGCGCGATCAGGATCCCGCTGAACCGGGCCAATCGGACGGCGTCCATGCGGCGGCTGAGCCAGCGGGTGCCGAGCAGCGCGAGCAGGCCGATGACCGGCACGACGAACACCGCGCCGTGGGTCGTGTGCGCGACGACCCGGTACCACTCCGGCGTCGACGTCGGCAGCTGTGTCCAGGCGCCGTAGGTGAGGATCCGGGCGTAGTCCCAGGACGCCTGCATCAGCGGCACGCCGATGACGAGCTTCCACAACGTCCGGACGCCGCTGAGCATCCCGAGCTCGGCCTGGTAGTCGCGGGCGACGACGGCCGCGGGCCCGAAGTCGGCGACGGCGCGGCGTTCGGCGTCTTCGTCGGTCCAGCCGCCGGCGCGGTAGGCGTCGGCCGCGTCGTGGAGGCCGTCACGCGCCTCGTCCAGCAGGTCGGCCTTGAACTTGCCGCAGCCGTGCAGGCGCCGGTCGAGATCCCCCAGGTACTCGTCGATCATGCGCCCAGCACTCCCCCGATGACCGTGGTGAACTCCCGCCACTCGGTGCGTTCGGCGGCCAGGGCCTGCTCGCCGGAGCGGGTGAGGTGGTAGGTGCGCCGCTTGCGCCCGGACACGACGTCCCACTCGCTGGTCAGCCAGCCGGCCCGCTCGAGCCGGCGCAGCGCCGGGTAGACGGTGCCGGTGGGCAGGTCGAGCGCGCCGTCGCTGCGCAGCTGCAGCGCCTCGATGATCGCGTAGCCGTGCAGTTTCCGGCCGTCGAGCACGGCCAGCAGCAGGGCGTCGAGGTGCCCGCGCAAGGTGTCCGCCTTCATGAGTACGCAGTCTACACGTCGACTGGCTACATGTAGGCAGACTATGTGTAGCCTGTCTACATGAACGCACTCCCGGTCGCGAGACTCCAGTTCGCGACGACGACTTCGTTCCACTTCCTGTTCGTCCTGCTCACACTGGGGTTGGTCACGCTGGTGGCCGTGATGCAGACGCGCTCGGCCCTCGGCGGAAAGCCCGAGCTGGAGCGGATGACCCGCTTCTGGGGCCGCCTGTACGTGATCAACTACGCGCTGGGGATCGTCACCGGCATCGTGATGGAGTTCCAGTTCGGGCTGACCTGGACCGGTCTTTCCGCGTTCGCCGGGGACGTCTTCGGCGCCCCGCTGGCCATCGAGACGCTCGTCGCGTTCTTCCTCGAATCGACGTTCCTCGGCCTGTGGATCTTCGGCTTCGGGCGACTGAACAAGTGGCTGCACCTGACGCTGATCTGGCTGGTCACGCTGACCGCGTACGCGTCGGCGCTGTTCATCATGCTGGCCAACTCGTTCCTGCAGGACCCGGTCGGGAGCCACCTCGAAGGCGGCACGCTGCACCTCGACGACTTCGGCGCGCTCTTCACGAACCCGGCGCTGGTCGCGTCGCTGCCGCACGTCGTCAGCGCCGCGATCCTGACCGGCGGGTTCTTCGTGGTCGGCGTCAGCGCGTACCACTTCCTCAAGCGCACCACCGAGATCGAGTTCTTCCGCCGCTCGATGCGAATCGGCGTCGTCGCGGCGCTGATCGGCGCGATCCTCGTGGTCAACCAGGGCTTCGCGCAGTTCGGGGAGCTCGCGATGTACCAGCCGGACAAGCTGAAGGACGGCGGTGTCGGGCTCCCGCTCGGCCTGATGATCATGCTCGGGTTCGTCATGCTGCTGTGCGCGCTGCTCGGCTGCGTGCTGCTGTTCCGGAACTGGGTCACCAAGGCCCGGTTCCTGCACTACCTGATGGTCGCGGCGATCCCGCTGCCGTTCGCCGCCGCGATCCTCGGCTGGCTGGTGCGCGAGATCGGCCGTCAGCCGTGGCTGGTGTGGGGGAAGCTGCGCACCGCCGACGCGATCGCGGACGTCCCGGCCGGCCAGATCCTGTTCTCGTTCATCGCTTTCTCACTGCTGTTCGCCGCGCTCGGCGTGGCCGACTGGGTGCTGCTGGCGCGGGTCGCCAAGCGCGGCCCGGAACCGGTCGGCCGCGACGTCGCCGAACTGCCCGTCCTGAGTGGAGTCTGACCGATGGTGACCTTCTGGTGGGGTGTGCTGGGCCTGCTGACCTGCGGCTACTTCGCGCTGGCGGGCTACGACTACGGCGTCGGAATGCTGCTGCCCGCGTTCGATGCCGACGAGCGGAGACGGCGGCAGACCCTCGGCGCGCTCGGGCCGTTCTTCCTGGCCAACGAGGTGTGGCTGGTGGCCGCGGTCGGCGTGCTGTTCGGCGCCTTCCCGCACCTGGAGGGCAAGGTGTTCGCCGGGGCGTACGTCCTGGTCGTGACGCTGCTGCTCGGCCTGGTGACGTTCACGGCGTCGATGCAGCTGCGCAGCCGCCGCCCCGGCGCGCCACGCGGCGCGTGGACCGCGGGCATCGTCGGCGGCGCGCTGGTGACGGCGGTGTCGTGGGGCCTGTTCCTCGGCAACCTGGTGACCGGGCTGCCGCTGACCGCCGACGGCTCGCCGTCCGGTGCCGTGCTCGCGCTGTTCAATCCCTACGCCGTGGTGTGGGGTCTCGGGTTCATCGCGCTGTTCTGCTTGCAGGGCGCGGTGTTCCTGGCCGTGCGGGCGCCGGCCGAGCTGACCGGGCGCGCGGTGCGGCTGGCCCGGGCGTTCCTTCCCCCGGCCGTGGGGTTCCTCGTCGTCGCCACCGGATGGGGCTTCTTCGCCCTGCACGGGGTGACGGCTCTTGGGGTCGGGGTGGTCGTGCTGGCCTTTCTCTCGCTGGGTTCGGTGTGGCTGGGTCTCGCGCTCAAGCGTCACCGAGCGGCGCTGCTCGCGGCGATGGTGCTTGCGGCGTGCCCCGCGCTACTCGTCGGCACGCTGCGATTCCCGGCGATCCTCGTAGCGGACTCGGGTTACGCGCTCACGACCGACCAGGCGGCCACTTCGCCCGGCACGTTCGCGGTGCTGACGTGGTTCGCGCCGCCCGCGGTCCTGCTGCTGCTCGTGGTGCAGTGGCTGACCTGGCGCGCGCACCGCGCACCCGTCGACCAGCGTTCGCTGCTGCACTTCTAGGGGGACGTCGTGCCTGCTCTGCCCGGACTCCGGCGGTACCTGGTCCTGCTGACGTTGCTCGGCGTGCTTTCGGCGTTCGCTGTCCTGATCCAGGCCGAAGGTCTCGCCACGCTGCTCACCGGCGGTGGTCTTTCTTTCGTCTTAGTTCTGGCAATCGCCTGCCGAGTGCTGTTGTCCCTTTCCGACGATGTCCTCAGTGGACGGTTTGCCTCGTCGGTGAAGGCGGGCCTGCGGCTCCGGTTGCTCGGCTCGTCGTCCGATCGGGCCGGTGTCGTCGCGACGCAGGTGACCCGCGGGGTCGACGCGGCCGACAGCTACCTGACGGGCTACCTGCCGACGCTCGTCGTGTCGGTGGTGGTGCCGATCGCGGTGATCGTCCGGCTGTTCACGACGGACCTGGTGTCGGCACTGGTCGTGACCGCGACGCTGCCGCTGATCCCGGTGTTCGCGATCCTCGTCGGGAAGCACACGGCGGCGCGCACGCAGTGGGACCTGCTCAAGAAGCTGGGTGGGCACTTCCTCGACGTCGTGCGCGGACTCGGCACGCTGAAGGTGTTCGGGCGTGCGGAAGCGCAGGCGCGGACGGTCCGGGCGATGGCCGACGCGCACGCGGACGCGACGCTGAAGACGTTGCGGGTGGCGTTCCTGTCGGCGCTGGTACTGGAACTGGTGGCGACGATGTCGGTGGCGCTGGTGGCGGTGCCGATCGGTTTCCGCCTCCTGTCCGGCGAGTTGGACGCGCGGACGGCACTTCTTGTTTTGGTCCTCGCCCCGGAGGCGTACCTGCCGCTGCGGGCGGCGGGCGCGAAGTTCCACGCGGCGGCGGAGGGGTTGACGGCGTTGCGGGAGGCCCTCGCGGTGCCGGTGGTTTCTGTTCGTTCGGGGACGTTCGTTCGGCGCCGGGGTGCGCCTTCGCTGGTCTTCGATCGGGTGTCCGTCTCGTTCGGCGACGTTGTCGCTCTGTCCGATGTGGACTTGTCGGTACCCGCCGGTGCACGGCTGGCGCTGGCCGGACCGAGCGGGTCCGGGAAGAGCACGGTGCTGGCGGTGCTGCTGGGGTTCGTGACGCCGACGTCGGGCCGGGTCCTGGCCGACGGGGTGGACGTGCGTGCGCTGGATCCCGCCGACTGGCTGGCGGACATCGCGTGGGTCCCGCAGCGGCCGACGTTGTTCCGGGGCTCGCTGGCGTCGAACATCGCGCTGGGTCTCCCCGAAGCCGACGTCCCGTCGGCGGCCCGAGCGGCGGCGCTGGACCAGGTGGCGGCGCGTTTGCCCGACGGCTACGCGTCCCCGGTGGGCGAGCTGGGCGAAGGGTTGTCGGCCGGCCAGCGCCAGCGGGTCGGCTTGGCGCGGGCGCTGGCCCGGACATCGGCGGGCCTGGTGCTGCTGGACGAACCGACGGCCCGCCTGGACACCCGCACGGAGGAGGCGGCGCTGTCCGGCACCCGCCGGCTGCTGCCGGGCCGCACGGCGGTACTGGTGGCCCACCGCCCGGCGATGGTCGCGCTGGCTTCGCGGGTGGTGGAGCTGCGCGCCGGACGGGTCAGCTCGGAGGTGGCGGCGTGAGGTTGTCAAGTCCGGCATCCACAGGTGAGCAGTTGTCCACAGATTCGCGCGCACCCGGTTTTCCCAGGCCGGCGGCGGTAGGCTGGGTTCGGGGACGCCCCCCCCCCCCCGGGAAGGGTGGGGGCTTCCGGAAATCGGCACCGGGATCGCGCACGGACGTCTCGCGCAGCGCGGCATCGAGATCCTGACCCCCGATGACCTCTGCTTCCCGCTACCACGCAGGTTTTCCGGATCACCCGTTACCGCATCGACTGCGCCACCGGCATTCGCGACACGGACCCCGGCTACGGCATCATCAGCCCGCCCGCCGACACCGGGCCCGCCGCCATTGCCACCTATCTGCGCCGACATCGGACATCGAGAACCGGCTGCGCTGGGTCCGCGACGTCGGCTACTGGGAGAAGCACCGCCCCTCGGGCCAGGACCACCTGCGCAACCTCGCCATCAGCGCTCTGCTTACCACAGGCCACTCACACTCTTCGGAATCACCACATGAACAGCACAAATGACTTCGCCGGAACCCCGCCAAAAGGGTTGGCCCTGTGGGCGGTGTCCACAAAGGACGTCCTTCGGCTCGCCCGGGCCGCCCTGCTCGCCGCCGGTGCCGAACTCGCCGGTCTCGCGCTCATGGCCACCGCCGCCTGGCTACTCCTCCGCGCCGCCGAGCGGCCGCCGCTCGCTGCGCTCACCGTGGCGATCGTCGCCGTGCGGACGCTTGCTCTTCTGCGCGGTGGCCTGCGGTACGCCGAACGGCTTGCCGGGCACGAGGTCGTCCTCCGGTGGCTCGGTTCGCTGCGCACCCGCGTCTACCAGGCTCTCGCACCCGGGTCGCGGTACTCCGGCGGTGACCTCGTCACGCGGCTCGTGTCCGATGTGGACGCTCTGCAGGACGCCGTCCTGCGGTGGCTGCTGCCCGCGGGCGTCGCCGGGCTGGTCGGGCTGACCGCCGTCGGGGTGGTCGCGACGGCGTCCGCGAGTGCCGCGGGAGCGCTGGCCGCCGGGCTTGTCGCCGCCGGGGTGGTGCTGCCGTGGCTGGCCGTCAGGAGCACCGCGCGGCGAGCGGCCGAAAACGCCCCGAAACGCGCGGAACTCGCCGAACGCGCCGTCGAGCTCGTCACCGGGCATCGGGAACTCGTCGCGGCGGGCGCCCTCGAGGAGAAACGCGCTGCCGCACACCACGTCGTCGAGCAGCTCCGGGAACCGGCCGTGAAACCCGCCTTGCTGAGCGCCGCTGGGATCCTCGTGCAGCTCGTCACCACGATCGCCGTGAGCTTGCTCTGCGGCACCGACGCCTCCGTCCCGTGGACCGCTGCCCTCACCCTCGGCGCCATGACGACGTTCGAGGTCGTCCTCCCGCTGATCACCGCCGCCCGCCGGGTGCCCGAGATCCGCGCGTCGGCCGCCCGCGTCAAGGCCGTGCTCAGCGAACCCGCACCGGCTCCGGGCAGTCGTACCGCAGGAAAAGGACACTTCCGGCTGGAGAAAGCCGGCCTCCGCTACCCCGGGCGTGCCCCCGCCCTGCGCGACCTCGATCTCGACCTCGCGCCCGGCAAGCGCGTCGGGATCCTCGGCCCCAGCGGCGCCGGGAAGACCACGCTGCTGCGCCTGCTCCTCGGCCTGGAGACCCCGACCTCCGGCCGCGTCACCCTCGACGGCCATCCGCTCGCCGAGATCGCCGACCTGTCGAGAACCGTCTCCGGCGCACTCGCCGACGCGCACGTCTTCCACACGACCGTCCGCGAGAACCTGCTGCTCGGCAAGCCGGACGCCACCGACGCGGAGCTGCGCGAAGCCTGCGAGACCGCCGGCTTCGACCTGGACCTCGACCGCGACACCGGCCCGGACGGCGACGCGCTGTCCGGCGGTCAGCGGCAACGGCTGGTCCTGACCCGCGCGGTCCTGGCCGCACCGGAAGTCCTGGTCCTCGACGAGCCCGTCGAAGGTCTCGACCCGGCGCACGGCGACGCCGTCCTTAAGCGCGTCCTCGCCGCAACAAAAGGCACCGTCGTCCTCGTGACGCACCGCCCCGAGCACCTCGACGGCTTCGACGAGGTGCTCACCCTCGAGGACGGGCGAGCACTTCCCGCATCGGCGGCCGGTCGGCGACCAGGACGTCCGTGACGTCCGGCAGCCACTCCTCGTCGACCTGCACGAACTGCGTCAGCGGCGCGTCGGCGGCGGGGACGCCGCACCGCGCGAGGGCGGTGCCGAGGATCTGCCGCGACATCACGCCCAGCTGCGGCAGCGAGCGGTTCCGGTGCTTGCGGACGCCGAGGTTGACCTGCGCGAGCCCGTCGAGGCCGTAGCGGGCCTCGGCGTCGAGCAGCAGCCCGATCTCGACGCCGTACCCGGCCGCGAACGGCACCGATTCGAGGAACTCGCGGGTGCCCGCGTACTCGCCGCCGAGGGGCTGGATCAGGCCGCCGAGCGCCGGGCGCAACGCGGAGAGCACCGGACGCGCGAGCAGCTCGGTGACGCGGCCGCCGCCGCTGCTCTCCAGCCGCAGCGGGCGGCGGTAGAAGCCCTTGACCAGGTGCACGCCCGGCGCCGTCAGCAGCGGGCCGAGCAGGGACGGCACGAACGCCGGGTCCGGGTCGACGAGGTCGGAGTCGAGGAACACGACGACGTCACCGCTGGTCGCGGCCAGCGACCGCCAGAGCACCTCGCCCTTGCCGGGCACCGGCGGCAGGTCGGGCAGCACATCTTCGCGGCGAACGACCCGCGCGCCGGCGGCCTCGGCCACCTCAGCGGTCCGATCAACCGAGCCGGAGTCCACGACGACGAGTTCGTCGACGACCCCGCCGACCAGCGGCCGGACCGACGCGACGACGTCACCGACGGTCCGCTCTTCGTCCAGTGCCGGTAGCACGACGGAAACCGTCCGGTCACCCTTCGCGGTCAGGATGTCCTCGGGCGTCCAACCGGGGTCCTGCCACGTACGCCGCTCGAACCAACTCACGAGTAACGATCGTGCCATGCTGGAGTCACCGCATCCGAGGAGGAGGACCACTTGATCGCCCTGCTTGTCCGCTTCGTGCTGGGCCCGCTGGCCCGGGCGCTGTACCGGCCCGAGGTGCGCGGCGTGGAGAACGTGCCCACGACGGGCCCGGTGCTCCTGGCGGCCAACCACCGCGCGGCGCTCGACACCGGCGTGATCACGTTCGCGACGCCGCGGCAGGTCAAGTTCCTCGGCAAGGCGGAGTACTTCACCGGCAAGGGCGTCAGGGGCAAGCTGATGGCCGGGTTCGTCGGCGGGCTCGGCTACATCCCGGTCGAACGCGGCAACGCCCAGGCAGGCCTCGCCGCGCTCGAAGCGGCGCGCAAGGTGCTCGACGCGGGCGGCGTCTTCGCGATCTACCCCGAAGGCACGCGCTCCCTGGACGGCCGGCTGCACCGCGGCCACACGGGCGTCGGGGCGCTGGCCCTGGCGACGGGCGCGAAGGTGGTGCCGGTCGCGCTGACCGGCACCGAAAACCTCCAGCCCGAGGGCGCGCGCGTCCCCCGCCTGGCCAAGATCAGCATCACGTTCGGCAAGCCGCTCGACTTTTCCCGCTACGAAGGCCAGGACTACGCGCCGGCGATCCGCCGCTCGGTCACCGACGAGGTGATGTACGCGATCCTGGAGCTGTCGGGGCAGGAGTACGTGGACACCTACCACAAGCGGCCCAGCGAAGGCGCCGCCTGAGTCACCAGGGCACCGGGCCTTCGTCGTCGACGAAGGTGCCCGTCGGGCCGTCCTTCGGGATCGTGGCCATCCGGACCGCCGACTCCGCGCCCTGGGCCGCGGTCCGGGGGCCCGAGTGGCGGTTGAGGTCGGTCGCGCAGTGGCCCGGGCAGACGGCGTTGACGAGGATCCCCTCCGGCCGCAGGTCCCGGGCGTACTGAAGGGTCAACGACGTCAGTGCGGTCTTCGACGGCGTGTACCCCGCCGAGATCGGGAGTTCGGTGGCCGGGTCGGCGTTGCGCTCCAGCGACGCGCCGCTGCTGGAGACGTTGACGATGCGCGGCGCGGCCGACCGGCGCAGCAGCGGGAGCAGCGCGTTCGTGACCGTGACGACGCCGAAGAGGTTCGTCTCGAAGATCGCGCGCAGGACGTCGAGGTCGGCGGTGCTGGGGCGCTGACTCGCCAGGTCGGAGCCCGGCGGCACGGCGACGGCGGCGTTGTTGACCAGGACGTCGAGCCGGCCGTAGCGGGCGTCGATCGCGGACGCGGCCGCGGCGACCGAAGCCGGGTCGGTCACGTCGAGCACCACCGACCAGCCGCCGATCTCCGCTGCCGCCTTTTCACCGGCGGAAGCGCTGCGGGCGCCGATGACGACCGTGTGGCCGAGGGCGGCGAGCCGGCCGGCGATCTCGCGGCCGATGCCCTTGTTCGCGCCGGTGACCAGAGTGATTTCGTTCATGACCCCAGCACACCAGCGCGCGGCCGCTTCGAGCCAACACCGGCTCCGTATCGGCCGATACCCTGCAGGTATGCAGCAACCGGAAACGCGGGAGCTCGCCTACTTCGTGGCCGTCGCCGAGGAACGGCACTTCGGCCGCGCGGCCCAGCGGCTCGGCATGGCGCAGCCGCCGCTGTCGCGCGCCATCCAGCAGCTCGAACGACGGCTGGGCGTGGCGCTGCTGGAACGCACCAGCCGCGGGGTGAACCTGACCGCCGCCGGCGCGGTTTTCCTTGTGGAGAGCCACAAAGCGCTCGACGCCGTCGCCGCCGCGGTGCGCCGGGCGCAGCGGGCCGGTGAAGACGTCCCGAAGCTGCTCGTGGCGACCAAACCCGACGGTGACGCCGGCCTGCTCGAGCGGATCCTGCCCCGGTACCGGCAGGACCCGGACGCCGTCGAGGTCGAGGTGGTCGTCTGCGGGATCGGCGAGCAGACGCCGATGCTGCGCGACGGGCGCGTCGACCTCGCGTTCGTGCACCCGGCGCACGACGACCTCGCCGGGTTCGACACCGAGCTGCTGCTGACCCAGGACCAGGTGGCGGTCCTGCACCGCGGCCACCGGCTGGCCGGGCGCAGCGCCCTGGTGCTCGCCGACCTCGACGGCGAGCCGCTCCCCCGCTGGCCGGGGACGGACAAGAGGACGACCGGCCCCGAGGTGCGGGACTCCGGGCAGCTGATGCAGCTGATCGCGCTGGGGCAGGCCGTCGCCGTGCTCCCGGCGTCGGTCCAGCGCCACGCCTGGGCGGACGTCGTGTGCGTGCCGGTGCTCGACGCGCCGCAGAGCTCGATCATGCTGGCGTGGCCCGACCGGACGCGGTCGCGGGCCGTGGCCGCGTTCGTCCGGGCGAGCACCGAGGCCGTGAGCGCTCAGATTCCGGGCGGTCCCGCGGCCCACTTCGGCGGAGCCGGCGGCTCGTAGGTCTCGAACCGGTCCAGCAGCGCCGCCGGGTCGGAGTCGGTCAGCAGCAGCTGCCGGTAGTCCGCCTTGACGAAGCCCTCCGTCACCATGTGGTCGGCGAAGGTCAGCAGCGGGCCGTAGTAACCGTCGACGTCGACCAGGCCGATCGGCTTGCCGTGCAGGCCGAGCTGGGCCCACGTCCAGACCTCGAACAGCTCCTCGAGCGTCCCGGCGCCGCCGGGCAGGGCCAGGAAGCCGTCCGACAGGGCCGCCATCTTGGCCTTGCGCTCGTGCATGTCCTTGACGACGTGCAGCTCCGACAGCCCCGCGTGCGAGATCTCGACGTTCGAGAGCGCCTCCGGGATCACGCCGATCACCTCGCCGCCCGCGGCCAGCGCCGCGTCGGCGACCACGCCCATGGTGCCGACGCTCGCACCGCCGTACACCAGCCCGATGCCGCGCTGGGCCAGCAGCTTGCCGAGCTCGGCCGCCTGCTCGGCGTAGCGCGGCGAGAAGCCCATCGACGAGCCGCAGAAGACGCAGATCCGGCGCATCAGTGCGTGTCCTCCCAGGCCTGGTACGAGTCCTGGACCACGCGGACGGCATCGTCGATGTCGTCGGTGACGTGCAGCAGGTCCAGGTCGTGCGCGCTGACCTTGCCCTCGGCCTGCACGGTCTTGGCGATCCAGTCGTAGAGCCCGCCCCAGTACTCGCTGCCGAACAGCACGACCGGGAACTTCGTGACCTTCTTCGTCTGCACCAGCGTCAGCGCCTCGAACAGCTCGTCGAGCGTGCCGAAGCCGCCGGGCAGGCAGATGAAGGCCTGGGAATACTTGATGAACATCGTCTTGCGGGCGAAGAAGTAGCGGAAGTTGACACCGAGGTCGACCCACGGGTTCAGGCCCTGCTCGAACGGCAGCTCGATGCCGAGCCCGACGGAGAAGCCGCCGGCCTCGGCCGCGCCGCGGTTGACCGCCTCCATCGCGCCCGGGCCGCCGCCGGTCATCACGGCGAACCCGGCGTTGGCCAGCGCGGCGCCGATCTTGCGGCCGAGCTCGTACTCCGGGTGGTCGCGCTTGGTGCGCGCCGAACCGAACACCGTGACCGCGCGCGGGACCTCGGCGAGCGCGCCGAACCCCTCGACGAACTCGGCCTGGATCCGCAGCACGCGCCACGGGTCGGTGTGCACCCAGTCGCTGGGCCCGCGCGAGTCGAGCAGCCGCTGGTCGGTCGTGCTGCCCTGGTCACGGCGGTCGCCACGCAGGACCACGGGGCCCTTCTGGCGCTCGACCGGGCGCTCGGGGTACTGGCCGTCGGGGAATTCAGACTGTTCGCTCACCTCGCCATGCTACGACCTGCCCGCCAGTGAAAATGCGAGCAGCGCCGTGGAGGTGAAGTCGATGGCCGGCTCGTTACTGGGCCATGAACTCAGGTCGTCGGCGTATCGGGATCCCTGTCCGTCGAAGGATTCATACGGACGGGTGCATTCCTTGGCGCCCGCCGGGAACGGCAGATCGGCGAAATTGTCGGCGCCGTTGGGTCCATTCACGACCGCGCCGTACAGCACTTTCGAAGGTCCGGCGAGGTTCGCGGCCTGGTGGTGCGGGCACCGCGGGAACGTGCTGCCGACGCCGACCACGAGCGACACGCCCCAGGCGTTGGCCCCGAGGGTGAAGTCCCGTTGCCGGGCGCCGAACGCGGCGTAGCGGGTGTCGCCGGTGGCGCGCTGGTAGAGCCGGGCGGTCGCGGCGAAGCCGAAGCTCTTGCTGGCGGCGTCGAAGTCGGTGACGTCGACGGCCGTCCCGAATGGACTCTTCTTCGCGCTGTCCACTCCGGCGTCGAGCTGGCGGCGCAGGTCCGCGGCCAGGTCCCGGACGCCGAGCGCGGCGCCGGGGACACCGGCGCGCAGCAGCCCGGCGAGGTCGGCGTGGGCGAGCGCGCTCGTGTCGTAGAGGTTCAACGTGCTCTTGTCGTCACTGGCGATGTAGGTCTTCGCCCACTTCGCGGCGTCGCGGGCCCAGCCGGTCGCGCGCGGGTCTCCGAGCTTGCGGGCCGCCAGCGCGAGCTGCGTCGCGCCCAGCTCCAGGTCGTCCTCCCAGGACGACTCGGGGTAGTAGGCGTGTGGGAAGGCTGTGACGAGCTCACCGACGTCCGACGTCTTGGCCTGCGCGAACACCGCGGCGGCCTCGGCCAGGTAGTGGCGCGCCAGGCGCGGGTCGCGGTGGGCCTGGACCTGCGCGCCGAGCGCGAAGGCGGCGGCGACGCGGCCGGCGAGGTTGGGGCTGAGCGGGGCACCGGCGGGCGCGGCCGGGAACACCGGGCGGTACTTGACGAAGTAGGCGGGGTCGCCGGGCTTGACATCGAGGGCGTCGTCGTCCTGCGGGTTGCGCCAGACGTCGTGGTCGCCGAGGAAGCCGAACTCCTCGCTGCCGGTGCCGATGCCGACCTGGGCGTAGAGCGTCTTGGTCGGGCCGTCCCACATCTTGTCGAGCCAGTCGAGGCCGAAGCGGACTTCCTTGGCCAGCACAGGGTCGGGGTCGTCGCGCAGGACGTAACCCAGCTCGGCCAGGGAGTACGCCGTGTTCGAGGTGAACTTGACGAAGTCGCCGGCGTCGACCCAGCCGCCTTCGACGTCGGCCTGGCCGCCGAGCGGCTTCAGCGGTTCGACGATTTCGTCGCCACCTTCACCGGCGAACTTCGGCTCGGCGTAGACGGTGCCCTGGTGGTCGGCGAGGTGGGAGGGCTTGCGGTCGAGGCGTCCCGGGACGACGTCGTGACCGTCGCGCTGGGCCTGGAAGAACGCGGTGGTGGCGCCGACGAGCGGGCGGAAGAGGCGGCGCGCGGTGTCGATCCGGAACGGCGGCGACGTCGCGCCCGCGGCCTTGACCCGGTAGGTGCCCGGCCGATCCACAGTGGACAGATCGAGGTCGAACACCTTGGTGTACTTCGTGTTCCACGCACCGAGGCTGACTCCGGTGCGGCCTTGGCGGACGGTCCGGCCACGGTCGTCGACGACCGAGAACGTCCCCTCGGCGCCGCCGAGCAGGTACGCGTGCTTCGCCTCGCCGAGCGCGTAACCGACCTGGTCGACGCGCACCTCCGCCGGAGTGGCGGCCTCGGCCGGGGTGGCGGCGAGGGGCGCGGCGAGCGCGACCGCCGTCGCGAGGGGAAGCAGGCGCATGTTCGGCTCCACTTTGTTAGGAAAGTTTCCTATCTAGACGCTAGCCTGGTTCGCCCGCGGACGTCAATATGTCCGTTTCCGCGTTCCCGGCACCGATGACCTACCGTGGGACGATGACCAGCGCCTCCGCCGAACCGCTCGGCACGCGGATCCGGCGGCTGCGCGCCGATCGCGGCTGGACGCAGCGCGAGCTGGCCGAGCCCGGGTACGACCGGGGCTTCCTGGCGAAGGTCGAGACCGGCAGCCGGCCGCCGTCGGAGGAGATGCTGGCCTACCTGGCCGACCGGCTCGGCCTGACCGTCGACGAGCTGCGGTTCGGACGTCCCCCGGGCGTTGCCGCGGAGCTGCGGGACTCGCTGGACGAGGGCTACCGCGACCTGGAGCAGGGCCGGGTCGAGGCCGCGACGGAGCGGTTCGCGTCCGTGGCGAAGCAGGCCGAGGGGTACCACCTCGACGACGTCGAGTGTTACGCGCGGTTCTGCCAGGCCGAGGTGAAGTGGCAGCTCTTCGACGTCGAGGGCGCGCAGGCGGCACTGGAGTACGCCGAGGAACTGGCGGACGCGGCGGCGCCGTGGCTGCGGGCGATGATCGTGCACCGGTGGTCGGGCTGCCGGTACCTGAAGGGCGACGCGGGGGCGGCGCTCGCCCGCGTCGAAGAGGCGCTCAGCGTCCTGGAAGGCGACCCGGACGCCGAGTTGTGCCTGCTCAGCGCGTTGATCCACCCGTTGATGGAGATGGGCGGGCTGCACCGGGCCCAGCGGGCGGCGCTCGCCGGGCGCCGGCTGATCCGGTCGGCCACGCGGCCGGACTTCGTGGCGCGGTTCCACCGGCAGGCGTCCCAGGTGTGGCAGGCGATCGGCGAGAGCGAGCGGGCGGAGCAGGACCTGATCGAGGCGTCGCGCCTGTTCGCGTCGGTCGGTTTCGACCGCGACGCGGCCCGCTGCCGCTGGGCCCGCGGCTACCTCCTGCGCCGCCTGGGCCGGCTGCCGGAAGCGCGCGCGGAGCTGACGGAGGCCCGCGACCAGCTCGCGGCGATCGGTTCGGAGGAGGGCGTCGCGGGCGCGACGGTCGAGCTGGCCGAGGTCCGCCTCCGCCAAGGCGCCCTCGCCGAGGCGTCGTCGCTGGTCAACTCGGTCCTCCCGCTGCTCACCCAGGACGTCGAAACCCTGGGCGAGGCGACCGGCCTGCTGGGCCAGATCGCCCAGGCCCAGGGCGACCTCGTTTCCGCCACCCGCCTCCTCCGCGAGGCCCTGGAAATCCAGACCCGCGCGTCGCTCCACGGCGCGGCGGTTTCGACGTCGCTGCGGCTCGGAGACGTCCTACGACAACGTGGTCATCTCGACGAAGCCATCACGGCCTACCGCCGCGGCCTCGACTCCGCCGAGGTCACCGACCCCCCGCCTTAACCGATCCCTCCAGACACGCGAGTCGACCCTCCAATCACGAGTGATGCCCCCTCAATCACGCGTGATGCCTCTCTGATCACACGAGATGCCCCTCTGATCACGAGTGATGCCCGCCCGATCATGCGGGCCAGCGGGTATCTCGCGTACCTGGACGGTCGGTTCGCGTACCCAGCGAGTCAGTTCGCGTACCCAGAGGGTCGGATCGCGTGTCTGGAGGGTCGGCTCGTGTGATTGGAGGGGTATCTCGCGTGATTGGGGGGACGACACGGCGTGTGGTGTGGACCAATCGGGGTGGCGGTCCGGGATTCGGGAGCGGAAGCCGAAGTTCCTACGAAAGTTAGTGAATTGGTTCAGACCAGTTGGCAAGGCGGCCGTTTCCTGGGGGTTTGCCCCGAACGGCGTGATCTTCGACGTGGGACGCTGGGCCGTTCGGCCCATTGACCCGCAGGCCGCTGGAACCTTTACTCGGATGCGTCCGGCGTCGTAACACCAGTTATTCCGGCGGACACATCGCGACCCGGCCGGGCGCACGGTCTCCCCGAGTCCCACCGGAAAGGTTCCCCATGAGATCCCCACGAGGGCTGGCGGCGATCGTCGGCCTGACCCTGACCTTCGCGCTGCCGGCGATCCCGGCCGCCGCGTCGCCCGCACCGGCTCAAGCCCCGAACCCCGAGGCGCTCGCCGCCGTCGCCGCCGACCAGGCCGCGCTCAACGGTGTCGACCAGCTCGCCAAGGGCCCCGCCGAAGCGTTCGTCCGCACCGGCGTCACCCCCGGTGGTGGCGGGCTCTTCTACGCCTCCTACCAGCGCACCTACCACGGCCTGCCGGTCGTCGGGGGTGACGCGGTCGTCGTCGCCGACGGGGCCGGGCGCGTCCGCGCGACCGACGCCGCCCGGACCGCGCCGATCACCGTCCGGACGCAAGCCGCGCTGAGCAGCGACAAGGCCGCCGGCATCGCCAGGACCAAGGTGTCCACGGTGGACAGGACGACCACCCCGAAGCTGGTCGTCCTCGCCGGAGACGCGCCGAAGCTGGCCTACGAGGTCGTCGTGAGCGGCCACAACAACACGACCCCGAGCAACCTGCACGTCTTCGTCGACGCCGCCACCGGCGCCGTCCTCGACACCCGCGACGACGTCCTCACCCTCGCCGGACCGACCAAGACCACCACAGCAGCGCAAGCGGCCGTCGCGGGCACCGGCAACTCCTACTACGCCGGCCAGGTCTCCATCGACACCAGCGGCTCCGGCAGCTCCTACTCGATGACCGACCCGGGCCGCCGCGGCATCGCCTGCGGCCGCGAGGGCGGCGCCATCTTCACGAAGAGCACCAACACCTGGGGCAACGGCTCCGGCACCGACCTCGAAACCGGCTGCGTCGACACGCTCTACAGCGTCCAGTCCGAGTGGAAGATGCTCAACGACTGGCTCGGCCGCAACGGCATCGACGGCGCCGGCGGCGGCTTCCGCGCCAGCGTCGGCCTCAACGACGTCAACGCCTACTGGGACGGCTCCTCGACGCACTTCGGCCACTCCCAGGACAACCAGCGCCAGGCGACCCCGATGGACGTCGTCGGCCACGAGTTCGGCCACGCCGTCTTCCAGACCACGCCGGGCGGCGCGGGCTCGGGCAACGAAAACGGCGGCATGAACGAGTCCACCGGCGACATCTTCGGCGCGCTCACCGAGGCCTACGCCAACAACCCGAAGGACACGCCGGACTTCACCGTCGGCGAGGGCGTCAACCTCGTCGGCCAGGGCCCGATCCGCTACATGTACAACCCGTCGCTGGTCGGCGACCCGAACTGCTACTCGGCCTCGATCCCGAGCACCGAGGTGCACGCCGCCGCGGGCCCGCAGAACCACTGGTTCTACCTGCTGTCCCAGGGCAGCAACGCGTCCCCGGCCAGCCCGACGTGCAACGGGAGCACCGTCACCGGCATCGGCATCCAGAAGGCCGGCAAGATCTTCTACAACGCACTGCTGAAGAAGACCTCGTCCTGGAACCACAAGGCCGCCCGCAAGGCGACGCTCGAAGCCGCGATCGCGCTGTATCCCGGCAGCTGCACCGAGTTCAACGCCACGAAGGCCGCCTGGGACGCCGTCTCCGTCACCGCCGCCAGCGGCGAACCGACCTGCACCGGCACCCCGCCGGCCGGCAACGACTATTCGCTGACGCTCTCCCCGACATCGGCGTCCGTCCAACCCGGACAGTCCGCGACGACCACGGTGACCACCCGGGTCACCGCGGGCAGCGCGCAGACCGTGCAGCTGCTCGCCACCGGCCTCCCGGACGGCGCGAAGGCGACGTTCAGCCCGGCGAGCGTCCAGTCCGGCGGCACCGCGACGCTGACCATCACCACCGCGGCGACCACGCCGAACGGCACCAGCCAGGTGACGGTCACCGGTGACGGCACCGACGCCGACCACACCGCGCAGTTCTCCCTCACGGTCGGCACCGGCACCCCGCCGACCGGCTGCGGCGGCCTCGCCGAGTGGGACTCCGCGAAGGCGTACGTGCCCAACGACGTCGTGAGCCACAACAGTCACAAGTGGACGTCCACCTGGTACTCGACCGGTGCCGAGCCGGGTGCGCCCGGCTCGTGGGCGGTCTGGACCGACGCCGGCGCCTGCTGATACCCGTCGCGCGGTGGCGGGTGACTCCCCCGCCACCGCGCGGCTTCCAGTCGTACCCTGTGTCAGTGGAAAGGCAGACCGCGTGAGCGTGAGCGGCGAGACCGTCGGCGAGCGCCTGCGTGAACTGCGCACCGAGCGCGGCCTCACCCAGCGCGAACTCGCCGGACCGCAGTACTCCGCGGCGTACGTTTCGTCGGTCGAGACCGGCGCGCGGACGCCGTCGGGTGACGCGCTGCGGTTCTTCGCGCAGCAGCTCGGGATCGAGCCCGACGAGCTCCTCGGCGGCAGCTCACCCCGCGAGCTGATCGAGCTCGACATCGAGCTGATCGAGACGGCGGAACGGTTCCTGCTCGGCGACGCCCGGCGCGCGACCCCGCGGATGCAGCGGTTGCGGCGTCGCGCCGAACGTCTCGAACGGCCCCGGCAGGCGGGCATCGCGTTGCTGTGGCTGGCCGGCTATTCCAAGGGCGAGGCGCGCGCGAAGTACGTCGCGGAGGCCGAAACCGTGCTGGCGAACGAGCCGCCGCCGGTGCGGGCGATGGTGGCGCCGCTGCGCGCGATCGTGCTGAGCGACTGGGGTGAGGCGCAGTATTCCTTGCACCAGCTGGAAACCTGCCACGCGGAACTGCTGCGCGACGGCTATCCGCAGCCGTCGATGCTGCTGACGCTGCGGGCCTGCTTGGCCGAGCGGCACCTGCGTCAGGGTGACCTCGAACGGGCCGCCGAGTACGCCGACGCGGCGCTGCGGCTCACCCGCGGCGGGCCGTCGGTGCTGGCCGAGCTGACCCGCAGCCACGTCGAGGTGTGCCGCAGCCACCTGGCGGCCGACCGGTTCGCCGACGCGGCGGCGTCGATCGCCGCGGCCTGGGACCTGATGCAGGAGCGCGCGATGCACCCGGCGACGGCGTACTGCCTGCTGGCCAGGGCCCGCGTCCGCGGCCGCCGGGGTGACGTCGAGGGGGTGCTGGCCGACCTCGCCGCGGCGCGCGAGACGGCGTGGCCGGACGACGTCCCGGCGATCACGGTCGAGCTGGCCGGCGAGTACCTGGCGGCGGGCCGGCTGGAGACGGCGAGCACCCTGCTCGACCAGGTCCGCCCGGCCGTCGTGGCCGGCACGGCACTGGCCGCGGAGCTGCGGTTGCAGCTGGGTTCCCTGGCGCGGGCGCGCGGTGACGCGCGGCGCGCGGCCGAGGACCTGCGGGCCGCGGTCGAGCTGGCCACCGGGCTCGGCGCGCGCGGGGTGCTCGTGCGGGCGCTGCGTCCGCTCAGCGAACTCCTCGGGGAGACCGGACGTCAGGAAGAGGCCGCGGACGTGCTGCGCAACGGCCTGATCGCGCTCGGCGCGGAAGCCGACTGAGCACGATTCCTGAGCAGTACTAACGATTCTCGGTGATCGAGACCGTCCGGCGTTCGGATGGTGTCGGGGACAATCCCTACGAAAGTCGTTCCGGTGCGGAACGGCAGAAGAATCCCCAGCACGGGCGGGGTTTGTACGAATTGACCGGCAAATCCGGAACGCGCCGTTGGTCCGTTCGGCGCATTGACGCCCCGATCCGCTGATCCTTTACTCGGATGCGTCCGGACGCATACCTGCAGTTAGCACCCCGGACACGTTCCCTTTCCCCGCACCGCACCCCATCGTCCTGCCTTCGTGGAAGGAAGACCTCGATGACCCATCGTGGGTTCAGAACGGGCTTGGCGGCCGCCGCCGGGCTCGCCATGACGCTCGCTTTGCCGGTGACCCCGGCGAACGCGGCGCAGCAAGCACAACCCGCCGCTCCCGAAGCGGCCGCCGCCCGCGCCGCCGACCAGGCCGCCGCGAGCGGGCTCGACGCCCTCGAGCGCGGGCCGGCCGAAGCCTTCCAGCGGGTCGGCCTGACCGCCGGTGGCGGTGGGCTGTTCTACGGCGCCTACCAGCGGACCTACCAGGGCCTGCGGGTCGTGGGCGGGGACGCGGTGGTCGTCGCCGACGGGGCCGGCCGGGTCCGCGGCACCAGCGCCGCCGAGACCGCGCCGATCGCCGTCGGGACGCAGGCCGCGCTCGACGCCGCCAAGGCCGCCGCCACCGCGCGCGCCCAACTGCCCACTGTGGACAGTGTGAGCACGCCGGAGAAGGTCGTGGTGGCCGGGGCGACGCCGAAGCTGGCCTACGAGGTCGTCGTCGCCGGGCGCACCGCGTCCGCGCCGAGCAACCTGCACGTCTTCGTCGACGCCGCGACCGGCGCGATCCTCGACAAGCGGGACGACGTCAAGACGTTCTCCTCCGGCGCGCGCACCCAGGCGCAGCCGAGCACGGTGAACGTCGCCGGCACCGGCAACAGCTACTACGTCGGCAACGTCTCGATCGACACCACGCAGTCCGGCAGCACCTACACGCTGCGCGACCCGGGCCGCACCGGCATCAGCTGCGGCCGCGAGGGCGGTTCCGTCTACAGCGGCCCCGACAACGCGTGGGGCAACGGCACCGGCACCGACCTCGAGACCGGCTGCGTCGACGTGCTCTACAGCGTCCAGACCGAGTGGAAGATGCTGTCGGAGTGGCTGGGCCGCAACGGCATCAACGGCAGCGGCACCGGCTACCCGGCGTCCGTCGGGCTCGCCGACGTCAACGCCTACTGGAACGGGTCCTCGACCCACTTCGGGCACTCGCAGGACAACCAGCGCCAGGCCACCTCGATGGACGTCGTCGGCCACGAGTTCGGCCACGGCGTCTTCCAGTTCACCCCGGGCGGTGCCGGTTCCGGCAACGAGAACGGCGGGATGAACGAGTCGACCGGTGACATCTTCGGCGCGCTGACCGAGGCGTACGCCAACAATGTCAAGGACACGCCGGACTACCAGGTCGGCGAGGGCGTCAACCTGGTCGGCCAGGGCCCGATCCGCTACATGTACCAGCCGTCGCTGGTCGGCGACCCGAACTGCTACTCGTCGTCGATCCCGAGCACCGAGGTGCACGCGGCGGCCGGCCCGCAGAACCACTGGTTCTACCTGCTCGCCGAGGGCTCCGCGCCCGGTGGCGGCAAGCCGAACAGCCCGACCTGCAACAGCTCGTCGGTCACCGGCATCGGCATCCAGAAGGCCGGCAAGATCTTCTACAACGGCCTGCTGAAGAAGACCTCGTCGTGGAACCACAAGGCCGCCCGCAAGGCGACCCTCGAAGCCGCGATCGCGCTGTACCCGGGCAGCTGCACCGAGTTCAACGCCACCAAGGCCGCGTGGGACGCCGTTTCCGTCACCGCCGCGACCGGTGAACCGGCCTCGTGCACCGGCGGCGGACCGGACTTCTCCGTCGCGCTGAACCCGGCTTCGGGGTCCGTGCAGCCGGGCGGCTCGGCCACCACGACCGTCAGCACCGCGCTCACGTCCGGCTCGGCGCAGTCGATCACGCTGTCCGCTTCGGGCCTCCCGGCCGGCGCGACCGCGACGTTCAGCCCGGCCACCGTCCAGTCGGGCGGCTCGTCGACGCTGACCATCGCGACGACGTCGTCGACCCCGACCGGCAGCTTCCCGATCACCATCACCGCGGACGGGGCCAGCACCGACCACACCGCTTCGTTCTCGCTCACCGTCGGTACGACCGGGTCGTGCGCGCCGGTGACCAACGGGACCCGGCTGAACATCCCGGACTACCCGGGTGCCGCGGTCAGCAGCACCAGCACCGTGGCCGGCTGCGCGCGCAACGCGTCGTCGACCACCAAGGTCGAGGTGCACATCACCCACACCTACAGCGGTGACCTGGTGCTCGACCTCATCGCGCCGGACGGCTCGTCGTACCGGCTGAAGAGCTCCAGCTCCTCTTCGACGCCGAACATCAACACGACCTACACCGTCAACGCCTCTTCGGAGGTCGCGAACGGTGCGTGGAAGCTCCAGATCCGCGACGTCGGCCCGGCCGACACCGGTTACCTGTCCTCCTGGACGTTGACCGTCTAGGTCCAAGTCCGTGAATGGCCCATTGAGGGACTCTAAGTCCCTCAATGGGCCATTCACGGCGGTTCTCCCCCTCCCCCAGTAGAAGGAAATCACCGCCATGACGTGGAAGACGAAGTTCGGCGCCGGGGTTACCGCCCTGGCCGCCGTAATGGGTGTCATGAGTGCGCCCGCGGCCACCGCTGCGCCGGTCACGACGCTCGCCGCGCCGGACATCTCCCTGGCCAACATCAAGACCCACCTCAACCAGCTGCAGACCATCGCGAACAACAACGGCGGCACGCGCTCGGCGCGCGGCGGCGGTTACGCGGCTTCCGTGACCTACGTGGAAAACCTGCTGAAGAACGCGGGTTACACGACGACCCGGCAGACGTGCACCAGCTGCCTCGGGCAGTCGCAGAACCTGATCGCGGAATGGCCGCAGGGTGACGCGAGCCAGGTCATCATGCTCGGCGCGCACCTCGACAGCGTCAGCGCCGGGCCCGGCATCAACGACAACGGCTCCGGCAGCGCGTCGATCCTCGAGACCGCGCTGACGCTGGCCCGCACCAACCCGGCGATGGCCAAGCGCGTCCGCTTCGGCTGGTGGGCCGACGAAGAGTCCGGCCTGGTCGGCTCGAAGTACTACGTCAACAACCTGCCCAGCGCCGAGCGCACGAAGATCAAGACCTACCTCAACTTCGACATGATCGGCTCCAAGAACTGGGGTTACTTCGTCTACGACGACGTCGCTTCGGTCAAGGCGATCTTCGACGAGTACTTCTCCTCGATCGGCATCCAGACCGAGGGTGACAGCGAAGGTGACGGCCGGTCCGACCACGCGTCGTTCAAGAGCGCGGGCATCCCGGTCGGCGGCCTCGCCACCGGCGCCGGCGACATCAAGAGCTCGGCGCAGGCCCAGAAGTGGGGCGGCACCGCGGGTGCGGCGTTCGACAACTGCTACCACCGCGCCTGCGACACGACGTCGAACATCCCGGACGCGCCGCTGGAGAAGAACTCCGACGCCATCGGGTACGCGCTGTGGAAGCTGGCCGTCGCCACCACACAGGGCAACGACTTCTCGGTGAGCCTGAACCCGGCCGCCGGGACCGTCCAACCCGGACAGTCGCTGCAGGTCGCGGTGAGCACCGCGACGACGTCCGGCTCGGCCCAGTCGATCACGCTGTCGGCGGCCGGCCTGCCCGCGGGCGCGACGGCGTCGTTCAGCCCGGCCACCGTGCAGTCGGGCGGTTCCTCGACGCTGACCATCACGACGTCGTCCAGCACCCCGACCGGGACGTTCCCGGTCACCGTGACCGCGGACGGCGCCAGCGTCGACCACACGGCGGCGTTCTCGCTGGGTGTCGGCAGCACGTCGTCGTGCGCGCCGGTGACCAACGGGACCCGGCTGACCATCCCGGACTACCCGGGTGCCGCGGTGAGCAGCACCGCGACCGTCGGCGGCTGCGCGCGCAACGCGTCCGGCACCACCAAGGTCGAGGTGCACATCACCCACACCTACCGCGGTGACCTGGTCATCGACCTGGTCGCGCCCGACGGGTCGTCCTACCGCCTGAAGAGCTCCAGCAGCGACTCGACGGCGAACCTCGACACCACCTACACCGTGAACGCCTCGTCCGAGGCCGCGAACGGCGCGTGGAAGCTGCAGCTGCGGGACGTCGGCCCGGCCGACACCGGTTACCTGTCCTCCTGGACGCTGACCGTCTGAGCCGCGACCGGGGCGCTCCTCGCCGGAGCGCCCCGGTTGTCTAGACCACCCGTTCGTAGGTAGTCAGCGCTTTCCCCCGGTCCCTATCGTGGACGGACACGCCGCGTTCGCTTCAACGAAGATGGGAGCCGGTATGTCCGGTCGGAGAACCCGCTTTTTCGGAACCCTTCTGGCGGCGGCGCTGGCTGTCCCGCTGCTCGTGTCGGCCCCCGCGCAGGGGGCGGTGCAGGCCGACACGTGCGCGGTGAAGTCCCGGCCCGCCGGCAAGGTCCTGCAGGGCTATTGGGAGAACTGGGACGGCGCCGCGAACGGCGTCCACCCCGGACTGGGCTGGGTGCCCATCACCGACAGCCGCGTCGCGCAGCACGGGTACAACGTCATCAACGCCGCCTTCCCGGTGATCCGCTCCGACGGCACGGTGCTGTGGGAGAACGGGATGGACGCCGGGGTCAAGGTGTCCACGCCCGCCGAGATGTGCGCGGCGAAGGCCGCGGGCTCGACGCTCCTGATGTCGATCGGTGGCGCGGCCGCCGGGATCGACCTCTCGTCGTCCGCCGTGGCCGACAAGTTCGTCGCGACGATCGTGCCCCTGTTGAAGCAGTACAACTTCGACGGCATAGACATCGACATCGAAACCGGCCTCACCGGCAGCGGGAACATCAAGACGCTCTCGGCGTCGCAGTCCAACCTGATCCGGATCATCGACGGCGTGCTCGCGCAGATGCCGTCGAACTTCGGGCTGACGATGGCGCCGGAGACCGCTTACGTGACCGGCGGCAGCATCACGTACGGCTCGATCTGGGGCGCGTACCTGCCGATCGTCAAGAAGTACGCGGACAACGGCCGCCTGTGGTGGCTGAACATGCAGTACTACAACGGCTCGATGTACGGCTGCTCCGGCGACTCGTACCAGGCCGGGACGGTGCAGGGCTTCACCGCGCAGACCAACTGCCTCAACCAGGGCCTGGTCGTCCAGGGCACCACGATCAAGGTGCCCTACGACAAGCAGGTCCCCGGCCTGCCGGCGCAGCCCGGCGCGGGCGGCGGGTACATGTCGACGAGCCTGGTTTCCCAGGCGTGGCGCGCGATCCCTTCGCTCAAGGGCCTGATGACGTGGTCCCTGAACTGGGACGGCTCGAAGAACTGGACGTTCGGCAACAACGTCAAGTCCCTGCAGGGCCGGTAGGTCCGTGAATGGCCCATTGAGGGACTTAGAGTCCCTCAATGGGCCATTCACGGCTTTACGAGTCGCCCGAAGGGATCGGGTCGTTGTACTCGCCGGAGGGGCCGGCGTAGGAGCGGCCGTTCGGGAAGGGCCACGGGTTCGGGACGCAGCCGTGCAGGCCGAGCGTCTGCTGCTCCATCACCGGCGCCGGCTTTCCCGCGCCGGGGCACAGCTCGTGGCCGTGGCCCAGCCGGTGCCCGGTCTCGTGCGTGACCATGTACTGGCGGTACAACGCGAGCGGCGCGCCGTAGTTCGGGACGGCGTTGGCCCAGCGGGCGACGTTGAGCACGACGTTGCTGCCGTTGCGGCACGACGTGTAACCGTCCGGGGTGCCGCCGCAGAGCTTGTCGCGGCTGGCCGGGGTGGCCAGGTAGATCGTGAAGTCGGCGCTGTCGTCCGGGCCGACCTGCTGCAGCCGCCACTCGCCGCCGCCGGTCCAGCCCCGCGGGTCGCCGAGGATGGTCCGGATGTCCTTCGCGAACTCGGCGGGCCCGACGCCGTCGATGTCGGTCTCCAGTGCGATCCGGTACCGCATCAGGCGTCCGGCGGTGCCGGCCACCTGGTCGCTGCCCGGGGTGAACATCCACTGACCCGACCCGGTCTGCGGGAAGGTGATCAGGACGGTCTGCGCCGGGGTCTGCGGCTGCTGCGCCTGGACCGGCTGTTCGGCAGGCGGCGGCGGCACGGATGTCGCGTCCCCGATGGCCATCACCACGGGCCCGGCCGCGGGCGCGGCAATGGGCTGGCCTTCACAAGCGGTCAGGGCACCGACGACCGCCAGGGCGAGCACGGCGACGGCCGCGGCTCGTCTCGCGGCGGTTTTCGGCATGGGTCCTCCCCGACAGGCAGCTACACCAGTGGATACGGCTCGCGGCCGGGAAAGGTTGCAAGCCCGCGCGACTCTAGGGCTTCACCGCAGTTCAGGACCTTGGGGTGTGACGCCCGACACTCAGCCCAGGAACTTGCGGAGCACGTCCGCCACCTGGTGGATCTCCGCCGTGCGGACGTTCTCCTGCTGGGTGTGCGCCAGGGTGGGGTTGCCCGGGCCGAAGTTGACCGCCGGCATGCCCAGGGCCGCGAAGCGCGCGACGTCCGTCCAGCCCAGCTTCGCCGCCGCCTGGCCACCCGCCGCGGCCACCAGTTCCGCCGCCGCCGGGGCGGACAGGCCCGGCAGGGCACCCGGGGAAAGGTCCACAACGGACAGTTCGTAGCCGTCGAAGACTTCGCGCAGGTGCTGTTCCGCCGCCGCGGGGTCGCGGTCCGGGGCGAAGCGGTGGTTGACCGTCAGGACGGCTTCGTCCGGGACGACGTTCCCGGCGACGCCGCCGGTGACCTTCGTCGCCTGCAGGCCCTCGCGGTAGGTCAGGCCGTCGATGTCGACGATCCGCGGCTCGTACTCCGCCAGCCGCCGCAGCGGGCCGGCCAGCGCGTGGATCGCGTTCTCGCCCATCCAGGCCCGCGCGGTGTGCGCGCGCTTGCCGGAAAACCGCAGTTCGACGCGCATGGTGCCCTGGCAGCCGGCCTCGATGACGCCGTTCGACGGCTCGCCGACGATCGCCAGGTCCCCGGCCAGCCACTCCGGCAGCTCGCGCTCGATCCGGCCGAGGCCGTTCTTGACCGCTTCGATCTCTTCGTTGTCGTAGAAGACGAACGTGATGTCGTGCTTCGGCTCCGGCAGGGTCGCGGCGAGGTGCAGGAAGACCGCGTCGCCGCTCTTCATGTCGACCGTGCCGAGGCCGTGCAGGGTCTCGTCGTCGCCGGTGCCCTCACGCCGTGACGGCCGGTTGCCGTTCTCCGGGACGGTGTCCAGGTGCCCGGCGAGCACGACCCGCGAGTCGCGGCCGAGGTTGGTCCGCGCGAGGACGGCGTCACCGTTGCGGACGACCTCGAGGTGCGGGGCCTGCTTCTGCAGCGCTTCCTGGACCAGCGTCGCGAGCTCGGCTTCGCTGCCCGAGACGCTGAAGACGTCCACCAGGGCGGCGGTGAGGTCGACGGGGTCGGCGTGCAGGTCGAGGCTCATGACCGGCACGCTACCGGCAGGGCTACCGTGGGTGCGTGGTTAGGTTCCCGGTCGCCGTGGGCGGCGCGTTGCTGGTCCTGCTCCTGTCCGGCTGCGGCGCCGAGGCCGGACCCACGCCGAAGCAGGGCGGCGAACCCGGGCCGGACGCGCTCCCGACGAAGCTGGACGCGCTGACCGCCGACCAGTGCTTCGCGAGCCCGCAGCGGCAGCTGCCGAAGGGCTGCGAGAAGTACGTCACCGAACTCGGCAGCGTCCCCGGCTCGGCCCGCAAGCGCGCGGGCGACAAGGACCCGCAGCTGGTCACCGAGGCGGCCGGGCTCGAACGGGCCATCGGGGCGTTCCGCAGCGCCGGCTGCACCACGGTCGCGGACCCCGGCGGGGCCTGCACGCAGGCGCTCGTCGACATCGCCGCGGCCCTCGGCGGGCTGAAGAAGCAGGTCGACGCCCGGCCCACGGCGGGTTGACCCAGGTCACTCCACTACGGTTGGGGCCGTGAGCGAGCAGACCCCGAACCCCGAAACGACCGGCGCCACCGGCGTCGGGCTGGCCACCGTCGCTACCGACGGGACGGTCCTCGACACCTGGTACCCGCAGCCCAAGCTGACCGGCGGCGGCACCGCCGGCACCGAGCGGCTCAGTGCGGAAGAGGCCACCGAGCTGCTCGGCGAGGCCGCCGCGGGCCTGCTGGGCCCGGACACCGACCGCGGGGTCGAGGTCGTCGCCGTCCGCACGACGATCGGCAAGCTGGCCGACGCGCCGGCCGACACGCATGACATGTACCTGCGGCTGCACCTGCTCTCGCACCGGCTGGTCCGCCCGCACGGCCAGAGCCTCGACGGCATGTTCGGGCTGCTGGCGAACGTCGTGTGGACCAACCACGGCCCGTGCCCGGTCGAGGGCTTCGAGGCGACCCGGCTGCGGCTGCGGGCGCGTGGCGCGGTGACCGTCTACAGCGTCGACAAGTTCCCGCGGATGGTCGACTACGTCCTGCCCGCCGGCGTCCGGATCGGCGACGCGGACCGCGTCCGCCTCGGCGCCCACCTGGCGAGCGGCACGACCGTGATGCACGAGGGCTTCGTGAACTTCAACGCCGGCACGCTCGGCGCGTCCATGGTCGAGGGCCGGATCTCGGCCGGCGTGGTGGTCGGCGACGGCTCCGACGTCGGCGGCGGCGCGTCGATCATGGGGACGCTCTCGGGCGGCGGCAAGGAGACGATCTCGCTGGGCGAGCGCTGCCTGATCGGCGCGAACGGCGGCGTCGGCATCTCGCTGGGTGACGACACGGTCGTCGAGGCCGGGCTCTACGTCACGGCGGGCACGAAGGTCGTCGTGGAGGGCAAGGTCGTCAAGGCCCGCGAGCTCAACGGCATCTCGGGCGCGGTCTTCCGCCGCAACTCGGGCACAGGCGCGGTCGAGGTCGTGGCACGGGCGGGCTCCGGCGTCGAGCTGAACGCGATGCTGCACGCCAACTGAGACCGTCAAGATTCGGTTTGTTCACCTACCATTCATGTGGTGACCACCGAATCGTTGCACCACACCCCGGCCGAGCTGGGGCTGCCGGACGCGCCGATCGAAGCCGGACCGGCCGATCCGGCGGGTCACCACGTGCGCGCCAAGCTCGACCGGGAGATCCGAGCGCTGCTCGCCCACGAGCCGGGCACGCGCTCCGGCGCCGACCCCGAGGACCTGCACCAGATGCGCGTCGCCCTGCGGCGGATGCGCAGCGTGCTGAAGCTCTCGGGTGAGCTGGTCGGCGACGGCGCCGAGCCGGTGCGGGCCGAGCTGGGCTGGCTCGGCCAGTCACTCGGCGAGGTGCGCGACCACGACGTCCTGATCGGGCACCTGCGCGAGGTCATCGCGGATTTCGAGGTCCGCGACCAGCCCGCCGGCCGGCAGCTGGTGTCCCGGTTCGTCTCCGAGCGCGCGACGGCGAAGCGGCGGCTGACCCGGGCGCTGTCCAGCGCCCGGTACTCGACGTTGCTGCGCGAGGTCAGCCTGCTGACGCGGGTACCGCCGTCCATTGTGGACGTTCCGCAGCGTGACCTGATCGCCGCGCTGGCCAAGCCGCACCGCAAGCTCACCAAGGCCGTGCGCGCGCTGCCGGCCGACCCGCCGGACGACGACCTGCACGCGCTGCGCATCCACGGCAAGAAGCTGCGTTACGCCGCCGAGCTGGCCCAGACGTCGGCGAAGAAGAAGCAGGCCGCGCGGATCAAGCAGCTGCTGAAGGCCACGAAGGACTTCCAGACGGTGCTGGGCGACCACCAGGACGCGGTGCTCGCGGCCGAGCGGATGCGCACGGTGCTGGACACGGGCGACAGCGCGGTCGGCTTCGTCGCGGGCCGCATCGCCGAGCGCGAGCTGGCCCGCCGGGCCGAGGCCCGGGCGACGTGGCGAGCCTCCTGGGAAGCCGTCGACGCCGCCGCCCAAGCCCTGCACGCCTGATCCCGCGGCTCGCCCCACCGCAGGCCTAACCGACACGACTGGCCATTGAGCTGTGTGACCACCGTCAGCCCCGTCGCGATCCGCCCCCGAACGGACCTCCCCCACCCGCTCGACGCCGAGACCCGGGCGCATCGCCGAGCGCGAACTGGCCCGCCGAGCCGAGGCCCGGGCGACCTGGCGAGCTTCCTGGGAAGCCGCCGCCAAGGCCCTGCACGCCTGACCCACCGCCGAATGCCCAATCGGCGCGACTCGCCATCGAGCTGTGTGACCACCGCCCACCCCATCGCGATCCGCCCCCGAACGGACCTCCCCCACCCGCCCGGACCGAGACCGCTCACACCGCCGAGCGCGAGCTGACCCGCCGAGCCGAGGCCCGGGCGACCTGGCGAACCTCCTGGGAAGCCGCCGCCAAGGCCCTGCACGCCTGACCCTCCACTTTCGCTAGGAAAGATGCGGCCCCAGGCCCCCGAGACGCATCTTTCCTAGCGAAAGTGACGTCTTCGGGCCGGGCGAGCGGTCGAAAAGGGGCGGTTTCGTCAGGAGATCGACGACACGTAGTTGTCCGGGCGGATCAGCACCTTGCGGCCGCCCTCGGCGTCGTACGCCGCGTACGCGTGGCCGCCGTCGTCGACCAGGTCCGTGCCCGTCGCCACGCTGCCCGCGGGCAGGATCCGGTAGCCGTCCGACGGAACGTCGCCGAAGACCAGCTCGGTCGTGTGCGGGCCCCGGAACAGCTCGAACAGCCGGACGCGCTTGCCGTTGGCGTCGGTCAGCGGGGCGTCCGGCGCGCGGTCACCCGGCTGCAGCGCGCCCGTGCCGGCCGGTGAGAGCGGGCCGCCGCGGTAGGTGATGTCCAGCTGCTGGGTGTCCTCACCGCGCTTGTGGGCGTCCTCGTCGCCGTCCTTGTACTTCTGCAGCAGGCCCGTCGAGACGCCCAGCACCCGGGCCGCGACGGTCCGGCGCTCCTCCTCGTAGCTGCCGATCAGCTCGGGTGAGCCGTCGGCGAGCTTCCAGCCCAGGTTGTAGCCGTCCTGGACGCCGGTGTTGAGGCCCTGGCCGCCGGTCGGCGGGTGGACGTGCGCCGCGTCGCCGGCCAGGAACACCCGGCCCTCGCGGAACCGGGCCGCCAGGCGGACGTTCGGCCGCCAGACCGTCGACCAGGCCAGGTCGGACAGCTTGACGGTGCCGCCGGTCAGCTCGTCGAGCCGGGCCTGGACCGCGGGCAGCGCCGTCTCGACCTCGACGTCACCGTCGCCGAGCGGCGAGCCGAACTGGAAGTGCGGGGTGCCCGGCAGCGGACTGAACATCATGCCGCTCATCGGGTTCTCCGGCGCCGCGAACCAGTGGCCGTACGCGCGGTCGAGGCCCTCGGCCTGGACGTCGCCGAGCAGCATCCGGATCGACTCGTCGGTGGTGCCCTCGAACGCGATCCCCAGCGCCTTGCGCACGAAGCTCTTGCCGCCGTCGGCCCCGACCAGGTACGTCGCGCGCACGGTCTCCCCCGTGCTCAGCGTGGCCGTGACGCCGTCCTCGTCCTGCTCGAAGCCGGTCAGGGCCGTGGCCAGCTCGACGCGCACGCCGAACTCGGCCAGCCGATCGCGCAGGATGCCTTCGGTCTGCGACTGGCCGAGGAACCAGCCGGTCGGGTACGGCTTCGACGGCGTCGCCTCGACCGGGTCGAACATCATCCGCTCGCCGACCACCTCGCCGCCGAGGTGGATCTTCATCGGCACCGGCGCGGCCCCCGCGGCCAGCACCGCGTCGAGCACCCCGAGGTCCTCGAAGACCTCCAGCGTGCGCGGCTGGATGCCGTCACCCCTCGAGCCCATGAAGTACGTCTCGGCCTTGTCGATGATCCGGACGGCGATGTCGCGCCGCGCCAGTTCGATGCCCAGCGTCAGCCCGGTCGGGCCCGCCCCCGCGATCAGCACCGTGGTGTCCATGTCGTCCTCCCAGTGAATTGCAATTCAGTGAATCTAGATTCAGAATGACACTGCTAGCGTCCCGCGTCAAGGAGGTGGCGGTGAACCGCAAGGAGAAGGCCGCGGAGACCGAGGCCGCGCTGAAGGCGGCGGCCGGGCGCGTGTTCGCGCGCAAGGGCTACCTGAACACCAAGATCACGGACATCACGGCGGAGGCCGGGCGCGCCGCGGGGTCGTTCTACAACCACTTCGCGAGCAAGGAAGAGCTGCTCGAGGCCCTCCTGGCCGACATCGCGACCTCAGGCGACGAGAGCGCGCTGACCGAAGGCCACCTCTCGGACTTCAGCGACCCGGCGGCCGTGCGCTGGCACGTGGCGCAGTACTGGGAGTTCTACAAGGAGCACGCGTCGACGATGCAGGCCCTCGGCCAGGCGGCGATGGTGAACGACGCGTTCGCCCGCACCCTCGCCGGCTTCGGCGCCACCCAGGCGGCGGACCTCAACGGCCACCTCGCGCACGTCACGGCTGCGGGCCTGCGGCTGCCGGCGCGAATGGACCTCAGCATCATGATGATGTTCCGGCTGGTCGACGGCTTCGCCCAGATGTGGCTGCTCGACCCGGCCCCCACCGGCTGGACGCCACCGACCGACGAAGAGGCGATCGACGCGCTCACCCGGTTCGTCTACCGGGGTTTCACCGGCCGCGACTACTAGGCGCTCAGGCGCTCCACGGCCGCGTCGATGCGCTCGTCCGTCGCCGTCAGCGCGATGCGGACGTGCTTACCGCCCGTGGGGCCGTAGAACGTACCCGGCGCGACCAGGATGCCGCGGTCGGCGAGCCACGCCACCGTCTCGTGGGCGTCCTCGTCACGGGTGGACCAGAGGTACAGGCCGGCTTCGGAGTGGTCGATGCGGAACCCGTTGTCCTGCAACGCCTTCCGCAGCGCGAGCCGGCGGCGGGCGTAACGCTCACGCTGGGCGCCCAGCGCCTCGTCGTCGGTCAGGGCGGCGACCATGGCCTCCTGGACCGGGCGCGGCACGATCATGCCCGCGTGCTTGCGGATCTCCAGCAGCTGCGCGATCAGGCGCGGGTCACCGGTCAGGAACCCGGCGCGGTAGCTGGCCAGGTTCGCCGACTTCGACAGCGAATGCACCGCGATCAGGCCCTCGGTGCTGCCGCCGGAGACGTCCGGGTGCAGCACCGACAGCGGGTCGGTCTCCCAGCCGAGGGCCAGGTAGCACTCGTCGGACACCACGACGACGCCGCGCTCGCGCGCCCACTCGACGACCTTGCGCAGGTGCTCGACGGGCAGCACCTTGCCGGTCGGGTTGGACGGCGAGTTGATCCAGATCATCGCCGGGCGCTGCGGGCCCAGCGCCGTCAAGCCGTCGGACCGCAGGATCGACGCGCCCGCGAGCAGCGCCCCGACCTCGTAGGTCGGGTAGGCCAGCTCCGGGATGACCACGACGTCACCCTCGCCGAAGCCGAGCAGCCGCGGCAGCCAGGCGACGGCCTCCTTGGACCCGATCGTCGGCAGCACGGCGTCCGGCTCGATGCCGGTGACCCCGTGCCGGCGGCCGAGCGCGGCGATGGCGGCCGCGCGCAGGGCCGGGATGCCGTGGGTCGTCGGGTACCCGGGGATCTCCGAGACCGACGCCAGCGCGTCGCGGATGCCGGCCGGGACCGGGTCGACGGGCGTGCCGATCGAGAGGTCGACCACCCCGCCGGGATGCGCCTGGGCCGTGGCCTTGACCTCGGCGAGCGAATCCCAGGGGAAGTCGGGCAGCGCGACGCGGCTCATTCGCCCTGAGGGGGCAGCGCCTTGATGAAGCCCGGGTCGTGGGCCGTCTTGCCGACCTTCGACGCCCCGCCGGGCGAGCCCAGCTCGTCGAAGAAGTCGACGTTGGCCTTGGTGTAGTCCGACCAGGTGTCCGGGACGTCGTCCTCGTAATAGATCGCTTCGACCGGGCAGACCGGTTCACAGGCGCCGCAGTCGACGCACTCGTCCGGGTGGATGTACAGCATCCGCTCGCCCTCGTAGATGCAGTCCACGGGGCACTCGTCGATACACGCCTTGTCGAGCACGTCGACGCAGGGCTCGGCGATCACGTAGGTCACTGCGCACTCCTGCTTTTCTCTGCCAACAGCCAGTCGCCGCCGACATTACGCGGCACGGGCACCGGTCGGGATGGTGAGGCAACCCTTAGCCATACTCGGGGTATGGCGGAGATCAACGGTCGCGGCGGCGCTTGGGCGGGACGGCGCGGTTGTCGCCGGTGATCACGAACCTGGGCTTGGCGGGCGCGCCCTCTTCGTCCGGCTTCGCCCCGACAGCGCGGTTGAAGCCTTCGGAGATGTCGTCCACCAGCTCTTCCTTGTGCCGCTCGTCCTTGCGCTGGACGCCCATCGCACCCGGCCTCCTTCGGAAATCGGTTCGCCGCCTCAGGGACAATCTAGCCGTGAACGCTGCCGAAATGCTTGAGATCCGCTGCAGCCGGGCTTGGCCGCCGCTGGCCGAGGAGGCACTGGGCGACTGGGTCCTGCGCTGGGCCGACGGCTTCACCGGCCGCGCGAACAGCGCGCTCGCCGTCGGGGACGCCGGGAGGCCGGTCCCCGAGGCGCTGCGAGCGGTGTGTGACTTCGCCCACGATCGGGGCATCCAGCCGATGGTGCAGGTGCTCCGCGACAGCCCGAACGAGCGCGCGATCGTCGCCGAGGGCTGGGTCCAGGCGACGCGCCACCGCCGCGGCCACGAGGTCGTCGTGCTCACCGCCCCGCTGGCCGCGGCGCCCGCCGCCGGCGGCGTCACGGTGTCCGACGAGCCGTCGGACGGCTGGTGGGAGCTCACGCTCGGCCCCGGCGAGGAGACCGCGGCCGCGCGGCACGTGCTGACCGGCGGGAAGGTCGGCTACGGCGTCGCGACGCTCGAGGGTGCCACCGCCGGCGTCGTCCGCGGGGCGCTGGTCGGCGGCTGGCTGCACGTCGGGCGGCTCGAGGTCGCCCCGGACTTCCGGCGCCGCGGGCTCGCGTCGAAGCTGATGGCCGCCCTCGGCACGTGGGGCGTGGAACAGGGAGCCGACCGCGCGGTGTTGCAGGTCGCGGAGGCCAATTCGGGCGCGCTCGCGCTCTACACGGGGCTCGGGTACGCCCCGCACCACCGATACCGGTACTGGGTGCCCGAACCCGGTACGTGCTTCGGGGGAGAGGAGGATTCGACGTCGTGAAGATCGTGGTGATGGTCGGCGGAGTGGGCGGAGCCCGTTTCCTGCTGGGTTTGAAGGCGGCGCTGGGCATGGCGCCGGAGGGTGCGAGCGAGTCGCCGCACGAGGTGACGGCGCTGGTCAACACCGGCGACGACGTCTGGATGCACGGCCTGCGGATCTGCCCTGACCTGGACACCTGCATGTACACCCTGGGCGGCGGGATCGACAAGGAACGCGGCTGGGGGCACTCGGGTGAGACCTGGGTGGTCAAGGAGGAGCTGGCGGCCTACGGCGCCGACCCGGACTGGTTCGGGCTCGGCGACAAGGACATCGCCACCCACCTGATCCGGTCGCGGATGCTGCGCGCGGGCTACCCGCTGTCCGCGGTGACCGAGGCGCTGTGCGACCGCTGGCAGCCCGGCGTCCGGCTGCTGCCGATGTCCGACGACCGCGTCGAGACGCACGTCGTGATCGACGACCCGGAGCAGGAGGGCCAGCAGAAGGCCATCCACTTCCAGGAGTGGTGGGTGCGCTACCGCGCCGAGCCGAAGGCGCACTCGATCGTCGCCGTCGGCAACGACGAGGCCAAGCCCGCGCCGGGTGTGCTCGACGCGATCGCCGGGGCGGACGCGGTGCTGTTCGCGCCGTCGAACCCGGTGGTGTCGGTCGGCACCACCCTCGGCGTGCCGGGGATCCGGGACGCGCTGCGCAAGACGTCGGCCGGCGTGGTCGGGGTGTCCCCGATCATCGGCGGGAAGGCGCTGCGCGGGATGGCCGACGCGTGCCTGACCGCGATCGGCGTCGAGACGTCGGCCGAGGCGGTGGGCCGGCACTACGGCTCGCGCAAGGACGACGGTGTGCTCGACGGCTGGCTGATCGCCGAAGGCGAGACGGCCGACGTGCCGGGCGTGACCGTGCGCGACGTGCCGCTGCTGATGTCCGATGTGGACGCGACCGCGGCGATGGCCCGCGCCGCCCTGGAACTCGCTGGAGCCCCCGTTGACTGACATCGCTGACCACGCTTCGGCGAAGCTGGAGATCCTGCCCGTCACCGGGCTGCCGGAGTTCCGCCCCGGCGACGACCTGACCGGCGCGATCGTCACGGCCGCGCCGTGGCTGCGCTCGGGTGACGTCGTGGTCGTGACCAGCAAGATCATCTCGAAGGCCGAGGGCAGGCTCGTCCGCGTGCCGACCGACCCCGAAGCCCGGGACGCCGCGCGCCGCGACCTCGTCAAGCAGGAAGCCGTGCGGATCGTCGCGCGGATCGCCCGCACGGTGATCACCCAGAACCCGCTGGGCATCGTGCAGGCGGCGTCCGGGATCGACGCGTCCAATGTGGCCGGTGACGAGGTCGCGCTGCTGCCCGCCGACCCCGACGCGTCGGCGCTGGCCCTGCGCAACGGCCTGCGGGAGCGGCTCGGCGTCGAGGTCGCCGTGGTCGTCACCGACACCATGGGCCGCGCCTGGCGGGTCGGGCAGACCGACAACGCGATCGGCGCGTCCGGGCTGCGCGTGCTGCACGCCTACCGGGGCGCGATCGACGGCCAGGGCAACGAGCTGGCCGTCACCGAGGTCGCGATCGCCGACGAGCTGGCCTCGGCCGCCGACCTGGTCAAGGGCAAGCTGGGCGGAACGCCGGTCGCCGTCGTCCGCGGGCTCGCCCTGGAGGACGACGGTTCGAACGCCCGGACGCTCATCCGTCCCCTCGAAGAGGACCTCTTCCGGCTGGGCACCAACGAAGCGATCGCGCAGGGCCGCCGGGAGGCCGTGCCGGTGCGGCGGTCGGTGCGGCAGTTCAGCGACGCTCCGGTCTCGCCCGTCTCGATGCGGCGGGCCGTCGGCTCGGCGCTCACCGCGCCCGCGCCGCACCACACGCACCCGGTGCGGTTCGTCTGGCTGCGCGACGGCGCGAAGCGCAAGGAACTGCTCGACGCGATGCGCGATTCGTGGCAGGCCGACCTCAAGGGCGACGAATTCACCCCGGAACAGGTCGCGAAGCGGCTCAGCCGCGGCGACATCCTTTACCGGGCCCCGGAAATCGTCATCCCGTTCCTGGTGCCGGACGGCGCGCACACTTACCCCGACGCCCGCCGCAACGACTGCGAGAAGACGATGTTCACCGTCGCCGGCGGGGCCGCGGTGCAGGGCCTGCTGGTCGCGCTGGCGGCCGAAGGCCTCGGTTCGTGCTGGATCGGCTCGACGATCTTCGCCGCCGACATCGTCCGCGACGTCCTCGGCCTGGACGAGCGCTGGCAGCCGCTGGGCTCGGTCGCGATCGGCATCCCGCTCACCGAGCCGGAGTCGCGGCTCTCCGCCACGCCGGGTGAAGGGCTGCTGGAGCTGTGAGCCTGCACGCGGACGCCGTCACGACGCTGGGTGCGTGGCGGCCTTCGCTCGCTTCCCAGGAGTCGCTGAAGCAGGCGTTCCTCGGGTTCCTCACGGCCCGTGAGGATTCCTGCCGCCGCTCCTGCGAAGCCGGGCACCTGACGGCGTCGGCGGTGCTGCTGGACCACACCGGCACGCGGGTGCTGCTCACGCTGCACCCGCGGGTCGGCCGCTGGCTGCAGCTCGGCGGCCACTGCGAGCCGTCGGACGTGTCGCTGGCCGGGGCCGCGCTGCGGGAGGCCACCGAGGAGTCCGGGATCGCCGGCCTGCGGATCGGGGACGCGCCGGTGCACCTGGACGTCCACCCGATCACCTGCTCGCTCGGCCTGCCTACGCGGCATTTCGACGTCCGGTACGCGGTGCACGCGCCGCCGGGCGCGGAGCCGGTGCGCAGCGACGAGTCCGACGACCTGCGGTGGTGGCCGGTGGACGCGCTCCCGGCCGGCTCCGAAGATCTCGCCGATCTGGTGAAAGCGGCCATTCCGGTCGGTGCCGGGCACTAGCCTGGGGTCGGGAGAGGGAGGACCACATGGCTACGCAGTTCCCCGAGCGGGTGCACATTCACTCCGGCGGCGGCAGCGGCAGCGGGGCGTTCGGCTACGTCGTCGTCGGCCTGCTGATCCTCGCGGTCATCGTGTTCGTGATCGTGGTGGCGGTGCGGGTGTCGAAGATGCGCCGCGAAGAGGCGATGAAGAACGGCGGGCAGTTCCCGGGCCCGAACTTCCCGCCGCAGCAGGGTTTCGCGCCGCCGTCGCAAGGATTCCCGCAGCCGGGCGGCTTCGCTCCCCCGCCGTCGCAAGGGTTCCCGCAGCAGCAGCCCGGCCCGCAGGGGTTTCCGCAGCCGCAGCCGGGTTTCGCGCCGGGATCGCAGCCCTCGCAGGGTTTCCCGCAGGCCGGCTCCACACCCCCGCCGTCGCAAAGTTTTCCGCAGCAGGGCGGCTTCGCTCCGCCGCCGTCGCAGGGATTCCCGCAGCAGCAACCGGGCTTCGCGCCGGTGCCGCCGGGACCGCCGCCGTCGCAGGGTTACTACCCGCCGCAGCAGCCGCCGCCCGGTCCGGGAGCGGGGCCGCAGAGCTGGTGAAGCCGATCGTCCCCTTCGACAGCTCGTCCCCGGTGCCGCCGTTCGAGCAGGTCCGCTCCGGGCTCGCGGCGCGGATCAACGACCGTTCGCTGGCCGTCGGCACGAAGCTGCCCACGGTGCGGCAGCTGGCCGTCGACCTCGGTGTGGCGCCGAACACCGTCGCGCGGGCCTACCGCGAGCTGGAAGAGGCCGGGCTGATCGAGACCCGGGGGCGTGCGGGCAGCTTCGTCGGCGCTTCCGGCGACCAGACGCGCCGCCGGGCCCAGCAGGCGGCCGCCGAGTACGCTGCGCTCACCCGGAAACTGGGACTGGCCGACGCCGAAGCGCTGTCGATCGTCCGCGCCGCACTCGACGAGGGGGAAGGCCGACCGTGAGCCTGCTGATGCTGTTGATCGTGCTGGTGGTGCTCGGCGGCCTGGTGACCGTCGTGGTCCTCGTGATCAAGGCGGCCAAGCCGACGCAGCCGCCGTACCCGCAGCAGTACCCGGGCTACCCGCCGCAGCAGCCGGGCTACCCGCCCCAGCAGGGATACCCGGGCTACCAGCAGCAGCCCGGCTATCCGCCCGAGCAGCCCGGCTATCCGCCCCAGCAGCCCGGTTACCCGCCCCAGCAGGGATATCCCGGCCAGCAACAGCCCGGCTACCCGCCTCAGCAAGGCGGCTATCCCCCGCACCAGTAGCCCAAGTCCGTGAATGGCCCATTGAGGGACTCTAAGTCCCTCAATGGGCCATTCACGGCTTTAAGGGACCTCACATGGCGCGGTAGTCGCGCAGTTCGATGCGGGGGCCGAAGCGCGGGCGCTTGTGGCCCGCCGCCTCCAGGTAGCGGACCGCGCGCTGCCGTTGCGGCGCGTACGGCACCAGCAGCTCCGCCATCCCCTCGTCGTCGAGCTTCGCGCCCAGCAGCGCGCTGCCCACCATCGACGGGATGTTGTAGTCCCCGAAGCTCACCGCGTCCGGGTCACCCCAAGCGCGCTGGGCGATCTCTGCGGCCGTCCAGACGCCGATGCCGGGCACGTGCCGCAGCAGCATCCGGCCCTCGCGCCCGCCCAGCTCGACCGCGCGTTCCAGCTGGTGGGCGACGCGGGCGGCGTTGATCAGGGTCGTCCGGCGCTTGATGTCGACGCCCGCGCCGTGCCAGTGCCAGTCCGGCAACGACCGCAGCGCCACCGGGGTCGGCGGCACGCGCAGGCGTTCCGGCGCCGGCCCCGGCGCCCGCGCGCCGAACCGTCGGCACAGCTCGGCCCACGACCGGATCGCCTCCTTGCCGGTCACCTTCTGCTCCAGCACGGCCAGCACCAGCCAGTCCCAGACCACGCCGGTGGACCCCAGGCGCAGGCCGGGGTTCTCCCGCCGAGCCCGCGCGACGACGTCGTGGTGGGCGACGAACCCGGAGTCGTCGTCGTCCGCGCCGAGCAGCGCCGGGACGCCGGTGAGCAGCCGGTCCTTGCCCTCACCCCAGGCCGCGGCCTCGATCCGGCCGTCGGTGTGCTTGCGCAGGGCGAGCGTGCCGGCGCCGTCGGGCGTGTTCGACGCCAGCCAGGTGATCCCGCGCTCGTCGGTGAGGATGTTGAGCGACCCGCGCCCGCGCGTCAGCGGACCCAGGACCCGGCCCAGGTCGACCTCGAACGCGGGACGCCAGAACATCGGCTACGCGTCGCTCGAGAAGCGGACGGAACCGTCGGGCAGCACGGTGTCGGGCCAGATCCGGGCGCCGTCGAGCAGTTCGCACCCGGCGCCGACGGACGCGCCGTCACCCAGCACCACCCCGCGCAGCACCGCGCCGGCGCCGACGCGCGCGCCGTGCCCCAGCACCGAGTTCTCGACGATCGCGCCCTCGGAGACGGCCGCGCCGTCGAACAGGACCGAGCCGTCGATCTTCGCGCCCGAGCCGACGACGGCGGCGACGCCGATGGTCGAACCACCGGACAGCTCGGCGTCCTCGGCCACGGAAGCGCCGTCCAGCACCAGGAACTCGCCGGTGCGGCCCGGCAGCGCCGACGTCGGCGCGATGCCCCGGACCAGATCGGCCGAGCCGCGCACGAACGCCTCGGGCGTACCGACGTCCAGCCAGTAGGATTCATCGACGAATCCCTGGATGTGCGCGCCTTCTTCGAGGAGTCCGGGGAACGTCTCGCGCTCCACCGAGACGCGCCGCCCGGTCGGGATCGACTCGATCACCGAGCGGCGGAAGACGTAGCACCCGGCGTTGATCTGGTCGGTCGGCGGATTCGGCGTCTTCTCGAGAAAGGCCTGCACACGGCCGGTTTCGTCGGTGGGCACCGACCCGAACCGGCTCGGGTCCGGGACGCGCTGCAGGTGCAGCGTGACGTCGGCGCCGGAGTCGTGGTGCACCCGCAGCTGCTCGCCGAGGTCCGCACCCGAGATGATGTCGCCGTTGAAGACGATCACGTGGTCGGCCCGCAGCTTGTCGTAGACGTTCCGGATGGCGCCCGCGGTGTCCAGCGGTTCCTCCTCGACGACGTACTCGAGCTCCAGCCCGATCGCCTTGCCGTCGCCGAAGTACTCCTCGAACACCTCCGCACGGTAGCTCGTGCCGAGCACGACGTGCCTGATCCCGGCCTCGCGGATGCGCGAGAAGAGGTGGCTCAGGTAGGGCGTCCCGGCTGTCGGGAGCATCGGCTTCGGCGCCGAAAGGGTGAGCGGGCGCAAGCGCGTGCCCTTGCCCCCGACCAGCACGACGGCGTCGATCTCGACCTCGGACGTCACGGAAATCTCCTCTTGTATCACGCACCGCTGAGCGACAAGCCGCGGGAAACCCTGACGGAGGTCGCCCGGAGGGCCTACCCTAGACAGGAAACAGGCGGGCCTTTCCCCAGAGGGCCCCGGGTCAGTCGGGAGGCCGAGGGGATGGACCCCCGCGATCGGGCGGACGCCCTGCTCGCACGAGCCCAGGCGCGTGGTGTGTTCGTGGTGACACCGGATAGTGCCATTTCGCCGATGGACGCCTCGAACACGCAGCAGATACCGCGTGCCGCCATCGACGGCCTCGACAGAAGCCAGGACCCGGACACGACCACGCAGCTACCGGCGTCGCTGATCGAGGAGAACGACCACCCGCTGGCCGGCAAGTCGCCGACCCGGCGGCTGGAGGCCTCCGGCGCTTCGGGCGTCGCGAGCGGACGCCGCCAGCAGGTGACCGCGCCGCTGAGCACGCCGTCGCCGACAACGCCGATGAAGACCCCGGCGAAGTCCCCGGTGACGACGCCGCTGGCCCGCCGGCCCCAGGCCGAGCCGATCACGAGCCCGCTGAAGGAGCCCGATCCGGAGGACACCGGCCTGGTGCCGACGGTGACGCAGAACAACGGCAAGTCCGACCTTTCGCGCCGGCTCGACGGGATCTAGCGGGTCTCGAGCTTCAGGCGGAGCTTGAGACCGAGCTTCACGGCGGCCAGGACCGGCTTCCAGGCGAGGCTCTGGTGGCGGTCGGCGAGGTAGCGGTAGGCGCTGTCGTGGTGCGCCTTCAGCATCTTTTTCGACGCCTGCGACGTCGAGTGCCCGCCTTCGTGCGTCACGCTCGAAGACGGCACGTAGACGTTCTGCCAGCCCGCCTTCGCCAGCCTGTCGCCGAGGTCGACGTCCTCGAAGTACATGAAGTAGCGCGTGTCGAAGCCGCTGACGGAGTCGAACGCCTCCCGCCGGAACAGCTGGCACGAGCCGGACAGCCAGCCCGCGACGCGCTCGACCGGCGTGCCGGTCTCCTGCCGGTACTGCTTGGTCCAGGGGTTGGCCGGCCAGACCTTCGCGAACGCGGCGTGCCCGATGCCGCGGCCGAACGACGGCAGCAGCCGCGCCGACGGGTAGACGGTGCCACCGACGTCGTGGATCAGCGGCCCGAACGCACCCCCGCGCGGCCACCGCTGGGCGGCGTCGAGCAGCGCGTCGAGCGAGCCGGGCTCCCATTCGAGGTCCGGGTTGACGACGACGACCCAGCCGTACCGGTCGTCGAGCTCGGCGACCCCACGGTTCGCGGCGGTCCCGTAGCCGACGTTCTCCCCGATGCTGAGCAGCTGCGCGTTCTTCCGCGGCCGCGTGATCTCCTCAAGGGCACCGTCGACGGAAGCGTTGTCCGCGACGACCACCTTGACCTCGCGCTCGGTGGCCTTCTCGAGGGTCTCGAGGAACCGCTCGAGGGTGTCCTCGGAGAAGTAGGTCACGGTCACGACGCCGACGTCATCGCCATAGCGGGAGTCCTCAGTCACCCGGCCATTGTCCACGCGTCACCGAGCGTGAATCGGGTGCCCCGGGCCAGGAGCAAGCTGGAAGAAGTCAGCGGGTGCGGGAAGGGTCGACACGCGTGATCAGGAGGTCGACACGCGTGCTTGACGGGTCGACACACCTGGCCCCGGCCGTGTCGTCGCTTTGATCACGCGTGTCGGCTCCGGAATCACGCGTGTCGACCCTGTGGTCACGGAGTCAGCGGGTGCGGAGGTGGCGGGACCAGGCCTTGGCGTACGCCTCCCGGTGCCGCTCCGCGGTCGTCGCCCACGAGAACTCCTTGGCGCGCTGCTGCGCCGCCGTGGCCAGCTCGGACCGGCGGCCGGGGTCCGCCAGCAGCTCGGCGATCGCCGCCGCGACGTCGCCCGCTCCCACTCCGCAGTACGCCACCGCGTCGCCGCCCACCTCCGGGAGGGACAGCCTGCGCGTGGTCAGCACGCACGCGCCGCAGGCCATCGCCTCCAGGACCGGCAGGCCGAAACCCTCACCGAGCGACGGGTACGCCACCAGCGAAGCCCCGCCCAGGAAGCCCGCCAGCGTGCCGAACGGCAGGTAGCCCGCCCGGATCACGCGCAAGCGGTGCGGGACCGCGTCCAGCGCGCGCTCCACCTGCGTGTCCCAGCCCGGCTGGCCCGCGAGGACCAGCGCCGGGGCGTCGCGGCGGCCGGCGACCGCGCGGGCGAAGCCGCGGATCAACGCCGGGACGTTCTTGCGCGGCTCCAAGGCCCCCAGGAACGCGACATAAGGCGTCCGCCCCAGGCCGACGGCCGAGCGCGCGGCCGCGACCTCCGCCGGGGACGGCGGGTGGAACCGCTCCGTGTCGACGCCGTGGTGGATGACCTCCACCGACGCGTGCCGCACCGGGCTGACGCGGGCCAGTTCCGCGGCCGTCGCCGCCGACGGCACCACGCACACCGTCGCGCGCCGCAGGGCCGTGGCCGTCCACGCGCGGAAGAAGCGGGCCTTCACCGACGAGTGCAGGACGGCGTCGGTGAAGAACGTCGCGTCGTGCAGCGTGACGACCGAAGCGGCCGTCGTCGCCAGCGGCATCGTGTAGTGGGGCGAGTGGACGACGTCCGCGCCGAGGCGGCGGACCAGCCGCGGCAGGGTCGCCTGCTCCCAGGTCAGCCGCGCGGTGCGGGTGGTCGTCGACGGCGACGCGGGCACGATGCGTGACCCCGGCGCCAGCCGATCGTAGAGCTGCAGGTCCCGCGGCTGGCAGACGACGGTGATGCGCGCCCCGTCCGCGTCCAGCGCGGCGACGAGCGAGTCCACGTAGCGGCCGACCCCGCCGCGGTCCGCGGGGACCGCGGTCGCGTCGATCAGGACCCGGGGATCATCGCTCACCCCCGTAGGGTACGGCGGCGACGCTGCGTCATGGTGGGGAACTGGCAAACCCGTCAGTCACGTGCTCGCCGGTGGATCGCCCAAACGGCTTCCGCGGCGCGACGCCAGGTGAACGCCTTGGCCCGCTCGCGTCCCGACCGGGTGAGCTCCGCCGCCCGCTCGGGTGACCCGAGCACTTCGCGCAGCGCTTTCGCCAACGCGGCGGCGTCCCCGCGCGGCACCGTGACACCCGCGCCGCCCGCCACCTCGACCAGCGCCGGGACGTCCGTGTGCACCACCGGGACACCGGCCGCCATCGCCTCCAGCAGCCCCAGGCCGAAGCCCTCGGCGAGGCTCGGCACGGCCAGCACGCTCGCCCGCCGCAGCACGGTCGCCAGCTCGGCGTCCGGCACCTTCCCGAGCACCCGCAGCCGGCCGGCGGGCAGCCCGCGCTCGGCGGCCAGCGCGGCCGGGTCGACACCGCCCCAGCCCGGCTGCCCGGCGAGCACCAGCACCGTGTCGTCCAGCGCGGCGACGGCGTCGATCAGCACGTCGATGCCCTTGCGCGGCTCGATCGTGCCGAGGGCCAGCACGTACCGCCCGGGCAGGTCCACGTCGGCCGAGGCCCGGGGCACGCGCACGCCGTGCGGGATCACGCGCACCGGCACGTCGACGTCGACCAGCACCGCCAGCTCGTCGGCGACCGCCCGGGTCGGCACGACCAGCCCGGACGCGCGGCGCGCGGCCCGCGCGATCATCGACCGGTGCCAGCTGACCCCGCGCGCGGTGAGCGTCTCGGGGTGGGTCCAGGGCACGGTGTCGTGCACGGTCACGCTCAGCGTCCGCCCGGCCGGGGCGCGCGGCGGCGCGAACGGCGTCGGCGCGTGCACCGCGTCGCCCCCCGGCCACCAGGGGATCCCCAGCTGCCAGACGCCGGTCAGCGCCCGCCGCGAGAGCCGCAGCACACGCGGGCCCTCGACACCGTCCAGTTCGGCCGCGCCGACGTCGGCGTGCCGCGCGACGACGCTGGACACCGTCCAGCCCGGTGGCGCGGTCTTCGCGAGCGCGGGCAGCAGCTCGGCCGTGTAGCGCCCGGTGCCACCGGGCACGGGCGCGAGGAGCTGCTCGGCGAGCACGACCAGTTCGGGCACGCGGCTATTGTGCGGGACGTGACGCCGAATCCCGCCACCACGGTGGTAGTCGTGACCTGGCGGGGTGCCGGGCACGTCGCCGCCTGCCTCGACGCGCTCGCCGCGCAGACGCGTCCACATCGGACGCTCGTGGTGGACAACGCCTCGGACGACGGGACCGCCGAGCTGCTCGCGGCGCACCCGAGCAAGCCGCGAGTACTCCGTCTCCCCCGCAATGCCGGCTACGCGGGGGCGCTCGCCGTCGCCGTCAAGGAGCTCGAGACGCCGTTGATGGCGTGGCTCAACGACGACGCCGAACCCGAGCCCGGCTGGCTGGAAACCCTCGAGGACACGCTCGAGAAGTCACCGCTGGCCGCCGCGGCGACGTCGCTGCTCGTGCTGCCCGGCGGCCCGGTGCAGTCGGCCGGGGTGCGGCTGACCGCCGACGGCCACGGCGCCGACCTCACCGAACCCGGGGGTGAGGTCTTCGGCTTCTGCGGCGGCGCGGCGCTCCTGCGCGTCGAGGCCCTGCGCGCCGTAGGCGGCGTCCCGGCCGAGTTCTTCTGTTATTACGAGGACACGGACACGGCGTGGCGGCTGCGGCTGGCCGGGTGGGACGTCGTCGCGGCGCCGGACGCCCGGGTCCGGCACGCCCACGGCGTCAGCAGCAAGCCCGGTTCGGTGCTGTTCCACCGCTGGAACGAGCGCAACCGCCTGCTCACACTGCTGCGTTGCGCCCCCCGCGAGGTCGCGCTGAACCAGCTGGTCCGCTTCGCCGTGTTGACAGCGGTACTGCCGCTGCGGCCGGGCCGTCCGGCCGCGGCGAACTTCCGGTTCGGCCTGCGGTGCCGCGTCCTGGCCGAGGTCGGGGCGCGGTTGCCGGCGACGCTGCTGGCCCGGCGCCTGATCGGCCGTCGCGCGGCGCTGGGCCGAGGCGCGGTCTGGGAAGCATGGGCTGGCCTTTAAGCTGGGGCCAATCCGACGAAGGAGCTGGCTTTGGCGCAGGGGGAACAGCAACCGCTCGTCTCGGTGGTCCTGGTGAACTACCACGGCGCCGACGACACGATCACCTGCCTGCGCGCGCTGGCCGAGCACGACTACCCCGAACTCGAGCTGATCTGCGTCGAGAACACCCCGGGCAGCGCCGACGCCGCACGCATCCGCGAGGCCGTCCCCGGCGCGCGGGTGATCGAGGCCGGGCGCAACACCGGGTTCGCCGGCGGCTGCAACCTCGGCGCCCGCCACGCCAAGGGCACGGTCGTCGCCTTCCTCAACAACGACGCGCGCCCGGCGCCCGGCTGGGTGTCCGCCGCAGTCGCCGAGCTGCGCGCGCAGCCGCGCGTCGCCGCGGTGGCCAGCAAGGTCCTCGACTGGGACGGCACCGGCACCGACTTCGTCGACGGCGGCATGACCTGGTTCGGCATGGGTTACAAGCGCCACGCGGGCAGCCCGCTGGCCGACGTCCCGGCCGCCGAGCACGAGGTCGCGAAGGACGTCCTGTTCGGCACCGGCTCGGCGCTGTTCGTCCGCGCGGGCGTGTTCGCCGAGCTCGGCGGCTTCGACGAGCGGTTCTTCATGTTCTACGAGGACGTCGACCTCGGCTGGCGGCTCAACCTGCGCGGCTGGCGCGTCCGGTACGTGCCGGAGTCGCTGACCTACCACCGCCACCACGGCACGATGGGCGCGGTCGACGCGCCGGAGACCGGCCGCGAGACCTTCCTGCTGGAGCGCAACGCCCTGGCCTCGCTGTACAAGAACCTCTCCGACGAGACGCTCGCCCGCGCGCTGCCCGCGGCGCTCGCGCTGGCCGTCCGCCGGGCCACCGCCCGCGGCGACCTCGACGCGACTCAGCTCGACCTCGAACAAGGTGTCGGCCCGATCGAATCCGGTGACGTCGCGATCCCGCGGACCACGCTGGCCGGGCTCCTCGCGATCGACCAGTTCGTCGAGCAGCTGCCGTCGCTGGCGGAGTCCCGCGCGGTCGAGCAGGCCGCGCGCGTGCGCACCGACGCCGACCTGCTTCCCTTGCTGCGCAAGGCGTTGGAGCCCGCGTACCCGCTGCCGCGCTACCTCGCCGCGCACGACATCCTCGTCGAGGCGTTCGGCATCGAAAAGGCTTTCGGGCAGCGCCGCAAGATCCTGGTGATCACCGGCGACGCGCTCACCGAGCGGATGGCCGGACCGGCGATCCGCGCCTGGAACATCGCCCTCGCGCTGTCCGCCGAGCACGACGTCCAGCTCGTCACGACGAACCCGCTGGCCGCGCCGCCGCCCGCGCCGTTCCGGGTCGGCGCCGGGAAGCGCCACGAGCTGGACGGGCCGATCGCCTGGGCCGACATCGTCGTCCTGCAGGGACACGTGCTCGAACTGGCGCCGTCGCTGAAGAAGGAGCACAGCGGCAAGATCGTCGTCGCCGACCTGTACGACCCGATGCACCTCGAGCTGCTGGAGCAGGGCAAGGGCGTCGCCGACGACAAGCGCGCGGCGGACCTGGCCGGCGTCACGCGCGTGCTGGACGCGCAGCTCGAACGCGGCGACTTCTTCCTCTGCGCGTCCGAGCGGCAGCGGCACTTCTGGCTCGGCCACCTGGCCGCGCTCGGCCGGCTCTCGCCGCGGCTCTACGACGCCGACCCGACCACGCAGTCGCTGCTCGCGGTCGTCCCCTTCGGACTGTCGCCGCAGCCGCCCACCCGGACCGGGCCCGGCCTGCGGTCGTCGCTGGGCATCGGCGGCACCGACCACGTCGTGCTCTGGGCCGGCGGGGTGTACAGCTGGTTCGACCCGCTGACGCTGGTGCGCGCGATCGACGAGCTGCGCCGCCGCCGCGGGGACGTCCGCCTGGTGTTCCTCGGGATGAAGCACCCGAACCCCGAGGTCGCCGAGATGGACATCGGCGCCCGGACGATCCGGCTGGCGGACGCGCTGGGCCTGACCGGCAAGCACGTCTACTTCAACGAGCAGTGGGTGCCCTACGGCGAGCGCCAGAACTGGCTGCTCGACGCGAACTGCGGGGTCACCACGCACTACGAGCACGTCGAGACGACGTTCGCGTTCCGCACCCGGGTGCTCGACTACCTGTGGGCCGGGCTGCCGATCGTCACGACCGACGGCGACGCGTTCGCGGACCTGGTGCGGACCGAGAAGCTCGGGGTCGTCGTCCCGGCCGAAGACGCCGGCGCGCTGGCCGACGCGCTCGAGAAGTCCTTGTACGACGAGGAGTTCGCCGCGGGCTGCGTCGAGCGGATCGCCGTCGTCGCGCAGCGGTTCGCCTGGCCGGAGGCGCTGAAGCCGCTGGTGGAGTTCTGCCGCGACCCGCGCCCGGCGGCCGACCGCCTGCCCGGGTCGGCGGACCTGGTGACCACGCCGGCGGTGCGCGGCCGGGCGATGCTGCGCCGCGACACCGACCTGATCCGCGAGTACCTCGCCGACGGCGGCCCGTCCGAGCTGGCGCGGCGCGTCGGTGGCCGGGTCATCAAGGTTGCCAGGCAACGGATGCGTCGTGGCTAAACCGCTTCGCGTCCTCCTCGACGGCACACCGCTGCTCGGTTCCCGCACCGGCATCGGCCGGTACACCGCCGCGCTGAGCGAGGAGCTCGCGTCGAACCCCGAGGTGGACACCCGGGCCGTGGCGTTCACGCTGCGCGGCTGGCGGCGGCTGCGGCACGTGCTGCCGCACGGCGTGCGGGCCCGCGGGATGCCGGTGGCGGCGCGGCTGCTGCGGATGACCTGGCTGCGCTCGGACTTCCCGCCGGTGGAGCTGTTCGCCGGCTCGACCGACGTCGTGCACGGCACGAACTTCGTGCTGCCGGGCCGGTTCCGCGCGGCCGGCGTCGTCACGATCCACGACCTGGCCTTTTTGGACAATCCCGCGGAGCTCGCCCCGAGCGACCGCGACCTGCCGGAGCTGGTCCGCCGCGGCGCCCGCCGCGCGGACGTCATCTGCACCCCGACGTCTGCGGTCGCGGACTCGGTGGCCGAGCGGCTGGACGTCGACCGGTCGAAGATCGTGGTGACACCGCTGGGCGTCAACCCGGCGTGGTTCACCGCGCGCCCGCCGGACGACGAGCGCCGCGCGCGCCTGGGCCTCCCTTCCCGGTACCTGCTGTTCGCGGGCGCCGCCGGACCGCGCAAGGGCCTCGACTGGCTGGTCCGCGCCCACGACGCCGCCCCGGACCTGCCGGACCTGGTGTTCGCCGGCCCGGGCCCGTTCCCCCGGACGTCCCGGACGAGCCAGACCGGCTACCTGTCCGATGTGGACCTGCGCACGGTGGTCGCGGGCGCGTCGGCGCTGGTGCTGCCGTCGCGCGACGAGGGTTTCGGCCTGCCGGTGCTGGAGGCGATGGCCTCGGACGTCCCGGTGGTGTGCACGGACATCCCCGCCCTGCGCGAGGTCACGGGCGACTGCGCGAGCCTGGTCCCGTACGGCGACGTCGACGGCCTGGCGGAGGCCCTGCGCGTCGCGGTCACCGACCCGCACGCGGTGGCGACGTCCTCGGCGAGGCGCGCCCATGCGGCCAACTTCACGTGGCACACGTGCGCGGAACTGACGGTGGGCGCCTACCGCCTCGCCTCAGGCCGCCACTGACCCCGGGTGTCAGGGAGCCGCGAAGTAGGCGTCCAGGGCCTCTTCCCACGGGCGCAGCGGCGTCAGCCAGGCTTCCGTCCACGAAGCCGGTGACAGCACCGAATAAGCCGGCCGCGGGGCGGGCCGCGGGAACTCCTCCGTCGTGCACGGCTTGACCCGTGCGGGGTCCGCGCCCAGGTGGGTGAAGATCGCACGCGCGAAGCCGCACCAGCTGACCGAACCCGCGTTCGTGCAGTGCAGGATCCGCCGCTCCGGCCCGTCGCCGGCCGCCGCGCGGGAGGCCAGCTCCAGCAGGCCCGCCGCCAGGTCCGCCGTCCACGTGGGACCGCCGACCTGGTCGTCCACAACGGACAGTTCCGGGTTCGAGGCTTCCAGCCGCGCCATGGTCTTCACGAAGTTCGTGCCCGACTTGCCGTACAGCCAGCCGGTGCGCACCACCCAGGACGACGCGCCCGAGCCCAGCACCGCGTCCTCGCCCGCCGCCTTCGTGCGGCCGTACGCGCTTCGCGGGCCCAGTTCGTCCGAAGGCTCGTACGGCGCGGAAGCGTCACCCGGGAACACGTAGTCCGTCGAGACGTGGATCAGCGGCACCCGGCGGGCCGCGCAGGCCGCGGCGAGCACACGCGGGCCGTCGGCGTTGATCGCGAACGCGCGCTCTTCGTCCGTTTCCGCCGCGTCGACCGCGGTGTAGGCCGCCGCGTTGATCACGGCCGGGGCCGAACCCGCTTCGCGCGCACGGTCGGCCAGTGCGCCGACCGCCGCCAGGACCTGGCCCGTCTGCGTCACGTCCAGCTCCGCCGACCCCGGCGCGACGACGTCCACGCCGTCGCCCGAAAGCGCGGCGAGATCCCGGCCGAGCTGTCCGGAACCACCGGGCACGAGCACCGTCAACCGCACGAGCACATCCTCTACTTCTTGAGCGCGGCCCGCTCCGCCAGGGGCTCCCACCACGCGCGATTGTCCGTGTACCAGGCCACTGTCGCGGCCAGACCGTCCTCGAAGGACACGCGCGGAGCGTACCCCAGCTCCTCGCCGATCTTCGTGATGTCCACCGAGTACCGGCGGTCGTGGCCCTTGCGGTCCTCGACCGGCTCGACGCTGTCCCAGCCCGCGCCGAGCGCCGCGAGCAACCGCTCGGTCAGCTCGCGGTTCGTCAGCTCGATGCCGCCGCCGATGTTGTAGATCTCGCCCGGCCGGCCGGCGTCGGCGACCAGCTGGATGCCCTGGCAGTGGTCGTCCACGTGCAGCCAGTCACGGACGTTGAGCCCGTCGCCGTAGAGCGGCACCTTCCGCCCGTCGAGCAGGTTCGTCACGAACAGCGGGACGACCTTCTCGGGGAACTGGTACGGACCGTAGTTGTTGGAACACCGGGTGATGCACACCGGCAGCCCGTGCGTGCGGAAGAACGAGCGCGCCACCAGGTCGGAGGACGCCTTGGACGCCGAGTACGGCGAGTTCGGCTCCAGCAGGTGGTCCTCGGTCCAGGAGCCGGTCTCGATCGAGCCGTACACCTCGTCGGTGGACACGTGGACGAACTTGCCGACCCCGGCCTCCAGCGCCGCCTGCAGCAGGTTCTGCGTGCCCAGCACGTTCGTCAGCACGAAGTCGGCGGCGCCGAGGATCGAGCGGTCCACATGCGACTCCGCGGCGAAGTGCACCACGAGGTCTGCACCACTCATGACCTCGGTGACCAGGGCGGTGTCACAGATGTCGCCGCGGACGAACCGCAGCCGCGGGTCGGCGGCGACCGGTGCCAGGTTGGCTTCGTTGCCGGCGTAGGTGAGTTTGTCCAGCACGACAACCTCGGCGTCACGCAGCGCCGGGTACGCGCCGCTCAGCGCCTGCCGGACGTAGTGCGACCCGATGAAGCCCGCACCACCGGTGACCAGGACCCGCATCTTCCCGCCTTTCCTCGGCCCCCGGCGGGGGCAACCGGCCCCCAGCCTACGGAGGCCCCACAACACCCTCAGTAGAGTCTGGGGTGGAGGCACAGGGGTGCCCTGGGGAAGCACGGGGTTCACAGGGGAGGAAGCGCGTGACCGATTGGCCTGCGCCGCCCGTCCCGGGACGCCGTCGCCACGGTGTCGCCATCTTCGCCCGCCGCGGCGGCAAGGTGGTCGTGTCGTTGCTTTCCGTCGCGATCCTGGCGCTGACCTGGTACGGCTGGCACTTCATCGGCGACCCGAACAGCGGCCTGACCACGACCAACGTCTTCGCCGACACCGAGGCGCACGCCAAGCCGCTCGACGGCGCGATCGACATCCTCCTGGTCGGCCAGGACAGCCGCACCGACGCGCAGGGCAACCCGCTGCCCCGCGAGGTGCTGGACATGCTGCACGCCGGCGTCTCCGACGGCGAGCTGAACACCGACACGATGATCCTGGTGCACATCCCCCAGAACGGGAAGCACGCCATCGCGATCTCGTTCCCCCGCGACTCCTGGGTGGAGCTGGCCGGCGGGTACGGCAAGCACAAGCTCAACAGCGCGTTCGTCTACGCGTACACGGACACGTACAAAACGTTGCAGCGGCAGGGCATGACCGACCTGAAGGAGGCCGACGCGCAGGCGAAGGTCGCCGGCCGCAAGAACCTCATCGCCACGCTCGAGAAGTTCATCGGCAAGCCGGGCATGATCGACCGCTACGCCGAGGTCAACCTGGCGAGCTTCTACGAGATCACCAAGTCGATCGGCGGCGTCGAGGTCTGCCTCAAGGGCCCGGTCAAGGAGAAGAAGTCCGGGGTGGACCTGCCGGGCGGGCGCCAGAGCATCGAAGGCGTGCAGGCGCTCGCCTTCGTCCGCCAGCGCTACGACCTGCCCAACGCCGACCTCGACCGGATCGCCCGCCAGCAGGCGTTCCTCTCCGGGCTCGCCCGCAAGGTCATCTCGACCGACGTGCTGACCAGCCCGTCGAAGATCGCCGACCTGGTGAGCGCGGTCAAGAAGTCCGTCGTCGTGTCGCAGGGCTGGGACCTGACCGAGTTCGCCGAGCAGATGCGCGGCCTGACCGGCGGCAACATCGAGTTCCACACCATCCCGACCCAGGGCAACGCGGTGATCGGCGGCGCCGACGTGCTGCGCGTCGACCCGGCCGCGGTGCAGGCGGAGGTGGCGCGCCTGACCTTCGACGGCGACGCCCCGGCGACCCCGACGCCGGCGCAGCTGCCCGGCGCGAACGCCGTCACGGTGGACCTGTTCGACGGCACGGGCACGCCGACGCTGGCGACCCAGACCCACACGTTGCTGCAGGGCAAGGGCTTCACGCTGCCCGCGGACCAGAAGCTGAGCACCCGCAACACCACGGTCGTCCGGTACAACCCGGCCGACGAGACCGCGCTGGGCCTGGTCAAGCAGGTCCTGGGCACCGCGGTCCAGGCCGAACCGGACAAGGACGTCGCCGCCGGGCACGTGCGCGTCCTGCTGGGCAAGGACTTCAAGAACCCGTCCGCTGCGCCGGGTGGCGCGCCGGCGACGTCGCAGTCGACGCCGTCGAAGCCGCCGGTCCAGACCACGACCCCGCTGAGCTCTGCCCCCGCCGCGACGCCGATCACGGCGGGCGACGTCCCTTGCGTCAACTAGACTGAGTACGCAGTGTGGTCGGGGGAGGGGAACAAGGGGTGGATGACGAGCAGGAACAGCCGGAGCCGGCCGCAAAACCGGTGACGCAGAGCGACACGGCGGAGTGGAAGCCCTCGCCGTTTCCGCGGCAGCCGCCGCCCGAAGAGCCCGCTCCCCGGGCGTCCCGCGCGCGCCGCGCCGGACGGGTGACCCGCCGGATCGCCGTCGGCCTGGTGTCCCTGATCGCCCTCGGCGCGAGCGGCTACGCCTACGTCACGAAGGACCAGCTGCAGAGCAACGTCCCGACGACCGACGCGCTCACCCCGCGGGCGGGCGAGCCCGCGCCGCCGCCGGCCGACGACGGCGCGGACGACATCCTGCTCGTCGGCAGCGACGCGCGGACGGACGCGCAGGGCAACGCGCTGCCGGCGCGGGTCCTGCGCGAGCTGCGCACCGAGGCCAACAACGGCGCCGTCAACACCGACACCGTGATCCTGCTGCGGGTGCCGAAGAACGGCGCGAAGCCGTCCGCCGTCTCGGTCCCGCGCGACACCTGGACCGAGGTCCCGGGCCGGGGCAAGGCCAAGATCAACTCGGCGTACGGCATCGCGAAGGCGCACTACGCCCAGACGTTGCGCGCGCAGGGCGAGCGTGACCAGGCGAAGATCGAGCGCGACTCCGACACCGAGGGCCGCCGGGTCCTGGTGCAGGCCGTGCAGGACCTCACCCAGGTGCGCGTCGACCACTACGCCGAGGTCAACCTGCTGGGCTTCTACCTGCTCACCGAGGCCCTCGGCGGTGTCAAGGTGTGCCTGAACCACTCGACCGAGGACAAGGACTCGGGCGCGAACTTCCGCCGCGGCGAGCAGACCGTCTCGGGCGGCGAAGCGCTTTCCTTCGTCCGGCAGCGCAAGAACCTGCCCCGCGGCGACCTCGACCGGATCGTGCGGCAGCAGGCGTTCCTCTCGTCCGCGCTGCACCAGGTGCTCTCGGCCGGGACGCTGACCAGCCCGGGCACGCTGAACAACCTGATCGACGTCGTCCACCGGTCCCTCACCCTCGACCCGGGGCTCGACCTGCTGCAGTTCGCGCAGCAGGCGAAGGGCCTCGCGTCCGGCGACCTGGCGTTCGCGACGATCCCGGTGATCACCGCGAACGGCCGCAGCGAGGACGGCCAGAGCATCGTCGAGATCGACCCGAACGCCGTCCGGGAGTTCGTGGCCGGCCTGGCCGGGCGCGCGACCACCCCCGCGGGCGGCGGCTCGGGCAGCGGCGCCGCCCCCGTCGCGGCGCCACTGCTCCAAGCCTCCCCCGGCGTCACCTGCGTCAACTGAAGTCGGCGCGGTGCTCTTCGGCCCACTGGCGGAAGGTGCGCGGCGCGGCCCCGGTGACGTCGCGGACGACGCCGGTGACCAGCGACGGCTCCCGGGTGGTCCGCGCCCAGGCGCGCAGGATCTCCGGCGGCACCTCGGGCGGGAAGCCCAGCGCGACCATCCGCTCGGCGGCCTGCTCCGGCGTCAGCTCCTCGACGGCGAGCGGGCGGCCGAGGACGTCGGCGAGGACCGCCGCCTGCTCGCGGAACGAGATCGGCTCCGGGCCGGTGAGCGCGAGCGCCTCCCCTGCGTGCGAGCCGTCGACCAGGATCCGCGCGGCGACGTCGGCGATGTCGCGCTCGTGGATGGCGCCGATCCGCGAGTCCGGGTGGGCCGTGCGGATCACGCCCTCGGCGATGTCCTGGCGCCAGCCCAGGGTGTTCGTCGCGAACGCGCCTGGGTTGAGCACGGTCTCGGCGAACGGCGCCGCGGCAAGCGCTTCCTCGACCGCGCGGTGCAGCCGGGCGATGCGGCTCTGGGCGGACTCCGGTTCCAGCGTGGCCGCCGACGACAGCAGCACGGCGTGCCGCACCCCGGCCGCCTCGGCCGCCTTCACGAAGCCGTCGATCCCCTGGCGTTGCGTGTAGAGGAACACCGAGCCGACGCCGTCGAGCGCGGCTTCGAGCGTTTCCGGGCTTTCCAGGTCGGCGCTCACCTTCGCGACGCCGTCCGGGACGTCGAGCGTGGTGGCGTCGCGGCTCGACGCGCGGACGTCCTGACCTGCGACGACGAGCGCGTCGAGCACGGCGCGGCCGACGTTGCCACGGGCACCGGTGACGAGGATGGTCATGAGGGTTCCCCAGTCCGTCTATTACATTTGCTTGCAAAGCAAAGCTACTCACGGCGGCGAAGCGGTGTCAACCGGCGGGGCACGTGGTCCGCGCTTTAGCCTTGGCGCATGAGCCTCACCGACGAGCTGCTGCGGCCGCTGCAGGCCTCGCCCGCCAAGCCGTTGATCACCCACTACGACGACCAGCTCGGCAGCCGCGTCGAGCTGTCCGTGGCGACGACCGTGAACTGGGCCGCGAAGACGGCCAACTGGCTGACCGAGGAGTTCGACATCGAACCCGGCGACGCGGTGGCCGTGCAGCTCCCCGCGCACTGGCAGACCGTCGGCGTGCTGCTCGGCGCGTGGTGGTGCGGGGCCCGCGTGGTGACCGAGGGCACGGGCGCGCGGGTGGCGTTCGTCGGGCCGGACGACCCGGAACCGACCGGCGCGGCCGCGACCGCCGTGGTGACACTGGACCCGATGGGCCGCGGCCTCGACGAGCCGCCGGGCGGCGGCGCGTTCGACTACCTGACCGAGTCCCGGCTGGCGGGCGACCAGTACCGGCCGCTCTTCCCGATCCCCGGCGACACGGCGGCGCTGTTCGACTCCACTGTGGACGAGATCCTCGCGGAAGCCCGCAGCCGCGCGTCGAAACTAGGCCTGAGCGCGGACGACCGCGTGCTGTCCACACGCGACTGGAGCGGCCCGGAGGGCATCCTCGACGGCCTGCTCGTCCCCCTCGCGGCCGGCGCCCACCTGGTGCACGTCAGCAACGCGGACCCGGCCAAGCTGTCCGCCCGCCGCGACGCCGAGCGCACCACCGCCGACCTCTCCGCCTGAAGTCCGTGAATGGCCCATTGAGGGACTTGAAGTCCCTCAATGGGCCATTCACGGCTTTACGGGTCAGGCGTTCTGGAGTTCGCCCGCTTCGGACTCGCGGCGGGCGCGTTTGCGGCCCCACAGCAGGTGGTCCAGGGTGAGCCGGCCGCCGTTGAAGCCCAGCGCCAGCCCGGCGAGCGCGAGCACCAGGACCAGCTCGTAGCCGCCCTGGCCGGTGAGGCCGTTGTCGATGTGCACCGAAAGCAGTGCCCCGACCGAAATCACGACGTAGCCGACGCCGACCAGCGGCATCAGGAACCCGGCGATGAACGCGATCGAGCCGAGGATCTCGACGGTCATGGCGAAGATCGCGGCGACCGTCGGCATCGGGATGCCCGTCATCGCGAAGAACTTCGCGGTGCCGTCGACGCCGTTGTTCCACTTCTGGATCCCGTGCGCGAGGAAGACGACCGCGACGCCGATCCTCCCCAGCAACAGGGCCACGTCCTTGAATCGTCCGAACATCCGGTCCCACTCCCGATCGGTGAAATTTCAACTGACCCGACCCAAAGTAGGGCACCCGGCACCCGTGATCGAAGCTCCGGAGGGTGATCGACAGGGAACCGACAGGGACCGAATTCGGTTTCGCGTGGCCCCTCGCGGGGCTATCGTCCCCCTGATCCGCGTCCACGACCGCGAGGAGACCCCGATGCGCCGACAGACCGTCCGACCCGGCCTGTCCACCGCATCCCAGAGGACCTCCCGCACCCGTGAAAACCCTGAACATCGGCATTCTCGCGCACGTCGACGCCGGTAAGACCAGCCTGACCGAGCGCCTGCTCTTCGAGGCCGGCGCCATCGGCCACCTCGGCAGCGTCGACGGTGGCGACACCCAGACCGACTCCCTCGACCTCGAACGCCGTCGCGGCATCACCATCCGCTCCGCGGTGGTCTCGTTCGTGACCGGCGACACCCGGATCACGCTGATCGACACCCCGGGCCACTCCGACTTCATCGCCGAGGTCGAGCGCGCGCTGCGCGTGCTCGACGGCGCCGTCCTCGTGGTGTCGGCCGTCGAAGGCGTCCAGGCCCAGACCCGCGTGCTGATGCGGACGCTGCGCCGCCTCGGCATCCCGGCGCTGATCTTCGTCAACAAGATCGACCGGACGGGCGCCCGGGACCTGCTCGGCGACGTCCGCGCGAAGCTGGCGCCGCGGGCGTTCGCACTGAGCGCCGCGTCGTCCGACGAACTGGCCGAGCTGCTGGCCGACGGCGACGACGCGTTCCTGGAGTCCTATGTGGAGGGCCGGGTCGACGCGACGGCGTGCCGCGCCGAGCTGGCCCGGCAGGTCGCCCGCGCCGCGGTGCACCCCGTGCTGTCCGGCTCGGCGATCACCGGCGCTGGTGTCGCGGACCTCGTCACGGCGATGGCCGAGCTGCTCCCGGCCACCGAACGCACCGGCGACGGGCCGCTGTCCGCGACGGTGTTCAAGATCGACCGCGGCCGCGCGGGTGAGAAGATCGCCTACGCCCGGCTGCACTCCGGCTCGCTGGCGGTGCGGCAACGGATCTTGTTCTACCGCGGCGAAACCGAGCTCACCGGCCGTGTCTCGGCGGTCGAGGTCGCCGGCGGCGAGGTGGCGCTCGCCGGGGACGTCGCCCGGGTGCGCGGGCTGCGCGACGTCCGGATCGGCGACCGGCTCGGCTCGCCCGGCGGCGCTCGCGACGGCGTGTTCGCACCGCCGAGCCTGGAGAGCGTGGTGCGGCCGGTCCGGCCCGAGCAGGCGGCGGCGCTGTTCACCGCGCTGACCCGGCTGTCCGAAGAGGACCCGTTGATCGACGTCCGGCGCCGCGGTCACGACGTTTCGGTGCGGCTCTACGGCGAGGTGCAGAAGGAGGTGCTGCGCTCGATGCTGGCCGAGGGCGCCGGGATCGACGTCGAGTTCGAGCCGACGCGCACGCTGTACGTCGAGAAGCCGGTCGGCCGCGGGGAGGCCGTCGAGGAGATGGATCCGGAGCAGCGGCTGTACTTCTTCGCGACGGTCGGCCTGCGGGTCGAGCCGGGATCGGGCGTCACGTTCGGGCTGTCGGTCGAGCTGGGCTCACTGCCGCTGGCGTTCCACAAGGCGATCGAGGAGACCGTCCACCGCACCCTCGAGCAGGGGCTGCACGGCTGGGAGGTGCTCGACTGCGCGGTGACGTTGACGCACACGGCGTTCTTCAGCCCGATCAGCGCCGCGGGCGACTTCCGCAAGATGACCCCGCTCGTGCTGATGGCGGCGCTGCGCGAAGCCGGGACGCGGGTGCACGAACCGGTGCACCGCTTCGAGCTGGAGGTCCCGGCGAACGCCGTCAGCGCGGTGCTGCTCAAGCTGGCGGAGCTGCGGGCGATACCCGGGGAACCCGTGCTGGGCCCGGCGTCGTGCACGCTGCACGGGACCATCCCGGCGGGCCACGTCGACGAGTTCACGCAGGCCCTGCCCGCGCTCACCCAGGGCGAGGGCGTGTTTCTCAGCGAGTTCGACGACTACCGGCCCTACCCCGGGAAGCCGCCGGTGCGTCCCCGCACCGGCGAGAATCCCTTGGACCGCAAGGAATACCTCGCGCGGGTGGCGCGGCGTTAGCGCTTGTGCGCCCAGGCCGCGCCGAAGCAGTAGGCGCCGAACGCGGCGAGGCCGAGGGCCACCACGGTCAGCAGCACGGTGCCGAAGGGCTGGGCGGCGAGCGTCTTCAGGGCGGCGTCCAGCCCGCCGGCCTTGTTCGGGTCGGCGTTGAACCCGGCGTAGGCGAGGAGGATCGCGACGATCGCGAAGACGACGCCCTTGGCGAGGTAGCCGGCCTGGCCGAGCCAGGTGACCCAGCGCTTGGTCTTGCCCGGCAGGTCGGTCATGTCGAGGTCTTCCAGGAACTTCTTCTTGACGCCCTTGACGCCGGACGCGATCGCGACGCCGAGCACGGCCGCCGCGGCGATGACCACCAGCGCCGGGCCGAACGGGAGCTTGAGCAGCTCGGCGGTGAACTCCTGCTGGGTCTGGTTGCTCGATCCCCCGCTGCCACTGCCGATGGCGATCTTGAAGGCGGAGAAACCGAGCGCGATCACGACGACCCCGCGCGCGCCGGCGCCGATCCGCTTGCGCGTCCGCTTGCCGCCGCTGACCCACGTGTAACCGACCGCGGCCATCATGAACTGCCACAGGCCGAAGAGCACCAGGCCGAGGGCGAGCACCCAGAGCAGGACCTGCCCGAACGCCGTCGAGCCGATCTCCTGCAGCGCGCCCTTCTGGTCGGCCTGCTCGCTGCTGCCGAACGCGACCTGCAGGGCGAGGTAGGCGAGGACCAGGTGGACCAGGCCGTAACAGGCCATGCCGACCCGGCCGAGCAACTGCGCGGTATCGGTCTTTTCGCCTCGTTGGGCCGTGGCCGCTGTCCGGTTCATGCCTGCTGGGTACCCATTGCGAAGCCCGACCGGCTGCGCCATGCGGCCTAATCGCCCGCTGTGATGGGACGATGCCGGTATGGATGCACGGCTGGTCGGTTATTGGTCGGAGTCGGCGCTGGATCCCGGCTCGCCCGAGTACACCGAACTGGGTTTCCGCGCGGACGGCACCGGCTGGCAGTACTGGACGAGCTGGAGCAGCGCGTTCGCCGTCCACCGGTTCGACTGGCACTCCCCCGGGCCCGGCCGGCTCACCGCCCGCGTGCGGATGGCCATCGACGGCGCGTGGTCGCTGGACGGCCAGGACGTCCGCCACCGCGTCGAACGCCGGGAGCACGTCGACGACGTCGTCGAACTCGGCTGGGAGCTGGGTCCGGACCGGCAGCTGACGCTGGACCGCGCCCTGGTCGACGTCCTGGGCGGCACGAAGTTCCTGCCGGTCGACGGTGGCGGCGACGACCCGACGCTCACCGAGCCCTAGACGGGACGGCGGCGCCGATCAGCTGATCACCGGCGGCACCGGCACGCAGGGCGGCGTCTTGGCGTGCGCCGGGTCGAGCGCGTTGAGCACCAGCCCCTGGGCGACCGGGTCGTAGGTGATGCCGAGGTGGTCGGTGAAGTCGAGCCCGCAGACGTTCTGCAGCAGGATGTTCTTCACGTTGGGTTTCGCCGCCAGGAACGCGCTGGTGTAGGGCGTCACGACGTCGTCGTAGCGGGTCTGGATGACGGTGTACTGGATGCCGTCGACGGTTTCCCCACCGGCGTTGAGGTCGGTGAGGAAGGCCGACCCGACGGCCTGCTCGTTGCACGACTGGCACACGGTGCCGAGCGCGGCGGGCACCCCCGGGATCATTTCGAGCGTGCTCAGCAGGCCGAAGAGGTCGGTGCCGTGGTTGGACGGCGAGAGCCCGACGAGCCGGCTGATCTTGTCCGCGCCGCCGAGGTACTTGATCCAGTACCGGATGTTCATCCCGCCCTGCGAGTGCCCGACGACGTCGAGCTTCGACGCCCCGGTCGCGTTCAGGATCTTGTCCCCGAAGGCGGCAAGCGCTTTCGCGGTGTCGGCGATCGGCCCGACGGTCTGCAGGAAGCTGCCGGGCGCCCCGCCGAAGTTCCCGGCGAAGACGCAGTAGCCGGCGTTGGCGAGCTTCTGCGAGAGGTTCGCCCAGTTCTCGTAGGCGTTGGCGGTGGTCCCGTTGGAGAGCAGCACGGGATTGGGATGCGCACTGGACGGCTTGCAGTTCCAGTCGTTCGTCCCCGGCGGCGCGATGGTCGGCGCCCCGAGCGAGTAGACGGCGGCGGTGAGGATGTTGGGCTGCACGGGCCCGGTGGGTTCTCTGACCGCTGCTTGGGCCGTGGTGGCCCCCAGTACGAGCGCGGCTGTCACGGCCATCCCGGCTACCAGCCACCTGCGCGTCCTCAAGCCCATCCAATTCACCTCTCTGTGAATCGACGGTGACCTGCATCACCTCCCTCATTAACGCGCGAGTAACTTGTTCGGACACTCCCCCTGGTGAGTGATTTTCTTCCGGTCGTTGACCTGCTACGAGTGACACAAGACGAGATGAGTGCCACTCACGGACGTGACAAAACCGCGTTGACGACCGGGCTCCGGCGCAGTTGGCTCCTGGCATGGCCAGGCGGCGTTACGTGGCGAGAGGCGTCCCGGGCGGCTACCGGATCTGGGACACCAAGGGCCGCCACTGGTGGGGCGACCACTACGAGCTGTGCCCCGACGACCTCCTGGCCGAGCTCAACGGCGCGAAGGACCCAGCGAGGATGACGGCCCTCGTCAAGGCGCACCGAGCCCAGCGCCGGTGAACGTCCATCCGGACGCAGCGGGCACGAACCTCCGGTGCTAGCGGCCCTTGCTACCGCAGCACCGACCATCGCTCAGAGACACCAAAACGCCCCCGGCGCGAGTGCGTGCCGGGGGCGTTCGGGTTCGTCGCTTAGGTGTCAGCCCTTGAGCAGGGCCCGGGCCATGACGACCTTCTGGATCTGGTTCGTGCCTTCGTAGATCTGGGTGATCTTCGCGTCGCGCATCATGCGTTCCACCGGGAAGTCGCGGGTGTAGCCGGCGCCGCCGAAGAGCTGGACCGCGTCCGTCGTGACCTCCATCGCGATGTCCGACGCGTACGTTTTCGCCGCCGAGGCCATGAAGCCCGCGCGCTTGTCGCCGCGCTCGCTCGCGGCCGCCGAGGCGTAGACCAGGTGGCGGGCGGCCTCGATCTTGGTGCCCATGTCGGCCAGCATGAACTGGACGCCCTGGAACTCCGCGATCGTCTTGCCGAACTGCTTGCGCTCCTTGACGTACCCGATCGCCGCGTCGAGCGCGCCCTGGGCGATGCCCAGCGCCTGCGCGCCGATCGTCGGGCGGGTGTGGTCGAGCGTGCGCAGCGCCGTTTTCAGGCCGGTGCCGGGCTCGCCGATGATGCGGTCCGCCGGGATCGTGCAGTTCTCGAAGTAGATCTCGCGCGTCGGGGAGCCCTTGATGCCGAGCTTCTTCTCCTTAGGGCCCACCGAGAAGCCCGGGTCGTCCTTGTGGACGACGAACGCCGAGATGCCGTTGGCCTTCTTCTCCGCGTCCGGGTCGGTCACGACCATCACGGTGTACCAGGTCGATTCACCCGCGTTGGTGATCCAGCACTTGGTGCCGTTGAGCACCCAGTGGTCACCGTCGAGCCGCGCGCGGGCGCGCATCGACGCGGTGTCCGAGCCCGCTTCGCGCTCCGAAAGCGCGTACGAAGCCGAGGCCTCGCCGGACGCGATCGAGGGCAGGACCTGCTTCTTCAGCTCTTCCGAGGCCGACAGGATGATCGGCTGGGTGCCCAGCTTGTTGACCGCCGGGATCAGCGACGCCGACGCGTCGACCCGGGCGACCTCTTCGATCACGATGCAGGCGCCGACGGCGTCCGCGCCCTGGCCGTCGTACTCCTCGCCGATGTGGACGGCGTTGAAACCCGACTTGACCAGCGCGTTGTACGCCTCGATCGGGTAGCGCTCGTTCTCGTCGACCTCGGCCGCGTACGGCGCGATCTCCTTCTCGGCCAGAGCCCGGACCGCGGCCCGCAGCTCCTCGTGCTCCTCGGCAAGCTGGTACAGGCCGTCGGTCACTCCGGTCACCTTCTCTACGACGTCGGGAGGGGTTCCGTCGATGTTAGCGCTCGTTCACTGACTGCGTCCGCCGTCGTCCTTGTGTCCTTGACCGCAGAATTCGTATGGTCGAGTGATGCCGCTCACCGCGCCGACGACGCCGCCCGGTTTGCCCACCTCCCTCGACTACCCCGAAGTCCCGGTCGGTTCGATCCTCGCCGCGGGTGCCGCGCGCTGGGGCGACCGGACCGCCTTCGCCCAAGACGGTCGCGGTCTCACCTTCACCGAGACCTACCGGGCCGCCTGCCGGTTCGCGAACGCCCTGCGCGAACGCGGCATCGGCCGCGGCGACGTCGTGGCCCTGCACCTGCCCAACTGCCTGGCCTTCCCCATCGCCTACTACGGCACCCTCCTGGCCGGGGCCACCTTCAGCCCGACCAACCCGCTGCTCCCGCCGGACGACCTCGCGTTCCAGCTCGCCGACTGCGAGGCCGCGGCCGTCGTGACGTTCGGGCCGGTCGCGGGCGCGCTGGCGAGCGTCGCCGACCGGATCCCGGCGAAGTTCACCGTCGTCGTCACCCCGGTGGGTGACCTGCTCGACGACCAGGTCGAGTTCGAGGCGTTCCACGCCGGGCAGCCGGAGACGCGCCCCGACGTCACCATCGACGTCCACGACGACCTCGCGCACCTCGCCTACACCGGCGGCACCACCGGCCGGTCGAAGGGCGTACGGCTCACCCACCGGAACGTCCTGGTCAACACCCTCCAGCACTCCTGCTGGGGCTCCGGCTCGGTGCCGGCGCTGGACGCGAACGGCGAGATCACGATCGACCAGATCGGCAGCGAGGAGGAGTGGCCCTCGCGGCTCGGCACCGGCGTCGCGATCAACCTGACCCCGTGGTTCCACGCGATGGGCATCATCGGCGGGATGAACGCGGCGATCATCGGCGGCACGACGACCGTGCTCCACGCGCGCTTCGACCCGGCCGCCTACATCGCCGACGCCGAACGGCTGCGGGTCACCGGCCTCGGCGGCGCGCCCGCGCTGTTCGCCGCGCTGCTCGCGACGCCGTCGTTCCACACCGCGGACCTGTCTTCGGTGCGGTCGATCGGCTCCGGCGCGGCGCCGATGAACCACGCGATGATCAACGCGCTGCGCGAGCGCTTCCCGGGTGTGGTCGTCGCCGAGGGCTACGGCCTCACCGAGGCGACGATGGGCGCGGTGATCTCCCCGACGTACCGCTCGGGCACCCGCAAGGTCGGCTCGGTGGGCGTCCCGATCTTCGACACGGAGGTCAAGGTCGTCCCGGCCGAGGGCGGCGAGGACCCGGTTCCGGCGGGTGAGCGCGGCGAGGTCTGCCTGCGCGGCCCGCAGATCATGCAGGGCTACCGCAACCGCCCCGAGGAGACGGCGGCCGCGCTGGTCGACGGCTGGCTGCACACGGGCGACATCGGCATCCTCGACGAGGACGGTTATCTGTCCATCGTGGACCGCAAGAAGGACATGCTGCTGTACAAGGGGTACAACGTCTTCCCGCGCGAGCTGGAGGAGCTGCTGATCACGATGCCGGGCGTCGCGGCGGCCGCGGTGGTCGGCCGCCCGGACACCGAAGTCGGCGAGCTGCCGGTGGCGTTCGTGGTGCCGCACGGAGAGCTTGACGCCGACGAGCTGATGGCCGCGATCAACGAGAAGGTCGTGCCCTACAAGCGGTTGCGGGAGATCCACGTCGTGGAGCAGATCCCGGTGTCGGCCGCAGGGAAGGTGCTCAAGCGGCAGTTGCGGGATCAGCTGCCGGCCAAGCTCGACCAGGACACGGCCGACGACTAAAGCCCGACAAAACGCGCGCCGGCGAGCCGCCGGTGGCGTTCGTCGTGCCGCACGAGGAGCTCGACGCCGACGAGCTGATGGCCGCGATCAACGAGAAAGTCGTGCCCTACAAGCGGTTGCGGGAAATCCACGTCGTGGAGCAGATCCCGGTGTCGGCCGCTGGGAAGGTGCTCAAGCGGCAGTTGCGCGACCAGCTTTCAAGCTAGGCGGTCGCCGGAGAGGAGGGTTCCTGCCTGCTTCACGTGCCGGAGCAGCGGGGAGACCTCCATGCTCTGCAGGCCCGGCAGCGAGCCGACCTGGTCGGAGGTGAACTCGAACAGTTCGTCCAGGTCGCGGAAGGCCGCGACCGCGTGGAGGTTGTGCGGGCCGGACAGCGCCGCGGCGAAGGCGACTTCGGGCAGCTCGGCCAGGGCGCGCCCGACGCTCTTGATCGCCGACGGGTGCACGCGCAGCCACAGGTTCGCGCGGGCGTGGTAGCCCAGCGCCGTCGCGGCGATCTCGACGTCGATGTGGACGACGCGCCGCTCCAGCAGCGTCTGCAGGCGCCGCGACGCGCGACCGGGCGTGAGGTCCGCGGCCGCGGCGAGGTCGACCAGGCTCGCGCGGCCGTCCTCGGCGAGCACGGCCAGCAGCTGCTCGTCTTCGGGGGTGAGCCGCACCGGCTCGCGGGCCACCACCGGGGCTTCCGTGAACGGCGCGCCCTCGCTGCCCAGCGCGGCCTCCTGCTTCGGCGTCAACGTGCCGCGCAGGGCGGCCCAGTAATGGCCGCGGCCGCCGATGAACTGGCGCAGCATCGCGGACGCGTGGATGTCCAGCACGGCCGCCGTCCGTGGGAGCTGCCGGCCGAGCAGGTCGTCGCGCTCGTCCTGGGTCCGCGACCGGACCGCGCAGCTGATCTCCGAGCCCGCCGCGCCGAGCGCCACCCAGCTGACGTCTTCGCGCTTCGCGAGCGCGTCGGCGATCGCCGCGCCACTGCCGGGACGGCAGCGCAGCCGCACCAGCCACTTGCTCTGCCCCAGCGCTCCCGGGTCGGCGATCCCGGCGACCCGCACGACGCCCTCGGCCCGCAGCCGCCGGTACCGCCGCCCGACCGCGGCCTCGGTGACCCCGAGCACGCCCGCGATCGAGGCGAAAGACGCCCGCGGCGCGACCTGGAGCGCCCGCAGGAGACGCACGTCGTCGGGTGACGCAGCGACGGATTCGGCCATCAACGCTCCTCGGGTCGAGGCAATCCTACAAATCACCCCGGCGAACGCGCTGTAACGGCGTCATCGCGGTGAGACTGGAAGCCGAACCCGAGGAGACGAAATGACCAACCCCACCGCCCTCATCGTCGGGGCCTCGCGCGGCCTCGGCCACGCGATCGCCGCCGAACTCGCCGACCGGGGGTGGCACGTCATCGGCACCGTCCGGGACACCGCCGCCCGGACGCCCCTGCACGACCTGGTGGACCGCTCGGACGGGCGCGTCGAGATCGAGCACCTCGACATCACCGAACCCGATCAGCTGCCGCCCCTGCACGAGCGGCTCGCAGGCCGGCAGCTCGATGTGCTCTTCATCAACGCCGGGACCACCAACAACCCGCAGACGCCGATCGGCGAGGTCTCGACCGCCGACTTCGTCGACGTGATGGTCACCAACGCCCTCAGCCCGATGCGCGTCATCGAGGCGCTCCAGGACCTCGTGCCGACGGACGGGCTCATCGGCGCGATGTCGTCCGGCCAGGGCAGCATCACGAACAACACCGCCGGCTCGCGCGAGGTCTACCGGGCCAGCAAAGCCGCGCTGAACATGCTCATGCGCAGCTTCGCGGCCCGGCCGTCCGAGGCCGATCGTGCCCTCGTCGTCGTGGCCCCCGGCTGGATCCGCACCGCCCTCGGCGGGCCGGACGCGCCGTTCACCATGGAAGAGAGCGTCCCGCTGATCGTCGACGTGCTCCTGGCGAAGCGGGGCAAGCCCGGCCTCGAGTACCTGGACCGCAACGGCGAGACCGTGCCGTGGTGACCCGCTAGTGGCCGGTCTTCTCGCGCAGGGCGGCGTCCTTGTCCAGGACCAGCTTCTCCAGGTCGCGCTGGAACGTCGCCATTTTCGACCGCAGGCCCTCGTCGGACGCGGCGAGGATGCGGACCGCCAGCAGGCCCGCGTTGCGCGCGCCGCCCACCGAGACCGTGGCCACCGGGACGCCCGCCGGCATCTGGACGATCGACAGCAGCGAGTCCAGACCGTCCAGGTACTTCAGCGGGACCGGGACGCCGATCACCGGCAGGACGGTCGCCGAGGCGACCATGCCCGGGAGGTGGGCCGCGCCGCCCGCGCCCGCGATGATCACCCGGATGCCGCGGGCCACCGCCGACGTCGCGTAGTCCAGCATGCGCTGCGGGGTCCGGTGCGCCGAGTAGACGCCGACCTCGTACTCGACGCCGAACTCGTCCAGCGCCGCGCCGGCCGCTTCCAGCACCGGCCAGTCCGAGTCGCTGCCCATGATCACGCCCACCTGCGGCGCCATAGCTGATCTCCTAGTGAATCTCGTGGCCGTCGAGCCAGACGGCGTGGGACAGCCAGTGCGCCGACAGCAGGGCCCGGTTGCGCAGGTCCTCCATGCGGTCGCCGGTGAAGTTCACGTGCCCGAGCTTGCGGCCGGGCCGCTCCTGCTTGCCGTACAGGTGCACCCGCGCCTCCGGGTACCGCGCGAAGAGGTGGTGCAGCCGCTCGTCCGGCCCCATCTCGGGCAGCTCCGACGCGCCCAGCACGTTCGCCATGACACACGCGGGCGCGACCATGTCCGTGCGGCCCAGCGGGTAGTCGAGCACCGCGCGCAGGTGCTGCTCGAACTGGGACGTGCGCGAGCCGTCCATCGTCCAGTGGCCGGAGTTGTGCGGCCGCATCGCGAGCTCGTTCACCAGCAGCCCGGTGTCGGTCTCGAACAGCTCGACCGCCAGCAGGCCGGTGACGTCCAGCGTCGACGCGACGCGCAGCGCGAGATCCTGCGCCTCGTGGACGCGATCGTCCGACAGGCCCGGAGCCGGGGCGAGGACCTCGGTGTTGATGCCGCCGGACTGCACGGTCTCGACCACCGGGTACGCCGCACCCTGGCCGAAGGGCGAGCGGGCGACGAGCGCGGCCAGCTCCCGCCGCATCACCACCTTCTCCTCGACCAGCAGCGGGGTGCCCGCTTCCAGCAGCGCCGGCACGGTCTCCCGGGCCTGCTGGGCGGTGTCCAGCATCCAGACGCCGCGGCCGTCGTAACCGCCGCTGGACGCCTTGAGCACCACCGGCCAGCCGTGCTCGCCGCCGAACTTCACCACGTCGTCCACAGAGGACACTTCGGCGAAGGCGGGACCGGGCACGCCCATGCCGGCCATCATCTCGCGCATCACCAGCTTGTTCTGCGCGAAGCCCAGCGCGGACGGCGCCGGGCGGATGGCGTAGCCCTCCATCGCCAGCGTCAGCAGGTGCTCGCCGGGCACGTGCTCGTGGTCGAACGTGAGCACGTCGACCGACGCCGCGAACGCGCGCAGCGCCTCGAGATCGGTGTGGTGGCCCAGCACGACGTCGCCCGCGACGAGCCCCGCCGCTTCGTTCTCACCCGCGGCGAGCACGCGCAGGGACTGGCCGAGGGAGATCGCCGCCTGGTGGGTCATCCGGGCGAGCTGCCCGCCGCCCACCATGCCCACGACGGGCAGACCGGTGTGTTTGTCCATAGCGCACACAGACTAAACGGTGACGACCTGCGGTGACCGCCGGACCAGACGTAGCTCACGCGCCGCGAGGCCCACGATCCCGGCCGCCGCCGCGAGCACATAGACGTTGCCGAGGACCGACCAGCCCAGGCCCCAGCCGAACTCCGTGTCACCGCCGTTGGGCACCAGCATCACCACCTGCGAGGCGAACAGCACCGCGACCGCCGCCGCGGCCCAGCGCTTGCCCTTCACCAGCAGCAGCGTGATCAACGGCACGGCCCAGACCCAGTGGTGCGACCACGACACCGGCGACAGCAGCAAGCCGTAGAACGCCGTGACGAGCAGGGCGGCCGTGTCCTCACCGCGCCGATGCAGCCGCACGACCAGCCACACCGCGGGCACGGCCAGCACCGCCGCCACCCCGGCCGCCACCGCCAGCGACCAGGGCGCGAGGTGGGAGGCGCGGTTGACCAGCCCGTTGAGCGACTGGTTGAAGATCCAGTGCACCGACCCGACCCGGCTCGGGTCGGTCGCCGAATCCCGCCAGAACCGCATCGCGTCGACCGGGATGACCGCGAACATCACCGCTTCCAGCACGGCGAACGTGCCCAGCGCGCGCAGCCCGTCCTTCCACCGGCCGGTGAAGAACAGGTGCGGCACGAAGATCAGCGGGGTGAGCTTGATCGCCGCCGCCACGCCGATCAGCACGCCCGCCCAGCGCGACCCGCGCGCCGAGAGCACCAGGACGTCCAGCACCACGAACGCCATCAGTATCAAGTTGATCTGGCCCAGGAACAGCGTCTTCCACACCGGTTCCAGCGCCAGAGCGGCGGCCGTTCCCGCCGGCAGCGCCCACCACGCGAGTGAGCGCCCCGGCGACGACGAAACCACCGTGATCACGACCATAAGGGCGACCACCGACAAAAACGCGATCACGCCCCAGACCAGGCCGGACGGCACCAGGGCGAGCGGCAGGAACAGCGGCGCGGCGGCCGGGGTGTAGGTGAACGGCAGCCGCACCCAGTCCGGCAGCGCGGTCAGCACGTCACGCGTGTAGAGCGGGTCGCCGTGGACCAGGGTCAGCGCGCCGGCCCGGTACACCGCGCTGTCCGCGCCCAGGTGCCAGCCGGCCAGCCAGGCGACGATGCCGAAGACGAGGACGAGGAGCGCGATCCCCCCGGCGAGAACCCGGCCGGTGCGGGCCTCAGACGCCGGTGGGGACGTCGACATGCTCGTCAGCCGCCGCCTTCTTCCGGGCCCGCCGCTGCAGCCCCCAGCGCAGCGCCAGGGCGAGGGCTAGGACGACCGGCATCAGGATGTACGCGTCGCCCAGGACGTTCTGCCAGACCGTCCAGTGCAGCTCGACGTTGCGCCCGTTGGGCAGGATCAGCAGGACACAGCTGACGAACACGAACGCCGCGAGGAACGTCCCGACCCAGCGCTTCCACGCCGTCGCCGGGGTCGTCTTCGGCAGGCGCGAGACCAGCAGCACGATCAGCGGGACCACCCACACCCAGTGGTGGGTCCAGGAGATCGGCGAGATCAGCAGCGTCCAGAACGCCGTGACCAGCAGCGCGGCCAGCGCCTGACCCTTGCGGTGGAACCGCATGAGCAGCCACAGCGCCGGGATGGCGAGCAGGAAGCCGATGCCCATCGCCGCCTTCGACGCCCACGGCGCGAGGTCGGTGGCCCGGTTCATCAGCGCGTTCAGCGACTGGTTGCCCGCCCAGTGCACCGGCCCGATCCGGCCGGTGTCGGGCAGCGTGACGGTCCAGTACTTGGCCGCGTCGTGCGAGTTGATCAGGAACATCAGGCCCTGGAGCAGCACGAACGTCGCCAGCCCGCGCAGCGCGTCCTTGCGGCGGCCGGTGATGAACAGGTGACCGAGGAACACCAGCGGCGTCAGCTTGATCGCCGCCGCGACACCGACCAGCACCCCGCCCCAGCGACTGCCGCGAGCGCCGATGACCAGCATGTCCAGCAGGATCATGGCCATCAGGATCAGGTTGATCTGGCCGAGGAAGATCGTCCGCCACACCGGCTCGAGACCGAGGAAGACCAGGAAGAACACGATGGTCGAGCGGGCGGGCGAGGCCCACCAGCGCGGCCCGTCGTCGGCCGGGCGCGGCAGGGCGCCGATCGCGATCCGGATCGACAGAGCCATCGCCATCAGCGAGATCGCCGTGATCAGGCCCCAGGAGATCTGCGTCGGGAACGCCGCGAGCGGCACGAAGATCAGCGCCGCCGTCGGCGGGTAGGTGAAGGGCAGCAGCGCCCACCACGGCTCGTTGGCCAGGGTGTTCGCGTCGTAGAGGGAGTCGCCGTGCAGCAGCGTGAGCGCACCCGCCCGGTAGACCGCGCTGTCGACGCCGAGCACCCAGTCGTGCTGCCAGCCCCAGATGCCGTACCCGATCGCGACCAGCGGGATCACCGACAGGATCAAGATCGACCGCGGGCGCACGGACAGGCGGGCGATGGACTTGCGCAGGGCCAAGCGGTGCGTGGATCTGGCCGCCACTTCGCCGTCGACGTCGGTGGATACGGTCCTGGTCACCTCACCAGGAAATCATGGTGGCCCGGGTCCGGGTCAGAAGGGTCCGGGCGGAACCGGACTTTCCGGGTTTTCTACACCCTGGCGAGCCGGGCCAGCAGGTCGCAGGCCAATTCATGGGTGGCGGGCAACCGCACCGCCGAGACACGCGGATGACCGGCGTCCGCCAGCTGCGCGTCGACCGACAACCGCTCGTGCAACGCCCTTCGCAGCGCGACGCCGTGGGACGCGACCCGGTCGTCCCGCTGGACCAGCGCGGCGACCACGGACGGCCCGAGCGTGGCGACGCTCTGGCCGCTGTCGAACACCGCCCGCAGCGCGTCCGCGACCAGGATCATCCCGGTCAGCCGCGGGAAACCGGCCACGGTGCTGAGGTCCAGCGAGACGACCAGCAGCATGTGTTCCTCGGCCGCGGGCCGCTCGCGCGCCGCCGCGGCCTGGTAGACCTCGACCAGCCGCGTCCGCAGGTAGGCGGCCGAGGGCAGGCCGGTCAGCGGGTCGGTGACCTCGGTGTGCACGAGCTGGTCGGTGGCGACGTCCGCCCAGGCCAGCGCCGTCATCCGGAGCAGGCGGGACGGCGTCGCGTCGACGTCTGGCGAGACGAACCCGTCACCGCCGTGGTCGAGCACCGCGTGCAGCGCGGCCAGGTCGGCGAGGGTCTCGGCGAGTCCGGCGCCGGCCGCCGCGCGCGCCCTGGCCAGCCCGGCCAGCGCGATTTCGGCGGCCTCGACACGGCCCTTGTTCATCACGGCCGCGCAGACGGCGTCGACCTCGGGCAGCGCCCAGTCGCTGGGGAAGCGCCAGCCCGCGGCGAGGCTCGCCGTGCGCCAGCGTCCTCGCAGCGCGCGGAGGGAGCGGTCGCGCTCGGCGGTGGACGGAACGTCACCGGGGCCGGGTCGCGTACCGGTTGCCGGAACATCCACTGGCCACCCGCCCCTTTCGTCGAACTTGTCGATCTTGCTCGGTGCTTCACGGTGAGGACGCACGGCGGAGTACCCCGTGACGGCGTACTCACCAGTTTTGTTAAGAAGCTTTTCTCCGGGCCCGGCGAGGGGCGGGTGATTTTCTTGCGCCGTCGGTGTCTTCACCCCCACCACGACGTGACCGTTCCGACCGGGTCAGTCACACTTGCCTCGTGACCCGGGCCCGCCTGTAATGGCAGGTCCTGGCCTTAGCCGACCGAGGAGTGCCGTGTCCACCATTCCCGCCGATCTCAGCGGAAAGAGTGACGCCGAGCTGATCGCGGAGGTCCGCGCCGGGAAGATCGCGTCGTACGGCGGTTTGTACGAACGCCACACCGGCGCGGCGCACAACCTCGCCCGTCAGCTGGCCCGCTCGAGCTCCGAGGCCGACGACCTGGTGTCCGAGGCCTTCGCGAAAGTGCTGGACACGCTCCGTGGTGGCAAGGGACCGGACACCGCCTTCCGGGCGTACCTGCTGACCGCCCTTCGCCACACTGCGTACGACCGGACGCGCAAGGAGCGCCGGGTCGACCTCAACGAGGACATGGCCGACGTCTCCGCCGAGGCGCTCACCGTCCCGTTCTCCGACACCGCCGTCGCCGGGCTCGAGCGGACGATGGCCGCGAAGGCGTTCGCGCGGCTGCCCGAACGCTGGCAGGCCGTGCTCTGGCACACCGAGATCGAGCAGCAGAGCCCGGCCGAGGTCGCGCCGCTGCTGGGGCTGACCGCGAACGGCGTCTCCGCGCTCGCCTACCGCGCCCGTGAAGGACTGCGGCAGGCGTACCTGCAGGTCCACCTGCAGGAGAACGCCGAGGAACGCTGCCGCGCCTGCGCCGAGCGGCTCGGCGCGTGGACCCGCGACGGGCTGTCCAAGCGGGAACGAGCCCAGGTCGAGAGCCACCTCGACGAGTGCGACAACTGCCGGGCGCTGGCCGCGGAGCTGGCCGACGTCAACGGCGGCCTGCGCGCGATCATCGCCCCGATCGTCCTGGGCGGCGCCGCGCTGGGTTACCTCGCGACGATCGGCGCGGCCAAGGCGAGCGCGGCCACCGCGGCGGCGGCCGGTGCGGCCGCCGCCGGGGCCGCGGCCGCCGGTGGCAAAGCGGGCGCGGCGGCCGGTGCCGCCGCCGCGGGTCCCCGCCAGTTCGCCGGGGTCGCCGCCTCCGGGACGGCGGTCGTCGCGGCCGTCGTCATCGCCTTGACGGCCGGCGGCGGGTCGCAGGACATCCCCGCCGCGGCCCAGGTGCCGCCACCGATCGTCCAGCCGGTCCAGCCGCCAGCCCCCAAGCCACCGCCTCCCGCCCCGCCCGCTCCCCCGGCCCCGCCTGCTCCCCCGGCCCCGCCCGCCGCACCGCCGGTGGTGCCCGCGCCGCCGCCGGTGGTCCCGCCCGCGGAGCCGCCCGCGCCGACCCCCACGACGGCGCCGCCCGCCCCGGCTCCGCCGTCGGTGTCCGCCACGACCCCGCCGGACGGCGTCGAGCTGCAGCCCGGCGCCGGGCCCGTCAGCCTGCCGATCACCGTGCGCAACGACGGCGGGACCGTGTCCGAGCCGGTCGTCGCGGCCCTGAAGCTGCCGCCGGGCGTCCGCGCGGTCGAGACGGGCGGTGGCGGCGCGCCGATGGCACTCGCGCAGGACGCGGCCGCCCCGATCTCGGTGAACTGCCCGGGCGGCGAGGGCACGGTGACGTGCAAGACGGGCGTCGGCCTGCAGCCCGGCCAGAGCGCCACGCTCAACTTCCGGCTCGAGGCCGACGAGGACGCGACCGGCGGCAAGGTGACCGGCTCGGTCACGGCCGGCGTGCAGATCAGCGTCGACGTCAGCGTCAAGGTCACCGTGAAGCAGCCGCCGGACGCCGTGGTCCTGGAAGCGGAGGGCGACGGGCTCTCGGCGTTCCCGTGGACCCGCAACCCGCTGGTCTACGTGCGCGTCCGCAACACCGGCGAGACGACCCGGCCGGTCACGGTCACCTTCGACCACGCGCTCTGGCAGTGGTGGAGCCTGCGCGGCTTCCCGTGCACGCCGACCGCGGCGGGCGCGACCTGCACGACGACCGGCGCGGTGGCCCCCGGTCAGCACGTCAACCTGTGGGTGCGGCTGAAGGGCCGTCCCGACGACGGGCAGGTGACGATCGGCGCGCAGCTCGGCAAGGCGTCGGCGGGGCCGGTGACCGTCGACTTCGGCTGCTGGCACCACTGGTGCGGCAAGGACCCGCTGCCGCCGTCCCCGTCAACGACGACGACCACGCCTTCGACGTCGGCCACGACGCCGTCCAAGCCCAAGCCGTCTCCGACGAAGACCTCCACTCCGCCGGCGAAGACGGAAACCGAACCGACAAATACCCCACCGAAGTCGTCGACGACGTCAAGTGCCCCACCGGTTCCCGGCAAACCGGGCGCCAAGCAGCCGACGGTCACCCCCGAAAGGGGTTTCGGCTGGTTGACCGGGTAGCGTCCGCGCGGTGCGCGAGCTGCTGAAAAAGCATCGCGAGCTCCTCCGCTTCGCCGTTGTCGGCGGGATCAGCTTCGTGATCACGATGTCCGTCAACTACGGCCTGAAGTTCACCGTGCTGCGGACCCACCCGGTCACGGCGCTGATGATCGGCGTCCTGGTCGCGACGATCTTTTCCTACGTCGCCAACCGCGAGTGGTCCTTCCGCACCCGCGGCGGCCGCGAGCGCCACCACGAGGCCGCGCTGTTCTTCCTCTTCAGCGGGATCGCGCTGGGCCTGAACGCGCTGCCGCAGTGGTTCTCGCGGTACGTGCTGGACCTGCAGGCCCCGCGGCTGTCGCCGTTCGGCGTCGAGGTGGCCGACTTCGTCAGCGGCATCATCATCGGCACCCTGCTCGGCACGGTGTTCCGCTGGTGGGCGTTCAAGAAGTGGGTCTTCCCGGACGAGGACGCCCGGTCGCTGGTCGAAGCCGCCGAGGTCGCGGACGATCCGGACATTCACGGCAGCAAGGCCGCCTGAACCACAGGTCACGGCGGTGTGCTCCTAGACTGGCCGTTGTGACCGTTGTGGAAACCGTGCTCAAGCGCACGCCGGAGCCACTGCGTTCGGTGCTGATCAAGCACCGGGAGCTGCTGAAGTTCGCGATCGTGGGCGGTTCGACGTTCGTCGTCGACAACGGCGTCTGGTACTTCCTGAAGCTGAGCGTGCTGGAGTCGAAACCGACCACGGCCAAGGCGATCGCGATCATCGTCGCGACGATCGTGTCGTACATCCTCAACCGCGAGTGGTCGTTCCGCACCCGCGGCGGCCGGGAACGCACCCACGAGGCCGCGCTGTTCTTCGTGATCAGCGGCATCGCCGTCGTCGTGAACCTGATCCCGCTGTACGTGTCGCGGTACGTGCTGGACCTCGAGGTCCCCCACGTGACGCGGCTGGTGCAGGAGGTCGCGGACTTCGCGAGCGGGTCGATCATCGGCATGCTGCTGGCGATGTTCTTCCGCTTCTGGGGCTTCAAGAAGTGGGTCTTCCCGGACGAGCTGGGTGAGCGCCGCCGCGACGGCGACTCGGTGACCCGCCTGCGCTGACCGCGCTCTCCGAAAAGTACTTGTCTCCTGACATGTAGTTGTCTACAGTCAACTTCGTCAGTGTTCCTTCGTGAGGACGCCGTCCGGGTTCGACCGGGCGAGCGGGACGATTCGAGGTGGTTTCCGAGCGCGAAGAGGTCGCACCCGTTCGCGGGTGACGATGGAGCCTTTTCCCGTCTCGACGGGACGCGTGCCCAAGGCCGCGTCCGGACATCTCTCGTCCCTTCTTCACGAGGACATTCTTTGATCACAACCGCGCCTTCGCGCGCCCAAAAACTGGCCCTCACCGGGCTGTTCCTGTCCGTTTTCCTCGCGATGCTCGACGCCCAGGTCGTCGCCACCGCGCTCCCCCGGGTCGCCGCCGAGTTCGGCGGGACCGGGGCCTACGCCTGGGTCACCACCGCCTACCTGCTCGCCGGGAGCGTCACCGCGCCGGTCCACGGCAAGCTCGGTGACGTCTTCGGGCGCAAACGTGTGCTCCTGGGCGCGCTCGCCCTCTTCCTGCTCGGTTCGCTCGCCTGCGGCCTGGCGCCTTCGGCCGGTCTGCTGATCGCCGGGCGCGTCCTGCAGGGCGCCGGCTCCGGCGGCCTCTTCGTCTCCGTCGGCGCTTCGCTCGGCGAGATGTTCACGCCTCGCGAAGGCGCGAAGTACTTCGGGTGGTTCTCGATCTGCTTCGCCGTCGCCTCACTCGCCGGTCCCGTCGTCGGCGGGCTGCTCACCGGGGTGGCCGGGTGGCGGTCGATCTTCCTGGTCAACCTGCCGCTCGGCCTGCTCGCCGTCGTGCTGCTCAAGAACCTCGAGCTGCCGCGGCGGCGCAAGGACGCGCCGTTCGACTTCGCCGGCGTCGTCCTGCTCGGTGTGACGATCACCGGGTTCACGCTGCTGACGCCGTGGTCGATCACCCTCGGCGCCGCGGCCGGCGTCGTCTTCGTGCTCGTCGAACGACGGGCGAAAGCACCCGTGCTTCCGCTGCGGCTGTTCCGCGACCGGACGTTCACCGTGTCCGTCGTGCTCAGTGTGCTCGCCGGGTTCGCCTTCCTCGGCTCGATCAACTACGTCGCGGTCTTCCTGCAGGCCGACGCCGGCCCGGCGGAAGGCGGCCTGCGGCTCGTGCCGATGACGATCGCCGTGGCGGTCTCGTCGGCCGTCGCGAGCCGGATCATCGCCCGCACCGGCCACTATCGCTGGGCACCGCGGCTGAGCATGACGCTCGGGCTTCTGGCCGTGCTCGGCCTCACCATGGCGCACGGGCTGCCGCTCGTCCTCGGCTGCCTCGTCGTCTTCGGGCTCGCGGCCGGGCTCAACCTGCAGGTTCTCGGGATGGCCACGCAGAACACCGCGCCGGCCGCGGACCGGGGCGCGGTCGCCGCCGGAGTCAACCTCGCCCGCGCGCTCGGCTCGGCCCTCGGCCCGGTCGCGCTCGGCTTCGCCTACCGCGCCGGGACCCACGGCGTGTTCCTCGCCCTGCTGCCCGTGCTGGCGCTCGCCCTCGTGACGGCGTTCGCGCTCCCGCACATCCCCCTGCGCAACCACCACTAGGAGAACCCATGATCTTCGTCCTCGGCGCCACCGGCAAGGTCGGCCGCGCCCTCGTCCCCGCTCTGCTCGACGCCGGTGCCGCGGTCCGCGCGCTGACGCGTGACCCGGCCAAGGCCCGGATCGACCCGCGGGCCGACGTCGTCCAGGCCGACCTCGAAACCGCCGATCTGCCCGCGCTGTTCGACGGTGCGGACCGCGTTTTCGTGCTCACGCAAGGGTCCCGGCGCGAAGGAGCCATCGCGCGGGCCGCCGCCCGCGCCGGTGTCACCCACCTCGTCAAGCTGTCCACCACCGGTGTCCACTTCGGACAGACGGATCCGATCACCCGCACTCACGCCGAAGCCGAGCAGGCCGTCCGCGAAGCCGGTCCGGCGTGGACGATCCTGCGGCCCGGCGCGTTCATGGACAACCGCTTCGCCTGGCTGCGCACGATCCGCGAGGAGAACGCCGTGTACGTGCCCGAAGGCGACCCGGCGTCCGCGCTGGTGCACGTCCGGGACATCGCCGCGGTAGCCACCCTCGCCCTCACGACGTCCGGCCACGAAGGCGCGATCTACGAGCTGACCGGCGGCGAAGCCCTCACCACCGAACAGCAGGTCGCCGTCCTTTCCGAAGCGACCGGCCGCACGATCAAGTACGTCGAAGAGCCCGAAACCGCCGCTCGCGACCGCATGACACGGATGTACGGCTGGCCCGCCGAAGCCGTCGACGGCTTCTTCGCGCTCAAGCGGGAGTCCGCCGCGCACGAGCACGTCGTCTTCGGCACCGTCGCGCGGTTGCTCGGCGGGCCGCCGCGAACGTTCCCGGATTGGGCGCGTGAGAACGCGGCCGCGTTCACCTACCATTACCGGGGGTGACGACGGGGAGGTGACGCATGTCCGAGCGCCTGCGCGTCCTGGTCGTGGACGACCACCCGCTGTTCCGCTTCGGCGTGTGCACCCTGCTGGACGTCGAACCCGGGATCGAGGTCGTCGGCGAGGCCGCCAGCGGGGCGAACGCGATCAGCGCCGCCGCCGCGCTGCGCCCGGACGTCGTGGTGATGGACCTGCACATGCCGGACCTGTCCGGGATCGAGGCGACCCGGCACATCGTGGCCGAGTGCCCGGGCGCCGGCGTGCTGATGCTGACGATGGCCGACGAGAGCGAGTCGGTCTTCGCGGCGATGCGCGCCGGCGCCCGCGGCTACCTGCTCAAGGACGCCGAGCCGGACGAGATCATCCGCGCGGTGCGGGCCGTCGCGCGGGGCGAGGCGATCTTCGGTCCCGACGTCGCCAACCGCGTCCTCGGCTTCTTCAACCAGCCGCCACCGGTCAACGACCCGGTGTTCCCGGAGCTGACCGGGCGGGAGCGTGAGGTGCTTTCGCTGATCGCGGCCGGGCACAGCAACGGCGTCATCGCGCACACCCTGTGCCTGAGCCCGAAAACGGTGCGCAACCACATCTCGAACGTCTTCGCGAAGCTGCACGTCGCGGACCGGGCCGAGGCGATCGTCCGCGCCCGTGAGGCCGGGCTCGGGCGCCCCTGAACCGAGCAACATCGGGACACCGGTCCCATGCGCCCGGGACACCCCGGCGGGCAGGCTGGGAGCTCGCACCGTTCGAGGGGGCTGGGTGACGATGTTCGAATCCGACAGGACACCGGTGGTGGTCCGCGCCACCGATCCGATCCTGCACAACGGCGTCTGCATGGCGCTGCGCTCGCGCGACGACGTCCGGGTGGTGGACGGCGGGCCGGCCGAGCCCGCCGTGGTCGCGCTGCTGGTCGCCGACCGGCTCGACGAGACGATGAGCAGGCTGCTGTCCGCCCTGCGCCACCAGGGCTTCACCCGCATCGTGCTGGTCGCGGGCGAGGTCGACGACAACGAGATCCTGGGCGCCGTCGAGCACGGGGTCTGCGCGGTCGCCCGCCGCGCCGACGCCGGCCCGGACGTGCTCGTCCGGCTGGTCAAGGCCGCCGCGGCCGGGGAGGGCGCGCTGCCACCCGACCTGCTCGGCCGGCTGCTGAACCGAGTCTCCCGCCTGCAGCGCCAGGTGCTCGAACCCCGCGGCATCAACACGGGCGGCATGAGCAACCGGGAGACCGAGGTGCTCCGCCTGGTCGCGTCGGGGTTTTCGACGCAGGAGATCGCCGACGAGCTGTGCTATTCGCAGCGCACGGTGAAGAGCATCCTGCACGACGTCACCAACCGGTTCCAGCTGCGCAACCGGTCGCACGCGGTCGCCTACGCCCTCCGCGAAGGGCTGATCTGACCCATGATCGCCCAGGTCGACGAGGCGCTGTGCCGGCTGCTGCGCCCCTGCCTCCCGGCGGGGACGCAGATCCGGCTCGACCCGCCGAAGCCGACCTGGCAGACGGAGTCCCAGGTGCGGAGCGTGGAGCTGTTCCTCTTCGCGCTGCGGGGAGAGCGTGCGGCGCACCGCTGCACGCTCTCCTACCTGGTCACCGCGCGAGCGGGAGAAGTCGCCGAGGAGCACGCACTGCTCGACGCCGCCCTGAACGCCGTCTTCGGCGCCGATCCGTCCCTGCGGCTGAGCCTGGCCGAGACCGACCCGGCCCAGCTGTGGACGAGCCTGGGCATGCCCGCGCGAGCCGGGTTCGTCCTGCTCGTGACGGCTGACGTCGATTAACGCGGGACGCGCTCGGCGGGCCAGCGCACCTCGGGCACGTCGCTGGGCTTGGGGACCTTGAGGAACAGGCTGAACACGGCCGGACGGCGGTTCGACAGCTCCAGCCGCCCGCCGTCGGCCTCGACCAGGGCCCGCGCGAGCGCGAGCCCGACGCCCGTGGAGCCGCCGCCGGAGAAGCCGCGTTCGAAGATGTGCGGGGCGAGCTCGTCGGGGACGCCGGAGCCGGTGTCGCTGACCTCGACCACCACCGTGCCCTCGGCGTCGCCGCGGCGGGCGACCACGCTCACCGTGCCCGAGCCGTGGCGCAGCGCGTTGTCCAGCAGGACGCCGATGACCTCGCGAAGGCGACCGGGCGTCGCCCGCGCCATCAGCCCGTCGGCGACGCGCATCCGCAGGTTGCGGCCTTCCGAGCGGAGCAGCTCGCGCCACTCCTGGGACATCTGGGGCAGCTGGTTCGGCAGGTCGACGGGTTCGGCACCGACCTCGCGCGCGGCGCGTGCGGCCGCCAGCAGCCCTTCGAGCGCCTCGGCGAGCCGGTCGGCCTGCTCCTGGGCGGCCTTCGACTCGTCGGCCACCTCGCCGTCCGGGTGCATGGTCAGTGGCTCCAGCCGCAGCTGCAGCGCGGTCAGCCGGCTGCGCAGCTGGTGCGAAACGTCGCCGACCAGCTGGCGCTCCCGCTGCACGAGCTGGGCGAGCGCCGAACCGGACGCGTCCAGGGCCTCGGCGACCATGTCGAGCTCGCCGACGCCGTAGCGGCTGGTGTCGGGCCGGAAGTCGCCGCCGCCGAGGCGGGACGCGCGTTCGGCGACGTGCCGCAGCGGTTTCGCCAGCCGCCGCGCCGTCACCAGCGCCACCACCGCGCCGGTGCCGATCGACAGCAGCACCAGCAGGATGACGACGAGCGTCACGGTCGTCTGCCGCTCGTGCATCGGACCGGCCGGGACGGCGATCTCGACCTTGCCGTCGCGGGCCAGGTCGGCCGTCTCGGTGACGGTGTCCTCGCCCGGGGAGCTGCCGTAGCGCTTCTCCTTCTGGCCGCTGGCGCGCACGGTCAGCAGGCCGTTGGCCGGGACCGCGGCCCGCACCTGGTCGAGGTCGATGTCCTGGCCGTTCGCGATCTCGGTGTCGAGGATCGCCGCCGCGGCACGGGCGTTTTCGGCGAGCGTCTCGCGGTAGCTCGACTCGATCTGCCAGCTCGCGACGATGCCCAGCGGGATGCCGAGGACCGCCGCCGTCACCGCGACGGCGAGCAGGATGGCCAGCAGGATGCGGCGGCGCACGGCTTATTCGGAGTTGAAGCGGAAGCCGACGCCGCGGACCGTGGCGATCCGGCGTTCGCCGTCGTGGGTCTTGCTGCTGCGGCCGGCGGCCTCGTCGGCGGCGATGGCGAGCTTCCGCCGCAGCCACGACATGTGCATGTCGAGTGTCTTGGACGTCTTCGACTCGAGGTCGTTCCAGACCTCGGCGAGGATCTCGTCGCGGCTGACGACCTGCCCGGCGCGGCTCATGAGCACGCGCAGCAGCTCGAACTCCTTGTTCGCCAACTGCACCTCGTGCAGGTCGACGGTGACGAGCCGGGCCCCGAGGTCCATCCGCACCCCGCCGGCCTCGAGCACCTCGGGCACCCGGCGGCGCAGCAGCGCGCGGATCCGGGCGAGGAGCTCGGCCAGCCGGAACGGCTTGGCGACGTAGTCGTCGGCGCCCGCGTCCAGGCCGACGACGAAGTCGACCTCGTCGGTGCGGGCGGTGAGCATCAGGACGGGCAGCTCGGTGCCGTTGGCCCGGAGGCGCCGGCAGACCTCCAGCCCGTCCATCCCGGGCAACCCCAGATCCAGGACGAGCAGGTCGACGCGCTGGGCGGCGGTGGCGTCGAGCACCGAAGGGCCGTCGGTGACGACGTGGATCTCGTATCCCTCACGTTCGAGGGCGCGGGAGAGCGGTTCGGCGATAGCCGGATCGTCTTCGGCAAGTAGGACCATGCTCACCTGGTCAACTCTACGGCGGTGAGGCGTGAAACCATCGTGACCGTGCCTGGCTACGGAGATGATCTGGCCCTCGCCACCCGGCTGGCTGACGCCGCCGACGCGATCACGACGGCGCGGTTCCGCGCCCTGGACCTGAGGATCGAGCGCAAGCCCGACCGCACCCCGGTGACCGACGCGGACACCGCCGTCGAGGACGCGATCCGCTCGTTGCTGGCCGCCGAGCGCCCGGACGACGCGGTGCTGGGAGAGGAGCGCGGCGGCTCGGCCGCGACCGGCCGGGCGTGGGTGCTCGACCCGATCGACGGCACCAAGAACTTCCTGCGGGGTGTACCCGTTTGGGCGACCCTGATCGCGCTGGTCGTCGACGGCGACCCGGTGGTCGGCCTGATCAGCGCCCCGCTGCTGGGCCGCCGCTGGTGGGCGGCGACGGGTTCGGGCGCGTTCTCTTCCGATTCGGCCGGGACGCGTCAGCTGTCGGTTTCCGGCGTTTCGTCGGTTTCGGACGCTTATCTGTCCACAACGGACCTGAACTCGTGGACGGAGTACCACTCCCGCGACAAGTACCTGGACCTGGTGGACGCGTGCTGGGAGACCCGCGCGTTCGGCGACTTCTGGCACCACGTCCTGGTCGCCGAGGGCGCGATGGACGTGGCGGCCGAGTGCATCGTGAACCCGTGGGACGTCGCGGCGGCGCAGGTGATCGTCACCGAGGCGGGCGGCCGGTTCAGCGACCTGGACGGACTGGGGCGCTACGACAACGGGAGCGCGTTGTCGACGAACGGCCTCCTGCACGACGACGTCCTGGGGATCCTCAAGCGTTAACGGGATAGGCCGCTTGGCGGGCACTTCTTGACCGGTCTGAACCACCGGTGGTTCACTCCCAGTGCTCGCCGGGTCACCGTGTCCTGTGACAACGTTGTCAGCCCGCGGTGACCCGCTCACCCCGGGAGGAAGAGCATGCGCAGAGTCGTCACCGCGGCTTTGATCATTCCCCTGGTCACGGCCGTAGCCAGTCCCGCTGTCGCCGAGACCCTGAGCCAAGACCTCGCCGCCTACGTCAACCCGTTCGTCGGCGCGAAGGCCGGCGACACCCCCGAGACCAACACCTACGCCGGCGACACGTTCCCCGGCGCCGACGTCCCCTTCGGCATGGTGCAGTGGAGCCCCGACACGCCGCTGCAGCCCAAGCCGCCTGCCGGTCAGGGCCGCTACTACGCCCGCGACCGCGACGGCGGTTACGCCTGGGAGGAGAACCGGCTCCGCGGCTTCAGCCTCACCCACTTCAACGGCGCCGGCTGTGGCGGCGCGGCCGGCGACGTCCCGTTCCTGCCGTTCGCCGGGCAGATCGGTACCTCGCCCGCGGTCGACAGCACCCAGTACTTCCCGACCTTCAGCCACGCCAACGAAACGGCGTCACCCGGCTACTACAAGGTGACCACCGACTCCGGCATCACCACCGAGCTGACCGCGACCCAGCACTCCGGCCTCGGCCGCTTCACCTTCCCGAAGAACTCCCCCGCGACGCTCCTGATCGACGTCGCGCAGTCCGCGATGGGCAGCGACGACGCGTCCGTGACCGTCGACCCGGTCAAGCGGACCGTCGAGGGCTGGGTGTCCAGCGGCCACTTCTGCCGCGGCCCCAACACCTACAAGGTCTACTTCACCGCGTCCTTCGACCAGCCGTTCACGACGTCCGGCACCTGGCAGAACGCCGCCGTGACACCGGGCGCGACCACCGCCCGCGGCGGCGACCTGAGCAAGGAGACCTGGGACAAGCAGGTCGTCACCGCCGACGGCGGCTCGGGCGCCTACCTGACGTTCGACCCGGCCAAGCCGGTGCAGGTCCGCGTCGGACTGTCCTATGTGGACGCTGCCGGTGCGCGGCTGAACGTCGCCGCGGAGCAACGTCACGACTCCTTCGAGACGGTCAAGACCCAGGCCCGGCGGACTTGGAACGACCGGCTGCGGCAGATCGCCGTCGAAGGCGGTACGGACGCGGCCACGCGCACCTTCTACACCGCGCTCTACCACACCCTCCTGCAGCCGAACGTCTTTTCCGATGTGGACGGTCGCTACCCGGGCTTCGACAAGGCCATCCACCGCACGAAACCGGGCCACACGCAGTACGCGAACTTCTCCGGCTGGGACACCTACCGCGACGAGGTCCAGCTGCTCTCGATGCTCGCGCCGCACGAGGCCGCCGACATGGCGCAGTCCATGCTCAACCAGGCGAACCAGGCCGGCGGCGTCTGGGACCGCTGGTCGCAGAACAACGACTTCATGGGCGTGATGGGCGGCGACCCGTACCACTCGATCATCGCCAGCACGTACGCCTTCGGCGCCACGGACTTCGATGCCAAGCAGGCGTTGACGTCCATGGTCACCGGGGCCACGCGCGTCCAGCAGGCGGGTGAACGCGCCCTCGAACGCCCGGGCCTTTCCGACTACCAGACGCTCGGCTACCACCCCAACAACGTCTCGGACATGCTCGAAGACACGACCGCCGACTTCGGCATCGCGCAGCTGGCGCAACGGCTCGGTCAGAAGAACACCTACCAGCAGTTCATGACCCGCGCGCAGTACTGGGAGAACGTCTACAACCCGGCCACCGGCTACCTGCAGACCCGGATGCGCGACGGGCAGTTCCTGTCGCCGTTCGATCCCGCGGAGTACCAGGAAATGCGCTACCAGGAAGGGAACGCGGCGCAGTACACGTGGATGGTGCCGTACAACGTCCGCGGCCTCTTCGACGCGATGGGCGGCGACGACGCCGTCAAGAAGCGTCTCGACTTCTTCTTCACGAAGCTGAACAGCGACGCCAGCTCGCCCTACGCGTTCATGTCGAACGAGCCGTCGTTCGAGGTGCCGTGGGAGTACGCCTACGCGGGCGCGCCGTCGAAGACGCAGGACATCGTGCGCCGCTCGGCGGAGCTGCTGTTCAAGCCGGCCGAGGACGGCCTGCCCGGCAACGACGACCTCGGCGCGACGTCGGCGTGGTACGTCTTCGCCGCACTCGGCATGTACCCGGAGGCGCCCGGGCGCGCCGAGATGGTGCTGGCCAGCCCGATGTTCCCGAAGATCACGCTCACCCGGGCGACCGGGCAGCGGATCACGATCACCGCGCCCGGCGCGTCCAGCTCGGTGAAGTACGTTCGCGCGCTGAAGGTCGACGGCAAGTCCAGCACCAAGCCCTGGCTGCCGGAGTCGTTCGCGGTGAACGGCGGACGGCTCGACTTCACGCTCGGCACGTCGCCGACGTCGTGGGGCTCCGGTGCTGCGGACGTCCCGCCGTCCTTCCGCGACGGTGAGGTGCCGGTGCGGGGTCGCGTCGGCCCGGGCCGGATCGTCGTCGCTCCCGGTGGCGCGGCGACGGCGGCCACGGTGACGGCGGAGGGCATCACCGGCCAGGGCAAGGTGACCTGGCACGCGAAGCCGCCGGCCGGGATCACCGTGACACCGTCGAGCGGGACGCTCACGGTGGGCGCTCACGGCACGGCGTCGCAGCAGGTTCGCGTCACCGCCGCCGCGGGGACGCCGGACGCGTACACGAGTGTCCCGGTCGAGTTCAGCGGGCAACTGCCGTCCTACCTGCCGGTGACCGTCGGGACGCCGGGGACGCTGCAGGCGGCGAGCACGAACGTCGGCGTCACGGACGACAGGTACGTCCAGTACGGCGACTTCGGCGGGACGGACCTCTACCCCGGCCAGTTCGCCTACTCCGCCCAGGGCCTGGCCACGAGCGGCGTCAAGCCGGGCGCGAAGGTGCGGGAGTTCACCTGGCCGTCGAGCCCGGCCGGGTCACCGGACAACGTGATCGCCGCGGGGCAAACGCTTGCGGTCGACGCACCGGCGGGCGCGACGAAGCTGTCGTTCCTCGGTTCGGCGACCGGCGGTGACGCGCAGGGCAGCGTGACCGTCACCTACACCGACGGTTCGACGCAGCAGGGCGCGCTGGGCCTGTCGGAGTGGCTGCTGCAGGGCGGCGCGGAGACCCCGCAGTTCGGGAACACCGTCGTCGCGCAGGTGCCGTACGTGAACTCGGCCTTCCCGCGGTACATGTTCCGGCTGTCGCGGCCGTACACGTCGTACCTGTTCGCGACGGCGCCGATCGCCCTGGACCCGGCCAAGCAAGTCCGCTCAATCACCCTGCCGACGTCCACCGGCGCGGGCGCGGCACACGTCTTCACCTACGCCGTGTCCTGATGATCGTGAGGGGCACCCTCAGGGCTTTCAAGTCCCTGAAGGTGCCCCTCACGGCACGTCACTTGCCGGGCAGCAGGCCCACGGCGCCGCGGGCGACCTGCGCCCAGGCCAGCCGGCCGAAGAGGTAGTGGCACGCGACCTGTTCGCTCGTGAACCGCGCCCAGTCGTAGCGGTTGCCCTGCTCGCGCCAGAACACCTCCCACGCCTCGTCCTCGCCCTGCATCAGGCACCAGGCGTTGTCGACCTCGGCGCCGAGCGAGACGACTTCCGGCGGCACTCCCAGTACCCCGAGCCAGCGCTGGATCGACTGCGTGTTCATGCGTCCTCTCCCTTGGCCTCGGCCAGGTAGCCGAGGGTGACGAGCTCGTCCGCCCCCAGCAGGGCACGGTACCGGGTGCCGCCGCCGACCTGGCCGAACCAGTGCGCGGACTCGGAGCGCCACATCGGCACCTTCCGCACCACGACGTAGCGCCGGTATTCGGCGTCGCGCATCGCGGGCGGCAGGGAGCGTTCCGCGAACGGTGTCCCGTCCGCGGCGAAAACGCGCCCGTACGCCGGCCCGAAGCGGTCGAGCACGGTGTTGGCCGGCACCATCACCGGCTCGGCGAAGTACAGCCCGCCTTCGGGGTACTGCTCGCCCGGCGGCCAGGCGTACTCGGGCCCGAGCGGGCCGTCGCCGACGACGAACCGGCGGATCCACACCGCTTGCGTCGCGTGCGCGTACGGCACGTAGTTCGCGGTGACGTACCGCGGCACCGGCAGCGGCGCCGCGGTCGGCGAGCGGCGGAAGCCCGCGGTGACGTTGGTGAGGGCCTGGTCGTCGAAGATCAGCCGGGCGTCCGGGTGGTCGTTCGGCGGGTAGCCGTCCGGGTCGTCGGGCAGGTCCAGCTGCAGCGCGGGCCGGTCCATCGCGATCGGCAGGTGCCCGATCGGGAACATGTGCACGAGGAACAGGGCGACAACGCTTTCCCGTTCCTTGCGCGGCGAGCCCAGCGGGGGCAACGGCGCGGGCGAACCCGGGTTCGGCGGCGGGCCGGCCACCGGCGGAGGCGGTCCGACGGGTGCCGGCGGCACCGGCGGGGCCGGGGGCAGCGGGAACGGCGGCAGCAGCGGCGACACCGCGTGCGGCCACGCCGCGGGGTTGCCCGAGGGCGGGGTCGGCGCCTCTTCGAACGCGCCGGAATCCGTCAGGCCGTACCCGGGCAGCTGGATCGGCCCGGTGTCGAGGTCGGCCTCGACCGGCTCTGAGCCCGCCTCGGAAGGCTCGGTCACACCCATCCTCCGGCTCGGTCGGTGCCCGCGGGCACAAAACTCTTCGACGCGGCCGCGGCGCTGCCGGTCACCCTTGATACCGCACCCGCCCCGACCGGGCGGCACCGAGGTCAGCTCAGCGCGGCGACCACGCGGGACGGGCTCGGGCGGCCGAGCTGTCCCGCCATCCACGTGCTGGTCGACACCAGGGCGTCCAGATCGACGCCGTGGGCGACGCCCAGCCCGTCCAGCATCCACACCAGGTCTTCGGTCGCCAGGTTCCCGGTGGCCGACTCGGCGTACGGGCAGCCACCCAGCCCGCCCGCCGAAGAGTCCACAGTCGACACTCCACATCGGAGCGCCGCCAGCGTGTTGGCGAGAGCCTGACCGTAGGTGTCGTGGAAGTGCACGGCCAAAGTACCGACATCGCCGAACAGCCCGATCAGGTTCTCGACCTGGCCCGCCGTCGCGACGCCGATGGTGTCGCCGAGCGAGAGCTGCGTGCAGCCCAGCTCCAGCAGCCGGCGGCCCGCGTCGGCGACCTGCTTCGCCGGCACGGCACCTTCCCACGGGTCACCGAAGCACATCGAGAGGTAACCACGGACGTCCAGGCCCGCCTCGCGGGCCCGGGTGACCACCGGCTCGAACATCGCGAACTGCTCGTCCAGCGACGAGTTGAGGTTCTTGCGCGCGAACGTCTCGGTCGCGCTGGCGAAGATCGCGATGTGCTCGACGCCGGCTTCGAGGGCCCGGTCCAGGCCCTTCTCGTTCGGCACCAGCACCGGGTAGCGGACGCCGTCGCGGCGGTCCAGCCCGGCCAGCAGCTCCTCGGCGTCGGCCAGCTGCGGCACCCACTTCGGGTGCACGAAGCTGGTCGCCTCCAGCGTGGTGAGGCCCGCGCCCGCGAGCCGGTCGAGGAACTCGAGCTTGACCTCGACCGGGACGATCGTCTTCTCGTTCTGCAGGCCGTCCCGCGGGCCGACCTCCCAGATCGTGACCCGCTCCGGCAGCTCACCCGCCGACGGGACCCGTTCCGGCAGCCCCAGTTCGCGCGTGCCCATCAGCGTCGGCGGTCGCCGCGCGGCTGCGGCGGCAACGGTTCGGTCTGCTGGGGGCCGGGCGCCCGGTAGTCGTCGTGCGGGTTGTCGTTGACCTCGCGGTAGATCACCGTGTGCACCCGCTCGACGTGCGGGATGTCCTCGAACCGCAGCGGCTCGTCGGACGCCGACTCGATGATCAGCGTGCCGCAGCCGAAGACCCGGTCGAGCAGCCCGTGCTCGAACTGGACGCTGTTGATGCGGCTCATCGGGATGTCGATGCCGGTGCGCTTCAGCACACCCTCGCGGGCGATGAGGCGGTCGGTCGTGACGATGAAGTGGGTGGTGCGCCAGCGCACGAACGGCGTCAGGAACAGCCACACCACCAGCACGAGGGCCACGACCCCGATGGCGATCAGCCCGACCGTGTTCCACGGCGAGCCGGCGTCCCTCGCGAGGATCGCGAGCCAGGTGCCCGCGCCCAGGGTGACCAGCAACGCGAGCGTCGGGAAGATCAGCATCTTGAAATGCGGGTGACTGTGCACCACGACGTGCTCTTGCTCACTGAGCAAATCGTCCGGATAGGCCACGGCGGACGCTCCCAAGGTCGGTGCGGCGGTGTCGCCTCACCGTACCGGCGAGACGCCCGGCCGGTGAGTGCAACGCCCCAAACTTTCAGGCCGGGCGGACGTGCACCACGTCACCCGCGAAGACGGTGTGCCGCTGGCCGCCCGCCATGTCGACCTGCAGCTGCCCGGCGGCGTCGATGTCGGCCGCCCGGCCGGTGAGGGACGTGCCGTCCGGAAGCTGCACCTCGACGTCCTGGCCGAGGGTCGCGCAGTGGGCGCGGTAGTCCCCGAGCAGGCCGGCTTCGGTGAGGTCACCGGCCGCGAACCGCCAGCGCCGCTCGAGGTCGTCGAACTCGGTGAGCAGTGCGATGGCGACGTCGGTGCGGTCGGTCGTCGTGGCGCCGTGCTCGGCGAGCGACGTCGCGGGCAGCCCGCCGGGCCCCGGCTGGACGTCGCCGAGCGGCAGGACGTTGAGCCCGATCCCGAGCACGATCGACGGGTCGGCGCCCGCGACAGCTTCGGCGAGGATCCCGGCGCACTTCGCGCGGCCGACGAGGACGTCGTTCGGCCACTTCAGCACGGCCTCGACACCCAACCCGGCGGCCGCCGCGCGGACGGCGAGCCCGGCGACGACGGACAGTGACCCGAGCGCCGCGAACGACACGCCGGACGGCCGCAGCGCGACGCTCAGGTACAGCCCCGCGCCCTTCGGCGAGCTCCAGGACCGCGCGCGCCTGCCGACCCCCGCGGTCTGCGTCTCGGCCAGCAGAACGGTCCGGTCCGCGGCGCCTTCGTCGACGGCTTTCCGCAGGTCGGCGTTGGTGGACCCGGTCGAATCGACGACGTCGACCCGCGCGTAGCGGTCCTTGAGCGCCGCGGTCAGCCGGGCAGCGTCGATCTCAGGCATGTGCCCACCATATGGGAGTCCCCCTAACGTGCAAGCCGCTCGCTCGTTCACACAGAGGTGCGCTCTTCTAAGTTGGACCCCGTGACGACGAAGCCGACTTCCTGGGCTCGTGGCGCGGCCCTGCGCGGCCTCGTCGCGCTGCCGCTCGTCGCCGGGCTGGTCACCGCCGGCTGGCTGCTGGCGGACCGGGCGCCCGAACCCGCGCCGGCCCCCGCGCCACTGCCGGCGGCCGACGGCGCGGCGTCGGGCCCCTCGGTCCTCGAGGTGAGCGCACCCGTCAAGGCCCAGGAGCCGGGTCAGGGCGCGTCCGGCGCCGGCGGCAAGTCCCCGCTGCAGCAGTGGGCCGACCAGCTGGCCGGTCCCCTCGACATCCCCGCGAACGCGCTCATCGGCTACGCGAACGGCGAGCTGACCCTGCGCAGCGAAGACCCGTCGTGCCACCTGTCGTGGGTCACGCTCGCCGGCGTCGGCTCGGCCGCGTCCAACCACGGCCGCGGCGGCGAGAACCTGCTCGGGCTGACGGCGGCGCAGGCCAAGAAGTACGACGCGACCCCGGATTCGCCGTCGGTCGCGGCCGGCCGGGCCCTCTGCGCGGGCGGCACCGACCTCGGCGCCGGCGCGGGCTGGTGGAAGGCCATCGCGGCCTACCACCCGGGCAGCGAAAGCGAGCTGTTCCGCCAGCGCGTGCTCGGCATGGCGCAGCTGTACGCGACTCTCTCGCTCGACCCGTCCCGCGCGGGCACCCCGTCGGTCCAGGCGGCCCGGTTCGCCCTCGGCCAGCTCGGCCTCCCGTACGTCTGGGGCGGCAACGGCCCGGACGCGGGCGCGGCCGGCTTCGACTGCTCGGGCCTGACGAAGGCGTCGTACGACAGCGCGGGCGTCGCGCTGCCGCGCACGGCCGACAGCCAGTTCCACTCGATCCCGCAGGTCCCGCCGTCGCAGGAGCCCCGGCTGGGCGACCTGGTGTTCTACGGCAGCCCCGCGACCCGCATCCACCACGTCGGCCTGTACCTGGGCAACGGCCTGATGATCAACGCGCCGACCGAGGGCCAGGCGATCCAGATCCACACGTACCACTCGAAGGGCGACGACTACGCGGGCGCGGGCCGCCCCGCCTGAGTCACGGCTTCTGCTCGATCGTCTCCGGCTTGTAGGCGAACACCGCGCCGTCCGCGGCGAAGACGTGCCAGTCCTGGTCGCAGATCCGGTCGGTCTTCCCCTCCGCACCGCGCGGCCACCAGTCGGCCGTCAGCGTCGCCGCCGTCTTCGCGGGAGCGCCGAGCACGCAGGCCGGCGGCGGGCTCGCGGTCGTGAACCGCAGGATCCGCTCCGACCCGGTGGTCCGGATGACCTCCGTGACGGCCTGCGCCTGGTCCGGCACCCAGCCCGGCAGCTTCGTGTCCCGGTCGGCCTTGCCCGCCGCGCCGCTCGCGTAGTCGACGGTCTTGACGTGCCCGTTGGCGTTCTCGTCGATGCCCTCCTTGAGACCGCACCCGGTGAGGGTGACCACCAAAGCCGCGCCGACGCCGATCATCTTCGTGCTCGTGTTCATGCGACGAGCTTCGCGGGCCGCCTGCCTCGTCACATCGGTCGTCCGGTCGCGGGGGAATGGCCATCCGGCCGATATCGCCGATCGGTTTTTTGTCGGTGGTCACCGCTAGCGTCCGCGGCATGTACGAAGTCGACTTCGTCGAGTTCCCGTCCACGTCGTCCGCGGCGTCGGGCCGGTTCTTCGAGCGCGCGTTCGGGTGGGCGACCACGCCGTACGGACCGGAGTACGCGGACGTCCGGGCCGCCGGGATCACCTTTGGTTTCCAGGCGAACGCGGCCGAACAGACCCGCGCGCCGCTGGTCACGATCCGCACGGACGACCTGGCGGCGGCGCGCGAAGCGGTGGAGGAGGCCGGTGGGGTGGTGACGGTCGAGCCGTTCGACTTCCCCGGCGGCCGCCGGTTCCACTTCCACGAGCCGGGAGGGAGTGAGCTGGCCGTCTGGTGCGCAGAGGAGTGATCACAGGTATCCGCTGACCCCGCCGCCGTAGTACGTCGCCGGGTCACCGGCGGCGAGCTCGCGGCCGAGCGCGAACCGCGTCACCAGATCGGGGTTCGCGACGAAGTGGCGTGCGTACGAAACGGCGTCGGCGATCCCGGCCTCGACCACGGCGTTTCCCGAGGCCAGGTCGAAGCCGTTGTTGACGATCAGCGGTCCGTCGAACAGCCGCCGATAGCGTGCGAAGGCAGCGAAGTCCGGTCCGGTGTCGGGGCCTCGCAGGTGCAGGTACGCGACCTGGCCCAGTTCGCGGACCAGGTCGTCGTGGTCGCACCGCAGGGATTCGTCCACAGTGAACAGTCCCCCGGTCCAGTACGGCGAAAGCCGCACGCCCACGGCGATCCCGGTCCCGGCCACGGCGTCGACGACCTCGAGCAGCAGCTTCCGCCGCGCCCACGCCGAACCGCCGTAGGCGTCGCGACGCCGGTTCAGCCGTGGCTGCAGGAACTGCGCGAGCAGGTAGACGCCGTGCGCGGCGACCTCGACACCGTCGAACCCGGCACGCCGGGCGTTCGCCGCGGCCGTCCGATAGTCCTCGACGACCTGCCGGATCTCCTCGACGCTCAGCTCCCTCGGCGTCTCCGTCCGCTGTCGTCCACCGGCCAGGTACACCGTCTCCTCCGGGTCGACCGCGGACGGTCCCGCGGGCCGCGCACCGAGGAGCTCCGCGTGCGACACCGCGCCGGTGTGCCACAGCTGCAGCACGATCCGCCCGCCGAGCGCGTGCACGACGTCGGTGACCTGCCGCCACCCCGCGACCTGCTCGCCGGTGTACACCCCGGGGACGTCCAAGAACCCGATCGCCCGATCGCTCACCCAGGTCCCCTCGGTGATGACGAGCCCGGCGCCCGCTCGCCGCGCGTAGTACTCGGCCTGCAGCTCGGTGGGCACGCTGCCGCGGGCGCGGGTCGTCGGCGCCAGCACCACGCGGTTCGGCAGGCGCCAGCCGCCCAGGTCGGCAGGGGTCAGCAAGCTCATCGGTCACCTCGGGTCGCGGAGAATCGTCATGAGGTCGACGGCCGGGGCGAGCGGAAGGTGACCGATGGACGAGCTGGCGGAGCGGTTCGAGGCCGAGCGCGGCAGGCTGCGCGGGCTGGCCTGCCGGATGCTGGGCTCGGCGGCCGAAGCGGACGACGCGGTCCAGGAGGCGTGGCTGCGGCTGAGCCGCACGGACGGCGTCGACAACGTCGCGGCCTGGCTGACCACGGCCGTCGCCCGCGTCTGCCTCGACGCGTTGCGGTCGCGGAAGGCGCGCCGGGAGGACCCGGTCGAGCTGGTGCCGGAGGCGGCCGCGGACGCCGATCCGGCGGGCGACGTGGAGCTGGCGGACGCGGTGGGCCGCGCGCTGCTCGTCGTGCTGGACGCGCTGGGCCCGGCCGAACGGGTCGCGTTCGTGCTGCACGACCTGTTCGCGGTGCCGTTCGACCGGATCGCGCCGGTGCTGGACCGGACGCCGGTGGCGGCGAAGAAGCTCGCGAGCCGTGCGCGGGCGCGGGTCCGGGGCACCTCCGCCCGGCCCGCCGCCGACCTCACGCGGCACCGCCGGGTCGTCGACGCGTTCCTGGCGGCGGCCCGCGGCGGCGACCTCGACGAGCTGCTGGCGGTCCTCGCCCCGGACGTCGTCCGCCGCGCCGACGCGGCCGCGCTGCCGGCGGGCGCGCCCCTCGAAGTCCGCGGAGCCCGTGCGGTGGCGCAGGAGACGCAGGTGTTCGGGAAGCGGGCCCATTTCGCGGAAACGGCCCTGGTGGACGGCGCGGTCGGCGTCGTCGTGGCCCCGCGCGGCCGGTTGGTGCTCGCCCTCGCGGTGACGATCGAGGGCGAGCGGGTGGCCGGTTACGACGTGATCGCCGACCCCGTCCGGCTGGCGTCGCTGCGGATCACCTGTCCGTGGTCTTGACGTCGTCCGGCCTGCGGCGGGAGTATGAACGTGTGTTCATGAACATGCGTTCATAACGAAGGAGCAGCGGATGGCCGGGGTCGTCAACACAGCGCAGGCAGCGGCGTGGAACGGCTACGAGGGAGAGCACTGGGCGTCGCACGCCGACCGCTACGACGGCGTGAACGGCGGGTTCAACACCTTCGTCCTGGATCTCGTGAGCCCGTCGGACCGGGTGCTCGACATCGGCTGCGGCAACGGCCAGCTGACCCGGGCGGTGGCCGCGCGGGCCACGTCCGCGACGGGCGTCGACCTGTCCGGCCCCATGCTCACGACGGCGCGTGCACGATCGGCGGCGGTCCCGAACGTGGCGTTCGAGCAGGGAGACGTCCAGGTCCACCCGTTCCCCGAAGGCGCGTTCGACCTGGCGGTCAGCCGTTTCGGGGTGATGTTCTTCGCCGACCCGGTGGCGGCGTTCGCCAACGTCCACCGAGCACTGAGCCCGGGCGGCCGGCTCGCATTCCTGTGCATGACGGCCTTGGCGGACACGGACCTCGGCCGGGTGTTCGCGGCGATGGCGCCGTACCTGCCCCAGCCGACAGGCCCGGACGGCAGCGGCCCGACCTCGTTCGCCGACCCGTCCCGCACCCACGCGGTACTGACCGAAGCAGGCTTCGAAGACGTGGAGTGCACCCACGTAGAGGCCGACCAGACCTGGGGCCGCAACGTCCCGGACGCGGCGGCGTTCATCACGGACTGGGGCCCGGTCCGCCACCACCTGGGCCAGGTGGACGCCGAAACCGCAAGCCGGGCAACAGAAGCACTCACCGAGGCACTGAAACCGTTCGAGGCCCCAGAAGCGGTCAAGCTACGCGGCACGGCGTGGCTCGTGACGGGAAGGAGGCCCTGACCCGGACCACCAGCTTTCGGCGCTGTCCGCCACCACCGCACCCGGCGCCCTCTCCAGACCACGCACCACCCGCCACGACGCGGCTCTTCACGGAAGGAATTCCTGCCCACAGCCAGAACTCACACCACGGCGACTCACCTCTCGCGCTATCCGCCACCGCACCAGCAGCCCGGCGCACTCCCGACCGCCTCACCACCCGCCCACGCGCGGCCCGCCACGAAGGGAAACCCCGCCCACAGCGACGGCACCGGCAGCCCGGCACTCCCCCGCCCTCACCAAACCGCCCACCACTCGCGCCCGCACGGCCGGTCGCGAAGGGAACCCGCCCACAGCCACCGCACCAGCAGCCCGGCACTCCCCCGCCCTCACCAACCGCCCACCACCCGCGCCCGCACGGCCGGTCGCGAAAAGGAAACCCCGCACACAACCACCGCACCAGCAGCCCAGCACTCCCCCGACCACCTCACCACCCGCCCCCCGCACGGCCCCTCACGAAAGGAAACCCCGCCCACAACCACGGCACCAGCAGTCCAGCACTCCCCCGCCCTCACCAAACCGCCCACCACCCGCGCCCGCACGGCCGGTCGCGAAGGGAACCCGCCCACCGCCACCGCACCAGCAGCCCGGCACTCCCCCGCCCTCACCAGACCGCCGCACCTCCCGCCCCCGCGCGGCCCCTCACGAAAGGAAACCCCGCCCACAACCACGGCACCAGCAGCCCGGCACTCCCCCGCCCTCACCAAACCGCCCACCACCCGCGCCCGCACGGCCGGTCGCGAAGGAAACCCCGCCCACAACCACGACACCGGCGGCCCGGCACTCCCTCACCAACCGCCCACCACGCGGCAGTCACAAAGGAAGCCCCGCCCACAGCACCAGCAGCCCCGGTGCCCTCACCAAACCACCCCGCCCCGCGCGGCTCGCCACGAAAGGAAACCCTGCCCATGCCCCTACGATGGCGGTGATGTCACCGAGGAAAGCCGCGGCTCAGCGCGACGGGCAGTCGCTCCACGACCTGCTGGTCGAGACCGCCGAGAAGATGATCGCCACGCACGGCACGACCGGCCTCACCGTGCGCGCGATCGCTCGCGCGGCCGGCGTCGCCGACGGTGTGCTCTACAACCACTTCTCCGACAAGGAGGAGCTGCTGGCCCGGGCGCTGCTGGAGTACGTCCGCACGACGGAGGCGGAGCTGGGCGAGCTGCCGGTGGCGGGTGAAGGCACCCTCGACGGGAACCTCCGCCGTCACCTCGAGTTCGGCCTCGCCTTGCACCGGGTGCTCGTCCCGGCGTTCGGCGGCCTGGTCGGCCGTCCGTCGGTGCTGGCGCGGTTCGCGGAGATCAGTGAGCGGTCCGGTTACTGGCGTGACCGGCTGGTGGCCTACCTGCGGGAGGAGCGCGCCCTCGGCAGGCTGGCGCCGGAGTCCGAAGTGGACGCCGCGGCGGCCGTGCTGGTCGGCTTCTGCCACGAGTCGGTCATGGGCGCGGTTTTCCCGCACACCGGCCCGCTCGATCCGCCTTCGCCGGAGTCGGTGGTCAGGACCGTCCTGCACGGCATCGCGCCGTAGTCACCGCAGCACGACCTCGACCGGAATCGGCCCCGGCGGAGTGACCGAGCGGATCACCGGCGGCACCCGCACGTCCTCGGCCTCGAAGACCACGCGGAGCTGCTCGATGTCCGGGTCGGCCATCAGCTCGGCCAGCTCGTCCGCGCGGGCCAGGTCGGCCGGGGCCACCTCGGCGTCGTCGTTGAGGCTGCCCCAGAGGTCCCACAGGATCATCTCGTGCTTGTTCAGGGCGGCGAGGTCGAGCACGAGGTTGTGCCGCGCGTAGGGCAGGCCGCGCAGGAACGGCACGTCCAGCTGCGGTGAGACGACCAGCCGGGCCGGGTCGAGGTCGCCGGCCCGAGCGGCGGTCCACGCGTCCGCGCCGACCAGGAAGCGGTCGCGGGGGACGTCGAGGAGGTCGAGTGCCGAGCCGTCGACCGGGTCGTGGAAGCCGGCGGGCATCTGCGGCTCGACCAGCCGCCACGCGCCGTCGAGCCAGACCTCGGCGACAACGTGGTCGAGGTACCAGCCGGGCATCAGGTAACTCGCGAACCCGACCCGGGTGCGGGCCGGGATGCCGTGGTGGCGGGCCATCGAGACGAACAGGAGGGTGAAGTCGCGGCAGCAGCCGACGATCCGGGCCAGCGGCTCACGCGGGCCGCCGGGTGGTGTGGGGTCGAGTTCGCGCAGGCGGGCGAACATGTCCTCGGCGTAGCGGAGGTTGATCTCTTCGCCGCGCGAGGCGGGGAAGCCGTGCTGCGTGATGTCGCCCTGAGCCCAGTAGTGGAAGACCAGCTGAGAGGAGGCTTCACGCAAAGCTGCGACGTCGCCCGGGGTTCCGTCGAGCCAGTCCGCCTGGGCACCCGGGTCGGTGAACCGGCTGTGGCTGACGTGGAAGTCGTCCATGGTGGCGACGCTAGCGGGATTCAGCCGGCCTGGGCAGCCAGTTCGCCGCGGAACGTCGAACGGTACGCGCTCGGTGACACCCCGAGTGCGGCCTGGAAGTGCTGGCGCAGCGACGCCGACGTGCCGAAGCCGGCCTCGGTGGCGACCCGGTCGACCGGGAGGTCCGATTCCTCCAGGAGCTGGCGGGCTCGCTCGACGCGTTGCTGGGTGAGCCACTGCAGGGCCGAGATGCCGACCTCCTCGCGGAAGCGGCGGGTGAACGTGCGGGTGCTCATGGCCTCGCGGGCGGCGAGCTCGCGCAGCGTCAGCGGACGGTGGAGGTTCTCCAGCGCCCACGCGCGGGCGGCCTTGGTCGACGACGTCCGGGGCTCGGGCACCGGCCGCCGGACGAACTGGGCCTGGCCGCCTTCGCGGTGCGGGGACACCACCGTGCCGCGGGCGACCTCGTTGGCGACGGCCGCGCCGTGGTCGCGGCGGATCATGTGCAGCACGAGGTCGATCCCGGCCGCGACGCCGGCGGACGTCAGCACGCGGCCGTCGTCGGTGTAGAGCACGCAGGGGTCGACCTCGACCTCGGGGAAGCGCTCCTGGAGCTCCTCGGCGGAGCGCCAGTGGGTGGTGGCCGGGCGGCCGTCGAGCAGGCCGGCCGCGGCGAGCACGAACGCGCCCGTGCAGATCGACGCGATCCGCGCGCCCGCCGGGATCAGCTCCAGGGCGGCCTTGAGCGGCGGGGTCAGCACCCGCGCCATGGGCTCGTACTCGGCGCTGGACGCCGGGACGATCACCGTGTCGGCCTCGGCGATGGCCTCCGGGCCGTGGTCGACGGGGATGGTCAGGTCGGCGTCGGTGCGGATCAGTCCCGGCTCGAGTGCGCAGGTCACGACCTCGTACAGCGGCTCGCCCGACGCCGAGCGGGCCTGCCCGAACAGGCGGTGGACGATGCCGAGCTCCATCACGAGCATGCCGTGCCGGACCAGCACGGCGACGTGGTGACGGTCCGGGTGCACGAATTCGGCCATGGCCCGATTCTTGCACAGGTTGGCTATCAGGCCACTCGATCGCGGCGGCGAACGGCGTGACCATCGAGGTCATGAACGTGTTGTGGGTATTCGCGCATCCCGAGCCCCGCTCGCTGGGCGGGGCCCTCCGCGACGACGGGCTCCGGACGCTCCGGGACCTCGGTCACGACGTCCGGGAGTCGGACCTGTACGCGATGAAGTGGAACCCGGTGGTCGACGCCGCCGACTTCGGCGCGGAAGCCGGGGACGAGCGGCTCGTCGTCGGGGCGGCGTCCGCCCGGGCGTACGCCGGTGGCGAGCTGAGCCCGGACATCGTGGCCGAGCACGAGAAGCTGGCCTGGGCGGACGCGGTCGTCGTGCAGTTCCCGCTGTGGTGGTACGGCATGCCGGCGATCCTCAAGGGCTGGTTCGACCGCGTGTTCGTGAAGGGGTTCGGTTACGGCGTCCGCGCCGAAGACGGCCGCACCCTCCGCTACGGCGAAGGTGTGCTCGCGGGCAAACGCGCGATGGTGGTCCTGAGCGCGGGCGCCCGTGAACCGGCTCTCGGCCCGCGCGGGATCAACGGTCCGCTGAACGACATCCTGTTCCCGCTGCACCACGGAACGCTGTTCTACGCCGGGATGTCGGTCCTGCCACCGGTCGCGGTCCACGGCGCGGACCGGGTGTCGCCGGAGCAGTTCGCCGAGTCGCGGGATCTGCTGCGCACCCGGCTGCGCACGCTGGACACCGCGACGCCGATCCCGTTCCGCACCCAGAACGGTGGCGACTACGACGACGACCTGGTCCTCCGCCCCGCCCACGCACCGGGCGCCGACGGCCTCGCCATCCACCTCGACCAACGCACCACGAGCGCACCGCATGGCGCTAAAACCATGAGGGGCACCTTCACGATGTGAAAGCCATGAGGAGCACCTTCGCGGCGTTAAACCACGAGGGGCACCCTTAAGACGTCCTCTCCATGAGGGGCACCCCCATGGCGCTAAGCCGTGAGGGGCACCCCCAGGACATGACGAGCCGTGAGGGGCACCCTCATGGACTTAGGCGCCACGAGGGTGCCCCTCACGGAACTACGCGGGCAATGTCAGGCGCTGCCCCAGGCCGCCGTCCACCGGGAGGTCCGCGCCCGTCGTGAACGTCGCGTCGAAGGCCAGGAACAGCACCGCTGTCGCCACCTCCTCCGAGGTTGCGTGGCGCTTCAACGGGGTCACCTCGTCGCCGGTTGTCTTGAAGACAGCCAAAACGGCGGAGGGGACGCCCGTCACGCCCATCGTCGGGGTGTCCGTGTAGCCCGGGCTGACCACGTTCACCCGGATTCCGCGCGGGGCCAGCTCGGCCGCGTACGTCCGGGCGAACGACCGGACCGCTGCCTTCGCCGCGGAATACGGGCCCATGCCCGCGATTCCCGCTTCGGCCGCGACCGACGTCGTGAACACGAACGAACCGCCAGGCTGCACCAAGCCCGCCAAGCGCTGGGCCGTGAAGTACGCGCCCTTGGTGTTGACGTCGAACGTGCGGTCGTAGACCTCCGGTGTCGCCGTTTCATACGGTGTGAGTGTCGCGAAACCGACGTTGACGAACACCAGGTCCAGCTCGCCGAGCGTCTCCGCGGCGGCTGCGCCCAGGGTGTCGATGTCGGACAGGCTGGCCGCGTCCGACGACAGCAGGTGCGCCTTGCCGGGCAGCTTTCCTTGCAGTGGCGCGACGTCGCGGCCGGTCAGCAGGACTTCCGCGCCACCGTCCAACAGGGCTCGGACCACCGCCAGGCCCATGCCGTGCGTGCCGCCCGTGACGACGGCCTTCTTTCCCGCGTACTTCACCGGATCTCCTCGATGACGCTGGCGATCGCGTGGGCGCCGTGGCCCGCCGCGACCGCTCGGCCGAACAACTCCGCCAGCGGCGCCGGCACCGCCGTGCTGATCCCCTGCTCGCGACTCGTCTCGACCAACAGCTTCAGCCCCGCCGCGTTGATGTCGAGAGCCGAGACGTCCGTCGTGTACTCGCCGCTCGCCACCTGCGCGCCGATGCCCGGCAGGAACCCGCCGACCGCCGAAAGCCACGACAGCGCCATCGGCGTGAACCGCTCCGGCGGGACGCCCTCGGTGCCGACCAGCGCGAGCGCGTGCAGGTAACCACTCATCGTCGACCACATGATGCCGAGCAACGCCAGGTCGTACAGCGCCGCGAGCCCGGCGTCCTCGCCGAGGAACACCGGCTCCCCCAGCACTTCCAGTACGTCTCGCTGCGCGGCGAACGCCGTGGCCGAGCCGCCGTAGAGGATCCGGGCGCCCGGTGTGCCGATGCCCTGCGGGACGGCCATGATCACGCCGTCCACGTAGTCGATTCCCCGCGAGGCCGCCCATTTCGCGACGCCGCGGGCCTGCTCCGGCGTGCCGGACGTGAGATTCACCAATACGGACGGCGTCATTTCGTCCAGTACCGGCTGTTGAGTGTCGTATGTGGACAGACAGCTGAGCACGACGCCGGCCTCGGCCACCTCCGCGGGGGTGGCCGCGAGACGCGCGCCGCGGTCGAGCAGCGGGCCGGCCTTGAGCGGCGACCGGTTCCACACCACGACGTCGTGGCCCGCCCCCAGCAGCGCCCCGGCGAGGGCGGTGCCCATCCGCCCCAGGCCGAGCACGCCGACCTTCTTGTTTTCTCCCGTTGAAGCCATGGGCATCATGCTGCTGAACCGCTTTACACTGGACAAGTACCGACTAAATAGTCAGGTACCCACCAAAACGTAAGGATCCTGCATGCTGACCCGAAGCTACCGGTGCGGGCTGGACGCCGCGATCGACGTCGTCGGCGGCCGCTGGAAAGCCCTGATCCTGTGGGCGCTGCACGCCGAGCCGCTGCGGTTCGGCGAGCTGCGGCGCAAGGTGGCGGGGATCAGCGAGAAGATGCTGATCCAGGCGCTGCGGGAGCTGGAGGCGGACGAAGTCGTGCACCGCGAGGTGTTCCACGAGGTCCCGCCGAAGGTCGAGTACTCGCTGACCGACCTGGGTCAGCGGCTGAACACCGCGTTGCTGCCCCTGGGCGACTGGGGCGAGGAGAACATGGCCGGCATCGCGCAGCGCCGGGGTGTCACGCCGGCACCTTCGCATACTCCTTGAGCGTGATCGCGTTGCCGGCCTTGAGCGGCAGCTGCTCGATCACCTTGCGCCACGGCAGGTGCGGCAGCAGCCGCAGGTTGAGGTTGCGCATCCGGATCCACGCGCGGGTCGGCGGCACGAACCACTTCCCGTTGCCCTCCCCCAGTTTCTGGCACACGGCGACGAACTCGCGCATCTCGTCGTGGTAGGTGGTGAACGCGCTCGTGTGGTCGCCGCCGGCCGCCGCGAGCTCGCCCGCCAGCACGTACGCGCCGACGATCGCCAGGCTCGTGCCCATGCCCGAAAGCGGCGCGGCGCAGTACGCGGCGTCGCCGACCAGCGCGACACGGCCGTTCGAGTACGTGTCGAGCTTGATCTGGCTCGCCGAGTCGAAGTAGAAGTCCGGCGCCTCGCGCATCTGCCGGAGCAGCGCCGGCGTCTCCCAGCCCGTGTCCGCGAAGGCCTCCTCGACGATCCCGCGCTGCTGCTCGACGTCACGGTGGTCGTAGGCGAGCGGCTCGGAACCGAACCAGAACAAGGCTTTCGCTTCCGCGTTGTCGCGGGCGCTGTAGACGCCGATGGTGCGGTTCGGCTCGTTGTAGAACCGGCCGACGTGGTCGAGGCCCAGGTGGTTCGGCACGGTGAAGATCGAGACGTAGTAACCGAGGTCGCGGCGGTACCAGGACTCGTCGCCGAAGACCAGGGAGCGCACGTTCGAGTGCAGCCCGTCGGCCCCGACGACCAGGTCGAACTCGCGCGGCTCGCCACGTTCGAAGGTGACCGTGACGCCCGCGCCGTGCTCGGTGACCCCGGTGATCGAGTCGCCGAAGACGTACTCGACGTCGTCCTTCGTGGCGTCGTACAGGATGCGCGAGAGGTCGCCGCGCAGGATCTCGAGCTCGCCGCTCTGGAACGTCGGCGGCGTGACGACCAGGGTCCGGTCGTCGGCGTCCACATAGGACACCTCGCCCATGCCGGTCGCCGCGGCTTCGACCTGGCCGAGCAGGCCCATCCGGTCGAGGACGCGCAGGGACGCGCCGCGGAAGTCGACGGCGTAGCCGCCCTCCCGGAGTGACGGCGCGCGCTCGATCACGGTCGGCGTGAAGCCGTGGCGGCGGAGCCAGAAGGCCAGGGCGGGACCGGCGACGCTGGCGCCGGAGATGAGGACTCGTCTGTTCTGCATGCCGAGAACGGTAACCCCGATTTGGGCGATCGCGCAAGGCGTTCGCCTCAATCGATTGCCTAAGACGTTCGTGCTAATCTCAGGGCATGGGCAACAAGGAAGCACTGCTGGCGGGTGCGAAGCGCTGTCTCAACGAAAAGGGCTACGCCCGCACGACCGTGCGCGACCTGGCCTCGGCGGCGAACGTCAGCATGGCCGCGATCGGTTACCACTTCGGCTCACGGGAGGCGCTGCTCAACACCGCGCTGATCGAGGCGAACGAGGAGTGGGGCGAGACGCTGGCCAAGACATTGCAGGTCGAGACGCCGCCGGACGCGACGCCGGCCGAGCGCTTCGCGCTGATCTGGCAGCGGGTGATCGAGTCGGTACCCGCGCACCAGCGGATGTGGGCGATGACGTTCGAGGCCTACACCCAGCCGGATCTCGACCCGGCCGTCCGCGCGCAGCTGGCGAAGGCGCTCGAGCTGGCCCGCTTCGGGCTGGCGAACCTGTTCCAGGGCCTCGACGACGGCAGCGCCGAGGCCCGGGCCGTCGGCACCGTGCACCAGGCCCTGCTTTCGGGCGTGGTGCTGCAGTGGCTCGCCGACCCGGACCACGCGCCGTCGGGCGCCGACCTGATCCACGGCCTGCGCCTGCTCGCGAAGGACGTGCTGGCTTAGGCGCGCACCAGGTCCGCGCCGGTGAGGAACGTCGACGCGGCCGCCATCGCCGAGTCGTCGAGCAGGACGTCACCCGGGCGGCTGCCGTTGCCCAGCAGGACCCCGCCCCAGTTCATGCTCAGGTACTCCGCGCACAGTTCGAGGGTGCCGATCAGCGGCTGGGCCTCGCGCGCCGTCTCGCTCAGGACGCTCACGCCCCACAGCGTCTTGCCCGCCATCCGCGGCTTGAACTCCACCGGCAGGCGCATCCAGCCGGACCAGTAGTCCAGGTACAGCTTCACGCTCGCCGCGACCGAGTACCAGTACACCGGCGACGCGATCACGATGTCGGTCGCGGCGAACGTCGCGTCCATCAGCAGCTGTTCGTTCTCACCCGGCGCGGGGTGCTCACCGGCACCGTGACGGCGGTCTTCGAACGGCGCCAGCGGCACCTCGGGCAGCCGGATCCAGCGCTGGTCCGCGTCCTGCGGCAGCTCCTTCGCGGCCCGCCGGGCCAGCATCTCCGTGTTGCCCCCGGCCCGTGCGGCGCCGACCAGGAACAGGAAGCTGCGGTCGCTCATGGTCCATCCCCTCCAGTTACTTGCATGTACATATAAAGACTGCTCCTGCAGGTATCCTGAAGTCAAGAGGAGGTCGCGAGATGACCGTCGACGAACAGGCCTGGGGCCGCGTGCTCGTGCTGCACGCCCGCATCGAGCAGGAGCTGGGCAAGGCGCTGCACCGCCGCCACGGGCTCGGCCTGTCCGAGTACCGCGCGCTCGGCAAGCTGGCCGCGCACCCGAAGGGCGAGCTGCGGATGCAGGAGCTCGCCGAGGCGATCGGGCTCAACCAGAGCTCGGTCAGCCGGATGTGCGCGCGCCTCGAAGACGCCGGGCTGACCGTCCGCGACCTGTGCGAAGACGACCGCCGCGGCGTCTACTCGGTGATCACCGACGCCGGCCGCGAGCGCTACACCGAGACCGAGCCCACCTACCGCGACGTCCTGCGCACCGCGCTCGACAAGGCCGCGAGCGACCCGGAGCTGGCCCCCGCGGTCGCCGTCGTCCGCGGCCCTTGACCCTCATATTCCGCAGTGGTTATATACCGGCACAGGCAACCTACAGGAGGACGCCGTGCCCGCGAAGCTGCTGACCGTCGACGATCGCCCGGTGCTCAGGCACGAACGCCGCTTGAAGCACGCGCCGGAGAAGGTCTGGCACGCCATCACCGACCCGGCCGAGCTCGCGCACTGGTTCCCGGCGGCGGTCGACGTCGACCTGCGTGACGGCGGCGAGATCCGCTTCACCTTCCCCGGCGCGGACGACTCCACGACCGGCCGGGTGCTCACCGTCGACCCGCCGCGCGAGTTCACGTTCGCCTGGAACGACGACACCCTGCGCTGGCTGATCTCCCCCGACGGTGACGGCAGCCTGCTGGAGTTCACGCACACCTTCGGCCGCGGCGACCCGGCGATCGCGAAACTCGCCGCGGGCCGCACCGCGACCGGCTGGGACGTCTGCCTCGACACCCTCGACGCGCGCCTGTCCGGCGAGACGCACGAGCCGCCGGAGAACTGGCACGCCGGGATGGCGTCCTACGTGGCGGAATTCGGCCTCGACGACGGCGAGGTCCTCGAAGACGGCACCATCCGCTTCCGCCGCGACCTCGTCTGGAAGCCCGTCGACGAAGTCCGGGCGCTGCTGCCCGACGAGCCCGGCTGGCACGTGCTCCAGGACCCGCTCGAAGGCACCCGCGTCGAGTTCACCGAGGCCCCCGAAGAGGACGTCGCCGCGCAGCTGACCCGGCGGCACGAGCAGCTCGACAAGCTGTTCGCCGCCACCCACGGCGTCGAGCTGCCGGACTGGACGGCCGACCGCGTCGAGGCCGTGCGCAAGCACTACGCGGAGCGTCCGACCCAGGTCTGACGCGCGGCACGTCAGTCCGCATTACGTTCGGTTCATGCGAATCCGCGTGGTGCTCGACGTGCTGGCGGCCGTCGTGCTGGCTTTCGGCGCGGGCGGCAACCTGGCCGCCGGCGCGTGGGCGCTGCCGCCGTGGCTTCCCGGCTGGCTCGGCTGGACGATCCTCCTGGCCAGTGTGCTGCCGATCGTGCTCCGGCGGTGGTGGCCGCTGGGCAGCTACGTGCTCAGCCTGGTGCTCGCCGCGGCCGCCGTCCCGATCGGCGGGCCGGTGTTCGGTGTCGCCGTGGTGGCCGCGGGGTGCGCGCTCTACGTCGTCGTGATCCGGCAGGACAGCCGGATCGTCCGGCTCGGGTTCGCCGCGGGCCTGGTCGAGCTGGGGGTGCTGGCCTTCTCGGTGCCGAACCCGAACGCGTCCACGACGGTGAACTTCAGCGCCACCGCGCTGATCGTCGGGTACGCGCTCGGCCTCACCGTGCGCGCCCGGCGCGAACACGCCGTGACCGAGCGGGAAAGCCATGCGCAGCAAGCGGTTTCGGCGGAACGCCTGCGGATCGCCCGCGAGATGCACGACGTCGTCGCGCACAGCATGAGCCTGATCGCGGTGAAGGCGGCCGTCGGCAACCACGTCGCCCTCGACCAGCCCGGCGAGGCGCGGGAAGCCTTGCGTGTCATCGAAGAGACCAGCCGCGAGACGCTGGCCGAGCTGCGGCGGATGCTGGGGGTGCTGCGGGACGGCACCGGCGTCCCGGCGCTGGCGCCCGCCCCGACGCTCGCCGACCTGCGTGCCCTCGCCGACCGCGCGCAGCAGGCGGGCCCGGCCGTCGACCTGGTCGTCGACGGCCTCGACGAGCTGCCGAACGGCGTCGGGCAGTCGGTGTACCGGATCGTGCAGGAGGCACTGACCAACGTGCTCAAGCACGCGGGCGCGGCGACGTGCCGGATCCGCGTCACCGGCGGGGGCGGCGAGGTGCGCATCGAAGTGCTCGACGACGGCCGCGGCGGCACCGCGGAACCGGGCCACGGCCTGATCGGGATGCGCGAGCGCGTGGCCGTCTACGGCGGCGAGTTCAGCGCGGGACCGGCCCAGGACGGCTTCCGCGTCTTCGCCCGCCTGCCCTACGAGACGGCGGTGGCGTGATGACGCGTGTCCTCATCGCCGACGACCAGGCGTTGCTGCGCGGCAGTTTCCGCGTGCTGGTGGACAGCGCGCCGGGCCTCGAGGTGGTCGGCGAGGCGTCCGACGGCGTCGAGGCGGTCACGCTGACCCGCCGGGAGAAGCCGGACGTCGTGCTGATGGACGTCCGGATGCCCGAGATGGACGGCATCGAGGCGACCCGCCGCATCTGCGCCGAAACCGACGTGCGTGTGCTGATGCTGACGACGTTCGACCTCGACGAGTACGTCTACGCGGCCCTGCGCGCGGGCGCGAGCGGGTTCCTGCTCAAGGACACCCGCCCGGCGGACCTGCTGGCGGCGATCGAGGTGATCGCGAACGGCGACGCGCTGCTGGCGCCGTCGGTGACCCGCCGCCTGGTGTCGGAGTTCGCGCGCCTGCCGTCGGGTCCCGTGACACGGCTGGACGGCGTGACCGCCCGCGAGCAGGAGGTGCTGACGCTGATCGCGCGCGGGCTGTCGAACGACGAGATCGCCGAGCGGCTGCACCTGGGCATCGCGACGGTGAAGACCCACATCGGCCGCTTGCTGCACAAACTCGCGGCGCGCGATCGGGCCCAGCTGGTGATCGCGGCCTACGAGTCAGGGCTCGTGCGCGCCGGCTAACGGCTACGGTGGGTTCAAGGGAGGTACACCTTGAGTCGCAGCATCCTGATTTCCGGTGCCAGCATCGCCGGTCCCACCCTGGCTTCGTGGCTTTCCCGCGCGGGCTGGGAGGTGACCGTCGTCGAGCGGTTCGACCATGTGCGTGAGCAGGGCCAGAACATCGACGTCCGCGGGGTCGGGCGCCAGGTCGTCCGCCGGATGGGCCTGGAGGACGCCGTGCGCGCCGCGCACACCGGGGAGACCGGCACGGAGTTCGTCGACGAGCACGGGCGCGCGATCGCCACCTTCGCGGGCGGCACCGACGACACCTCCGGCGGCACCGCCGAGCTGGAGATCCTGCGCGGCCAGTTCGCCAAGATCCTCTACGAGAACTCGAAAGACGGCGCCGAGTACGTCTTCGGCGACCAGATCACCGCGCTGCACGACGACGGCGCCGGCGTGGACGTCGAGTTCCAGCGGGGTTCGAGCCGCCGGTTCGACGCGGTCGTCCTCGCCGAGGGCCTGCGCTCACGCAGCCGCGCGCTGATCATGCCCGACGCGCAGATCCACGAACTGGGCCTGTACAACGCTTTCCTCGCGATCCCGCGCACCGGCGACGACACCGACCGGTGGCGCGTGCTGGCCTGCGGGCGCGGGCGGACGCTCTCGCTGCGCCCGGACAACCTCGGCACCACCCAGGCGTCGCTGGGCTTCATCTCCGATGTGCGCGGCCTGGACCGGCTCGGCCGCGACGACGTCGTCGCGGTCCTGCGGGCGACCTTCGCCGACGTCGGCTGGGTGGCCCCGCGGGTGCTCGCCGAGCTGGACAACGGCTCCCTGTACTTCGAGGACATCGGGCAGGCGAAGCTCGGCACGTGGAGCCGCGGCCGGGTCGCGCTGCTCGGTGACGCCGCGCACTGCGCGTCCCCGGTCAGCGGCATGGGCACGACCCTGGCCCTGGCCGGCGCCTACGTCCTGGCCGGGGAGCTCGCCGGCCACGACGATCCGCGCGACGCCTTCGCCCGCTACGAGCAGGTGCTGCGCCCGCTGGTCACGAAGGCGCAGCAGCTCCCGCCCGGGGCGCCGAAGATCGCCCACCCCCGCAGCCGGCTGCAGCTCGCCGCGTTCCGGACCGCGGTGCGGGTGGCCGCGTCGCCGCTGCTCGGCCGCGTCTCGGGGTTGGCCGGCAAGTACATGTCGCCGCCGGCCGAGGCGATCACGCTGCCGGAGTACCCGATCCCGGCGGCCGCGTCGTAGGTCAGCCCACCGCCCGGGTGAACGGGGCGAACCTCATCGACGTGTCGCCGGGGAGCGCGCGGCCGCCGAGGACCAGCCGGGGCGCGGGCGCGGACGGGACCAGGCCGCGCTCGCGCACCCACGCCGTCAACGCGGGGAAGCGGTAGTCCGGGTCCACCCGCACCTCGCCGGACGCCGCCCGCGCGACCCCGCGGATCAGCGCCTTGGCCTGCTCCTCGGCGGTCGCGACGACCGGGCCGATCACCGTCACGTGGCCGATGTCGAAGCCGAACGCGAACCCGCCGTCGACCACGAACGGCGTCCCCAGGCGCTCCAGCAGCGGCCGCCGGTCCACGCCCTGAGCACGCAGGTCCAGCGCGAAGACGTCGGACAACGAGCCCGGCGAGGCACCCGGGCCGCCGTCGTCGAGGAAGGTGCCGGCGTGGCCCTGGCAACCGCCGTCGACCTGGAAACCCATCGACTCGTACAGCGGCTTGCCGGACTTCGACGCGTGGAGCCACACCACCCGGTCGCCTGCCGCCGCAAGCGCTTGCGCGGTGATCGCCTGGCCCAGGCCGCGCCGTTCGAACCGGGGCGCGACCAGCACCATCGAGATCGACGCCACACCATCGAAGGACACCAGGACGGCGGCCGCGGCCAGGCCCGCGCCGTCCGGAGCGTCCACTCCGAACACCCGCCCGACCTCGTGCAGCAGCCGCCACTTGGGCGGCTCGCGCGGCCAGTCACGGGATTCGCCCAGGTCGGAGCAGGCGGGCAGGTCGGCGGGGCCCAGGAGCCGGATCGGCGGGAAGGTCATGGACGTTGCCTACGCCACACGCGAAGTGACCGGCAAGTAGCTAAGCTCCCGTGGCATGAGCAGTGCGACGGAGCCGCTCGGGACGCCGCCCGAGGATGAACCGGACATCCACACCACGGCCGGCAAGCTGGCCGACCTGTACCGCCGGTACGACGAGGCGGTGCACGCGGGCTCGGCCCGCGCGGTGGAGAAGCAGCACGCGAAGGGCAAGAAGACCGCGCGCGAGCGCATCGAGCTGCTGCTGGACGAGAACTCGTTCGTGGAGCTCGACGAGCTGGCCCGGCACCGCTCGACCAACTTCGGCCAGGAGAAGAACCGGCCGTACGGCGACGGCGTCGTCACCGGTTACGGGACCGTCGACGGCCGTCCGGTGTGCGTGTTCAGCCAGGACGTGACGATCTTCGGCGGCAGCCTCGGCGAGGTGTACGGCGAGAAGATCGTCAAGGTGATGGACCTGGCGATCAAGACCGGCCGCCCGATCGTCGGCATCAACGAGGGCGGTGGCGCGCGCATCCAGGAGGGTGTCGTCTCGCTCGGCCTCTACGGCGAGATCTTCCGCCGCAACGTGCAGGCCTCCGGCGTCATCCCGCAGATCTCGCTGATCATGGGCGCGAACGCGGGTGGGCACGTCTACTCCCCCGCGCTGACCGATTTCGTCGTGATGGTCGACGAGACGTCGCAGATGTTCATCACCGGCCCGGACGTCGTCAAGACGGTCACCGGTGAGGACGTCACCTTCGAGGAGCTCGGCGGCGGCCGCACCCACAACACGAAGTCCGGTGTCGCGCACTACCTCGGTTCCGACGACGAGGACGCGATCGCCTACGTCAAGGAACTGCTCGCCTACCTGCCGCAGAACAACCTGTCGGACGCGCCGGTGTTCGAAGCATCGGACGCGCCGGCCGGGTTCTTCGACGACGTCACCGACACCGACCGCGAGCTCGACACGCTCATCCCGGACTCGCCGAACACGCCGTACGACATGCACGAGGTGATCAACCGCGTCGTCGACGACGGTGAGTTCCTCGAGGTCCACGAGCTGTTCGCGCCGAACATCATCGTCGGCTTCGGCCGCGTCGACGGCCAGAGCGTCGGCGTCGTGGCGAACCAGCCGACGCAGTTCGCCGGCTGCCTCGACATCGACGCGTCCGAGAAGGCCGCGCGGTTCGTCCGCACCTGCGACGCGTTCAACATCCCGGTGCTCACCTTCGTCGACGTCCCGGGCTTCCTCCCGGGCACCGAGCAGGAGTGGAACGGCATCATCCGCCGCGGCGCGAAGCTGATCTACGCCTACGCGGAGGCCACGGTCCCGCTGGTCACGATCATCACGCGCAAGGCGTTCGGCGGCGCGTACGACGTCATGGGCTCCAAGCACCTCGGCGCCGACATCAACCTCGCCTGGCCGACCGCGCAGGTCGCGGTGATGGGCGCCCAGGGCGCGGCGAACATCGTGCACCGCAAGACACTGGCCAACGCGGCGAACGAGGGTAAGGACGTCGACGCCCTGCGCGCGGAGCTGATCGAGCAGTACGAGGACACGCTGCTCAACCCGTACGCGGCGGCCGAGCGTGGTTACGTCGACTCGGTGATCGTGCCGGCGCACACCCGCGGGCACGTGGCGCGGGCGTTGTCGCTGCTGCGCAACAAACGTGAGTCGCTGCCGCCCAAGAAGCACGGGAACATCCCGCTGTGAGCGAGGAAAGCAAGCCTCTGCTGCGGGTGGTCCGGGGCAACCCGAGCGACGCCGAGGTGGCGGCGCTGACGGCGGTCGTCGCCGCGGCGTCGGCCGCGAAGGCGCCGGAGAAGCCGAAGCCGCGTACGTCGTGGTGGGGCGACCACGCAGCTTCCCTGCGTCGGCCGCACCACCCCGGCGATGGTGCTTGGCGCGCGTCGGGCTTGCCTAGCTGACGTTGAGCGCCGTGTCGTCCACGACGAACGACGTCTGCAGCTGCGAGCCTTCGACGCCGCTGAAGGCGAGCGTCACGGACTGACCCGCGAAGGCGGACAGCGAGAAGCTGCGCTGCTGGTACCCGCCGGCCGCGTTGAGGTTGCTGTACGTCGCCAGCGTCGTGCTGCCCGCCTTGACGGTCAACTTGTCGTACGCCGTCGTGCCCGTTTCCGCGGTATTGATGTTGAGCCAGAACGAGAACGTGTACGACGAGCAGCCGGTCGGCAGCGTGACCGTCTGGCTGAGGGTGTCCGTGTGGGCGGTGCCGTAACCGTCGAGCCAGGCGCTCCAGGATCCGCTGCGGGCGGGCGCGTCGGTGCTGTGCTGGCCGATGACGCTCGACGACGCCGTCCAGCCGGTGGTGCCGGACTCGAAGCCCGGGTTGGCCAGCAGCTGCCCGGCGGTGCAGCCGGCCGGCGGCGGGGTGGTCGTCCCGCTGCCCGCGAGCCACGCCGTCGCGTTGAGGCCGAGGGCCGCGTTGTTGGCCGTGGAGTCGGACCAGCCGTTGTAGAGCGTGTTGCCGGACTGACCGGTGCCGTCGTCGATGGTCGAGCTGTCACCCCAGATCGCGACGCGGCCCGAGCCGAAGGTGCTCGTCACGAAGAAGGCGTTGCTGTTCCCCGGTGACGACGTGCTCAGGTAGGCCAGTCCCTTGACGTTCGGGTTGTCGGCGGGCTTGAGGGTGAACGTGGTGCCGTTGGCGATCAGGCTCTTCTTGACCGCGCCGAACGAGCCGTTGAGCACGGGGTTCGACGAGTCGGTGATGGCCACCGGGTGGTCGCTGGCGACGTTCTTCAGGTCGACCGAAAAGCCGAACGGGTCGGTGTTGTCGACGCCGTTGTTCGTCAGCAGATCGTTGATGATCTTCGGCGAGTCCCAGCCGTCGTTGTTGCGGTCGCTGCCGGTGTGGTCCGAGATCAGGAACAGGCCACCGCCGTTCTGCACGAACTTCATGATCGCCGTCTTTTCGGCGGCGCTCAGCACGACGTTCGGCTCCGGCAGCACGAATTCGTCGAAGTTCTTGAGGTCCAGCGCGTTCGACGTGCCGTAGGTGATGGTGTTGCCCGAGGGCAGTGTCTTCAGGCTGTACTGCCCGGTCTTCTGCAGCGCGACACCCCACGCCGAGAGCGCGCCGGTCCAGTCGGTTTCCTTCTGTGGCGCGGAGTTCTGCCCGGCCGGGTCGGGCTGCGAGGTGCCGACGATCCAGTCGGCGTTGCCGGCGGTCTCGGCTTTGGTGTTGTCGAAGAGGATCCGGTGGGTGACGGCGGCGTGCGCGGGAGCGGCGAGCAACCCGGCAGCGAGCGTGGCGACAGCGAGCGGAATGAGGCGCTTCATGGTGCTCCTCGGCGACGGGTCGGCGATGGGGACCTGGCGACATCACTGTGACGAGCGAAGAAGTGGTCCTCCCGGCGGAAAGCGGAACCAGCCGGTGAACTTCCGGCAACGTACCCCCGCCACGGCCCGACGAAAGTCGGGATCAGAGTGCGTCGAGGAAGACGGTCGGGACCTCGTTGTCCTCGACCACGCGCCCCAGCAACGTCGCCAGCCGATCGCGATCGGCCGGCGGCAGGCCACTCGCGAGTTCTTCGACCCGGCGGCACGTCGCCCCGTAGAAGTCCTCCGCCAGTTCGCGTCCTTCGCCGGTCAGGACCACCTGCACCGCGCGGCGGTCGTCCGGGACGGGCTCGCGGCGCACCAGCCCGCGCCGGACCGCGCGGTCGACCAGGCCGGTGAGGCTGGACTTCTCGAGGCCGAGCGTCGCACCGAGCTCGCCCATGCCGTACGGCTGCGCCATCAGCACGCACAACAGCTGCCCCTGCTGCACGGTGAGCCCGTACTCGCGGGCCGACTCGGTGTAGACGGCGTTCACGAGGAACGACGACCGCACCAGACCGGCCACCACACCGAGAGCCTCCATCAGGCCACCCTACTTCGCGACGGCCTCGCGCACGGCCGGCGCGATCTCTTCGGCCCAGCGCGAGACGTCGCCGTCGGCGGGCGGGCGGCCACCGGGGCCGAAGAGCACGAACCCGTGCGCGTCGTGGTCCAGCACCGCACCGGTCAGCTCTTCGATCCACTGCTCCGGCGAGCCGCCGATCCAGCGTCCGTCGTCGTCGCGAGTCTTCGGCAGCGGCTCTTCGGTGATGCGCCCGGGGAAGTTGTAGACGGTGACGACGTCCGCGGGGTCACGCCCGGCTGTTGCCGCGGCTTCGTCGATCACCGGCCTCGACGTCCGGTAGCGCTCGCTGAGCCAATCCGCGGCACGGCCGGGCATCCAGCCGTCGGCGACGCGGCCGGTGACGGCGAGGGACTTCGGCCCGACCGAGCCCGTCCACACCGGCGGGATCCGCGCCTCGGCCGGGTGCAACGCGGTGACCTGGTAGAACTCGCCGTCGAAGGTCACCGGCTCCCCGCCACCACCGAGCTGTTTGACGAGCCGGATCCCCTCTTCGAACGCGCGCACGGCCGCACCGGGCGTGAGCTTCTCGAAGCCGAGCCGAGCGATGTCGTCCCACAGCCCGCCGACGCCCATCCCGAGCACGATCCGGCCACCGCTGAGCGACGACAGCGAAGTGACGGTGCGCGCGAGCATCGGCGCGGGCCGCGTCGGCAGGTTGGTGACGCTGACCAGACCGGAAATCCGTTCGGTCCGCCCGAGAACGACCCCGATCTCGGCGTAGGCGTCGAGGCGGTCGGCGTAGTAGGGGTGATCGGACACGCTGAACAGGTCGAGCCCACCGCGGTCGGCCAGGACGGCCTGCCGCAGGGTGCCGGCCGCCGAGGCCACCGCCGTCGAGCCACCGATGCCGAAGAGCACCATAGTTCCTCCCAGTTGTTAGTTCGTGCTACGAACCGACCATACATAGTTCTTATCACGAACTACAGGCCAGAAGCCACCAGTGGAGGCCACAGTGGACCGCCCGGCTCCCGCGTCGACTGCACGCCGAGGCGAACCTGAGCGGCGCGGGTCTCGACGAGCCGGGCCGCCAGGTCGTCAACGAGCGCACCTTCGCCAAGCGGGCGTTCCGCCACGCGGGCGTTCCACTGCGCCGACTGGCCCTTCTGAGAGAAGCCGTGAGGGGCACCTTCAGGGACGCTGGATCCCTGAAGGTGCCCCTCACGGCTTTCGCGCTGTGTACGCACGGTCACAGAAATCGGCGTGGACCGAACATAGTCTGCGCCGTATAGTCCACGTGGAATAAACGACCCGGAGTCACTCGGAGGGACCAACGACCATGGCTTCGGCCAAGCTGACCCCACTCGGCCTCGCCGTGCTGGAGCTGCTCCACGAGAAGCCCATGCACCCCTACGAGATGGCCCAGCTCATGCGCGAGCGGTACGTGAGCACCCGCGTCAACGTGAAGGCGGGCTCGCTCTACCACACCGTGGAACGCCTGCAGCGCGACAACTACATCGAGGTCGTCGACACGCAGCGCGACGGCAGGCGGCCCGAACGGACCGTCTACGGCATGACGCAGACCGGGCTGGACGTGTTCAACCAGCGCGGCCGCGAACTGCTCGGCGACGTCGCCCAGGAGTTCCCGGCCTACCTGTCCGGGCTGGCCGTGATCGACGAGCTGGGACGCGAGACGTCACTCGTCGAGATCGAGAACCGGCTCATGCGGCTGCGCGCCGCGGTCGCCGCCGACCAGGCGGTGCTGCAGCGCCTCACCGAGGACAAGACGCCGGAGATCTACTGGCTGGACTGGCGCTACAGCTGCGACCACCGCAAGTTCGAGCTCGAGTGGACCGAGCGGCTCCACGAAGACCTGCGCTCCGGGCGGATCCCGTTCCAGGAGTGCGACCCACCGCACCTCACGCTCATCATCAGGGAAGACGACGATGAACGCAAGACAAGCTAACCCGTGGGCGGCGCTCAGCGCGCTGTGCCTCGGCTTCTTCATGATCCTGCTCGACACGACCATCGTGTCGATCGCGATCCCGACCATGCTGCGCGAGCTGAACGCCGGACTGAACTCGGTCGTCTGGGTGATCAGCGTCTACCTGCTCACCTACGCCGTGCCGATGCTGTTCACCAGCCGCCTCGGCGACCGCTTCGGCCCGAAGCGCGTGTTCCTCGCCGGGCTGGTCGTGTTCACCGGCGCGTCCCTGTGGTGCGGCCTGTCCGGCAACGTCGAGATGCTCATCGCCGCGCGTGCCGTGCAGGGGCTCGGCGCCGCGCTGATGACCCCGCAGACGCTGGCGTTCATCACGCACCTGTTCCCGCCGGCCAAGCGCGGCCCGGCGATGGGCATGTGGGGCGGCGTCGCCGGCCTGGCGACGATCGCGGGCCCGCTGCTCGGCGGTGTGCTGGTGGATCACCTCGGCTGGGAGTGGATCTTCTTCGTCAACGTGCCGATCGGCGTGATCGCCATCGTCCTGACGCTGCTGCTCGTGCCGGACTGGCAGCCCAAGCACTCGCACGCCTTCGACGTGATCGGGATCGTGCTGTCGAGCCTGGCGCTGCTGGCCATCGTGTTCGGCGTCCAGAACGGCCAGCAGTACGACTGGGGCACGGTCTGGGCTGGGATCACCGTGTTCGAGATCATCGGCGCGGGCGTGCTGCTGCTGGTGGCTTTCGTGGCGTGGCAACGGTTCAACAAGCGGGAACCCCTGCTGCCGCTGCAGGTGTTCTCGAACCGGAACTTCTCGGCCGGGACGCTGACCGCGACGACGGTCGGGTTCGCGATGACCGGCATGTTCCTGCCGCTGGTCATCTACATCCAGTCGGTGCTCGGGCTGACCCCGACCATGGCCGGCCTGCTGACCGCGCCGATGTCGCTGCTGTCCGGGATCGTGGCGCCGTTCGTCGGGCGCGCGTCGGACAAGGTCAACGGCAAGTACCTGGTGATGTTCGGCCTCGCCGCGCTCGCGGCCGGGCTGGGGGTCATCGCGCTGCAGGCGTCACCGGACAGCAGCCCGTGGAGCTTCATCCCGGCGCTTCTCCTGTGCGGCCTGGGCATCGGCTGCATCTTCTCGCCGATGAGCAACATGACGATGGGCTCGGTCGAGCCGCGGCTGGCCGGCACGGCGTCGGGCATCTTCAACACCTCCCGCCAGGTCGGCGGCGTGCTCGGCAGTGCCGCGATCGGCGTCCTCCTGCAGGCGCGGGTGACGGCGTCGATCTCGGACGAAGCCACGAAGGCGGCTTCGCAGCTGCCGGAGCAGTACCGGGCGCCGTTCGCCGAGGGCATCGCGAAGGCCGCGGCGAGCACGGGTGAGTTCGGCTCGGCCGGTGGGCCGTCGCCGATGCCGGGCCTGCCGGCCGACGTCGCCGCCCAGGCCGGGCGGCTGGCCACCGAGGCCGTCCACAATGGACTCACGGACGCGGCCCGGGTGACGATGCTGCTGCCGATGGTCGTCCTGCTGCTGGGCGTGATCTCGGCGGCGATGCTGCGGAAGGTCAAGCCCCGCTGGGAATCCCCGGCGCCGGCGGCCCCCGAGGCGGCCGCGGCCTGAGACCGTGCAGGCCCCCGTTCCGGAGGTCGGGTTCCGGAGCGGGGGCCTGCACGTACCGCGGGAGCGGTGGTCTTCAGCTCGCCGCGGGAGGCGAGGCCACGGGTGCCGTACCGGGCGACGGGCGAGCCGCGGCCCGGGCCTTCGGTGTCCGGCGTTTCGCCCACCACGTCGACCACGACGTCGCGGTCGAGTCCGTCACGCGCACGGTCACGAGAACCACCTCCGCGCCATATGTTGCGAGCCACAACAAAATAACTCTTCCAGGCATGTGGTGCCGGTCACAATTCGGTCACGACGGGCCTCCCGGTACGTTCCCGGGGTGCATTTCGTCCTCGCCTCCCAGTCCCCCGCCCGGCTCGCCCTCCTGCGCTCCGCCGGCCTCGACCCGGCCGTGTTCGTTTCCGGCGTCGACGAAGACGCCGTCGCCGCCTCGCTGGCCGACCCGTCCCCCGCCGAACTGGTGATGGCGCTCGCCGCGGCCAAGGCCGAGGCGGTCCTCGACCAGGTCGCCGCGGCCCACCCGGACGCCGTCGTCGTCGCCTGCGACTCGATGCTGCACATCCACGGCGACATGGTCGGGAAGCCCGGCGATCCGGACACCGCGCGGCAGCGCTGGGCCGCGATGGCGGGGACAACCGGTGAACTCTTCACCGGGCACACGGTCGTCCGGCTCGACGGCGGCGCGCGCTCCAAGGAGACGTCCGGCTCGATGTCGACGACCGTCCGGTTCGGCACGCCGACCCCCGCGGAGATCGACGCCTACGTCGGCACCGGCGAGCCGCTGCGGGTGGCCGGCGGGTTCACGATCGACGGCCTGGGCGGCTGGTTCATCGAGGGCCTCGACGGCGACCACACGAGCGTCATCGGCCTCAGCCTGCCGCTGACGCGCCGCCTGCTGGCCGAGGTCGGCGTGAGTGTCGTGGATCTCTGGAAGCCTCCCGCATCCTGAGAAGCGCACCACACGATGGGGTGATTTGGAAGAGTTCGGTCCTGCCTGACGTCGTCTTCACCTGGCAAGACTGAAACTTTCGAGCACCGGAGTCGCCCCGTGTCTTTCGTACGGACATACACCAGGCCGCGGGTGTTCGCGGCCGCGGTTCTCGGCTCGCTCGTCGTCGGCGCCCTCCTGGGCGTCGTCGCACGGCAGACCGAGGCCGGCTGGCTGACCGATCTCCTCGACCAGATCGGCAGTATCTTCACGACACTGCTGCAGATCGCGGTGATCCCGCTGGTCTTCACAGCGATCGTGGTCGGCATCAACAGCCTGCGCGGGCTCGGCGGCGGCCGCACCGCCGCACGCCTGGGCGGCAAGACGGTGCTGTGGTTCGCGATCACGTCGTTCATCGCGTCGCTGATCGGCATCGCGGTCGGCCGGATCTTCGACCCCGGCTCCGGCGGGCTCGGCGGCGTCGAGGCGACGGCCAAGAACGCCGACAAGGCGGCGAAGAGCGTCAGCAGCTGGGGCTCGTGGGACGCGTTCGTCAAGGGCCTGCTGCCGGAGAACTTCTTCAAGGCCTTCGCCGACGGCGAGACGCTGCAGGTGCTGTTCCTGGCGCTGGTGATCGGCGCCGCCGCCTACAGCCTGGGTGACCGCGCGAAGCCGTTCGTGGACTTCACGACGAGCGTCTTCGAGATCATCCAGCGCTACCTCGGCTGGATCGTGCGGCTCGCCCCGCTCGGCATCATCGGCCTGATCGGCGCGGCGGTGTCCAACTACGGCGACGCGCTGTTCCGCCCGCTGTTCTCGACGACGCTCGCGGTCTACGTCGGCTGCCTGCTCGTGCTGTTCGTCGTCTACCCGATCCTGCTGCAGTTCGTCGCGAAGGTCAGCCCGCTGAAGTTCTTCGCGAAGGCGGGCACGGCGATCCAGTTCGCGTTCGCTTCGCAGTCTTCGGCCGCGACGCTGCCGCTGACCCGCCAGTCCGCGGTGAACCTCGGCGTCCAGCCGGCGTACGCGGCCTTCGCGACGCCGCTGGGCAGCGCCACGAAGATGGACGGCTGCGCGGCGGTCTTCCCGGCGATCGCGGCGATCTTCGTCGCGAACCTGGCCGGGGTGTCGCTCAACTTCTGGCAGTACGCGGGCATCGTCGTGGTCGCGGTGGTCGGCGCGCTGGCGACGGCCGGCACCACCGGCTGGCTGACGGCGTTCACGCTGACGACGTCGTTCATCGGCCTCGACGCCAAGCAGGTGGCCATCGGCCTGGCGCTGATCTACTCGGTCAACCCGATCATGGACATGATGCGGACGGCCACGAACGTCGCCGGCCAGATCACGGTGCCGCTGATCGTGGCGCGCGGCGAGGGCCTCCTCGACGACGACGTCCTCAACGCCCCGACGGACAACCCGGAGCACAGCGACGACGGCACCACCGCCCGCCAGGCGGAACCCGCCCACGCCTGACCCAAGTCCGTGAAGGCCACCTTGAGGGACTCTGAGTCCCTCAAGGTGGCCTTCACGGCGTTTCAGGGGCAGGCGCGCAGGTCGGCGCGGGTGAGGCGGACGTCCGGCCAGCCGCGCAGGTCCGACGGCGCCGTCACCCGGCGGGTGCAGCCCAGCGAGTTGCCTGCCAGGTCGTAGACCTCGCCCAGCACCGGCGAGGCCTGGCACTTGGCCGTGCCCGACGCCGCGCCGGGGCAGTCGTGGCGGACCACGATGACGTCCGGGCGGCCGTCGGCCGTGACGTCGTAGAGCGAGAGCGTCCCGGCGTCCGCGAAGTACGGCTTGCCCGGGTCGCGCCACACTCCCCCGCCGTTGACCAGCAGTTCGCCGTACGCGCCCGTGCCCTCGTCACCGAGGTCACCGCGGATCAGGCACGTCGGCGACGCGCCGTCGATGCAGGTCAGCGAGTTCGCGTCGAGCCGGGCGCCCAGCTGCGCGATCGACAGGTCGAACACCGTGCCCGGCTCCGGGCCGACGCGCACCTGCCCCTCCCCGCCCGACGCGTCGGTCAGCAGCACCACCGGCGTCCCGCCGACGGTCATCGCCGCGAGCTGGCGGCACGGGCCGCCGCCGCAGGTCACGGCCGGGACCGCCGAGGCGGCACCGGGCTGGGTGACCGTGTCCACCGGCACGTCGGGGCGCGGGCGCAGCAGGAACACCGCGCCGATCGCGCCGAGCGTGACCACCGCGGCCAGCACGGCGGTGAGCAGCGCCGACCGAGGCGTCCGCACTGCCGAAGTCCGCATAAGACAGAGCGTAAGCCGCTTCGCGACCGTGCGTGGGCAGCGCCCCGGCAGGTGTGTCCGGTTCAACCGGACGGGGTCGCGGGTAGCGCAGAGTGCTCGTTTATGTTGTCCGGGTGACGAACCCCAGCCTGCCCCCCGCTCTGTACCTCCCGACCGGCCCCGCCAGCCGCGAAGCCGAAGGCGCGTCGATCGAGCTGCGCCGCACGCCGGACGGCCGGACCGCGCTGGTCGCCTTCACCGCGCTCGACCGGCTGATCGACTGCTGCGGCGAGCACCAGCCGTGGGTGCTGGTCAGCACCGAGCACCTGCCGAAGGTGCACGCCGCGAACCCGTACGACGTGATCGTGCTCGATTCGCCGCTGCCCGCCGAGCTGCGGCACGGCGGCACGCTCGTCTGAGCGTGGTTCAGCTCTCACTCAAGAGACTCCCGACGTCATGTCCGTAGACTCCCCCGTACCGCGAAGGCGGTCAGCAATGCAGCTGTCGGGACGCAGGAGGTGCGGGGTGGCCGAGCAGGTCGGCGAATCCACCGGTGGTCCGGTGACCAAGATCCTGGTCGCCAACCGGGGCGAGATCGCGGTACGCGTGATCAGAGCCGCCAAGGACGCTGGCCTGGCCAGCGTGGCGGTGTACGCCGATCCGGATCGGGACGCACCGCACGTGCGCCTGGCCGACGAGGCCTTCGCGCTGGGCGGCACCACGGCGGCCGAGAGCTACCTCGACTCCGACAAGCTGCTCGACGCGGCGAAGCGCGCCGGCGCCGACTCCGTGCACCCGGGTTACGGCTTCCTCTCGGAGAACGCGGACTTCGCCCAGGCCGTCATCGACGCCGGGCTGACCTGGATCGGGCCGAGCCCGCAGGCCATCCGCGACCTCGGCGACAAGGTCACCGCGCGGCACATCGCGACCCGCGCGGGCGCGCCGCTGGTGCCGGGCACCAAGGAGCCGGTCAAGGACGCGAGCGAGATCGTCGCGTTCGCCGACGAGCACGGCCTGCCGGTGGCCATCAAGGCCGCGTTCGGCGGCGGTGGCCGTGGCCTCAAGGTCGCGCGCACCCGCGAAGAGATCCCGGAGCTGTTCGAGTCGGCCACGCGCGAGGCCGTCGCGGCGTTCGGCCGCGGCGAGTGCTTCGTCGAGCGCTACCTCGACAAGCCGCGTCACGTCGAGGCGCAGGTGCTGGCCGACCAGCACGGCAACGCGATCGTCGTCGGCACCCGCGACTGCTCGCTGCAGCGGCGGCACCAGAAGCTCGTCGAGGAGGCGCCCGCGCCGTTCCTGTCCGACGACCAGCGCCGCCGCATCCACGAGTCGGCGAAGGCGATCTGCAAGGAAGCCGGCTACTACGGCGCCGGCACGGTCGAGTACCTCGTCGCCACCGACGGCACGATCTCGTTCCTCGAGGTCAACACCCGCCTGCAGGTCGAGCACCCGGTCTCCGAGGAGACCACCGGCCTCGACCTCGTCCGCGAGATGTTCCGCATCGCGCGCGGCGAGAAGCTGCGGATCACCGAGGACCCCGAGCCCCGCGGTCACTCGATCGAGTTCCGCATCAACGGCGAGGACGCCGGCCGCGGCTTCCTGCCCGCGCCGGGCACGGTGACGAAGTTCCTCGCGCCGAGCGGCCCCGGCGTCCGCGTTGACTCCGGCGTCGAGTCCGGCAGCGTCATCGGCGGCCAGTTCGACTCGATGCTGGCGAAGCTGATCGTCACCGGCTCGGACCGGAACAACGCCCTGGAACGCAGTCGTCGCGCACTGGCCGAGATGGTCGTCGAGGGCATGGCCACGGTGCTGCCGTTCGACCGCGTGATCGTCGACGACCCGGCGTTCATCGGCGACGAAAACGGCTTCAGCGTGCACACACGCTGGATCGAGACCGAGTTCGACAACCGGATCGAGCCGTTCGTCGCGCCGGACGTCGAGACCGCCGAAGAGCAGCCCCGGCAGAACGTCGTCGTCGAGGTCGGCGGGCGCCGCCTCGAGGTGTCGCTGCCCGGCGGGTTCGCGCTCGAAGGCGGCGGCGGGGGCGGCGGCACCGCCGTCAAGGCCAAGCCGCGCAAGCGCGCCGGCGGCGGCAAGGCGGCGGTCAGTGGTGACGCCGTCACCGCTCCGATGCAGGGCACCATCGTCAAGGTGGCCGTCGAAGAGGGCCAGACGGTCGAGGCGGGCGAGCTCATCGTCGTCCTCGAGGCGATGAAGATGGAGAACCCGGTCACCGCGCACAAAGCGGGCACCGTCACCGGACTTTCGGTCGAGGTGGGCGCCGCCGTGACGCAGGGCACGCAGCTTCTCGAGATCAAGTAGGACAGTTCGTTACAGATGTCGTGGTGGGCCGCCCCCGAGGCGGCCTACCATCGGCAAGGTGACCGAAGTCCCGTCTCCGCAGCTGCGGATCAGCGACCAGACCCGCGAGTCCGCGTTGACCGCGCTCGGTGAGCACATGACCGCGGGGCGGATCGACATCGACGAATACGGCGAGCGCTCGGCCCGCATCACGGCGGCCAAGACTCGCGGCGAGCTCGGCGAGATCTTCGGTGATCTGCCCTCGCCCCACCCCAGCTACGACGACACGCCCCAGGCGGCCGTCGCCGCGACGGCGGCGGAGAAGCAGCCCGCGCCGCAGCGGTCCGGCTCACCGGACGGCTGGACGAGCCCGCAGCGGTTCATCGCGGCGATCCTCCCGGTGCTCTGGATCGCGGCGATCGCCCTGATCGCCACCGGTGTGGTGGGCGGGGTGTTCATCCTCGTCCCGATCGGGGCGAGCGTGTTCGCCAAGGGCATGTGGGGCCACGGCGGCGGCCCGCACGACCACCACGACCGCCACGATCGGCACCTGCGCGACCGGGAGCGCCGTCGTGAGCTGCGTGACTCCTACCGCGACCGCCGGCGCGAACTGGGCCGCTGACGCCGCCGTGAGCGACCTACGCCTGAGTGACGCCGAGCGTCAGGACGCCCTCGACGTCCTCGAGGAGCACGTCCGCAGCGGACGGCTCGACATCGACGAGTACGGCACCCGGTCCGCGAAGGTCACCGCGGCCAAGCGGGTCAGCGACCTCGTGCCGCTGTTCGACGACCTGCCCTCACCCCGGCCGAGCGCGCTGGTCACCGGCGCGGCCGTGCCCGGGGTGCCGGTGGTGACCGGCGAGAGCCAGCTGCAGCGCTTCCTGACCGCGAGCGCGGTGCCGATCGCCATCGTCGTCGCGATCGCGGTGCTCATCCTCAGCCGCGGGCGGCTGCTCATCATCTCGGTCGCGCTGCCGCTGGTGATCGCGATGCTCGCGGGGCTCCGCCGCCGGCGCTGAGCCTGCAACAATCGCCCGATGATGGGCGTGTATCCGGGCGCGCTGGACGCCCGGGGCGAGCGGCTGGCGGGGCCGATCTTCACCGGCGTCGGCCTGGCGGCGCTCGCCGCGTGCTCGTTCTGGGCGGCGGGCCGCGACCCGGACTGGCGCGGCACCCTGATCGTCGTCCTGGTCACGGCGGCGTGGCTGACGCTGCTGATCCCGCTGTTCCCGCGCCGGAAGGCGCACCCGTGGCTGACGGCCGGCTACTTCGCCGGTGTCCTGGTGGCCGCGGTCGTGCTGGTGACGCGCAACGAGCTGTACACCGGGTTCGCGTCGGTCGGCTACCCGCTCGCGTTCGTGCTCTTCCCGGCCCGCTGGGGGTTCTTCGCGGTGGCCGCGACGGCGGTGCTGCCGATACTGGCCAAGAGTTCGGACGGCGACCCGGCGCCGACGTGGGTGCTGGTCGCGTCCCTGGCCGGGCCGCTGCTGTACGCGGCCTGGTTCGTCGGCGCCGAAAGCGAGAAGCGGCGTAAGGCGAACGCCCGGCTGGAAGCCGCGCTGGAGGAGAACGCGGGCCTGCACGCGCAGCTGCTGACCCAGGCGCGCGAGGCCGGCGTGCTCGACGAGCGGCAGCGGATGGCGCGCGAAATCCACGACACGCTGGCCCAGGGCCTGACCGGGATCGTCACGCAGCTGCAGGCCGCCGACCGCGAGGACGGCCCGGCCCGCGACCGGCGGCTGGCGCAGGTGCGCGACCTGGCCCGGGACAGCCTCAGCGAAGCGCGCCGCGCGGTGCAGGCGCTGCGGCCCGAACCGCTGGCCGGCTCCCGGCTGCCGGAAGCGCTTTCCGAGCTGGCCGGCCGGGTCACGCGGACGTCCGGGGTGAGCGTGCACACCGAAACCACCGGCGAAGTCCGGCCGCTGCAGCCCGAGGTGGAGGTCACGCTCTACCGCGTCGCGCAGGAAGCGCTGGCCAACGCGGAGAAGCACGCGAAGGCGTCGAGGATCGGGCTGACACTGTCCTATTCGGACGAGGTGGTGCTGCTGGACGTCGTCGACGACGGCGTCGGCTTCAGTCCCGGCGACCGCGGCGACGGCACCGGCTTCGGGCTGGAGGCGATGCGCCACCGCGTCCAGCGGGTGGCGGGGACCCTGTCGGTCGAGAGCGCGCCGGGCGGCGGCACGGCGGTCAACGCCCAGGTCCCGGCCCTGTGATCCGGGTACTGGTCACCGACGACCACCCGATCGTGCGCGACGGGCTGCGCGGCGCGTTCACGGGTGAGCCGGACATCGAGGTCGTCGGCGAGGCGGCGTCCGGGCTGGAGGCGCTGGCGCAGGTGGCCCGGCACCACCCCGACGTCGTGCTGATGGACCTGCGCATGCCGGAGCTGGACGGCGTCGGCGCGATCCGCAGGCTGGCCGTCTCCCACCCCGCGGTGCGCGTCCTGGTGCTGACGACGTACGACGCGGAGACGGACGTCCTCCCGGCGATCGAGGCGGGCGCGACGGGCTACCTGCTGAAGGACGCCCCGGTCGCGGACCTGCTGGCCGCCGTCCGCGCGGCGGCGCGCGGCGAGGCCGTGCTGGCGCCGAGCGTCGCGGGCCGGGTGCTGGGCGGCTTTCGCCAGGCCGGACCGCTCACCCGCCGCGAGCTGGAGGTCCTGCGCCTGGTCGCGGAGGGAGCGACGAACCGCGCGGCGGCCGGGCGGCTGTTCATCAGCGAGGCGAGCGTGAAGACCCACCTGCTGAGCGCGTACACGAAGCTCGGGGTGAACGACCGCGCGGCGGCGGTCGGCGAGGCCTACCGCCGCGGCCTGCTCTGAGGCGGTTTTTCCCTTTTCGGAAGTTCCCCGCGGTGCGGCCGGGCACGGATCCTGCCTTGACCGCCGGACCGGGGGCGGCGTGCTCGCGGCCTGGCTAGGCTGGGCGGAGTGGAACCGGTGGAGATCAACGCGGGCACCTACTACCTGCGCCAGCTGCGCGCCGACCGGCACATCGACGACCGCCCGGTGCTGATGGAGGCGTTCGCCGACCCGACGCACCGCAAGTACGTGCTGAACTACCGCCTGCGCACCCTGGACGAAGCGACGGAGTACGTGACCCTGCGCGCGGCCCAGTGGGCGGGCGACGAGCGCTGCTCCTGGGCGATCGCCGAGCCGACGTCGGGCCGGCTGCTGGGTGAGGTGGGCCTCCGCGAGCTGGACCTGGACGCGGCGTACGCGGAGGCGACGGTCTGGGTCCACCCGGCCGAGCGAGGAAAGGGAATCGCGACGACGTCGTTGAACGCGGCCCTGCGCTTCGGTTTCGGCGGCCTGGGACTGACGGAAGTCAGCTACCGCTACGAGGAGAGCAACGTGTCATCGGCGATCGTGGCGGAACGCTGCGGCTTCACGCTGATCGGCCCGGAGGACGACCGAGCCCCGACGGGCGAGCGCCTGATCCGCTGGCACCGCACTTCCTGAGCGAGCGGCCGCAGCCGTCGAGCCGCGGCCGCGGTGGGCCGGGCCGCGAACGCCGCAGCAGCGGCCCCGCTGGCCGGGGCCATGCGAGGCAGCCAACAAGACCACGCGTTTGCTTTCGCGGTTCCGGCCCGCGAAAACTCCCCCGCCCTTCCCTGGGGGGCGGCCCCGAGGCCAGTCTATCGGTGACCCCGGACGGAAACGCCCTTGAAGCCCCTGGTCAGCGCCGGTTGTCCACAAGTCCGGAGGCCTGTGGACAACCCCGGCGTCAGCTGACCGGCGCCACGATTCCCGAGCGGGCCTCGGGGGCCGCGATCCGCAGGGCGTCCGCCGCTTCGTCGCTCGGCTGGGACTGGGACTCGCGTTCGGCCTCGACCCGCGCGCGGTAGACCTCCACCTCGCGCTTCACCGTTTCGGGGGACCAGCCGAGGACCTCGCCCACCAGGTCCGCGACCTGCTCCGCGCAGTCGACGCCGCGGTGGGCGTACTCGATCGAGATGCGGGTGCGGCGGGCCAGGACGTCCTCCAGGTGCAGCGCCCCCTCGTGCGCGGCCGCGTACACGACCTCGACGCCCAGGTAGTCCGGCGCGTGCTCGACCGGCTTGAGCAGCTCCGGGCGCCCCTCGGCGAGCCCGAGCACCTCGTGCACCAGCGAGCCGTAGCGGTCCAGCAGGTGCCTCACCCGGTAGGGGTGCAGGCCGTGCTCCGCAGCCAGGTGGTCGGCCTGGTTGACCAGCGCGTGGTAACCGTCCGCCCCGATCAGGGGAACCTTGTCCGTGATCGACGGCTGCGAGCGGCCCGGCAGGTCGACTGCCGCCGCGTCGACGGCGTCCGCCGCCATCACCCGGTACGTCGTGTACTTGCCGCCCGCGATCGCGACCAGGCCCGGCGCCACCCGCGCCACCGCGTGCTCGCGCGAAAGCTTCGACGTCTCTTCGCTCTCCCCCGCCAGCAACGGGCGAAGCCCGGCGTACACACCTTCGATGTCGTCGTGCGTCAACGGTGTCGCCAGCACGCTGTTGACGTGCTCCAGCAGGTAGTCGATGTCGTGCTTGGTCGCCGCCGGGTGCGCGAGGTCGAGGTTCCAGTCCGTGTCCGTGGTGCCCACGATCCAGTGATTGCGCCACGGAATGACGAACAGCACCGACTTCTCGGTGCGCAGGATCATCCCCGACTCCGACACGATCCGGTCGCGCGGGACGACGATGTGCACACCCTTGCTCGCCCGCACCCGGAACCGCCCGCGGCCACCGGAGAGGCGCTGCAGCTCGTCGGTCCAGACGCCGGTGCAGTTGATCACGACGGCCGCCGAGATCTCCGTCTCGCGCCCGTCTTCGACGTCGCGCACCCGCACGCCGGACACCCGGTCGGCCTCGCGCAGGAAGCCGACGACCTGGGTGGACGTCCGCACGATCGCGCCGTAGTGCGCGGCGGTCCGCGCCACCGTCATGGTGTGGCGGGCGTCGTCGGACTGGGCGTCGTAGTAGCGGATCCCGCCGATCAGCGCGGACCGCTTGAGGGCAGGTACCATCCGCAGCGCGCCCGCGCGGGTCAGGTGCTTCTGCCCCGGGACGCTCTTGGCGCCGCCCATCGTGTCGTACATCAGCAGGCCCGCCGCGGTGTACGGCCGTTCCCACACGCGGTGCGTCAGCGGGTAGAGAAAGCTGACCGGCTTCACCAGATGGGGTGCAATCGTCGTCAGCATCAGCTCGCGCTCGCGAAGCGCTTCCCGGACGAGCCCGAACTCGAGCTGCTCCAGGTAGCGCAGGCCGCCGTGGAAGAGCTTGCTCGAGCGGCTCGACGTCCCGGACGCCAGGTCCCGCGCCTCGACGAGCGCGACCCGCAGCCCGCGGGTGGCGGCGTCCAGCGCCGTGCCGGCACCGACCACGCCGCCGCCGATCACGACGACGTCGAAGGTCTCCTTGCCGAGCCGCTGCCAGGTCTCCTCCCGCTTGCGCGGGCCCAGTCGAGCCGGGTTCGTCTCCGCTGCGTGCTGTGCGCTTGCCACGTGACAGTCCTCCTCGAGCTGGCGAGGGTTCCAGCATCGCACGACCCGGTGATCCTCCGCCCGTTCGCGGATGACACTTGTGGCGTAACCCTCCGCGATCTTGAAAAGATTGCGCTCTCCGGTCCTTGGACCGGGGTTCTACGCCCGGGTAACGTCGCCCGGACGTGGGTCGGCAACGGTGCCGTGGCACGCCGTGATCGACCCTGCGCAGAGTGTCCAGTGTGGAGGTGCAGCGGTGAGTGCTGGGGCAATAATCGTCTGGGAACTACTGGGAACAGCGGCGCTGATCCTGCTCGGCAACGGCGTGGTGGCCAACCACGTGCTGCGCAAGACCAACGGTAACAACGGCGGAATCCTGTTCATCAACTTCGGCTGGGCGTTCGCGGTCTTCACCGGCGCCAGCATCGCCGCGCCCAGTGGCGCGCACCTCAACCCGGCGGTGACCCTCGGGCTCGCCATCGCCGACAAGACCAAGTGGGCCGACGTGCCCTTCTACTTCATCGGGCAGATGGCCGGCGCCATCATCGGCGCCATGCTCTGCTGGGCGACCTACAAGCTCCAGTTCGACGACCACCCCGAGCCCGAGAACACCCTCGGCATCTTCTCCACCGCGCCACAGATCCCGAACCGGGCGTGGAACCTCGTCACCGAGATCATCGGCACCTTCGTCCTGGTGGCCTGGATCCTGCTCAGCCCCACGTTCGCGGCGACCGACGGCGGCACCCCGAACTTCGGCAACTCCGCGCTGGGCTACGCGGGCGTCTCGTTCGTGGTCCTCGTGATCGGTACCTCCCTCGGTGGCCCGACGGGCTACGCCATCAACCCGGCACGTGACCTCGGCCCGCGGATCGCGTACGCGTTCCTGATGCCGATCCGCAACAAGGCGAACGCCAACTGGGGTTACTCCTGGATCCCGGTCGTCGGCCCGCTCGCCGGTGGCGCCCTCGCCGCGCTCCTGTACCTCCTCGTGCACAACCTGACCTGATCGCCCGCCCGAGAATTTCCTGGAGCACACATGACTTCGTACGTAGCAGCGATCGACCAGGGCACGACATCGACCCGGTGCATGATCTTCAACCACGAGGGCCGGGTCGTCGCCGTCGACCAGAAGGAACACGAGCAGATCTTCCCGAAGGCGGGCTGGGTCGAGCACAACGCCGAGGAGATCTGGGAGAACACCCGCGCGGTCGCCGCGGGCGCCATCGCCAAGGCCGACCTGCACACCAGCGACATCGTCGCCGTCGGCATCACCAACCAGCGCGAGACCGCGCTGGTCTGGGACAAGACGACCGGCAAGCCGGTGTACAACGCGATCGTCTGGCAGGACACCCGCACCGACCGGATCGTCACCGAGCTCGGCAACCTCGGCGGCGGTCAGGAGCGCTACCGCGACAAGGTCGGCCTCCCGCTCGCGACGTACTTCTCCGGGCCGAAGGTCAAGTGGATCCTCGACAACGTCGAAGGCGCGCGCGAGAAGGCCGAAGCCGGTGACCTGATCTTCGGCAACATGGACACCTGGGTGCTGTGGAACATGACCGGCGGGCCCGACGGCGGCGTGCACGTCACCGACCCGACCAACGCCTCCCGCACCATGCTGATGGATCTCGACACACTGCAGTGGGACCCCGAGATCGCCGCCGAGATGACGATCCCGCTGTCCATGCTGCCGGAGATCCGATCCTCCTCCGAGGAGTACGGCAAGGTCCGCGAGAAGGGCGCGCTGGCCGGCGTGCCGATCGCGGGCATCCTGGGCGACCAGCAGGCCGCGACGTTCGGCCAGGCCTGCCTCTCACCCGGCGAGGCCAAGAACACCTACGGCACCGGCAACTTCATGCTGCTCAACACCGGTACCGAAAAGGTGATGTCGCAGAACGGGCTGCTCACCACGGTCTGCTACAAGATCGGCTCGAACGACACGATCTACGCGCTGGAAGGCTCCATCGCCGTCACCGGTTCGCTGGTGCAGTGGCTGCGCGACAACCTCGGCATGATCGGGACCGCGGCCGAGATCGAAGAGCACGCGCGCAGCGTCGAGGACAACGGCGGTGCGTACTTCGTCCCGGCGTTCTCGGGTCTGTTCGCTCCTTACTGGCGGTCCGACGCTCGCGGCGCGATCGTCGGGCTCACCCGGTTCGTCAACAAGGGACACCTGGCCCGCGCGGTGCTGGAGGCGACCGCCTTCCAGTCACGCGAGGTGATCGACGCGATGAACGCCGACTCCGGTGTCCCGCTGAAGTCGCTCAAGGTGGACGGCGGCATGGTCGTCAACGAGCTGCTCATGCAGTTCCAGGCCGACATCCTCGGCGTGCCGGTGATCCGCCCGGTGGTCAACGAGACCACCGCGCTGGGTGCCGCGTACGCCGCCGGGCTGGCGGTCGGGTTCTGGAAGTCCGAAGACGACATCCGCACCAACTGGGCCCAGGACAAGCAGTGGGACCCGTCGATGGACGACGCCCGCCGCGAATCCGAGTACCGCAACTGGAAGAAGGCCGTCACCAAGACCTTCGACTGGGTCGACGACGAGGACTGACCGACGGGGACCGGCCGGGGGCGCCGACGGCGCTCTCGGCCCGCCCGCCGGATCAGTCTTCCCAGCCCTCCGGCTTGCCGGACTGCTCGTTGGGTGACACGACCAGGAACGTCACCCCCTGGTCGTCCGCGACCCGGACCTGCCGGCCGTACGGCGAGTCGAACGGCTCACCCAGTGCCCGGCCGCCGAGCTCGACCGCCTTGGCCGCGCTCGCGTCGGCGTCCGCCACCGAGAAGTACGCGTCCCAGTGCGACGGCACGTCCGCCGGCACGGAGTCCGGCAGGGCGCCGACGCCGCCGACCGGGCGGCCATCGAGCAGCAAGACGGCGTACGTGAATTCGTCGGTCGAGAGGTCTTGGATGCCGTAGCCGAAGACCTGCTCGTAGAACGCCCTCGCCGCCGGGTAGTCCCGGCTCATGCACTCGTTCCAGGTCATCGTGCCCGGGGTCGCCGTCACCTGCGTGCCCGTATGGTTGCCGGCCTCCCACAGCCCGAACGCCGAACCGCTCGGGTCGGCCGCGACGGCCATCCGGCCCTCCTGCATCACGTCCATCACCGGCATCAGGATCTGGCCGCCGGCCTCGGTGATCGCCGTCGCCGTCTTGTCCACATCGGACACCGAGAGGTAGGTCGTCCACACCGCGGGCATTTCCTGGCCGGGTGGCGTCCGGCCGATCCCGGCGACCGGACGGCCGGCCACCATGGCCATGCCGTAGAAACCGGTCTCCTCACCGCCCGCCTGCACGTCCCACCCGAACAGGCCGCTGTAGAAGGCCACCGCCTTCGCCTGGTCGGGCACCATCAGGTCGACCCAGCTGGGTGTCCCTTCGGGCCACGGTTCGTCGCGGAACAACATTTCGGCTCCCTACCCTCGTCGGCGCCGTCTCGGGTGACGGCCGACACAGTGTTGCACCGGGCACCGACAAAAAGCGGAAATCAGCCCTGGACCAGGCGGGCGTAGACGACGATGTTGTCGACGTAGTTGTGCGCGCCGCGGTCGAAGACGCCACCGCAGGTGATCAGCCGCAGCTCGGGATCCGCCGTGTCGTCGTAGACGCCTTCGGCTTCGAAGTCCTTTTTGGGCACCTGGTGCACTTTCGTCACCTCGAAGAGCGCCGTGGAGCCGTCCTTGCGGGCGACCGAAACCCGGTCACCGGCGGCCAACTCCTTGAGGCGGAAGAAAATCCCCTTCTGGTGGTTGCCGTCGACGTGCCCGAGCACGACGGCCGGGCCGACCTCACCGGGTGTCGGCGCGTAGGTGTACCAGCCCGCCTGCAGCGGTGTCGTCACCGGCGGCACCTGGACGGTGTTGTCCGGGTTGAGCCCGAGCGGCACCAGCGACGAGTGCGCGTCGATCTTCGGGATGTCGATCGAGACCGGCTCCGACTTGGGCAGCGCCGCGACGGCGTCCTGCGCCGCGCTCGCGGGTGCCGGGCTCACCGCGACCGGCCGGGCCGGCGGCGGCTGCGCACTGGACGGCTCGGGCCCGCCGCCGAGCGTCAGCGCCAGCACCGCCAACGCGGCCAGCAGCGCGACGACGAGCGCGATCAGATAGCCCCGTCTGTTCGTGATCCTCGTGGTCATGCTCTCCCCCGTGACTGGCTCCTGCAGTTCACACGTCCGGGTGGCCCGTTCGGTTGGGTCCCGACGGTACCGCCGCGGAGGGACCACCCCGAAGCCCCCGCTCCGGAGTGGTCCCGCGAAGATCAGCGACGCCGCGCCCGCCGGGCCAGCACGAGGCCGCTGCCTCCGACCGCGAGCACCCCCATGGCGGCCGCGGCCGCCAGCGGTGCGCCGGAACCGTCGACCGGTCCGTCCGTGCCGCCGGTCTGCGGGGCGCCCGCGGGCACCTTGGCGACCTGCTTCGGCGCCGGGTTCCCGGCGGCCGGGAGCACCTCGAACGACGTCGTCGACGTCTCGATGCCGCAGTGCAGGGTGACGGAGTACTTGCCGGGCTTGACGTTCGTGACGGTGCCGAACGCGAAGCCGGGCTTGTCGGGGACGATCGCGGCCGAGCGGATGCTCACCGTCTCGTCCGGCCAGGTCGAGCAGCCGAAGTCGAAGGTGATCCGCGCACCCGGCCGGGCCTTGCCCGGCGACACGGTCAGCTGCTTCTTGACGCGGGTCATCGGGCCGTCCGGGTACTCCGGCTCGGTCGGCTGGGGCTCGGTCGGCCGGGTCGAGGGCGACGCCGAAGTGGCCGGCGCGGACGGCGTGGCGGACGGCGTCGTCGCCGCGAACGCGGCGGTGGGCGCGAGCACCAGGAATGCCGCGGCGACACCGGCGACGACAGCAGTGTTCTTCATTCTTTTCTCCCCTGTGGATTACGCTCGGAAAGTGGGAGACGGATGCCGTTCGCAGTTCCCCCTGCATCGGCTTCATCCGCTCACCTACGCAGCTAAAGACGTCTCCACCTGCGGTTGGTTGCGCCCGAAGGTCACGAAAACATCGCGAAATCGAAGGCCGGGAACACATGAAAAAACCGCCCCGGAGCGTGGCTCCGAGGCGGTCTTTTCGAGCTGGTGAATCACCCTGCCATGCTGCCGTCGCCCGCTTTCGCGGCACCGGAAGGCACCTTGGTCACCTGCGCGGCCGGCACCGAGAACTGCGTGCTGAAGGACTTGCCGCCGCAGGTCACGCTCAGCGGGTACGTCCCGGCCGCGGTGCCCGGCTTGAGGGCGGCGTCGGCGCTGATGTTCGCGTCCGCGCCCATGAACGGGCCGGGCGTGTAGTTGGAGAACGTCAGGACCGGCGAGGAGAAGGCCGGCGAGGCGCCGTCGCACTTCGCCAGCGCGACGTTCGGCGCGTCCCGGACGTACTTGTCCACCAGCGACTGGTTGATCGCGGTGTTGACGTTCAGTTGGACACTGCCGGCGCTGGGGGCGGGGGTCGGACTGGTGCTCTGCGCCGTGGCCGGCGCTGCCAGCCCCGTCGCCCCGATCACCGCTGCCGCAACAAAAACCAACGTCTTGCGCACCTTCGCACCCTTCGCGTCCTTCAGCCTCACAACCGACAAGACGCGACGGGCGCGACTGGGTTGCGTCCTGGATCAGTCGAGATCGTCGTGCCGCATGAGCTGGCGCCCGGCCTCGGTGATCGACCCCGAGAGCGACGGGTACACCGAAAATGTCAGTGCCAGGTGGTCCACTGTGAGCTGGTTCTGGACGGCGAGCGCGATGGGAAGGATGAGCTCGCTCGCCTGCGGCGCCACGACGACACCACCGACGACCACGCCGGTGGCGGGGCGGCAGAACAGCTTGACGAAGCCTCGGCGGAGGCCCTCCATCTTCGCGCGCGCGTTGGTGGCCAGGGGCAGCATGATGGTGCGCGCGGGCACCTCGCCGGAGTCGATCGCGTGCTGGCTGATGCCGACCGTCGCGATCTCCGGGTGGGTGAAGACGTTGGCGGCGACGGTCTTGAGCTTGATCGGCGCGACGCCTTCGCCCAGCGCGTGCCACATCGCGATGCGGCCCTGCATGCTCGCCACCGAGGCGAGCATGAGCACGCCGGTGCAGTCGCCGGCGGCGTAGATCCCGGGAACGGAGGTGCGCGAAACGCGGTCGACGGTGATGAACCCGCCGGGGCCGGGCGAGATGCCGACCTTGTCGAGGCCGAGGTCGGCGGTGTTCGGGACCGACCCGACGGTCATCAGCGCGTGGCTGGCTTCGATCACGCGGCCGTCGGCGAGGTGGATCTCGACGCCCTTTTCGGTGCGCTCGACGCGGTCGGCGCGCGCCTGCTTCGCCACGGTGGTGCCGCGCTGCGAGAAGACCTCTTCGAGCACGGCGGCGGCGTCGGCGTCCTCGTGCGGCAGCACGCGGTCGCGGCTGGAGACGACGGTGACCTTGACGCCCATCTCGGTGTAGGCGGACGCGAACTCGGCGCCGGTGACGCCGGAGCCGATCACGGCGAGGTGCTCGGGCAGTTCCTGGAGCTCGTAGAGCTGCCGCCAGTCGAGGATGCGCTCGCCGTCGGGCACCGCGCCGGGCAGCACGCGCGGGGTGGCGCCGGTGGCGATCAGGACGACGTCGGCCGGGAACTTCTCGGTCTCGCCGTCCGGCGTGGTGACGGCGACCTTGTGCGTCGCGAGGCCGGGCTCTTCGTCGCAGAAGCGCGCCTGGCCGATGACGACGCGGACGCCCTCACGCTGGACGCGCGCGCGGATGTCGGCGGACTGGGCCAGCGCGAGGCCCTTGACGCGGCCGTGGACGGTCGGCAGGTCGATGCTCGTGTCGGCCATGTCGGTGTTGATGCCGAGCTCGCCGAGGTCGTGCATCTTCGCCAGCGCGCCCGAGCTCGCGATGAACGTCTTCGAAGGGACGCAGTCGTAGAGGACACAGGCGCCGCCCAGGCCGTCCCGCTCGACGATCGTGACGTCGGCCCCGTGCTGGGCTGCGACCAGCGCGGCTTCGTAGCCGGCCGGGCCCCCGCCCATGATCACGATCCTGGTCACCTGGGTCCTCCTCGAAGTGCGTGAATGCGGTGGTCTCACCGTACGCGGCGAAGGTGACCGGACACTGAAGTGGGCGAACACGCCGAGCGCGTCCACTCGGGTGAGCGGGGGGTCGCTACGCTGTCGGCGTGCCGTTGTATGCCGCTTACGGATCGAACATGGAGCCCGCCCAGATGCTGGAGCGCGCGCCGCACTCTCCGATGGCCGGCTCCGGCTGGCTGGAGGGGTGGCGCCTGACCTTCGGTGGCGAGGACCTCGGCTGGGAAGGTGCCCTGGCCACGATCGTCGAGGACGCGGGTTCCCGCGTCTTCGTCGTTCTCTACGACGTCACGTCCCTGGACGAGACGGGCCTCGACCGCTGGGAAGGCGGCGAGCTGGGGATGCACAGCAAGATCCGGCTCAGAGTCCAGACGATGGACGGCTCGGTCCTGGCCTGGCTCTACGTCCTGGACGCCTACGAAGGCGGCCTCCCTTCGGCCCGCTACCTGGGCGTCCTGGCGGACGCCGCGGAAGCAGCGGGTGCCCCCGCCGACTACGTCGACGACCTCCGAACCCGCCCCTGCTCCGGCATAACCGGCTAACGCCGTGTCGTCCCTCTGATCACGCGTGTCGACCCTTCAATCACGCGTGTCGACCTCCCGATCACGCCGCCCGGCCGGATCGCCGGTCGAAAGCACCTCGGAGGTCGGTCAGCAGGCGACTGGGGTCACGTAGATCGGCCGCGACGGCGCGGATCGTGATCCAGCCGCGCCCCTGCATCTGGTTGTCCCGGTCGAGGTCGTAGTCGCGCCGATCCTCGTGCGCGGCGAACCCGTCGTACTCGAGTGCGATACGCCGAGACGGCCAGGCCATGTCGAGGACGAAGAGCTTCCTGCCGTCGATGGCGGTGATCTCGTACTGCGGCTCGGGCACGGGGAACCCGGCCTCGACGACGATGAGCCGGAGCATGCTTTCGGGAGGTGACTCGGCCTTCCCCGTGGCAAGGTCCAGCAGCATCAGCGCCCTGTGGATACCTCGCCGGTCCCGGCGATCGTCAAGGCGGTCCCGCACGTTCTCCCGGAGCTTCGCGCAGTGGTCAGGCGGTAGACCTCGCATGGCCTCGTCGAGGGCCGCGAAGGCCGCGCGCTTGCCTCCGTCACAGAGGAAGTCAGCCAATGCGCGGTCGATCGAGAACATGGCCAGGCCATCGATCTCGATCATGTCCTCTTCCCGGAAGCCGCCCTGGTGCACGACCAAACCACGGCGGGACCGGACGCGTCGCGAATACGGCACCGTCACGTGGACGTCGCGGTCATCAGCGGAAGAAATACCGTGCAACGCAAGGGAAGTAGCGCCCGATAGCGCCACCGGCGGACCTGTCGCGAGCAACGCCGCGGCCGCCCTTGTCGGCAGCCTCAACAGGTCGGCAGCATGCACAACCACGCCTCGCCACGGCTGGGTGAGTACGCCTTGCTCAAGACCTTCGAGAACCTTGCGCCGTCCCAGAGCCCGGTCGGCCTCGCTCCGCGAGAGGACTCCGTGTCGCCTTGCCCAATCGATCACAAAATCGAGGATGAGGCCCTTCCGTCGTGTGACGGAAGGGCCTCATCCCCAACCTGTGGATAACTACCAGCCTGTGGATAACCCTGTGCATACCTCAGCTGTGACTGAGGCGTCGACACGCGTGATCAGAAGGTCGACACGCGTGATTGGAGGGACGACACGGGTTAGGCGAGGGTGGCTAGGGCGGTGTGGACCAGGGTTCGGACTCCGCAGGCCAGGGCTCGCTCGTCCAGGATGAAGGTCGGGCGGTGGATGTCCGACTGGGGTTCGGGAGAGCCTGGCCAGACGCCTAGCCGGGCGAACGCTCCCTGGACGTGCTCCAGGTACCAGCCGAAGTCTTCGCCGCCCGAGGACTGCTCGGTGCCGGCCACCGCGTTCTCGCCCAGGGCCGCCTCGACGCCCGCGCGCATCAGGGCCGTGGAGTCCGGGTCGGAGACCACCGGGGGGACGCCTCGGCGGTAGTCCAGGTGGAAGCCGACGCCCGTGGGGGCCAGCAGGGACTCCACCGAGGAGGCGACCAGCGGCTCCAGGGCCGTCCAGACCTGGTGGTCGGCCGTGCGCAGGGTGCCGCGCAGGACGCCGTCCTGCGGGACGGCGTTGGCCGCCTGGCCCGCGTGGACCGCGCCCCAGACCAGGACCGTGCCGGACCGCGGGTCGACGCGCCGGGACAGCACCGACGGCAGTGACGTGATCACCGTGCCGAGCGCGTGCACCAGGTCGGCGGTCAGGTGCGGACGGGACGTGTGCCCGCCCGGCGACGTCAGGCGCAGCTCGATCAGGTCCGCGGCCGACGTCAGCGCGCCGACGCGCATGCCGACCTGGCCGACCTCGAGCCGCGGGTCGACGTGCAGGCCGTAGATCCGGTCGACGCCCTCCAGGGCACCCGCGGCGATCATGTCCAGCGCTCCGCCGGGCATGACCTCCTCGGCGGCCTGGAAGATCAGCCGCACCTTGCCGGGCAGCTCCGGCGCGCCGGCCAGGGCGCGGGCCGCGCCGAGCAGGATCGCCGTGTGGGCGTCGTGGCCGCACATGTGCGCCGCGCCTTCGACGGTCGACGCGTAGGGCAGACCGGTCGCCTCGGTGAGCGGCAGCGCGTCCATGTCCGCGCGCAGTGCCACGCACTTCTCGCCACTGCCGATGTCGCAGACGACGCCGGTGCCGCCGGGCAGCACCCACGGCTTGAGGCCGACGGCGCGCAGCAGCGTGACGACCAGTTCGGTCGTCGCGAACTCGTGCCGCGACAGCTCCGGGTGCGCGTGGATGTGCCTGCGCCAGGCGAGCACGTCCGTCGCGTTGGCCCGTAGCCAGTCGTCGAGCCAGAACGGGCCGCGGCCCGCGCCAAGGTCCTCCACGGGAGCCATGGTTACGCCGGCTTCGGAAATGAGCGCCTCCGGCCCCTCGATAGGGGTGATGATGCGCCCATGGGGGTCGCCTGGAACGTCCGGTCGTGAGTCGAGCACCGTCACGCCGCACCTCCTCCCGCAACACGGGTAACCCGCGCAGCGGCTGGGGTCACGCAACGTGCCGATCGTTCTGTCGTACGCATTTGCAGACGATCGTGCACCATGCAGGCGGCAAGCCGCGCCTCGAAACGAGGCGTCCTAGACGGCCGGTAGCTGATCTGCGTTGAACGGTGTGCAGTAGTTCGGCCAAGGCGAACGCCGACCGCTGCTCGCCCGTCCGGACGCAGGGTTACGACTTTTTGGCCTTCTTCGACCGGATCCGACGGCCCCAGATGACGATGCCGAGCAGCACGACCGCGACCAGGCCGGCGACCAGCTTGTTCTTGGTCTTTTCGGTGTTCGCCTTGTCGGTCTGGGCCGGGTCGAGCACCGGTCCGGGCGCCTGGGTCTGCGCGAGCACGGGCGCCACCCCGGCGTGCGCCACGGTCACGGTGACGGCCACCGGCCGCACCGGCTCGGCCTGCGCCGGCGACGCGGTGAACAGCACCGCACCCAGCAGCCCGACCAGGACCAGACCCCGCAACTTCGCCATGTCATCCCTTCACCACGACCGGCGGTCAACCGGCATTGTGCCCGCGCGGCGCCCCTCGGTCAGCCACCGAACGCGTCGAGGATCCGCTGTGCACCGAGGGTAGCCGTCAGTTCACCGTCGCGCACCGCCCGTTCGACGTCGGGAACGACCGTTCGCACGTCCGGATGCGCCGCCAAGCGACTCAGCAACTGTTCGCGGACCATCGACCACGTCCAGTCGACCTGTTGTTGCCGCCGCCGGGCGGCCAGCTCGCCGGACGTCGTGAGCGTTTCGCGGTGCTGTTCGACGGCGCCCCACACCTCGTCGAGCCGCAGGTTGTGCAGTCCGCTGCAGGTCAGCACGGGTGGCGTCCACGACGCGTCGGGGCCATAGATCATCCGCAGGGCGCCCGAAAGCTCCCGCGCCGCCCGCTTGGCGTCACGCTCGTGGTCACCGTCGGCCTTGTTGACGGCGATGACGTCGGCCAGCTCCAGCACGCCCTTCTTGATGCCCTGGAGCTGGTCGCCGGTGCGGGCCAGGGTCAGGAACATGAAGCAGTCGACCATGTTCGCGACGGCCACTTCGGACTGTCCTACCCCGACGGTCTCGACCAGCACGGTGTCGTAGCCGGCCGCCTCCATCAGCACGATCGTCTCGCGGGTGGCCCGCGCGACGCCGCCCAGCGTCCCGGACGTCGGCGACGGGCGGATGAACGCCCGGTCGTCGACGGCCAGGCGCGCCATCCGGGTCTTGTCGCCGAGGATCGACCCGCCGGTGCGGGTCGACGACGGGTCGACCGCCAGCACGGCCACGCGGTGCCCGGCCGTCGTCAGGTCGGTGCCCAGCTGGTCGATGAATGTCGACTTGCCGACACCGGGGACGCCGGTGATGCCGATCCGCCGCGCGCTGCCCGACGAAGGCAGCAGCTCGACGAGCAGCTCCTGAGCCTGCGCCCGGTGGTCCTCGCGCTGGGATTCGACCAGCGTGATCGCCTTCGACAGCGTGCCGCGGTCACCCGCCAGGACGCCCTTGGCGTACGCCGTGACGTCGATCTTGCGCGGCAACGCTCAGGACTCCTGCGCCGAGAGCTGGCCGAGCAGGTCGATGGCCGCGTCCGCGAGCACGGTGCCGGGGCCGAAGATCGCCGCCGCCCCCGCCTCGCGCAGCGCCGGGTAGTCCTGCGGCGGGATCACGCCGCCGACCACGACCATGATGTCCTCACGGCCCAGCTCGGCGAGCTCGTGCCGCAGCGCCGGCACCAGCGAGAGGTGCCCGGCGGCCAACGAGGACACCCCGACGACGTGGACGTCCGCCTCGATCGCCTGGCGGGCGACCTCGGCGGGGGTGGAGAACAGCGGGCCGACGTCGACGTCGAAGCCGATGTCGGCGAAGCCGGTGGCGATCACCTTCTGGCCGCGGTCGTGGCCGTCCTGGCCCATCTTCGCGACGAGGATCCGCGGCCGGCGTCCCTCTTCCGCGGCGAACTCCTCGACCAGCGAACGGGCCTTTTCGACGTTCTGCGACTTCCCCACCTCTTCGCGGTAGACGCCCGAGATCGTCCGGATCTGACCGGAGTGGCGGCCCCAGAGCTTCTCCAGCGCGTCGGAGATCTCGCCGACCGTGGCCTTCGCGCGGGCCGCGTTGATGCCCAGCTCCAGCAGGTTGCCGCCGTTCCCGGCACCCTCGGTGAGACGCCGCAACGCGTCCTCGGTGGCCGCGGAGTCGCGCTCTTCGCGCAGCCGCCGCAGCTTCTCCAGCTGCTGCGTCCGGACGCCGGCGTTGTCGACCTTCAGGACTTCGATGTCCTCGTCGCTCGTGACCTGGTACTTGTTGACGCCGATCACCGGCTGGCGGCCCGAGTCGATCCGGGCCTGGGTGCGGGCCGCGGCCTCCTCGATGCGCAGCTTCGGGATGCCCGCGTCGATCGCCTTGGCCATGCCGCCGGCCTGCTCGACCTCGCTGATGTGGCCCCACGCCTTGCGCGCGAGGTCGTAGGTCAGCTTCTCGACGAAGGCGCTGCCGCCCCACGGGTCGATGACGCGCGTGGTGCCGGATTCCTGCTGCAGCAGCAGCTGCGTGTTGCGGGCGATCCGCGCGGAGAAGTCGGTCGGCAGCGCGAGCGCCTCGTCCAACGCGTTGGTGTGCAACGACTGCGTGTGCCCCTGGGTCGCGGCCATCGCCTCGACGCAGGTGCGCACGACGTTGTTGTAGACGTCCTGGGCGGTCAGCGACCAGCCGGACGTCTGCGAGTGCGTCCGCAGCGAAAGCGACTTCTGCGACTTCGGGTCGAAGCCCTTCACGAGCTTCGCCCAGATCAGCCGGGCCGCGCGCAGTTTCGCGACCTCCATGAAGAAGTTCATGCCGATGGCCCAGAAGAAGGACAGCCGCGGCGCGAACTTGTCGACGTCCAGCCCGGCCTCGGTGCCCGCGCGGATGTACTCGACGCCGTCGGCGAGGGTGTAGGCCAGCTCGAGGTCGGCGGTCGCCCCGGCCTCCTGCATGTGGTAGCCGGAGATGGAGATCGAGTTGTACTTCGGCATGTGCTGCGAGGTGTAGGAGAAGATGTCGGAGATGACCCGCATCGACGGCTGCGGCGGGTAGATGTAGGTGTTGCGGACCATGAACTCCTTGAGGATGTCGTTCTGGATGGTCCCCGCGAGCTGCTCCGGCTTCACCCCCTGCTCCTCGGCCGCGACGACGTAGAGCGCCAGCACCGGCAGCACCGCGCCGTTCATCGTCATCGACACGGACATCTTGTCCAGCGGGATGCCGTCGAACAGCTGCCGCATGTCGTAGATGGAGTCGATCGCGACACCCGCCATGCCGACGTCACCGGAGACGCGCGGGTGGTCGGAGTCGTACCCGCGGTGGGTGGCCAGGTCGAAGGCGACCGACAGGCCCTTCTGCCCGGCCGCGAGGTTGCGGCGGTAGAAGGCGTTCGACTCCTCGGCGGTGGAGAACCCGGCGTACTGGCGGATGGTCCAGGGCTGGTTGACGTACATCGTCGGGTACGGCCCGCGCAGGTAGGGCGCGATGCCGGGGTACGTGTCCAGGAAGTCCACATCGGACAGATCCGCGGCGCTGTAGACCGGCTTGACGCCGATGCCCTCGGGCGTCTCCCAGGCCAGCGCGTCCGGGCCCTTGCCGGTGGCCTCGTGCACGGCCTTGGCCCAGGCGTCGCGGTCGCCCGGCGACGGGGTGCCGAGGTCGACGTCGGCGAAGTTCGGGATGGTCATCACGAGACTCCCAGCTCGGTGTGCAGGCCGTTGAGGACTTCGAGGGCGTCGCAGCCGGCGAAGACGTTGCCGTCGACGCCGTCGTAGGATCCCTTGCCCGCCAAGAGAACGTGGCCGGCGCCCAGGGACGCCGCGACTTCGGCGGCCTGCGCCGAGTAGGCGTCGTCGGTGCCGCAGAGGCAGGCGACCTTCGCGCCGGACGCCCGGAACGCGCCGGGCAGGTCGTCGGTCGCGCCCGGGTTGACCACTTCGATCCCGCCCGCCTGGAACAGGTTGGCGGCGAACCCGGCACGCGCGGTGTGCGCGGCGACCGGGCCGAGCGTGGCCAGGAAGACCTTCGGCCGCTCGCTGTTCGCGGCCAGGTACGCGTCCGACGCGTCCCGCAGGGCCTCGAAACCTTCGGCGTAGCGGTGCCGCGGCAACCCGCCTTCCGCCGGAGAATCCAGCGGCTCGCGCTTCACCGGCTTCTCCGTCAGGTTCGGGAACTCGCTGACGCCGGTGAGCGGGTCGCGCCGGGTGGCGAGCCGCTTCGCGCGCTTCTCCCACGTCGCGGCCAGCCGCTCGGCGAGCGCGCCGGACGCGAGCTCGGCGACCAGGCCGCCCGCGCCCTCGATCGCGGTGAACTCGGCCCACGCGACACGGGCGAAGTCGTCGGTGAGCTTCTCGACGTACCAGGAGCCGCCCGCCGGGTCGACCACGCCGGCCAGCTTGGACTCCTCCAGCAGCACGGCGTGGGTGTTGCGGGCGATCCGCGCGGAGAACGCGTCGGCCCGGCCGATCGCGGCGTCGAACGGCAGCACCGTGACGGCGTCCGCGCCGCCGACGCCCGCGCCGAAGCAGGCGACGGTCGTGCGCAGCATGTTCACCCACGGGTCGCGCTGGGTCAGCATCGCCGGCGACGTCACGGCGTGCTGGCGCATCGGCGAGGAGAAGCCGCACACCTCGGCGACGCGGGCCCAGAGACGGCGGGCCGCGCGCAGCTTGGCGATGGTCGAGAACTGGTCGGCGGTCGCGGCGATCCGGAACTCCAGCTGCCCGGCCGCGGTTTCGGCGTCGAGACCCGCGTCCGTCAGGGCCCGCAGGTAGGTGACGCCGGCGGCGACCAGCGCGCCCAGCTCCTGCGCGTCCGAGCCGCCCGCTTCGTGGAACGGGAGGCCGTCGGCGACGATCGTGCGCACCTTCGGGTACTTCGCGGCGACACGCGCGGCCAGCGCGGCGGCCGGTTCCAGCGCGACCTCGGCACCGGTCCGGGCCGCGAGCCCGATCGGGTCGGCGCCGAGCACGGCAACGGCTTCGCTCGCCGGGATCTCCCGCTCGGTGAACAGCTCGAACAGCGCGTCGGCCGCCGCTTCGTACGAGGCTCCCGCGTCCAGGACGACCGGCGCCAGGTCGAGGTAGACCTCGTTGAGCGCGTCGGCCACCGCGTCGGGCGCCACGGTCAGCCAGATCGACGTCACGCCGCCTTCGAGGTCGGCGAGGACGGCCTTGTTGACGGCGCGGGCGTCGGTGCCGGTGAAGCGGGCCCGCACGTCCCAGCCCGTCGTCACCTGCCCCTGCGGCCGCGCGCCGCGCACGAACGGCGGCAACCCGGGGAAGCCGCTTTCCGCGGGTACGTCGTCCGCCGTGTACAACGGCTGGATCTCGATCCCGTCGTAGGTCCGCGTGACGAGCTTGCTCTCCGGGGCGCCCGTGAAGTCCTCCGGCAGCCTGCCGCTCTTGCGCAGGACGCCGGCGACGAGCTCCTGCCACTGCACCCGCGTCGCCTGGGGAAACTCGGCCGCCAGGTCGAGTTCGGAGATCGGCGCTGACTCCGGACCGGCCAGTTCAGTCATACCCAGTGATGGTAGAGGCACTGGACACGGACAGCCTGTGAGTCTGGTCGCCCCTGGGGGTGGTAGGGGTCGGATCCGGGTACGACACAATTGGCGGGTGCCCCCCTCCAGCGAAGAGACACGACTGGTCGCCGGTCGCTACCGGCTGCGCTCGGTGCTGGGTTCGGGATCGATGGGCACCGTCTGGTCGGCGTACGACGAGTTCCTGCACCGCCAGGTGGCCGTCAAGGAGATGAAGGTCCCGCCGGGCATCCCCTCTTCGCAGGCCGACGAGCTGCGGGAACGCACTCTGCGCGAAGCCCGCGCGATCGCCGTGCTGTCGCACCCGAACGTGATCATCCTGCACGACGTCGCCCGCGAGAACGACCAGCCGTTCGTGGTGATGGAGCTGCTGCCCTCGCGCAGCCTCGCGCACATCCTGCGCGACCACGGGCCGCTGACCGTCGAGCAGGCCGCCGCGATGGGCATCGCCGTCGCCTCCGCGCTCGAGGCCGCGCACGCCGCCGGGATCACCCACCGCGACGTCAAGCCGGGCAACGTCCTCGTGGCCAGCGACGGCCGGATCAAGCTGACCGACTTCGGCATCGCCCGCAACGTCTCCGAAGCCACCATGACCCGCACCGGGATCATGCTCGGCTCCCCCGCCTACATCGCGCCGGAGGTCGCCTCGGGCGGTCCCGTCACGCCCGCCGCGGACCTGTGGGGCCTGGGCGCGACGCTGTTCGCCGCGGTCGAGGGCGCCCCGCCGTACGACGCCGACGGCGACCCGCTGGAGACCGTCGGCAAGGTCGTCAACGGGAAGGTGCCCAGGCCGAAGGCCGGGCCGCTCGCCGACGTCATCTCCGCGCTGATGAAGAAGGAGCCGGACAAGCGGATCACGCTGCGCGACGTCCGGCACCGGCTGTACCCGCTGCAGACGAAGACGGCGCTCGACCTGTTCGGGCCCGAGCTGTTCCGCACGCCGGACGGCAAGAAGACGTCCGCGCAACCGGACGCCACCGACACGCAGGTGATCAAGACCGTCCTGCCGGAGAAGGTCGAGAAGAAAGCCGAGAAGAGCGCCGAGCTCGCGACCGACCCGGGCCCGCTGCCGTTCCTGAAGCCGCCGCCGGCGGCCACCGTCTACGTCCCGCCGCCGCCACTGCCGCCCGCGCCGCGGCCGGGCCGGCGCACCACCGCGGCCACCGCCGCGCTCATCGGCGTCGCGATCCTGCTCTTCCTCGTCTCCGCCGGCGGCGGGTTCGCGCTGGCCAGGACGGTCGGCGGGGAGCCGCTGCTGCCGCCGGCCGCCGAGCCGCGGCCGACGTCGAACGGGACCACCGAGCTGCCGCCGCCCGAGCTGGTGCGCCAGTCCGGCGACGCGAACGTGGCGACCGGGGCGAAGGGCGGCGAGTTCGGCCTCGGCGTGCCGAAGGGCTGGCAGAAGTTCGTCGCCCCGCACGACACGCGGTTCGGGGTGAGCACGGTCGTCCAGTACGTCTCGGAGGACGGCCGCCGCGCGATCCGGCTGGAACGGCTGGCGAACTACTTCGGCGACTACCCCAGCGACCAGGCGTACATCGACCAGCTGAAGCTGCTCTACCCGTCCGACGGGTTCTACCTCTTCCCGCCGGAGCCGCTGCCGAACGGGACCACGCTGACCTTCCGCACGACCGACAAGGGCACCGAGACCAGCGTCACCCGCGTGACGTTCATGAACCTGCTCAAGGCGGGCACGAGCCTGTGGGTCTTCTCGGTCACCGCCCCGAGCGAGCAGGAGGAGTCGACCCGCAAGGACGTCTTCGAGCCCGTCGCCCAGTCGCTGACCATCGCCGGCTGATGACCCGGTACGTCTTCGTCGGGGCGGGCGCGATCGGCAGCGCACTCGGCGGCCTCCTCGCGCGGCGGGGCACCTCGGTCCTGCTGGTCGCCCGCGGCGCGCACGCCGCGGCGATGGCGGCCGGCGGACTGACACTGCGCTGCCCGGACGGCACGTCGACGATCCGCGTGCCGGTGGTGACCGGGCCGGCGGACGCGCGGCTGACGGTCGACGACGTCCTGGTGCTGACCACGAAGACGCACCAGGCCGAAGCCGCCGTCGAGCAGTGGGCGGACGTGCCGGTGCACGACCACGGCGGTGCCGTCGCCGGCACCGCCGCCGAGCTGCTGCCGATCTTCACCGCGCTGAACGGCGTCGCCGGCGAAGAGATCGCGTTGCGCCGCTTCGAGCGGGTTTTCGGGGTGTGCGTGTGGTTCCCGACCGTGCTGACCGAACCCGGCGAGGTCATCGTCCGCACCCGGTCGCCGCGCGGGGCGTTCCACATCGGCCGGTACGGCGCCGGCGACGACGACCTCGGGACGCTCCCCGCGGACTGGGATGCGGCCGGCTTCGGGGTCGTCCCGGCGGCCGACGTCATGCGCTGGAAGTACCGGAAGCTGCTGTCCAACCTGAGCAACGCGCTGCAGGCGCTGCTCGGTGACACCACGGGTGCCGACGACATCCGGCGGGCGGCCGAAGCCGAGGCCGTCGACGTCCTGGCGAGCGCCGGGATCGCGTACGCCGGCGAAGACGAGGTGCAGGCCGCCTGGGGTGCCCTGTCGTTCGAGCCGGTTCCCGGTGAGCCCGCGCAGCTCGGCGGGTCGAGCTGGCAGTCGCTCGTCCGCGGCACCGGCACGATCGAGACGAGCTACCTCAACGGCGAGATCGCGCTGCTCGGCCGCCGGATCGGCCGGCCGGCGCCGGTCAACGCCAAGCTCACGTCCCTGGCCTGCCAGGCGGCCCGCGAAGGGCGCCGGCCGGGCTCGCTCGGCGTCGAGGAGCTGCGGCGGCTCCTGGGCCTCGCCTAGTCGGGAACGTCGCCGAGGACCTCGCGGGACAGTACTTCCTGGCCGAGGTGGCGCAGCCCCGCGAAGATGTGGTCGCCCAGTACCGTCACGACCAGGCCGGCCTCGATGATCTTGTCGAACGACGTCAGGCCCCGCACCGTGTCGACGTCCAGCTCCGCGACGCGCATCGCCAGGTGCGCGTACTCCTCGAGGCGCTCCGCCAGCTTCTCGTGACCCAGCTCCTTCGCCGTGGCCAGCGCCGCGACGAGGTTCACGACCCCGACGTGCTTGCGCTTCAGCTCGCCCCAGCCGTTGCGGCGGACGATCCCGTCGAGCAGCTCCCACGCCCAGTCGGCGGCCTCTTCGGAGACCTGCGGCGGGGTGCCGGCCAGCTCCTCCTGGACGACGCCCATCGTGCGGTGCGGGGTCTTGTCGCCGTCGATCGCTTCGAGCACCGTGCCGACCGAGGCCAGTGACATCCCGCCGACCTCGGTGAGGGCCTTGATCAGCCGCAGCCGCTGGACGTGCGCCGCCGAGTACCGGGCCTGGTTCGGGCTGGTGCGCTCGCCCGGCGGCAGCAGGCCTTCGCGCAGGTAGTACTTGACGGTCGCGACCGGCACCCCCGACTCGGCGCTCAGTTCGGCCATCCGCATGCGTTTGCGCTCCGATTCTGCGTTCGATTCCGGGTTCGATTCCGGGGTCGGCCTCAGGGACAACCCTGAAGACTTCTCAGTATGGATAGCTTAACTTCCCATAACGGAGAGTTTGACTATCCGTTCTGGGAGGAACCATGACCATCCTTGCCGATCTCCGGACGAGAACCCGCGGGTGGCACCCGCCATCGCGCTACGCCGGCGTCGCCTACGGCGTGGTGGCCGTGCTCTGCGTCGCCGCGCTGCTGGTCGACCACCGGACCCTCGAAGGCGCGCCGATCTGGGCCAAGCCGCTCAAGTTCGCGATCTCCGGCAGCCTCTACTTCCTCACGTGGAGCTGGCTGGTCTCGCTGCTGCCGCGGTTCCGCCGCGCGGCGGGCTGGCTGACGAACGCGCTCGTGGTGATCTTCAGCGGCGAGTACGTCCTGCTGGTGTTCCAGGCCGCCCGCGGCCGGGCGAGCCACTTCAACAACGCGACCCCGCTGGACGCCACGCTCTACAGCGTCATGGGCAAGATGATCATCGGCCTCTGGCTGGCGACGTTCGCGCTGACCGTGCTGGTCCTGTTCACGAAGGTCGCCGACCGCGCGAGCTTCTGGGCCGTGCGCGCCGGCGCCGTCCTGTCGCTCGTCGGGATCTCGCTCGGCATGCTCATGACGAGCCCGACCGCGCAGCAGCTGGCGCAGTGGAAGTCCGGTGGCACGCCGGACATGGTCGGCGCGCACACGGTCGGCCTCGCCGACGGCGGCCCCGGCCTGCCGATCCTCGGCTGGAGCACGATCGGCGGCGACCTGCGGATCCCGCACTTCGTCGGGATGCACGCCCTGCAGGCGCTGCCGCTGCTGGCCATCGCGCTGCTCGCGCTGGCCTCGCGGTTCCCGCGGCTGCGCGACGACGTCGTCCGCGCCCGGCTCGTCCTGATCGGCGCCGCCGGGTACACGGGCCTGATCGCGCTGGTCACCTGGCAGGCACTGCGGGCGCAGTCGATCGTGCACCCGGACGGCGTGACGCTGAGCGCGGCCGCGGCGCTCGTGGCCGCCGTCGGGCTGAGCGCGTGGGCCGTCGTGCGGGCCCCGGCCCGGGTGGCCGCGTGATGGCCCTGTTCACCTGGGCGTTCCCGCTGGCCACGCCGTTCTGGGCGCTCATGATCCTGCTGCCGAAGTGGCAGTGGACGGCCCGGATCATGCGCTCGCCGTGGGTGCCGCTGCTGCCGCTGATCTGCTACTTCGGGCTCGTCCTGCCGCACTTCGCGGAGTGGGGGCGGGCGATGCTCCGGCCCGACCTCGGCGTGCTGCAGACGCTACTGGCCACGCCGTGGGGCGCCGGGCTCGTCTGGGCGCACCTCATCGCGTTCGACCTGTTCATCGCGCGGTGGATGTACTTCGAGGCCCGCTCGCTGGAGATCTCGCCGTGGATCGTCAGTCCGATCTTGTTCTTGACGATCTTTCTTTCGCCGTTCGGGCTGGTGGTGTTCCTGGTCGTCCGGAGCGTCCGGATACGCTCGCGGGCATGAGCGCACAGGAAGCCGCGGCCGTCATCGCCGACCGCACTGGGGTGGACAAGCACGACATCGCCGTCGTGCTCGGTTCGGGCTGGCGCCCGGCCGCGGACGTCATCGGGGAGCCCGAAGCGGAGATCCCGCTGGGCGACCTGCCCGGGTTCGAAGCGCCGAGCGCGGTCGGCCACGGCGGGACGGTGCGCTCGGTGCGCGTCGGCGACCGCCGGGCGCTGATCCTGCTCGGCCGCACGCACTTCTACGAGGGCAAGGGCATCGACCCGGTGGTGCACAACGTGCGCACCGCCGCGGCCGCCGGCGCCCGGACGGTGCTGCTGACCAACGCGGCCGGCGGGCTGCGCCAGGGCTTCCAGGTCGGGCAGCCGGTGCTGATCTCCGACCACCTCAACCTGACCGCGCGCTCCCCGATCGTCGGCGCGAACTTCGTCGACCTGACGGACCTCTACTCGGCGCGGCTGCGGGCGATCGCCCGCGAAATCGACCCGTCGCTGCAGGAGGGCGTCTACGCCGGCCTGACCGGGCCGCACTTCGAGACGCCCGCCGAGATCCACATGCTGCGCACCCTGGGGGCGGACCTCGTCGGCATGTCGACGGTCCTGGAGGCCATCGCGGCCCGCGCCGCCGGCGTCGAGGTCTTCGGCCTCTCGCTGGTGACGAACCTGGCCGCGGGCATGACGGGCGAGCCGCTCAACCACGAAGAGGTCCTGGAAGCCGGCCGCGCGGCCGCAACCCGCATGGGCTCCCTGCTGCGCGACCTGGTCGCCCGCGCCTGACCCGAGCCCGTCACTTTCACGTGAAAGTGCCGCCCCCAGGTGGTCACTTTCACGTGAAAGTGACGCCTCAGGCGAACTTCGGGAGTTCGGCGGCCACCTCGGCCGGGAGGGGCATGGCCGCGACCTCTGCGGCCAGGGTGGCAGCTGCGGAGCGGACCGACGGGTCCGCCAGGAGCCGGCCGGCCTTCTCCGCGACGGCGTCCGCGGTGACGTCCTCGCCGAGCAGGCGGTCGCCGACGCCCGCCGCGAACACCGCGTCGGCGTTGGCGAACTGGTCGGCGCCCTGCGGGAGCAGCAGCTGGCCGACACCCGCGCCGAACGCGCCGAGCGTCGTGCCGCTGCCGCCGTGGTGCACCACCAGGTCGACGTGCGGCAGCAGCTTCGACTGCGGGACCCACGCCTCGAGCCGGACGTTCGCCGGAACCTCGCCCAGCGCGGCCGGGTCGACGGTCGGGCCGGTGGCGACCAGCACGTCGACGTCCAAACCGGACAGTCCGGCGATCGCCTCGCCCAGCACCCCGGCGTGGCCCATCGCCGTGCCGAGCGTCAGGTAGACGAGCGGGCGCCGCTTGTCCAGCACACCCGCGGGCAGCTCGCCGGGCTCGCTCCAGCCGACCGGGCGCAGCGGCACGCGCTGCGCCCGCGCCAGGAAACCGGGCTCCTGCACCGATTCCGGGCAGATGTCGATGAACGGGCCGCGGGACGTCAGGTCCTCGCCGAGGGTGATGCCCATCTCCTCGGCGTTCGCCCGGATCGCGTCGCGGATGTACGTGGCCGTCCGGTCGTCGTTCGACACCCGGCCGAACCCGTGGGTCACCAGGGAGATCCCGGCCTTCATCGCCGCGAACGAGCCACCGGAGTTCGCGACCTCGTTGACCACCAGGTCGGGCCGGAAGTGGTCGAACACCGGCTGGAGGTCGGCGACGAACCGCTTCGGCATGAGTTCACCGAAGACCCTCGCGACGATCGGGGCGCGGTCCTCCGGCGGGACGCCGCTCACCGGGCGCCATTGCCCGGCCCGGCCGGCCTCGGCGAACGCCTGGCCGAACGCCTCCTTGATGCCGAGCCCGGCGGCGGCCGTTTCGAGACCGGCTTTCCGCAGCTGTGGCAGGAAGTCTTCGGAGGTGGCGAAGACGACGTCGTGGCCCGCGTCGCGCGCGGCGAACGCCAGCGGGAGGAGCGGGAACGTGTGACCGAAGGACCCCAGTGAGGTGAAGAGCAAGCGCACCCGCCCGACCCTAGCCCGTAGGCTGGCGCGGTGACCTTGACCTCCACGCTGCGGGACGCCGCGTTCCGCTGGATCGCCGACGACCCGGACCCCGCCTCCCGTGCCGAGCTGCAGGGGGTCGTCGCCCGCGCGCTGGGCGGCGAACCGGGGGCCGCCGACGAGCTGGCCGACCGGATGGCCGGGCCGCTGGAGTTCGGCACGGCCGGGCTGCGCGGGCCGGTGCGCGCCGGGCCGAACGGGATGAACGTCGCCGTGGTCACCCGCACGACGGCCGGGGTGGCGACCTGGCTGACCGCGCACGGGAACGCGGGCGCGCTGGTCGTCGTCGGCCGTGACGCGCGCCACGGCTCGGAGGAGTTCGCCACGGCCGCCGCGGAGGTGCTGACCGCCGCCGGCTTCACCGTCCAGGTCATGCCCGGCCCGCTGCCGACGCCGCTGCTCGCCTACGCCGTCAAGCACCTCGGCGCGGTGGCCGGGATCCAGATCACGGCGTCCCACAACCCCCCGGCGGACAACGGGTACAAGCTCTACGACGCGACCGGCGGCCAGATCGTGCCGCCGTCCGACGGCGAGATCGAGCAGGCCATCCAGGCCGCGCCGGCCGCGGTGAGCGTGCCGCGCGAGCCGGGTGCCGGGGTGGTCGACCTGCTCGGCAGCTACCTCGACGAGGTCGCCGCACTCCCGCTGGGCGCCGATCGCACCGTGCGGGTGGCCGCGACGGCGCTGCACGGCGTCGGCGCCGAGACGCTGCGCGCGGCCTTCGAGCGGGCCGGGTTCACCGACCTGCACCTGGTCGAGGCGCAGTCCACCCCGGACCCGGACTTCCCGACGGTGTCGTTCCCGAACCCGGAGGAGCCGGGCGCGACCGACCTGCTGCTGGCCCTGGCGTCCGAAGTGGACGCCGAGCTGGCGATCGCGCTCGACCCGGACGCCGACCGCTGCGCGCTGGGCGTGCGCGAGCGGGACGGCTCGTGGCGGATGCTGCGCGGTGACGAGACGGGCGTGCTGCTGGGCTCGACCATCCTGTCCACTGTGGACCGCACGATGATGCCGGACCCGCTGGTGGCCACGACGATCGTCTCGTCGTCGCTGCTGGGCGAAATCGCGAAGGCCGAGGGCGCCCGCTACGCGGAGACGCTCACCGGCTTCAAGTGGCTGGTCCGCTCCGGCGACGGGCTCGTGTTCGCCTACGAAGAGGCGCTCGGCCTCTGCGTGAACCCGGGGTTCGTGCGGGACAAGGACGGTATCGCCGCCGCGACGCTGGCGGCCGGGCTGACCGCGCGGCTGCGCGCCGAGGGCCGCACCCCCCTGGACGTCCTGGACGAGCTGGCGCAGCGGCACGGCGTGTACGTCACCGACCAGGTTTCGCTGCGGGTCACGGACCTCTCGGTGCGCGGCCGCCTGATGGGCAAGCTGCGTGAGGCCCCGCCGGCCGAGGTCGGCGGCGTCGCGGTGACGCTCGAGGACCTGCTCCCCGACGCCGACGTCCTGCGCCTGACCGGCGACGGTGTGCGGATCGTGGTGCGCCCGTCGGGCACCGAACCGAAGCTGAAGGCGTACCTGCAGGTCGTCGAGCCGGTGCGCGACTCACTGGCGGACGCGCGCGCCGCGGCCGGCAAGCGGCTGACGGCGTTGCGGGCCGACGTGGAGGCGTTGCTGTCCTGATGCCGAAGCTCCTGGTCGTGCACCACACGCCGTCCCCGTCGACGCAGGCGATGTTCGAGGCGGTGCTGGCGGGTGCTGCGCATCCGGACATCGAAGGTGTCGAAGTGGTCCGCCGCGCGGCGCTGGCGGCCACCGTCCCGGACGTCCTGGCGGCCGACGGTTACCTGCTGGGCACGCCGGCGAACCTGGGCAGCATGAGCGGCGCGCTGAAGCACTTCTTCGACACGGTCTACTACCCGTGCCTTGACGAGACGCGGGGCCGTCCGTTCGGGTACTGGATCCACGGCAACAGCGACACGTCGGGGACCGAGCGGCAACTGCTGTCCATCACGACGGGCCTGGCCTGGGTGAAGGCGGCGGATCCGGTCATCGCGACGGGCGAACCGGACAAGAAGGTGCTGGAAGCGTGCACCGAGCTGGGCGGCACGCTGGCCGCGACGCTGATGTCCTGAGGCTGGAAAAGTAAGAGGCCTGTCACCGGAAGCCCTGGGGGTCGACCTCCGGCAACAGGCCGTAGCCAAGGGTTCGCCGCGAGGCGATCGACCTTGGTGCTATGAAGCGTACTACAGACGGCCGATCATGACGAGTCGGAGGCATGGTCGCCTCTCGCCTTGTGGTTCTGTACACCCCCAGGGTACGGACGGCAAGGCGAGAGGCGAGGCCAACTGTAAACCACTGCATACGATAGCTGTCAACATGTGCGTACAGTGGTTTCCCGGCTAGAATTTTCACGGTGGAAACCTAGGGGGCGGCCATGGCACAAGAGCGCACGTTCGCGGAACGCCTGAGCGCCCTGATCGACGCGGCGCGGCTGGACGGCAAGGCACCGCACAGCTACCGCGAGATCTCCGCGGCGGTCGAGCGGGCCGGCGGGCCGGCGATGTCGCCCGCCTACCTGCAGCAGCTCGCGACCGGCAAGCGGGTCAACCCCAAGATCCACTACGTCGAGGCGCTGGCCAGGCTGTTCGGCGTGCCCGTCACCTACTTCTTCGACGCCGAGGCCACCGGGCCGGCGCCGGCGGGCGAGGTCCAGCTGATGGCGATGCGCGCGCAGGAGCTGTCGCCGCAGGGCCGCCGTCAGGTGATGGACCTGCTGGAGCTGGTGGAGCGCTACGAACGCGCCGAACGCGAAGGCCGGAACCCGGAGGACACCCCGCGATGAAGGAACGCGAGCTGCGCCGCCGGTGCCGGAAGCTGCTGAAGGACCTGGACATCGGGCCGCCGCTGGACGTCGAACAGCTGTGCGCGCGGGTGGGTGAGCAGCGGGGGAAACCGATCCGGCTGATGGCCTACCCGCTCGAGGTGCCCGGCCCGTTCGGCTGCTGGATCGCGACCTCGGCGGCGGACTACATCTTCTACCAGGCCGAAACGACGAAGTCCCACCAAGATCACATCATCCTGCACGAGCTCGGCCACATGCTCGCCGACCACCACCCGCAGGGCGACGCCGAGCCGGCGGACTTCCTGCGCGGCCCGGCTCCCGATCTTGACCCGGATGCAGTACACCGCGCACTGCGCCGCACGTCCTACGATGACGCCCACGAGTGGGAAGCCGAGACCGTAGCGACCATCATCCTCGAGTGGGCGTCGGTCCTGAACTACACGATCCCGCGGCGCGCTGCGGACCGGGATCTTCGCCGGATCCAGGGGGCGCTGGGCGATCACCAAGGGTGGTTGTGAGCACACTTTTCAGCCCCGTGAACGTTCTCGCGATGGTGCCGTTCGCCGCTGCTCTGGCGTGGCGGATCTATCAGGTGGTCCGGGCCCCGACCCTGCCGAACTGGTCGGTCACCGCGTGCATCGCCGGCTTTGCCGCCGCGTTCCTGCTGCAACAGACCGTGATCTCGGACGCCGTCGACGACGTCTTCGGCCTCGGCGCCGCCCGGGTGGCCAACAACGCGCTGCTCGCCTGCGGTGTCTCCGCGCTGATCCTGTTCTTCCTCGGCTCGGCGCTGGGGCCGGTCCGCCGCTACCGCCGTGTGGTCGTCGAGCTGGTACCGCTGGCCGCGGCGATCGTGCTGATGATCGTCGCGATGAGCGTGACACCCCCGGAGCTGCGGGGGGCCGCGCTCGGGCCGGAGACGATCCACGACAACGGCGTCGCGCTGTTCTACCTGGGCGCCGGGCTGTACCTGATCTACGCGCTGCTCGCGTGCACGGCCTGGATCGTGCGCTACCTGCGCGTCGCCGACCGGAACCTGCGGATCGGGCTGCGGCTGGGCGCGGTCGGGCTGGCGAGCGCGGCCGTCGGCAGCATCTTCCGCGCGCTGTACATCGTGGTGGCGTGGGCGTTCGGCCCGGTGGTGAAGATCCTGCTGCTGCTCGGCGTGCCGTTCGTGGTCCTCGGCGGCGCGCTGTTCCTGGCCGGCGTGACCTACCCCGGCGTCCGCGCGCGGCTGTCGGCGTTGCGGCGGCGACGACGGCACCGCCACGAGCACCAGGCGCTGGCTCCACTGTGGACGGTCCTGGTCAGTGCGTTCCCCAGCATCGTGCTGCGGACCCCGCCGCGCGAACGGTTCTCCCCGCGCAGCGTGCACCGCGTCTACTACCGCCGGGTGATCGAGATCCGCGACGGCCTGGTGCAGCTTTCGCCGTACTTGGACGCGAACTTCGGCGAGGTCGTCGCCAGCGATCCGGGCGCCGCCGCGGCCGCGCTGAAGACGGCGTTGCGGCGGCACGCGGACGGCGAGGAGAGCGACGGCCGCGCCAAGCAGGTCCTGCCCGCCGGCGCGGACGACATCGAGTCCGACGTCCGGCCGCTGCTCGCCCTTTCGGCCGCGATGGGGACGTGAGGCGTGGACACCCTGATCACCGCCGGCCGGTTGCTGCCCCGGCCGGCGACGCCGGTTACCGACGGCGCGGTCCTGGTACGCGACGGCGTGCTGGCCGCGGTGGGCCCGCGCGCGGAGGTGCTGGCCCAGGCGGCGCCCGGTTTCGCGCGGCACGACTTCCCGACCGGCACGATCATGGCGGGCCTGTTCAACGTCCACGTGCACCTGTCCTTCGACGCGTCACGCGAGATGCTGGCGAATTTCCTCGACGGCTCCTCGCTGGACGGCGCCCGCTCCCGGCTCACGTCGATGCTGCGCAGCGGCGTGACAACAGTGCGGGACCTAGGCGGCGCGGCGGTGCACCGCTCGCTGGACGACGTGGCCGCGCCGCGGCTGCTGGCGTCGGGCCCGCCGATCACGGTCCCGGACGGCCACTGCCACTTCTTCGGCGGCGCGACGACGTCCGACGCGTCGATCCGGTCCCTGATCGACGAGAACGCCGCGGCGGGCGCGGACGTGATCAAGGTGATGGCCAGCGGCGGCCAGATCACCGAGGGCGGCGCAGACATGTGGGAATCGCAGTTCGACGCCCGGCAGCTGGCCGTGATCGTCGCGCACGCGGCGTCACACGGCTTGCCGGTGGCGGCCCACGCCCACGGCGCCGACGCGATCGAGGCGGCGGTCGAGGCCGGCGTGTCGACGATCGAGCACTGCAGCTTCCTGACCGGCCCTCGCTCGTTCGACCGGCGGGACCCAGTGGCCGCTTCCATGGCCGCTCAGGGAATCTCGGCGTGTTCGACGAGCAGCCGCAACTGGCGAACGATCGTCGAGAAGCTGGGCGACGACGTCGCACAGGCGATGTACGGCCGGTTGCCATGGCTGGAGGAGCACGGCGTCCGGCTGCTGGCCGGGACGGACGCCGGCTTGCCGGGGTCGGTGTTCGACGATCCGGTGGGTGCGCTGGAGCTGTACGAGTGGCTGGGGTTCGGGCGGCGGCGGATCTTGGAGATCGCTACCGAGGACAGCGCGGCTGGGCTTGGTCTGGCTGGGGTGACCGGGCGCCTTGAGCCTGGGCTGGCGGCGGATGTGCTGGTTGTCGAGGGGGATCCGCTGGCCTCGCTCGCCGCCTTGCGGAATCCGCTGCTGGTGCTGGCTCGGGGGCTTGCGGCTTAGCGTTGTGAACGGGCCAGTCGCGGCTTTTTCGGCGCGAACGGGCCAGTCGCGCTGGTTGGCCGAGCGCACGAAAGGGCCGCTGGTGCCCTTTGCGGCACGAACGGGCCACTCGCACCACCGCCACACTCCCCCAAGGCACGAACGGCCCGCTCGCGCCTGCACAAGCCGTGAGGGGCACCTTCAGGGCTATATAAGCCATGAGGGTGCCCCTCACGGCTTATAGCGATCTCCGAGCCGCGCCCAGCCGCCGCCTCGAACGCCTCGGTCTCGCCACCCGCGCGCCGGCCCTCGCCGACCGGCGAGCGGTGCTCGTGGACGTCACCGACCGGCGAGCCGGTACGAACGGGCCACTCGACACGCCGCCAACGCGCGAACGGGCCGCTCGCGCCCTTAACCGCACGAGCGGGCCACTCGCGCTGATAGCCCGAAGGCGAACGGCCCCTCGCAGCCCCTCGGCGCGAAAGGATCGCTTGGGCCAAAGTCCCGAGTCACGAACGGATCATTCGCACCGCACGGCACGAACGGCCCAGTCGCACCGCCACCAGCACCTTGAGCGCACGAAAGGGCCACTCGCGCCCTTAACCGTACGAGCGGGCCACTCGCGCTGGTTGGCCAAGTGGCGGCAAAGGGCCACTCGCACCCTCCGCAGCGCGAAAGGGCCACTCGCGCCCTCCACAAGCACGAAAGGGCCACTCGCGCCCACAGCGTCACCCGCCCGGCTGGAACCACCCCCAGCCCACGCGTCACAACCCACCCCCACCTCCGACCTACGGCAAAGTCCCTCCTGGCAACCTCCCCGATCAGGGAATGCCAAGTTCCGTGACACCGTTTTAAAACAGTGTTACCGTAACCTCACCCCACCCGGAACAAGGAGTCCCCGATGCACGGACCCATCCAGCTCTTCACGGTGATCGCCCTGGTCTCGCTGCCCACCGTGATGTACGGCGGCTACGCGCTCATGGGCGTTATGCGCGACCGAAAACTCACCGACCACCAGCGTGCGATGTTCCGCGCCGGGCACGCGCACGCCGGTGTTCTGCTGATCCTCGCCCTGGTCACCCTGCAGATCCTCAGCCGCACCACGCTCTCCGTCAGCACGCTCTGGATCACCAGTTTCCTGCTGCTGTTCGGGATCCTGGCCCAGTCCGGCGGGTTCTTCCTGCACCTGATCCCGGACAGCGGCAAGAACCGCGGCAAGCTCGGCGGGCGGGTGACGTCCGTCGGGGCCGTGCTGCTCGGGGCGGCTACCCTGCTCACCGCGTACGGGGTCGCCTTCGCCTGACAAAACCGGTCGTTAAGCTGGTCACGTGCCTGAATACCTGCCGACCGCGCCCTACAAGGGGACCCGGGACTTCCTGCCCGCCGAGATGTCCGTGCGCACGCAGGTGTTCGGTCATCTCTACGACGTCCTCGAGCGCCGCGGCTTCCTCCGCTACGACGGGCCGATCCTCGAGTCGGCCGAGATCTACGAACGGAAGTCGGGCCAGGAGCTCGCGGACAAGCAGCTGTACACGCTCACCGACAAGGGCGGGCGGCGGCTGGCGCTGCGGCCGGAGATGACACCGTCGGTCGCTCGGATGATCGCCGGCAGCGCGAAGTCGCTCTCGTTCCCGGTGCGCTGGTACAGCCACCCGAACTGCCACCGGTACGAGGCACCGCAGCGTGGCCGTGTGCGCGAGCACTGGCAGATCAACGCCGACATCTTCGGCTCGGACAGCGCCAACTGCGAGATCGAGATCTTCGAGCTGGTGCACGACATGATGGCCGCGCTGGGCGCGACGCCGGACATGTTCGTGCTGCGCGTCAACGACCGGAACCTGCTGACGTCGGCGCTCACCGACGTCGCCGGCGTCTCCGAGGACCACCTCTCCCAGGTGTTCGCGCTGGTCGACCGCTGGGAGAAGTACCCCCGCGAGAAGCTGGCCGAGGGGGCCGCGGAGATCGGGCTGTCGGACAAGCAGTTCGCGAAGCTGGCCGAGACGCTCGACATGGGCGAGGCGCTGCTCGACGAGCTGCCGGCGGCGGTGCGCGAGCAGTCGAACCTGGTGAAGGTGCTCAACAGCAGCGCCGGCAGCCTGGTGAAGTACGAGCCGATCATCGTGCGCGGGCTGGCGTACTACACCTCGACCGTGTTCGAGGTCTTCGACACCTCGCCGGAGAACCGCCGGGCCCTGTTCGGCGGCGGCCGCTACAGCGACCTCGCGTCGATGTTCACCGCGCAGCAGATCCCGGGCATCGGGTTCGGCATGGGCGACGTCACGCTCATCGACTTCCTCGAGACGCACGGGCTGACGCCGGCCCCGCGCAGTGAGGTCGACGTCATGGTCATCCCGGTGACCGAGGATCTCTCGGACGCCGCCCGCTCGGTGGCGCAGTCGCTGCGCCAGGCCGGGCTGCGGACGTCGACGCCGATCGAGCACCGCAAGCTGGGCAAGGAACTCACCCGCGCGGACAAGGCGGGCGCGGTCGCGGTGGTGATCGTCGGCCAGGAGGACTGGGCCGCCGGGAACGTGACCGTCCGCAGCCTCGCCACCCGCGAGCAGAACCCGGTGGCGATCGCGGACGCCCCCGCGGCCGTCACCGCGCTGCTGGGCTGAAATCGGTTCGACTCCCCCTCGGCGCCCGGGCATCCTGGGCGCCGAGGGGGAATGCCGGATGACGGAAACCGAGCTGACCGTCGAGGATCTCGACGCGTTCGCCGCGGGCGACGCCCGGCGCTGGGCGGACTTCGACCTGGCGTACCGGAGGTCCTGGTGGACCGGACGCAACGCACAGTTGAGCCGCCGTCCTTCGCGGACCGAACTGGCCGAGGCCGCCTGCCACGGGAATGGGCGCCTGCGCGAAGCCGCTGTCGAGCGGCTCGCGGTCCGCACCGATCCCGAGGTACTGCCCCTGCTGCTGATCCGCTGCGTCGACTGGGTGCGGCCGATCCGGGATCTCGCGCGGCCGCTGACACTGTCCAAACTGGACGAACCGGCGTTCCGCGCGATGCTGCCGCTGATCGGCGTGCTGCGACGGCGTCAGGTCGACGACTGGATGACCACCCTGTTCCACCAGGCGCTCACCCCGCGGTTGCTCGACGACGCGCTGGCGTTGGAAGACCGCGAGAGCCGCCGCTTCGCACACACTGAGGCGGTCGGGTTCCTCCGCGCCGAGCGGCTGCTCGACATCGCCACCACGGACAACGACTTCCGGATCCGTTCGCTGTGCGGGGAAGAACTCCTCGACCGCGGGGAGGCCGTCGAAGAACTGCTCGCCGCCGGGACGCCCAAGGTCCGGATGCGCGCCCTGACGCTTCTCGGCGAAGACACCGCCGTGGCCTGCCTCGGCGACCGGGCGTCGGCGGTGCGCTCGATGGCGCAGGCGCTGGTACGGAAGGCGGGCGGCGACCCGGCCACGCACTACCGTGAGCTGCCGATCTCCGCGGGGATGCTAGCCGGGCTCGGCGAGACCGGGACGTCGGAGGACGCCGGACGGCTGGAGCGTCACCTCACCGACGAGCGGCCCCGGTTCCGCGCGCTGGCCGTCCGCGGCCTGCGCCGGGTCGCGCCGGAGTCGACGGCGGTGCGGCCGCTGCTGACGGACCCCTCCCCCGCGGTGACCCGGCAGGTGGTGGAGTTCCTGCGCGGCCGGCCGGCGCTGGTCGATGTGCCCGCGTTGCGCGCGCTGCTGAGCCCGGCGAACCGGGTCCACACGCGACGGGCGGCCGCGGCCCTGCTGCGCGACCGCGACACCTGGTTGCGGCTGCACACCGACCTCACGCTGCTGCCGGACCCGGACCTGGGCGAAGGCGCCCAGCAGGACCTGTACGCCTGCCGCAGCCACATGACGAACGTCTACACGAAACCGTCGGCGGAGCTGCGGGCGGAGATCGAGGCGGCCTGCCTCGGCCTCGAGCCGATGCTGGCCCGCGGGATCCGCCTCAGTCTCGGCAGCTGACTCACGTGAGGTCGGCGCGCAGCAGGCGGAGGGTGAACGTGGCGCCCGCGCCGGGGCGGGCGACGGCGGCGATCGTGCCGCCGTGGCCCGTCACCACCTCGCGGACCAGCGCCAGGCCGAGGCCGAAGCGGCGGCCGTCGCCGTCCGTGCCGCGGGCGAAGCGCTCGAAGATGCGGTCGGCGTCCGCCGTCGGGAAGCCGACGCCGGTGTCGCGGACGCGCAGCTCGACGTGCTCGTCGTCCGGCGCGCCCAGCGACACCTCGATCGAGCCGCCCGGCGGGGTGTGGCCCAGCGCGTTGTCCAGCAACGCCGAAAGCACCCGCCGCAACGCCGTCGGGACGCCCTGGACGACGTACGGGCCGTGCTCCCGCGTCACCGCGATGCGGACCCGGCCCGCGCCCGCGCGCACCGCCTCCGCCGCGACCACCTCGTCGGCCAGCACCCCCAGCTCGACCGGCACCAGCTCCGGACGGCCACCGCACGCCTGCGCCGACAGCAGCAGGTCCTCGACGACTTCGCCGAGTTCGCGCGTCCCGCGCACCAGCTGCTGCAGGTCGTCACCGTCCCGGCCGGACGATCGCCGGGCCAGCAGCTGCGCGCGGGTGTGCAGCCGGGTCAGCGGGGCGCGCAGCTCGTGGGACGCGTCCTCGACGAACGTGCGCTGCCGCCGCAGCGCGTCGGCCAGCGGCCGGATCGCGCGGCACGCCAGCACCCGCCCGCACACCACGGCCGCCAGCAACGCCAGCAGCTCGGCGATCCCGAGCCCGAACAGCAGCGACGACCGGTCCTGGATCTGGTACCGCTCCTCGAAGAACGCCTGCGAGACGACGCCGCCGCGGTTCTCCACCCGGATCGTGTACGTCATCCCGCCGAACGACCGGCGTTCCGTGTGGACGTCACCCGGCGACGACGCGAGCGCGTTCAGCCCGGTGATCGGCATCCCGGCCGGCGACGGCCCGGCCGGCGCGTGCAGCGCCGGGGTGAACAGCCAGACGCAGCCGGGTGGCGTCGCGGCCGGGCCGAGCTCGATGGTCCGGGCCAGCGTGCGGTCGGCGTCGGCGTGCTGCCCGGACAGCAGCATCCCGTAGGCGATCCCGCCCGCGACGACGACCAGCAGCGACACCACCACGGCGATCTGCGCGGTGATCACCCACCGCGCCCGCCGCAGGGCCCGTTCCTCGGGGTCGCCGCCGGCTCTCACACCGCGCCGATCTGGTAACCGAGCCCGTGCACCGTCCGCACGACGTCCCGGCCGAGCTTGCGCCGCAGGTAGTAGACATACGTGTCCACAATGGACTCGCCGGTCGAATCGGCGAAAACCCGGGTGCGCAGCGCCGCCCGCGGGTGGATCGCCTTCGGCCGCTGGGCCAGCGCCCGGAGCAGCTCGAACTCGCGCCCGGACAGCGTGATCCGCTCCCCGCGCGGCAGCACGACCTCGTGGCGCTGCAGGTCGAGCGCGGCTGTGCCGAGCGGGATGCACTCGGCGCCGTCGAGGTCACGGCGGCCCAGCGCACGCAGCCGGGCGAGCAGCTCTTCGGTCTCGAAGGGCTTGACGAGGTAGTCGTCGGCGCCGGCGTCCAGCCCGCTGACGCGGTCGGCGAGCGTGCTCAGCGCCGACAGCACCAGGACGCGCGTGGTGACCGCCCGGGCCCGGAGCCGCGCGAGCAGCTCCAGGCCGTCGAGCACCGGCAGCCTGCGGTCGATGATCATCACGTCGTACCGCCCGGTGAGGCCGAGGTGCAGCCCCCGCTGGCCGTCGTACGCCGCATCGGTTTCGTAGCCTTCGTCCGCGAGCAGCTCGGCGAGCAGGCCCGCGAGCTCGCGGTCGTCCTCGACGAGGAGCACTCTCGGTTTCTCCGCCGCATCGTGCACGACCCCATACTGGCAGTTATTTTCTGGTATTGAACCCTCAACTTTTCCCGGCTACCGGGACCGGCTCCGCCATCAAGACCACTTCGGTGGTCCCTCTGCGGGCATCACGCCGGTCGAGCCAGCTGAGCACCGGCGCGGTCATCACGGTGGTCACCAGGGCGACCAGCACCAGCACGGTGAACAAAGCGGGCGAAACGATCCCCGCCGCGAGCCCGACGTTCAGCGCGATCAGCTGCATCAGCCCGCGGGCGTTGATCAACGCGCCGACCCGCAGGGCGACCGGCTGCGACTCCCCCACCAGCCGGGCCGCGCCCCAGCACGCGCCGAACTTGCCGATGATCGCCACGGCGACGCACAGCAGCGCGAACAGCAGCAGCTTCGGGTCGGCGAGCAGGGCGAACCGGGTGTTCAGGCCGGAATAGGTGAAGAACAGCGGGAGGAACACGATCCGCCCGATCGGCATGATCTTCGCGAGCACGGCGTCCGCGGCGGGCACCCGCGGGAAGACGATGCCGACGCAGAAGGCACCGAACACCGCGTACAGGCCGATGATGTCGGTGAACCAGGCGGCGGCGAACAGCGTCAACGCCGTGATCAGCATCTTCTGGTCCGCGGAGATCCGTTCGCTGCCCATCGCCTTCGCGAGCACCCGGCGTCCGACCAGCACCAGCAGCAGCGCGAACAGCAGCCCGCCGCCGACGGCGATGGCCACCGGCCCGGCCGAATCGGCGTGCATGCCGAGCACGACGGCCAGCAGGACCCACGCCAGGACGTCGTCGAGCGCGCCGCAGGCCAGCGCCAGCGAGCCGAACCGGGTGCCGCCGAGCCCGCGTTCGGTGATGATCCGGGCGAGCATCGGGAACGCCGTGATCGCGAGCGCCACCCCGACGAACGCCGCCGACGTCGTCAGCGACACCCCGGACTTGCCGATGCCGGCCCAGCTCGCGCCGAACACCGCGACGCCGACGCCCAGTGCGAGCGGTACGACCGTGCCGGCCGCCGAAATCGCGCCGACCGACTTGGCCGAGCCGCGGATGCTGCGCAGGCTGAACTCGTAGCCCGCGCCGAACATGTAGATGACCAGGCCGATCTGGCCGCCGACGTAGAGCAGCGGGCGGACGCCGTCCGGGAACAGCCCCGTTTGCACCGCCGGGAGGATCAGCCCGAGCAGCGACGGGCCGAGCAGCACGCCGGCGATCATCTCGCCGACCACGGGCGGCTGGCCCAGCCGCACCGCGATCATGCAGACGACCCGGCAGACCACGAGGATGACCGCGACGGCGAGGAAGAACGCCGGCGCCGCTTCGGTGGGGGTCATGAGTTTCCTCCGGCGAAGTAGGTCGAGCAGAGGGCTTGGCGACGAGCGTCGACGACCATGTACGTGCCGAACACGAGCTGGGCCAGGCTGCGCCAGACGTCTTCCCAGCGGTCGCGCACCGCGAGCCACACCAGCGGCGCGCGCTTGCGGCGGGCCCCGCGGGGCGTCAGCAGGGCGGGCCCGCGGTTGGGGATCGAGCGCGTGTGCCCGGCGGTCGAGGCGAGGCTGAACCGGCGCAGCACCTCCCGCGCCACGACGCGCATGGTCAGCGGGGCCAGCCCGCGTGCCGGGCAGGCGCGGTTCTGCGCGATGCCGAACGGGACGAAGTTGACGTCCTTCTTGGCCTGGACGGCGTGCGAGCACCAGCGTTCCGGGTCGAACTCGTCCGGGTGCTCGAACCCCGCGTGGTGGAAGTCCGGGTAGCTGAAGCAGAGCACGGTGCCGGCCGGGATGGTCAGGTTCGGCAGCTCGATGTCGGCCGTCGAGATCCGGTGCGCGATGCCGAAGAGCGGGTACGTGCGCAGCCCTTCGTCGATGACGCGGTCGAAGTAGGCGTCGTCGTCCGGACTTTCGGCCAGCCGGCGCTGGACGTCCGGGTGCTGCGCGACGATCATCAGCAGGTGGGCCATCGCCTCGGACATCTGCACGACGGCGGTGTTGAAGAACGTGCCCTGCAGGTAGTAGGCCTGCTCCTCCCGCGTCAGGGCCTCCGGCAGCGGGTGCGGGACGTCGTCGAGGCGCCGCCGCAGGTACTTCGTGAGCCGCGCGCGGCGGCGCATGTTCCGCGGCCGCACGCACTTCAGCGCCGAGACGACGTCGTCGGCGTTCGCCACGATGAGGTCACGCGCCTCCGGCGGGCACGGCTCGTCGAAGACCAGCTCGTAGTACAGCTCGGCCCAGATCGGCATCATCTCGTCGCGCAGCCGGACCAAGCCGCCGTCCAGCTGGTCGAGCACGTGCGTCGCGACGCGCCGAGTCAGCTCCTCGGAGTCCTTTTTGGACTTGACCAGGATGTGCCGGGTGCACTTGGCGACCTCGTCGTAGCGCGGCCCCGGTTCGAGGTGCTCCTGGTGCACCTCCGGGCCCGGCGCGAGCCAGTACCAGAACAGGTCCGACAGCGCGGCGCCCTTGCTGCGGCCGTTCGCCGCCGGGTCGGCGTAGACGCGCCGGAAGTCCTCGGCGCCGATCCGCTCGCCCGGGATCGTCACCGTGTCCTCGCCGTTGACCAGCGAGAAGATCTTCACCCGCAGCGCGACGACGCGGCCGGGCAGCCACGCGGGCGCCGTCGCCACCACGGCCGCCGCAAGCGCTTTCCCGATCATCGCCGCACCTGGTCCGGCGTCAGGTCGGCCGGCCGCCGTCCGCCGCACTGGGCGAGCGCCTGGTCGAAGTCCTCCCGCAGCAGTTCGAGCACCTGCGAGACGCCTTCGCGCCCGCCCGCGGCCAGCCCCCACACCACGGGACGGCCGACGCCGACCGCGTCCGCGCCGAGGGCGAGGGCCTTGACGACGTCGGTGCCGCGGCGGATCCCGCCGTCGAGCAGCACCGGCATCGCCCCGCCGACCGCCGCCGCGATCTCGGGGAGCACGTCGATCGTGGCGGGGACGGTGTCGAGCTGGCGGCCGCCGTGGTTGGACACGACGATCCCGGCGACGCCGTGGTGCACCGCGAGGCGCGCGTCCTCGGGGTGCAGGACACCCTTGATCAGCACCGGCAGCTTGGTCTTCGAGCGCAGCCAGGCGATGTGCTCCCAGTTGAGCCCGGCCGACATGACGATGTCGCGGACGTGGCTGGCGTTGCCACCACTGCGGTTCTCACCGATGTTGCGGAGGTTCTCCACGACCAGCCCCGACGGCAGGTCGTGGAAATCGTTGCGGTCGTCGCGCTCGCGACGGCCGAGCACCGGGGAGTCCACGGTGACGACGAAAGCCTTGACGCCGGCGGCCTCGGCCCGGCGCACGACCGCCTCGGTGAACTCCAGGTCCGGCTGCAGGTAGAGCTGGAACCACAGCGCCGGGTCGGGCGCGACCTCGCGGGCCGCGGCGGCGACGTCCTCGATGGCCGTGGTCGAGGCCATGCTGACGATCATGATCGTGCCCGCGCGCGCCGCGGCCCGGGCGGTGGCGAGCTCGCCGTCGGCGTGGGCGAGCCGGTGGAACGCCGTCGGCGCGACCAGGATCGGCATCGACGCCGGCGAGCCGAGCAGCTCGACGCTCAGGTCGCGCTTGTCGCTGCCGCGCAGGACGCGGGGCAGCAGCCGCAGCCGTTTGAACGCGGTTTCGTTCTCCGCCAGGGTGATCTCGTCCTGCGCGCCGCCCGCGAAGTAGTCGTAGTGGACCGGGTCGAGCCGTTGCCGCGCCGCCGCTTCGAACTCCGCGATCGTGCGCATCACAGCTCCTTCGTGAAGAAGGCGGCCAGCGGTCCGATGTGGACTTCCCGGTCCCACTCGTTCTCGAGGTTCTCGGTGACGTGGTGGGTGGCGACCAGCTCGCCGTGGCGGTAGTGCCGGACGATCGGGTGCAGGTAGTGGCCCTCGCCGTGGTCGTTGGCCTGGTCCTGGCTGGCGCGGGCGACGAAGTCGAACGGGTCGACCTTGTCGTGATCGGGGCCGTAATCGAGGGTGACGACGAAGGCGTTCTCCGGCGGGTCGTCCAGCAGCCGCGCCACCGGCACCTCTTCGAGGTAGCTCGCGGTGTCGCCGTCGATGATCAGCACGTCGCCGAGGAAGCCGAACTGCTGGTACAGCGCGGAAGTCCGGTTGATCCGGGTGATCACGGCTTCGGTCAGCGCGTCCGGTTTCGCGGGCAGCCCGGTGTGCGGCCAGAGCTCGTCGTGGTACCGCTCGCCGAGGACCTTGGCCAGCGCGCGGACGCCGTAGCGGAAGCCGTGGATGAACGCGCTGGTGGCCTTCTTGAAGTCGCGGACCTGCGTGATCGTGCCGGCGAAGTAGAGGCCGGGCACGTTGACCGACTCCCAGCTGGACGTCTGCGCGGGGAAGCGGTCGTTGATGGTGAGCTGCGGGCGGCAGTCGTCGTCGAAGACGTCGGCGTCGAACCGGAAGCCGGTGCAGATGATCACCCGGTCGTAGCGGATCTCCTTGACGACCTCGTCGACGCGGGCGAAGGCGTACTTGACGTGGTAACCGTCGGCGTCCTTGCGGATCTCGCGGACGTCGCCGTCGAGGATCGCGTGCTGGAGCTTGAGCTGGTACATGTCGAGGATGCCCGCGTTGTACGCGCGCAGGTGGCCGACGAAGTGCGTGCGCCAGGCCAGTTTCACCGGCCGCGGGCCGCCGACGTGCACGATCGCGGCCGTCTCGATCAGGTTGTCCGCGGTCTCGAAGGCGGAGTTCCCCTTGCCGAGCACCAGGACCCGCTGGTTCTTGAACTCCTGCGGGTCGACGGAGACGTCGGAGTACTGGTCGGCCAGCTCGATGCCGGGGATGTCCGGGGTGTAGGACCTGCTGACGCCGGTCGCCATGATCAGCCGTCGCGCGCGGAACTCGGTGTCACCGGCGGTGACGACGAAGAGAGCGCTTTCCGGCTCGCGGTGCACCCGCGTCACCCGGGTGTCGTAGCGGACGTTGATCTGGTGCTTCGCCGTGTAGTCGGCGAGGTAGCGGAGCAGGTCTTCGGCGTCCGGGAAGAGCTTTTCGCTGTAGTCGGTGAAGAGCACCGGGTCGTCGTCGCCGTCGGCGAGGATCGAGTTCCAGTCCATCCGGAGGTTCAGCTCCGGGTCGGTCCAGCCGGTGTACTTCTTGTTGATCGAGATGAGCTTCCGGTGCCGCGGGTAGGTGCCGAAGAACGTGCCGGGCGCGGATCCCGCCTCCAGCACGAGGTACCGGCGCCCGGCGTGGCCGAGGAACTGCCCCAGCTGCAACCCGGCCGGCCCCGCGCCGACGACCAGATAGTCGAGAACTTCCTCGGACACGAAGACCTCCAGGCTCGGCACCGATCGCATGATCGGCACCGAGCCTTCCCCGGAGATCTCAGAAAACCTTCAGAGACAACTCGGCACGTGCTCACTTGCCCGCGGCGCGCGCCATCCGCTCCGGGTACCGCTCCCCCGCGACCGCCTCGGCGGGAGCCGCCGCTTCGATGGCCTCGATGTCGGCCGCCGTCAGCTCCAGTGAAGCCGCCGCGACGTTCTCCTCCAGGTACTTGCGCCGCTTCGTGCCCGGGATCGGCACGACGTCCTCGCCGTGGGACTGCACCCACGCCAGCGCGAGCTGCCCGGCGGTGACGCCCTTCTCCTCGGCGAGCTTGCGCAGCGCGTCGACGATCGCCATGTTGCGCTCGAAGTTGCCCTCGGCGAACCGCGGCAGGCCGCGGCGCATGTCGCCCTCCGGCAGGTCCTTCATCGTCACCGCGCCGGTCAGGAACCCGCGGCCCAGCGGCGAGAACGGCACGACGCCGATCCCCAGCTCACGGCAGGTGCCGAGGATTTCGCCCTCGATGCCGCGCGTCCACAGGGACCACTCGCTCTGCAGCGCGGTCACCGGGTGCACGGCGTGCGCGGCGCGGATCGTCGCGGCACTCGCCTCCGAGATGCCCGCGTACCGGATCTTGCCCGCTTCGACGAGGGAGGCCAGCGCGCCCCAGGTCTCTTCGATCGGCGTGTCCGGGTCGACGCGGTGCTGGTAGTAGAGGTCGATGTGGTCGACCCCGAGGCGGCGCAGCGAGTCGTCGCAGTTCTGCTTCACGTACTCGGCGTCGCCGCGGGCGCCCACCGCGCCGCCTTCGCCCCACACGATGCCGAACTTCGTCGCGAGGACGACCTCGTCGCGGCGGCCGGCGATCGCGCGGCCGACCAGCTCCTCGTTGGCGCCCTGTCCGTAGACGTTCGCCGTGTCCAGCAGGGTGACGCCGAGGTCGAGCGCCCGGTGGACCGTGGCGATCGACTCGTCTTCGTTGTCGAAGACGCCGTAGGCCTGGCTCATCCCCATGCAGCCCAGCCCCTGGGCACCGACTTCCAGTTCGCCGAGCTTCCTGGTCTTCACGCCGAGATTCCCTCCATGTCGGGTTCCACGCCGAACGCCTTGCGCTCGACCTGGGCGTAGTTGTCGATCTTGTAGTCGAGGACGTCGAGGCAGCCCTGCAGCTCGGCGATCCGCTCGGCGACCGATCGCCGCTGCTCCACCAGGAGCGCCTTGCGGCGGCCCGCGCTGGCGACGCCGTGGCGGCGCAGCGACGCGTACTCGCGCATGCTCTTGATGGGCATCCCGGTCGTGCGGAGCTTGGTCAGGAACCCCAGCCAGCCGAGGTCGTCGTCGGAGTACGCCCGGCGGCCCGCGGTGTCGCGGGCGGGCGGGTCGAGCAGTTTGATGCGCTCGTAGTACCGGAGGGTGTCGATGGACAGCCCGCTACGTCGAGCGGCTTCCGCTATCGAGTAGCTCATGACCTCGACACTACGACCTGGAGTGCACTCCAGGTCAACTCCTGGCTCTGGTCATTGATAACAGCGTTCCGATACGCTGCGTAGATGGCTCGACCACGCACGCACGACGAAGCCCTCCGGCTGAAGCTCCTGGACCGCGCCGGCGAGCTGATCGCCGCCGACGGGCCGAAGGCGCTTTCCCTGCGGAAGCTGGCCGCCGACGCCGGGACGTCGACCACCGCCGTGTACTCCCTGTTCGGCAGCAAACCCGATCTGGTGAACGCGCTCTACACCGAGGGGTTCCGCCGGTTCGGCGCCCGGATGGCCGGGACGCCGCTGACCGGCGACGCGGTCGAGGACCTCGTCACGCTCGGCAGTGCCTACCGCGCGAGCGCGCTGGCCGACCCGAACCTCTACGGGATCATGTTCACCAGGTCCGTCCCCGGGTTCGAGCCCAACGAGGACGCCGAAGAACTCGCCCGCGAGACGCTCAAGCCGCTGGAGCGCATCATCGGCCGCGCGGTGGCGGACGGCGTCTTCCTGGACGTCCCCCCGCCGACGATCGCGGTCGCCTGCTGGGCGTTCGTGCACGGGCTCGTCTCGCTGGAGCTGACCGGCAACCTGCCGGAGGAGTTCGACGTCACGAGCACCTACGAGACGGCCTTGCGCGCGAACGCCTCCGGCTGGCTGGCTCACACCAGCGGCAGCGTCCCGTCGTAGACGACCTTTTCGTGCGCGTCGAACGCCCGGACGTGCACCTTCCCGGTGTAACCCCGCGGTACCCAGGCGAGGGCCATCCCGTCGGTGACCACCGCGTCGGCGCCATCGCCGTTGCCGAACTCGAAGCCGGCCGAGGTCGCCGAGGCGGGCAGCACCACGGCGAGCGGCATCCGGGCCCGGCCCGGCGCCGCCCCCAGTTCGGGGCTGCCGAGGGTGTCCACCGGCAGGACCCGGGCCGGGACCTGCCGGTTGCCGGCCGGATCGGGATACGCGCGGGCGTTGGTCCCCGGCCGCCAGTAGTCCGGCTCCCGGGTGCAGACGATCACCCGGTCGTCCCGGCGGCCCATGACGACCTGGTAGCCGCCTTCCTCCAGCAGCGGTCCCGGCCGGTAGGCCGCGGCGTCCGGAATCACCGCGCCGGCGTCGGTGAGGCAGTCGCCCAGGGCCCGGCCCGCGGCTGAGGTGCGGTCGGCCGGTTCCGGGCGGTCGGTCACCGCGAGCAGGGGTGCCGGTGCGTCCGGCAGGGTGCTCGCCCGCCCGTTCCCGACGGCCACCTCCGACTTCGCCGGCAGCGCCCCGGTGAAGGCCACGAACTGGCGGCTGACCGGCGAGAAGCGGAGCGGCCACGCACTCACGGAGCCACCGCCCGTCTTCACGAAGAAGTCCGCCTTCGGCAAGGCCGGATCGAGGACCCCGGCCGCCAGCCCGGTCGCGCTGCGCAGCAACAGCCCGGTCCGCGTGCCGGGCGCGTACGCGGGCGTGGCTCCCGGGTCCGACAGCGTCACCGTCGTGCCGGTCGTCTCACAGAACATCGGCTTCCCGGCGGCGGTGGCCGCGACCACCGCGTCCCCGTCCCGCTCGTCGGTGAACAGCGGGACCCACTCCGCCCGCGGAGGCACCCGATCGGTCTTGCCCGCCGCTCGGACCGCGGCCCAGCAGCGGTCCAGCGAAACCGTCGCGAGCCCGGCGTCGAGCGTCGGGCCGCCGGCGACCGCGGACGGGGTGTCGGCGAGCGGCCGCAGCTGCCGCGTCACGACCACGGCACCGGCGGCCAGGACGAGCACCGCGGCCGCCGCGGCGTACCAGACGTGGGTCTTCCGGGGTGGCTTCGCGATGCCCTCGCGGAGGTTCACCCGCAGCCGGTCGCGGACGTCGTCCGGCAGCTCACGCCGTGCCGGGAGTCCTTCGATGGTCATTTCGCCTCCAGCAACGCGCGCAGCCGGGCGCGGGCCCGGGACAGGTGGGAGCGGACGGTGACCTCGGCGACGGTCAGCAACGCGGCAGCGTCCCCGATGCTCAGGTCCCCGAGCAGGCAGAGTTCGACGACTTCGCGCTGCGCCCTCGGCAGCGTCCGGACGGCCTCGACGACCTGGCGCAGCCGCTGCTCACCGTCGAGCTGCTCGGCGACGGCGTCGGCGTGGTCGGACACCACCGGCGGGTCCGGGATCCGCCGCAGCAATCGCGACCGCCGTTTGGCGCCGCGGAATTCGTCGCGGGCGGCGTTGCCCGCGACGGTGTAGAGCCACGGCAAGGCGCTGTCGCGCACCAAGGTGACGTCGGCGCGGCGGCGCCAGGCGGTCAGGAACGTCGTGGACGTCAGGTCTTCGGCGCCGGACCACGATCCGGTCAGCCGGTACGCGTGGTTCCAGACGGCCTCGGCGTGCCGCTCGAACAGCGCGCCGAACGCGTCTTCGTCACCTCCGGCCGCCCGGTCCCACAGTTCCCGGTCGCCGGCCTGGCCCACCGGTACCCCCAGATGACTGCTCACACTCGTCAGTGGCCGGCGGCGCCCGGGATGTTGTGCCGGGCTAGACGGCGCCGTACTGGCGGTCGCCCGCGTCGCCGAGGCCCGGGACGATGAAGCCCGAGTCGTTGAGCCGCTCGTCGATGCTGGCCGTGACCACGCGGACCGGCAGGCCGGTCTTCTCCAGGTGGGCCAGGCCCTCGGGCGCGGCCAGCGCGCAGATCGCCGTGACGTCGTCGGCGCCGCGGTCGGTCAGCAGCCGGATCGTGTACTCCATCGAACCGCCGGTGGCGAGCATCGGGTCGAGCACCAGCACCGGCCGGTTCGCGAGCGACTCCGGCAGCGACTCGAGGTACGGCGTCGGCTTGAGGGTTTCCTCGTCGCGCGCCAAGCCGACGAAGCCCATCTGCGCGTCCGGGATCAGCTTGTGGGCCTGGTCGGCCATGCCCAGCCCGGCCCGCAGCACCGGGACGAGCAGCGGCGGGCTGGCCAGCTTGTACCCCTCGGTGCGCGCGACCGGCGTGTGGATCCGCTCGGTCTTCACCGGCACGTCGCGCGTGGCTTCGTAGACCAGCATGACGGTCAGTTCGTGCAGCGCGGCCCGGAACGCGGCGCTGTCCGTGCGCGCGTCGCGCATGGTGGAGAGCCGGGCCTTCGCGAGGGGGTGGTCGACGACGTGCACATCCATGCAGGTCAACTTAGCCGGTCGGCGAACCTTTTCACCCAGCCGCGCTGCCAGGGTGTTTCGACGGCGCGTTCGTTGTAGTGCTCGCGCACCCACGCGACGGCGTCCTCGGCCGGGACTCCCGAAAGGACCGCCAGGCAGGCCAGCACCGTGCCGGTGCGCCCGGCACCGCCGTAGCAGGCGACTTCGACGGTTTCGATCTTGGCGCGCGCGTGCAGGGCCTTGATCTGACGCCGGGCCTCCGCGGGCTTGGCCGGCAGCAGGAAATCGGGCCAGGTGACCCATTCGTGCGGCCAGGTGATGCCGCCGCCGTGCTTGCGCCGCAACCGGCTCGTCCCCAGGTAGAGCCCGAAGTCCGGCGCCGGCCCGTCGGGCGCGGGCCGGGCGAGTCCGCGGCCGCGGACCTTGGTGCCGTCCGGGAACTCGACTGTCGGTGATCCCATCGGCCCAGTGTCCTTCGGAAGATGGACACCGTGGGTGGTTTTCGCCACTAAGCTCCCCCGGGTGAGCGAACTGACGCCCGACCAGATGCGGGCCTCCGACGCCGACCGTGAGCGCGTCGCCCAGGTGCTGCACAACGCCCTCTCGGAAGGGCGAATCACGGTGAACGAACTCGAAGAGCGGCTCACCACCGTCTACGCCGCCAAAACCCTCGGGGACCTCAAGCCGGTGACGGTGGACCTCCCGACGTCCGGCGCGGCGATCGAGCAGGCCACGACGCGCGCGCTGGGTTTCCCGGACCAGCGCATCGGCGGCCACCCGGGCTCCCCGGTCTCGATCGGCGTCATGTCCGGCGCGATCCGCAAGGGCAGCTGGGTCCTGCCCCCGCAGCACAACAGCTTCGCCTTCTGGGGCGGCGCGGAGATCGACCTCCGCCAGGCCCGCTTCGCGGAGAAGCACTGCACGATCACGGCGGTCGCCATCATGGGCGGCATCCAGATCACGGTCCCGGACGACATCAACGTGGACGTCACGGGCATCGGCTTCATGGGCGGCTTCATCCTGGAGGACAAGTCGGGAGCACCACCCGCCCCGCCGACGGCGCCGACGGTGAAGATCAACGGCCTCGGCTTCTGGGGCGGGGTGGTCGTGTACCGGAAACCGGCGCAGCGAAGCGAACCGCCGCGCATCGAAGGCGCCTGACTCGCTGCTTTGCCGCGGTGTTCCGCCGCTTCGTTGCGCCTCGGTGTTCCGCCGCTGTCTTGCGCCGCTGTCTTGCGCCTGCCCGGTCGGCGTGAACCCTTTCGTGCGCGCGAACGGTCCACTCGTGCCCTCCCGCAGGGCGCGAACGGCCCGTTCGCGCCTCACCGGCGTCACGAACGGTCCGCTCGCGCAGCCTCCGCCGCACCAATGGCCCGTTCGCACCGACATCTGCCGACGCGATCAACACCGGGTCGCCGAGTGCCCCTTGGCCAGATGCCTGCCGTCGCCACCCACGCCTCCGCGGCGAAGATCAACGGGCTCGGCTTCCGTGACTGAACGACCCATTCGCGTACGTCCACCGGCGCGAAAGGTCCACTCGTGCCCTCCCGCAGGGCGCGAACGGTCCACTCGCGCACCCGTCCCACGTCACGAACGGCCCGCTCACGCCCAACCAGCGTCGCGAACGGCCCGTTCGCACCGACTTACGTGACACTTGCCGCCGGGAACGTCACACCGGGTGACCCTCCGCCGGAGGCCGCGCGGTGTCGGACCCGCCGCCTAGACTCAGGCCCATGACAGCCACGACCAGCACGTCAGCGGCGCCGGCCACCCCGGCACCGCTGGCGGACGCGACTCGCGACGAAGCGAGCCTGCGCCGCTTCCTGCTCGGGCTGCCCGGTGTCGACCAGGTCGGCGTCGAGCAGCGCGCGGCGGGCCTCGGCACGCGCAGCATCAAGAAGGACGCCAAGCGGTGGGCCATCGACACCGCCATCTCCATGGTCGACCTGACCACCCTGGAGGGCGCCGACACCCGCGGCAAGGTCCGGGCGCTCGCCGCGAAGGCGGTCCGCCCCGACCCCGAGCGGCAGGACGCCCCGCGCGTCGCCGCCGTCTGCGTGTACCCGGACATGGTCGAGACGGCCGTCGAGGCGCTGAAGGGCAGCGGCGTGCACGTCGCGAGCGTCGCGACCGGCTTCCCCGCGGGCCGCACCAGCCGCGAGATCAAGCTGGCCGACACGAAGAACGCCGTCGACGCGGGCGCGCACGAGGTCGACATGGTGATCGACCGCGGCGCCTTCCTCGAAGGCCGCTACATGGACGTCTTCGAGGAGATCCAGGCCATCAAGGCCGCCTGCGGCGACGCCCACCTGAAGGTCATCCTCGAGACCGGCGAGCTGGCGACCTACGACAACGTGCGGCGCGCGTCGTGGCTGGCGCTGCTGGCCGGCGGAGACTTCATCAAGACGTCCACCGGCAAGGTCTCCCCCGCCGCCACGCTGCCGGTCACGCACATCATGCTGCAGGCCGTCCACGACTGGCACGTGACGACCGGGCAGCTGCGCGGCGTCAAGCCCGCGGGCGGCATCCGGACCACGAAGGACGCCATCAAGTACCTGGTCGCGGTGCACGAGGTCGCCGGCGAGCAGTGGCTGACCCCGGACCTGTTCCGCTTCGGCGCGTCCAGCCTGCTCAACGACCTGCTGCTGCAGCGCCGCACCCAGGTGGACGGCCACTACAGCGGCCCCGACTACGTGACGGTGGACTGATGCCTGTTTTCGAGTACGCACCGGCGCCGGAGTCGCGCGCCATCGCGAACCTGAAGGACCACTACAAGCCGTTCATCAACGGTGAGTTCGTCGACGGCTCGGGTGAGCCCCTCAAGACGATCAACCCGGCCACCGAAGAGGTCCTGGCCGAGGTCGGCACCGCGTCGAAGTCCGATGTGGACACCGCGGTCAAGGCCGCGCGCAAGGCGTACACCGGCGTCTGGTCGAAGATGCCGGGCACCGAGCGCGCGAAGTACCTCTTCCGCATCGCGCGGCTGATCCAGGAGCGCTCGCGCGAGCTGGCGGTGCTGGAAAGCCTGGACAACGGCAAGCCGATCAAGGAGTCGCGCGACTCCGACGTCCCGACCGCGGCGGCGCACTTCTTCTACCACGCGGGCTGGGCCGACAAGCTGGAGTACGCGGGTTACGGGCCGAATCCGCAGCCCCTGGGCGTGGCCGGGCAGATCATCCCGTGGAACTTCCCGCTGCTGATGCTGGCCTGGAAGATCGCGCCGGCGCTGGCCACCGGCAACACCGTGGTGCTGAAGCCGGCGGAGACGACGCCGTTGACCGCGCTGGTGTTCGCCGAGATCTGCCAGCAGGCCGAGCTGCCGCCGGGCGTGGTGAACATCCTCCCGGGCGCGGGCGACATCGGTGCGTCCATTGTGGAGCATCCCGACATCAACAAGATCGCGTTCACCGGCTCGACCGAGGTCGGCAAGGCGATCCAGCGCGAAGTCGCGGGCACGGCGAAGAAGCTGACGCTGGAGCTGGGCGGCAAGGCGGCGAACATCGTCTTCGAGGACGCGCCGCTGGACCAGGCGATCGAAGGCATCGTCAACGGCATCTTCTTCAACCAGGGCCACGTCTGCTGCGCGGGCTCGCGGTTGCTGGTGCAGGAATCCATCGCCGAAGAGGTGCTGGAGAAGCTGCGCTACCGCGTCTCGACGCTGCGCCTGGGCGACCCGCTGGACAAGAACACCGACATCGGCGCGATCAACTCGGCCGAGCAGCTGGCGAAGATCCGCGGGCTCGTCGAAGCGGGTGACGCCGAGGGCGCGCAGCGCTGGACCAGCCCGTGCCCGGTGCCGGACCGCGGGTTCTTCTTCGCCCCCACGGTGTTCGCGAACGTCCACCAGTCGATGCGCATCGCGCGCGAGGAGATCTTCGGCCCGGTGCTGTCGGTGCTGACGTTCCGCACGCCGGACGAGGCCGTCGCGAAGGCGAACAACACGCCGTACGGGCTTTCGGCCGGGATCTGGACCGAGAAGGGCTCGCGCATCCTGTGGATGGCGAACCAGCTGCGGGCCGGCGTCGTCTGGGCCAACACCTTCAACCGCTTCGACCCCGCCGCGCCGTTCGGCGGCTACCAGGAATCCGGTTTCGGGCGCGAAGGCGGCCGCACCGGGCTGGAGGCGTACCTGAATGTCTGACCGAATCTCCGTCGCCAAGACGTACAAGCTGTACGTGGGCGGCAAGTTCCCGCGCTCGGAGTCCGGGCGGGTCTACCCCGTGACGGACGCCAAGGGCAAGTTCCTGGCGAACGCGGCCCACGCGTCCCGCAAGGACGTCCGCGACGCGGTGGTCGCGGCCCGCAAGGCCTTCCCGGGCTGGTCGTCGGCCACGGCGTACAACCGCGGCCAGGTCCTGTACCGGGTGGCCGAGGTGCTGGAAGGCCGTCGCGACCAGTTCATCGCCGAAGTTTCCGCTTCGGAGGGTCTGGCGGCGAAGAAGGCCGAGTCCCTTGTGGACGCCGCGATCGACCGCTGGGTCTGGTACGCGGGCTGGACGGACAAGATCGCCACGGTCCTCGGCGCGGCCAACCCGGTGGCGGGCCCGTACTTCTCGTTCACCGTCCCGGAACCGACGGGTGTGGTGGGCATCCTGGCGCCGCAGCAGTCGTCGTTGCTGGGCCTGGTCAGCGTCCTGGCCCCGGTCCTGGCCACGGGCTCGACGGCGGTGGTGGTCTCGAGCGCGGAGCGCCCGCTGCCGGCGATCACGCTGTCGGAGGTCCTGGCGACGTCCGACGTCCCGGGCGGGGTGGCGAACATCCTGACGGGCCACGCGTCGGAGCTGGGCTCATGGCTGGCTTCACACGGCGACGTCAACGCCCTGGACCCGACGGGCGCTCTCCCCGCGGACCGCCCGGAACTGGCCCGCGAGGCGGCGAACACGGTGAAGCGGGTCCTGACGGTCCCGGACACCGAGCCGGACTGGACGGTCGCCCCGGACCTCTCCCGGCTGCGCCGCTACCTGGAGGCCAAGACGGTCTGGCACCCGCTGGGCGTCTGAGTTTTCGCTGGTGAAGGCCACCACCCGGGGCTGCCGGGTGGTGGCCTTCACGCGTACCGATGCACCCGCGGGCCTACCCCTGGATCCCACCCCGGACAGTCACCAAGATCAGGCGCACCCTGCCGCTCTTCGGAACCCTCACCACCGTCGCTGGGTGCGTTGCCGTTCCGGTCCTGGGGTTGCAGCACGCCGACCAGCCACGATGCCGCCAACGGCATCCCCGTATTGCTCGACATCTCCAGTGCCGTTCTGCTGCTCATGACCGGCATCGCGCTGCCCTTTGCCCCGAGGTGGGTGGAGGCCACCACCACTGCACCGGCACCGGTTACATCCTGCGGCTCCGCCGGCCTACCTTTCCGTCGGGCCACAGTGCGGCGCGTGCGTGCCGGTCGTCGTCCTGCTGCTCCGCTACCGCAGATCAGCTTCGGGATCTTCGTCTTCCTGGTCATGCCGCTGGTCGCGTTCGTCCTCGGCTGCGTCGACCTCGCGATCGGGCTGCCCGTGCTGCGGCCCTCCCCGCGCACCATCCAGCGGTATGCGCGCTAACTCATCGTCACCGAGAAGTCCGTCAGCGTGAACCGGGCCTTGCCGCCGCCCGTCGAGCAGAACTCGATGCCGTAGCCGATCTGGTTGACCGTGGGGTTCGGCGGGATGAAGCCCTTGCCGATGCCCCAGGCGATCATCGCCTTCAGGTCCACCGCGCCCGAGTACTGCGTCGTCTGGGAGACGAACGCGATGTAACCGTCGTCGTCCGCCCAGACGTCGTACGAGTGGCCGCCCGCGGAGTACGTCGCCACCTTGTCACCCGAGGGCTGCTGCTTGAGGTTCTCCGTCCAGACCATCACCTCGGTCACGCCCTTGCCGTCGCCGACGCCGTTGAGCCAGAGGTCGTACGCGACGTCGTAGATGCCCGTGCCCGGGCCGCGGCCGGCGAACGTCGACCGGATCACCGAATAGTCGTTGAACGGCTTCCCGTTCTGGTCATTGATGTCCTTGTGAACGTTCGGATAGGTTTTCACCGACGTCGTCGACGGCTGGGTGGAATCCACATACCAATTGTCGTACGCGCAGGCCCGCAAAGTTTCCGGGCCCGCTTCGTCCGAATTCCACATGTTGTTGTGGACGTAGTAGCCGCCGTCGGACCAGCCGCCGTCGGCGTCGCTCGTGGTGAACTCCGGGCTGCCGCAGTTGCGCGACGGAGTCACCGAAGGCGGACTCGGCGCAGGTCGGGGCGTACTTGACGGCGCCGAAGCAGACGTCGCCGGAGCCGAAGACGTCGAAGATGCCGAAGCTGTCACCGACGGCAGCGGCACGGACGAGGACACCGCGGCCGGAGCCGCCGAACCGCCGTCCTGCCCGCACGCCGCGAGCACGAAGAAGGGAACGATCAACAAAGCAGCAAGGGTTCTTCGTCGCATTTTCCCGCCTCGTCAACAATGGCAGAACGAGGCGGAACCCTAACACGCGAAAATGACGATCAGTGTTCTTCGGGATCCAGGTCGTGGGACGTGATCGGACGGCCCGGCAGCGGCGTTCCCGGGCGCGCGCTCAGCCCGTCGATCATGATGCCGACGCAGCGGCTCGCCGCCATCGCCGCGACCTCGTCCGTCTTCGCGCGCATCTGGCGCAGCAGCGTCGCGAACAGGATCGCGATGTCCCCCGCGCCGACGTCCATCCGGAGCTTGCCCTCGGCCTGGGCGCCGCGGACGAAGTCGTCGAGCACCACGAGGATCTCGTCACGGAGCCGGCGGACCTCCGGGTCGCCCTTCAGGATCACCAGCGCCCGGTGCGACACCATCGCCAGCTGGACGACCAGCTGCAGCTCGACCGACTGCCGCAGCAGCCGCTCGAGCCCGTTCCACGGGGACGTCTCCTCCGCGGCGATCCGGCGCGCGTCGATCAGCACCCGCTCGAAGTTGTCCATCGCGACAGCCCTGACCAGGGCGTCCCGGTCCGGGAAGCGGCGGTACAGGGTGCCGACACCGACGCCGGCCGCGCGGGCGATCTCCTCCATCGGCACTTCGGCTCCGGACGCGGCGAAGATGCTCTTCGCGGCGGCCAGGATCTGGTCGCGATTCCGCCGCGCATCCGCCCGCAGGCTGGTCTCGGGGTCTGCCGTCATGCCGTTCGCCTCTCGCTGAATCTGGCGCGGGGTGATTCTCGCATGGTCAGGCAGCCACACAGTGCATCCGCAAGATGTCACCCGTTAGCTAGTGGACGACTTCCTTCCGCTTCGGTACGTTGGGTTCTAGAACCGGAATGTAATCCTCCACATACTTTCCGTCCGATTTGGGGATCCGAAATGACCGAAGTCGCCGAACCCACCACGACCGCGACCGGGGAAGAGGCCTTCCCGCTGGTGCGCAGCTGCCCGTTCGCGCCGCCGCCGGCGTACGGCAAGCTGCGCGAAGCGGGCCCCGTGCACCGCGTCGAGCTGCAGTCCGGCCAGGAGGCCTGGGCGATCACCCGGCTCGAGGACGTCCGGCAGATGCTGACCGATCCGCGGTTCAGCTCCGACCGGTTCAACCCGGGCTTCCCGTTCCTGACCAAGCAGGGCCGCCCGGTGCGGCGGACCAACTTCACCGCGTCGCTGATCAACATGGACCCGCCGCAGCACGGCGCGGCCCGGCGCGAGGTCGTCGGCGAGTTCACGGTGAAGCGGATGAAGGCGCTCCAGCCGCGCATCCAGCAGATCGTCGACGAGCACATCGACGCGATCCTGGCCGGCCCGAAGCCCGCCGACCTCGTCACCGCGCTGTCGCTGCCGGTGCCGTCCCTGGTCATCTGCGAGCTGCTCGGCGTCCCGTACGCCGATCACGACTTCTTCCAGGTCCGCAGCTCGACCCTGCTCAACCGGGACGTCGAGCAGGACGACCGGATCAAGGCCGTCGACGAGCTGCAGAGCTACCTCGACCAGCTGGTCACCCAGAAGGAGAACGAGCCGGCCGACGACCTGCTCAGCCGCCAGATCGCCAAGCAGCGCGAGGACCACGGCGACGTCGACCACGACTCGCTCGTCTCGCTGGCGTTCCTGCTGCTCATCGCCGGGCACGAGACGACGGCGAACATGATCTCGCTCGGCACCGTCGCGCTGCTGGAGAACCCGGACCAGCTCGAGCTCATCAAGAACGACCCGGGCAAGACGCTCGACGCCGTCGAGGAGCTGCTCCGGTACTTCACGATCGCCGAGTTCGCGACGTCGCGCGTCGCCACCGAGGACGTCGAGATCGGCGGCCAGCTGATCCGCGAGGGTGAGGGCGTGCTCGGCCTGAGCTACTCCGGCAACCGTGACGAGGAGGCGTTCGAGGACGCCGACAAGCTCGACCTGGAGCGCGGCGCGCGCCACCACGTCGCGTTCGGCTTCGGGCCGCACCAGTGCCTCGGCCAGAACCTCGCCCGGATGGAGCTGCAGATCGTGTTCGACACGCTCTTCCGCCGTCTCCCGGAGCTGAAGCTGGCCGCGCCGGTGGAGCAGCTGCCGTTCAAGCACGACTCGTCGATCTTCGGTTTGTACTGCCTGCCCGTGACCTGGTGACAAGGGGGAAGTCATGACGACTGTCGAGCAGCACGAATTCCCGATGACCCGCACGTGCCCGTTCGCGCCGCCGCCGGCGTACGAGGAGATCCGTGAGGAGGAGGCCGTCACGCAGGTGCGGCTGCCGGACGGCGGCCAGGCCTGGGTGGTCACCCGGCTGGAGGACGTCCGGACCGTGCTGAACGACCGGCGGTTCAGCGCCGACCGGCAGCACCCGGACTTCCCGCAGCTGGTCAAGGGCGGTTTCCGGCGGCAGGGTGACGAGCGCACCATGATCACCATGGACGCGCCCGAGCACGGGCCGGCCCGCAAGGCCGTGCTCGGCGAGTTCACCGTGCGCCGGATGGAGGCGCTGCGGCCGCGGATCCAGGAGATCGTCGACGAGCAGATCGACGCGCTGCTGGCCGGCCCGAAGCCGGGCGACCTGGTCGAGACGCTGTCGCTGGCGGTCCCGTCGCTGGTGATCTGCGAGATGCTCGGCGTGCCCTACGCCGACCACGACTTCTTCCAGACCCACACGGCGAAGCTGATCAAGCGCTCGACGTCGCCGGAGGAGCGGCGGGCGGCGTTCGACACCATCCGCGGGTACATGGCCGACCTCATCGCGAAGAAGGAGGCGAACCCGCCGGACGACCTGCTCGGACGGCAGATCGTCAAGCTCCGCGAGGAGGGCACCTACCGGCGGGAGTCGCTGGCCGCGACCGGGTTCCTGCTGCTGGTGGCCGGGCACGAGACGACGGCGAACATGATCTCGCTGTCCACCGTGGCGTTCCTGCGCAACCCGGAGCAGCTCGCGGCGATCAAGGCCGACCCCGGCAAGACGCTCGACGCCGTCGAGGAGATGCTGCGCTACTGGACGATCGTCGACGCGGCCACCGCGCGCCTGTGCGTGGAGGACGTCGAGGTCGGCGGCCAGCTGATCCGCGCCGGGGAAGGTGTGCTGGCGCTGGGCTACGCGGCGAACCGCGACCCACGGGCGTTCGAGAACGCCGACGAGCTGGACATCGAGCGCGGCGCCCGCCACCACGTCGCGTTCGGCTTCGGCCCGCACCAGTGCCTCGGCCAGAACCTCGCCCGGATGGAACTGCAGATCGTCTTCGACACGCTCTTCCGGCGCATCCCGACGCTGGAGCTGGGCGCGGACGTCGACGACCTGCCGTTCAAGGACGACGCGAACATCTACGGCCTGTACCGGCTGCCGGTGACCTGGTAAAGATCGAACGGACGGCCCTCCCACCACAGGAGAAGAACCATGAAGATCATCGCGGACACCGGCAAGTGCGTCGGCGCCGGTCAGTGCGTGCTCACCGAGCCCGCGCTGTTCGACCAGAGCGAGGACGACGGCACGGTCATCGTCCTCAACGAGACGCCCGAGGGTGAGCTGGTCGAGAAGGCCCGCGAAGCGGTGCACGTCTGCCCGAGCCAGGCCCTCTCGCTGCAGGAGTAGCCAGGGAAACGGCCACCTCGCGGGCAAGGGGTTTCCCGCGAGGTGGCCGTGGCCTGTTTTCTCTCAGGAGAGACGCAGGGTCGTTTCCGGGTTGAAGGCGTGGGTCTCGCCTTCGCCGCGCAGGCCGACCCGTACGTTGTCGCCCATGCGCGGCGGGGTGCGGCCGTCGACGCGGACCACGAAGCGGTCGTCGCCGACCTTGCCGTGCAGGTACGCGTCCGCGCCCAGCTCCTCGACCAGCTCCACCACCAGCTCGAAGCCGCCCTCGGAGACCAGTTCCAGAGACTCCGGCCGGACGCCGAACGTGACCTCCTTGAGGTCCTGCGACGACGCCGAGGAGATCACCGACCGCGGCAGCGGCAGGGTGACGTCGCCCAGCTTGACGCCGCCCTCGGTCAGGGGCAGCTGGGCCAGGTTCATCGCCGGCGACCCGATGAAGCCCGCCACGAACGAGTTCGTCGGGTTCTCGTACAGCTCCCGCGGCGACGCGCACTGCTGCAGCACCCCGTCGCGCAGCACCGCCACCCGATCGCCCATCGTCATCGCCTCGACCTGGTCGTGGGTGACGTAGATGGTCGTCGTGCCGAGACGCTGCTGCAGCTGAGCGATGTTCGCCCGGGTCTCCACCCGCAGCTTCGCGTCCAGGTTGGACAGTGGCTCGTCCATCAGGAACACGCTCGGCTCACGCACGATCGCCCGGCCCATCGCGACGCGCTGCCGCTGGCCGCCCGAGAGCGCCTTCGGCTTGCGGTCAAGGTACTTGGACAGGTCGAGCATCGCGGCGGCCTCGGCCACCTTCGCGTCGATGTCCGCTTTGGACAGTCCGCGCAGCTTCAGCGCGAAGCCCATGTTGTCGGCCACCGTCATGTGCGGGTACAGCGCGTAGGACTGGAACACCATCGCGATGTCCCGGTCCTTCGGCGGCAGGTTCGTGACGTCGCGGTCGCCGATGTGGATGGCTCCTTCGTCGACGTCCTCGAGCCCGGCGAGCATCCGCAGCGCCGTCGACTTGCCCGAACCGGACGGGCCGACCAGCACCAGGAACTCGCCGTCCGGCACCGCGAGGTCGAGCCGGTCGACCGCCTTCACCGACGAAGCACCGGGGTAGATCCGGGACGCCTGCTGATATTCGACACCTGACATGACTACTTCACCGCTCCCATGGACAGACCCCGGACGAGGTGGTTCTGCGCGAACCAGCCGACGATCATCACCGGCAGCGAGGCCAGCAACGCGGCTGCGGACAACTGGGCCCAGTACAGGCCCTCACTCGTGATGAACCCGACGAGGAACACCGGCACGGTGCCGGCCCGCGCCGCCGTCAGGTTGACCGCGTAGAAGAACTCGGTCCAGGAGAAGATCACGCAGATCAGCGCGGTCGCCGCGATCCCGGGCGCGACCACCGGCATGATGATCTTGCGCAACAGGGTCGGCAGGTTCGCGCCGTCGATCCGCCCGGCCTCGATCATCTCGTGCGGCACCTCGAGGAAGAACGACCGCATCATCCAGATGGCCAGCGGCAGGTTCATCGACGTGTAGAGGATGACCAGCGCCCACACGGTGTCCAGCAGCTCGGTGTTCTGGGAGATGATGTACAGCGGGATGATCGCCGCGACGATCGGCAGCATCTTCGTCGAGAGGAAGAAGCCCAGCGCGTTGGACGTCTTCTTCACCGGTGCCAGCGAAAGCGCGTACGCGGCCGGGATGCCGAGCAGCAGCACCAGCAGCGTCGAGAGCACCGTGACGAACGCGGAGTTCGACACGTAGGGCAGGAACCCGCCCTTCAGGACGTTCGCGATCTGGTCGAACGTCGGGCTGAAGAACAGCTTCGGCGGGTCGGTGTAGGCGTCGGCCTCCTGCTTGAACGCCGTGAGGATCATCCACAGCAGCGGGAAGACGAACAGGATCGCGATGATCCACGTGACGACGGTCAGCGAAGCCGGGCCGAGCTTGCGCTTCGGCTTGCGGGCCGGAGGGGCGGCGGTGGCCGCCTCCTGGCGAGTGTCCACTGTGGTCATTTGACGCCTCCGTCCACCGAGAAGGTGCGGAACATCAAGCGCAGTGCGAAGGTCGCGACGATCATCGTCAGGATCACGACGATCACGCCCATCGCCGACGACTGGCCGACGTCGAAGCCTTCGAACGCGCGCTGGTAGATGTAGTACGGCAGGTTGGTGCTGGCCACGCCCGGCCCGCCCTGCGTCATCAGGAAGATCGCGTCGAAGCTGTTCACGATGTAGATCGCGCCCAGCAGCGTCGCCAGCTGCAGGAACCGGGACAGGTGCGGCAGCGTGATCGAGGCGAACGTCCGCCAGCGGCTCGCGCCGTCGACCGAAGCGGCCTCCAGGACCTCCTTGGACTGGCTCTGCAGGCCGGCCAGGATCAGCAGCATCATGAACGGCGTCCACTGCCACACGATCTGGGCCATCACCGACGCCAGCGGGAACTCCGAAAGCCAGTCGGTGTCGGTGCCGAAGACGAAGTGCAGCAGCCCGTACGTCGGGTCGAACATCGTCGTCTTCCACAGCAGTGCGCCGGCCGCCGGCAGGATCAGGAACGGCGTGATCAGCAGCGTCCGGACGAAACCGCGGCCCATGAACTTCCGGTCCAGCAGGATCGCCAGGCCGAGGCCGAGCAGCAGCGCGACGAGCACGCAGACCACGGTCAGCAGCACCGTGTTCAGCAGCGCGACCAGGAACGTCGTGTCGCTGAAGACGTCGATGTAGTTGTCCAGGCCGACGAAGTGCCGCGAACCCGGGCGAACCAGGTTCCAGGACTGGAACGAGTAGAACACGGTCAGCAGGAACGGCAGCTGCGTCACGGCGATGACGAAGATCAACGCCGGCAGCAGCGGCAGCCGCCGCTTGGCCGCGGAGCTCAGGCCCTTCTTTTCCTCGGCCTTCGCCTGCGAGTGGGAGGTGGGGGTGGATACGGAGAGCGTGGACATCACTTCACCGCCTTGTAGGAGTCGCCCACCGTCAGGGCGTAGTCCTGGGACTGCTTCAGGGCGTCGTCGACCGACTCGCGGCCGGCGATCGCGGCCGACAGCTGCTGGCTCACCCGGGTGCCCAGGTCCTGGAACTCGGGGATGCCGACGAACTGGATGCCGGGGTAGGGCACCGGGTTCGCCATGGCCTTCTGCTGGTTCGCGTCCGCGATGCCGTCCAGCGTCGGCTTCGCGTAGGCCTGCGCGGCCTTGGCGTAGTCGGGAATGTCGTAAGTGGACTGACGCACACCCGGCGGGACGCGGTTCCAGCCGTAGGTCTGGCCGACCTTCTGCACGTACGCCTTGTCGGTCATCCAGGCCATGAACTTCCAGGCCGCGTCCTTGTCCTTGGCGACCTTCGGGATGCCGAGGGCCCAGGTGTAGAGCCAGCCGCTGGCCTGCGTCTTGACGACCGGGGCCGGCGCGTAACCCGACTTGCCGACGATCTTGCTGCTCGACGGGTCCTCGTTGGTGCCCGCCATGACCGTGGCGTCGTACCACATCGCGGCGTTGCCCTGCGTGTAGCGCGTGCCGCACTCGGAGAACCCGGCGCTGGAGGCACCGACCTCACCGTGGTCGCGGATCAGGTTGACGTAGAAGTTCGCGGCGTCCTTGAACTCCGGCGACGTCAGCTTGGCGTTCCAGTCCTTGTCGAACCACTGCGCGCCGAAGGTGTTGGCCACCGTGGTGAACGGCGCGAGGCTCTCGCCCCAGCCGGGCTTCCCGCGCAGGCAGATGCCCGAGACGCCGTTGGCCTTGTCGTCGAGCTTCGCGGCGAAGTCGGCGATCTGCTGCCAGGTCGGCTTGGCCGGCATGGTCAGCCCGGCCTTCTGGAAGAGGTCCTTGCGGTAGGCCAGGAACGACGACTCGCCGTAGAACGGCACCGCGTACATCTGGTTCTGGTACGACAGCGACTGCTTGATGCTGGGGATGAAGTCGCCTTCGTCGTAACCCGGGGTGGCCGCCATGTGCGGTTCGAGGTTCTCGAGCCAGCCGTTGGCCGCCCACTGCGGGGCCTCGTAGTTGCTGATCATCACGACGTCGAACTCGCCGCCCTCGGTGGCGGTCGACGCGGTGATCTTGGCGCGGGCCTGGTTCTCCGGCAGCGACACGAACTTGAGGTTGATCCCCGTCGCCTTCTCGAACTCCGGCGCGAGCGAGATCGCGTCCTTCATCTGCGGGTTGGACACGATCGCGATGACGAGGGTGCTCCCGCCGGTGCCGACCGAGCCGGCGCCGGCGCAGCCGGTGGCCAGCAACGACGTCGCAGCGAGGAGGGTGAGCAGCTTACGCACGGCTACCTCCCGGAAGTACTTGCACCTTGAGGCCCGAGCCGCTGCGCATCTTCGCGAGCGCCTCGGGGTACTGCTCCAGCGGCAGGGTGTCCGTGAGCAGCGAATCGGTGTCGATCGCACCGTTCGCGACGAGGTCGAGCGCGGCGCCGAAGCTGTTCAGCACGGCCATCGAGCCGACGATGGTGATCTCGTCGTTGTAGATCCGGAACGGCGAAAGCGCGACGCGGGCCTCGGCCGGGGCGACCCCGAAGACGAGCAGCCGTCCACCACGCCGGACCGAGTCGAAGGCGGCTTCGATGGCCGGGGCGGCGCCGGTGCAGTCGACGGCGACGTCGAACGTCTCGCCGTTCAGCTCCTTGACGTCCGACGCGGTGGCGACGGCGCCGAGGCTGCTCGACCGCGGCAACCGGGAAGCGTTGCGGTCGACCATCGTGACCTGCGCGCCGGAGCGCTGCAGCAGCTGCTGCATGATCAGGCCCATCGTGCCGGCGCCCACGACCAGGATGCGTTCCCCGGCTTCGACACCGACGCGGCGCACGCCGTGCACCGCGCAGGAGACGGGCTCGACCAGCGCGCCCTGCTCCCAGGTCATCGAGTCGGGCATCCGGTAGCAGTTGGCCGACGGCACGGCGACGAACTCCGCGAAGGCGCCGTCGACGGTGTCACCGGTGGCATTCCAGTTGGCGCACAGGTTTCCGTGGCCGGAGCGGCACGGGCCGCAGTAGCCGCAGAACAGGGAGGGGTCGACGGCGACGCGGTCGCCGATCTTCCAGTCGCCCGGCACGTCCACGCCGAGCTCGACGATCTCCCCGGCGAACTCGTGCCCGGGGACGATGGGGTACGGAGTCGGCGGGAAGTGCCCGTCGGCGATGTGCAGGTCGGTGCCGCAGATGCCGCACGCACCGACCTTGACGATGACCTGCCGTTCCCCCGGTTTTGGATCGGGCACCTCGCCGACCCGGATCTCGCCGGGCCGATCGATGATGGCGGCACGCATGCCAAGCCCCTTCCTCGCGCTCATATGAGCGTCGTTGACCTATGGCGTCGAGAACATGTGAAGGCATTACAGGACTGACCTGTGTGTTACGTCAACCTTTCGGGCATATTTCTAGCTATAGTGCTCATATGAGCACGTCTAAGAAGCAGTCGTCGCTGACCGAAGCTATGCTCCTCGCGACCGTCGCCCGGCGCTTCTACGTGCAGGGACGCTCCAAGCTGGAGATCGCCGATGAGTTCGGCGTCAGCCGGTTCAAGGTCGCGCGGATGCTCGACACGGCCATGGAGTCCGGCCTGGTCAGGGTGGAGTTCGCGCTGCCGGCACCGGTCGACCTCGCCCTGTCGGACGAGGTCCGCTCCGCATACGGCCTGGACCGAGCCCTGGTGCTCGAACGCTCAACCGAGCGGGAGCCGAAGGAGGTCGTCCGGGCGAAAATCGGCACCCTGGCGGCCCGGCTGCTCGAGGAGGTCGTGGGGACCGACGACATCGTCGGGCTCTCGTGGGCCCGCTCGGTGAACGCGATGACCGAGGCGATCCGGACGCTGCCGCGCTGCCCGATCGTCCAGCTCTGCGGGGTGCAGGCCGGGATGGACATGCGCGGCCGTTCGGTCGAGACGGTCAGCCGCGTGACCGCGGTGTCCGGCGGCGACGCCTACCCGATCTTCGGCCCGCTGGTGCTCCCGGACCGCCGCACGACGGAGACGCTTCGGCGTCAGCCGGGCATCGCCGAGACGTTCGGCCAGTTCCGCAACCTGACCAAGGCGGTGGTGAGCATCGGTGCGTGGCAACCGGGCGAGTCGACCGTCTACGACGCGCTTGACGAGGCAGAGCGAGCGGCGATAGCGGCCCGCGGCGCGACGGCGGAGGTCGCGGCCCGCCTGTTCGACGAGTCGGGCAACGCCCTGTCGACGGGCTTGGCCCACCACGTGCTGGCGATCAGCCACGAGGAGCTGATGGCAGTCCCAGAAGTGATCGCTCTGGGCTACAGCAAGCCAAAAGCCTCGGCGGTAGACGCGGTCCTGCGCTCAGGCATGGTCTCGACCCTGATCACCGACGCCGCAGCCGCAGTCCCGCTCTTGGCCCTGGCAGCCAAAAACCCACCCCGCTGACCCCCGCACTTTCGCCGAGAAAGATGCGCTTCCCGGGCCCCGAGACGCAACTTTCGCCGAGAAAGATGCGTTTGGTGGAACCTGGGTTTCAGAATGTGGGGCCTAACGCCCTGGGTGTAGGCGTTGTCCGGCGCGCTAACCCAGCGGGTGCAGATCGGGTGTCGCGGGCTCCGGGGTTACGCCCGATGTGCGGGTGCGGCTTCTCCGTGAGCCTTGAACCGTGACCCGAACCAAGACTTCTCCGCGCCGGCGGCAGGCCGTCGTCTGGCTGCACGTCGTGTCGTCGGTCGCCTGGATGAGCCAGGCCCTCGCGCTCGTCGTGCTGATGGCGCTGGCCCTCACCCGTCCCGCGCAGGCCGCCGCCGCGACCGCGATGGCCGACCGGCTCGACTCCGTGCTCCTCGCCCCGATGGCGAACGTCTCCGCCTTCACCGGCCTCGTGCTCGCCGGCGCGACCGCGTGGGGCTACTTCCGGCACTGGTGGGTGCTCACCAAGTTCGCCCTGACGTTCGTCCAGCTCTACGCCGGGATCTTCCTGCTCTCCCCCGCGTTGCGGGAGTCCGCCGACACGGCCACCGCCACCTGGCTGCAGATCGCCGGCGCCTCGCTGATGGCGAGCGCGTTGTCCTTCCAGGCGTGGCTCTCGATCGCCAAGCCCGGCAAGCGGACGCCGTGGTCGCCCGCCCCGAAACCGCCGACCGCGCCGACCTGGGTGTTCGTGGCCGGGGTGGCCGCGCCCGCGTTCGACGTCGGCGCCGGGCTCGCCGCCGGCTACCCGCTGCCCGCGTTGTCGCTGGTCACGCTGGTCGTACTCGGTTTTGAGCGGCGACGACGTCGTCGCCGTGCTCAGCCGCCCACCGCCCGAAGCCCTCGATCGGCTCCAGCAGCGTCTCCCCCAGCGGTGTAAGGGCGTACGCGCCTTCGCGTCGCTCGACGAGCCCGTCGAACTCCAGGCGCCGCACGGTTTCCGTGAGCACCTTGGCGCTGATCCCGCCGATCGTGCGGCGCAGCTCGCCGTGCCGGCGCGGGCCGTGGCGCAGCGCCCACACCACGACCGGGTTCCAGGTGTTGGCGACGAGGTCGAACGCGAGCCGCGTCGGGCAGTCGGCGAGCAGGTCCATCGGTTACCTTCCGGTTCCTTCCGGGGTCTCTAACGTCGTGCTGGTACAGCAAAGCACGAGGAGGACGCATGCGGATCGGGATCTTCGGCACCGGCGCGATGGCGACGGCGCTGGGCGCGCACTGGACGAACGCCGGCCACGAACTGCGGGTGGCCGGCCGTGGCAGGTGGGCCGAGGTGGCGTCGTTCGCGGACGCCGTGCTCCTGGCGATCCCCGCGGACGCCGTCTTCGAAGTCCTGCCGAAAGCGGGCCCCCTGCACGGGAAAGTCCTGGTCGACTGCACCAACCAGCCCGGCCCGACCGGCACCGAACCCCCGCCCGGCACCCCGGTGGCGACGCGCATCGCGGCCGCCGCACCGGACGCGCACGTCGTCAAGGCGTTCAACCTCGCCTCGGCCGACGTCTGGCGCAAGCCGCCCGCGACGCTCACGGTCCCGCTCTGCGGCGACGATCCGGGCGCCCTCGACACGGTCCGCACGCTGGTCCGCGACGTCGGCTGCACGCCGGTCCTCGGCGGCGGCCTGGACCGCGCGCACCTGCTGGAGGCGACAGCGGCGTTCGCCATCGGCCTGTGGTTCGCGGGCGAAGACGCCCAGGCGATCCTGGTTTCAGCCGACGGCTGAGACGTTTCCGGCAGCCAGGTCCGCGGCCCGGGCCCGCAGAGGTGCGCCGCCGCGCGGGATGAGCGTCACCGTGCCGTCGGCCAGGTCCGTGACCAGCGTGCTCAACGTCAGCAGCGGGTCGCCGTCGGCGGCGTTGCGGTGCACGTCGTTCGTCAGCGTGTCCGCCAGCCACTTCGCGTCCGGCGCGACCGGCGCCAGGTGCGCGCAGACCTCGGCGCGGTCCAGGCTCTCCTCCGCGGCCGCGTCGAGGTCCGGCGGCAGCTGGCGGAAGTGGTTGGTGTGCCAGGAAAACCCACTGCCCACAGTGGTCACCGCGGTCTCGTGGCCCGCCTTCTCGACCATGGTCACCCCGGCCGCACCGACCTGGCCCATCGTGTACGCGAACCCGCCGGCCGAAGGGTGTGAACGCAGCAGCGACACCGCCTCCGCCACCGTGACGGCCCGCTGCGCCGACCGCGCCAGGAAGTGCCGCCCGGCGCACGGGGAGGACGAGACGACGTCAACGCTGTCGATCCCCCACACCAGGCCGTGCGTGGTGAGCGTGAACGTGTTGGCGGGCACGAAACCCGGGTACCACCAGACGCAGACGCCGGGTTCCCCGTCGATCAGCAGGGTCAGCAGGCGCCCGATGCCGTCGAACACCGGCGCGCCGTCCTCGTTGTGCCCCAGCAGGCTCGGCGCACCGACCCACGCGAGGTCGGTGCAGCCGGTGCCGTCGCCCCTGCCCAGGTCGCCGCGCAGGTTGGCCAGCAGCAGGTCGTCGAACGGCACCCCGGCGCCCGCGGCCATGGCCGCCAGCTCGGCGTAGGCGTCCGGGTGCTCGACCTGTGACGCCGATTCGATCGCCCGGAACAGCACCGGCGAGCGCCGCGCTCGCTCGGTGACCGGCCAGGACGACAGTCCGTCGAGGACGGTCCGGATGTCGTCGGCCGCGTACGCCCCCAGCTCGCGGAAAGCGGCTTCGCGGGGACCTCGGACGACCGTCCAGCGCACGTCACCGATCCGGTGCTCCACGACCGTCGCGACCATGCGATCACGATGCCTGAGCAGTCAGGAAATGGCAACGCTCTAGTGTGCGCCCACCTCGGTCACCCGGACCACGGCCGAGCCGGCCTCGTCGGACGCCGCCAGGTCGATCTCCGCGCTGATGCCCCAGTCGTGGTCGCCGGCCGGGTCGTCGAAGATCTGGCGGACCTTCCAGACGTCCGGCAGCTGCTCGATGATGATCAGCGCCGGGCCGCGCGCGTCCGGGCCGGTGCCGAGCGAGTCGTACTCCTCGAAGTAGTCCTCGATCGCGTCTTCCCAGGCCTCGGCGTCCCAGCCGGACGCCGCGTCCAGCTCACCCAGCACGTTCCACGCCCGCCGCCCGAACAGCTCGACCCGGCGGAACAGCTCGTTGCGCACCAGGACGCGGAACGCGCGCTCGTTGCGCGTGACGGCCGGCGGTTCGGACGGCGGCCGATGGGACACCGGACCTTCTTCGTCCGGGTGACGCAACGCTTCCCACTCGTCCAGCAAGCTGGAGTCGACCTGCCGGACGAGCTCGCCGAGCCACTCGATGAGGTCCTGCAGCGGTTCGGTCTTCGCCTCGTCGGGCACCGTGTGGCGCAGCGCGTCGTAGGTGTCCGCGAGGTAGCGCAGCACCAGGCCTTCCGACCGCGCCAGCTGGTAGAAACCGATGTACTCGACGAAGTTCATCGCGCGCTCGTACATGTCGCGCACGACCGACTTCGGCGACAGCTCGTAGTCGTCGACCCACGGGTGGCCCTGCCGGTAGCTGTGGAACGCGCCCTGCAGCAGCTCTTCCAGCGGCTTCGGGTACGAGACGTTCTCGAGCAGCTCCATGCGCTCGTCGTACTCGATGCCTTCGGCCTTCATGGCGTTGACGGCCTCGCCGCGCGCCTTGAACTGCTGCTGCGACAGCACGGGCCTCGGGTTGTCCACAGTGGATTCCACAGTGGACACGACGTCGAGCGGGTAGCTCGGCGACTCCAGGTCGAACAGCTCGATCGCGGCGAGCGCGAACGGCGAAAGCGGCTGGTTGAGGGCGAAGTCGAACTGCAGGTCGACGGTGAGCCGGACGATCCGGCCCTGCTCGTCCGGCTCGGGCAGCCGCTCGACGATGTCGGCGGACAGCAGCGCGCGGTAGATCGCGATGGCGCGCAGGATGAGCTTGCGCTGCGACGCGCGGTCCTCGTGGTTGTCCTCCAGCAGGTGGCGCATGGAGTCGAACGCGTTGCCCGGCCGCGAGATCACGTTCAGCAGCATCGAGTGCGTGACCTTGAAGCTGGACGTCAGCGGCTCGGGCTCGGCCGCGATCAGCCGGTCGAACGTGCTCTCGGTCCAGTTGACGAAGCCCTCCGGCGCCTTCTTCCGGACGATCTTCTTCCTCTTCTTCGGGTCGTCGCCCGCCTTCTCCAGCGCCTTCGCGTTCTCGACGACGTGGTCGGGCGCCTGCACCACGACGTAGCCGTCGGTGTCGTAGCCCGCCCGGCCGGCGCGGCCGGCGATCTGGTGGAACTCGCGCGCCTTGAGGTGGCGCTGGCGGACGCCGTCGTACTTCGTCAGCGCGGAGAAGACCACTGTCCTGATTGGTACGTTGATGCCGACCCCGAGGGTGTCCGTCCCGCAGATCACCTTCAGCAGCCCGGACTGGGCCAAGGTCTCGACCAGTCGGCGGTACTTCGGCAGCATGCCGGCGTGGTGGACGCCGATGCCGTGGCGGACCAGCCGCGAGAGCGTCTTGCCGAAGCCGGCGGAGAACCGGAAGTCGCCGAGCAGCTCGGCGATGGCTTCCTTCTCGGCCTTGGTCGTGACGTTGATGCTCATCAGCGTCTGCGCCCGCTCGATGGCCGCGGCCTGCGAGAAGTGCACGACGTAGACCGGCGCCTGGCCGCCGTTGAGCAGCTCGGACATGGTCTCGTGCAGCGGGGTCAGCGCGTACCGGAAGGTCAGCGGCACCGGGCGCTGCACCGACGTGACCACGGCCGTCGGCTTGCCGGTGCGCCGGGTGAGGTCCTTCTCGAAGAAGGACACGTCGCCCAAGGTCGCCGACATCAGGACGAACTGGGCCTTCGGCAGCTCGAGGATCGGCACCTGCCACGCCCAGCCGCGGTCGGGCTCGGAGTAGAAGTGGAACTCGTCGGCCACGACCTGCCCGACCGGGGCGTCGGCCCCGAACCGCAACGCGATGTTCGCCAGGATTTCGGCCGTGCAGCAGATGATCGGCGCGTCCGGGTTGACGGCGGAGTCCCCGGTCATCATCCCGACGTTGTCCGCGCCGAAGATCTCGATGAGCTGGAAGAACTTCTCCGACACGAGCGCTTTGATGGGCGCGGTGTAGTAGCTGCGGCGGCCGTGGGCGAGCGCGGTGAAGTGCGCGCCGACGGCGACGAGGCTCTTCCCGGAGCCGGTCGGCGTCGAGAGGATGACGTTCGATCCGGAGACGACCTCCATCACCGCCTCCTCCTGCGCCGGGTACAGCTCGATGCCCCGTTCGGCCGTCCAGGTCGTGAAGGCTTCGAACAGGGTGTCGGGGTCGGGATCCGCAGGCAGGAGGTCTGTGAGAGTCATCAGGCGTCCATCGTGCCATCCGCTCGTCGCAAAGTCGGCAGGGGCAATCGCGTCGCGCGTGGTAAACCCGTAGGCTTCGCGGTACCGCGCATCGACCGGGGGATACATTCGGTCTCGCGCGCACACGGGCGGTAATCCGGAGGGCTTAGGAATGGCACAGGACATCATCCCGATCGAACTCGGCCTGCCGCAGGGGGACGTCGTCACCCTGTGGGCGCCGCGCTGGCGGGAAGACGGCGAGGAGTGGGAGGCGTTCCTCGGCGACGAGGACGACCTGTACGCCTTTCCGGATGCGGCGCACCTAGCCGCGTTCGTGCGCACTTCCGAGCGCCACGACCTGCTGGACCACCCGGCGTGGGACGCCGTGCCGTCGCTGAACGTCCCGGAGCTGATCCCGGACGAGGACCACACGTACGACCTCGTCGGCGTGCCCGAGCTCGTCGCCGAAGAGCCGGACATGTGGCACATCGCGGAGCTCGCCGAGATCATCGGCATCGTCCGCTCGCTCGCCGACGTCTGCGACCTCGAAGAGGTCCACGAGATCCTCGACTCGACCGAGGGCTTCTCGCTGCTCGACCAGGGCACCCTCCCGTTCACCGGGAGCGTCGGCGTCCAGGTGTGGAACGACCTGTCCGAGACGGTGTCGACCAAGTGGGACACGATCCTGGACGCGATCGACGGCCTGGTGACCGCGCCCGACGTCGACGAGAAGGTCCTGGAGCAGACCGCCGAGGAGCTGGCGGCGTTCCACGAGGAGTCCGCGGAGGCCGAAGCCGGCGCCGAAGGTGAAGAGGACCTCGAGGCCATCGACTCCGCCGACTCCGATGAGGACGAGGACGACGAAGAGGACGAGGGCCCGGTCGGTTTCTGGGCCGAGGTCGGCATCGACCCGATCAAGATCATCACGTCCGGCGCGGAGTACTACACGCTGCGCTGCTACCTCGACGACGCGCCGGTGTTCCTCGGCAGCGAGGGCGAGATCGACGTCTACACGTCCGAGAAGGCGCTGGCGCGAGCCCTGGCCGACGGCAAGGACCTCGCCGACACCGACCTCGCCGACGTGTCCACCTGGGAAGAGGTGCTCGCCAAGGCGACCGCCGGCGAGCTCGAGATCGAGGTCGACCAGGAGAACACGTACGTCCTCACCGGCATCGACGCCGACATCGCCGAAGGCCCGGAGGCGATCGACCCGACGCAGCTGGAGCTGGCCGTCGAGCTGATCACGGACGCGGCCGACTGGGCGGGCGACGACACGGCCGAGACGGCACTGGCGGGCAACGAAAGCCTGGGCTGGCTGGTCTCCTTCGTCCTGCGCCCCGACCCGACGCGCCTCGAGCCGAGCGCCCCGTTCGACGCGGAGCAGGGCTCGTGGCGCAAGCTGGTGGAGACGTTCGAAAACCGCCTCACGGTCGCCTGATTTCCCGACCTCACGAAGGCCGCCTCCCGCTGCGGGAGGCGGCCTTCGTCGTGTCGGCCCGCTTATCTGTCCACAGCCCAGCCCTGATGTGGACAACCCGGCCCGCTCCGCCGTCGGCCCCCGGATTCCGTCGTGGGCGGCCGATACGCTGGAAACCGGGGGGCGGCGCCCCACGTTCTGCTTCGCCCACCTGCCCGCCGCCTGCCTCCTGCCTCCTGCCGCCCACGCTCTCGGCTCTCGCACTCGGCCGGCTCGCGTACCCAGGCAGCCGGATCACGTACCTGGAACGCCAACTCGCGTACCTGGAGGGTCGGTTCGCGCACCCGAAGGGTCGGCTCACGCGGGACTCGCGTGCTTGGACGCGCATCCCGCGTGATTGAGGGCGTAACTCGCGTGCCGGAGGGGCATCACGCGTGTCTGGAGGGCATCGCGCGTGATTGGGGAGGCATCACGCGTGATCAGAGGGACGACACGCGGACCTGGGCGGACGACACGCGTACCCCCGTGGACGACACGCGTACCGGGACGGACGACACGGGGTCAGTCCGTCGAGGACTGCTCCGCGCGGGTCGGGACCACCGCGATCGCCAGCGCCGGGAAGATCGCCGCGACGCAGAAGGCCAGCGCGTAGCGGCTGTCGCCGATGACCAGGCCGAGCAGGGGCGGCGTGAGCGATGCCGCGATGTTCTGGCCCGTGTTCTGCGTGCCCATCGCGCGCCCCGACCACGCCAGGCCCGCCAGTTCAGCCGAGGCCGTGAAGCCGAGGCCGTTGTCGGCGACCGTGATGATCCCCGCCAGCGCCAGCGCGAGCAGCACCAGCCACGGCCACGTCGTGTCCCCCAGCGCCACCAGCAGCATGACGAGACAGCTGAACACCGCGAGCTGCCGCATCGGGCGGAGCCGGCTGCCGACGCGGTCGGACCACCAGCCCGACCCGAGCCGGCCCGCGGCGCCCAGGATCTGGACCACCGCCAGGTACCAGCCCGCCGACAGCGGGCTCCAGTGCTGCACCGCGACCAGGTACACCGGCGCGAAGGCCGACACCGCGAACTGCGGGACCACCAGCAGCGCGCTCGCGCCGTGCACCCGCCACAGCGTCGGATGCCGGTACGGCGACGGCGGCTTCTCACCCGAAGCCGGCCGAGGCGGCCGCGGCGGGTCCTTGACGAGCCACGCCACCAGCAGCGCGACGAGGATCGCCAGCCCGGCCGGCAGCAGCATCGCCGCACGAAACCCGAAGTGCGCGGCCAGCGGCGGCAGCCCGAGCGCCGCGACGCCGACCCCCAGCGGCTGGGCCGTCTGGCGGATCCCCATCGCGACCCCGCGCTCGGACTTCGCGAACCAGCCCATGACGACCCGGCCGCTCGCCGCGTTCACCGACGCCGTGCACGCACCGGCCACCAGGAACACTCCAAAGAGCAGCCCGACCGAGTGAGCGCCGAGCCCGGCGTACACCAGGAGTAACCCCGAGGCCCCCAGCCCGAGGGCCATGATCAGACGCTCTCCGTAACGGTCCGCAGCCGCGCCCCACACGATCAGGGTGAACAACAACCCGATGCTCGGGGCCGCGACGACCGTCCCGGCCTGGGCCAGCGTCAGTCCTTCCGCCGCCCGCATGGCCGGGACCAGGAACGGGAGGCCGTAGAGGAACGAACAGCTCGCGGTCTGCGCGGCGAGGCCGAGCGCGAGGATGAGCCACCGCCGTGAACTCGCCTGCACCTGCTCGACCGAACCGTCCGCGACCTGCGCCATCGTCGTCACCGTCTCAAAATCTGAGAACAACTTCCTACATGGTGAACGATAGTTGTCGTGCCTAAGGACCGCAACCACCTATCGGCGGCCACGGTCCGGGAGCCGGCGGGTCAGCTCAGGGCGGCGTACCCGGGCTTGATCACGTCGTCGATCAGCGCGAGCCGGGAGTCAAAATCGATGAAGGCGGATTTCATCGCATTGATCGTGAACCAGCGCAGCTCGTCCAGGCCATAGCCGAAGGTCTCGTGCAGCGTGGCGAATTCGCTGGTCATCGTGCATCCGCTCATCAGCCGGTTGTCCGTGTTGACGGTCACCCGGAAGCGCAGCTTCGCCAGCAGCCCGATGGGGTGCTCGGCGATCGAGCGCGCGGCGCCTGTTTGGACGTTCGACGTCGGGCAGATCTCCAGCGGGATGCGGCGGTCACGGACATAGGCGGCCAACCGTCCAAGGTGGACCGTGCCGTCGGCGTCGCTCTTGATGTCCTCGATGATCCGCACGCCGTGCCCCAGCCGTTCGGCGCCGCAGTGCTGAATCGCCTCCCAAATGGACGGAAGGCCGAACGCTTCACCGGCGTGAATGGTGAAATGCGCATTGTTCTGCCGCAAATACTCGAAAGCGTCGAGATTGCGGGTCGGCGGGAATCCGTCCTCCGGGCCGGCGATGTCGAACCCGACGACGCCGGCGTCGCGGTAGCGGACGGCCAGGTTCGCGATCTCGAGGGCCCTGGCGTGCTGGCGCATCGCGCAGAGCAACGTCCCGACGCGGATCGAACCACCGGCCGCGGCCACGCGCCGTGTGCCCTCCGTGAACCCCGCCTGGACAGCCTCAACCACCGCATCGAGTGACAGACCGCGTTCGACGAACAACTCCGGTGCGTAGCGCACCTCGGCGTAGACGACGCCGTCGGCGGCCAGGTCTTCGACAGCTTCCGCGGCGACCCTGACCAGGGATTCCTCCGTTTGCATCACACCGCAGGTGTGCGCGAACGTCTCGAGGTAGGACACGAGTGAGCCGGAATCGGCCGCTCGGCGGAACCAGCTGCCCAGCTCGGCGGCGTCGGTGGTGGGCAGGCCGGCATAACCGGTGGCGTCGGCGAGCTCGGCCACGGTCGACGGCCGGAGGCCGCCGTCCAGGTGGTCGTGCAGCAGCACCTTGGGCGCGCGGCGGAGCGTCTCGATGGGCAGATCAGGGGTTTCGTCGGACATCCCTCAACGGTAACCTCGGTGTCATTCCCCTACATGGCCGTAACTCTCAGCCTCGGGCTAACCCTCAGCGTCGAGATCAGGTAACGAATCGGCCATCCGGGGGCAGCCTCCGCAATACCCGCTTCACGGGGGCCATACGCACAGCAATTTCGCAATCGTTAAGCTTCGTGGCACGTCCCTCCATTTCCCCGCCGACGAAGGACACACAGCAGTGACCACTGACAACCACATTGCCGCCCCGTCCTTCGACCGGATGCGCAACATGCTGGTGCGCGCGGCCGAAGTGCGTGAGAGCGAGCAGCAGCAGATCTTCGACGCGCTCGACGACATCTACGCCCGCCTCGCGCCGGTGGACTCGCTGGGCGCGGTCCGCAAGCGGCTCTCCGAGATGCCCGACCGCACCGAGGTCAGCGTCCTGGCCGAGCGCCTCGACGAGACGATGTCCCGGCTGGAGGCCCAGGACAACGCCATCGCCGCGCTGACCCGCGCCGTCGAGAGCATCGTCGACAAGCTGGCCAAGCCGTTCGCGCAGCTCGACGGCCGCCTCGACGGCATGGCCGCGCGCTTCGAAGGCGTCGCGGGCCGGATGGACGGACTCGAGGACAAGCTCCAGAACATCCACCGCCGGATCGACGAGGTCGGCGGCCACCTCGACAAGCAGGACGCGAAGCTCGACTCGATCCCGCAGTCGGTCCTCGGCCCGGTCCGCGAGCGGATCGAGCAGTCCGAGGCGTCGCTGCGCGACCGCGTCGACCACGCCGACCACGAGCTGCGGGGCAAGGTCGACGAGCTGAGCCGCGTCACGCAGGAGCGGATCGGCGAGCTGGACCGCGTCACCGGCGAGCGGATCGGCGCGAACACCGAGGCGCTCAAGGTCGCGCTGACCGAGACCGGCGAGATGATCGACGCCTCGGACCGCCTGGAGAAGCTCGGCAACCGCCTGGAGACGGTCACCACCCGCCTCGACGACCTGGCCGGCCGCCTCGACAAGGTCGAGGACGGCTTCCTCTCCGGCATCGGCGACCTCGACGGCGCGCTCAAGGCCGGGCTGTCCAAGGTCGAGGGCACGCTGTCGAAGCAGCCGGACACCGACTCGGTCGACACGCTGGTCCGCAAGAGCAACGACGAGAGCGTCCGCCGCATCGGCGGCCAGCTCGACGAGGCGATGGCGACGTTCGCGGAGCTGATGCTCGGCGGCGGCCCCGCGGTGCAGCAGATCGCGCCGGCGCCCCCGGCCCCGCGCCAGCCGCGCCGCAGCTCGCGCAACGGCCGCGCGCCGAAGCCGGCCGACGCCAAGGCCAAGCCGGGCGAAGGTTCGGAAGAGCCCACGGAGTAAGCAAGCCCCAGGAGAAGGCCCCCGCCGGTACGCCGGCGGGGGCCTCTTCGTGTCCAGGTCCGTGAAGGCCCCATTGAGGGACTCTGAGTCCCTCAATGGGGCCTTCACGGACTTACGACGTCACTCGGTCGGGTGATCATCTTCGCGATGATCATCACACCGTGCCGCGGATCGTCTCCCGGACGATCGGGTCCGGCGCGGATGCCGCCGAGGCGACCGAGTAGGCGCCTTCCAGCGCCGCCAGGGCGGCGGGGACCGCGGACGGCGTGTCCGTGTGCAGTTCCAGCAGCGGCTCACCCTCGGTGACGGCCTCGCCGGGCTTCGCCAGGCACAGGATGCCGGCCGCGGCCTGCACCGGATCCTCCTTGCGGGCCCGGCCCGCGCCCAGCCGCCACGATGCGACGCCCACCGCGTACGCGTCCAGCGAAGCCAGCACCCCGGAAGCCGGGGCGACCAACGTGTGGACATGAGAAGGAGACGGCAGCGGCGCCGTCGGGTCGCCGCCCTGGGCCGAGATCATCCGGCACCACGTCTCGTACGCCTCGCCCGACGCGAGCACCGCCGCCGGGTCGACGTCCAGGCCGGCCAGCGCCAGCATCTCCCGCGCCAGCGCCAAAGTGAGCGTGACGACGTCCGACGGCCCGCCGCCCTGCAGCACCTCGACCGACTCCGCGACCTCGACCGCGTTGCCGACCGCGCGCCCCAGCGGGACGTTCATGTCGGTCAGCAGCGCCGTCGTCGGGACGCCGTGGTCGACGCCGATCGACGTCAACGTCGAAGCCAAGGTCCGGGCCTGGTCGAGCGTCTTCATGAACGCGCCCGACCCGAACTTCACGTCCAGGACCAGCCCGGACGCACCTTCCGCGATCTTCTTGCTCATGATCGAGCTGGCGATCAGCGGGATCGACTCGACCGTCGACGTCACGTCCCGCAGCGCGTACAGCTTCTTGTCCGCCGGGGCCAGCCCGGCCGTCGCCGCGCAGACCACCGCGCCGACGTCCTCCAGCTGAGCCTGGATCTCCGCCGTGGTCAGGGAAGCGCGCCAGCCGGGGATGGACTCCAGCTTGTCGAGCGTGCCGCCGGTGTGCCCGAGCCCGCGGCCGGACAGCTGCGGCACGGCCGCGCCGCACGCGGCCACCAGCGGCGCGAGCGGCAGCGTGATCTTGTCGCCGACACCCCCCGTCGAGTGCTTGTCGACCGTCGGGCGGGACACGTCCAAGGAGAGCCGTTCACCGGACGCGATCATCGCGCCGGTCCAGCGCGAGATCTCGTCGGAGTCCATACCCCGCAGGAAGATCGCCATCGCCAGCGCCGACATCTGCTCCTCGGCGACCACACCGTGGGTGTAGGCGTCGACGACCCAGTCGATCTGCTCGTCGGTCAACCGGCCGCCGTCCCGCTTGGCGCGGATGACGTCGACGGCCGAAAAAGGCTCAGGGGTGTGCATGCCGTCCATGCTAACCGCGGAAGACGCCGGCGAGCGGAGAACTCAGTTGACTGTGGCACACGTCTTGGGAACGGTCGGCGAGGTGTTCGGCGGATTCAACGTTTCCCAGGTGAGACAGAATTCAGCGCCGCTGGGATAGGAAACCCCGATCCACGCGCTCTGCCGGTCACCGTACTGCAGGGTCTGCTTCTGCGTGCAGATCCGGTCGTACCCGCGGTTGACCCCGTCGTGCTCCACACTTGGCGTGTCACAACCACTGTCGTTGACCTGGGTGACGTTGATCGCGCGCAGCGTGTGCCCGTCCGGCGCCATCTCCAGCTGCAGGCAGCTCTTGATCGAACTGTTCCAGTTGACGTGGCAATTCAGTGTGCCCGCGGACGCCGGGGACGCACCGGCGAATACCGTCAGCGCCGCCAGGAATGGCAGTACCAAAGCCACGCGGAGTATTTTTTTCACGAGAACTCGTCCCTCCTCGATATTTCGGCGGGGACCGTCGAGAATATCCGAAAAGGACTGAAGCAATTTCGACCGTAACACGTGCTCGCGCCGGTCGCAACGCACCGGCGCGAGCACGGGGATCACTCCGGCAGGTCCTCGGGACCGAACGCGTCCGGCAGCACGTCCGACATCGGCAGGATGCCGCTCGGCGTGTCCACCAGGCAAGCGGAACCGCCCAGCTCGAACAGGATCTGACGGCAGCGGCCGCACGGCATCAGCAGGTCACCCGCACCGCTGCGGCAGGCGACGGCGACCAGCCGGCCACCACCGGACAGCCGCAGCTGACCGGCCATCGTGCACTCCGCGCAGAGCCCGAGCCCGTAGGACGCGTTCTCGACGTTGCACCCGGTGACGATGCGGCCGTCGTCGACGATCCCGGCCACGCCGACCAGCAACCCCGAATAAGGCGCATACGCGTGGGAAGCCGCTTCGATCGCGCGAGAACGCAGCGCATCCCAGTCCACTGTGGATACTTCAGGCACTAGTCCTCACCCCGCCGGTACGGCTGGCCGTCGGCCTTCGGCGGCCGCAGCCGCTGCGAGGCGACCGCGAGCACGATCAGCGTCACGAAGTGCGCGGTGTACGGGATCAGGTCCGACGGCAGCGTGTCGTTGGCCCAGTAGATCGCGTACAGCACGCCGGCGCCGACGACGCCGAGCCCGGCCGCGAGCCACTGCTTGCGGAACAGCTGCACCACCACGATCACCACGAGCAGGATGGCCGCGCCGTAGAACAGCGCGAGGACCGCTTCGCCGCCACCGGCGAGCTGCAGGCCGTCGGAGTAACCGAACAGCGCCGCGCCACCGAGCAGCCCGCCGGGCCGCCAGTTGCCGAAGATCATCGCCGCGAGGCCGATGTACCCGCGGCTGTTGGTCTGGTTCTCCAGGTAGTCCGCGCCGCCGTGCAGCAGCACGAGCGACGCGCCGCCCATCCCGGCGAACGCGCCCGAGATCAGCATCGCGACGTACTTGTGCCGGTAGACGTTGATGCCCAGGGACTCCGCGGCCACCGGGTTCTCGCCGCACGAGCGCAGCCGCAGGCCGAAGCGTGTGCGCCACAGCACCCAGAAGCTCACCGGCACCAGGAGGATCGCGATGAGCGTCAGCGGCGCCACCTCGGTGACCAGGCCACGCAGGATGCCGGCGACGTCGGAGATGCCGACGCGCTGCTCCTTCTCCAGATCGGCGAGCCAGTCGGAGACGCCCGCCGCGGAGTACGTGTCGAACTTCGGCACCACCGGCGACTGCCGCGGGTTGCCCGACAGCGGCTCGAAGATCAGGTTCGCCAGGTACTTGGTGACGCCGAGGCCCAGCAGGTTGATCGCGACGCCGGAGACGATGTGGTTGACGTTGAACGTCACCGTCGCCACCGCGTGCAGCAGGCCGCCCAGTGCGCCGAACGCGATCGCGGCCAGCAGACCGGCCCACACCCCGCCGTAGAACGAACCCCAGGCGGCGCCCCACGTGCCGAGGATCATCATGCCCTCGAGACCGATGTTGACCACGCCCGCGCGCTCGGCCCAGAGGCCGCCCAGCGCGCAGAGCAGGATCGGCAACGCCAGCCGCAACGCCGTCTGCGCGGTGTTGGACGACGTCAGCGCCGAGACGCCGGTCGCGTAGGACGTGGTCGAGAGCACGATGATCGCGACGACCGCCCAGATGACCCCGCGGAGCCAGCCGGGGACACGGGGCCGCTTGCGGTGCACCGGCATGGCGCCGGGGCTGCCCGCGTCGGGCCGGGAAACGTCGGTGACGACCATCAGACGGCACCCCCTTCGGCGACCGAAGCGCCCTTGCGGCCGTTGCCGCCGAGTGCGCGGCCGACTCTGCGTTGTTCGGCCGCCAGGTCGGCCCGGCGGACGATTTCGTACGCCACGACGACCGACAGCACGATGATGCCCTGCATGATCGTCGCGATCTCCTTGGACACGTTGATCTGCTCCAGTGATACCGCGGAGGTGTCGAGGAACGACCACAGCAGCGCGCCGAGCGCGATGCCACCGGGGTGGTTGCGGCCGAGCAACGCGACCGCGATGCCGGTGAAGCCGTACATCTGCGTCGAGGTGATCCCGTAGTGGTAGTCGCGGCCGAGCAGCTCGGGCATGGCGACCAGGCCGGCCACCGCGCCGGAGAGGACCATCGCGATGAGCGTCATCTTCTTGGCGTTGACACCGCCGGCCGCGGCCGCGGTGGTGGACTCGCCCGACGCCTTGAGCTCGAACCCGAACCGCGTGCGGTTGAGCATGAACCAGTAGCTGCCCCCGATGAGGGCGGCGATCAGGACGAACCCGAACAGCGTGCCCGAACCGAGCGGGATGCCCGGGATCCGCCCGGAGGGCGCGATGTCCTTGGTACCGAGGTTGTTCCCGCTCAGCACCCCGAACTGGTCGGCGTTGATGAGGAACGCGATGATCCCGCCGACGATCGAGTTCAGCATGATCGTCGAAATGACTTCGCTGACCCCTCGGGTCACCTTCAGCACCGCCGGGATGGCCGCGTAGAACCCGCCGGCGAGGATGGCGACGGCGAGGATGACCACGACGTGGATCACCGGCGGCAGCTTCAGCGCGCCGCCGATGATGGCCGCGACCACCGCGGCGAACCGGTACTGGCCCTCGACCCCGATGTTGAAGAGGTTCATCTGGAAGCCGATGGCGACCGCGAGCCCGGACAGGTAGTACACGGTCGCGAGGTTCACGGTGTCGACCGCGGTCGAGCCCTTGAACATCTGGCCGATCATGGTGCCGTACGCCTGCAGCGGGTCGGCCCCCGAGATGATCAGCGCGATCGCCGACAGCAGCACGGCGAACGCGATCGCCAGCAGCGGTGGCAGCAGTTTCGTGCGCCAGGAGGTCATTCTTCGTCACCCTCTCCTGCGCCGGTCATCGCCGAGCCCAGTTCCTGCGGCGTCACGGTGGCGGGGTCGGCCTCGCTGACGAGCCGCCCGCGCAGCATGACGCGGATCGTGTCGGACAGGCCGATGAGCTCGTCGAGGTCGGCCGAGATCAGCAGCACGGCGAGGCCGGCGGCGCGCGCCTGGCGGATGTTCTCCCAGATCAGCGCCTGCGCGCCGACGTCGACCCCGCGCGTGGGGTGCGAGGCGATGAGCAGGACCGGGTTGCCGGACAGCTCGCGCCCGACGATCAGCTTCTGCTGGTTGCCGCCCGAAAGCGCCGCGGCCGGGACGTCGATCCCCGGCGTGCGGACGTCGTACTCGCGCACGATCCGCTCGGTGTCCGCGCGGGTGCCCGCGATGTCGAGCAACTGTCCTTTGGAGACCGGTTCACGGGTCTGGTAGCCGAGCATCCGGTTGACCCACAACGGTTGTGTCAGCAGCAGGCTGTGCCGCGTGCGGTCCTCGGCGATGTACCCGATGCCGGCTTCGCGACGGGCGAGCGTGCCGGCCTTCGTCAGGTCGCGCGCCGTTCCGTCGGCGTCGACCAGTTCGATGGTGCCGCCGGACGCCTTGCGCATGCCCATGATGGTCTCGACGAGCTCGGTCTGGCCGTTGCCCTCGACCCCGGCGACGCCGAGCACCTCGCCCGCGTGCACGGTGAAGGAGACGTCGTCGAGCGCGTTGCGGTCGGAGCCCTCGGCGCCCAGCGTCAGCCCGGTCAGCCGCAGCACGGCCCGGTCGGTGACGGTGGACTCGCGGGTCTCCGGGCTGGGCAGCTCGGAGCCGACCATCATCTCGGCGAGCTGGCGCGAGGTGATGGTCTTCGGGTCGGCCGTGCCGACGGTGGTGCCGCGCCGGATCACCGTGACGGTGTCGGCGATCGCGCGCACCTCGTCGAGCTTGTGCGAGATGAAGAGGAAGGTGTAACCGTCGGCCTTCATCTCCCGGACGGTCGCGAAGAGCGCGTCGACCTCCTGCGGCACGAGCACCGCGGTCGGCTCGTCCAGGATGATGATCTTGGCGCCGCGGTAGAGCACCTTGACGATCTCGACGCGCTGGCGGTCGGCGACGCCGAGCTCCTCCAGCAGCGTCTCCGGCTTCGCGTGCAGGCCGGTCCGCTGCGCGAGCTCCGCCAGCCGGGCGCGGGCGGCGCGGCCGATGCCGTGCAGGCCCTCGGCGCCGAGGAAGACGTTCTCGCCGACGGTGAGGTTGTCGGCGAGCATGAAGTGCTGGTGCACCATGCCGATGCCGGCGCGGATGGCGTCCTGCGGGTTGCGCAGTCTCACCTCGTCGCCGTTGATCGCGATGGTGCCCTCGTCCGGCGGCTGCATGCCGTAGAGGATCTTCATCAGGGTGGACTTGCCGGCGCCGTTCTCACCACAGATGGCGTGCACCTCGCCGGCGGCGACGGTGAGGTTGACGTCGGAGTTGGCCACCACGCCAGGGAAACGTTTGGTGATCCCGGTCAGCTGGACGGCGGGCACGCCCCGGTCGGGGACGGCCGCGGCCGGGGCCTCGGCAGTGCTCATGGGCGGGAGAGTTCCATCTCTGTCAAAACACGTGAGGGCTCGGAGGGCGCTTGCCCTCCGAGCCCTGCCCGCGTTGTCAGTTACTTCTGCGGCTTGTCCGAAACGGTGATCGCGCCCGAGATGATCTGGGCCTTGTACCCGTCCAGGACGTCCTTGATGTCGTCGACCTTGCCACCGGAGGTGGCGTAACCGACGCCGTCGACCTTGAGGTCGAACCGCTTCGGCAGGGTCGTCAGGTCACCCTTGGCGACGGCCTCGATGTAGGAGAACACCGCGACGTCGACGCGCTTGAGCATGGACGTGATGATGACGTCCTTGTCGGCCGCGACGGTCTTCTGGTTGTACTGGTCGGAGTCGACGCCGATGGCCAGCGCGTTGCCCGACTTGGCGGCGTCGAAGACACCCTTACCGGAGGCGCCGGCGGCGTGGTAGATGACGTCCGCGCCCTTGGCGATCTCGGCCTGCGCCTTCGCGTTGCCCTTCGGCGGGTCCTGGAACCCGGAGAAGTCACCGGCCGGCGTGAGGTACTCGTCCTCGATCTTGATCTTGCTGGAGACGGTCTTCGCACCCTGCAGGTAGCCGGCCTCGAACTTCTGGATCAGCGGGGTGTTGACACCGCCGACGAAGCCGATGTGGCAGCTCTTGCTCTTGTACGCGGCGGCGACGCCGGCCAGGAACGAACCCTGCTCCTCGGCGAAGACCAGCGGCGTCACGTTCGGCAGCGTGATCGAGTCGTCGTCGACGATCGCGAACTTGGTGTTCGGGTACTTGGCCGCGACGGCCTTGACGGAGTCGGCGTAGGCGAAGCCGACCGCGACGATCGGGTTGAGGCCCTGCGAAGCCATCTGCTCGAGACGCTGCTGCTTGGCCGACTCGGCCTCGCTGGCGGACGCGGTGCTCTCGTTGACCGTCGTCACGCCCAGGTCGGACTTGGCCTTGTCGGTACCCGCGGCGGCGGCGTCGTTGAAGGACGCGTCACCCCGGCCGCCGACGTCGAAGGCCAGGCCGATCTTCAGCTGGCTGCCGTCGACCTTGCCACCGGTGGCGGCGGTGCTGCTCGCCACGGCGGGCGCGGCGGGCGGCTTCTGCGCGGTCACGCAGTCCGAACCGCCCGACGAAGGCGCGGCGCTGTTGTTGCTGCTGCCACCGCTCGAGTCCTTGGCGCACCCGGCCAGGGTGAGCACCCCGGCCATGGCCACGGCGGCCAGCGCGGTTCCACGCATGCGACGCAACGTGTGTCTCCCTCCCCGCTGATCCAGCGGATGGTCAAGGGCGCGTCCCGGCCCAACTGCCGGGTCGACCGCCAGACCGTACCCAACGGACAGGAATGCGCCATAGGAAAGGCACGCTACGTAACACAAACGTTTACTCACGAGTCGCACGCGCGACCGGATGTATACCCAACGTGATCATCGGGCTAGCCGCTCGCCACTTTCGCCGGGTTCGCGGGGGTCGGGACGGCCAAAATGCCGCCGGACGTCACCGATTGTGCCGGGCGTCCGTGATCGACGGCCAGCACGGTCACCCTGTGAGACGACGGGCTCAAGGGCCGGACGCGGCGCTTGGACGCTGGGCCTGGACCACGGTCGGTGATCGTCGCGAAGGTCTTGGCAGCGGATTGGAACCGCCCGCCTCACTGGACCCGGATTGCCACCCCGTACATCGGGGCGCTGCTCAGCTTCACCCCGCACACCTGGCGGCCACCGCCCGCAGCCCGCCGCTACAGGTGCTCCCTCACACCTCCCGCACCACCCGAGCTTTGATCCGCGTCCGGCGGCCGACTGCCCGGCGCCACCCCTCCGCACCCGGGGCCCCTGCCCGGAGCCCGCCGCCGCGCAACCACCCGAAACCACTCCCGCCTCCACCCAGCCGCCCGCATGCCCCTGGCGCCACCTCCGCACCCGCCGACCACTGCCTCGCGCCTGCCGCCATGGGCACCACCCCAGCCCTCCGGCAAACCGGGTCACCGCCCGAACCACTCGCGCCTTACATCCGACTGCCCGCCGCCTGCGGGCACCACTCTCAGCGCCCTCGCGACCGCCGCCATCAGCCCTCCGCAGACCGGCGTCACCACCCGAAGCCACTCGAGCCTTCATCCACGCCCGACACCCGACCGCCCGTCAGCACTCGGCGCCTCCATCCGCATCCGGCGGCCACTGCCGCGAGCGCGCCACCACGGGCACCACCCCAGCCCTCACCACCTGCCCGCCGAAACCTCGTGCGCGTTCGTGCGCGACGTGAGACCCACAGCCACCACCCGACCGGGCGTCCTCCGAGCGAGCGAACCGACCCCACAACGCCACCCAGCGTCCACAGTGGACCCCGATCGGCTGTGACGGCGCCCACATCGCGACACCGGCGCCGCAGGTGGAGGCGATACCCGCTGCGGCGCCCCGAAAGCCGTCACCCGTGTGCTCCAGACCACACCGCCGGGTGGCCCTGGCCCCACTCCGGTGTCTGGTCCATCACAGAGGGGAACCCGGAGGTAAGCCGTCCGTCCGAGGCGGGTCTAGCATCCTTTGCATCCACGCTCGATGACCCTTGATCTCGGCATTGCCGCCGTAGTTCGTCCCCAGTGGACCAGCGACGATCAGTGCGGACCTCACCGGTCACCCGGGCACAAGTCAGACGTTGGAGGCCGTTCACCGATGTCCACCACGGCGAGCACTGCCCCGGAGGCAGGGGCGAGCGATCGGGCGGGTGCCTCACGCCGGCAGGGGACCTTCTACCGGGGCGACCCCGGCATGTGGTCCTGGGTGCTGCACCGCATCACCGGCGTGCTCACGTTCTTCTTCCTGTTCGTGCACGTGCTCGACACCGCGCTGGTGCGCGTGTCGCCGAACACCTACGACCAGGTCATCGAGACCTACAAGACCCCGATCGTCAACCTCCTCGAGGTGGGCCTGGTCGGCGCGGTGCTGTTCCACGCGCTCAACGGCATCCGCGTCATGCTGGTCGACTTCTGGTCGAAGGGCCCGAAGCTGCAGAAGGCGATGCTGTGGGTGATCGGCGTGGTCTGGGTCGTCGTGATGGTCCCCGGTGCGTTCTTCATGCTGAAGCGCACCGTCGAAACGCTCTTCGGGGGTAACTGACATGGCCGACCTCGCCCTCGCGAACCCCCGCGCCCCGAAGCGCCCCGCCGCCCGCCGCAGCAACTTCGAGCTCTACAGCTGGCTGTTCATGCGGATCTCCGGCCTGGCGCTGATCATCCTGGTGCTGGGCCACCTGCTGATCATGAACATCCTCGACGGCGGTGTGCACCGGATCAACTGGGGCTTCGTCGCCGGCCGCTGGGCGTCCCCGTTCTGGCAGTTCTGGGACCTGGCGATGCTCTGGCTCGCCGAGATCCACGGCGGCAACGGGCTGCGCACCATCATCGACGACTACGCCCGCAAGGACAGCACGCGGTTCTGGCTGAAGATCCTGCTGTACGTGTCCATGGTCCTGATCCTGGCCGTCGGCACCATGGTGATCTTCACGTTCGACCCGAACATGCCCGCGAACTGAAGCCCGGAGACCTCCCACCATGCAGTTCCACAAGTACGACGTGGTGATCGTCGGCGCCGGTGGCGCCGGGATGCGCGCGGCCATCGAGTCCGGCCAGCGCGCCCGCACCGCGGTCCTCACCAAGCTCTACCCGACCCGGTCCCACACCGGCGCGGCCCAGGGCGGCATGTGCGCCGCGCTGGCGAACGTCGAAGAGGACAACTGGGAGTGGCACACCTTCGACACGATCAAGGGCGGCGACTACCTGGTCGACCAGGACGCCGCGGAGATCATGGCGAAGGAGGCCATCGACGCGGTCCTCGACCTCGAGAAGATGGGCCTGCCGTTCAACCGCACGCCCGAGGGCAAGATCGACCAGCGCCGCTTCGGCGGGCACACCCGTGACCACGGCAAGGCCGCGGTGCGCCGCGCCTGCTACGCTGCGGACCGCACCGGCCACATGATCCTGCAGACGCTCTACCAAAACTGCGTCAAGTACGGCACGGAGTTCTTCAACGAGTTCTACGTGCTCGACCTCGTCACCAGCCCGGACGAGGACGGCAACCCGGTCGCGTCCGGCGTCGTCGCCTACGAGCTGGCCACCGGCGAGCTGCACGTCTTCCAGGCGAAGTCGATCGTGTTCGCCACCGGCGGCGCGGGCAAGATCTTCAAGACGACGTCGAACGCGCACACCCTCACCGGTGACGGTCTCGGCATCATCTTCCGCAAGGGCCTGCCGCTGGAGGACATGGAGTTCTTCCAGTTCCACCCGACCGGCCTCGCCGGCCTGGGCATCCTGATCTCCGAAGCCGTCCGAGGCGAGGGCGGGATCCTGCGCAACGCGTCCGGCGAGCGGTTCATGGAGCGCTACGCCCCCACCATCAAGGACCTGGCGCCGCGCGACATCGTGGCGCGCTCGATGGTGCAGGAGGTGCTGCAGGGGCGCGGGTGCGGCCCGAACAAGGACTACGTCGTCCTGGACGTCACGCACATCCCCGAGGAGACGCTGAACGCGAAGCTCCCGGACATCATGGAGTTCTCCCGGACCTACCTGGGCGTCGACCCGGTCAAGGAGCCGGTGCCGGTGTTCCCGACCTGCCACTACGTGATGGGCGGCATCCCGACCAACATCCACGGCGAAGCGCTGCGGGACAACGAGAACGTCATCCCCGGCCTGTACGCCGCGGGCGAGGTCGCGTGCGTGTCCGTGCACGGCTCGAACCGCCTGGGCACGAACTCGCTGCTGGACATCAACGTCTTCGGCCGCCGCGCCGGCATCGCCGCCGCGGAGTACGCGCTGTCGCACGAGCACGTCGAACTGCCGGAGAACCCGACTACGGTGGTCGAGGAGCAGCTGGCGGGCCTGCTGTCGGAGCACGGTGACGAGCGCGTCGCCGACATCCGCAAGGAAATGCAGCAGACGATGGACTCGCACGCGTCGGTGTACCGGACCGAGGACACGCTGAAGCAGGCGCTGACCGACATCCAGGGGCTGAAGGCCCGCTACGAGCGGATCACCGTGGCGGACAAGGGCAAGCGGTACAACACCGATCTGCTCGAGGCCGTCGAGCTGGGCTTCCTGCTGGAGCTGGCCGAGGTGCTGGTCGTCGGCGCGATCGCGCGCAAGGAGTCCCGCGGCGGCCACGCCCGCGAGGACTACCCGACCCGCGACGACACGAACTTCATGCGGCACACCATGGCGTACAAGCAGGGCTCCGAGCTCGCTTCGGACATCCGGCTGGACTACAAGCCCGTTACCTTCACCCGCTACGAACCGATGGAGCGGAAGTACTGATGACTGCCATTGCCGAAGCTCCTTCGTCTTCCGCTTCCGACGAGCACACGCCGATCACCGTCACGCTGAAGATCCTCCGGTTCAACCCGGAGGTGGATTCGGAGCCGCACTGGGAGTCCTACGAGGTCCCGGCGCAGCGCACCGACCGGCTGCTGAACCTGCTGTTCTACGTCAAGGACTACCTCGACGGCACGTTCTCGTTCCGCCGCTCGTGCGCCCACGGCGTGTGTGGTTCGGACGCGATGCAGATCAACGGCATCAACCGGCTGGCGTGCAAGGTCCTGATGAAGGACCTGCTGTCGTCGTCCGGCAAGCCGACGACGATCACGATCGCCCCGATCAAGGGCCTGACGACGTTGAAGGACCTCTACGTCGACATGGACCCGTTCTTCGAGGCGTACCGCGCGATCAAGCCGTACCTGATCACGTACGGCAACGAGCCGACGCGCGAGCGCATCCAGTCGCAGGCCGACCGCGACCGCTTCGACGACACGACGAAGTGCATCCTGTGCGCTTGCTGCACATCTTCCTGCCCGGTGTACTGGAACGACGGCTCGTACTTCGGCCCGGCGGCGATCGTGAACGCGCACCGCTTCATCTTCGACTCCCGCGACGAAGGCGCCGAAGAACGCCTGGACATCCTGAACGACGGCGAGGGCGTGTGGCGCTGCCGCACCACGTTCAACTGCACGGACGCCTGCCCCCGAGGCATCCAGGTGACAAAGGCGATCCAGGAAGTAAAGCGAGCCCTGCTCTTCAAGCGCGTCTGACGCTTTCTCCCGCAGCTCCAAAGCCGTGAATGGCCCATTGAGGGACTTAGAGTCCCTCAATGGGCCATTCACGGCTTTCCGGGTTATCCACATGGGGTGGGTTATCCACAGGGGCGCTGATCAAGACTGGCGCGAGCGAAGGTTGGTGCCGCACGATCGGATCATGCCGAGACGAGGGCGATGGGCCGAGCACCCTGAACTGCTCAGAGAGCGAAGCCGGGACGGCGTGATCAGGGCGATCACACTGGAATCGTTGGGCCTGAGCAGCAAGGTCATCTACCGGAGGTGCCTGCCCAGCGGTCCCTGGCAACGCTTGCTGCCAGGAGTCATCCTGCTGCACAACACCACACCGTCGAGGCGCGAACAGCTCCTGGCTGCCCTGCTGTACGGCGGGCCAAGATCCATGATCACCGGCGCGACGGCTTGCCGACAGTACGGTCTCCGTGTGCCCGCCGCGTTCTCACCAGACGACGTGCACCTGCTGATTCACCAGCAGCACAAGGCATTGAGCAGCGAGTACGTGACTGTCGAGCGCACCTGGCGGTTGCCGGCTCCGCACGTGCGCCAAGACATTCCCCTGGCGCCACTCGTCCGTGCGGTCACGGACGCGACACGCCGGATCCGGACCGAAGAACCGATCGGCGAACTCCTCGTGGAGGCGATCCAGCGCGGAAGGTGCTCGCCGACGGCAATCGCTGCGGAATTGGATCGCGGAACCAAGCGCGGCACCGCACTGCCGCGCAGACTCCTTGCGGAATGGCTCGATCTTCGATCGGTCGCCGAAGCGCGGGCCAAGGAACTGAGCAAGCGCCTATCGGTTCCCCCGACGCACTGGAACCCGGTGATCCGTGACGCGATGGGGAACTACATCGGCCGACCTGATGGGTGGTGGGAGGACGTTGCACTGGCCTGGGAAATCGATTCCGTCGACTTTCACTTCTCCCGTGACGACTATGCCCGGACCCTACAGCGGAACACCAGATACGCGGCCGCTGGAATCACGGTGGTCCCGACCCTCCCGTCTCGCCTGAGAGACGACCCAGGCGGAGTCGTGCAAGAGCTCGAAGCCGCCTATCGAGCGGCAGCAGCTCGGCCACGCCCGCCCGTCCTCCTGGCACAAGAGGCGGCTTGAGCACTGCCGTGAATGGCCCATTGAGGGACTTAGAGTCCCTCAATGGGCCATTCACGGCAGTCGGAGCTTGGGAGCTGCGGGAGCGGGTTAGTGGACTGCGTCCAGGGCGTTTACCAGGCCGTGGCCGTAGTAGGAGTTGTCTCGTGCCGGGCCTGTGCACGTCGCCTCGGTGGTGGGGCACGAAACCGGGTCCGCTTCGCCCGTCAGGAAGCGGGACAGCAGCTGCGGTGGGATGCCGCGGAAGCGGGATGCCAGCAAAGCAGCGACACCCGCCGCGTGCGGGGACGCCATTGAGGTGCCGCACTTCGAGCCGTACAGGCCGCCGAAGACCGTTGATGACAGCGGGCAGGACGGGCCAGCGCCGGCGGGGGGTGTTTGGGCGAAGTCGCCGCCGGGGGCTGTTACGTCGATTGAGCCGTAGTTGCTGAACGACGACTTCGTGCCCGCGTAGCCCACCGAGGACACCGTCACCACTCCGTCGATCGCCTTCGGGAGGATGCCGCACGTCTTGTCCACCGGGTGGGGGCGGTTCGGGTCCGTGGTCTGCGTTGTCGTGTCGAAGCCCGAGTTGCCGGCCGCCGAGACGTTCAGGACTCCGTGGTGCGTCGAGTAGGTGATCGCGCGACGGACCGCTTCGTACGCCGCGGCGTCGCCCGGCTCCTTCGAGCAGAAGAACATGCCCGGGTCGATGTAGTAGCTGTTGTTCGTCACCGGGAAGCCGTGCTTCGCCGCCCAGACGAAGCCGCAGACCGCCGACTCCGGGAAGATGTAACCGTCGTCGTTGACGACCTTCACCGAGGCCAGGCGAACACCCGGCGCGATGCCCGTGAAGCCCGCCGCCGGGTCCTTGCCCGCGATCGTGCCCGCCACGTGCGTTCCGTGGTCGGACGTCGTGGGGGCCCACGACGCCGGCGAAAGGTCCGGCGCGCCCGTGATGCAGCCCGCGGACTCCGACGGCGAGATCGCGGCCTTGAGCGCCGGGTGCGTGGCGTCGATGCCCGAATCCAGCACGCCGACCGTCACCGAACGGCTGCCCTGGTACTTCTTGTTCGCCTCGGGCGCGTGGATCGCCTTCATGTCCCACTGCTGCGCCGACAGGTCACCCTCGGCGGCCACCGACTGGGTGTCCTCCAGCGTCCGGACCGCCCCCAGGGAGGACCGGGCAGCACCAGCGGAAGCCACGTCCTTGCCGCCCGAGTAAGCCCGGTAGACGCCGATCTTCTGCTGGAAGTCCGCGTTGCGCGAGCTGGCGATCGCGACGCCGATTTCGCCGTAGTACGCCACCTTCGTGCCGCACTTCGCGGCCAGCTCCTTGTCGACGGCCGACGCGCGCGTGCCCGGCTGGTAGGTGACGACGTACGTGTAGGCCGTGCTCGTGGTGTCGCAGGCGACCGGGGCGGCCTCGGCGGCCGGGGCGACGGCCAGCAGGCCACCTCCGACGACCAGCGCCAGCGGAGCCGCCATTCGGCGTAAACGGGACATTCCACCTCCATGTTCGGTGGCGTCAACCTAAGCCAGCCCGAAACCGGGCGCCACCGACCAAAGGTGGACAACCCTCAGGCGGCCCGCGCCGCCCGGAAGCCGCGCCAGCCCAGGATCCCGATGAGCGTCCCCAGCACGAACGACACGACGGTCAGCACGGCGTGCACCACGAAGTACGCGGTCGGCGAGCCGTCGGGCGTCCAAGACTGGTCGCTCGCCCAGAGGTTCTTGGCGAAGGTGATCCAGATGATCCACGACCAGACGCCGAAGGCCAGCAGGAACAGTGAGGTGCGCCGGGAAATCCGCATGCCCCTGAGTATGCGCGGGCGGCAACGACGCTAGATTGCGTGGGTGCACTCCGTCGCCTCCCGGTCGCTCAAGGTCTTCACGACGACGCTCACCGCCGGTCTCCTGGCCATGGGCACGCCGGTCCTCGCGGCCGCCGCGCCGCCGCAGGGAGCGCAGTGCGCGAACCACCAAGCGCCGCCGCCCGCGGTCGACACGTCGGAGAAGCCGGCCCCCGGCCGGGTGGCGCCCGCGCCGCTGCCGGTGCCCCAGGCGCCGGTCGGCGGCCCGCGGCTGGCCGAGTGCGGCCTCATCACCCCGAACGGCGCGCTCAACCCGCCGGAGGGCAACACCGCCGCGTCCTGGGTGGTGCAGGACCTCGACACCGGCGCGGTCATCGCGGCCAAGGACCCGCACGCCCGGCAGCGGCCGGCGTCGCTCATCAAGACGCTGCTCGCGCTCGTCGTCGTCACCCAGCTGAAGCCCGAGCAGGTGCTCGTCGCGACGAAGGAGGACGCCGAGCAGGAGTGCACCTGCGTCGGCATCGTCGCCGGCGGGAGCTACACCGTCGACCAGCTGCTGCACGGCCTGCTGATGCACTCGGGCAACGACGTCGCGCACGCGTTCGCCACGGCGCTCGGCGGGGTCGACGCCACGGTGACGAAGATGAACGCGCTGGCCGCCCGCATCGGCGCCCTCGACACCCGCGCCGCGACGCCGTCGGGGCTGGACGGGCCGGGCATGTCGACGTCGGCCTACGACCTGAGCCTGATCTTCCACTACGCGATGAAGCAGCCGGAGTTCGCGAAGACCGTCGCGACCAAGGACTTCGAGATCCCGCCCGTCGGCGGCAAACCGGCCATCCCGGTCTACAACGACAACAAGCTGCTCGGCGTCTACCCGGGCTTCCTCGGCGGCAAGACCGGCTTCACCGACGACGCCCGCCACACCTACGTCGGCGCGGCGCAGCAGAAGGGCAAGCGGCTCGCCGTCGTCATGCTGCGGGCCGAACAGAAGCCGACCAAGGTCGTCGACCAGGCCGGGAAGCTGCTCGACTACGGCTTCGCGCTGGAGGCCGACCACGCCGAGCCGGTCGGCCGGATCACCTACCAGTCCCCCGCCGCGACGCCCGAGAGCGGCGAACCGACGATCCTCCCCGACGGCAGCACCGCGACCAACAGCGGCACGTCCACCGCGGCGGCCGCCAAGGACGACCCGTTCGGCGTCACCGGCTGGATCATCACCCTGGTGGTGTTCCTGATCATCGTCGGCGCGTTCGTGGTCGGGCACCAGCGCAAGAAGGCCGAAGGGAACTAGCGGAACGCGGGCCCGAGCTCCGGCGTCACCTTGTCGGTGGCGATCGCGCCGCCGCAGTGCCCGCAGGCCACGTAGGTCTCGGTGATCTCGCCGCAGTCGTTGTGCCGCAACAGGATCGGCGGCCCGTCCGGCCCGGCGAGGTGCTTGTCACCCCACTGCATGAGCGTGACGACGGCGCCGAACAGGTCACGTCCGGCCTGCGTCAGGTGGTACTCCGGCCGGTCCGGAGTCGACTCGACGCGCGACAGCACGCCCGCTTCGACGAGTGTCTTCAGCCGCGCGGACAACGTCGGGCGCGGGATCGACAGGTTGCGCGCGAACTCGCCGTAGCGCCGGACGCCGAAGAACGACTCGCGCAGGATCAGCAGGCTCCACCGCTCCCCGACCAGGTCGAGCGCCCGGCCGACCGAGTCCGCCGTGAACCGGTGCCGGAGGTCGGTCACAGCGCCAGCACCAGCTTGCCGGTGTTCTCGCCGCGGAACAGCTTCAGCAGCGTCTCCGGGAACTTCGCGATCCCGCCCGTTACGACGTCTTCGCGCGCCTTCAGCTGGCCTTCGCGCACCCAGCCGGCCAGCGCCTCGATCGCCTCCGGGTACCGGTCGGCGTAGTCGGAGAAGACGAACCCGGTCATGGACGCGCGCCGCACCAGCAGCTGCATGTAGTTGGCCGGACCACGCGGGCCTTCAGTGCTGTTGTACTGCGAAACCGCGCCGCTCAGCACGATCCGGGCGCCGCGCGCGAGCCGGGCGAGCGCCGCTTCCAGGACGTCGCCGCCGACGTTGTCGAAGAAGACGTCGATGCCGTCCGGCGCGTGCTCCTTCAGGTCCGCGCGGAGGTTCCCGGCGCGGTGGTCGACGGCGGCGTCGAAGCCGTACTCCTCGACGAGCGTCCGGCACTTCTCCGCCCCGCCTGCGATGCCGACGACGCGGCAGCCGTGGATCTTCGCGAGCTGGCCGGTGACGATGCCGACCGACCCGGCCGCGGCCGACACCACGACGGTCTGGCCCGGCTCCGGGCGGCCGACGTCGAAGAGCCCGAAGTACGCGGTGATCCCGCTGATGCCGAGCGTCCCGAGGAACGTCGGCGCCGGGGCGAGCGACGTGTCGACGACCTGCACGTCCGTGCCGTCCGAGACGGCGAAGTTCTGCACGCCGAACGTGCCGAACACGCTCTGCCCGGCCTTGAACCCGGGGTGGTTCGACTCGACGACCTCCGCGATCCCGGCCGCGCGCATGACCTCGCCGATCCCGACCGGCGGCACGTACGACCGGCCCGGGTTCATCCAGGTGCGCATCGCCGGGTCCAGCGAGAGGTACTTGACCTCGACCAGGAACTCGCCGTCACCGGGCGACGGGACGGCGTCCTCGGTGTACTGCCAGTCCTCGTCCTTCGGCAGGCCGGACGGCCGGGCGGCGAGGCGGTACTGGGCGTTGACGGGCACGGGACTCCTCAGAACTGTTCGGTGCGGGCCGGGACGCCCAGCAGCAGCTTGCCGGACAGCTCGAAACTGGCCGGGTTGACCTGGAAGTGCGCGGTGGCCGTGTGCGCGTCGCGGAACCGGCGCTGCAGCGGCGACGTCTCGTAGATCGCCGCGCCGCCGGCGAGGTCGTACATGCTGTCGGCGACCTTCGCGGCGGTGCGCGTCGCGTGCGTTGCGGCCAGCCGGAGGCCGAGCTTGAGACGGTCCGGCACCGGGTCGGTGCCCTGCGCCGCCTGCCAGGCGTCGTCGATGCTCGCGTAGTAGAAGAGCCGGGCCGCGCGCAGAGCGGCCTCGGCCTCCGCGACGGCGGCCTGGGTCTGCGACCGCTCGGCCAGCGACCGGCTGGAGCCGAGCGGCTTGCGCGTCGAGGCCAGCTCGACCAGGTCGTCGATCGCGCCGCGGGCGTTGCCCAGCGCGGCCGCGGCGACGGACAGCGCGAAATAGCCGAAGAGCGGGAACCGATGCAGCGCAACGGCTTCCTCGGGCGGCCCGCCCATCACCGAGAAGACGCGGTGTTCGGGGACGAACAGTTCTTCGGCCACGCAGTCGTGGCTGCCGGTGCCGCGCAGGCCGTTGGTGTGCCAGGTGTCGAGCACCTCGATCTCCGCCTTCGGCAACGCGGCGACATACAACGCACTCTCATGCACGAACCCGGCGAAAAGCCAGTCGCAGTGCGGGATTCCGCTGCAGAACGACCAACGTCCGGAGACGACGTAACCGCCGTCGGCCTTCTTGCCGGCCCCGCGCGGCGCCCAGACGCCGGCCGCGACCGTGCGCGGGTCGCCGAAGACCTCCTCGGCGCACTTCCGCGGGGCGTAGGCCGAGAGCAGGCTGCTCGTCACGGCGATCGAGACGCACCAGCCGGCCGACGCGTCGCCGCGCGCGACCGTCTCCGCCGTCTCGAGGCTGACGGCCGGTGGCGCTTCGGGCCCGCCGAGGTGACCGGGGACGCCGCTGCGCAGGAGCTGGGCGTCGGTCAGCTTGGCAACGAGCTCGGCCGGCAGCGCGCGGTTCCGCTCGGTGACCGGCGCGAGCGTCTTGGCGAGGGCGGCACACTCGCGGGCGGCGTCCAGCATGAAACCTCCGGTTCAGAATTCTTACCGGTTCAGTTTCTTTACCGACCCGCTCGCTGTCAAGACTTGCGACGGCCACCCAGCCACGCGAGCAGCGCCCCGGCGCTGAACGCACCCGCGACGGCACCTAAGCCCGGCCCGCGCTGCACGGTGACGTTCTGCTCCAGCCGCACCGGCACCGGCGGCGCGATGACCTTGCGCTGGTTCTCCTTGGCCGTCGCGGTCCACGCCGTGACGAGCAGGAGGAAGCGCGAGACGAAGTTGGCGAACACGAGCAGGCCGATGACCGGGCCGAACAGCGCGAACGCCGGCGACTTCGTGACGCTGGCCAGGTAGAACGTGGCGGCCTGCTGCAGGATGACGAACCCGATGGACGCGAACACCGCACCCTTGACGGCGCTGCGCAGCGCGACGCGTTCGCGGGGCAGGCGCGCGATGACCCAGAGGAAGACGAGGGTGTTGGCGGCCAGGCCGAGCACGATGGTCGCGATGCGGAGCAGGACCTTCGCCCAGGTCTCGTCCGCCAGCCCGACGAGCCCGAGCAGGAAGTTCCCGACACCGCCGCCGATCGCGGTCAGCGCGAACGAGACGACGAGCGCGACACCCAGCCCGACCAGCGCGACGAGGTCCTTGAGCGTCTGCTTGACGAACGGCTGCGGCTGCTTCTCCTGACCCCACTGCGCGGTGAGCGCGTCACGCAGGTTCGCCATCCAGCCGATGCCGGAGTAGAGGGCGATGAGCAGGCCGAAGATCCCGATTCCACTGCCGGCGCCGATCGCGGCGTCCACGATGCCCTGGACGAGGCTGCGCAGGCCCGAGGGCACCGAGTCGTTGATGCTGGTCTTGATCTGATCGATGATGTGCGGGTCGTGGTTGACGACCAGCCCGACCACGGCGAAGGCGACCATCAGGATCGGGATGACCGACAGGACGCTGAAGTAGGTGATGGCGGCCGCGTAGTGGTTGCCGTACCGCTCGGTGAAGGCCTCGTTCGCCCGGATCAGGTGATCGAGCCACGGGTACTTCCGCCGCAGCCGCGGCAGGAGCTTTTCCTTCGCTTCTTCTTCGTTCGCCACCGTGAAACGCTAACCACGCCGGGTGACTCCCGCAACGCGAGCGGCCTGCGTGAGGGAGGCGAGAAGGGCCTGGTAGGTCAGTTCTTGATCACTGGCGCGCGCCGGGACGACGGTGATTCCCGGTCGCGCCCGGATGTCCAAGGGCGTCGAGAAGGTCCTGGTACGTGTGGTCGATCTTGCCCGCACGGAGAACCCTCACCCGCGGCCGATCTTCGGCGAAGGCGGCGACCCGGTCGTACATCGCCGTGAACTGGTCGTCGGTGAGCGGCTCGGCCGTCTCGATTTCCGACACGCCGCGTGCCACGCAGCGCCGGCGAGCCTCCTCACGGCCGGGGAGCAGCAGGATCTCGTGGAAGCTCGCGCCGGTTTCGCGGGCCAGCGCTTCGAGCCGCTCCGGGAACTCCGGCCGGGCCAGCAGCTGCGGCACCACGACGTCGTACCCGGCGGTCAGGTGCGTGCGCGCGGCGGCCACGGCGATGTCCCGCGCGAGGAGACCGGCCGGGCCCGGCGTCGCGCGCCAGCCTCCGATGAAGGAACGAACGTGGTCGACATCGAGCGCCAAGGCCGGCGGGTGGTCGTCGGCGTAACGCCGGGCGAGCGTCGACTTGCCGCTGCCCGGCGGGCCGTTGAGCAGGACGAGTTTCACCGCACCGGCGGCAGGAAACCGATCCGCTGGTACGTCTTGGCCAGCGTCTTCGACGCCACCTCGCGCGCGCGTTCGGCGCCCGCCGCGAGAACCTTGTCCAGCTCGGTCACGTCGTCCAAATAGGACTTGACCCGGTCCTGGATCGGCGTCACCCAGTCGACGAAGGCCTCGCCGAGGTCCTTCTTCAGGTCGCCGTAACCCTTGCCTTCGTAGGCGGCTTCGAGGTCCGGGATCGTGCGCTCGGTGAGCGCCGAGAAGATCGTCAGCAGGTTCGAGACACCCGCCTTGTTCTCGGCGTCGAACACGACCTCGCGGCCGGTGTCGGTGACCGCCGAGCGGATCTTCTTCGCCGAGCGCTTCGGGTCTTCGAGCAGCTCCACGAGACCGTTCGCGGCGGAGGCCGACTTGCTCATCTTGCTCGTCGGGTCCTGCAGGTCGTAGATCTTCGCCGTGTCCTTGATGATGTACGGCTCCGGCACGACGAACGTCTTGCCCAGCCGGTTGTTGAAGCGCTGCGCGAGGTCGCGCGTCAGCTCCAGGTGCTGGCGCTGGTCCTCGCCGACCGGGACGGCGTCCGCCTGGTAGAGCAGGATGTCCGCGGCCTGCAGGATCGGGTACGTGAACAGGCCGACGCTCGAACGGTCGGAGCCCTGCTTCGCGGACTTGTCCTTGAACTGCGTCATCCGGCCGGCCTCGCCGAAGCCGGTCTGGCACTCCAGGACCCAGCTCAGCTGGGCGTGCTCCGGCACGTGGCTCTGCACGAACAGGGCGCTGCGGCTCGGGTCGATGCCGATGGCCAGCAGCTGCGCGGCCGAGACGCGGGTGCGCTGGCGCAGCACCTTCGGGTCCTGCTCGACGGTGATCGCGTGGAGGTCGACCACGCAGTAGAACGTCTCGTGCGTGTCCTGCATCCGCACCCACTGGCGCAGCGCGCCGAGGTAGTTGCCGAGGTGGAACGAGTCGGCGGTCGGCTGGATCCCGGACAGGACCCGCGGGCGGCGGGCGGCTGCGATCTGCTCTTCGGACACGCGAGGATTCTTTCAGGCCGTGGCGCACCGACGGCGCCGAGGGGCCTCAGGCGTGCGGGTGCGGGGCCAGGAACGGGCGCGTCGGGGCCACGTCGGGCTCGGACAGGACGGCCTCCGCCAGCGCCGTCACCGGGCCGGTGACCTCCGGGACGACCGGAACGGCCTCGACGACCTCGGCGGTGGAGCGGGTCTTGCGGCGCTGGCGCAGCACACCCAGCGTCATGCCGACGATGCCGAGCGCGACGGCGACCAGGCCGACCGGGCCCAGCACACCGAAGCTGTCGGTGTTGGTGTCGGCCTGCGCGGTCGTGACGTCGGCCAGCGCCGTGGCCGCACCGGCGGCCAGCAGGCCGGCCGGGACGACGACGAGGACCGCGGCGGCGCGGAACCCGCGCAGCGTGGACCGCATCAGGAGATGACCTGGGTTGCGCACCGGAGTGCCTCCCGCGAGTGACGAGCGAAACGCTCACCCAAATGAGTGAGACGCTGCGTGCTACTGGTCAAAAAACTACCGAGCGTGTCAAGGCCTGAAGACCCGCTCGACTCGGGGCCCGAGACTAGCGCCCATCGGAGAACACGATCTGGGCACCCCCAGGGTTCACATCGATCACCCGAACGGTGTTGCGGAAGACGGAACGCTCATACCCAAAGTAGAGAGTGGCCGATCGTTGTCCGGTCGTTGGTCACCCGTTCATCGCAACAACACCTCACGTTCTGCCATTCGCCGCAGTTCACGCTGCTCCGATCGCGGCCTCTTCGCTTCGACCCCGTTTCACCCGTTGGTGATTGGTCTATACCTCTTGACGTAACTCCGAAAAGAATTCACGGCTTGGTCGGACCGCGCACGACCGGGCATGACAGCAGAGGAGTCCCGCATGTCGTTCCCCCGGTTCCTGAAGCGCGCCGGAGTGGCGGTGGGCGCACTCGCCGCCACCGCCGCGGCCGTCGCGCTCCCCACCACGACCGCGTCCGCCGCACCGTCCACTTCGGACGCTTCCTTCGTGGTCAGCGAGGCGCAGTTCGACCAGATCTTCCCAGGCCGCAACAGCTTCTACACCTACAGCGGCCTGACCGCGGCGCTCGACGCGTACCCGGGCTTCGCCAACACCGGTGACGACACCGTGAAGAAGCAGGAAGCGGCCGCGTTCCTGGCGAACGTCGACCACGAGACCGGCGGTCTCGTCTACGTCGTCGAGCAGAACACCGCGAACTACCCGCACTACTGCGACACCAGCCAGTCCTACGGCTGCCCCGCGGGCACCGCGGCCTACTACGGCCGCGGCCCGATCCAGCTGAGCTGGAACTTCAACTACAAGGCCGCGGGTGACTCGCTCGGCATCGACCTGCTGAACAACCCGTACCTGGTCGAGCAGGATTCGGCCGTCGCGTGGAAGACCGGGCTCTGGTACTGGAACACGCAGACCGGCCCCGGCACGATGACGCCGCACGACGCGATGGTCAACCAGCGCGGCTTCGGCGAGACGATCCGCAGCATCAACGGGTCCATCGAGTGCAACGGCGGCAACCCGGCCCAGGTCCAGAGCCGGGTCGACAAGTACACGCAGATCACCGGGGTCCTCGGCGTCCCGACGGGTGACAACCTGTCCTGCTGACCTCCGGCCGCGGACGAACAGGGCCTTCCCTTCCGGGGAGGCCCTGTTCTCGTTCACGGGGTGTCGTACTCCCGGAGCAGCTTGCGCAGGACGTCGTCGAGCAGACCGAGTTCCTTGCCCCGCAACGAAGAGAGCAGCTCGGTGACGTTCGCGGTGTGCTCGGTCATCGCGGCGTCGACGACCTCGAAACCCCGGTCCGTCAGGCGGATCCGGAAGCTGCGGCGGTCGTTCGGGTCGAGGGTGCGCTCGACGAACCCGGCGGCTTCGAGCCGGTCCAGGCGGCTCGTCATGCCGGCGCGGGACATCATCAGCGTCGCGGACAGCTCGGACGGGATCAGCGTGTAGGGCTTCCCCGAGCGGCGGAGCGCGGCCAGGACGTCGAACTCCCCGCGCTGCAGGCCGAACTTGCCGAAGACGCGCTCCTGCGCCGGGCCGAGCACCAGGCTCAGCCGGCCGAGCCGGCCGGCCACGCCGATGGCGGTCAGGTCGAGGTCGGGGCGTTCGCGGGCCCACGCCGACACCACGGCGTCGACGGCGTCTTCGTCAGTCACGCGGACAGTCTATTCGCTCCCAGATAGTTTGACAGCGAACTATCTGCCGTGGAACCATCTCGGCATGACAACCTTGCTGGTACGCCACGACGAAGCCGAGCAGCTCGGCACCACACCCGACACGATGACGCTGCTCGCCGACGTCTCCCAGACGGGTGGGCACCTGAGCACCAACCGCGCCTGCCTGAGCCGCGGGCGCGACGGCGCGACCCCGCACTTCCACACCTCGTCGGCGGAGATGTTCTTCATGCTCGACGGGGAGTTGGAGGTGCTTCAGGGTGAGGAGGTGGTGACGGTGCGGACGGGCGACATGCTGTTCGTGCCGCCGCACACGACGCACGCCTTCGGCGCGACTGCGCGGTCCGGCGCGGACGTGCTGATCGTGTTCACGCCCGGCGTCGAGCGGTTCGAGTACTTCCGGATGATCGACCGGATCCGGCGCGGCGAGGCGTCACCGGCGGAGATCCTGGCGTCGCAGGAACGCTTCGACAACCACTTCGTCGACAGCGAGACCTGGCGCGCGACCCGCGCGGCCTAGATGTCGTAGGTCGCGGTGACCGGCGCGTGGTCGGACCAGCGCTGGTCGTAGGCCGCGGCCCGCTCGACGACGACGTCCACGACCTTCTCGGCGAGGCCGGGGGTGGCGAGCTGGCAGTCGATGCGCCAGCCGGAGTCGTTGTCGAACGCCTGGCCGCGGTAGGACCACCAGGTGTAGGGGCCGGGGCCTTCGGGGTCGAGGCGGCGCTGGACGTCGGCGTAGCCGGCCTCGGTGTAGACCCGGCCGAGCCACTCGCGTTCCTCGGGCAGGAAGCCGGAGTTCTTGCGGTTGCCGCGCCAGTTCTTGAGGTCGGCGTTGTCGTAGGCGATGTTCCAGTCCCCGACGACGACCACTTCCCGCCCGTCGGCGGCGGCCTTGGCCCGGAGCTCGACGAGGTAGGGCAGGAACGCGGCCATGAAGCGTTCCTTCTCGTCCTGGCGCTCGGTGCCGACGTCCCCGCTGGGCAGGTAGAGGCTCGCGACGACGACCTTCGGCAGGTGGACTTCGAGGTACCGCCCGCTGTCTTCGAACTCGGGCTCCCCGAAACCGACCCGGACCGCATCGGGCTCGACGCGGCTGTAGACGGCGACGCCGTTGCGGCCCTTGGTGGCGGAGGGAGCGTGCACCGCGAACCAGCCATCGGGGTCGACGACGTCCGCGGGAAGCTGCTCCGCGGTGGCGCGCACCTCCTGGCAGCAGACGACGTCGGCCTTCGTGGCGGCGAGCCACTCGACGAAGCCCTTCTTGGCGGCGGCGCGAAGGCCGTTGACGTTCACGGTGGAGACGGTCAGCACGAACAGCACGCTACCGGCCGGGGGTGCGGTGGTCGCGGTGCCGGGTCGGGTGTGCGGTTGTTTTGCGGCTGGGCGCGGCGTTGGCGGTGGCCGCCAGGTGCGCTGGGGTCGGGCGTGCGGAGTTTCGCGGCCTGACGCGGCGTTGGTGGTGGCCGCCAGGTGCACTGGGGTCGGGCGTGCGGTGTTTCGCGGCTGGGCGCGGCGTTGGTGGTGGCCGCCGGGCGCGCCGGGGTCGGGTGTGCGGTTGTTTCGCGGCCTGACGCGGCGTTGGTGGTGGCCGCCGGGTGCGCCGGGGTCGGGCGTGCGGTGTTTCGCGGCTGGGCGCGGCGTTGGTGGTGGCCACCGGGTGCGCCGGGGTCGGGCGTGCGGTGTTTCGCGGCTGGGCGCGGCGTTGGTGGTGGCCACCGGGTGCACTGGGGTCGGGCGCAGCGGCGCGTTGGCCTCGCGGGCACGGCGGACCGTCGGCTGGGCTGGGCGTCGGGCGCACATTGGCCGTCGCGGACGTGGTGGGACGACGGGCGCGGCGCCGGCAATCGCAGGCGTGGCAGGCCGCGGGGCGCGGCGCTGGCGGTCGTGGGCATGGCAAGCCTTCGGGCGCGCGCCGTGGTCCGGGCGGCGAAATCGGGGCGAGGGACGCGACCGCTCTGTCAGACTGCCTGGCATGAGTCAGCTGACGGTGCTCGGCAGTTGCGGGGCGTTCCCGGAGGCCGGGCGGGCGTGCACCGGGTTCCTGCTCGAACACGACGGGTTCCGCGTCGTGCTGGACCTCGGGTACGGCGCCGCCTCGCGGTTGTTCGCGCACAGCCGGGACCGGCTGCCCGACGCCGTCGTCGTGACGCACGAACACCCCGACCACTGCGCGGACGTGAGCGCGCTCGGGCGAGCCTGGCACTTCACCGTCCAGGACCGGTCGCCCGGCCGGCCGCGGCTGCCGTTGCACTGCACGCCCGGCACCGTCCGGCGGCTCGAAGCGCTGGAGCCGCGCCCGGACCCGAGTGAGCTGTTCGAGGTGCACGACCTCGGCGAGCCGACGACGCTCGGACCGTTCCGGCTGACGACGTTCGCGCTGCCGCACCACGTGCCGAGCTTCGGCGTGCGGCTCACCGCGCCCGGCCTGACGGTGGCGTACACCGGCGACACGGGCCCGTCGCCGGTGCTGGCGGACCTGGGCCGCGACGCGGACCTGCTCGTCAGCGACGCCACCCACCGGACGCCACCCGACGGCCCCCGCTTCCTGCTGACCGCGGCGGAGGCCGGCCACTGGGCAGCGGCCGCCGGCGCCCGGCGGCTCCTGCTCACCCATTTCTGGCCGGGCACCGACCGAGCCGCGGCGGCAGCCGAGGCCGGCGCCGAGTTCGACGGGGAAGTGCTGGTCGCGGAGGAGGATCTCACCGTCGTGCTCTGACCCCCGTCAGGCACGGTCCCCGGGCTCGATCCTCCTCCGGACGACCTGCATCACCGCTGCGCTCCCCAGCGCAGCGCGCGACTTCCCCCGGACGCATGCACTCCCCAGCGCACCACGCCCCTGGCCGCCACTCGACCACGCCGCCCGCGCTCCCCAGCACGGTGCACAGCCCCGTGGCTCGGCGTTCAGCCGCGACCTCGGCCTCCCACGCGCACAGCCACTCAGGCCGCCATTCAGCGGCCTGCTCGCCCGCGAAACTCCCCCTGGAGACTCCGCGGACACCACCGCCGCCATGGCGCACCCACCGCCCAAGCAACCCTCCTCCCTCGGCGATCCCCTCGCCGACCTGCAACTTCCGTCGGGATCAGTTCTAGCAGCGACCACCGACAAAAAACGCACCTTGACGCCAATGGCTATGGATCGTAGCTTTAAAGCTATGCCTCATAGCCAGTCGAACCATGTCGCCTAGAGCCGGGCTCACCACCACCGCCGTCGTCGACCTCGCGCTGGGGATCGTCGACGAAAGCGGGCCCAACGACCTCACCCTCGCCAAGGTCGCCGAGCGGGCCGGGGTCGCCGCGCCGTCGCTCTACAAGCACGTCAAGAACCTCGGGGACCTGCGGCGGCTCATCGACCTGCGGGTCGTCCAGGAGATGGCCGATGCCCTGCGCACCGCCGCCACCGGGCGGGGCGGGGCCGACGCCGTCGCCGCCCTTGCCGATGCCTATCGCGACTACCTGCGGAAACACCCACACCGGACCGCCGCGCTGAGCAGCGATCCCGATCGGGGTGACGCCGAGTTGAGCATCGCTACCCACGCCGTCGCCGAAGTCGTCTTCGCCGTGCTGCGGCCCTACGGCTTCGACCACGCGCGGGCCGTGCACGCGACGCGCTGTCTTCGGGCGGCCGTCCACGGCTTCGCGGGACTCGAAGCCTCCGGCGGGTTCGGGCGGCCCGAGGACGTCGGCCAGAGCTTCGAAGTCCTCAAGACCATGCTCGTCCAAGGCCTCGAAACCTATGCAGAGAAAGAGAATCCACGATGACCTTCATCATCGCCGTACTGCTGTTCACCGTCGGGCTGGGTGTGCTCGACGCCCGCTTCCCGTGGACGGAGGCCCGCAGATGATCGCCGGGCACTTCGGGCTGGCGGCCGCGGTCAAGGCCGGCCGCCCGGCCATTCCCGTGTGGACGCTCATGCTCGCCACCGCGTGGCTGGACGTCGTGTTCGTCCCGCTCTACCTGACCGGCGTCGAGACCATCGACGGCGAGGGGTACGGCGGCGGCGTGATCCACGCCGACTACACGCACTCCCTCGTCGGCGCGCTCGTGCTCGCCGCACTGTTCGGCGCCGTCGCCGCGTGGCGGCTCGGCCGGGAAGCCGGCCTGGTGCTGGGCGCCGTCGTGTTCTCGCACTGGCTGCTCGACCTCGTCGTGCACCGCGCGGACCTGCCGATCCTGCCCGGCAACGCCGGCGACCTGCCGACGTTCGGGTTGGGGCTCTGGCGGCTGCCCGCCGTCTCGGCCGTCGTCGAGCTGCTGATGCTGGCCGTCGGCATCGGCCTCTACTGGCGCGCTGCGGCCAAGCACGACCCGAAACGCGCGCGGGTGCTGGGGCTGACCGCCGCGCTGTGCGGGGTCATCACCCTGGGCACCGACCTCCTGGGGGTGTAGGTCAGCAGGCGGAACCCTCGACCGGCGCGGTGAACGCGGCGGCGACCCACTTGTCGTCGGCCACCTTCCGGAAGCCGTTCTGGACGCCGGGCAGGGCGTCGAACTGGGCGTCACGCAGGTACTTCCCGACGATCTTCGCGTTGCCGTCTGCGGTCTCGCGGGCGTTGAGGACGTCCGCGGTCACGGTGACCTTGCATCCCGTGGCCGAGGCTCCCGACGCCTGCTTGTCCGTGTTCAGCGCGTAGATGACGATGACCGCGACGATGGCACCGAGAATCATCAGCGTTTTCTTCGACATAACGAGGACCACGCCTTCCTTCACCACGAATCCCGTCCTGCGCCAAGGGTAGGCAATCCTTTACCCGGACGAACAGCACCGGGTGGCCTAACCACCCGGAGGCGCCAACCAAACCGCCCCGGCGGTGACGCACCGTGTCCGTCCGAGCCACGCAAAAGCCCCCTTCCCGGCATTCCGGGAAGGGGGCTTCCGTCGTTCGATCAGCCCTGGGCGATCTTCTTGGCCAGGTTGTCGTCCAGCGTCGCGAGGAACTCCTCGGTCGTCTGGAACGGCTGGTCCTTGCTGATGAGCAGCGCCAGGTCCTTCGTCATCTGGCCGGACTCGACCGTCTCGACGACGACCTCTTCCAGCTTGTTCGCGAAGCCGATGAGCTCCTGGTTGCCATCCAGCTTGCCGCGGTGCTCGAGGCCGCGGGTCCAGGCGTAGATCGACGCGATCGGGTTCGTCGACGTCGGCTTGCCCTGCTGGTGCTGGCGGTAGTGCCGGGTGACCGTGCCGTGCGCGGCCTCGGCCTCGACGGTCCGGCCGTCCGGCGTGCGCAGCACCGACGTCATCAGGCCGAGCGAGCCGAAGCCCTGCGCGACCGTGTCGGACTGGACGTCACCGTCGTAGTTCTTGCACGCCCAGACGTAGCCGCCCTCCCACTTCATCGCCGCGGCGACCATGTCGTCGATCAGGCGGTGCTCGTAGGAGATGCCCTTGGCGTCGAAGTCGGCCTTGAACTCGGCCTGGAAGATCTCCTCGAAGACGTCCTTGAACTGGCCGTCGTAGGCCTTGAGGATCGTGTTCTTGGTGGAGAGGTACACCGGCAGGCCGCGGTCGAGACCGTACTGGAGCGACGCGCGCGCGAAGTCCTCGATCGACTTCTTGTAGTTGTACATCCCCATGGCGACGCCGCCGCCCTCGGGGAACTTCGCGACCTCGAACTCCATCGGCTCGGAGCCGTCGTCCGGGGTGTAGCTGATGGTCAGCGTGCCCGGGCCGGGGACCTTGAAGTTGGTCGCCTTGTACTGGTCGCCGTGGGCGTGCCGGCCGATGATGATCGGCTTCGTCCACGTCGGCACCAGCCGCGGGATGTTCTGGATGACGATCGGCTCGCGGAAGATCACGCCGCCGAGGATGTTGCGGATGGTCCCGTTCGGGGACAGCCACATCTTCTTGAGGCCGAACTCCTCGACCCGCGCCTCGTCCGGCGTGATCGTGGCGCACTTGACGCCGACGCCGTGCTTCTTGATCGCGTTCGCGGAGTCGATCGTGACCTGGTCGTCGGTGCGGTCCCGCTCCTCGATACCCAGGTCGTAGTAGTCCAGGTTCACGTCCAGGTACGGGTGGATCAGCTTGTCCTTGATGAACTGCCAGATAATGCGGGTCATCTCATCGCCGTCGAGTTCGACGACGGTGCCCTGGACCTTGATCTTGGCCATGAGCAGCGGTGCTCCTTCCGCGGATCTTCGCGTTCTTCTCTATAAGTCTCGCCGGTAGCGGTACAAGCGTACTGCTTGACGCAGCTGGATGGTTCAAGTAGTGGTCGGCATCAAGTCTCCACCCGTGGATTGTGGCCGGGATCACCGGGCACGACCCGCCGGTCACCCGATCCGACCGCTCGCAGAGCGATCGTCGCGCGATGGGGTGAACCAGGGCACGATGCCATCCGTGAACTCATCATGCGGGAGGTGACGGCCATGTCGACCCATCGGTACAGCGAATACGAAGACGAATACGAGGACTACGAAGAGCCTGCGGACGTGCTCGACGAGCGGCCGCGCCGGGGTGTCGCACACCTGGTGAGCGCGCTGGGCGGGCTGCTGCTCACCCCGGTCGCGCTGGGACTGCTGAGCTGGGGCGGGCTGCGGCAGCAACAACTGATCCAGGCGACCCTGAGCACCAACCGCGACCCGCTCGGCATCGCGCTGCTGGCCGGCGGGGCGATCCTGCTGCTGGTCGTCGCCGCGCTCGGGGCGCTGTCCGCCGTCGGCCCGATCCTGGGTGGGCTGATCTACGGCGTGCTGCCCGGCGTCGCCGCGATGGCCGTGCCCGAATGGGGCTTCAAGCTGGTCAACCTGATGCCGAAGAGCGACATCGCCTACGGCGTCATGGACTTCCTGTTCATCGGCGGGTTGCTGGGTGTCGGCTTCCTGCTCGTGGGCAGCGGCCTGGCCAACGCGCTGGTCCGGCGGCGCCGCGAAGCCTGACGAGCGCCGATGGCAAAATCGGCGGATGGGACTGTTCACCGTCGCGGAGGCATGTGACGAACTGAAGCGGCTGCGGCCGGTCCTCGACGAACTGGTGCGCGTCCGCGCCGACGCGGCCGAGCTGGCCGCGTCGCTGCGGCCGGGTGGCCGGGCGACCGAGCTGGGCGGGCTGCCCGAGTGGAAGGCCGCGCAGGCCCGGCTCGACGACCTGATGACCACGGTGCAGCACACCGGCGCCGAGCTGAAGGGCTTCGCGCCGCTGCTGGTCGACTTCCCGGCCGAGCTGGACGGCACGGACGTCCTGCTCTGCTGGCTCGAAGGCGACCCGGAGCTGGGCTGGTACCACCGGACCGACCTCGGCTTCGCGGGCCGCCGGCCACTGAAAACCGCTGGTCGTCCCGGCTAGGTTGAGGTCGTGGACCACGACAGCAGGGCCGCCGTCTTCGACGGCACGGCCGAGCGCTACGACGAAGATCCCTTCCACGCTTCGGTGGCGGAGGCGCTGGTCGCGCCCCTGCCGGACGGTCCCGAGCTGGTCCTCGACGTCGCGTGCGGGACGGGCTTCGCGGCGTACGAAGCGTTGCGACTGAAGCCGTCGCGCGTGCTCGCCGTGGACCTGTCCCCGGCGATGATCGCCCGAGCCGAGTCGAAGGCGGCTTCGCTGGACCCGTCGGGCGTGATCACGTGGCAGGTCGGGCCGGCGGTGCCGATGCCGGCCGAAGACCACACGGCCGACGTCGTGCTGTGCGCGTCCTCGCTGCACTTCCTGGGCGCGGTGGCGTTCGCCGACTGGCTGCGTGTGCTCCGGCCGGGCGGGCGGCTGGCGTTCTCGGTGGTGTCGGGGCTGCGGTTCCAGCCGTCCGGGCAGTTCGCGGAGCTGGTGCCGAAGGACCTCACGTTCCCGACGGACGAGGCTGGGGCCGGGGCGCTGGCGGCGGGGTTCGTGGACGTCTCGGCGAAGACGTTCGCGGTCGGGTCGCGGAGTGTCTTCGTGGTGCACGCGGCGGCTCCGTGAAGCTCGAGGACTGGCTGTCGCGGTTCGCCGACGGCCACCTCACGGACGTCACCTCGGACGCGGGCCGGGTCACCCTGCGGCTGGAGGCGTACACCGACTACCGGTTGACGCCGGGCGAGGTCAGTGGCATCGAGGTCTGGGAGCTCAGCGCCGATCAGGGCGAGCTGGAGATGGCCGGGCCGCCGGTCGCGGGCCACTCGCTGGAAGAACCCTGGTGCTGGGAAGACAGCGGGCTGGTCACGGTCGAGTTCATCGCGCCCCTCCGGGTCCGCGTGACGGCACCCGCCTTCGAGACGAAGCTGCTGCGGACCGAGCGGCGGCCGGTGCTCCCGGCTCCTTCCGCAAACGCTTGCACCGTGCGGCTCACCGCCCCGCTGGACCCCGCGCGGTGGCAGGAGGCCCTCGGCCCCACGGTGACCTGGCGGATTCTCGGCGGCGAGGCGAACACGCCCGCCGATCCCGACGGCTGGTTCCTGCAGCGCCGGGACCGGCTGGCGACTTCCCAAACCGGCGTTTTCTGCCGGACCGCCAGTGACCGCCTGACCCTCGACCGCCACGACGCGGACGACGGCCTGTGGCAGGCCGTCCGGCTGCTCGCGGCCGGGACCGCGAGCCGCGTGTGGTGCGGGAACTGCGTGTTCGCCCCGGCCGACTGGGTCACCTGGCTGACGACCGGGGCGCTCCCGCCCCTGGAGCGCCTCAGGCCGTGAGGGGCACCTTCATGGACTTAAGCGCCATGAGGGTGCCCCTCACGCGCGTCAGGCGTGGAAGTGGACCTCGCCGCGGGTGGCCGGGCCGTCCGGGGTGCCGCAACGCTGGACGAACGTTCCGTCGTAGTCCGTCACCTTTCCGTCGGCCGACCGGTCGAGGCGGTCGATCGTGAAGTCGGCGTAGTCGTCGCCGCAGACCAGACCGCCCGTGTAGACGAAGATCCCCGGGCCGGCCAGCGCCGGGTCGCCTTGACCGCGGAACCGCGCGCCCGTGTAGGTCCCGGTGTGCAGGGTCTCCCCGGCCGGGGGACTCAGCTCGACGTTCAGGTCCTTCAGGCCGGACTGGACGTCGATCCACAGCACGCCGTTGGACTCGAAGACGGCGATCTCGTCACCCGGCGCCGAGTAGCTCGCGGAGCCCTTCAGCGGGTGCGCGTGGTCTTCCGAGGTGTACGCGACCGTCGACACCGGATCCGCCGACGCCACCGGCACGACGGCCAGACCCAGCGCCAGCGTGACGCGGCGAGAACACCGGTACGCAGCAAGGATTTCATCAACAACCTCCCCAGTCAGGGCCGCCTCCCGCGGCACTGACGGCGATGATGGCACCGGTCGCGACCCGCGCGCCGGGTTTGCGCGGTTCGCCACTTTTCGCCGAGCCGTGCAACGGTTTCCGGTGTCCCGGTCACCGGTGCAGCGACGCGCCCTTGAGGATCTTGTCCACGGCGTTCTTCGGGCCGTGCAGCGCCAGGCCCGCCAGCGCCAGCTTCTCCCCCGGCACCGCGCGGACCGCCGCCCGGTTGTCGGCGTCGTTGCCCGTGTGGAACAGCTCGTCGGTGAAGATCGAGAGGCGCAGGCCGCGGCCGAGGGCGCGCCCGTGCGCCGCGGTGAGGACGTCCGCGGTGCCGGAGAAGACCAGCACCGGCTGGCCGAACATCGGCAGGTAGGCCGTGCCGTCGGCGTCTTCGTAGGGCTCGCCCATCAGCTCGGACTTGACGTGCGCGAGGCCGCTGACCAGGAACGCGGTGACGTTGAGCCGCTGCCAGGACGCCAGGTCGTCACGCAGCAGGACGGCGATCTTCGTGTCGAAGGAACTCATGCGAAAAGCGTCGCCCGCCGCCGACGCCCGCGTCTTGTACGTTCTTGACATGGAGGCGCGCGTCTCGGCTTGGCGGCCGGCGGTCCCGGGGATCGCCGAGGTCTTCCACGCGCGGTTCATCACGCACGCCTACCCGCTGCACACGCACGACACGTGGACGCTGCTGATCGTCGACGACGGCGTCATCCGCTACGACCTGGACCGCCACCACCACGGCGCGCTCGGCCCGGCGGTGACGCTGCTGCCGCCGAACGTCGCGCACGACGGGCGGGCCGCGACCAGCCACGGCTTCCGCAAGCGCGTGCTGTACCTGGAGGCGCCGGTGCTGGGCGAGGACCTGATCGGCGCGGCCGTCGACCGCCCGAGCCTCGCCGACGGCCTGCTGCGCACCCGGATCCACCAGCTGCACGAGTCACTGGCCGACCCCGGCGACGCGTTCGAGGCCGAAAGCCGCCTCGCGCTGGTCGCCGACCGGCTGCGCGTCCACCTCGGGCAACCCACGGCTCACGAACCGAAACGCGGGCTCGCCGACGAGCTTCGCGATCTGCTCGACGCGAAGCTGCCCGAAGCGATGACGCTCGCCGAAGCCGCCGACACGCTCGGAGCGCACCCCGCGTACCTCGTGCGCTGCTTCGGCGCGCGGTTCGGCCTGCCGCCGCACCGCTACCTCACCGGCCGACGCGTCGACCGGGCCCGGCGGCTGCTGCTCGACGGCGCGCCCGCCGCCGACGTCGCCGCGGCCGCCGGCTTCACCGACCAGGCGCACCTGACGCGGCACTTCAAGCGCTACCTCGGCACCACACCCGCCCGGTACTCGAAAACCCGCTGACCGGGCACGATCGAGCACGTTCGAAGAAAGCTCTTGTGTCAAGATGTCGGCATGCTGCGCGAACTCCACCTCACCGGCGACCCCGCGGCCGACAAGCTGCTCAACGACGATCCGTTCGCCCTGCTCGTCGGCATGCTCCTGGACCAGCAGTACCCCATGGAGCACGCCTTCGCGGGCCCGCGGAAGATCGCCGACCGGATGGACGGCTTCGACATCGCCAAGATCGCCGCGACCGACGTCGAAACGTTCGTCGAGATGTGCGTCGTACCGCCCGCGATCCACCGCTACGGCGGCTCCATGGCACGCCGCGTCCACGCGCTCGCCCAGCACATCATCGAGACCTACGACGGCCACACGGACGGGATCTGGACCGCCGGGCGCCCGAAGCCCGACGCCGCCGAGGTCCTCAAGCGACTGCGCGCGCTGCCCGGTTTCGGCGAGCAGAAGGCGAAGATCTTCCTCGCGCTGCTCGGCAAGCAGCGCGGTGTCGCGCCGAAGGGCTGGCGCGAGGTCGCCGGTGCCTACGGTGACCGCGGTTCCCGCCGGTCCATCGCGGACGTCACCAACGCCGAGACGCTCGCCCAGGTCCGCGCGTTCAAGAAGGCCGCCAAAGCGGCGGCCGCCGCCGGCTAGCGCACCCACACGCGCAACGGGCCGAGCGGCTCCGCGCTGTGGTCGAAGGCGACCCGCAGCGCGTCACCGTGTTCGTAGCCGACCACCGGGGCGCCGGGGAAGGCCGACGCCACCGCCGCGACCGCGCCCGGCCACCGCCGCGGTGGCCCTTCGAAGTTCGACAGGCCGGTGACGCCGGCGCCGCGGTGCGCGACGACGACGTCGTCCCCGCGGGCCAGCACCACGACCGAGTCGTCGACCGGGTAACCGTGCTCGGTGCTGCGGTGCCAGCCCGGTTCGGGAACGCCTGGGCCGCAAGCGATCCACGTCGCGTCGAACAGCACCGCGAAGCCCTCGCCGGAGAGGTCGAGCGTCGCGAAGCTGTCCTTCACCGAGCAGCCTGGCGAATCGTCGACGAACGGCAGGATGTCGGCCGCGGTGGCGCGCGGGTCGAGCGTCACCGCGTCCGGGTAGTACCCGGGCGTGCGACGGCGGCTCGTCCAGGCCCGCGGGCCGAACCGTCCGCCGCCGCTGACCAGAGCGCACCAGGACGCGTTCTCCGCCACCGCCTCGCAAACCACCACGCACCAACCCTTTCACAGCAGGCCAGCGAGTTTGTACAACACGAGACTGCCCGCCACCGCGACGTTCAGGCTCGCGCCGGTGCCCACCATCGGGATCTCGACGACGGTGTCGAGCAGGTCCAAGGCCTCCGGCGGGATGCCGGTCTGCTCGTGGCCCAGCACCGCGATGGTGCGGCCGCGGGCAGGCGGCAAGTCGGCCAGCCGCACGGCTTCCTCGGCCAGCTCGACGCCGACGACCCGCGTGCCCGCCGCCCGTTCGCGGTTCAGCCAGCCCGGCGGATCGTGCACCCAGTGCACGCATGCCGGGCGCCGCAACGTGTTCCCGCGCCGCAGCGCCTCCGGCACCCACGGGAACCGCGGCACGGCGAGGCACGCGCCGACGGCGTCACAGGTGCGCAGCAGGGTGCCGAGGTTGACGCCGTGCAACGGCCAGAGCGGGGCGGCCACCAGGTGGCCCCAACAGGGATGTGACTTGCTTCGCCGGGCTTCCCGCAGCTCGCGTGGCGTGCGGACCCGGACCGAGGGGCTCACCGGCGCCGAGGCGCGGAGCCTCCAATGTTGTCGACCATGCCTCGAGTTTAGCCGACGGCGACCTCTTCACGGCGTTCCCGGACCCGGCCCCACGCTACGCTCACCAGCAGCAGCGCGACGAGCGTGAGCGCGGCCGCGACCTCGGGCAGCACCCGCGGACCGGCGGAGTCGAGGACCGCGCCGCCGACGACGCCCGACAGGCCGACGCCCAGGTAGATCGCCGACGCGTTGAGCGAGAGCACCAGGCCCGCGTGGCCCGGGGCCAGCTCGATCAGGCGGTGCTGCACCGGCGGGCTGAACGACCACGTCGCCACGCCCCACACGAACAGCGTGACGCCGGCCGCGATCGGCGTCGTCGTCGCGATCGGCAGCAGCGCCAGCACGACGGTGATCCCGGCCGTCACGACGAGCAGCGGCGCGCGGGAACCCCAGCGGTCGGCCGCCCGGCCACCGGCGAAGTTGCCGACCGCCCCGCCGACGCCGTAGCAGAAGAGCAGCACCGTGACCGCCGTGCCGTGGACACCCGCGGTCGCGGCCAGCAGCGGGGACACGAACGTGTAGACCATGAACGCGGCGAGGCACCCGAGGACCGTCACGGCCAGCATGACGAGCACGCGCGGGTCGCGGCCGGCGGCGAACCGCTCGCTCAGGCTCACCCGCGGCGGCGCCGCGACCTTCGGCAGCGCGACCTGCACCGCCGCCGCGCTGGCCAGGGAGAAGGCCGCGACCAGCGCGAACGCCGTCCGGTAGCCGAGGTGCTGCGAAATGAGGCTGCCCAGCGGGACGCCGAAGATGAGCGCGACGGTCAGGCCGCCGAACACGAGCGCGATCGCGCGGCCCCGGCGTTCGGGGCTGGTCAGCTGGGCCGCGACGGCACTCGCCGCCGGGGTGAACACCGCGGCACCGATCGCGGTCACCACCCGGGCCACCAGGAGCGTGCCGTAACCGGGCGCGAGGGCGGCGAACAGGTTGCCGGCCGCGGTGACGGCGAGCGCGGCGACCAGCAGCGTGCGGCGTTCCCAGGTGCCGGTGACGGCGGCGAACAGCGGCGAGCCGATCGCGTACGCGATGGCGAACGCGGTCACGAGCTGCGCCGCGGCGGTGGCGGAGACGTGCAGCTCACCGGTCAGCGCGGGCAGCAGGCCGGCGACGATGTAACCGCTGGTCCCGACGCCGAACGCGCCGAAGGCGAGTACCGAGATCCTCGAAGGCGAGGGTGCGGACATAGGTGAAGCCCCCCAAGCGAGCAGGTGATTGGTTCGACGAACGTCGTAGTTCGATGATGACCGTACTACGGAGGGGCGACAATTTCGACCGGCGTCGTACTATGGACCCATGGCCAAGTCCGTCACCCTGCCGCCGCTCGTCTACCCCGAGCGCGACGAGATCACCGTCGAAGGCGTGCTCCGCGCCCTCGCCGACCCCGTCCGCCTGGCGATCGTCCGGCAGCTGGCCGCGTCGGAGCGCGAACTCTCGTGCGGCGCGCTGACCGTCTCGGTGACCAAGTCCACAATCACCCACCACCTGGGCATCCTGCGGCAGGCCGGTGTCGTCGCGGGCCGTCAGGTGGGCACGACCCGGTTCAACTCGTTGCGCCGCAAGGATCTTGACGCCCTGTTCCCGGGCCTGCTGGACGGCGTTCTCGCGGCGCCTCGCTGACCCACGCGGCACAGGTGTGGATCGTCACCCGTTATCGGGATGACAACGACCCTCTTCGTCGGTTGGACTGTGCATAGGGCAGCTCACGGCGTCGGTGCCGCATGGCTGTCTTCCTTTTTGCCCCCCGGCTGAACCGATCCAGAAGATTCACTTCGGTTCGGCCAAGTAATCGATTTCTCACCCTGAAAGGAGTGCCGTGCCCGTCGCGCTGCTCGCGCTCGCCATCGGAGCCTTCGGCATCGGGACCACCGAGTTCGTCATGATGGGCGTGCTGCCCCAGACGGCTGCCGATTTCGGCGTCGACATCCCGACCGCCGGCTACCTCATCTCCGGATACGCCCTCGGCGTCGTCGTCGGCGCCCCGCTGCTCACGGCCGCCGCCGTCCGATTGCCGCGCAAGACCATGCTGCTGGCCATGATGGGCCTGTTCACGCTGGGCAACGCCCTCTTCGCGCTCTCGCCGAACCAGGAGTTCGGTGTCGCGTTCCGGTTCCTCGCCGGGCTGCCCCACGGCGCGTTCTTCGGCGCCGGCGCGGTCGTCGCGTCCGGTCTCGTCGGCCCCGGCCAGCGCGCCAAGGCCGTGTCGATGATGTTCCTCGGCCTGACCCTGGCGAACGTCATCGGCGTGCCGCTGGGCACGCTGCTCGGCCAGCAGGTCGGCTGGCGCGCCACCTTCGGCGTCGTCGCCGTGATCGGGCTGGTCGCCGCGGCCGCCATCGCCAAGCTGGTGCCGCACCAGGGCAAGCCCGCCGAAGCGTCGCTGCGCACCGAGCTCGGCGCGTTCAAGCGGCCGCAGGTGCACCTGGCGCTGGCGATCGTCACGTTCGGGCTGGGCGGCGTGTTCGCCTGCCTGAGCTACATCACGCCGATGCTGACCGACGTCGCCGGCTACTCGCCGTCGAACGTCACGCTGCTGCTGTCCCTGGCCGGCGTCGGCATGACGATCGGCAACCTGCTCGGCGGCCGCCTGGCCGACAAGGCCCTGATGCCGGGCCTGTACGCGGCGCTGCTCGCGCTGGCGTGCGTGCTGGGTGTGTTCACCATCACCGCGCAGGGCAAGGTCGGCGCCGCGATCACGATCTTCTTCGTCGGCGTCGCCGGGTTCATGATCGGCCCGATGATGCAGGCGCGGATCATGGAGAAGGCCGGCGGCACCCCGTCGCTGGTCTCGGCGGCGGTCCAGTCGGCGTTCAACATCGCCAATTCGATCGGGGCCTACCTCGGTGGCCTGGTCATCGCCGGCGGCCTCGGCCTGCTCGCCCCCAACTGGGTCGGCGCACTCCTGGCCGTCTTCGGCCTCTCGCTGGCGATCGTCTCGGGCACATTGGACCGTCGCGAAGCCCGCGTCGAACGACGTGAACGCGAACTCGCGATGGCGTCATGACCAACATCGCCGCAGTGCTCGATGCGGCGCCTACCTCGGCGGCCTGGTCATCGCCGGCGGCCTCGGCCTGCTCGCCCCCAACTGGGTCGGCGCGCTCCTGGCCGTCTTCGGCCTGTCGCTCGCGATCGTCTCGGGCACATTGGACCGTCGTGAGGCCAAGGCCGAGCGCCGCGAACTCGCGATGGCGTCCTAAGAGGAGCTGAGCGGGCCGCCGATGATCGTCAGGGCCACGAAGAGGATCAAGGCGGCCAGGCCCACGTAGGTGATGATGTCGACGACCTTGCCGCGGATCGCCAGCAGCCCGGCCTTCTCCGTCGACAGCACCGCCCGCAGCACCGCGGCGACGAGGAGCGCGGCGCCGATCAGCGCCGCGCCCTCGCGCCAGTGGTACTGGAAGATCCGCAGGGCGGCGACCGCCGCCACCAGCAGAACCGCCGCGAACGGCAGCTGGGTGAACCTCGCCTGCCGTGGCCGGCGGTCCCGCTGGTCCCGCCGGTCTTCGGTCATGGTCATCGGGCCTGGACGGATCGCTCCGCCGCTTCGACGACGTTGCTCACCAGCATCGCCCGGGTCATCGGGCCGACACCGCCGGGGTTCGGCGAGATCCAGCCCGCCACCTCGGCCACGTCCGGGTGAACATCGCCGGTGAGCTTGCCGTCCACGTGGGACACACCGACGTCGAGCACCGCGGCGCCCGGGGCGACCATGTCCGGCGTGATGATCCCCGGCACGCCGGCCGCGGCGACCACGATGTCCGCGCGGCGAACCTCCGCGGCGAGGTCGCGGGTGCCCGTGTGGCACAAGGTGACGGTGGCGTTCTCGCTGCGGCGGGTCAGCAGCAGGCCCAGCGTGCGGCCGACGGTGATACCGCGGCCGACGACGGTGACGCGCGCGCCGTTCAGCTCGACGCCGTGGCGCTTCAGCAGCTCGACGATCCCGTACGGCGTGCACGGCAGCGCGCCCGGTTCGCCCAGCACGAGCCGGCCGAGGCTGACCGGCGCGAGGCCGTCGGCGTCCTTGTCCGGGTCGACGCGCTCCAGCACGCGGTTCGCGTCGAGGTGTTTCGGCAGCGGCAGCTGGACGAGGTAGCCGTGACAGGCCGGGTCGGCGTTGAGGTCGTCGATGACGGCCTCGAGCTTCTCCTGGGTGATGTCGGCCGGCAGGTCGCGGCGGATCGAGTTGACCCCGATCTTCCCGCTGTCCGCGTGCTTCATCCGCACGTACGAGTGCGAGCCCGGGTCGTCTCCAACCAGGACAGTGCCCAGGCCCGGTGTCACACCCTTCGCGGCCAGCGCCGCGACGCGCGGCTCGAGCTCCGCGAAAATGGCGTTCTTGGTGGCCTTGCCGTCGAGAATCTTCGCCGTCACGGGGTCCATTCTGGCAAAGAGGCCCCCGCGCGTCGCTTCCAGGCGTACGCGGTCGCAACGCGTAGAGTGATCGCTACTCCCGAGCGGCCCCCGGTGATCTTGCCCGCGATCAACCTGTGATCTATGGCACGTCGCATCACCCGAGGTCAGACCGTGTGCCGCCGGGCGGCGGAGCGGCAAAACCCACATGCGGGGTGCACTCGCGCGCGCGAACAGTCAAAATGTCCCCGTGGCACAACCGACGACGCAGTTGAACGCGACGGAGCAGGACACCCTGGTGAAGCAGATCGGGCTGGCTTTGCTGCGCGCCGCCCCCCGCGACTGGCGCAAGGTCAGCGCGGAGTACCGAGCCGTCGGGAGGTACCACGAGCTGACCGGCGAGATCGTCACCGAAGACGGCACGGTGCACGAATGGCTCGCCACCCACGACATCGCGACCCTCTTCGGACGGTTGCGCGGTGGCATGTACCGCGACGGCCGAGGCACGTGGTTCAACGCGAGGTACCAGCTGGACCACCCGTCCAGCTACAACCTCGAGTACAACCGCGACGAACCCGTGTGGAACCTCGCGCCACCCCCACAGGCCTATTCGGACGAACTCCGCATGTTCCCCCGCACGGAGGAGAACGTGCCCGAGTGGCTGATCCGGCGGATGTCCGGGCTCGGCCCGGAGCAGCCCGGCCCGCACTTCCGGATCGCCCGGATCTTCGACACGATCGGCCCGGCGGGCCGTCCGGTGATCAACCGGCCGGAGCTCGAGGTCGACGAGCAGGACCGCCTGCTGGAGTACCTGAACCGCGCGCCGCTGGTCGTGACCGAGCGCGGGTACGACATCGACAGGCTGGCGCAGGCGCCCGAGGCGACCGTCCCGGTCGCGTTCCACAGCGACGGCCAGTGGATCTGGCCCGCCGCCGTCAACTTCTACCTCGACAAGTACGGCGTCTCGCCGGAGCCGGACCTGGTCGAGCACGTCCGCGCGGTCGGCTTCAAGCTGCCGCCGGTCGACGAGCCGACGCTGCAGGCCGCCGGGGCGTACCTGACCCGGGGCAACCAGCATCCGCCGCAGCAGCGCCCGGGCCCCGGCGGACCGCCGCCGCAAGGTCCACCCCCGGGCCCGCCGCCGCAGCAGCAGATGCCACAGCAGCAGGCACCGCCGCAGGCCCCCGCGGGCCCGCCGCCGGCCGCGATGGCCGCCGCCGCGGCACCGGCGCCGCCTGCCGCGCCACCGCAGCAGCACCAGGAGCCGCCGGCGCAGGTCGAGCCGCCGCTGCTGACGCACTCGGCCGAACCCGAGGCCCCGGCCGAGGAGCACTACGAGAACGAGGCGCAGCCGGAGTACGCCGAAGAGGGTGAGTACGCCGAGGACGGCTACGACGCCCAGGAGTTCGAGGACCGCTTCGCCGAGGACGACCAGTACGCCGAAGACGGCCACTACGAGCAGGCCGGGTCGAACGGCACCACGCCGGAGCCCGGCCGGGTGCCGGATCTTGACGAGACCGCCGAGTACGTGCCCGATCAGCCGATCGGGGAAGAGCCGGGCCGCGGGGCCTTCCAGCCGCCGCACGACGGCGTGGCGTTCGACGCCGGTCAGCCCGAGCAGGACGACGAGCCGTCGCACGCCGCCTTCCAGCCGGGCCGGCACGAGGACGACGCCGCGTTCCCGCAGGACGACGAACCGGCCCACGCCGCCTTCGAGCCCACGCAGGACCCGGCCGGGCGGACCGTGTTCCAGCCGGCCCTGCGGGACGACGCCGGTCCGCAGCACGACGACGAGCCCTCGCACGCGGCGTTCCAGCCGGACCAGGAGGACGAGCCGGCGCACGCCGCCGCGTTCGACCCGGGCCCGCCGACCATGATCACCCAGCCCGAGGTGCCCGGTGTGCTGCCGGTGCCGGAGCCGCCGGCCCCGCAGCCGGCCGCTCAGGCCGAGCCCGCCCCGCAGACGACCCCGCGGTCGGGGCGCCGGGCGCTGCGCCGCGAGACCCCCGACCACCCCGTGCTGGCCGGGCTGCAGACCAAGCTGGACGAGCTCGACGTCCCGGAAAGCGGCTACAAGCTGGGCGAACCCGCCGAGCACGGCTGGAGCGTCGAGCAGGTCGAGGACGGCTGGCGCGTCGGCTGGTACGACGGCAAGCTCAGCAACCCGGCGGTGTTCGGCGACGCCGAGGACGCGGCCGCGTTCATGCTCGGCAAGCTGCTGCTCCACCCGGAGGGCCACGTCCCCGCCGAGGAGCCGCCCGCGCCGGAGCCCGAACCGGAACCCGAGCCCGAGCCGGAACCGGCGCCGCAGCGGGTCGTCGCGACGCTGTCGCCGGAGATCGCGACCGGCTCCTACCCGGTCCGCAAGCCCGAGCCGGTGCCCCCGCAGGAGCAGACGGCGTTCACCAGCGCCGACGAGCTGTTCGGGGACCTCGAAGACGACGAGCCGCCGACCCCGCCGCGGCCCTCCGGTCCGCCCGTGCCCGCGCCGGTGCCCGCCGGTCCGCCGCCGGTGGCCCAGCAGCAGCTCGCGCAGCAGCAGGCCGGACCGCCGCCCGCGGCCCCGGCACCGCCGCGGCGTGAGCCGCCGCAGGCCGCACCGACGGTCCTGGCGCCGGTGCCCCAGGGCGCTCCGATGATCCCGCCGGGGACGTCACCGCAGCGTCCGGAGCCGGCCCGCCCGGCCGTCAACGGCGGTGGTGGTGGCGGCGGCAACCAACAGTGGCCGATCGGGCCGATGTCCGGTGAGCCGCCGCTGACGCTGTTCCGCGGCAAGGAGCTGCGTGAGCTGCCCGCGGGCAGCGAGCTGGACCGCTTCGGCGGCCCGAACGGCAACCTGACGTACGCGGCGGGCACGCCGTTCGCCGAGCGCTCGCTGGTGCCGGAGTGGATCAACCGGCCGTACCACGTGTACCGCGTGCAGCGGCCGCTGGAGACGCTGGCCGGCGTCGCGATCCCGTGGTTCAACCAGCCCGGTGGCGGGTCGGCGTACCTGCTCCCGGCGTCGATCGAGGAGCTGGTCGCCGACGGTGCCCTGCTCGAGCTCGACCCGGGTGAACCGCCGATCGACTGAGTCTGTCTGCTGAAACCGGCGGCGAGCTTCCTGCTCGCCGCCGGTTTTCTGTCTAGCGGACGACCAGGCCGTGCGCGGCGGCGAAGGCGATCGCGGTCTCCATGTCGACCTGCGCGCCCCGGAGGTCGGCCTGCACCAGGGCGTTCGCGTCGAGTCGCGCGCCGCGCAGGTCCGCGCCGTCGAGCTTCGCGGCCTGCAGGCGGGCGCCCGTCAGGTCGCTGCCGCGCAGGTCGGCGCCGGTCAGGTCGGCCTCGGTCAAGTTCGCTTCACGCAGCCGCAGCCCGGAGAGCCCGAGCCGGCGCAGCCGCGCCTTCGCGAGCGACGCCAGCGAGAGGTCGCACTCGGTGAGCGCGATCCCGCCGAAGCCGCTGTCGCCGAACGACGAACCCAGCAGCGAGCACGACGTCCAGCGGCTGTCGACGAGCACCGTCCGGTCGAAGGTGCACGAGCGGAACGCCGACGCCTCGTGCCGCGAGCGCGACAGGTCGGCCCGGCTGAAGTCGCAGTCGTCGAACGTGCAGCCGCGGGTCTGCAGCCCGCTCAGGTCCGCCCCGGTGAAGTCGCAGCCGGTGAACCGGCGCTTTTCCCACCACTGGCCGGACAACCCCGCTTCGCGGTAGTCCTCACCGGTTTCCAGCACGGCCCCAGGGTGTCACACCGCCGTTGCCGCGCCACAACCGTCCACTATGGACGGCGGTTGACCAGGTCCGCACCCTGGACGTAGTTCATCGCCGCGACGTACTCGGGCAGCTGGGCGCGGCGCATCATCTCCGCTTCGTCCAGGTTCTCCAGCCGGGTCTGGATCCACCAGAGGTTGCCGAACGGGTCGCGCACCCGCCCGACGCGGTCGCCGAAGAACAGTTCCGTCTGCCGCGTCACCTCGGTCGCGCCCGCCTCGACCGCCCGCCGCTGCGCCTCTTCGCTGTCCGGCACGTAAAGCCGCAGGTACGCGGGGGTTTCCGGCCAGTCGTCGGCGGCGTCGAAGGCCATCACGACCGCGTCACCGATGCGGACCTCGGCGTGCCCGATCTTCCCGTCTTCGCCGACGACGCGGCCGAGCTCCTCGGCGTCGAAGGCGCGCTTCAGGAAGTCGAGCAGCCCGGCGGTGTCGTGGCCGATGATCCACGGGGTGACCGTCGTGTAGCCGTCGGGAACGGGGTTGACCATGGTTCCTCCTCCTTAGTGGTGTGTCATCAACGCTAACGGCGAATTAGGACGGATCCTGACCGCTGCATACTGGCGTCATGGGAGTTCCGCTGCGGCCGCTGGCGGTCACCGCGCGCACGCGGTCGAGCTACCGCGAGTTCGCGCCGCCGCCCGCGCTGGCGGACGTCGTCGCCTGCGGCTGGCACGGGCACACCGGCTGGGCGCGGCCGCTGCGCGTGCTCCCGGACGGCTGCGCGGACCTGGTCTGGGACGGCGACGCGCTCACGGTGGTCGTCACGGCCGGCGCGTCGCTGCGGTTGTGGGTGCCGGCCTCGGCGTCCCGGGTCGGTGTGCGGTTGCGGTGCGGCGCGGCGGGCGCGGTGCTGGGGACGCCGATGGCGGAGCTGCCCGCGGGCGCGACCCGACTGAGCGACCTCTGGGGCGCCACCGCCCGACGCGCTTCGGACGTCCTGGCCGCCACCGAGGATCCCTTGGCACAGCGGGAAGTCCTCGAAGGACTGGTCGCCGGGCGCGGCGCGGCTCCCGACCGGCGGGTGCTGGCCGCGGTCCACGCGCTGGGCGGCCCGGGGACGCGGACCACCGACGTCGCGGACGAGCTGGGCGTCAGCGACCGCGCGTTGCGGCGGCACCTGGCGCACGCGGTCGGCGCCGGGCCGAAGCAGGTGCACCGGATCCGGCGGTTCCAGCGGTTCCTGCGCCGGCTGGAGCCCTTGGCCGCCCGGCGGACGTCACTGGCCGCCGTCGCCGCCGACCTCGGGTACGCCGACCAGTCGCACCTCGGCCGCGACTGCCGACGGCTGTCCGGCTCCTCCCCCGCCGCGCTCGTGCGCGTGGCCGAAAAGTTCCAGACGCCGCCGGGCGCGCGCCGCGAAGATCCGGGACATGACCTTTCGCGTGACGATCGCGGTGCGCGCTGACGACCTCGACGTCAACGGCCACGTCCGCGGCCCGGCCTACCTCGCCTACGCCGACCACGCGCGCTGGACGTGCGTCCAGGCCGCCGGGATCGACCCGGCCGAGCTGACCGCGCGCCGGATCGGGCCGGTCAACCTGGAGACGACCGTGCGGTTCCGGCGTGAACTGCGCGGCGGCGAGGTCGAGGTCGGCTGCGAATTCCACTGGGGCACCGGGAAGACGTCGCGGGTGACGCAGGAGTTCCGGATCTCGGACGGCACGCTCGTCGCCGAGGTCGAGAGCGTCTCGGGCCTGCTGGACCTGGACCGGCGGCGGCTGGTCGCGGACCCCGGCTCGTACTGGCGTGAGCTGGCCGCGCGTCCGGAGCTGCTCGGCCTCGCGCCGAAAACCGGATGAGATCCTCCGTGGCGGTCACTACGTTGGCGATGTGCCTGATCACGCCTTCGACGACGCCGGCCTCGCCGCGCTGTACGACGCCCTCAACCCGCGCGAGAGCAGCGGCGACTTCGCGTTCTACCTGCCGATGATCATGGCCGCGGAGTCGGTGCTGGACGTCGGCTGCGGCACCGGTTCCTTGCTGCACTGGGCGCGCGAGTCCGGCCACACCGGACGGCTGGTCGGCCTCGACCCGGCCGAAGGCATGCTCGCGCAGGCTCGCCGCCGTGACGACGTCGAATGGGTGCTCGGCGATTTGTCGACCGCGCCGTGGGACAGCGAGTTCGACTTCGCGGTGATGACCGGGCACGCGTTCCAGGTGCTGCTCACCGACGACGAGCTGCGGACGGCGTTCGCGGCGATCCGGCGTGCGCTGAAACCCAACGGCCGCTTCGGGTTCGACACCCGCAATCCCGCGCGTCGCGCTTGGGAACGGTGGACGCCGGAGAACGTGTCGCAAACGGGCACGGTGCGTTCGTGGAACGACGCCGGCCCCTTCGTTGACGGCCGCGTCACCTTCAAGACGACCTTCGAAAGCCCGGACTGGGACGCGCCGCGGTTCAGCGAGTCCACGCTGCGCTTCCTCGACGTGCCAACGCTTTCCGCCTTTGTCGCCGAAGCCGGGCTGGTCGTCGACGAGCAGTTCGGATACTGGGACCGCACGCCCGTGACCGATTCCAGCCCGGAGATCATCACGATCGTCCGCCGCGCCTGAGTCATTGGAAGTCGCGCGACTTCACCTTGATCCGCATCGGCAGCGCCTCGACGCGATCGGCGAGGACGCTGACCACGCCGTCGGCCTTCTCGACCACCCCGCGGATCAGCAGCGCCGGGCTGCTGCGCGCGACGCGGTGGTAGCGCTGCCACAGGCCGAGCGTGCAGATCACGTTGACCATCCCCGTTTCGTCCTCGATGTTGAGGAAGGTGATCCCGCCCGCCGTCGCCGGCCGTTGCCGGTGGGTGACCGCGCCGCCGATCAGCACGCGCGCGCCGTCATCGTGGTCGGCTAGGCGATCGGCCGGGACGACACCGAGCGCGTCGAGGCGGTCGCGGATGAACTCGGTCGGGTAGCTGCCCGGCGACACACCCGTCGCCCAGACGTCCGCCGCCGCGAGGTCGAGGCCGTCCATCCCGGGCAGCACCGGCGCCTGCGCGCTGATCAGGCCCGGGAGCTTCTCCGCGCGTTCGCCGGCGACCGCGCCCGCGGTCCACAGCGCCTGACGGCGGTCGCCGCCGAAACTCTCGAACGCCCCCGCCGTGGCCAGCGCCTCGATCTGCGGTGTGGTCAGCCGGACGCGGCGGGCGACGTCGGCCATGTCCGTGAAGTCGCCCTCTTCTCTTTCCTCGACGATCTTCTTGGCCAGCTCCTCGCCGATCAACCGGACGGTGCTCAAGCCGGTGCGTACAGCGTGCAGCTTTCCCTTGTCCGGCATCACTTCGAGCGTCGCGTGCGGCAGGCTGCGGTTGATGTCCGGGCCGTGCACGGTGACACCGTGGCGGCGCGCGTCGGCGACCAGCGACTGCGGTGAGTAGAAGCCCATCGGCTGCGCGCGCAGGAGACCGGCCAGGAAGGCGTCCGGGTGGTAGAGCTTGAAGTAGGCGCTGGAGAACACCAGGTGCGCGAAGCTCAGCGCGTGGCTCTCGGGGAAGCCGAAGTTCGCGAACGCCTTGAGCTTCAGGAAGATCTTCTTCGCGAGCTCTTCCTCGACGCCGTTCACGGCGGCGCCTTCGAGGAACCGCTGCCGGAGCCGGTCCATCTTCTTCTCGGACCGCTTCGACCCCATCGCGTGCCGCAGCTGGTCGGCCTCCGCCGCGGTGAAGTTCGCGACGTCCAGCGCGATCTGCATCATCTGCTCCTGGAACAGCGGCACACCCTTGGTCTTGTGCAGCGCCTTTTCCAGCAGCGGGTGGTCGTAGGTCCAGGTCTCCTTGCCCTGCTTGCGGCGGATGTAGGGGTGCACCGAGCCGCCCTGGATCGGGCCGGGCCGGATCAGCGCGACTTCGACGGCGAGGTCGTAGAACTCGTCGGGTTTCAGCCTCGGCAGCGTCGCGAGCTGCGCCCGGCTCTCGACCTGGAAGACGCCGATCGCGTCGGCGCGGCACAGCATCTCGTAGACGTTCTGGTCGGTGAGGTCGAGCTCGGCGAGGTCGATCTTCTCGTCCTTGTAGTCTTCGACGAGGTCGAGCATGTAGTGCAGCGCCGAGAGCATGCCCAGGCCGAGCAGGTCGAACTTGACGAGGCCGGCGGCGGCGCAGTCCTCCTTCTCCCACTGGATCACGCTGCGGTCGGCCATCCGCGCCCACTCGACCGGCACGACCTGGCTCACCGGCTCCTGGCACATGACCATCCCGCCGGAGTGGATGCCGAGGTGGCGAGGGAAGTCCTCGAGCGCGAAGGCGAGCTGCACGACCTCGTCCGGGATGTCGTGGTCGTGGTCCTTTTCGGTGGTGCGCAACGATCCCCAGCGGTCGATCTGCTTGCTCCAGGCGTCCTGCTGCCCGGGTGAGTACCCCAGCGCCCGCGCGGCGTCCCGGACCGCGGAGCGCGCGCGGTAGGTGATGACGTTCGCGACCTGCGCGGTTCTCAGGCGGCCGTGTTTCTCGAAGACGTACTGGATGGCCTCCTCGCGCCGGTCGGACTCGATGTCGAGGTCGATGTCCGGGTAGCCGTCGCGGTCCGGGGCGAGGAAGCGTTCGAAGAGCAGCTCGTGGGCGACGGAGTCGACCTTGGTGATGCCCAGGGCGTAACAGACGGCCGAGTTCGCGGCCGAACCCCGTCCCTGGCAAAGGATCTTGTTCTCGTTGCAGAACCGCACGATGTCCCAGACGATCAGGAAGTACCCGGGGAAGCCGAGTTCTTCGATGATGGCCAGCTCGTGGTCGATCTGTTTTCTCGCTTTTGCTTCGTGGTCCTTGCCGTCGAAGTGTTTCTTCGCGCCTTCTTCGGTCAGTTCGCGCAGGTAGGTCGTCTCGGTGTGGCCTTCGGGGACGTCGAAGGGCGGCAGCTTCGGCGCGATCAGCTTGAGCGGGAACGCGCATTCGATGCCCAGCAACGCCGATCGCCGCACCGCGCCGGGGTAACGCCGGAACATGACGTCCATTTCCGCGCCCGAGCGGAGGAACGCGGCGCCGTCCGCGGGCAGCCAGCCCTCGAGCTCGTCGATCCCCCGCCGGGCCCGGATCGCGGCGAGGGCGTCGGCCAGCCGGGCCCGCTCGGGCCGCGCGTAGTGCGCCGCGGTGGTGGCCACGGTCGGCAGCCCGAACTCCTTCGCCATCTCGGCGAGCAGGTCGTTGTGCGTGCTGTCGAGCGGCTGGCGGTGGTCGGTCAGCTCGACGTAGACGTTGTCGTGGCCGAATCTTTCGACGAGATTTTTGAGGCTTTCCGCGGCGGCCGCCGGGCCGTGCGTGACGAGGGCCGAGCGCACCGCGCCCTTGCGGCAGCCCGTCAGCACCACGCACTGCCCGGCGACCTCCTCGGCGACCGCACCGAGGTCGTAGACGGGACGTCCCTTCTCGGCCTTGGGGCTCTTGCCGTCGAAGCCGGACAGCTGCCCGGCGGTGATGGCGCGGCAGAGGGCCCGGTAGCCCTGGTCACCGCGCGCCAGCAGCAGGAGGTGCTCGCCTTCGGGGTCGGCGACGCCGTTCTGCGGGTTGCTCAGCCCGAAGCTGAGCTCGGTGCCGAAAACGGTGTCCACACCGAGTTCCCGCGCGGCTTCGGCAAAGCGCACGACGCCGTACATGCCGTCGTGGTCGGTGAGGGCGATGGCGTCGAGGTTCAGCCGCGCGGCCTCCTCGACGAGTTCTTCGGGGTGGCTGGCGCCGTCGAGGAAGCTGAAGTTGGAGTGGCAGTGCAACTCGGCGTAGGGCACCCGGACGGCCTCCCCGCCGTCGTCGCTGCCCCGCCCGGGCAGGTCACCGGGCCGCCGGTAACCCTCGCGGTGACGGCCCCAGGCAGGGCTGTCCCCGTGGTCCCCCGGCGGAAGATCCCCACTCAGCCGCTGAGCGAGGTCCTTCCACGGAACGGGCGGGTTGTTCCACCCCATCTAGCGGCTCCGGTTCTCGTCGTCTGTGGCGGCGTCAAGCGCTTGGCGGCGGCTTCGCTCGATGGCGTCATCGAGTTCCCGCCAGGGGCGCTGCTCGTCGAGGGGACTTGGTTTTTCGTCAGGGTCGCGCGGAGGCCAGCTCGGCTCCTCGGGTTCGGCCACGCGATCACGGATCTCGGCACGTGCGGCTTTCCGCCGGTGCCAGTTGGAGGGGTGATTCCAGCGGCTCCGCTCCTCGGCCGCGCTCCGGCTCTCCGGGGCTCTCAGCTGCTCCGGCTCTTCAGCCGCGGGCTGGCCTTCCGCATCTCTCCGGATCTCCGGTGCGCCCGGCTGCCCCAGCCCCTCCGCTGCAGGCTGACCCTCCAGCCCGTTCCGGCTCTCCGGATCGCGCGGCCGCTCCAGGCCCCTTCGATCGTCCGCCGCGTTTCGGCGGCGGTTTTCCCCCGAAACGCGGGGCAGCGGGATCACCACATCGTCGGATTCCGGGTGGGGCCGCGGCGTCCCCGGGTCGGCCAGCAACCAGTCGCGCAGCAGGCGTGCGTAGTCCTCGTCCATGCTCAGTCGTACACTCCCTCAACCGTCCACAAAGGATTTTCCGTGCCGGCGCAGTGCACCAGCACCGCTTCGGGTGGCTCGTCGTCGCTCGCCAGCAGCAGCTGGAGCCGCGCGCGCTGTGGCCCCGGCCGCCGCCGGTCGCCCGCTAGCGGCCACGGGCCCGCCCAGCCCACGACGTCCCGCTGCGTCCCACCCGCGACGCTCAGCCGCCGCGGCGCTGCGGTCACCCACTCGCGGGCGGTGATCCCGACGGTGCGGCCGTCGGCGTCGAAGACCTGGGCGGGCACCGGACGGTCGAGAACCGTCGCCGGCGAAGGCGCCGGAAGGCGTCCCGGCCAGGTGGCGTCCGCCGGCGTCGTGCGATCGCGCGGGTCGCCCCACGGCACCAGCCGGATCCGGGCGGCCGGGTCGCGGCCGCCGTCGAGCAGCGGGGTGAGCACGCCTTCGGGCCCCAGCAGGCCCTGGACCCGCACGAACGCCCGCGCGGCGCGTTCGTTGTCCTCCTCCAGGCTCCCTTCGCCGCCCAGTTCGAGCTGCAGCGACCGGCCTTCGACGGTCTCCTCGGGTTCCAGCCGCAGCCGCGTCACCCCGGACGTCGGCCGCCGCCCGGGCGCGGCACGCAGCCAGCCCTCGAACTGCCAGCGGACGCGGTCGGCGACTCCGGCGGGCGTCAGCGGTTCGGCGCACCGCCAGACCCGGCCGAGCTGTTCGCCGTCCTCGGTGACGGCGTAGATGCCGAGCCGGGTGCAGGCCAGGCCGTGGCCGGCGAGGCCGGCGCAGAAGCGCGTCGCGAGGCCTTGGGCGAGGAACGTCGCGACGTCCACCCGCTCGATGACGGGGTCGAACTCCTCGGTGAGCGTCAGCTCCGGCGGCGGACGGCGGCGCAGCGGCGGACGTTCGGAGCGTCCCCGCGCCAGCCGGTGAGCGAGCAGCCCGTCCGCACCGAACCGGTTGACGACGTCGCGTTCCGGCAGGGCGGCGAAGGCGCCGAGTGTGCGCAACCCCAGGCGTCGCAACAGGTCGACCAGCTCCGCGCGGTCGTCGAGCTCGGTGATGGGCAGGGGCGCGAGAAACTCGGCAACCCGCCCGGGTTCGACGAACTCACCCCGCCGAGCGGCGAGCGTCGCGGCGAAGAGCCCTTCGGCGACACCGACCTGACACTCCACGCCCGCGGCGGCCGACACCTCGTCGACAAGCCGTTCGACGAGAGCGTGTTCCCCACCGAAGTAGGTGGCGGCCCCGGCCACCGGAACGGCGACGAGACCGGGCCGCACAACCTCTACCCCGACAACCAGCCCCTCGACGGCCCGCGCGACGGCCTCGAACAACCGCGCGTCGCGACCGTCATCGGCCCCGAAGACGGCCAGCTCCGGACACAACGACTGGGCTTCCCGCCGCCGCATCCCCCGTCGCACACCATCCCGCCGTGCGACGGCATTGCCGGCGACAACCCGGTTGGCACTGAACACGGCAGCGGGCCGGGTGACGGCAACACCACCGACAGCCGCGGCCGCGACGGCAGGCCAGTCGGGGCACCACAGGACGAGCATCCGGGTGGGGAGATCGGAGGAACCGCGTTGGCTGGGGACGGTCATGTGCGCTCCCCCGGCCGAGCTCGGGTGGCGCCGCCTTGCGGCGATCCAGCGGTCGACGCCACCGGCAGCTGGGCTCGACCAGCCGCCATGTGTTCAGCGGGTCGACTCCCGTGCTTAGGGAGCCGACACACGTGATTGAAGGGTCGACACACGTGATCGGAAGGTCGACACACGTGTTTGGAGAGCCGACACCCGTGATCGGAGAGCCGACACACGTGATCGGAGAGCCGACACCCGTGATCGGAGAGTCGACTCGCGTGATTGGAGAGCCGACACCCGTGATCGGAGAGCCGACACACGTGATCGGAGAGCCGACACACGTGATCGGAAGGTCGACACACGTGACTGGAGAGTCGACTCGCGTGACTGGAGAGTCGACTCGCCGGCTTGGACGGTCGGCTCCCGCACGCGGGCAGCGGGTTCGCGTGCACGGGCGGGCAGCTCGCGTACTCAGCCGGGCGACTCGCGTACCTGGATGGACAACTCGCGTACTCAGCCGGACGACACACGTACCTGGATGGACGACACGCGTGCCTGGAGGGTCGGACCGCGTGCCCAGGCGGTCGGGGCAGTGGGGGCGGGGGCGTCCGGGGTGGGGTCATGCTGTCTCCTCGCGGAGCGAGGGGGCCGGGGCGAGGTGAGCGGCGGAGCGGAGCGAGCCGTCGCGAGCCGGGAGCCACAGCTGCGCCGAGACCGGGCGGGCCGCCGCGCCGCGGCCTCGCGCCCGGACCAGCGCCCGGCGTTGGCGGAGGTGGCCGTAGCCGTCTTCCAGGCCGGACCAGGGTTCGAGGCGGCAGGACAGCTCGACGTCCGCGGCCGGCCAGGCGCCGAACGCCAGCAGGACCGCGCCTCGGTGGCGGGCACGGGCTGACAGGCGACGGGCTACCGCCGGCTGGATCGTCGACGTCGAGGTGACCACCAGGTCCACACCGTCGAGCAGGGCCGCCAGCACCGCCGGGAGGTCCGCGCCCGGGCGTGGGACCAGCGCCAGGCGGGCGATGTCCACGCCGTACTCGGCCGCGGCCGCCAGCCCGAGTGAGGGCAGGCCGACCACCGCCGCCCACGACCCGGCGGCGGTGGCTTCGGCCAGCAGGGCGAGCAGCAGGGAACTCGACCCGTGGACCGCCACCGTGGTTCCGCGCCGGAGCCCGGCACCGGGCAGCAGCCCGGCCAGCGCCGGGGCGACCGGGAGCACCCTTCCCGTCACCCGCGCCTGGTCGGCCTGAGCCGCGACCCTGCTCGCCGTGCTGACCCCGGGCAGGGCCGCCAGCCGGGCCACCGGCGGCTCCACCACAGCGGTCACCGCACGCACCTCCCCACCAACGGACCGGAGAAGACGGCCGCGCCTCTCCCAAAACACGACCGGCACCTCTGGTACGCCGCGGGGAAGGCGGCGGATCCACGTCGAACACCTGTTCGACGTCTTCAGTCAACCGCGAACCGCCAACCCTGTCAAGTCACCCGGAAGTGGGTACGACGTCTGGAAAGCCAGGACGGCCCGACGATCGAACGAAGCCCGCAATCCGGCCCAGCCGGTCAGGGTGACGTCGGCGCGGCCGGCAGCGCCCGGGGACGTCGAGGCGGGCCGGGAGTCACCCCGCCGCCGTTATCAACTTGCCCGCGCACCAAGGACCTCATTAGACAGACATGTGTGGAGATCGAAGCCGCACGGCCCGAAGACTGCCCCGAACTGCTGGTCCTGCAGCGCTGCTGCTGGGTGCAGGAGGCGATCCTCAACGACACCCTCGACATCCCCGCGCTGCACGAGACCCTCGAAGACCTGCGCGACTGGACGAAGACCTGGTCGGTCTGGACGCTGCGGGACGGGCACCGGCTGGTCGGCGCCGTCCGCGCCCGGCTCGACGGCGACCGCTGGGAGCTCGGCAGGCTGATGGTCGCGCCCGACTTCGCCGGCCGCGGGCTGGGCCGCCGGCTGCTCGCGCACGCCGAAGCGCAGGCGCCCGCCGAAGCGCGCCGGTTCGTCCTGTTCACCGGCGCTCGCAGCACCCGCAACATCACGATGTACCAGCGCGCGGGCTACCGGCTCACCGACCTCCCGGACGCGCCGGGGCACATCCGGGGCGCCGTTCACCTCGAGAAGGACGTCACACAGCGCGAAATGTTCGGTCCGCCCGCTTGACGCTGCGGGGTCGGCTAGATTCCCCGGTGGACTTCTGGGGGTGACGATGGCGAACGGACGCGGACGGCCGATCCTGTGGGCCGCCGGAGTGCTGGTCGTGGCCGGCGCGGTGCTCGCCGTCGTGCTCACGAGCGGGAGCGGCGGGCTGCCCGGCGCGAAGGCCGCGGCCCCGGGTCCGACGACCGTGGGCGCGGAGTGGCGCACCTTCCGCGCCGAAGTCACCGGGATCCGCCCCGGCCCCGACCTGTTCAGCCTGTTCGTGCAGGTCGCCCTGCCCGGCAAGGACCCCGGCTGCGTCCAGGACCCGCGGATCGAGCAGGTCGTCGAGGCGAAGACCGACATCCGTGCCGACGTCTTCTACTCGACGCGGCCCGCGGCGGGCGGCTGCGAGGCCAAGGTGCCCGCCGAGCTGCGGCTGACCACGTCCGGCCCGATCGCGGACCGGACGGTGATCCTCAACGCCGACAACGGCAACTCCTGGCACAAGCTCGGCGCCGGCTGGGGCCACTGCGCGCCGCAGGGCACCTGCGCGCCGCCCGCCGACCACTGCGACCCCGCCTGGATCGGCGCGGCGGTGTCCGCGACCGGCGCCGAGAGCAGCGGCACCACCCGCGTCTGCGACGCGAACTGGCTGCTTCTCGACCTGCCGGCACACCAGGCCGAACCGCCGTCCCGCACGGCCTTCCGCTGGAGCGACGCCGGGTGGACGTCGTTCGCGCAGGCCAAGACCGCGGGCTGCGCGGAGATCCGGGCGGCCGACCCGAAGTTCCCGACGGCGCTCTGCAAGACGCTGCCGGCACCCGCGTGATCGACGTCGTCCTGCGGCCCTTCCGCGAAGAGGACCTGCCCGTCCTGGACCGGTTCGCGACCGAGCCGGCGGTGCTCGGCGTCCACCAGTGGGCCGGGTTCGCCGATCCGCGGGCTCGCCGCCGTCGCTGGGCCGAGGACGGTTTCCTCGGCACCCGGGACACCGCACTGGCCGTGGTGGCGGACGACGCCGTCGCGGGGATGGCGAGCTGGGAGGCGGCCGACCGCGGCGGCCCCGCGGGCGGCTGTTTCGAGATCGGCTTGACGCTCCTGCCGGAGCACCGCGGCCGCGGCACGGGGCTCGCCGCACACCGGCTGCTCGTCGCGCACCTGTTCACCGTCACCCGCGCGCACCGGCTCGAAGCCTTCACCGACGGCGAGAACGTCGCCGAGCAGAAGACGCTGGAGCGCGCGGGGTTCCACTGCGAAGGCGTGATGCGCCAGGTCACCTGGCGCAACGGGAGCTGGCGCGACGAAGTGATCTACGCGCTCTTCCGCCCCTAGACGCTAGCGCGGCAGCCGCTTCACGATCTCGGCGCCGACGGCCTTCACGGCGTCGTCCACCTCCTGCTGGGGCATCGGCGAGTTCGAGAAGAACCCCTTGTCCCAGCCGGAAATCTCGACCGTGAAGACGTTCGTGCCCTTGAGCACGTTCAGTTCGGCGCCGCTGAACGCGCTCTGGGTGATCAGGCGGACCAGCGCCGCCTTGTCACCGAGGCCGCGCACCTCGGTCGGCGCCACCTCCGGTTTGGTCGGCATGAAGCCGTTCTTCGCCTGCTGCGCGGCGCCTTCGCCGGAGTACTCGACGACCCGGATGTTCATGGTGGCGTCACGGACGTTCTCGTCCGGTCCGGGCTTGAAGGCGCAGCCGATCTGCTTCAGGCCCGGCACGTCCGCGCCGCCGCCGTCGTTGGTGCGGCTGAAGCTCGGGAACCCGGCCTTCTCCAGCACCGGCGCCGGGATCTGGCATTCGCCGGGCACCGGCGACGACGACGGGGCCGCGCCGGTGCTCGCGTAGTAGTCGCCCGCGAAGATGCCGAGCGGGATGCCGGCGCCGAGCAGCACGACGACCGCACCGACGATGCCGAGGATCAGCCCGGTCTTCTTTTTCTTGGGCGGCTGCACCGGAGCGCCGTACCCGGGCGGCGGGTAGCCCTGCTGCGGCGGATACCCGGGCGGCACCTGACCCGACTGCTGGGGATACCCCTGCTGCGGATAGCCGGGCTGCCGGCCGTAACCGGGCGGCGGCCCTTGCTGCCCGTACCCCGGCTGTCCCTGGCCGAACGGCGGCGGTTGCTGCATCGAGCCCTCCCTCTCGAAGCCCCGCCGCCGGCGCCGAGACGCCGGCGGCGGGTGGATCAGTGCGCGAAGTGCCGCGTACCGGTGAGGTACATGGTGACCCCCGCCTTCTCCGCGGCCGCGATGACCTCGGGGTCACGGACCGAGCCGCCGGGCTGCACGACCGCGCGGACACCCGCTTCGACCAGCACTTCCAGGCCGTCCGGGAACGGGAAGAACGCGTCCGACGCGCCGACCGAGCCCTTGGCCCGGTCACCCGCGCGCGAAACCGCGAGCCGCGACGAGTCGACGCGGTTGACCTGGCCCATGCCGACGCCGACGGTCGCGCCGTCGGCGGCCAGCAGGATCGCGTTCGACTTCACCGAGCGCAGCGAGCGCCACGCGAACTCGAGGTCACGCAGGGTCTGCTCGTCGGCCGGGGTGCCGGTGGCCAGCGTCCAGGACGCCGGGTCGTCGCCCGGCGCGTCGATCGCGTCGACGGTCTGCACGAGCACACCACCGGAGATCTGGCGGAACTCGATCGGGGCCGGGTGCGCGATCTCCGGCAGCTTGAGCAGCCGGATGTTCTTCTTGCGCTGCAGGATCTCCAGCGCTTCGGCGTCGAAGTCCGGCGCGAGCACGACCTCGGTGAAGACCTCGGCGATCTGCTCCGCGGCCTCGCGGCTGACCGGCCGGTTCGTCGCGATGACGCCGCCGTAGGCCGAAACCGGGTCGCACGCGTGCGCCTTGCGGTGCGCCTCGGCGACGTCGGTGCCGACCGCGATGCCGCACGGGTTGGCGTGCTTGATGATCGCGACGGCGGGCTCGGCGAAGTCGAACGCGGCCCGGCGCGCGGCGTCGGTGTCGACGTAGTTGTTGTAGGACATGGCCTTGCCGTGCAGCTGCTCGGCGTGGGCCAGGCCGGCCCGGTGGCCCCGGTACAGCGCGGCCTTCTGGTGCGGGTTCTCGCCGTAGCGCAGCACCTCGCCGCGTTCCCAGCTGATGCCGGAGAACTCGGGGAAGCCGGAGTCGTCCGCGGGCGCGTAGACGTTGGCGAACCACGACGCGACGGCGATGTCGTAGGACGCCGTGTGCGCGTACGCCTGGGCCGCGAGCCGCTTGCGGTCGTCGAGGTCGAAACCACCGTCGGCGACGCGCTCCAGGACCCAGCCGTAGCGGGCCGGGTCGACGACGACCGCGACGCTGCCGTGGTTCTTCGCGGCGCCGCGAACCATGGCCGGGCCGCCGATGTCGATGTTCTCGACGCAGTCCTCGGGGCTCGCGCCGGAGGCGACGGTCTGCGTGAACGGGTAGAGGTTCACGACGAGCAGGTCGAACGCCGCGATGTCCAGCTTGCGCAGCTGCTCGACGTGGTCGGGGTTGCCCTGGTCGGCGAGCAGCCCGGCGTGCACCCGCGGGTGCAGCGTCTTGACCCGGCCGTCCAGCGACTCCGGGAACCCGGTGACCTGCTCGACCGGGGTGACCGGGACGCCCGCGTCGGCGATGACCTTCGCCGTGCCGCCGGTGGACACGATCTCGACGCCGGCCGCGTGCAGGCCCGTCGCCAGGTCCAGGAGGCCCGCCTTGTCCGAGACGCCGATCAGCGCCCGGCGGACCGGGCGCCGTCCCAGGTCAGTGCTCACGAAATGTCACCTTTCGTCCGTCCACGGTGCAGCCACCGCGGCCGAGTCGCTCGATCGTTTCCACCAGCAGCCTGCGTTCGACGGCCTTGATCCGTTCGTGCAGGACGTCTTCGGTGTCGTCGTACTCCACGACGACGGCCTCCTGGGCGATGATCGGCCCGGTGTCGACCCCGGCGTCCGCGAAGTGCACGGTCGAGCCGGAGACCTTCACGCCGGCTTCCAGCGCGTCGCGGACCGCGTGCATCCCCGGGAACGACGGGAGCAGCGCCGGGTGCGTGTTGACCACCGTGAACCGGCCGAGGAACTCGCCACCGAGGATCTTCATGAACCCGGCCGAGACGACCAGGTCGGGCTGGTAGGCGCCGACGGCCTCGGCCAGCGCCTTGTCCCAGGCGGCGCGGTCGGGGTGGTCGGCGACGCGGACCGTGAACGACGGGATGCTCAGCCGTTCGGCGCGGGTCAGCGCCTCGATGCCGGTGCGGTCGGCGCCGACGGCGACGACCTTGGCCGGGAAGCCGGACCGTCCGGTGGCGTCCAGCAACGCCTGCAGGAGGGTGCCGGAACCCGACGCGAGCACGACGAGCTTCACCGGAGTGGGCAGCTCCAACCGTTGAGACAGAGCAGGCTCCTTAGCCGCCGGCGGTGCGCAGCCAGGGCGCACGGCGCTTCACCAGGTCGCGTCAACCCTAACGGTCGGCCTCGCCCGGCTCGACGTCGCCGCAGGTCTCGGTGCCTCCGGTCACAGCCTCGCCGGGCTCCGGAGCGTCTTCGGGGTCTTCCGGGGCGTCTTCCGGGGCGTCTTCGGCCGGGTCTTCGAGGCCGAGTTCGGCGTCCGCCTCGGCGTCGAACTCGGCGTCTTCGTCGTTGAAGGCAGCTTCGTCGTCGACAGCGTCGTCGTCCTCTTCGGACTCTTCGAGTTCCTCCAGCGCTTCGGCTGCTTCGTCGGCGTCGACGTCTTCGGCGTCCTCGAAGGCTTCGTTGTCTTCAAGCGCTTCGGGCGGTGCGGGCGGCTCGTGCTCACCCGCGAAGAACGCCGTGAACGCGCCCGGGATGACGATCCAGCAGAACCCGACCACCGAGGCGACCCCGACGGGCACGCTCACCGGGTCGAACGGGCCGTCACCGAGCCGTCCGCCGGACAGCGTCCCCAGCACGACGCAGCCGAGCGCGACCACCGCGCCGGCCACCGCGACCGTGCGGATGCGCTGGGCCGGGTCGGCGTCGACCTTGCGCAGCGACCAGCCGACCAGCACGCCGGTCGCGGCCGGCAGCACCAGCAGGGCCGGCCACCAGGCGCTCGAGTGCTCCGGCAGCCCGCCGAGGATCGGGACGCCGGGGACGGTGCCGCCGTGGTAACCGAACATCCCGACGTTCAGCGGGCCGATCGAGAACCCGGGACCGGTGACGAACGACAGCGACGCCGTCACGGCGTTCGGCAGGTACATCAGGGACAGCAGGAAGAGCCCGAAGCTGCTGCCGAAACCCGGCTCGTACATGTCGGCCACGGTCGACCAGGACACCGCGGTCGCCACGGTGAACACGGCGGCCCCGCAGGCCACCAGCGCCGCGAGCCCCAGCGCGCCCGCCCGGAGCCCGCGCAGGGCCAGCGGGTCGAGCCGCTCGGCGACGACGTCCGGCAGGCCGCAGGACCACACGATGCCCACGGCCGACGCCACGGCGGCGAGCAGCCCGGGCACCGCGCAGGCGAGCAGCGGGTTCGCCGTCACCGGCGAACCCTGCGCGCAGAGCGCGATGACGAGCCCGAACACCGCGTGCGCGCCGGTGATCGCCACGAACACCGGCAAAGCCTCGCGCGGCGACCGGCAGCCGAGCCGCTGGGCGGCGCCGGAGGCCGTCCGCGCGGCCAGCGCGACCGCGCCCAGCGTCGGCAGCAGCGGCAGCAGGCCGAGCGGGTGCCCGCCGATCCCGAGGCGCACCTGGTGCGCGGCGAGCCAGCCCGGCCCCGCGGCCAGGAGCACGCCGAAGCCGGAGAAGACGGTGCGTTCGGCGGTGAGCGTGACCAGGGTCAGCACGGTGGCGACAACGGCGTAACCGGTGACCAGCGGGCCGAGCGCCGCCGCGAGCAACACCCGCACCCGCGCCGCGCCGGTCGGTTCGAGGTCGGGTTCGAGGTCGCTCACCGGCTCTTCGCGGGGGTCGCGGGTGAGCAGGTCCATGATCCGCACCCTGACATCCGGGCTGGTCCGTACGGGTGAGCCACGCCGCCTCCGGCCTGCGTGGGGAAACTAACCCACCCGGTCGGGTAACCCCCGGAGTGCAAAACACCCGCTGTGACACGGAGCGTCACAGCGGGTGTTTTCGAGCGGCTTGCGTCAGCTCTGCTTGCCGAAGCCACCGGGCGGCGTGCCCGGGTTGTCCGACGGCGGCTGATGGAAGAACTGGCCCTGCATCGGCGCGTACGTCGTGGCCTGCTGCCCCGGCGGCGGTGTGGTCGACGGCGGGTTCGGCGAGCCGTACTGGCCCGGCTGGGGGAACGGCTCACCCGGCGCGCCCGCCTGCCCCGGCTGCTGCTGGCCGAACTGCGGCCCGCCCTGCTGGCCGTACTGCTGCTGGCCAGGCTGACCCGATTGACCGGACTGGCCGTACTGCCCGCCGTAGGACGGTGCGGCGGCCTTCGGGGCCGGCGGCTTGACGACGTCGTACTCGATGAGCACCGCGCCGACCGCGACCAGCATCTGCAGGATGCCGAGGATCAGGATGACCGTGACGATGCCCGGGGTGGTGGGCAGCGAGACCAGCGAATCGAGCGCTTCGAGGGCGCCGAGCACGCTGAAGAGCGCGGCGAACGGCAGCGTCTTCGGGCCCTTCGGCAGCACGTGGATCCCGGCGAGCAGGGCCGCGACCAGGAAGAAGGTCGTGGCCGAGCCGACGGCGGCGTTGTCGGAGAAGCCGAGGAAGTACTGCACCAGGCCGAAGACCGCGACGACCAGCGCGAGCAGGAGAGGCAGGTTCTGCGTCAGGTTCGCGGGCCCCGCGGACGCCTGGTGCGAGTGCGGCGGCTGGTGCTGCTGCTGCGGGAAACCGCCGGATGGCGGGGGTCCGGGGGGCTGCTGGCCGCCACCCTGCTGGGGGTAGCCGGGCCCGCCGCTGGGGAAGGTCATCGGGAAGCACTCCTGTCGGTTCGACCGGCACTCCGGGGCACGAGGGCACCCGGGGAAGACGAGGCGGCTTGCGTGCGCAGAACGCTAGCGCACTGAACGGCCGCCAGCCCATCAGACGCGTGAATACCTCGACAGGTTTCGTCCCGGAACGCGGAAGAGCCGGGCACCTCGTGGGTGCCCGGCTCGACCAGCGGTTACTTACCGAAATCAGCCGAGGCTGTTGTACAGCTCACGCGCCAGGACGGCGGTCTCGCTCGGGGTCTTCCCGACCTTGACGCCGGCGGCCTCGAGGGCCTCCTTCTTGGCGGCGGCCGTGCCGGAGGAACCGGAGACGATGGCGCCCGCGTGGCCCATGGTCTTGCCCTCGGGCGCGGTGAAGCCCGCGACGTAACCCACGACCGGCTTCGTCACGTTCTCCTTGATGTAGGCCGCGGCGCGCTCTTCGGCGTCGCCACCGATCTCGCCGATCATCACGATGACCTTGGTCTCGGGGTCCGCCTCGAACGCCTCGAGGGCGTCGATGTGCGTGGTGCCGATGATGGGGTCACCGCCGATGCCGACCGCGGTGGAGAAGCCGATGTCCCGCAGCTCGTACATCATCTGGTAGGTCAGCGTGCCGGACTTCGACACGAGGCCGATCTGGCCCGGGCCGGAGATGTCGGCCGGGATGATGCCGGCGTTCGACTTGCCGGGGCTGATCACGCCGGGGCAGTTCGGCCCGATGATCCGGGTCGTGCCGCCCTTCGCGACCGCGTGCGCCCAGAAGTAGGCCGAGTCGTGCACCGGGATGCCCTCGGTGATGACGACGGCCAGCGGGATCTCGGCGTCGATCGCCTCGACGACCGCGTCCTTCGCGAACTTCGGCGGCACGAAGATGACCGACACGTCGGCGCCGGTCTCCTTGATGGCCTCTTCGACCGTGCCGAAGACCTTGAGGTCCTTGCCCTCGATGGTGACGGTCTGGCCGGCCTTGCGGGCGTTGACGCCACCCACGATGTTCGTGCCGGACTTCAGCATCTTGGTCGCGTGCTTCATGCCCTCGGAGCCGGTGAGCCCCTGGACGATGACCTTGCTGTTCTCGTTCAGGAAGATCGACATCTTCACGCACCTGCCGCGGCGAGCTCGGCAGCCTTGTCGGCCGCGTTGTCCATTGTGTCCACCACGGTGACCAGCGGGTGGTTCGCGTCGGCCAGGATCTGGCGACCCTCGACGACGTTGTTGCCGTCCAGCCGGACGACCAGCGGCTTGGCGGCCTCGTCGCCCAGGATCTTCAGGGCCTCGACGATGCCGTTCGCCACCGCGTCGCAGGCGGTGATGCCGCCGAAGACGTTGACGAAGACGCTCTTCACGTCGGTGTCGTTGAGGATGACGTCCAGACCGGCCGCCATGACCTCGGCCGACGCGCCGCCGCCGATGTCGAGGAAGTTCGCCGGCTTCACGCCGCCGTGCTTCTCGCCCGCGTACGCCACGACGTCCAAAGTGGACATGACGAGGCCCGCGCCGTTGCCGATGATGCCGACCTGGCCGTCGAGCTTGACGTAGTTGAGGTTCTTGGCCTTGGCCTTCGCCTCGAGCGGGTTCTCCGCTTCCTTGTCCACCAGGGCCTCGTGGCCCGGCTGGCGGAAGTCCGCGTTCTCGTCGAGGGTGACCTTGCCGTCGAGGGCGATGATCTTGTCCTGCGGGTCACGGACCAGCGGGTTGACCTCGACCAGCGTGGCGTCCTCGGAGACGAAGGTCTCCCAGAGCTTCACGACGACGTCGGCGGCCTCGTCGATGATGTCGGCCGGGAAGTTGCCGGCCTTCAGGATCTCGAGCGCCTTCGCCTTGTCCACGCCGGCGATCGAGTCGACGGGGATCTTGGCGAGCGCTTCGGGGCGCTCGACCGCGAGCTGCTCGATCTCCATGCCGCCTTCGGACGAGGCCATCGCCAGGAAGGTGCGGTTCGCCCGGTCCAGCAGGAAGGAGAAGTAGTACTCGGACGAGATGTCCGAGGCTTCGGCCACCAGCACGCGACGCGTGATGTGACCCTTGATGTCGAGGCCGAGAATGGCTTCCGCCTTCTCCTTCGCCTCGTCGGGCGTCTGGGCCAGCTTGACGCCGCCCGCCTTCCCACGGCCGCCGACCTTCACCTGCGCCTTGACGACGACCTGGTTACCGATCTGCTCCGCGGCGGCCTTGGCTTCTTCGGGGGTGCTAGCCACCGAGCCCGGCAGAACCGGTACTCCGTGGGCGGCGAAGAGATCCCTCGCCTGGTACTCGTAGAGGTCCACTACTCCAGTCTCCTGACGACACGCCACTGCAGGTGGTCCGCGACCGGACCGCGCTGTCGGACCAGTCGAGGTTAGCGACCTGCGCGAACGGCGGGGACTCCGCACCTGGTGAAGTCGGTCACCGTACGCGGTCAGACGGTGTTCCCGAGGTGTGAGACCGCCCACCGGACAACCATTCCGCCACTTCGCCGGGGGTTTCGAAGACGCCGTTCGCCAGGTCGGACGTCTCGCCGAGGCAGAAGACGCGAACATCTTTCAGGGTTGTTCGCAGCTCGCCGCCGAGCACCCCGACGGCGTCCGGGTCCTCCTGCTCGGCGATGCGGAGGACCTGCTCGTCGGTGTCGACGGGGCCGGCGTGGACGACCTCCATGCCTTCGTCGCGCAGCACGCGGCCCAGCGCGACGGCCCGCGGGTCGGGCCCGCCGAGCTCGACGACGAGCACCCGCGGCATCGCCCGGCTCACGCCTCCCGCCGGGCACCCGCGGCCGACATGGCCGCCGCGACCAGCAGCGCGACGGCCGCGGCGAGCGCGACCCAGAACCCGGTCGCCGGGCTCGCGCCCCCGAGCGAGCCGCCGACGAGCGGCAGTTCGGCGGCGTGCAGCACGGCGAGCAGAGCGGCCCCGACCAGCAGCGCCGCGGCGGGTTTGGGCCGCGACCGCAGGGCGAGCACGGCCGCGCCGACGACCACCGCGGCCGCCGTGAGCAGGCCCCACGAAGGCGTGTCGAAGTTCGACCAGAGGCCGGGCGCGACGTAGCCGGGCACGGTGAAGACGGGCAGCCCGAACGCGGCGACGGCCAGCACGGCCCCGGCCACGACGGGCGTGAGCACGCCACCGTTGGGCTGGGCGCCGTCCCCGGCGTCCTCGCGTTCGACGACTCCCGTCCCGACGGCGGCAAGCGCGGCCAGGACGGCCAGCACGAGCGCGGCGAACGTCCAGGCGGCGCCGGCCCCGAGGTCGTAGGTGAACACGGGTGCGGCGCCGCTCGGGTCGGCCCCGCCGAACCCGGCGAGGTTGCCGGCCTGGGTGGCGGTCAGCGCAGTGTTGAGCACGGCCGTGCCGGCCAGCACGATCCCGGCCCAGGCGAGCCCGAGCAGCGACCGCGCGACCGGCGCCGTCCGCGTGACGAGCACGCCGAGGCTCAGGACCGCCACCACGATCGCGGCGGCGAGCAGGAACCAGCGGGCCGGGCTTTCGGCGGCCGCGCTGACGGGCGCGGCGGCGGCCGGGTTGAGCGCCGTGACGGCGACTTGGGGCGCGAGGGTGCCGATCACCGCGGCCAGCGCGGTGGCCAGCCCGAGCACGCCGGTCGTCAGCCGCCACCAGAACAGGCCGGGGAGTTTCGCCCCGCCGGCCAGGTTCTCGGCGTCTTCCTTCGAGGCTTCGGTCAGCCGGGTTCCCGCGAGCCCGGCGACGGCCACCATCGCGAGGAGCACGAGGACGGGTCCCCAGGCGACGTGCAGATCGTCCCGGGAAAGTCCGGCCACCACAGGCGGCAAGGCGACGCCGAAGCCGGCGGCGGCGAGCCCGCCGAGCGCCCCGCGGGCGACGCGTTCGGAAGGAGCGGCGAGCGCCAGCACCGCGGCGAACGGCAGCGCGGCGGCGAGCAGCAGGTAGCCGCCGAGAGCGGGCCACGGCCCTTCGAAAGCGGAGCGGGCGAGCAGGAAACCGTTGTCCGAGTGGACAGGCGCGGTCAGCAGCCCGACGGAAGCGGCGACGGCGAGCAGCGGCACGAGCAGACGCCACCGGCGCCGTTCGGGCTCTTCGTCCCGGGCCCGGACGGCCCGCCAGGCAAGCACCCCGGCGCCCGCGGTGAGCACGTTCCCGGCGACGAGCAACCAGAAGCCGGCACCGACGGCCGAGCCGCCCAGGAACCGGTCGGGCAGGTAGAGCTCGGGCCGGATGGTGAGCGGGCCGTTGACGGCGAACTGCAGATCGAGCACCAGCCGCCCGGGAGCCAGCGCGGCCAGCCCGAGCACCACACCGGCGGCCACACCGGGCTTGCCACGCAAGGCAATGGCGGCGACGACGGGCCCGAACGCGAGAACGGCCATCCACGGCCAGCTGGTGAAGCCCGGAGACGCGGCGGGCGACACGGGAACGAAGGCCGCGGCGGTCAGGGCGACGGCGCCGAGGGCGAGGAGTGCGAGAGCCGCGGTCAGCTGCGGGGTGGGGAGGTGATCGTCGGCGGACCAGATGGGGGGTTCTTCCCGGGGTGGGCCGACCGGTCGTTTGGTGGTTTGTTTGGCCGCGGATTTCGACGCCGGCTTCGCGGCTGCGCCGCTACGCCTTGCCTCCGCCTGAGATCGCGCGGGCGAGGCTTTCTCGGTGGGCGCAGCACTTTCGCCGGAGCTCGGCGCCGAGGTGGGTTCCTGGGCGCGGGCCGGCTCAGCGGATCCGGTGGCGGCAGCAAGACCCAGCGCGGGGGTCTCCGCCGAATCCGCCGCCGCCGCCGAAGCGGAGGCGGACTGCGGCGCGGATGCCACCGCAGAGTCAGACGCCGGGCGGCGCCCAGATGCCGCACCGGACTCCGCCGCCGATGCGGAGGCGGCTGGGCGGTGCGGGGGTTCCTGTGCGGACTCCGACGCAGAGGCAGCTGGCCGTGCAGAAGCCGCCGAGCGACGCGGAGACTCCTGTGCGGACTCCGAAGCGGAGGTGGCTGGCTGTACAGAAGCCGCCGAGCGGCGCGGAGACTTCTGCGGGGACTCCGACGTGGAGGCGGACGGCCGTGCAGGGGGCGCCGAGCGCTGCGGAGACTCCTGCGTGGGCTCCGACGCGGAAGCAGCTGACCGCGCAGAAGCCGCCGACCGGCGCGGAGACTCCTGTGAGGACTCCGACGCGGCGGTGGCTTGCCCTGCGGATGCCGTTGCGGAATTCGATGCTGGGCGGCGCCGGCCACTGGGCTCCGGTGCCGGAGTCGAACCGGCCTGTTCCGCGGCTGCCGTGCGGCGCCGAGGTGCCTCGGGGGATTCCGGCGCCGAGGGGGTGGCCTGTCCGCGGCCGGCCGGCTGTGGGGGTCCGCTTGCGGCCTTGAGACCGAGTGCGGGGGTCTCCACGGCGTCCGGCGTCGGCGGGGCGGCCGGGAAACCCACCGTCGGCGGCTCTGGGGTGGAGTCGGCCGATGGGGCTGGGCTCGCGTCGGGGCGCGTGCGGTTGCCGGGGGCCGGGGTTCGGGGGGTGCCCGGGGAGGCGGGGGCGCTCCCGGCTGGGGGCTCTGAGCGTGGGGGCATTGCCCGCGAACCTAGCAAGTCCGGACCGTTTGGGAGGCGTCGCCGGGGCTCGAGTCGTCGAGCGGCGTTCAACGCCACCCCGCAAATCCTTATTCCGGGTGCACCGGGGCCGCGGACGGCTCGGTGACCTCCGGGCGGCCGCGAACGCTGTAAGCCAGGTCACACCGAACGCCGTAAACCCCCTCTAACTTTGCGTAATTGCCACAGGTGGACGCAAGATCGAAGCCACCCGATCGGCCGACGGACGGGGCACATCTTGCTTACAGCGGTGCCCCTTCGTTACTGTCCCCCGGTCCCCATTACAGTCAGGTCACGAAGTAGGACACCGAGCAAACCACCCCCGAGGTTGGCTCACCGGGTTCCCCCGCCCGCGGTCCTAGGCCCGGCTCCCCGACGATGGAAGGCCCTGTCTTGGCTTCACACCGCTCCCCCGGCGGCCAAGCTCCTTCCCCGGCATTGAAGGACGCACTGCAAGGTGCGGTCGTTCGTGTCCGGGGTGCGCACCGCATCGCCCCGCCCTCCTCGGCCCTCCGTGGCCGTGTCGTGGTCGCCGCTGTGGCGGCTGGTGCGTTTGCGGCCGCCGCCGCGGGCTCGACCCTCAAGACGGTCACCGACTCGGACACCGCCGTGACGCCCCTGGCCAACAGCCAGGACGCCAGCGCGTCGCTCACCGCGGGAGGTGCGGGCTCCGGGGGCGCCCCCGAGCTCCTGCCCACCGGCCACACCGTCGACGCTTCCGCCGAAGCCGCGAAGCTCGCCGACAGCGCCTCGATCACGCAGGCCCGCGAGCAGCGTGAAGCCGACGCCGCCAAGAAGGCCGCCGAAGAAGCCGCTCGCCCCAAGACCTGCCTGCCCGCGCACGGCACCTTCACCTCGGGCTTCGGTGCCCGGTGGGGCACGAGCCACCTCGGCATCGACATCGCCAACGCGATCGGCACCCCGATCTACGCCGCCTCCGACGGCACCGTGATCGAGGCCGGCCCGGCCAGCGGTTTCGGCCTGTGGGTCCGGGTCCAGCTCCAGGACGGCACGATCCAGGTCTACGGCCACATGAACAGCTTCTCCGTCAAGGAGGGCCAGAAGGTCAAGTGCGGCGAGCAGATCGCCGAGATCGGCAACCGCGGCCAGAGCACCGGCCCGCACCTGCACTTCGAGGTCTGGCAGAACGGCACGAAGAAGATCGACCCCCGGCCCTGGCTGGCCGCGCGCGGCATCGTCATCTGAGGAATCCGACCCCTTCACGGCCGCGCGAGAGCTGCACAGCAGCCGCGCGGCCGAGGTGGTGAGAGCCACCGAAGCGAGCCTCGGCAGGGAAACCGCCTGAGGCCGCTCCTGGCCACGCGAGGTGGTCCGGACCACCCACGGCGCCGCCAAGCCCGCCAGCAAGCTTTTCAGCGCCCGGAACCGCCTACCGATGGCCTCCCGGCAGACGGCGGATGAAGTACGCCACCGCGACCTGCCAGACCGTGCAGAGCTCCGCCGGTCTTCGCACCGGCCACCAGCCCCACGCCACCGTGGTCTTCGCGGAGCGGACACGCGCGGCCCTCCGGGCCCTGGTCGTCCAGCGGCGTCCCCGGCCGCAGGTGACACAGTGCCCGTCCGCGCCCAGTTCGTGCTGCCTGAGCAGCGCTCGCCAGGCGGCGGCCAGCCGGCACGCCTCCGCTCCCGCACGCGAAGGAATTCCTGAAGCCCCCGAAGGCTCCCGACCCCGATCCGGAACCGTCGTCCCCAGGACTCCTCGCAAGTAATTTTGTACCCCTTCGGCCAACAGGCCAAACAGAACCGCGTCCACACCAGGCTCCCCCTCCGTCGAACTCGTGTTCGATTACGGGGTCAGTTCTACCGGTGGGGTACGACGATTCCGGCGGCGATCGCCGAGATCGCCGCCGGGATCACCCGTAAGAGTGTTAGAGCTTCACCATCGGGACGCTGCCGATCAGCATCAGCCGGACCTTGCCGGCCGCGCCGAAGTCGATCGTCGCCGTCGCGCGCGGGCCGACGCCGTCGCACGAGACGACCGTGCCCAGGCCGTACTTGTCGTGGCTGACGCGGTCGCCGACGTCCAGCTTCAGCGCCACCGTGTCCTTCCAGCCCTTGCCGAAGGAACTCACGCCGGGGGAGGACGAAGGCGCCGACGAAGACCGGCCGCCCCAGGTGGTCGCCGCCCGCGGCGTGCCGCGCGAGCCGCTGCCGAACGAGCCGAAGCCACGGCTGGACGGCTCCAGCCGCCGCCAGTCGACGAGGTCCGGCGGCAGCTCGTCCAGGAACCGCGAAGCCGGGTTCATCGACGGCTGTCCCCACGCCGACCGCGTGATCGCGCGCGAGACGTACAATCGCTTGCGGGCCCGGGTGATCGCGACGTAGGCGAGCCGCCGTTCCTCGGCCAGCTCGGTCGGGTCGCCCAGCGCACGCATGTGCGGGAAGACGCCGTCCTCCCAGCCGGTGCAGAACACGACCGGGTACTCCAGGCCCTTCGCGGTGTGCACGGTCATCAGCGTGACCACGCCCGCTCCGCCGTCGCCTTCCTCGCCACCGTCGGGAGAAGGCACCGAGTCGGCGTCCGCGACCAGCGACACGCGCTCCAGGAACGCGGGCAGCGAACCCGGCGCCGGGACGCCCTCGTCCACGACCAGCTCGGCGTTCTCGTCCGCGACGATCTCGGCGGTGATCTCGGTGAACTCACGGGCCACCGTGACGAGCTCGGTCAGGTTCTCCACGCGGGTCGCGTCCTGCGGGTCGTCCGACTCCTCGAGCTCGACGCGGTAGCCGGTCTTGTCCAGCACGGCTTCGAGGACGTCGTGCACCTCGGCCCCGGACGTGATCAGGTCGCCGAGCTCGTCCAGCATCGCGACGAACCCGCCGATCGCCTTGACCGAGCGCGGGTTCAGCAGCGGCACCTTGTCCTCGGCGGCGTCCCGCAGCGCCTGGGCGAACGAGATCCGCTCGCGCTCGGCGTGGGTCGCCACGACGGCTTCGGCGCGGTCGCCGATGCCGCGCTTGGGCACGTTCAGCACGCGCCGCAGGCTGACCGTGTCCTCCGGGTTCGCCAGAACGCGCAGGTAAGCGACCATGTCACGGACTTCGCGCCGCTCGTAGAACCGCACGCCGCCGACGACCTTGTACGGCAGGCCGAGCCGGATGAAGATCTCTTCGAAGACGCGGGACTGGTTGTTGGTGCGGTAGAAGACGGCGACGTCGGAGTAGTCGGCTTCGCCCTTCTCCGCCAGCGCGTCGATCTCGTTCGCGACGAACGCGGCCTCGTCGTGGTCGTTGTCCGAGACGTAGCCGACGATCTTCTCGCCGTCGCCCGAATCGGTCCACAGCCGCTTCGCCCGGCGGTTCGGGTTCCGCTCGATGACGGCGTTGGCCGCGGACAGGATCGTCTGCGTGGAGCGGTAGTTCTGCTCCAGCAGGATGGTGTGCGCGTTCGGGAAGTCCCGCTCGAACTCCTCGATGTTGCGGATCGTCGCGCCGCGGAAGGCGTAGATCGACTGGTCCGCGTCACCGACTACGACCAGCTCGGCCGGCTCGACGCCCGACTCGTTCGGCGCGGTCCCGGCCAGCTCTCGGACCAGGGTGTACTGCGCGTGGTTCGTGTCCTGGTACTCGTCGACCAGCACGTGGCGGAAGCGGCGCCGGTAGTACTCGGCGACGGCCGGGAACGCCTGCAGCAGCGAGACCGTGCGCATGATGAGGTCGTCGAAGTCGAAGGCGTTGGCCTGGTTCAGCCGCCGCTGGTACTCGGCGTAGACCTCGGCGACGCGGCGCTCGAGGTCGTTGCCCGCGTTGGCCGCCGCCTCGTCGGCGTCGACGAGCTCGTTCTTCAGGTTCGAGATGTGGATGGCGAGGGTGCGGGCGGCGTAGCGCTTCGGGTCGATGTCGAGGTCCCGCGCGACGAGCGTGATGAGCCGCTTGGTGTCGTCCGAGTCGTAGATGGAGAAACTCGACGACATGTCCAGCGTCTTGGCTTCACGGCGCAGGATCCGCACGCACATCGAGTGGAACGTCGAGACCCACATGGCGTTCGCGCGGCGCCCGACGAGCGCGGCGACGCGGTCGCGCATCTCGGCGGCGGCCTTGTTGGTGAACGTGATCGCCATGATTTCGCCCGGGTGCACGCGGCGTTGCCCGAGCAGGTAGGCGATCCGGCGGGTCAGCACCCGGGTCTTGCCCGATCCTGCACCCGCGACCACCAGCAGCGGGCCACCGGCGTGGGTGACGGCTTCGCGCTGGGCGGGGTTGAGGTCCTCGAGCAGATCGGCCTGCCCGCCGGAAGCGGGCTTGCGCGCGGGGGTCTCGGCGGGGAGATCGAAGAGGGTGTCCATCGTCTGTCCACGCTACCCCGGGCGGGTGGGCTACCGCGTCAGGCGTAGCGGGAGATGTCGCCTGGCGCCCGACGCGCCGGGGGCCCGCCGCGCGGAGCATCGGCTGCATGGAAGACATCCACCCCGCCCGCCTCCGGGCCGCCGACGCCGATCGCGAGCGCGTCGCCACCGCTGTCCAGTCCGCCGGCACCGAAGGCCGGCTCACCCTCGACGAGGTCGAAGAGCGCCTCACCCACGTCTACGCCGCGAAGTTCACCGACGAGCTGACCGCACTCACCGCGGACCTGCCGCGGCCGGTGCCGCAGTGGCCCGGTTTCCCGCTGTCCCGGGCGGCGCTGCGCCGTCACCCCGCGCTGCGGCTGCACCTCGCCGTGGTGGTCGCCATCGCGGTCGTGGCGATCGTCCGGTGGGCCGTGCTGGGCGCCGGGTTCTTCTGGCCGGCCTTCCCGATGTTCTGGCTCGCGGTGAGCCTCTTCGTTCATGCGGGGGTCCGCTCGGCCCGGGAACGCGCCCGGACGGCTGTGCCATACTGAGGTCATGCGGCGCTACGCAGAGCGATTTTTCTACGGGACCCGGACTCCGGCTCCCGTGATCGCGTAGTGCCCGAACCCGCCATCACGCCAGCCCCGGAGTCCACGGACCCGGGGCTGTCGCCGTCCCTGGGGCCGGATCCGGGCTTCAAGGAAGAGGTCCCGATGAACGCACAAGCGACGAACGCCGACGGCCAGCCCGCCGAGCACACCCCCGCCGGTGACGACATCGCGTCACTGCGGCAGGAGATCGACTGGCTCGACAAGGAGATCCTTCGGCTGGTGAAACGCCGGGTCGAGGTCTCCAAGACGATCGGCGCCGCGCGGATGGCCGCCGGCGGCACGCGCATCGTCTACAACCGCGAGATGGACGTCCTCGCGCGCTACCGCGAACTGGGTCCCGACGGCCGTCAGCTGGCCATGGCGCTGCTGAACCTGGGCCGCGGGCGGCTCGGCCGGTAACGGTTGGCCGAATTCGGGGTCTTCCCCGAGGCACCGGCGGCCCCGGTACGGGCAGACTGTGGTCATGGACTGGCTCGTGAACCTCATCGCCGTCATCGTCGCGCTCGCGAGCGTGCTGGCCGCGCTGGGCCATGTGGGTTATCTGGCGATGCTGAACAATGCGGCGGGTAAGCGCGCCGGTGGTGCTCCGGTCGCGCAGTACGTCCGCAGCCGGTGGGCGATTGCCGGCGGTACCACTGCGGCATCGCTGTTCGCCTGGTTGCTCACGCTCGGGGGAACGCCGCTCGACATCGTCGCGATCCTCGTCGCTGGCGGTAGCGGCGTGGTGGCCACGAAGGCGCTGCAGTCGACCCGGGATCGCTACCGCACCGGCAGCTGAATGCCCTGAGCTGTGGTGATCGCGCTGCGTGAAAACGCGTAGGGTCAGCTTCCCCCTTTCGGTCGCGCCCGACCGAGTGAAACCTCTGCAACTTGCAGGTTTGGGGGCGACTTTCTACGCCGGATGCTCCTAATGTTGGGGCCGTGAGGACCCTTGCGCCTGGGTCGGGCGACGCCCGGAAGGCGCGCGGGGGCACTGGCCCCGCGCGTCCATTCTCGCATGCGCGTGCATCTGCGCAGGATTCCGAACAGGATTCCGCGCGTGAGGGTGCTCCGTTCGGGTTGACCGGGAGCCGCGCGGCGTCAGGACCGGACCGGCGGGTGGTCGAGTCCGCATGAGCAACGGCACGGAGTTCCACGGCCGCGGCACCGCCCCCGCGCACCCCGGACGGCACCGGCAGGGCGTCACGGACGGCTGGACGCCGCCGGCGCCGCCGTACCGCCCGGTGCGCCACTGCGCGGAGGACACGGCGCCGATCGACGTGCCGGTGTCCGGCTCGCTCCCGCTCCCCCAGCCCAGCCGGCCGCTGCTGCCCCAGCCGCGTGACCGGCGGCCCGCGCTCTTCCCCGCCACCCAGGGCCACCTGCCACTGGACGACGGCCCCGACTTCGGCGAGCCGGGCCCGGTCTCGATGCCCGACACCGAGTCGCGCGCCGACCAGGCCGCCCGGCGCACGCGGGTCTCGCTCGCCAGCCCGAAACCGCGCTGCGTCGAGCCCGACGAGGACGACGTCCGCATCTACGCCGCCCCGCCGATCGACGCCATCGACGGGCTCGGCGGCTTCCCGATCGGCTCGGTGCCCGCGTCGGTGACCCCGCCGAAGACCTGGCGCAAGGCGGCGTGGTTCGCCACCGGCGCGTCCGGCGCCGTGGTCGTCGGGCTGCTGTTCGCCGGGTCCTTCCTGGTCGGCAAGCCGCCGATGGACGAGGCCGTGCAGGGCGCGTGGCCCGGTTACCAGGGCGCCCCGACGGTGGACGACCCCGCGAACGACGACCAGCACCAGCCGACCTCCCGGCCCGGCGGGTCCGCGGGGAGCCCGGACAGCACCCGGCAGCCGGACGACGCGAGCGCGACGAGCGACCCGACCGACGGCGGCGGCGCCGGGCCGGTCGACGGCACGCCCCCGCCGCCGCCACCGGGCAGCACTTCGGGGCCGGCGACCACCGACGACCCGGCCACGATCAGCCGGGCGCCGCAGAAGCCGCCGGTCACCTCGGCCGAGCGCGAAAACCCCGTGAAAGCGCCGTGGTGGTACTCCTTTCCGCCCGACGTCCAGACCCTGGGCGACAACTCGGAGAAGTTCTTCAACACGGTCACGACCGACCCCGGCACGGCCTCGTCGGTCACCACCGGCGAGCTGCACGACCAGGGGCCGCGGGCGCTCGCCGAGCGGTACGCCGGCATCGCCTACTTCGAGGTCAAGAAGGTCAGCATCGACCAGCAGCGCGGTGTCACGGTGAACACCGTCGAGATCACGCACGATGACGGGACCAAGACGATCGAACAGCGCACGCTGACGTTCGGGGACGGCGACAAGATCACCAGCGACGGTCAGTGACCGAGCCTGCACGTGCGGTTCGCCCGTTCCGATGCACGTGCGGTGCGCCGAGCGGTTAGCCCTGGTCCGGGTGGGTGACATAAGCTGCCGCTCGTCGTATGGCGGAGGCATTCCGGCGACAGAGCCTGGCGATTGCCGTCCGTGCAGGGTTACCTAACGACAGCGGGTCCGGATCCGGCCACGAGTCGGCCATCCGGACCAACGGGCACCCGGCCGAACGGCCGAGTGGTCGTCCCCGGAACCCCAGAGCGAGGACTTTCGTGCTTGATCGGCAGCGCACACGGCGTGAGGTACCCAACGCCGTCCGCGTCGAGGACGTGATCCCTGCCGAGATTCTCGACGGCGTCGGTGACGCCGACCGGGACTATCTCGAGCAGGTCTTCCGCGATCCGCAGAAGTTCCTGCCACCGCGCCCGGAACCGGATCGCGAGGCCGAACAGGCCGACGACCTGGGCGAGCCGGAGAGCCGGTTCGTCCGGCGCGCCAAGCTGGCCGGGCTCCTCGCCGCCGGCGCGCTCGTCGCCGGTGCCGTGATCGCCGCACCCATGCTGACCAGCGCACACCGCGCCGTGTCCGCCGACGGCCAGTCCACGCCCGCCGGGTTCAACGGCGCCGCGGAGCTCGGCGGCCTCGCCGTCCCGCAGCGCCAGGCCGGTGGCGGGACGCCGGAGCAGCCCGGCCCGGTCACCCAGGGCACCACGCACTCCGGCGGTGCCCCGTCGGCCCAGGAGTCGACGTCCGGTGGCAGCCCGCAGCCGCAGGCCGCGCCCAAGACGTCGGACGCGGTGCCGGACGCGGCCGCGGACCCGCGCAGCGCGACCCGGAAGATCCAGGCCGTCAAGAACTTCTACGCCGCGATCGCCCGGAACTCGGACGGCGCGCTGGCCCTGCTCAGCCCGACGCTGGCCGACGGCGCCGCCGGTGAGCTGGTCCGCACGTGGAGCGCGATGGACGCGATCGACGTCCAGGAAGCGGACACCCAGATCAAGCCGGACGGCTCGATCCTGGCCGTCGCCACGCTCCACCGGCCGGACGGCGCCCTGGTGCGCGTGACCCAGCTGTTCCGGGTCGCGGACACCGGCGGTTTGATCACCGAGGCCGAGCTCGTCTCCGCCCAGTACATGTAGCCCAGGGCGATCACTCCTTCACCCGTGGTTCAAGTGCCTGTACCGGATTCGTGTGCGCAGAGTGAGCGCCTAGCCTTGTCACGCGTCGGTCTCGGAAATGCCGGCACACAGCCCACGACATGTGCATACGCTCCAGCGAAGCGGCGTGCTCGTGGCCGCGTCACCAGGAACCAATCCTCACGCCCTGGTGAAGACGGAGCCCAAAGGGAGGTCGCGTGAGCGACGAGGGTCGTCTGGTCGCCGGTCGGTACCGCATCGTCGGCCGGATCGGCACGGGCGCGATGGGGGCCGTCTGGCAGGCGCACGACGAGATCCTGGGCCGCACCGTGGCCATCAAGCAGCTCCTGCTCCAGCCGCACCTGGACGAGCACGACGCCGAGGACGCCCGGCAGCGCACGATGCGCGAGGGCCGGATCGCGGCGCGGCTGCACCACCCGAACGCCATCTCCGTCTTCGACGTCGTCACCGACGACAACGGCCAGCCGTGCCTGATCATGGAGTACCTCAACTCCACCAGCCTGGCGGCCGTCCTGCAGGAACGCCGCACGCTGCCGCCGGTCGAGGTGGCGCGCATCGGCGCCCAGGTCGCCGCGGCGCTGCGCGAGGCCCACGCGGTCGGCATCGTGCACCGCGACATCAAGCCGGGCAACATCCTGCTCGGCGGCAACGGCACGGTGAAGATCACCGACTTCGGCATCTCCCGCGCCAAGGACGACGTCACGGTCACCAAGACCGGGATGATCGCCGGCACCCCCGCCTACCTGGCCCCCGAAGTCGCCATCGGCGGTGATCCCGGTCCGGAGTCCGACGTGTTCTCCCTCGGGTCCACGCTGTACGCCGCGTGCGAGGGCCAGCCGCCGTTCGGCCTGTCCGAGAACACGCTGAGCCTGCTGCACGCCGTCGCCGCCGGGCAGATCAACCCGCCGCGCCAGTCCGGGCCGCTGGCGAGCGTCCTGGCCGTGCTGCTGCACCCGGACACCGAGCACCGGCCGACCGCCGAGGAGTGCGAGGAGCTGCTCGCCGCCGTCGCGCGGGGCGAGCTGCCGCTCGGCGGGCCGGCCGAGGAGACCATGCTGGCCCCCGCGGCCGGTGTGCTGGGCGCGGCCGCGCTGGCCGACCCCGGCGCGACCCAGATGTTCGACGAGATCCCCGCGGGCCACTCGGGCACGCTCATGGGCGACGCGGCGCCGACGCAGGCCGTCCCGTACTACGACGAGGACGACTACGCCGAGGGCACGGGCTACCCCGAGGACGACTACGACCGCGGGTACACGCGCTACCCGGAGGACGATCACCCGTACGAGTCCGGCGGTGTGCCTCCCGGGCTCGCCGCGACCCGCGCGGTGCCGGTGCCCCCGCACGCCCAGCAGGACCCGTACGCGGACGACTACGACGACTACGAAGACGAGCCGGCCCCGCCGCCCCCGCCGCGGCAGCGGCCGCAGGCGAGCCCGCCCCCGGACGACGACGAGAAGCCCGGCGCCTGGAAGCGCCCGGCGATCATCGGCGGCATCGTGGTCATCGGCCTGGTCGCGCTGGGCGTCTGGCTGCTGAGCCCGAACAACCCGGAGGCGCCGGCGACCCCGATCTCGAGCAACCGGCCGACACCGGCCGCGACGTCGGAGTCGCTGCCGTCGACGACCGAGGAGCCGACGGACACGGTGACGCTGCCATCGAGCACCGACGAGCCGACCACTTCGTCGAAGCGGACGACAACACAACGGCAGACACAGCCGGAGCAAACCACTACGCCCAAGTCGACGACACCAAAGACGACGACGCCGACAACGCCGACTTCGTCGTCGGTTGAGTCGAGTCCGCCGGAGACCACGGGCGGAACCAACCCTTGATGCTCAGAGGTCAGATTTGAGTTCCGAAGGCACCATCGTCGGCGGCCGGTTCCGGCTGGACCAGCCGATCGGCCGCGGCCGCGCCGGGATCGTGTGGCTGGCGTTCGACACGCGGCTGTTCCGCACCGTCGCGATGAAGCGGATGTACCTGCCCGTCGGCGCCGGTGACCGGGCCGAGCAGGCGCGCGCGGCCGCCATGCAGGAGGGCAAGGACGCGGCCCGGATCGAGCACGCGTCCGCCATCAAGGTGTTCGACGTGCTGCCCGAGGGCCAGGACGTCTGGCTGGTGATGGAGTACATCCCGTCGCGCAGCATGGCGACGTTCCTCGCCGAGCACGGCCGGCTCACCCCCGACCAGGCGGCGGCGCTGGGGATCCAGCTCGGGAACGCGCTCACCGCGATCCACGCGGCCGGGTTCGTGCACCGCACGCTCGAGCCGGGCACCGTGCTGCTGGCCGACGACGGCGGCGTCAAGCTCACCGACATCGGCATCAGCGGCGGCGGGCCGAGCCCGGCGTACGTGGCGCCCGAGGTGGCACGCGGCCTGCCGCCGTCGCCGCCCGCGGACGTCTTCTCCCTCGGCGCGACGCTCTACACCTCGGTGGAGGGCGTGCCGCCGTTCGGCGACGACGGGCAGTCTTCGGAGCGTCCGGCGCAGAACGCCGGTGTGCTCACCGCCGCGCTGCGCAAGATGCTGCGCGCGGACCCGACCACCCGGCCGACGATGGCGGACACGGTCCGGGCGCTGGGCGCGATCACCGAGGGCCGGGAGACGGCGTTCATCCCGCCGACCGCACCCGGGATGCCGCCACCTCCGCCCCCGCCGACGCCGCCGTTCAACCCGGCGCACACGCCCGCGGCACCGCCGCTGCCGCCGTCGGGACCGCAGTACCAGCAGCAGATCCCGCTCACCACGCCCGCACCCGGTTTTTCCTCGGCGGAGGAGACGCAGCGGATGCAGCCGGTGGCCGCGCCGGGCCAGCAGGCGACGCAGTACATCCCGCCGCCGGCTCCCCAGCCGCAGAAGGCCGCGGACGAGTGGAACCTGCCGGTGTCGAAGAAGACGCTGATCACCGTGGCCGCGATCCTCGCGGCCGTGCTGGTCGGCATCCTCGTGTCGGAACTGTTCTTCGTCTAAGCCACTTTCGCGGTCGCCGCGCGCATCGCTTCGAGCAGCGTGCGGACGGCCGGGTGCCCCCAGGCGCGCGTCGCGACGGCGGCGTGGATCGCCCGGATCGGTTCCGGGTGGCGGATCTTGCGGACGATCACGCCGGGGTGCTGCGAGCCGAGCCCGAGCTCCGGGATCAGCCCGACGCCGATGCCGGCCGCGATGAACCCCTGCGCCGTCTGGTAGTCCTCGGACTCGACGACGACGTTCGGCGCGAACCCGGCCTGCGCGCACGCGCCGAGCAAGATGTCGCGGCAGATGCCGGGCATGCCGTCGACGCCGACCCACGGCTCCTCGGCGAACTCGGTCAGGTCGAGCACGCGCTTGCGCGCCAGCGGGTGCGTCTTCGGCAGGACCGCGCGGTACGGGTCGTCGAGCAGGTGAACCAGCTCGACACCCTTGCCGGGCGGGGTCTTGCGCGGGAAGACCGTGATCGCGACGTCGGCCTCGCCCGACTCGACGTCGGCCAGCGGGTCCAGCGGTTCGACGAGCTTGAGGTCGAGGCGCACGCCGGGGTGCTCGCGGCGGACCGCGGCGATGGCGGGCGGGACCAGTGACGCGCCCGCCGTCGCGAAGTAACGGATGGTGATGCGGCCGATGCGGCCCTCCTTGAGCTCGGTCAGCGCGGCCTCGGCCTTCGCGAGCTCGGTGCTCAGCGTCTCGGCGTGCTCGGACAGCAGCGAGCCCGCCGGCGTCGGCCGGACGCCGCGCCCGACGCGTTCGAGCAGTTCGGTGCCCGCCTCGCGTTCCAGCGCGGAGAGCTGCTGGCTGATCGCGGACGGCGTGTAGCCCAGGTTGCGGGCCGCGGCGGTGATCGACCCGCTGGTGATCACGGCGCGGAGGACCTGCATGCGGCGGACGTCGAGCATGGCCCGATCGTACAGCTCGACTTAAGTGTTCCTGCAGTTATTTGCGCTTGTCCTTACGTCTCGCGGGCGCGAAGCTGGCGATGATCGTTGAAGGAGGACTGGGGTGGGCGAGACGAAGACCCTGCTCAGGATCGCCGCGCTGGCGCTGATGTGGGGCTCGAGTTTCTTCTGGATCAAGCTGGGGCTGGGGATGTTCTCGCCGGTGCAGCTGGTCCTGGCGCGGCTGGTGCTGGGCGCGGCGATGCTCCTGCTGCTGTGCAAGCTGCAGCGGGCCAAACTGCCGCGCGACCGGCGGGTGTGGGGGCACCTGACCGTCGCGGCGTTCTTCCACAACGCGCTGCCGTTCCTGCTGTTCGCGATCGGCGAGACGACGGTCGACTCGGGCATCACCGGCGTGTTGAACTCGACGACGCCGCTGTGGGTGCTGCTCGCGGCGCCGATGATGGGGACGACGTCGCGGATGACCGGGACGCGGCTGGCGGGGCTGCTCGTCGGCCTCGGCGGGATCCTGCTGATCTTCGCGCCGTGGCAGGCGTCGGGCCTGCTGAGCTGGGGCGCGCTGGCCTGCCTCGCGGCGGCGGCGAGCTACGGCTTCGCGTTCGTCTACGAGGGCAAGTACCTGTCGGGGACGGCGACGTCGCCGTACGCGCTCTCGGCCGGGCAAATGCTGCTGGCGAGCGGCTTCCTGCTGCTGGCGCTGCCGGCGGGCGGGTTCACGCCGGTGCACTTTTCGGTGGGGCCGCTGCTCGCGATGCTGGTGCTCGGCATCGGTTCGACGGGGATCGCGTTCGCGTTGAACTACCAGCTGCTGGCGAGCGAAGGCGCGGTGGCGGCCTCGGTCGTCGGGTACCTGCTGCCGGTGGTGTCGGTGCTGCTGGGCGCGGTGTTCCTGGGTGAGCAGCTCAACTTGCGGGTGATCGCGGGCATGCTGGTCGTCCTCGGCGGGGTCGCGCTGACCCGCCTCCAGAAGCCGGAGCGAGGGGTTTTGGCGGAGCCTGGTGACCAAGCGGATGGGCTTGGTGACGACACCACCGGACGCGCGCCCAGGCCTCTCGCTCCTCTGGCGGACTGAGGCTCGATCCGTAACAGCGCAGCCGACAGACCCGACATTCCGCCAGACAAAACCGGGTCGGCAGCGAGGTGCGGATGGAAACGGTACAAGCCATTGTGGTCGGCATCTTGTCCAGTGTCGTGGCCTCGGCAGTGTGGATTCTGATCGTCAGCCGCCTCACACCGAAATTGACCATCTCGCCGGAGATCGCCGAAGACCCCCAGTCACCTGTTTTCCGCATCAAAGTGATCAACCAGAGCCGCCGGGCCGCGATGGATCTCCGCTTCGATGCCCACCTCGTGACACCGATCGGCGCCAAAGGAGGGAGCATCAAGCGGCGAACTCCCCTCGAATGCGGCAACGCGCCTCTGCTGCTTCCTCGCCGCGTCCGAACGAGTGCGGACTACGACAACGCTTACCGCCTGAGGATCAAATCGGATATCCGGCAACTGCTGTCGGACAATCCGCATTCCTTCATCAGGCTTCAGATCTTCGCGCGTCATGAGGTCACGGGCATGGGAAAGATGTTCGAGCGCCGCTACTACCACCCGAGTTCCGAGATCGTGACGGGCAGCTTCGTCCACGGGAAGGAGCTGGCCGTCGCTCCCGAAGAACGTCAGACCAGGCGGCGGTCGGAGGCCCAGCGGGAGAGTTCGTAGCGGTTCGACAGCTGGGTCTTGCGCAGGACGCTCGACACGTGCGTCTCGACCGTCTTCACCGAGATGAACAGCTCCGACGCGATCTCCTTGTACGCGTACCCGCGGGCCAGCAGCCGCAGGACGTCGCGCTCGCGGGGCGTCAGCAGGTCCAGCTCGGGGTCGTTGATCGGGGCCGAACCCGGGCGGTCGGCGAACGCGTCCAGGACAAACCCGGCCAGCCGCGGGGAGAACACCGCGTCGCCGTCCGAAACCCGGACCACCGCGCGGACCAGTTCCTTCGACGAGATCGTCTTCGTGACGTAACCGCGGGCGCCGGCGCGGATGACCGCGATGACGTCCTCCGCGGCGTCCGACACCGAGAGCGCCAGGAACACGACGTCCGGCAGCTCGGGGCGGACGCGGCGCAGCACCTCGGCGCCGCCGCCGTCGGGCATGTGGACGTCGAGGAGCACGACCTGGGGCTTGGTCCGGGCGATCCCGGCCACCGCCTCGGCGACCGAGCCGGCCTCGCCGACCACGCGGACCTCGTCGGTGATCGAGTCGAGCTCGGTGCGCACGCCCGCGCGGAACAGCGCGTGGTCGTCGACGAGGAACACCTTCACCGGTTCGCGCTGGGTGTCAGTCACGGGTTCGAGCATAGCCGCCTCACGCCGCGCCCTTGCCCGCTTTGACCGGCATGGCGAGCTGGACCTCGGTGCCTTCACCCGGCGCGGTGCGCAGCTTGCAGGTGCCGCCGTGACGGGTCATGCGGCCGCGGATCGAGTCGGCGAGGCCGTGGCGGTCGCCCGGCACGACGTCCGGGTCGAAACCCTTGCCGCGGTCGCGGACGAACACCGTGACCGACGTCGGCTCGACCTCGGCGTAGACGCTGACCTCTTCGACCCCGGCGTGCTTCGCGGCGTTGACGATCGCCTCGCGCGCGGCCTGGACCAGCGCGACCAGCGACTCGTCCAGCTCGGCGTCGCCGACCACGACCTGGCCGACGGAGATCGCGAAGGTGTCCTCGACCTCGCCGCACGCCGTCGCGAGGGCTTCCGAGAGCTGACCGGTCGTCTGCGCCTCTTCGGCCTTCTCGACGGGCTTGCCGTAGCCGTTGGGGCCGTAGAGCCAGCCGCGCAGTTCGCGTTCCTGGCTGCGGGCGAGGCGCGCGACCTCGCGCGGCTGCTCGCTCTGCTTCTGGATCAGCGCCAGCGTCTGCAGCACCGAGTCGTGCAGGTGCGCGGCGATTTCGGCGCGTTCGTCGGTGCGGATGCGGGCCTTGCGCTCGTCGGACAGGTCGCGGACGAGGCGCAGCCAGAACGGGATGGTCAGGACGGCAACGCCGATCAGCGTCGCGATGACGGCGATCAGCGCGAACTGGACCTGGTCGAGGCTGCCGCTGCGGAGCACGACGACGCCGATGCCGGTGATCACCAGCGCGACCCCGGCAACGATCCGGATCGCGGCCGACCAGCCGCCCCCGCCGAGGAAGGCGCCCGCGAAGCCGTCCTTGGCGCCGACCCGCCAGCGGCGGCGCTGCGACTCGTCGGCCTCGCGCCAGACGACGGCGAGACCGATCATCGCGACGGCGAGCGGCACGGCGACCCAGCCGCTGATGAAGCCGGTGAGCGTCCCGCTGGCCACGGCGAGGCCGACCCCGAGCGCGATCAGGCCGAACGCCTGCTGGCGTTCCTTCGAGGTGGGGGCTTTCGCGGTTTCTTCGGTCTGCTGCTGGACGAACACCCAGAGCAGGCCGTACGCGAGCAGGCCGGCGCCGTTGAGGGCGGCCAGCAGCGCGAACCCCGTGCGCACCCAGACGACGGGCACACCGAGGTGGTCGGCAAGACCACCGGCGACGCCGGCGATCGCCCGCCCGGACCGGCGCCGGAACATCTTCGGCGAGGGCGGGACGGTGACGGCCTGCGTCACCGTCTCGGGGGCGACAACCTGGTCGAGGGACTCCTGCACGCCGTCCATGGTCACACGCACAGGCGTGGGGTTCCATCGGGGAAACCCCTGATCCGGTGGATCGGCGCCCGTCCGGCCGTGGCTGTTCCTCCGCGCTGCCGATGACGATCGGCGCGACCGGGTGGCTTTTGGAGCCCTGAGGGTGCCCCTCACGACTTATCTGGTGGGCGTCCATTCCGCTGAGACCGCCGAGGAGTAACCGGGGACGCAAGGAATGTCGTGAGGGGCACCTTCAGGGACTTAGGAGCCCTGAGGGTGCCCCTCACGACCTGTCCGGTGGGCGTCCGTTTCGCTGGGACAGCCGGGGACACGAGAACCGCCGTGAGGGGCACCCTCAGGGACCCAGGAGCCCTGAAGGTGCCCCTCACGACCTGTCCGGTGGGCGTCCGTTCCGCTGGGACCGCCGAAGGGGGCCGGGGGACGGCGACCACGGAGACAGCCGGCGCGGGCCACGACGCGGCCGACCCCGATCACCGGGCTCTGTTTCGTGTAACTGCTCCCCATGGTCTGGCGTCCCCTGGAACCCTCTCCGGGGAGAATCAGGGTCCTTCCCGGATGTCTCCGGGATCGCCGTCGCGCATGCTTTGGCCTATGAGTGGTGCGAGTGAGACACGGGCACCGAAGCCGGGTCCGTTGAACGGCTTCGAGGAGACCGTCAAGGACTTTTGGGGGAGCCGGCCCCGGCGGCCGCACGGTGGGCGGAAGGTCGCCGGGGTGGCCGCGGCCATCGGGAACCGGTACGGGCTTGATCCCGTCGTGGTGCGGGTGGCGCTTGTCGTCGCGACGATCTTCGGCGGCTTCGGGGTGACCTTCTACCTGCTGGGGTGGCTGTTCCTGCCCGGCGAGAGCGACGACGTCTCCGGCTTCGAGGGCCTGATCGGGCGGGGCCGCTCGTCGGTATCGCCCGCGTTCGCCGTGGTGCTGTCGATCCTGACCGTCGTGAGCGTCGGGGGGAGCTTCAGCGGCTCCTGGTTCGACGGCGGCGGCCTGATCAGCTTCGCGCTGCTCGGCATCGCGCTCTACCTGCTGCACCGCAGCCGCGGTCACGAGAACCGCCCGGCCCCGGTCACCCCGCGGTCGCAGTACACGGCCTTCACCGGGAACGGAGCCTTCACCATGACCGACACCGCGACCGCCGAGGCGAAGTCGCCGGCGTCCCCGCAGGGTTGGGACCCCCTCGCCGCCGACCCGGCCGGCTGGGACCTGCCCGACGCACCGTCCTATCAGGAACCGCCGCCGCCCGTGCCGCCCAAGGCGTTCAAGGCGCCCGAGCCGCGTCACCGCTCGAAGGTCGGCTCGGCGACGTTCGGCCTGGCCGTCGTGACCGCCGGAGCCGGCGTGCTCGCGAACCTCAACGGCGTGTCCTGGTTCTCCGCGCAGCACATCATCGGGCTCGTGCTCGGTGTGGTCGGGATCGGCCTGGTCACCGGCGCGTTCGTCCGTGGCGGCCGTGGCCTGATCGGGCTCGCGGTGCCGCTGGCGATCGTCGGGATGATCCTGACGACGGTGCCGTTCCAGAACTTCGACTTCCGCGGCGGCGCCGGCGACCTCGACCTGACGCCCGCCGCGGCGACCGACGTCAAGCCGCTCTACCAGCACGCGGCGGGCGACATCGACCTCGACCTGACCAAGATGCCGGTCGGTGCGCCGATCACCACGAACGTGGTCAACGGCGCCGGCAACTCGACGATCACCGTGCCGGACACGGCGGACGTCACCTTCGACTGCCGTACCGGCGCCGGTACGGCGGAGTGCTTCAACCGGTCGACGGACGGCATCAGCCAGGACGCGCTGACCGGGACGGACTACGGCACCGACGGCGTCGGCGGCCAGAAGATCACCCTGCACGTGTCGAACACTGTGGGCGACGTGGAGGTGCGCCGTGGCTGACCAGAACCCTTACGCCTACGACAATCCGGTAGAGGCCCCGCCCGCGCGGCGCGGCGTGGACTTCTTCACCCTGATCGTCGGGGTCGCGACCCTGCTGATCTCCGCCTACGTCCTCTCGGACGGCGCGAGCTGGCTGCCGCACTTCGACTTCCGCTGGGTGATCGCGGGCGGCGCGGTGTTCGTGGGGCTGATGCTCCTGGGCGCGTCGTTCGGCGGCAAACGCCGACGCTGAACCGAATATCGCCACTCACTCTCGAGGCCCCGGATCCCACGCCGGGGCCTCGAGTCCGTCTAAAGCCTTACTCCCACTCGATGGTGCCCGGCGGCTTGGACGTCACGTCCAGGACCACCCGGTTGACCTCCGCCACCTCGTTGGTGATGCGGGTGGAAATGCGCTCCAGGACCTCGTAGGGCAGGCGGGTCCAGTCCGCCGTCATCGCGTCCTCGGACGACACCGGGCGCAGCACGATCGGGTGGCCGTACGTGCGGCCGTCACCCTGGACGCCGACGCTGCGGACGTCCGCCAGCAGCACCACCGGGCACTGCCAGATCTCGTGGTCCAGCCCGGCCGCCGTCAGCTCCTCGCGGGCGATCAGGTCGGCCGCGCGCAGGGTCTCGAGGCGCTCGGCATTGACCGCGCCGATGATGCGGATGCCCAGGCCGGGGCCGGGGAACGGCTGGCGCTGCACGATCGTCTCGGGCAGGCCCAGCTCGGTGCCGACCTTGCGGACCTCGTCCTTGAACAGCAGCCGCAGCGGCTCGACCAGCTCGAACTGCAGGTCGTCCGGCAGGCCGCCGACGTTGTGGTGGCTCTTGATGTTGGCCGCGCCCTCGCCGCCGCCGGACTCGACGACGTCCGGGTAGAGCGTGCCCTGGACCAGGAAGCGGTAGTCGCCCTCGGCCTTGAGGTCGCGCTCGGCCTGCTCGAACACGCGGATGAACTCGCGGCCGATGATCTTGCGCTTCTGCTCCGGGTCGGTGACGTCGGCGAGTGCGTCGAGGAAGCGGTCGCGCGCGTCGACGGTGACGAGGTTGACGCCGGTGGCGGCGACGAAGTCGCGCTCCACCTGGGTGCGCTCCCCCGCCCGCAACAGGCCGTGGTCGACGAACACGCAGGTCAGCCTGTCGCCGATGGCGCGCTGCACGAGCGCGGCCGCGACGGCGGAGTCGACACCGCCGGACAGGCCGCAGATCGCCCGGCCGTCGCCGACCTGCTCGGTGATCCGCTGGACCTGCTCCTCGACGATCGACGACGTCGTCCACTGCGGCTTGATGCCCGCGATGTCGTGCAGGAAGCGGCGCAGCACCTCCTGGCCGTGCGGCGAGTGCGCGACCTCCGGGTGGTACTGGACGCCGGCGAAGCGGCGCTCGACGTCTTCGAAGCCGGCGACCACGGCGCCGTCGGAGGACGCGGTGACGACCGAACCCTCGGGGGCCTTGGTGACGCTGTCGTTGTGGCTCATCCAGGCGGGCTGGGTCGCGGGCAGGCCGGCGTGCAGGACACCGCCGTCACCGCTGATGCGGACCTCGGTGCGGCCGAACTCGCGGACCCCGGTCGGCTCGACGACGCCGCCGAGCGCGCTGGCCAGCAGCTGGTGGCCGTAGCAGATGCCGAAGATCGGCACGCCCGCTTCGGTGAGCTTCGGGTCCATGCCCGGGGCGCCTTCGGCGTACACGCTCGAGGGGCCGCCGGACAGGATGATCGCCGCGGGGTTCTTCGCGAGGATCTCGTCGACGGACGCGCTGTGCGGCACGACCTCCGAGTAGATCTGGGCCTCGCGGACGCGCCGGGCGATCAGCTGCGCGTACTGCGCCCCGAAGTCCACGACGAGAACCGGACCGGTGGGGTTGGGCACCTGACGACCTCCTGGCAGCGGCGGGATTCCCCTCCATCGTCCCAGGTGGGCCCGGTCACCCGGGTCCCGGCCCCGGTTGCGAACGAGGACAGCAGCTGTCCGCGAGAGGTTCTACGGTCTGCGGTATGGCTGTGAACTGGACGAAGGAACTGACCGACCAGCTCGACTTCCACTGGAAGGTGCACACGCGCCCGAAGCTCGAGGGGCTCACCGACGACGAGTACTTCTGGGAGCCGGTCGCGGGCTGCTGGACCGTGCGCGAACGCAAGTCGGACGACGAACCCGGCACCGGGCCGTTCACCATCGACTTCGCCTTCCCCGAGCCGACCCCGCCGCCGGTCACGACGATCGCCTGGCGCCTCAACCACGTCCTGGTCGGCGTCCTGGGCATGCGGATCGCCTCGCACTTCGACGGCCCGCCCATGACGTACGACGACTACCCGTACCCGGGTACGGCGGCCGAGGTGCTGAAGCAGCTGGACGAGTTCTACGCGCGGTGGATCGAAGGGGTGCGTTCCCTCGGCGAGGACGGCCTGGCGCGGCCGTGCGGCCCGGCGGAAGGCCCGTACGCGAAGGAGTCGATGGCGACGCTGGTGCTGCACATCAGCCGGGAGATGATCCACCACTGCGCCGAGGTCCTGCTGCTGCGCGACCTCTACCGCAACCGGCCGCTGTAACGCCGAGTCACGATCTTCCCGACTCAACGGGAGTGGCCCGTTCGCGGCCACCTGCCGCCGAGGGGGACGCGCATGCTCTACCGACTCCGGCCGCCAAGTCGCCTGACCTGGTGTGACGTGCCCGGGTACGCGGTCTGCCGCGCCGACGACCAGCCACCGCCCGACTGGGAACGGCTGTCGTGGCTGCCCGCCGAAACGCGCGCGTTCAGCAACGACCTGCTGCGGATCGCCGTGCGCTACGGCGTGCGTTCGGGGCTCGGCATCGTCCTCGACGCCCGGCACACCGTGGACCTGGGCCGCGCCGACGAGCTGCGCTGCGACCTGATCGCGGCCGCCCACGCCCGGACGGGCGCCGGCGCGCGGGTGGCCGTCGAGGCCGACGTCCGGGACTGGGAACGGACCGAGGCGGCGGCCCGCGCGGCCGAGCAGGACCTCGCGGAGCTGCTCGCGGTGCCGGTGCAGGCGCACCTCGTCGAGCACTGGCACCGGCTCGGCGGCCACCTCACCCGCCCTTGACGTCACTTTCGCCGTGAAAGTGATCCGGTGTCACGACCTCCGGATGTGGGGCACGAGTGGGTGATGGGAGCAGCAGGTAGCCCAGCACCATGCCCAGCAGGCCGGGCAGGCCGTGGTTGTCGTGGAAAACCGTGTCGACCACGGCCAGTACCGGCACCGCGAACGCCATCACCCGGAACTGCAGGGGCAGCTCGACGCCGTAGCGGCGCGACGCCACGATCACCAGCGTCGCCAGGGCGCCGATCAGGCCGGTCACGCACATCGAGTTGCCCGCGCCGACCGGGTTGAGCCAGACGTAGCTCATGAACTGGCCGAACCAGCCGCAGACGAAGTACAGGACCAGCCAGCGCCCACGGCCGAAAACGCGCTCGGCGAGCGTGCCGAACACCGCCAGCCAGAGCAGGTTCGAGACCAGGCCGAACCCCCAGCCGTCCTGGAAGAACATGCCCGTCACCAGGCGGTACCACTGGCCGTCGTTGATGCGGGCCGCGTCGCGGACCACCGCGTCGTACAGCGGCGGGTGCACCAGCTGCGCGATGCCGCACGCCAGCGTCACCAGGAACACCACGGCCGTGACGAGCGGGAACCGTGGTCCGGTCGCGAGGGCCCCGAACGGGGTGCGGGATGCGGTGCGCGTGGTCATGGACGAAAATCTAGGCGCGACAACGTGGCCGCACCCCCGACGTTTGTCACGTTTCCCCAGGAAAGGCCCTTGCATGCGAGCGACAGTCATCTACGGCGCCGGCGACGTGCGGGTGGAGACCGTGCCCGACCCGAAGCTGGTCGAGCCGACGGACGTCATCCTGCGGGTCGTGCGGTCCTGCATCTGCGGGAGCGACCTCTGGCCGTACGCCGACATGGAGCCGCGCGAGCACGGCCGCCGGATCGGGCACGAGTTCCTCGGGATCGTCGAGGAGACCGGCGCCGACGTCACGACCGTCAAGAAGGGCGACCTCGCCGTCGCGCCGTTCGTCTGGTCCGACAACACCTGCGAGTTCTGCCGCGAAGGCCTCCAGACGTCCTGCCTGCACGGCGGCGGCTGGGGCGCGAAGGGCGTCGACGGCGGCCAGGGTGAGGCCGTGCGCGTGCCGCAGGCCGACGGCACCCTGGTCAAGCTCCCGCACACCGAGGACGAGGCGCTGCTCGCGTCGATGCTCACGCTGTCGGACGTCTTCTCCACCGGGCACCACGCCGCGGTGAAGGCCCGCGTGAGCGAGGGCCAGAACGTCACGGTCATCGGTGACGGCGCCGTCGGCCTCTCCGCCGTCCTCGCCGCGAAGCGCCTCGGCGCCGACCGGATCGTCCTCATGGGACGCCACCAGGCCCGCACCGACCTCGGCCGCGAGTTCGGCGCGACCGACGTCGTCGCCGAGCGCGGTGACGAAGGCATCGAAAAGGTCCGCGAGCTGACCGGCGGACGCGGGACGCACGCCGTGCTCGAGTGCGTCGGCACCAAGGGTGCCTTCGAGATGGGCATCGGGGTCGTGCGTGCGGGCGGCGCGATCAGCCGCGTCGGCCTGCCGCAGTACGAAGAGGGCCCGGTCGGCGTGGGTGTGTTCCGCCGCAACGTCACCGTCACCGGCGGCGTCGCGCCGGCCCGGCACTACATCCCCGAGCTGCTGCCCGACGTCCTCGACGGCAAGTACCAGCCCGGCAAGGTCTTCGACCGGACCATCGACGTCGAAGGCGTCCCGGACGGCTACCGCGCCATGGCCGGGCGCGAGGCGCTGAAGGTGCTCATCAAGCCGTGACCCGTCCGGGTGGGGGTCCCACGCCGGACTCCCCACCCGGATTACGTTGGTACGCATGGACATGATCACCCCCGAGCCGCGCCCCGCCTGGATCGCCGGACGCCCCGAGCAGGGCGCCACCACCCTCGTGGTGCACCACCCGTACGACGGCAGCGAGGTCGCCACGGTCGCGGTGCCCGGGCCGGACCAGGTCGAACGCGCGGTCGCCGCCGCCGTGTCCGTCGCCAAGGAGTTCCGCCGCACGCCCGCGCACGTCCGGGCCGGTGCGCTCGAGCACGTCTCGCGCGTGCTCGCCGCCCGCGCCGACGAGATCGCCGAGGTGATCACGGCGGAGAACGGCAAGCCGCTCAAGTGGGCCGAGGCCGAGGTCAACCGCGCGGTGTCGGTGTTCCGCATCGCCGCCGAGGAGGCCCGCCGGTTCACCGGCGAGGTCCAGCGCCTCGACACGGACCCCGCGGGCGAGGCGCGGCTGGCGCTGACCCGCCGGGTCCCGCGCGGGCCGGTGCTCGGCATCGCGCCGTTCAACTTCCCGCTCAACCTGGTGGCGCACAAGGTCGCGCCGTCGCTCGCGATCGGCGCGCCGATCATCGTCAAGCCCGCGCCGCGGACGCCGCTCTCGTCGCTGGTCCTCGGCGAGATCCTGGCCGAGACGGACCTGCCCGAAGGCGCGTTTTCCGTGCTGCCGCTGGGGAACGAGGAGACTCAGGCGCTCGTCGCCGACCCGCGGCTGCCGGTCGTGTCGTTCACCGGGTCCGGCCCGGTCGGCTGGTCGCTGAAGGACGCCGCGCCGCGCAAGCACGTCGTGCTGGAGCTCGGCGGCAACGCGGCGGCCGTCGTGCTGCGCGACTGGCCGGACCCCGAAGGCGCCGCGCACCGCATCGCGACCTTCGGCAACTACCAGGCCGGGCAGTCCTGCATCGCCGTCCAGCGCGTGATCGTGGACGCCGCGATCGCCGGCGAGTTCGTCCCCGAGCTGCTGGAGGCCGTGCAGTCGCAGCGGACCGGCGACCCGTACGACCGCAACACCGACGTCGGCCCGGTCGTCGACGAGGCCGCCGCCGAGCGGATCGTCGCGTGGGTCGACGAAGCCGTCGCGGCGGGCGCGAAGCTGCTCACCGGCGGCACGCGCGAGGGCGCGACGGTCGCGCCGACCCTGCTCACCGACGTCCCGCCGGACACGAAGGCGTGGTCGGAGGAGATCTTCGGCCCGGTGCTCGCGGTGTCCGTTGTGGACGGTGTCGACGAGGCTTTCCGGTCGGTCAACGAATCCGCGTACGGCCTGCAGGCCGGCGTCTTCACCACCGACGTCCAGCTGGCCTTCCACGCGTCGGCGGAGCTGGAGGTCGGCGGCGTGATCATCGGCGACGTCCCGTCCTACCGCGCCGACCAGATGCCCTACGGCGGGGTGAAGGGCTCCGGCGTCGGCCGCGAAGGGGTGCTCGCCGCGATGCACGACCTCACCGAGGAGCGCGTCACGGTGTTCACCGGCATCGACCTCTGATCAGATCTGGACGCTCTGCCCGAACCGGAAGACGTTGAAGGGGTCGTACTTCTTCCCGACGTCCTGCAGTCGCTTGGCGTTGTCGCCGTAGTAGGCGGTCTTCCAGTCGGGCAGGCCCGGGTCGATGTAGTTGACGTACCCGCCGCCGGCCCCGGCCGCGGCGAGACCGGCGACGACCTCGCCCACGGACTGGCTCACCTTCGCCTGGTTCTTCGCCGTCGCCTGGGCGTAGATCTGCACGCTGGCCAGCGCGTCACGGTGCCAGAACGCCGTGGCGTCCTTGGCCGGCTCGCCGACCTTGCCGCCGAGGCCGTCGATGAGCAGGTCGGTGCCCGTGCGGCCCTCGGCCAGCGCGACGACCTTCGCGGCGTCGACCGGCGCCGTGATGATCCGCGACGACCCGAGGAACGACTGGCGGTCCGAGCTGCCCTCGAAGTACTTCATGGCACCGAGGTAGTCGAGGCTGCGCACGGTGCGCTGCGTCGGCCGCGCGCCGGCGTTGGTGGTCAGGTTGTTCAGCAGCGTGTTCAGCGCGGGCGCGTTGCCGACGTAACAACCACCGACCCGGCACTGGACCGGTGAACCGCCCGACAGGACCAGGTTCGCCCACAGCTCCGGTGGCATCGCGGGGATCCACTGCTGCCACGCGTTGAGCACGTTCGCCGCCGAACCGGCCGGGAAGTGCAGGGAGAACACCGTCAGGTTCGGCGCCGGGTCGGTGTCGAAGGTGAACTCGGTGACGATGCCGAAGTTGCCGCCACCGCCGCCGCGCAGCGCCCAGAACAGGTCCGGCTCGGAGGTCGCGGACGCCGTCACCAGCTTGCCCTCGGCCGTGACGACCTGCGCGGAGCTCAGGTGGTCACACGTCAGGCCGTACTTGCGGGCCAGCACGCCGATGCCGCCGCCGAGGGTGAGCCCGGCGATGCCGACGGTCGGGCAGGACCCGGCGGGCAGCGCGCGCCCGGCCGCCCCGAGCGCGGCGTAGACGTCCTTCAGCTTCGCGCCGGCGCCGATCACGGCCTTGCTGCCCTGGACGTCCACCTTCTTCAGCCCGGACAGGTCGATGACCACACCGCCGTCGGGCACGGAGTACCCGGCGTAGCTGTGCCCGCCGCTGCGCGCGGCGAGGCTCAGTCGCCCGGCGATGGCCTGGACGCAGGCCTGCACGTCCTCGGGCGTCGCCGCCTGCGCCACGGCGACGGGGTTGCGGCTGTCGAAGAGCGGGTTGAACCCGTGCTTGGCGACGTCGTAGGAGTCGCTGCCCGGCCGGAGCAGGCCGCCGCTCAGGCGGGTGCGCAGATCGTCCCAGTTCGGCGGCCCGGTCGGCGGTCTGCTGGTGGGGACCTCGGACGTCGGCGCGCTGGACGGCGCGGTCGAGCTCACCGGCACCGGGCTGCCGTTGTTCGAGCAGGCGGCCGCGACGGCGCCGGCCGCCGACACACCCGCGATCCGGAGGAACGCCCTGCGGTCGAGGTCCATACGGGGGTGGACGTGCGGCCGTCCGGCGGGTTGCCCGGTCACCGGGCCGGCCTGCTCACGTTGTCCACATCGGACTCCTCGCTGCCGGGGACGCCCAGTCTAGGTCCGCGGGCCGACATCAACATCTCGGGCGGGCCCATGACCTACACGGCGGACGGCGGCACGGCGTTCAGGACCAGGCGGGAATCCGGGGCACGGCACCGTCCAGAGCGGACCCGTCGGACCGGCCGCTGAGCCAGGCCAGCAGTTCACCGCAGGTCCCCGTGACGGTCGCGCCGGGCGTGGCACCCATCGTCCACTCGTACCCGCCGCCGGCCAGCCGCAGCGAGGGCAGGTGCGCGCCGCGGGAGGTGATCGCGTGCTGGACGACGTCCTCGGCGAGCGGGCCGAGCAGCCCAAGGACGTCGTCGAGGGAGTGCCCGAGACCGAGATCGGCGAGGTGGATGGTCAGCTCGGACAGCCGCATCCGCGCGACGACGGTCCCGGTCACGGGCCCGCCCTGCCGGTTGCGGGCCTCACGCGCCCAGGCCTCGTCCGGCATGGCGGCGGCGTACTGCTCGAACCGCCCGGCGGACGCGACGAAGTCGCCGAGGATCTCGGCGACCCCGTGCTGCGCGCCGGCCTCGATGTCTTCGTCACGTGCCTCGGCGCTGACGTACATCGGCGTCTCGACACCGGTGTTCGCCCAGGTCAGCAGATTGCGCAGACCATCGGCATTGCGCGCGATGTGCGCGAAGACGTGGGCCCGGCTCCAGCCGGGCAGCGCACTGGGCGCGCGCAGCTCGGGCTCACCGAGCCCCCCGGCCACACGGGCCCATTCGTCGTCGAGCTTCCGTACGCCGTCGAGCAGTGCGTGAGCCTTCTCGGATGCCGTCACGGCCCCGAGTCTAGGAGGAACGGGACGAGCTGCGTGAGCGCGAATTCCGCTCGTTCGACGAGCACGGAGGTCGAACTGGTTGCGGCCGTCGACGAATGCGATACTGCGGTCAATGGAATGAACGCGTTCTTCCGTTGAAGTCGGTGCGGGGCCGACCGAGGCCAACCCCGCACCTGGTGTGCCATACAGGCTGGTCAGCTGCCGACGAAGCCACTAACTTCGTGAACCAGCAGCGCCAGTGCCATCAGGGGCGGGGTGCTGGACAGCGCCGCGCCCCTGATCACCACCAGAAGCCTGTACGTGCCGCTGCACTTCCTGCAGCGCGTCCCTCTTCGGGGCATGTCTTCCTCCGCTTGCGCGTCGAGGGTGCTTCGGGCGCCACGTGGCTTTCGAAGGCCCCAGCGGATCGCGCTGAGGCGCTTCCGAGGTCGACCGCAGAACTGTAGCCGCCCACAGCGAGCCACAGCTGAGCGACACCTGATCCACATCTGTTACGGGGACTACCGCTTGCGCTGCGGTTCGCCCGAGACCCAAGGGCCTCTGACCCGCTGGTCAGGGCCGACTTCGCGTTCGCCACTCATACGGGGGTGGTGTCCACAAACCCTGACGGGTTAGCAACTCCGCAGTGCAGCAGATGCTGTCGCTGTGACGACCGGAATCCTCAGCGCAGGCCAACCCGGGCTCGCGAACCTACGAAGACCGCCGCAGCGCCGCCGGGGCCTCCGCGGGGACCGCCGGGTTCTTCGGCGCCACCGGCTCCAACCGCGCATACCCCGAGTTCTGCGCCGGACGCGCGTCCGGCTCGCCCTTGTTGGGCCAGAACGAGAACGCCCGTTCGGCCTGGGCGGTGATCGTCAGGGAGGGGTTCACGCCCAGGTTCGCCGTGATCGCCGCGCCGTCGACCACCGACAGGCCCGGGTAGCCGAAGACGCGGTGGTACGGGTCGATCACGCCCTCGTCCGCCGTGGCGCCGATCGGGACGCCGCCGATGAAGTGGGCCGTCAGCGGGATGTCGAAGATCTCGCCCCACGTGCCGCCCGCGAGGCCGCCGATGCGGTCGGCCGTGCGCTCGTTCGCCTCGTGGCCCGCCGGGATGAAGCTCGGGTTCGGCTCGCCGTGGCCCTGCTTCGACGTGTACTTGCGGCGGCCGAACAGCCCGCGCTTGGTGTACGTCGTGATCGAGTTGTCGAGGCTCTGCATCACCAGCAGGATCACCGTGCGCTCGCTCCAGCGGTAGCCGTTGAGCAGCTTCGCCGTCTGGAGCGGGTGCTTGACCATGAACGACACAGCTTGCCGCCAGCGCGGCACCGGCGAGGCGCCGTCGGTGGCGATGGTCTGCAGCAGGCTCATCGCGTTGCTGCCCTTGCCGTAGCGGACCGGCTCGATGTGGGTGTTCTCGTCCGGGTGGATCGACGACGTGATCGCGACGCCGCGGCTGAAGTTGCGGCTCTCGTCGACGTCGGTGCGCGCGGCGCCGATGATCGCCTCGGAGTTCGTCCGGGTCAGCTCGCCGAGCCGGCGCGAAAGCGCGGGCAGCGTGCCGGTGTCCTTCATCTTGTGCAGCAGGTTCTGCGTGCCCCAGGTCCCCGCGGCGAAGACGACCTTCTCGGCCGTGATCGTCGTCCGGAACCGGCGGGACGTCGTGCCGGTCTTCTTCAGGTCGACCTCGTAACCACCCGCGACCGGCCGGACCGAGGTGACCGTCGTCAGCGGGATGACCTGCGCGCCGTCCTGCTCGGCGAGGTAGAGGTAGTTCTTGACCAGCGTGTTCTTCGCGCCGACGCGGCAGCCGGTCATGCAGGCGCCGCACTCGGTGCAGCCGGTGCGCGCGGGCCCGGCACCGCCGAAGAACGGGTCCGCCGCCTTCTCGGCGGGCTTGCCGAAGTAGACGCCGACGGGGGTCGGGTGGAACGAGTCGCCGACGCCCATGTCCTTCGCGACGTCGCGCATCACGACGTCCGACGGCGTGATGGTCGGGTTCGTGACGACCCCGAGCATCCGGCTGGCCTGGTCGTAGTGCGGCGCGAGCTCGGACTCCCAGTCGGTGATGTGCGACCACTGCTTGTCCGCGTAGAACGGCTTCAGCGGCCGGTAGAGCGTGTTCGCGTAGACGAGCGACCCGCCGCCGACACCGGCGCCCGCGAGCACCATGACGTCGTTGAGCATGTGGATGCGCTGGATCCCGTAGCAGCCGACCTGCGGCGCCCAGAGGTAGCGCTTGAGGTCCCAGGACGTCTTCGCGAACTCGTCGTCGGCGAACCTGCGCCCGGCCTCGACGACGGCTACGCGGTAGCCCTTCTCGGTGAGCCGCAGCGCCGCGACGCTGCCGCCGAACCCCGATCCGACCACGACGACGTCGTAGTCGAAACCATCTGCGCTGGTGGTGGTGTTACTGGCAGTCACACCTTGAGCGTAACCCCGGGTCCGCTTCCTGACCAGAGGTAAGTTACTGGCCAGTCACCCGTCTGCACGATTCTCGGAAAGTGATTGTGGGTATACAAAGAGTAGCTCGATGTTCACGTCGGCGAGACCCGTCGGCGGGACACGATTCCCCGGGAGGGACCACGATGGGCCCCCAGCAGCTCACCGGATGGCGCAAGTCGAGCCACAGTCACTTCGAAGAGAACGCCTGCGTGGAGATCGGTTCCGCGCCGGGCGCCGTCGGGGTACGGGACACCAAACAGGCGGCACTCGGTGCCGCCCGCCCGGTGCTCGTCTACTCGCCGGACGCCTTCGCCGCGTTCCTCGCGCACGTCACCGGCGGACGGTGAGCCCCACCCGCTGGAACTCCTTCAAGTCCGAGTAACCCGTCTTCGCCATCGCGCGGCGCAGGGCGCCGAAGAGGTTCACCACGCCCTCCGCGTCGGACGACGGCCCGAACAGCAGGGTCTTGAGGTCGACGGCGTAGTCCGGCCCGGCCGCCACGCGCGAGCGCGGCAGCGACGGGTGGGCCGCGGCCGCCGTCCAGTACAGGCCCTGACCGGGCGCGTCCGACGCGGCGGCCAGTGGTGAGCCGAGCATCACGGCGTCCGCACCGCACGCGATGGCCTTCGCGATGTCACCCGACGTCGTCATGCCGCCGTCCGCCAGCACGTGCACGTAGCGGCCGCCGGTCTCGTCGAGGTAGTCGCGGCGGGCGGCCGCGGCGTCGATGACGGCCGTGGCCATCGGGACGCCGATGCCGAGCACGCGGTCGGTGCTCGTCACGCCCGGGGTGTACCCGTGGCCGACGATGACGCCGGCCGCGCCGGTGCGCATCAGGTGCATCGCCGTGCGGTAGTCGCTGACGCCGCCGGCGATCACCGGCACGTCGAGGCGGCCGATGAAGTCCTTGAGGTTCAGCGGCTCGGCGTCGCGCTGCACGTGCTCGGCGGAGATGATCGTGCCCTGCACGACGAGGATCTCGACGCCGGCCGCGATCAGGTCCGGGGTCAGCTCGGCGGCGTGCTGCGGGCTGACGCGCGCGGCCACCGTGACGCCGGACTCGCGGACCGTCTTGATCGCCTCGGTCAGCAGGTCGAGCCGGATCGGCGCGGCGTGCAGCTCCTGCAGCACGCGGCCGACCGCGGTCGGGTCCTCGACGTCCTCGGCCGCGCGGACCAGCTGGAAGATCGCGTCCTCGACGTTCGGGTGCCGGGCCCAGAGGCCTTCGGCGTTGAGCACGCCCAGGCCGCCGAGCTCGCCGACGGCGACCGCGGTGCCGGGCGAGACGATCGCGTCCGTCGGGTGGGTGACCAGCGGCAGGTCGAAGCGGTAGGCGTCGATCTGCCACGAGGTGGACACCACCGACGACGACCGGGTCCGCCGTGAGGGCACGATCTCGACGTCGTCGAGGTCATACGCCCGCCGCGCGGTGCGGCCCATCCCGATCTCGACCAGGTCCCGCACGTGAAGCCTCCTCCGACGACGACAATCTGCCGTGCCCCATTGTCGCTAGTCCGCGTGGGTGACCCGCGCACGGGGGTTAGAACAGCGGCAACACGGGCAGTGCGCCGGCCCCGAGCCCGGCCACCACGCTCGCCGCCGCCAGGATCGGGCGCTTCGCTTCCGTGCACGAGCCGAGCGCGCCGAGCAGCAGTCCGCCGCCGAGCAACGCCGCCCAGAAGGCGCCGATGTCGTTCGAGTAGACGGCGGTCCGCAGGCCGCGGACCTTGATGGCCTGGACGTCCCGCCCGACGTCGGAGATCTCCACCCGGAGCCACGTCCCCTCCGGCTGGCCGAGGTGCCGGTCCCGGCCCCAGACGTCGAAGCTCTCCCCCGACGCCGTGCGGAGGACGAGGTGGCGCTGCTGGTCCTCGTTCGCGCCCGGCTCGGTGCTGAACGGCGACCGCAGGGGGTCCGCCGTCACGACGACGGCTTCTTCCCAGCCGGCCGGACCGATCGACTGGAGCAGCCAGAACGTCCCGACGGTCAGCGTGGCTCCGGCGAAGACAGCCAGCACCGGTGCGACGTCCACGGCTTACACCCGGACGAACACGGCGACGGGCGACAGCGTGGCCCCCAGGGCCAGCGCGAGCCAGGTCGCCAACGGTGGATAGAGGTTGAGCCGGACCGCGCCGAAGTACACCGCGCCGAGCGCCAGCAGCGACGCGACGATCAGCAGCACCGGCCGGATCACCCCGGCCCGCAGGTCGAGCACGCCGCCGCCGGCCCGCAGGTAGGCGATGGTGCCGTCCGCGGTCGAGACGTCGAGCGCGACCGGCTGGCCCGGCGGCAGGTCGAGGCCGGACCCGACCGTCGTGAGGCTGTAGTGCCGGCCGTCGACCGCGTCGATGCCGATGGTGTGCCGCACGGCGCCGTCGTCCCCGCCGACCGGGAGCTCACCCTGCTCGTGGGACACCACGTGCCCGTCGACGCGGTAGGTGGGCGCGTCCCGGCCGGCGAGCACCTGGCACATGAGGCAGACCACGCCGCCGAGGAACAGCGAGACGAGCGCGACAGCCGTGAAGAACACCCTGCGGAGCACGCGCGTGAAGCGGCCGACCGTCATGGCGTCCAGTGCACACTACGGTGGCCACGGAAGGCGATAGCCCAGTTACCGTAAGCACCCTGGGTAACGGAGGTTCAGCCGAAGAGGCCCACGGCCGAGGCCGAACGGGGGCAATCGGCCTCGAACCACCCGCGATCTTGTAATCAGGGCAGGTCGCGAGCGGTGGCGCGGGCCACCGCTCGCGATCGGCGGCTCAGCGGGTCGTGTAGTTCGGAGCCTCGACGGTCATCGTGACGTCGTGCGGGTGGCTCTCCTTGAGGCCGGCCGCCGTGATCCGGACCAGCTGCGCGTCCTGCAGTTGCGCGATCGTCTCGGCGCCCGCGTAACCCATGCCCGCGCGCAGGCCGCCGACCAGCTGGTGCACCACGTTGGCGAGCGGGCCGCGGAACGGGATCCGGCCCTCGATGCCCTCCGGGACCAGCTTGTCCTCGTTGAGCACGTCGTCCTGGGCGTAGCGGTCCTTGGAGTACGACTTGGCCTCGCCGCGCGACTGCATGGCACCCAGCGAGCCCATGCCGCGGTAGACCTTGAACTGCTTGCCGTTGACGAGGATCAGGTCGCCGGGCGCCTCCGCCGTGCCGGCCAGCAGGCTGCCGAGCATCACCGTGGACGCGCCGGCCGCGATGGCCTTGGCGATGTCGCCGGAGTACTGGATGCCGCCGTCGCCGATCACCGGGATGCCCGCCGGGCGGGCGGCCTGGTCGGCCTCGTAGATCGCCGAGATCTGCGGGACGCCGACACCCGCGACGATCCGGGTGGTGCAGATCGAGCCCGGGCCGACACCGACCTTGATGCCGTCCGCCCCCGCGTCGACCAGGGCCTGCGCGCCCGCGCGGGTCGCGACGTTGCCGCCGACGATGTCGACGGCGTCGCCCAGCTCCTTCTTCAGCAGCGAGACGGTGTCGACGACCGCGCGGGAGTGCCCGTGCGCGGTGTCGACCATCAGGACGTCGACGCCCGCGTCGGCCAGGGCCATCGCGCGCTTGTGGCCGTCCGGGCCGACGCCGACCGCGGCGCCGACGATCAGCCGGCCGTCCGGGTCCTTCGTGGCCCTCGGGTACTGCTCGGTCTTCACGAAGTCCTTGACCGTGATCAGGCCGCGCAGCTTGCCCGCGCCGTCGACGATCGGCAGCTTCTCGATCTTGTGGCGGCGCAGCAGGCCGAGCGCGGCGTCCGCCGAGACGCCGACCTGCGCGGTGATCAGCGGCGCCTTGGTCATGACCTCGGACACCGGGCGGCTGTGGTCGACCTCGAACCGCATGTCGCGGTTGGTGATGATGCCCACGAGCGTGCCGGACGCGTCGGCCACCGGCACACCGGAGATGCGGAACTTCGCGCACAGGGCGTCGACCTCGGCCAGCGTCGCGTCGGGCGAGCAGGTGACCGGGTCGGTGACCATGCCGGCCTCGGACCGCTTGACCACCTCGACGGCGGCGGCCTGCTCGTCGATCGGGAGGTTGCGCTGGAGCACGCCGATGCCGCCCTGGCGGGCCATGGCGATCGCCATCCGCGCCTCGGTGACGGTGTCCATCGCCGCGGACACCAGCGGGACCCCGAGCGTGATGTTCCGGGTCAGCCGGGTGCCGGTGTCGACCGTGCTGGGGACGACGTCCGATTCCGCCGGCAGCAGCAGCACGTCATCGAAGGTCAGGCCGAGCATGGCGAACTTGGCCGGAACGGGGGCGGTGATGCCGTCGCTGGTCATAGCGGGTGAAGGGCCTTCCTGGCGCGGGGTGAGCGGCGTCGCCGGGGCGACTCGGAGCCTTCCCCTCATGATATCCGGGCCCGGCCCCCGCCCCGGGTGGTGGGCGAGCCGCGAGGACCGACCGGTAGCGTGCAGGCCGTGGCGCATGACGTTCTGCCTCCGGACCCGTTCGCGGACGACCCGGACGACCCGGCCCGCGCGTTCCTCGACAACGAGGAACGGCTGGACGAGCCGATCAGCGACCAGGAACGCACCGAGCTGCTGGCCGATCTCTCGGATCTGGCCGTCTACCAGGCGCTTCTCGAGCCTCGCGGGGTCCGCGGGATCGTCGTGGACTGCGGCGAGTGCGACGAACCGCACTACCACGACTGGCACCTGCTGCGGGCCAGCCTGGAGCAGCTGCTGGCCGACGGGCGGATGCGCCCGCACGAGCCCGCCTACGACCCGAACCCCGGCGACTACGTCAGCTGGGACTACTGCCGCGGCTTCGCGGACGGCGTGACGGCGAACGAAAGCGCGTACTGAGCGCTCCCGACCGAACAAAAGACCCCTGGTGAGCTTGCTCACCAGGGGTCTTTTCGGTGTGTTACGGAGTCTCGCTGGCGCCCTGCGCGGCACCGCCCGCGGTCTCGCTGCGGGGTGAGGTGCCCGGGTCGTTGCCGCTCGCGGCCGTCGACGTCGGGGTGGTCGGCGGCGGAGGCGTGGGCGTGTCGGTGGTCGGCGGAGGGGGCGTCGGGGTCGGCGTCCCGGTGCCCGGGAGGCTGGTCGTGCCGCTGCCGCTGCCCGGGATGGACGTCGCCGAACCGGCCGGCGGCACCTGCGTCGCCGAGCCGCCGGGCGGCACCTGCGTCGACGTGGTCTGGGTCGGGCCCTGCACCGGCGCGTCCGGGTCCTGGAGCTGCGCGGCGAGCTGCCGGTGCTGCTCCATCAGCTGGTCGCGGTTGTCCTCGTCGCTGACCTGGGACAACGCGGTCTGGGCATCCTGGAGGGCCTGACGGGCGGTGGCGAGGTCGCCCCCGGCGAGGGCGAGGTTCGCCTTCTCGAGGTCGAGCTTCGCGTTCGCGGCCGCTTCGACCGAGTGGGTGTGATCGGAGTACAGGACCTTCGCGAGGCCCCAAAGAGTGTCGCCGGGTTCCGCGGAGCGCGCGGCCAGCCCGGTCCCGGTGAAGGCGATCGCCAGCACAGCGGCGGCGACGGCGACCGGGACGAGCAGCCTGCGGCGGCGTCCGCCCGAGGCGTGCCGCTGCGCGAGAGCGGCGGTGTTGACGGTGCGCACAGCTGTGTCGACGTCGACGAGTTCGGCCAGGGGCTCACTGTCGATGTCTCTTCGCCACGCCACCAGCAACGCGTTGAGCTCCTGGTCGCCGAGGCCGTCGGCCAAGGCCGGATCGGACCCGCCGAGCGCGTCGAGCAGCGCGTCGTCCGCCTGCACGGCCGTCAAGTCGGCGGCGAACTCCGCCTCCGAGCCCGACAGGCCATCGCCCCAGACGTCTTCCGGCTCGAAACCCTTCTCGTGACCGGTCACTCAGATCACCTCCTCCGCGGCCAGGACCTTTCTCAGCCGCGCGAGCGCGCGGTGCTGGGCGACGCGGACGGCGCCGGGGGTCGACCCCACGGCGTCCGCGGTCTCCTCCGCCGACAGACCGACGACCACGCGCAACACCACGATCTCCCGCTGCTTGTCCGGCAGCACCTGCAACAACTGGGACATCCGCTCGTTCAGCTCACCCTGCAGCGCCCGCTGCTCGGGACCGACGCCACCCTCGACCTCGTCGGGGATCTCGGCGACCGGTTCGGCGCGGTTGCGAGCCGCCGCGCGGTGCGCGTCGGCCACCTTGTGCTGGGCGATCCCGTAGACGAAGGCCAGGAAAGGGCGCCCTTGATCACGGTACGAAGGCAATGCCGTTAGCACCGCGAGACACACCTCCTGCGCAACGTCGTCCGCCGAAGCGAACGATCGCTCCTGCCTGCCAACCCGAGCGCGGCAATACCGCACTACCAGTGGACGGATAGCAGCCAGCAGCCGCTCCACTGCCTGGGGATCTCCCTCGACAGCAGCGGCGACCGGTTCATCCAGTCCATCCCCCACATTGGCCATCGCAGACAACAGTCCCAGTGTTACGTGTAGGCGTGCAAAGAGTGCGGCCCGCGGTTGCCCTCAGCCGCGCACCGGTGACCGCTACCGTACCTTCGGCCGGCCTCGGAGCGGCACGCGCGGTACTCCCGGGCGCGCCGCGCCTCCCGGCGCCGCGAAAATACGGATTAGCCTCTGAAACCCGCGGTCGATGTCGTCGAATCAACGAGCGACGCGCGTCACAGGTACGAGTTCCCGTCCAGCGGACGGGTCCGGGGCGGAAGACCGCCCCGGGGGCTGCCCCGAAGGGCGCCGGAGTGTGATGGGGACCACACAAGTGCGGGCCAGGGCGGTGCGCCCTGGCCCGTCGTCACCTGTATTCCGGCCGTGTCAGGATCGAGGAGAGTGCCGTGGAACCGGTCAGCTGACCAGGCCGCGACGGAAGCCGTGAGCCACGGCCTGCGCGCGGTCGCGCACGCCGAGCTTGCGGAACAGCCGCCGGGCGTGGGTCTTGACCGTGTCCTCGGACAGGTACAGCTCGCGGCCGATCTGGCCGTTGCTCTTGCCCTGGCTCATCCCACGGAGCACCTGAAGCTCGCGCTCGGTCAGCTGGACGCCCGGGTCGGACGGCTGACGGGGCGCGGGCACCGAGGTACTCGCGAGGGTGTGGGCCAGTGCGGCGACCAGCTCCGGCCGGGACGCGTCCCAGCGGAGGTAGCCACGGGCACCACCGGCGATCGCGGCGGCGATGCTGCCGGCGTCGTCGGGGGCGCCGAACACGATGACGTTCGCCTGGGGGTTCGCGGAGACGAGCCGTCGAGTGGCTTCGACACCTGTCGGGACCGCGCGTTGCGTCCCGACCAGCACGACGTCGACGGGCTGACGGGAGTACCGGGCCAGCAGCTCGTCACCGTGCGCTACGCAGTCGATGCGACTGACCCCAGGGACCGCGGACATCACTCGGGTGAGCCCTTCACGGACACTGCGTCGGTCGTCGCAGATCAAGACCGTCGTCACGGGGTTTCCTTCCTGCAGCCGGGTGACATTCCACTTCCCCTATCGGACGCTTTAGCCCGAACCTTGACACGATCCGGTGGCTTTTTTTGAAACTTCTTAGCCCGGATGCCGGAACACCCCATTCCGACGGCTCAACCACCCGGGGCGGGGACCCATGGTGAATCCTCCGCGATCCTCCTCCCGCAAGGATCTGCGCTTCGTAACACTGCGTGCAACACCTCGGCGACTCTGAATCGATACTCCTCGGCGTGTCCTGGGCGCAGGTCGGCCGCGACGAGGGCGGCCGGCCACAAAAGTGAAAAGAGTTCGCATTCTTCGGCCGTCGCCATTGCCTTTCCGACAAGGTCGTCCGAAATCTTCCGGTGATCGGGGGCCGCCGCCGCTCGCAAGGCCACAGCCAGCACGATCCCGGATTTGACCGCGTGCCGCCGCGCACCGCGCGCGACGGCCGTTTCGAATGCGCGCTCGGCGGGCGCCACGGCGGCGGCACCCCGACCGGCGGCGAGCTCGATCTCCGCACCCACCCAGCCGCCCCGGACGGTCGCGCGCCACCCGGCGTGCTGGTCGGCGGCCCGTTCGGCCAGCCGCCGGGCCGCGGAGAGGCGGCCGAGGGCCAGGTTGTCGGCGGCCAGGCCCAGCAGCGCGTCGGCCCGGGCCCCGGCGGCGTCCAGGCCGTCCGGGTCGGGCTCCGCGGTCAGGCCGGCGGCTCGCGCGAAGGCCTCACCGTCGAGCGCGCGGGCGTTCGCGTGGCCGCCGAGCTGCCGCCGGTGCGCGGCGAGGGTGCTGGCGGCGAGGGAGCTTTGGAGGGGGTCCTTTGCCGTGCGGAGCGGACCGAGGAGGGTCGCGGCGGCCGCGTACCGGCCCTGGGCGCCGAGGACGATCGCCGCGAGCAGGCGCTCCGTCGGCGTCCGGGCGCCGCGGAGGACGGCCGGATCGGGCAGCGGCTCACCCCCGAAGGCGGCGGCCCGCAGGACGGGTTCGTGCACCCGTCCTTTCTAGCGGGTCCCACCGACAAGAACGTGATCGAAGCGGGCTTGGGGACGCTGGAGTTGGGTCGTGAGGGGCACCCTCAGGGCTCCTGGGTCCCTGAGGGTGCCCCTCACGGCGTTGCTGGCGCTCCCGGCTGCCTATCGGCATTCCCCGCGCGGGCGGGCGCGCCCCCGCCCTTCCCTGGGGGGCGTCCCCGCTCCAGCGTATCGGCGAGGTGGGTCAAAACCGGCGGATCGCGGTTCGCGGGGCCGGTGTTGTCCACATCGGGCGCGGCCTGTGGACAACACCGAAGGTTCGCTCAGTTACGGGCGCCGACCAGGCACGTCGTGAAGGTGCCCCTCACGACATTCCTCGCGCCCCCGACCGCCCCTCGACGGTCACCCGAACGAACGCCCACCGGACAGGCCGTAAGGGGCACCCTCAGAGCCTCTAAGTCCCTGAAGGTGCCCCTCACGACATTCCCAGCGGACCGTCCAAGACTCGAGGCGGGCGCGCTCCGACCAGGACGTGCTCGATGCGGTCCGCGGCGCCCGGGAGGTCCGGGAGCAGCTCGACCTTCTCCGGCAGCGCGGCCGGGTCCCAGCCCGGGCCGCAGGCGAACAGCCTGCTGCGCTGGCGGCCGCGGGAGACCCGGGCGAACAGGCGGGTGTCCGCGACCCCGCGCCGGTGGGCCCACAGGACGATCGCCGCGGGGGCGCTGCGGCGCACCGCGACCGCCAGGACGTCGGCGGGCAGCGGCACCCCGAACAGCTGGGCGCCGATCCGGCGGCCGGCGAGCGACGCCGCGAGCGCGTACATCGGCATCGTGTCGCGTTCGTCCGGGGCGGCGCCGAGCAGCACCGGGCGGGTGTTGCGCGGCACGTCCAGCACCGGCGTGGCGCGCACGAGGGCCGCGAACACGCACTCGGTGAGCAGGTACTCGACCTCCGCGCCCGCGCTGGCCCCGCGCCAGCGGGCACCGAGCGCCGACAGCACCGGCTCGACGACGCCCGTCCAGGCTGGCAGCACCCCGAGCTCGGTGATGGTGTCGGCGAGCATGTGCTGCACGGCGTGGACGTCCATGGCGAGCGCGGCCGTGCTCAGCCGCCGGGCGAGCCGGGAGCGGACCTCGTGGCCGTCGTCGGCCGGGTCGGGCCCGGGCGGCTCCCCCGGCTCCTCCGGCTGGGCCGGCCCGGAGCGCGGGATCTGCTCGAGGGCGTACCGCGCGGCCTCCGCCGTCGAAGCGCCGCTGAGGAGCGCTCGCTGCATCAGTTCCAGCCGGCCGATGTCGGAGGTGCCGTAGCGGCGGTGGCGGCCGTCTGTGTGGCGGCTGGGGCCCAGTCCGTAGCGCCTGTCCCACGTTCGGAGGGTGGACGGCGCGACCCCGAGCCGGCGGGCGACCGAGGCCACCGGCAGGGTGGGTTCTTCGGTACCCGACCCAGCTCCCACGAGCCTCAATATCCAGGCACTCACCCAGGTCGGCAACCGGAGGCAAAACCCCCGCTCACACATCCGGGGGATGCCTAACGGCTGACATCGCCCCGAATCGCTTGAACAACTATTGGCGCGCTTCTAACGTTACCGCCGTTGCACCGAATGGAGTATTGGCACCACAGCAGAGCAGCTAGCGGCATCGACCGAATGACGGAGGCGGGTCACGATGGCAGACACGCGCAGGCTCCCGGGCCCCAACGCCGACATGTGGGACTGGCAGCTGGAGGGGTCGTGCCGGGGGATGGACAGTGCGTCCTTCTTTCACCCGGACGGCGAGCGCGGCCCGGCGCGGGCACGGCGGGAGGCCAGGGCGAAAGCGGTCTGCCTGAGCTGCCCCGTCCTCGAGATGTGCCGCAGCCACGCGCTGGCGGTGCACGAGCCCTACGGCATCTGGGGCGGACTCTCGGAGTCCGAGCGGGAGCACCTCATCAAGGCGGACAAGCGCACCCTCACCATGTCGGGCGGCTGAGGGTCCACGAACAACGGAGGGCGGCACCGGGTGGGGTGCCGCCCTCCGTGCTTCCCGGGTGTTCCAGGTCCGGGACGGGAACGGGGCGGCACCCCTTGCGGGATGCCGCCCCGTTCTCGTTTCCGGACGGTGCCGAGCGTCAGTGCGAGTGGCCGTGGCCGCCCGCGGCCGGCTCTTCGTCGGCCGGCTTCTCGACGATCGAGCTCTCCGTGGTCAGCACCAGGCGCGCGATCGAAGCGGCGTTCGCCACCGCGGACCGGGTCACCTTGACCGGGTCGACGATGCCGGCGGCCAGCAGGTCGGTCAGCTCGCCGGTGGCGGCGTTGAAACCGTGCCCCCAGCTCTGCTCCCGCACCTTGTTGACGATGACAGCGCCCTCGTGGCCCGCGTTGGTCGCGATCCAGAACAGCGGGGCGGACAGCGCGTCACGCACGATGCGGACGCCGGTCGCCTCGTCGCCCTCGAGGCCGAGGCCGCCTTCGAGCTCCTTGACCGCGTGCACCAGCGCCGAACCGCCGCCGGGCAGGATGCCCTCTTCGACGGCCGCCTTGGTCGCCGCCACGGCGTCCTCGATGCGGTGCTTGCGCTCGTTGAGCTCGGTCTCGGTCGCCGCGCCGACGCGGATCACCGCGACGCCGCCGCCGAGCTTCGCGAGCCGCTCCTGCAGCTTCTCGCGGTCCCAGTCGGAGTCGGTGGTTTCGATCTCCTTGCGGATCTGCGCGATCCGGCCCTGGATGACGTCCTTGCTGCCGCCGCCGTCGACGATCGTGGTGTCGTCCTTGGTGACGACGATCCGGCGGGCCTTGCCCAGCGAACCGAGGTCGGTCTCGGACAGCTTCTGGCCGATCTCCGCGGAGATGACCTCGCCGCCCGTGACGAACGCGAGGTCGTCCAGGAACGCCTTGCGGCGGTCACCGAAGAACGGCGCCTTGACGGCGACGGCGGTGATCGTCTTGCGCAGCGAGTTCACCACGAGGGTGGACAGCGCCTCGCCGTCGACGTCCTCGGCGACGATCAGCAGCGGCTTCTTGGCCTCGACGACCTTCTCGAGCACCGGCAGCAGCTCGGCCAGCGACGAGACCTTCTCGCGGACGAGCAGGATGTAGGCGTCCTCGAGGATCGCCTTCTGCTCCTCCGGGTTGGTCGCGAAGTGCGCCGAGAGGAAGCCCTTGTCGAACTGGACGCCCTCGGTGATCACCAGCTCGGTCGCCAGGGTCGACGACTCCTCGATGGTGATGACGCCGTCTTCGCCGACCTTCTCGACGGCTTCGCCGAGCAGGGCGCCGATGTTGGCGTCGCGCGAGGTCACGGTGCCGACCTGGGCGATGCTCTCGCGGCCCTTGACCGGGGTGGCCTTGCTCTTGAGGACCTCGATGACCTTCGCCGCGGCGGCTTCGATGCCACGGCCGATCGAGGTCGGGTTCGCGCCGGCCGCGACGTTGCGCAGGCCGACCTTCACCAGCGACTGCGCGAGCACGGTCGCGGTCGTGGTGCCGTCACCGGCGACGTCGTTGGTCTTGGTGGCGACGCTCTTGGCGAGCTGGGCGCCGAGGTTCTCGAACGGGTCGTCGAGCTCGATCTCCCGGGCGACGGTCACGCCGTCGAGGGTGATGGTCGGGCCGCCGAACTTCTTGTCGAGCACGACGTGACGACCGCGCGGGCCGAGGGTGACCTTGACCGCGTCGGCGAGCTTGTTCACCCCGCGCTCCAGCGCGCGACGAGCGTCCTCGTCGAAACTGATCTGCTTGGGCATAGCGTGTTCCGCTTACCTTTCGTTGAACGCAAGAACGCCCCGCTCCCCGGCGTTGTGCGGGGCCCGGGGCGTCATGCGCTGCGAGCGGACGTCAGTTGATGACGGCCAGCACGTCGCGGGCGGACAGGATGAGGTAGTCCTCACCGTTGTACTTGACCTCGGTGCCGCCGTACTTCGAGTAGATGACGACGTCGCCGACGGAAACGTCGAGCGGGACGCGGTTGCCCTTGTCGTCGATCCGGCCCGGGCCCACGGCCAGAACCTTGCCCTCCTGGGGCTTCTCCTTGGCGGTGTCGGGGATGACGAGGCCGGAAGCGGTCGTCTCCTCGGCCTCACTCGTCTGGACAACGATCTTGTCCTCGAGCGGCTTGATGTTCACGCTCACCGGGTTGACCTCCACGGTCGTCGAAAGCGTTGGCAGGATGTGGTTACGGCTCTACCACCCCCGCCGTCGCGGGTGCCGGGGCTGTCGGGCCGTGCGATTAGCACTCTAGCCACGGGAGTGCCAGTCTCGCAAGGAGGGTGGTCGTAGGCCCGTGTCACGTTGGCGGAGGTGCCCTGACCGGCCGGTTTGCCGGCTCGCACGTAACGCTCGCCCACGACGTGGCGTCTTCGACAGGTGACCGGGTCGGGCGGCCCGGCACGGCCATCCTCTCGGAGGCGACGATGACGGACCCGAACGCAGCCACGGGAGCGGCACGACAGCCGGACCGCGAGCCGGTCACCGACGGTACGCGCAACCAGGGTGACAAAGACATCAGCCCGCCGCCGACCAAAGAAGGCCCGGGCCTGGACGACTGACCCGGGATGATCCCGCAGACGCTGGGTGCTCTGGTGGGGTTCCTGGCGCTGGCCGCTCCTGGCGTCACCTTCGAACTGAGTCGTGAGCGCAGACGAGCCCGGCGGACCGAATCGGCCTTCAGGGAGGCCGCGCGCGTCGCGCTCGCGAGCTTCGGCTTCAGCGCGGTCTCCTGCACCATCCTCGGCGTCCTGTGGCTGGCCGCACCAGGAACCGCGGTGGACTTGCCGGCGTGGGTGGTGCGCGGCGGCTCGTACTTCGGGACGAACCTGCCGAGAATCCTCGGCAACAGCCTGTTCGAAGTTGTGGTCGCGTGCGCGCTCGCCCTCCTGGCAGCACTGCTCACGGCACGCTGGCGCCGCGAGACGGCTTCGGTGTCCCACGCGACGGCCTGGGAAGACGCGCTGCGCAACGAAAGGCCGGACGACGGCAAGGTCTGGCTTCACGTCCAGCTCAAGAGCGGTCGTGCCTTTCTCGGCTACCTCGGCTGGTACACCGTCGGCGAGAAGCCCGCGGACCGCGAAGTGCTCCTCGAAGGTCTGACCCTCAAACAGGGCATGTTCGACGATCAGGGCAAAGTACTCGCGGAGAAGCGGATCGGCACCCAGTGGGAGAAGGTGCTGATCGCGGCTACGGAAATCTCCTATATCCGCGTCGCCTACACGGACGCGGCAGGGAACCCCGCGCAGTCCCATCGACGAGAGCACGAGCGGACATCGACGGAAGAACCACCCCCTCGGCAGGGCCCGACCGCGACGCGAGCGGCGAACTGAAGACCGGCTCTTACCCCCGGCGTGAGTTTCTGGTTAGGTTCTCACCGTCTGGCACCTGAACCCTGGGGGTTTATGCCCATGTCGTCTCGTTCGCTCTCCAGAACGGCGGCGCTGGCCGCTGCCGTTGCCCTGCTCGGCGGGCTCGCCATCGCGCCCGCCCATGCTGCGACCACCGATCAGCGGCAGCGGGACTTCACCGCCGCCGCGGAAGAGTTCGGGGTTCCGCTCGACGTCCTGCTCGGCGTCTCCTACCTCGAGTCCCGGTGGGACTTCAACGGCGGGACGCCCAGCACGGCCGCCGGGTACGGGCCCATGCACCTCACCGACCTGCGGGAAGCCGGGGTTGCCGGCACTCATCACGACGTCGGCAGCGAAGACCCTCGTGGGGACGACGCGCGGCCCGCGTTGCATCCGCAGGCCGGGCCTGATGTGCCGCCGCAAGCCGGGCTGCAGACCGTCGACGAGGCCGCGCAGCTGCTCAAGACCGACGCCAAGACCCTGCGGACCGACACCACGCAGAACATCCGGGGTGGCGCCGCGCTGCTCGCGAAGTACCACCTCGGCAAGACCGACTGGTACGACGCCGTCGCGCGGTACGGCGGGGCCGACCAAGCCGCTGGGCAGACCTTCGCCGACGAGGTCTTCGCGACCATCAAGAGCGGGGTGAGCCGGACGACCGACGACGGCCAGCAGGTCACCCTCGCCGCCACGCCCGGCGTCACCGTGCCGCAGCACGCCGAGGTGGCGAACCCGGCGAACGTCGAGTGCCCGCGGACCGTCACCTGCGAGTCCGTGCCGGCGCCCTACCAGGAGCTGCCGGGCAACGACTACGGCAACCACGACCTCGCCAACCGGCCGGCGAGCCAGAAGATCGACCACATCGTCATCCACGACACCGAGGGCTACTGGGACAGCGTCCTCAAGCTCGCCCAGGACCCGACGTACGTGAGCTGGAACTACACCGTCCGCTCGGCCGACGGCCTGATCGCGCAGCACGTGCCGACCAAGGACGTCGCCTGGCACGCGGGCAACTGGTACATCAACGCCAAGTCGATCGGCGTCGAGCACGAGGGCTTCGCCGCGAAGGGCACCTGGTACACCGAGGCGATGTACCGCTCGAGCGCGAAGCTCGTCGGTTACCTCGCGCGCAAGTACGACATCCCGCTCGACCGCGCGCACATCATCGGTCACGACAACGTGCCCGGCACGATCCCCTCGACGATCGCCGGCATGCACTGGGACCCGGGCCCCTACTGGGACTGGTCGCACTACTTCGACCTGCTGGGCGCGCCGCTCGGCGGGTTCGGGCTGCCCGGCTCGTCGCTCGTCACGATCGACCCGGACTTCGCGAAGAACCAGCCCGCCTTCACCGGCTGCGACTCCGCCGGAACGCCTTGCACGCCAAGGGGTTCCGAGGCCGTGGTGCTGCACTCGCAGCCCAGTGAGTCCTCGCCGCTGCTCGTCGACGTCGGCCTGCACCCGGCCGGCGGACCGTCCACCATGGACGTCGCCGACGTCGGCAGCCGGGTCGCCACCGGGCAGCAGTACGCCGTCGCCGGCACCAGCGGCGACTGGACGGCGATCTGGTACCTCGGGCAGAAGGGCTGGTTCCACAACCCGCGCAAGGCGAGCGTCGCGAAGCCCGCGATCGGGCTCGTGGTGACGCCGAAGCCCGGCCTCGCCACGATTCCGGTGTACGGCCGCGCGTACCCCGAGCCCGAGGCCTACCCGGCTAACCTCACGCCGCAGGCCATCACGCCGCTGCCGTACACGCTGGCGGCCGGGCAGAAGTACTCGTCGGCCGGGGTGGTCGGGTCGGAGTACTACTCGGCGACGACGTTCGACGTCGCCGACCACGTGGTGGTGAAGGGCAAGCTCAAGTACGTCCAGATCCAGTTCGGGCACCGGATCGCCTTCGTCAAGGCGGACGACGTCCGGTTCCTGCCCGCGTTCTAGCCGGGTCGGCGGAGGTCGCGCTCAAGCGTCGAGCGCGACCTTCGCCCCCGCGGTCTGCTCGGTGTTGCGGCGGGTCTTCGCCCAGCCGTTGCGGCCGCGGATCAGGCGGAACAACGCACGCCACGACGTCACGTAGAACGTGTAGATGTACGCCGCGTACGCGAAGCCCAGGCCGATGCCGCGCAGGATATTCCTGCTGTGCAGGCACTTCAGCTGGTAGATCGGGCCCCAGACGAGGAACGGCAGCAGGCCGAACGAGCCGTAGATGGCGAAGAGGATCCAGGCGCCACCGGTGAACCACGTCCACATCTGCACCGGGTCGCCCGCGGTGCTGAAGACCAGCAGCAGGAACGGGATCGGGTACAGCAGCGACCCGAGCAGCTGCAGCCACGGCTGCGCGAGGTAGTACATCATCTCCGCCGCGCCGAGCGTGCTGACGTGCGGCGAGTCCCAGATCCGCCGCAGGTACCGCGCGCACTGCATGGTGCCCTGACCCCAGCGCGTGCGCTGCACCAGGAACCGCCGCAGGCTGTACAGGCCTTCCTGCGCCACATGGGAATCCGGCGTGAACCCGGTGCGCCAGCCCTCGGTGAGCAGGTGGACGCCGAGCTCGAAGTCCTCCAGCAGCGAACCGCGCCACGGCTGCTCGTCGGGGCCGGCGATCGAGTCGAGCGCGGTGAGCCGGGTGAACTGGCCGTTGCCGCCCATGGAGATCGTGCCGGTGAAGCCGCGTGACGTCTGGATCGCCGCGATCGCCGTCCGGAACTCCAGGTCCTGCAGCTGTGCGAGCTTCAGGCCGAACCAGCGGCCGGCCGGGTTGCTCGTCGGCGGCGGGGTCTCGACGTTGCTCATCCAGACGTCGAGCTGCACCGCGCCGATCCCCGCGTCGCCGAAGAGGTGGTCGGCCGCGCAGACCTCCAGGCAGTTCGGCGCCGGGCGGCCGTCGGCGTCGACCACCACGACCACGACGTCGTCGCGGGCCGCGTCCGGCCCCATCCAGTTGTTCAGGGCCCGGTAGGCCGCGTTGAGCGCGTCACCCTTGCCGGTGCGGGCGTCGGGGCGGACGCGCGGCACGAGGTGCAGGTACGGGTCGTAACCGCCGCGGCGCCGCCACAGCGTCCGGACGACGCGGGCGGTGCGGTCCTCGGAGTCGTCGTCGACGACCCAGACGTGCGCGTGCCGGAAGGTCGTGCGCAGGTAGCGGATCGTGTCGCCGATGACGGCCTGCTCGTCACGGCACGGCACGAAGAAGTGCCAGGTGAAGTCGGCCGGGTTGCCGACCGGGCCGGGCTTGCGGCGCAGGTACGGCACCACGATCAGCACGACGTAGACCAGGAACGCGACGCTCATGGTCAGCGCGAACGCCTGGGTGATCGCCAGGAGGACCTTGACGCTCATGCCGCCACCTTCGGCTTGCGCGTCGCGAGCCAGACGAACAGCACGAGCGAGACGGCGCCGCCGAACACGCTCACCATCGAGCCGAGCAGGGTGTGGCCCCAGTAGTACCCCTCGTCCTGGCCGAGCCAGTGGACCAGCCCGACGATCGTGAGAATGCGCAGCTGGTTCACCAGCACGACGACGACCGCGGAAATGCCGAGGGAAAAGAAGAGCCGCTTCGCATTCGCGGGGCGGAAGTACAGCATCGCCATCGTGACAACGAGCAGTGGCAGCAAAAGGAACGCCGACGAACATTCCGGCGTCATTCTCAACCCGAACGGAGTAGCGCCGCTCAACCCAAAGTAAACAGACTCTCGATCGGGCGCTACATAAACACCCGATGTAGTGATGACGTCGAGGATTGCGCCCGCGAGCCGCACTTCCAGTTCGCGGTAGAACCGCTCGGCCAGCACCAGCACCGCCCCCGCGGCCGCCAGCGCACTCAGCACCACGACCAGCGGAAACTTCGCCATCCCTGCGTTCGGAGCGCTCGCTACGGCCACGACTTTCCTCTCGATGACGATTTCTCGTTCAAGCTGCGGACCCCGGGCGAGCGTAAGTCACGACCACCCCGCGGTTCCACTCAGAGGTGGGGTTTAGGCGGCCATTCGGCAGTTCCGGCCGCGAACTTGCTAGGCCGTCCGGGTGATGCCGGATTCGACCTGGGGGAATGTCCGGGAGTACTACCCGATCCGGTGATTCGCCAAATTTTGTGTGCTATTCGCGGCGGTCTTGGCGATAGTCGATTCGCGTGCCGAATCGAGGCAAGCCGGATGCATCCGCGCCCGCAGAAACGTGAAACCCAACCCCCGAGAAACTCAGCGAATTCGGAGGATCAGTTGATGAAGAGCTCCCTCGTGCGACGCGGCGGACTGCTCGCCGCGGTCGTGGCGAGCGTCGTGCTCGCCGGCGCCGCCCCCGCTTCGGCGGCCCCCGGCGACGGTTCGGCCTACGGCGTCAAGGTCAACGTGACGCTGCTCGGCCAGCCCGCCGTGAACGTGGGCCCGCTCGCGGCCGCCAGCACCGCCGGCCCGACCACGAGCACCCTGGCCAGCGCGAACGCGGCCGGGATCCTGACCGCCGGCGTGATCACCGCCGAGGCCGAGCGCGACGACGACTCCGGCGCGGTGACGGCGAAGGCGACCACCGCCGACGTCGGCCTGCCGCTGCTCAAGGCCGCCCTCGGCAACGTCGGCGTCAAGACCGTCGAAGCCGTGTGCACCGCCACCCAGGAAGGCGTCAAGGGCAGCAGCACGCTGGCCGACGCGAAGCTCGGCAGCATCGGCGCGGTCGACGCCAACCCGGCACCGAACACCCAGATCAAGGTGGCCATCGGCCTGGTCAACGTGGCGACGATCATCCTCAACGAGCAGATCCAGAACAAGGACGGCAGCCTCACGGTCAACGCCCTCCACGTGAAGCTGCTCGGCGGGGTCGTCGGCGCACTCGGCTCGGGTGACGTCGTCGTGTCGTCGGCGACCTGCGGCCCGGCCGCGCCGCCGATGCCGCTGGCGTCCGGCGCCGGCCTGTGGGTCGGGCTCGGCCTGCTCGGCGCGATCGCGCTGCCGGTCGGCACGCGCATCTTCCGCAACCGCCGCACGGCCTGAGTGAGGCCCGGATGTACAAGATGCCGGGCGCGGGCGTCGGCGTGGCCGGTGGCGGGGTGGGCACCCTCGCCGCCACCGGCGCCGACATCGGGTGGTGGCTGGCCATCGGCGTGCTGCTGGTCCTGCTCGGGACCGTCGCGCTGATCGCCGTCCACCGCCGCAACCGCCGTCTCTCCCAGGCGCGGGAGCACTGAGGCCGGGGCCGTCGGCGTGCGCCCCTCGCACGCCGGCGGCTCTTGACAGAGATTTTCGTGGAGACTGGACGATGTGGAAAAGGGGCACCGCGGGGTGGATGTGATGTTGCTGGCCGGGACCCGCCCGGAAGCGCTCAAGCTCGCGCCGCTGGCACTGGCCATGGACGCCCACCCGGCGCTCCGGCCGATCCTGGTGCACAGCGGCCAGCACGCGGGCATGGTCGAGCAGGCGCTGCTGCCGTTCGGCCTGGTCGTCGACGAGTGGCTGGACGTCCCGCCGCGCGTCACCGGCGGCCAGGCGGAGCTCGTGGCCGGCCTGCTCCCGGCCCTGGACGAAGCGCTGCGCCGGTACGCCCCGGCCGCGCTGGTCGTCCAGGGCGACACGACGACAACGCTGGCGGGCGCGCTCGCCGCGTTCTGGCTGGGCATCCCGGTGGTGCACCTGGAAGCCGGGCTGCGCACGCACGACCTCACGGCGCCGTTCCCCGAGGAGGGCGCGCGGCAGATGGTGTCCCGGCTGGCCGCGCTGCACCTGGCACCGACCCTCGGCGCGGCGGCGGAGCTGCGCGCGGAAGGTGTGGCCCGGCAACGGATCGCCGTCACGGGCAACACGGTCGTCGACGCGGTGCTGGAGATCGCGGCCCGCGACCTCCCGGCGCGCGACACGGCGCTGGCGTTGCTGGAGATGGAGATCGCCGAGGCGGGCGAGCGGCTGGTGCTGGTGACGTCGCACCGCCGCGAGTCCTGGGGCGAGCCGCTCGAGCGGACGCTGGCCGCGGTGCAGCTGATCGTCGCCGAGCACCCGGACGTCCAGGTGCTGTTCCCGGCGCACCCGAACCCGCAGGTCAGGGACCAGGTGGAGGCCGCACTGGGCGGCCTGCCGCGGGTGACGGTGACGGACCCGCTGGAGTACCCGGACCTGGTCCGCGCGCTGCGGCTGGCGGACCTGGTGCTGACGGACTCGGGCGGCATCCAGGAGGAGGCGCCGACGTTCGGCACCCCGGTGCTGGTCCTGCGCGACGTCACCGAGCGCGCCGAGGTCGTCGAGGCCGGCTGCGCCTGGCTGGTCGGCACGGACACGGCCCGCATCGCCGACACCGCGGCCCGCCTGCTGCGCGGCGAGCTGCGGACGGCCCAGGTGGGAAACCCCTACGGCGAAGGCAATGCGGCCGTCTTGGCGGTCGCGGCGATCGAGGAACTGCTGGGAGTCGGGACGCCGGCGCACCGGCACGCCGCGGCTTCCTAGAGCGAGATGACGCTGACCGGGAGGGCCGGGTTCGCGCTGAAGTCCAGTGGTGCCGTCGGGCGCTTGGCCGCCACCACATGAGCGCCCAGCGCGGCGATCATCGCGCCGTTGTCCGTGCACAGCCGCGGGCGCGGCACGCGCAGCTCGATGCCCGCCGCCGCGCAGCGTTCCGCCGCCAGGGACGACAGCCGGGAGTTCGCCGCCACGCCGCCGGAGATGACGATCGTGCCGATCCCCTGCTCCTTCGCCGCGCGGATCGCCTTCGCCGTCAACACGTCCGCGACAGCCTCCTGGAACGACGCCGCGACGTCGTCCACCGGGATTTCCTCACCCCGCCGCGAAGCGCCTTCGACCCAGCGCGCCACCGACGTCTTCAAGCCGGAGAAGGAGAAGTCGAACTTCGCGTCACGCGGGCCGGTCATGCCGCGCGGGAAGGCGATCGCCGACGGGTTGCCGTTCTTCGCGGCCTTGTCGATCGGCGGGCCGCCCGGATACGGCAGGCCGAGCACCCGCGCGACCTTGTCGTACGCCTCGCCCGCCGCGTCGTCCACAGTGGACCCGAGTTCGGTGATCGAAGAGGCGATGTCGTCGACGCGCAGCAGCTGCGTGTGCCCGCCGGAGACCAGCAGCGCCAGGCACGGCGCGGGCAACGGGCCGTGCTGCAGTGTGTCCACCGCGATGTGCCCGGCCAGGTGGTTGACGCCGTAGAGCGGCACGTCCAGCGCCGTCGCGTACGCCTTCGCCGCCGAGACGCCGACCAGCAGCGCACCCGCCAGACCCGGTCCCGCCGTCACGGCGATGGCGTCCACATCGGACAGTGCGAGCCCGGCTTTCTCGAAGGCTCGCTCGGTCGTCGGCACCATCGCTTCGAGGTGCGCGCGGCTGGCGACCTCGGGCACGACACCGCCGAAACGCGCGTGCTGCTCGACACTCGAGGCGACCTCGTCGGCCAGCAGCTCGACCGCGCCGTCGTCGTGCAGGCGAACCAGGCCGACGCCCGTCTCGTCGCACGAGCTCTCGATGCCCATGATGATGCGCGACATCAGCCCGCCACCTCGTCTCGCGTCCGCGCCGGGCGGACCATCGTGTACGCGTCGGCGCCGGAGGGCTGGTAGTAGCGCTTCCGGATGCCGAGCCGTTCGAAGCCGTGCGTCTCGTACAAGCCGAGCGCGGTCGTGTTGTCCGTGCGGACCTCGAGGAACACCGGCGCCTCGAACTCGTCGGCGCGGTTCAGCAGGGCCCGCAGCAGCGCCTTGCCGATCCCCTGGCCCTGGTACTCGGGCGCGACGCCGATGGTGTGCACGGTCGCCTCGTACTCGCCGCGGCGCCGCCCGACGACGGCCAGCCCGCCGTAGCCGAGCACCTCGTCGCCGTCGTCCGGCCGGGCGGCCAGGTAGAAGTGGCCGATGTCCAGCTCGGAGTGGAACGCGCGGGCGTTCCACGGGTCGTCACCGGGGAAGAGGATCTTCTCGATCTCGACGCAGCGGGTGATGTCCTTGCGGCGCAGGGGATCGAGTCTCACGGCGTGGTCACCCGTTTCGGCGCCGCGGGCTCAGCGGCGTCGGGGCGCCGCAGGTACAACGGCGTCAGCGGAGCGGGCGTTTCCTTCGCGAGCAAGGCGCTACGAGCTGCCTTCACCAGCCCGGCGGGCGACGGGAAGCGCGGCTCGATCGGCTGGACGTCGAGCACCTCGCCGTACAGGATCGCGCCGTCGCCGGCCGCCGCCTTGACGTCGGTCTCGAGGTCGGCGGGGCGCTGGACGCCGGGGCCGTCCGTGCGGGCACCGGAACTGTCGTAGGCCGCCCAGTAGACCTCGCGCCGGCGAGCGTCGGTGAGCACGAGGAACGGCTTCGCACCCGGGACGACGTCGGCGGCGATCGCGTCGAGGCTGCAGACCGGGTACACCGGGAGGCCGAGCGCGTGGCCGAAGGCGGCCGCGGTGGCCATGCCGGCGCGCAGGCCGGTGAACGGCCCGGGGCCGACGCCGACGACGATCGCGTCGAGATCCTTGAGGGTGACGCCGGCGGCTTCGGCCGAGGCCAGCGCGTGCGGCGTGATCAGCTCGCCGTGGGCGCGCGGGTCGACCGTTACGCGGTCGCCGCGCGTCTCGACCCGGTCGCCGTCCAGTGCGACGACGCCCGCGGTGACCGCCGGGGTCGAGGTATCGATCGCCAGTACCAACACGGTGTCCCAGCCTACGACCAGGCCGGGAGGGCTGTGAAACCGGTCGCTGCGAGGGGTAGATCAGCACGGTAACGTGCGAATCGGGGTTCGCAGGAGCGAGTCCCCCGAGCTGGAGGTCCCCGCGGTGCCCGACCCGTTGTTCCCCGCCCTCACGTCAGCCTCGGGCAAAGAAGCCCTCCGCTTCGGCGATCAAGCCCTCACCTACGCCGAGCTCGCCGCCGTCGCCGGCAGCCTCGCCGCCGAGCTCCCCCGCGGCCGCGTCGCCGTCTGGGCGACACCGACCCTGCACACCAGCGTCGCCGTCGTGGCCGCGCTGCTGGCCGGCGTCCCCGCGGTGCCGGTCAACCCGAAGATCGGCGAGCGCGAACTCGCGCACATCGTCGCCGACAGCGAGCCGCAGCTGGTGCTGGCCGAGCCGGGCGTCGAGCTGCCCGCCGGGCTCGCCGGCCTGCCGCGGCGCGACATCCCGCTGACCGGCCCGGCTACGCCAGTGCAGGAAGAGCCGGACGCCGAAGCGCCCGCGCTGATCGTCTACACGTCGGGCACCACCGGGCCGCCCAAGGGGGTCGTGCTCCCCCGGCGCTCGATCGCGACCACGCTGGACGCCCTCAAGGACGCCTGGGCGTGGACCGCGGACGACGTCCTGGTGCACGCCCTGCCGCTGTTCCACGTGCACGGTCTGATCCTCGGCATCCTCGGCCCGCTGCGGCGCGGCGGCTCGGTCCGCCACCTCGGCCGGTTCTCGACCGACGGCGTCGCGCGTGAGCTGAAGGCCGGCGCGACCATGATGTTCGGCGTCCCGACGATGTACCACCGCATCGCCGGCGAGGTCGGCGGCGACGGCGCGCTGGCCGACGCCCTGCGCGGCGCGCGGCTGCTCGTCTCCGGCTCGGCGGCGCTGCCGGTGCACGACCACCAGCGGATCACCGAGGCGACCGGCCAGCAGGTCGTCGAGCGCTACGGCATGACCGAGACGCTGATGAACACGAGCGTCCGCGCGGACGGCGAGCGCAAGCCCGGCACGGTCGGCGTCCCGCTCGGCGGGGTCGGCCTGAGGCTGATCGGCGACGCCGGCGAGGTGATCAACGACGTCGAGACCGTCGGCGAGATCCAGGTGCGCGGGCCGAACCTGTTCACCGAGTACCTCAACCGCCCGGACGCCACCGCCGCCGCGCTGGCCGACGGCTGGTTCCGCACCGGCGACATGGCCACGCGCGACGCCGACGGGTACGTCAAGATCGTCGGGCGCAAGGCGACCGACCTGATCAAGAGCGGCGGCTACAAGATCGGCGCGGGTGAGATCGAGAACGCGCTGCTGGAGCACCCGGGCGTCGCCGAAGCGGCCGTCACCGGCGAACCGGACGACGACCTCGGCGAGCGGATCGTCGCCTGGATCGTGCCGGAGGGTTCGCCGCCGCCGTCGGCCGACGAGCTGGCCGACCACGTCGCCCGGCTGCTCGCGCCGCACAAGCGCCCGCGGGTCGTCCGGTACCTGGACGCGTTGCCGCGCAACGACATGGGCAAGGTCCTGAAGCGGGCGCTCGGTGACTAGGCGGCCGGCGCGCGAGGTCGTCGACGCGATTTCGACCGGCTTCGAGGAGTTCACGACGCCGCTGCGCGAGGAGCCCGCCGACGGGCCGATCGAGTGGCCGGGTTACCGCGAAGCACGCTCCGCCGCCGAAGAGCGCACCGGCGAGAAGGAGTCGGTCGTCTGCGGGACGGCGAAGATCGGCGAGGCCGAAGCCGTCGTCATCGCGTTCGAGTTCGGTTTCCTCGGCGGCTCGCTCGGCCAGCGCACCGGCGACCGGATCGAGGCCGCGTTCGCGCACGCCCGCGACGCGCGGCTGCCGGTGGTCTCGCTGGTCGCGACCGGCGGAAGCCGGATGCAGCAGGGGATGCGCGCGCTCATGCAGCTGCAACGGGTGGCCCGGGCAGCGGCCCGGACGCGGGCGGCGGGCGTCCCGCAGATCGCGGTGCTGCGCGACCCGACGACCGGCGGCGGCTGGGCGACGCTCGGCGCGGGCGCCGACGTCATCCTCGCGCTGCCCGAGGCCCAGGTCGGGTTCGCGGGCTCGCGGGTGCGTCCGTCCGGCTCGCCCGAGGCGTACACGGCGGAGGCGAAGCTCGCGTGGGGCCAGGTCGACGCCATCGTCGCGCCCGAGGACCTCGGGACGGCGCTGGAACGCTGGCTGCGGCTGCTGACGTCCCCGTCGAACGCCGCGGCGCCGCCTCCGGGTGCCCTGCGCGAGGCCGCGTTGCCGGACACGGGCTGGGAAGCGGTCCAGGCCGCGCGTTCCCCGCGCCGGGCCCGGGCCGTCGAGTACCTCGACGCGTACTTCGACTGGCGCGAGGACATCAGCGGCGACCGCTGCGGCGGTGTCGACCCCGGCGTCCGCTGCGGCTTCGGCTGGCGCAACGGCCGCACGATCGCGTACGCGGCCCAATGCGGCACACCGACGCTGCCCGCGGGCTTCCGCACGTCGGCCCGCCTGGTCCGGCTCGCGTCCCGGCTGGCGATCCCGGTGCTGACCCTGGTCGACACCCCGGGCGCGGCCAACGACGCGGCGGCCGAGCAAGCGGGCGCGGGTGGCGCGATCGCGGACCTGTTCGAGGCGGTCGCGACGGCCTCGGCCCCGGTGACGACGCTGGTGATCGGCGAGGGCGGCTCGGGCGGCGCACTGGCGTTCGCGGCCCCGGGCTCGACGTGGGTGACCCCGGACGCGTACTTCTCGGTGACGTCGCCGGAAGCCGCGGCGGCGATCCTGAAGCGGCCGGCGTCGGAGGTCCCGGGGCTGGCCAACCAGCTGCGGCTGCGGCCACAGGACCTGGTGCAGCTGGGCGTGGCGCGGGCGGTGGTCAGCCCGGCCGAGTAGCGACCAGCTCCGCCAGCCAGCGCACGACCTCGTTCTCGTCGTTCGTCGGACCGTCCGCACGCAGTTCGCGGATCCGGTTCTGCAGCGCCAAGCCCGGTATCTTCCCGGAGAAGAACAGCACCGGGCCTTCGTAGCCTTCGCGGCGGAAGCCGGCCAGGTCGTCGATGCCCGCGTCGTCGTCGGTACCGCGCCGGAAGTCCGACAGCAGCGCGTCCGGGGAGGACAGCCGGAACGCCGCCACGGCCTCCGCGGTGGTGGTGGCCAGATCGACGCGGACCCCGGACGACGAGAGGTACCTGGCCAGCTCCGTGTTGTTCGCCGGCTGGTCGTCGACCCACAGGATCCGGAGGCCGTCCAAGACCGGCCGGTCCGGCTCGCCCGCCGGCAGCCGGACGCGGATGGCCCGCCGGCCCCGCAGCGGCGGAACGAACGGGATCGGCTCCGGCGGCCGGTCCACCGGTGCCTGGGTCACGGCGAGCGGACGACGTTGCAGCTGCTCCATCAGGCTCTCGGTGGTCTCGCCGAAGCTCTCCAGCAAAGCCACGAAGTCCCGGTCGGTGGCGAGTGCCGGGTACTCGGCCGGCAGCTCTCCTTCCAGTTCGCGCAGCTCGTCCGCGCTCTGCGGCGGGCGCAACCCCTTCGAGGCGAAAAAGGCCGCCCAGTCGTCCGGCACCACCTGACCGCCCTGCTTCACCTCCGTGCGGAACCGGTGGTACACCAGGAACTCGCGGATCAGGTCGACGTTGCGGGGGTTGGTCAGCAGGCGGTAGAAGGCCGGGTAGAAGTGCTGCAGCATGATCACCTTGACCAGGTTCTCCAGGCCGATCGCGTCCCAGGAGCGGTTGAGGTGGTACTCCAGCACGAAGCTGTTGATCAGCCGCTTGATCCGGCGCGGGTTCCGGCCGGACCGCTCGATGATCAGGTCCTTCAACGGCTTGTCGAACAAGCCGCTCGTCTTCGACCGGTCCAGGTAGCCGTCCACCAGCTTCAGCGCCTGCTCCGGCGAGGGTGCCGGGATGCGGTAGCTGATCTGGACGATCTTCTCCAGGTACTCCACCGCCGCCGCGGGATCGCCGACACCGGCGGACTCCTGGACCGCTCGCCACAGCGCGCTCTGGTCGCAGGCCAGCACGAAGACGATGCCCGGCACGTCGAGGTAGAGCTTGATCGCCTCGCACACCTCGACGACGCGTTCGCTCGCGCAGCGGTCCAGGTCGTCGACGAACACCACCAGCAGCCGCCCGCCCGAGCTGCCGCCCTTCGCCAGCCACGCCCTGAAGGCGTCGCGCAGGACGCCCTTGATCTGGTTGCGGGCCTGCGCGTCCAGCGACATGCGCTGCCACACCTCGTCGACGACCCGGCCGAGCCCGAAGAAGCTGCCCACGAGCAGCGCGAGCCCGCGCACCCCGCCGAGCAGGTGGGCGCGCTTCGACATCGACCGCAGGACCCGCCGGATGATGTTGCGGTCGAAGCCCAGCAGCACCGACTTGATCAGGCCTTCCAGCGCACTGGCCTTGCCGGACGTCCACGCGTTGAACCACACCGTCGACACCGCGGGCTCGGCGGCCAGCGTCGTCTCCAGCCGGTGCAGGAGGCTGCTCTTGCCCATTCCCCACGCCGCGTCCACGGACAGGGTGAACGGCGCCGCATCCCGCGAATCGACGACGAGGTCGGCGAGGCCCTGCGCGACCTGGGTGATCTTGAGCAGGTCTTCGTCCGCGCCGTCCCCCAGCGGCGCGTCGTTGAGCACGACGAAACGCCGTGCCCGGCTCACGAGCGGGCCAGCTCCGGGACCCGGTCGGCCCACGAACCGTGCGGCTCCAAGGCCACCTCGCGGACGTCGTCCTCGCGGCGGTCCAGCCTGACCACCAGGTAGTCCGACGACAGGCGCTCCGCCGAGCCCTCGCCCCACTCGACGACGATCGCCGAGCGTTCCAGGTCCGTGTCCAGGTCCAGGTCGTCCAGCTGGGACAGGTCGCCGCCGAGGCGGTAGGCGTCCACGTGGACCAGGGGGACTCCCGCGGCGCCCGCCGGGTGGACGCGGGCCAGGACGAACGTCGGGCTGCTCACGCGGCCGCCGACGCCGAGGCCGTCCGCGATGCCGCGGGTCAACGTGGTCTTGCCCGCGCCGAGGGGGCCGGCGAGCAGGACCAGGTCACCCGCGCGCAGGGAACGGCCCAGGGACCGCCCGAACTCCATCGTGTCTTCGGGCGTCGGGAACACAAACGTCAACGCTGCCACCACCAGTTCCGCCGGGACGAGTCTTCGCCGTCCACACCGGAACAGCGTTGCAGTAAGTCGATCAGGTGGCTGGTCACCAGCTCGGGCTGCTCCAGCAGCACCATGTGCCCGGCACCGCGCACGCGCACCAGCTCCGCGTCGGGCAGCTCGGACGCGATCCGCTCGGCGTGCGCGAACGGCGTGAAGCGGTCCGAATCACCGCCGATGACCAGCACTTCCGCGTGCTTCAGCCCGGCCAGCGCCGCGTAGCGGTTGTGGCTGCCGAGCGTGTCGACGAAGTTCACCAGGCCGCGCACCGGCGTCACTTCCAGCATCTCGAGCATGAAGTCGACGAGCCGGGGCGCGACGTCACGGCTGCCGAACGCCAGCCGCCGCACGGCCTGCCGCGTCAGCTGGCCGCCCGCCGCGCGGACGAACTCCACCAGCCCAGGCTGCCACCCGGCGAGGCCGCCGGCGGCGCGGGTGAGCGGGTTGTACTTCGAGAGCAGCGAACGCGGCAGCCCGCGCGCGCCCACTTCGCCGGCCGCCGTCGCGATGAAGGCGACACCCTCGACGCGCTCTTCGAACAGCGAAGGGAACTCCGCGGCCAGCTCCATGATCACCATGCCGCCCATCGAGTGCCCGATCAGCACGATGGGCCCCTCCGGCACCACGGACCGCAGCACGACGTCGAGGTCGCGGGCCAGCTGCTCGATCGTCGAGTTCTCCGCCGACGCCGCGCCGGACAGGCCGTGGCCGCGGTGGTCGTAGTAGACCTGGCGCACGCGCGGCAGCCGGAGCGTCGCGAGGTCACGTCGTTGGAAGTGGAAGCAGCGCCGCGAAAGCGCGAAGCCGTGCACGCCCACGACGGTCAGGTCCGGTTTTCCGCCGTCCTCCGGGTCGATCTCCTCGACCGAAAGCGGCGTGCCGTCATCGGCCGCGACCGTGGACGCGCGGTCGGGCTTCAGCTCCCCCAGCGGCTCGTCCACGTACGGATCCTCACTGTGCCGCCGCTGCTGCGCGGCGACGATAGCGGCGGCGGCGGTCCCGGTGGCGATGGCCCCGACCCCGCCGGCGATGGCCAGCAGTCGACGTGAAGGTGTCACGAGCCCGCTCCCAGATACCGGCGCCGCACCCGCGGGCGGTACATCGACGTCACGATCTCGTAGTCGATCGTGCCGAGCTTGTCGGCCCATTCCCGGGCGGTCGGCTCGCCCTTCGTCCCCGGCCCGAACAGGACGACCTCGACGCCGACCTCGGGTTCGTCGTCACCGCAGTCCACGATCAGCTGGTCCATGCAGACGCGCCCGACGACCGGACGCCGCTGTCCGCCGAGCCAGACATCCATCCGGCCGGACAGCGACCGCGGCACGCCGTCGGCGTACCCCGCGGGCACCAGGGCCAGGTTCGTGTCGTGCGACGCCGTCCAGGTGTGCCCGTAGGACACCGATTCCCCGGCTTCGATCCGCTTGACGAGCGCGACGGCGGACCGGAACGTCATGGCCGGGCGCAGGTCTTCGGCCTGCGGCACCGGGTTGAGCCCGTACATCGCGATCCCGGGCCGGACGACGTCGAAGTGCAGGTCCGGCCGGGTCAGCACGGCCGCGGAGTTCGCCAGGTGCCGCTTCGGGTCGAGCCCGGCGGCGCGGGCGACGTCGTAGGCCTCGGCGAAGCGCTTCGCCTGGGCGTCGATCGAGGGGTGACCCGGCTCGTCGGCGCAGGCGAGGTGCGACCAGATCGCGACGACGTCGACGCGCGGCTCGGCGGCCGCCGCGGAGACCAGCTCCGCCCAGCCCGCCGGCGGGCAGCCGTTGCGCGAGAGGCCGGTGTCGATTTTGAGGTGCACACGGGCCCGGGTACCCGCGGGGACGGCGGCGGCGATGCGACGTAGCTCACCGACCGAGCTGGCGGCCAGGTCGACGTCGGCCTCGACGCCCGCGGCGAAGTCGACCTCCGGGACGTCCAGCCAGCTGAACAGCCGGGTCGTGATCCCGGCGCGGCGCAGGTCGAGGGCCTCGCCGAGGGAACAGGTGCCGAGCCAGCTCGCGCCGGCCTCGACCGCGGCGCGCGCCACCGGCAGCGCGCCGTGGCCGTAGGCGTCGGCCTTCACCACGGCCATCACTTCGGCGCCGGGCGCGCGGGCACCCAGCAGCGTGAGGTTGTGGCGGATGGCGTCGAGGTCGATGTCGACCCGGGCGCGGGGAGAACTGGAGGGCGTCATGACGCCCTCCAGTTTCCCATGACCCGAGGTCAGGACAGGCGCGCCCCGGACTTGGCGGAGAACACGTGCAGCTCGTCGGGCCGAATGCGCAGGTGCAGGGTGTCGCCCATGGCGGGCGGCGTGCGCGGGTCGACGCGGGCGACGATGTTGGACTTGGTGCCCTCGGCGTCGGTCTCGGCGAGCTTGCCGTAGACGTAGGCGTCCGAGCCCAGCTCCTCGACCAGTTCCACCTTGATCGGCACCGAACCCTCTTCGGTGGCCGACACCTCCAGCGACTCCGGCCGGAAGCCCACCGTCACGGTGTCGCCCTCGGCGGCGGCGATGATCTCGCGGGTCAGCGGCAGGCGCGCGCCACCCAGCTCGGCGCCGTCGTCGGTGAGCTTCGCCGTGACGAGGTTCATGGCCGGCGAGCCGATGAAGCCGGCGACGAAGGCGTTCGCGGGCCGGTCGTAGAGGGCGCGCGGGGTGTCGCACTGCTGCAGCAGGCCGTCCGACAGCACGGCGACGCGGTCACCCATCGTCATGGCCTCGACCTGGTCGTGCGTGACGTAGACGGTCGTGACGCCGAGGCGGCGCTGGAGCGCGGCGATCTGCGTACGGGTCGAGACGCGCAGCTTCGCGTCGAGGTTCGACAGCGGCTCGTCCATCAGGAAGACCTGCGGCTCACGCACGATCGCGCGGCCCATGGCGACCCGCTGGCGCTGACCACCGGAGAGCGCCTTCGGCTTGCGGTCGAGGTAGTCCTCGATGTCGAGCAGCTTGGCCGCGTCGAGCACCTTCTGCTTGATCTCGGACGCGGGGCGCCCGGCGATCTTCAGCGCGAAGCCCATGTTCTGCCCGACCGTCATGTGCGGGTAGAGCGCGTAGTTCTGGAACACCATCGCGATGTCGCGCGAGCGCGGCGGCAGCTGCGTGACGTCGCGGTCGCCGATCCAGACGGCTCCGTCGTCGATGTCCTCGAGCCCGGCGAGCATCCGCAGGCTGGTCGACTTGCCGCAGCCGGACGGGCCGACCAGCACCAGGAACTCGCCGTCGGCGATCTCCAGGTCCAGCGCGTCGACCGCGGGGCGGTCGGAACCGGCGTAGCGCCGGGTCGCCTTGTCGTAGGTGATGGAAGCCATCGGTCAGTCCTCTCCGAAAGTGCGCCTGACCCCGTACGCGGCTTCGCGCGCTTCGAGGTGGCGTTGCTGGATCCGGTGGCCCTCGGCGCGCTGCGCCTCGGTCGGCTCGTCCAGCTCGAGCCAAGCTTTCTTGTTTCCTTGCCAGGACGGGGGTTCCGCACTGGACGTCAGGGCCCACGCCGCCTGCCGCGCCGCGCCGATGGCGACGTACTCGGCGACTTCGGGCAGCTGCACGGGCACGCCGAACACGAGCGGCGCGACCGCGCGGACGGCGGCCGACTGCGCGCCACCGCCGATCAGCAGCACGCGGTGGACGTCGAGACCGTGCGCGCGGACGGCGTCGAGACCGGCGGCCAGGCCGCACAGCATGCCTTCGACGGCGCTTCGCGCGAGGTTTTCGGGCGTCATGTTCGCCCGGGTCAGACCGGACAGGGAGCCGGTGGCGTCAGGCAGGTTCGGGGTGCGTTCGCCGTCCAGGTAGGGCAGGAAGGTGAGGCCGCCGGCGCCGGGCTCGGCCCGCAGGGCGAGCCTATCGAACTCGCTCAGTGTCGCGCCGAGCATCGCGGCGGTCGAGGTGAGCACGCGGGCCGCGTTGAGCGTGCAGGCCAGCGGGAGGAAGCGGCCGGTGGCGTCGGCGAACCCGGCGACCTCGCCGCTGGCGTCGGCCGCGCCGGTCTCGGCGACGCCGAACACCGTGCCGCTGGTGCCGAGCGACACGACGACGTCACCCGGCTGCAGTTCGAGGGCGAGCGCGGCGGCCATGTTGTCGCCGGTGCCGGCCGAGACGAGCACGCCGTTCTTCGTGTGGCCGGCGGTGTCGGCCGGGCCGAGCACGGTCGGCAGCTCCGGTGTCCGGCCGCCGAAGGCGTGCGCGAGGACGTCGAGGCGGTAGGCGTTGTCGGACGGCGAGAAGTAGCCGGTGCCGGAGGCGTCACCACGGTCGGTGACCGGGTCGCCGCCGGTGAGCTTCCAGGTCAGCCAGTCGTGCGGCAGCATGACGCGGGCGACGCGGTCGGCCAGCTCCGGCTCGTGGTCGGCCAGCCAGCGCAGCTTCGTGACGGTGAAGCTGGCGACCGGCACCGAGCCGACGGACTTCGCCCAGACGGACGGCCCGCCGAGCTCGTCGATCAGGTCGAGCGCAGCCTGGGCCGAGCGGTTGTCGTTCCAGAGCAGCGCGGGCCGGACGACGTCGTCGTTCTCGTCCAGCGTCACCATGCCGTGCTGCTGGCCGCCGATGCCGATGGCCTTGACGTCGTCGAGCAGGCCGGTGGTCGCTTCTTGGAACGCTCCCCACCACTCGGCGGGGTCGACCTCGGTGCCGTCCGGGTGCGGCGCGCGGCCGGTGCGGACGATCTCGCCCGTCTCGGCGTCGCACACGACGACCTTGGTCGACTGCGTGGACGAATCGATGCCGGCCACCAGCTCAGCTGTCATACGGCTGCCCCTCCTCGACGTGTTCGACCATCTCGATCGCGGTTCCGGCGTTCAGCGCGGCCTCGATCTCCTCGGTCGGGGTGGTCTCCCCGGTGATGAGCAGGTCGTAGTCCCCGACGTCGCCGTGCGCGTAGGTCGCGGTCCGGCCGAACTTCGAGTGGTCGACGACGAGGACGGTGTGGTTCGCGACCTTCAGCGCGGCCTTCTTCAGCTCCGCGTAGTCGCGATCGGGGTGGTAGAGCCGCCCGACGGCGACGGCGGTGACCGAGACGAACGAGACGTCGGCGCGGATGCTGTCGAGCAGGTTGAGCACCTCGGGCCCGGCGCAGGAGTCGTACTCCTGGCTGTAGCGACCGCCGGCGAGCACGACGTCGACCTTCGGGCCGAGCAGGCGCGCGGCGTGCAGCGAGTTGGTGACGACGGTGAGCGCGTCGATCTCGGCGAGCCGCTTGACCAGCGGAAGCAGCGTCGTGGAGTCGTCCACGAAGACGGTCTGGCCGGGCTGGACGTGCTTCGCGGCGGCTTCGCCGAGAGCCTCTTTTTCGCCGTGGTGCAGGGTGTCGCGGAAACGGGCGGCGGTCTCGATGGTGACCGCCGGGTAGGCCTCGACCTTGCCGCGGAGCTTGCGCAGCAGCCGGCGTTCGGCCAGGTCGTCGAGGTCGCGGTGCATGGTCATCAGGCTGACCTTGAAGCGGACCGTGAGGTCGTCGATCCGGGCTTCGCCCTGCTCGATGACGTGGTCGAGGATGTCCTGCCGCCGCTGCTCGACGGCAGCATCGGACGGCCGGGTCTTCCGGTCTCCAGGTGCTGTGCCGCCGCTCACACGGCCTTCTTACCAGATTTATCGCCCGGAGTTAACAGGGAACTCGATAACTCTTCGCACGACGGTCGCCCGAGACGGTCAGGACAGCAGTGAGCGGATCGACCGCAGGGCCTCCGGGATCGCGTGGACCAAGGCCGACGACGAGGTCGGGGCGTTCTGGGCCGCGATCGCGCCCGCCAGGGAATGCACGTGGGCGGCCATCGCCGCCGCCAGCCAGGGGTCCAGGCCCGCCGCCAGCAGGGAGCCGAGCAGGCCCGAGAGCACGTCACCCGAGCCCGGCGTCGCGAGCCACGCGCCACGCGGGGTGTTGACCGCCGCGCGGCCGTCCGGGGCCGCCACGACCGTCACGTGCCCCTTCAGCAGCACCACCGCGTTGTACTTCTTCGCCGCTTCGCGCGCGGCCGTCACGCGGTCCGGGCCCGGCTTGCGGCCCATCAGGCGCTCGTACTCGCCCGCGTGCGGGGTCAGGACCAGCGGGGTGTCCGGGTCGCGGGCGTCGAGGACCTCCGGGGACTTCGCGATGATCGTCGTCGCGTCGGCGTCCGCACAGACCGGGAGGCCCTGGCCGAGGACGTACCGGACGACGTCGCGGCCCTCCGAGCCGGTGCCGATGCCCGGCCCGACCGCCCAGGCCTGCACGCGGCCGGCGTCGGCGACCGTGCCCGTCGCGATGACCTCCGGCCACTGCGCCCGGACGACGTCCGCCGCGTGGCCCGCGTAACGGACCATCCCGGCCGTCGCGCGCACCGCCGCGCCCGCGGTCAGCACCGCGGCGCCCGGGTAGGTCGCCGAGCCCGCCGCGACGCCGACCACACCCTGGCTGTACTTGTCGTCCTCCGGCCCGGGCACCGGCCAGGCCGCGGCGACATCGACGACGTCGAGCCGCTGGAGGTCGGGGTCCGTCAGCTCGAGGCCGATGTCGACGAGCACGACCTCGCCGCACCACGACGGCGCGAGCGCGTGCACCGGCTTGAGCGCGCCGAAGGTGACCGTCCGGGTCGCGCGGACCGCCGGGCCGTCGACGGCGCCGGTGTCCGGGTCGACGCCGCTGGGCAGGTCGACCGCGACGATCGGCGCCTCGACGAGGTCCACCAGCCGCGCGGCGTCCGGTCGCAACGAACCGCTGGCCGAGATGCCGACGATCCCGTCGACCACGACGTCCGCCCGGGCTATCCACTGTGGACCGTCCTCGGCGGACACCACCCGGCCGCCGGCGCGTTTCAAGGCCGCGAGCCCGGCTTCGTGCGCGCGCGACCCCAGCAGAACGGCCGTGACAGCGACACCGCGGCGCCGCAGGAAAGCCCCGGCCCACAACGCGTCACCGCCGTTGTCACCCGAGCCGACCAGCAGCACCACCCGGCGTCCGGACACGGTGCCGGCGTGCTCGGCGAGGAACTCCGCGATCCGCACCGCCAGCCCGAACGACGCGCGCCGCATCAGCTCGCCCTCGGGCGTGACGGCGAACGCCCGGCCCTCCGCCTCGCGAATCCGTTCCGTGGTCCAGATTCCCTGCACGGCGAAGGCCTCCCGCTACTCGACGGTGACAGACTTCGCCAGGTTACGCGGCTTGTCGACGTCGTACCCGCGAGTGCGGGCGATCTCCGCGGCCAGCACCTGCAGCGGCACGGTGGACACCAGCGGCTGCAGCAGCGTCGGGACCGCCGGGACCTCGATCAGCTCGTCCGCGAACGGCCGGACCGTCTCGTCACCCTCTTCGGCGATCACGATCGTGCGGGCGCCACGCGCCTGGATCTCGCTGATGTTCGACACCAGCTTCGAGTGCAGCACCGCGCGGCCCTTGGGCGAGGGCATCACGACGACGACCGGCAGGCCGTCCTCGATCAGCGCGATCGGGCCGTGCTTGAGCTCGCCGGCGGCGAAGCCCTCGGCGTGCATGTACGCGAGTTCCTTGAGCTTCAGCGCGCCTTCGAGGGCGACCGGGAAGCCGACGTGCCTGCCGAGGAACAGCACCGCCTTCGAGTCGGCGATCCGGCGGCCGAGGTCCCGCACCTGGTCCACAGTGGACAGCACCTTCTGGACGGCCGCGGGCATGGCCTCCAGCTCGGCGAACTCGCGGGCGACCTCGTCCGGGTACTTGGTGCCGCGGGCCTGCGCCAAGGCCAGGCCGACCAGGTAGTTGGCCGCGATCTGGGCGAGGAACGCCTTCGTCGAGGCGACGCCGATCTCGGGGCCGGCGTGGGTGTAGAGCACGGCGTCGGACTCGCGCGGGATCTGCGCGCCGTTGGTGTTGCAGACGGCCAGTACGCGCGCCTTCTGCTCCCGCGCGTGGCGCACGGCCTCCAGCGTGTCCGCCGTCTCGCCGGACTGCGACACGGCGACGACCAGCGTCGCGCGGTCGAGGACCGGGTCGCGGTAGCGGAACTCGCTGGCCAGCTCGACCTCCACCGGGAGGCGGCACCAGTGCTCGATGGCGTACTTCGCGACCAGGCCGGAGTGGTAGGCCGAACCGCAGGCGACGACGAAGACCTTGTCGACGTCCCGCAGGTCCTGGTCGGAGATGCGCTGCTCGTCGAGGATGATCCGGCCGTTGTCGAAGTGCCCGCGAAGGGTGTTCGCCAGCGCCTCCGGCTGCTCCTCGATCTCCTTGAGCATGAAGTACTCGTGGCCGCCCTTCTCGGCGGCCGAGAGGTCCCAGTCCACGGTGAACGGCTTCGCCTGGGCGGCGTCACCGTGGAAGTCGGTGACCTCGTAACCCTCGCGCGTGATCACGACGAGCTGGTCCTGCCCGAGCTCGACGGCCTCGCGGGTGTGCTCGATGAACGCCGAGACGTCGGAGGCGACGAAGTGCTCACCCTCCCCGACGCCGACGACCAGCGGCGACGACCGGCGGGCCGCGACGATGGTGTCCGAGTGGTCGGCGTGCGTCACGACCAGCGTGAACGCGCCTTCGAGGCGGCGGCAGACAGCGGCGACGCTGGCCGCGAAGTCCCCGGCGGTCTCACCACCGGTGTACGCCCGCGCGATGAGGTGCGCGGCGGTCTCGCTGTCGGTGTCGCTGGCCATCTCGACGCCGTCGGCCTCCAGCTCGGCGCGGAGGGCGGCGAAGTTCTCGATGATGCCGTTGTGCACGACCGCGACGCGTCCGGTGGCGTCGCGGTGCGGGTGCGAGTTGCGGTCCACCGGGGCACCGTGGGTGGCCCAGCGGGTGTGGCCCATGCCGGCGGTGCCGGCGAAGTTGTCCCGGCCGACCTTGTCGAGCTCGGCCTCCAAGTTGGCCAGCCGGCCCGCCTTGCGCTCGACGTTCAGCGCGCCGGCGCCGTCGAGGACCGCGACACCGGCCGAGTCGTAACCGCGGTACTCCATGCGCCGGAGCCCACCGAGAACGACGTCCAGGGCCGGGCGGTGCCCGACATATCCCACGATTCCACACACGCGCACCAGCCTAACGAGGGACATTCAGCCGATCGACGGGGCACGCGAACCGCTCCCGACCTGCTAAAACGTCGCCAAACATGGTCCGGACCAATCCACATCGAGTGACGTACGCTGCGTGAGCGCCCACTCCCGCTCCGCGCTCTCAGGGCCGGCCCCCGGGGCGGCGGACGAGCCGGGGAAGGGTGCGGGCAGTAGGGTTCCGGCCATGGCCAGCAAGCCCAAGCAGCTGCTCGCGGAGCTGAAGCACCCGGGTCCGCACGAGGTCCTTCGCGGCAACCTCGCCCTGGTCGGCCTGCCGGGCGTGGTGTACACGCCCCGCGCCGGCCTCGGCCTCCCCGCCGTCGCCTTCGGGCACGGCTGGCTGCAGCCGCCCGACCGGTACCGGCAGCTGCTGCACCACCTCGCCAGCTGGGGCATCGTCGCCGCGGCGCCGGCCACGCAGCGCGGGCCGCTGCCCTCGCACCGGCTGCTCGCCGCGGACCTGCTGACCACCCTCGACGTCATCACGACCGTGCGGCTCGGCCCGGACGGCATCAGCGTCGACCCGGCGAAGCTCGGCCTCACCGGGCACTCGGCCGGCGGCGGTTCGGCGGTGCTGGCCGCGGCGCAGGACGCGCAGGCCGAAAACCCGCGGATCCGCGCGGTCGCCACCATCACGGCCGCCCAGACGCTCCCGCCGGCGAGCGAGGCCGCACGCGCGATCACCGTCCCCGGCCTGCACCTGGCCGCCGAAGAGGACCTGGTCGCCCCGGCCGTCGGGCACGCACAGGCGATCGCGGACAACTGGGGCGGCGACGACGTCCAGCTGCGCACGCTCGGCAAGGCCTCGCACCTGGGTGTGACGGAAGGCCGGCACTGGTCGCAGCTGATCATGCACGGCAAGCCGCACCGCGGAACGCAGCAGCTCACCCGCGCGCTGTTCACGGCGTTCCTGCTGACCCACCTGACCGGCACCGACAAGTACCGGCCCCTGCTGGAGGCGGACGTCAAGCGCGCGACCATCGAGCGCGAGGACGAACCCGCCCACTGACGTGACACGAAGAGGGGGCCCGGCGAGTGCCGGGCCTCCTCTTTTTTTGCGCTGGCGAACCCGCCCACTCACACGGAAAGACCAGCGAGCACCAGGCCTTTCGCGGACCAGGACAGCCAGCTCGTGCTCCGGCGGCGGAATCGCTCCACGACCCAGATGCGCGAACCTGCCCGCTGACACGAGGGAAAACCGGCGAGCACCGCGCCCTTACACAGACAGACCGGCCAGCTCGCGCACCGGCGGCGGAATCGCCCCGCGCCCCGCTGGGCGTACCCGCCCGCGACGCGGAAAGGCCGGAACAGGCGGCTCGCGATCCAGCGGAGGAATCACTCCACAGCCCGAGGTGGACGAACCGCCCAGTGGCACAAAGAAAGACCCGGCGAGCACCGGCCAGCTCGCGCCCCGGCCGTGGAATCGCCCCCAGCTGAGCGAACCCGCTCACCAACGCGAGAAGGGCCCGGCAAGTGCCAGGCCCTTCTCACTGCGGCGAACCTCAGACCAGCCAGCTCGTGCTGGAGAAGTCGTCCTCGTCCTCGACCGGGCGTGCGTGCCGTCCGCGCGGGCGTTGCGGCTCGGGTGCCGGTGCGGGGGGCTCCGGGACCGGGACCGGCTCGGGACGCGGCTCCGCCGCGGACGGGGCCGGGTAGGCGGGGAAGCTGTTCGTCGGCGTCGAGTCCTCGTCCTCGGCGCCGAACTGCATCAGCGACTCGCGGCCCTTGTCGGCCAGGGTCTTCTCCGTCGCCCAGCCGCCCGCGCTCTGCTTGCGCTTGTTGAGCTCGTCCATGTGCTCGGCGTACTTCTGCGCGGCACCCAGCTCGTTCTTCAAGCCCTCACGCGCCTGCGCCTCGGCCTCCGCGACGCGCCGTTCCCGCAGCCCCCGCTGCTCGTCCTGCTCGCGCGCCGCGGCGTCCATCGTGGAGACCGCCGCGCGGTACCTCTCTTCGGCGCTGCTCATCGCCCCTCCTCAGACCTCAACCGAAAGCCCTCACCGGTCGTACCGGATCGAGCGCTCACCCTCGTCGTCCAGCGAGCCGCTGATCCGGCCCTTCGCGCCGCTCGTCTCGAAGACGCCGCCCTCGATGCGGTACTGGCTGGGCCCGCGCTGCTGGTCACCGCCGCCACCACCGGGCGAGCCGCCCATGCCGCCCATCATCCCGCCCATGCCACCCATACCGCTCATGCCACTGGCCGAGCCGCTCGCGGCCGCCTGGTGCGCACCGGGGTCGACCGGCGTCGCGCCGAGCCCGCCCCCGTCGGACGAGGGCAACGACGCGTCGCTGCCGGTCTGGGCGCCCGGCTCCAGGGACACGGCGCCGGCGAAGTCGGCCGTCTGACCGCCCGTGATGGCGGAGCCGAAGTCGCTGGCCCCGGCGGTCGTCGTGGAGTCGCCGCCACCACCGGCGTCGGCCACGGCCACCGCGGGTTCGGCCGTCGCGTCGGTACCGAGGTCACCCGAGAAGTCCATGCCACCCGGCGTGCTGAACCCGCCGCCACCGTTACCGGCCGCCGCACCCTGCGTCATGCCCGGGTCCGGGTTGTCCGGCGCGGGGTCCTTCGTCAGGGGCGACTCGGCGTCCGCGTCGTGCTGAACGGCGGAGGACGCGCTGTCGGACCCGCCGGGCGTACCGGGCGTGCCGGAGGTGCCGGTGTCGGACGCCGCACCGGTGCCGTCGGCCTTGAGGTCGTCGGCCTTGGGGCCGTCCTTCGAGTCCAGCGTGTAGGTGGTCGGCTCGCCCTTGCCGTCGTCGACGGTGACGACCGTCGGGCCGCCGGGGCCCTCCGGACGCTCGGCGGTGATCTTCAGGTTGCCGTCCTGGATGTGGATCTTGCCGTCCGCGCCCGGCTTGTAGCTGCCGTCGGCCGACGGCTGCCCGTCCTTGACGGCCTGGCTGCCCTGCGGACCGAAGGAGGCGTCCTTGCCGTCGGCACCCTTGCCGTCCGCGCCCTTGGCATCGGCCTTGTCGTCGTCGCCCCAGTCGAGGGCGTAGTCCTTCTTGTGGCCCTGGCCGTCGTCGACCGTGATGTCCATCTTGCCCTGCTTGTCGGGCTCGGACATCTCGATCGTGTTGTCGCCCTTCTTGACCGACACGGTCTCCGTGTCGTCGGCGTCCTTGATCGCTTCGCCGGTCTTCGGGTCGATCGGGTACGGCTCACCAGTCGCCGGGTCGACCTCGAGGGGCTTGCCGGTCACCGGGTTCGTGCCGGCGTCGTCCGGCTTCGGGGTGTCCTCCGGCTTCGGCGTCTCGACCGCGGACGGCGTCGTGGTGCCGCCACCGGTGCCACCGCCGGTACCCCCGCCCGTGCCGCCACCGGTGCCGCCACCGGTGTTGCCGCCCTTGTCGCCACCTTTGTCGCCGCCCTTGTCACCACCGCCCTGGTCACCGCCGCCGGTGCCCTTGGCCTCGGTCAGCTGGTTGGTGTAGCCGGACATGTACTGGTCGAGCGCGCCCCACTGCTGGTCGATCGTGTCCTTGGCGGACTTGCAGGAGCCGTTGAACGCGTTGATCAGGCCCTGGTACTCGGTGGTGAACGCGCCGTCGCGCCAGTAGCGGCAGACCTGGCGGCCGTAGTCCTTGTTCTCGTCGTTGAAACCGCAGTCGTCGTTCTGCAGCCGCTCGGCGAGGTTCGTCTGGTTGCCGTTCTTCGCGTTGACGGCGTCGACCCAGCCGGCGACCTTCATGAAGTCGTCGAACTCGTCGGTTTCGCCGTTCGCGATCTTGAGGACGTCGCGGGCCATGTTGATGTCGGCCTGGGCGATCGTCGTGCGGTGCAGCGCGAGGACCTCGTCGACCTTCTTCTTGACCGCGTCGAAGACGTGCCCCACGGTCTCCGGGATCAGCTTCGCGGCGCCGTCGATCTGCTGGGAGAGCTCCTTGGCGTGCGGCTTGAGCGTCTCGTCGTACTTGATCTCCGCCGCGTTGGCGCCCTTGCCCTTCCACTCGCCGAAGAGGGTCTGGAGCTCGGTGTCGCTCTTGGAGAGCGTGTCTTCGACGACCTTGTGCGCCTTGCCGAGGTCGTCGGCGTCGGTGAGGAACTTCTGGTACTGGATCCCGCGGTTCTCGTGGAACTTGTCCTTGAGGTCCTTCTGCGGGTCGAGCTGGCCGGTGCCGCCCTTGATCTTGTTCCAGATGTCGGTGGTCCACAGCACCAGGAAGTCGACCGTGACGTTGCCCTGGTCGAGCTGCTCGTCGGAGCTCCTCGCGCCCGCGTTGAGGGTGGGCTTCGCGATTCCGTCGAGGTTCTTCTTCGCCTGGTTCTTGCGGTCGGTCTGGGCCTGCTGTTCCTTGCCCTTGGCCTGCGATTCCTGCTGGGCTTCCTTCAGCCGGTCGTCGACCTCGCCGTCCGAGCCGGTGGGATAAAGCGGCGTGGTGGCCCAGTTCCGGTCGGAATACCCGTCGATGTATTCCTTGGCGTACTTTTCTTCCTCGTCGTTGAAGTTCCAGGTGTCCTTGTCGTACGCCTCCATCAGCGCCGACTTCTTTTCCACGGAGACGTTCGGGTCGTCGAGGACCTTCTTGATGTCAGCCCATTCGGCCATTACTTGCTCCCCGCCGCGTTGGCCTGCGCACTCGCGTCCGCTTCCTGCGCGGAGTACTTCCCGCCGGCGGTGCCGATGCCGCTGCCGAGGTTCATCAGCGCGTTCGACAGCCCGGTCATACCCGCGCCGATTTCGTCGATCCCGGCCTTGTACTTGCCGAAACCCTCCTGGTGGACGCGGCCGAAGTCCGCGGCGACGATCGCCGTCGGCGCGACTTTCTTGGCTTCGCCCGCCGGGTCGTCGGCGACGTCGTTGAGGCGGACCTGCGCCCGCGTCATCGCCTCCGAACTCGCGGTATAACCGTCTGGCATGGTGGCTGCCCCCTTCGATCCCACAGTCCCTGGCACCTGTTCGGAGACTGTGACGCGCCCGGACGCCGATCGGTGCCGTCGCAGATGCACACAGAGTCTAGCGTTCGGCCGACTGGCCAGCGGAGACTTCGGAAAAGTGCACTCACCCAGTGGTGCGCTGGGCCTCGACGGCTTCCGCAATGACCTCGGCCACCCCGCGGACGTCGACCAGCCGGTCGAGCTCGTCCAAATTCACGGAGACGCCGTAACGCACCTCGACGCGCGAAAGCAGCTGGATCCGCTGCCGGGACGTCAGGCCGATGTCGTCGAACGGCGTCGAGTCGGCAAGCTGTTCCGGCGGGATCTCCAGCGCCGAGCAGACGATCTTCCGGATCTCGTCGGCGTAGGCACCCGCGTCAGTCATGGTGCCCATTCTCGCCCCACCAGCGATCACGGGCCGCGGCGCGGGACACCTTGCCGCTGGACGTCCGCGGCACCGCGCCCGGCCGGACCAGCCACAGGCCGCGCAGCGGGAGGTCGTGGCCCGCCGACACCGCGCGGCGCACGGCGGCGGCCACGGAGTCGTCGTGGTCCGCGGTGCCGACCACCGCCGCCACGCCCTCGCCGCGGGCGTCCCGCACCGCGAACGCCGCGACCCGGCCCGCCCGGACGGCGGGGTGCGCGGCCTCGATCGTGGCCTCGATGTCCTGCGGGTGGTGGTTGCGGCCGTCGACGATGATCAGGTCCTTCAGCCGCCCGGTGACGTACAGCTGGCCGTCGTGGAGGAAGCCGAGGTCGCCCGTGCGCAGCCAGCCGTCCGCGGTGAAGGCGTCACCGCGGTCCGGGCTTCCCCAGTAGCCGTCGGCGACGTTGGGCCCGGACACCCAGATCTCTTTGTCGACAATCTGGACGCGCTGGCCGTACGGCCGTCCCGACGACACCAGGGCCTCGCGGTCGAACGCCGTGACCGTCGGGCCCTCGTCCCCCGCGCTGGCGACGAACACCGTCGCCTCCGCCAGCCCGTAACACGGCTTGTGCGCCGCGCGCGGCAGCCCGAACGGCGCGAAGGCCCGGTCGAACGCCTCGACGGTGGCCGCGCGGACCGGCTCGCTGCCGTTGAGCACCGAGTTCACGTGCGACAGGTCGACGTCTTCGAGGTCGGCGGCGGCTTCGGCGGCCAGGTCGAAGGCGAAGTTCGGCGCGGCGGTGACCGCGCCCGGGTGGTCGGCGAGCAGCCGGATCCAGCGGAGCGGGTCACGCACGAACTCCATCGGCGTGAAGAACACCGAGCGCGCGCCCAGGAAGACCGGGGTGCCGATGAGCAGGACCAGGCCCATGTCGTGGAAGAACGGCACCCAGCCGGCGAGCGGGGTCGACGCGTCGGCGTGGTAGCAGTCCGTGGTCTGCCAGCAGCTGGCCACCAGCGCGCGGTGCGAGATCACGGCGCCGGCCGGGCGGCTCGTCGAGCCCGAGGTGTACTGCAGGTAGGCGGGGTCGGTCATGGCGACCGCGGCGGGCGGCTCGGCGTCGTCGGACGCGATGTCGTCGACCGCCAGCAGGACCTCCGGCCGGGACGCCAGGCCGTCCAGGAAGTCCTTGGACGTCAGGATGACCGACGGCGTGGCGTCGGCGAGGGCCGACTCGAGCCGGGTGCGGTGCGTGCGCCCGGCCGGCACGGACAGCGGGACCGCGACGAGTCCCGCGTACAGCGTCCCGAGGAAACCCACGACGTACCCGAGGTCCTGGCGGGCGACGATCGCCACCCGATCGCCCGGCTCGGTGTGGCGGCGCAGCTCGCGGGCGACCCCGCGGACCCGGTCGAGCAGCTGCGGCCACGTCAGTGTGTGGTCGGTGTGGTTGACAGGGCCTGGGAAGACCCGGCAGGTGAACGCGGGCCGGTCTTCGGCCGCGTTGCGGACCAGGAGGTCCGTGAGCGGCGTGGTGAGGACCTCTTCCGGGACGTCTGCGGGCGGCACGGCCTCATCCTGCCCTACCGTCTGCAGGCGATGGACGAGTTCGAACGACACGGGATCGTGATGGTCGAGGGCCGTGACGCGGCCGCGCGGGCGCTGCGGTCGCCGGAGCTGACGTCGGATCCCGGCGCCGGTTCACCCAGCGTGCTGCTGCGCGACGGGGAAGGTCACACCCGGGTGCGCGGGGTGCTGCGGGAGATCATCGGCCGGCTGGAGCCGTTCCCCGACTCGGTGCGCACGGAGATCGAGGCGGTCGTCGGCGGGCTGGGGACGTCGTTCGACCTGGTGCGTGATTTCGCGCGGCCGGTCGCGGGCCTGGTGACGGCCGCGGTCCTGGGCGTGTCACTCGACGACGTCTTCCTGGACCACCTGGAGCGGACGACGGCGAACCTCGACGTCTTCGGCGGCACCGACCGCGCGGCCCAGGCGTCGGCGTTCCGGCTGTCGGTGCAGCTCGGCCGGGCTCCGGCCGAGCCGGGCAGCGGCCTGGCGGGGTTGCGCGCGGCGCACGCCGAGGGCCGGCTCGACGACGACGAGCTGGCGATCAACCCGGTGGTACTGGCGCACGCGGCGTACGAGAACTCGCTGAACTTCCTGGCGTCGGCCGGGCTGCAGCTGGCGTCCGCGGCGGAGACGCGCAGTGTGCGCGAGCTGGCGGCGGAGATCTGCCCGGCCCGCTACGTCCTGCGCTTCGGCGCCGAAGGCCCGGTCGCGATCTCGCTGGCCGACGGTCTCCCGTTCGGCCTCGGCCGCCACGCCTGCCCGGGGTCGGGAGTGGCGCTGGCCGAAGCCGAGATCGCGCTCCGGGCGCTGTCCGCGGTCCTCAGCGGCGGTTGCCAGGTCGGCGAAGTCCGGTGGAAGACCCACCCGGTGTTCCACGGCCTGGCTCAGGCCGTGGTCACCCTCGGCTAGGAAACCGCCGACACCACGCCGGCCAGACGGTCGGCCGCGGCCTGGGCGGTGGCCTGGGCCGGAGCCTCGACCATCACGCGGACCAGCTGCTCGGTGCCGGACGGGCGCAGCAGCACCCGGCCCTCCTCGCCCAGCTCGGCCTCGACCTCGCCGACCGCGTCGCGGACCTCGGTCGAGCCCGCGACCGCCGCCTTGTCGGCGACCGGGACGTTCACCAGCACCTGCGGCAGGCGGTTCATCACGGCGGCCAGGTCGGCGAGGGACTTGCCCGTGTCGGCCATGCGGCTCATCAGGCGCAACGCCGTCAGCAGGCCGTCACCCGTGGTGGCGTGCGCCGGGAGCACGACGTGGCCGGACTGCTCGCCGCCGAGGGCGAAGCCGCTGGAACGCAGCTCCTCCAGGACGTAGCGGTCGCCGACCGCGGTGGTGACCACGGTGATGCCGTGGGCGCGCATCGCCAGGTGCAGGCCGAGGTTGCTCATCACGGTCGCGACCAGCGTGTCCTTGGCCAGCTCGCCGGACTCGGCCAGCGCGAGCGCCAGCACCGCCATGATCTGGTCACCGTCGATCAGCTCGCCGGCGGAGTCGACGGCCACACAGCGGTCGGCGTCACCGTCGTGCGCGATGCCGAGGTCGGCGCCGTGCTTGACGACCGCCTCGCGCAGCCGCTCCGGGTGGTTGGAGCCGCAGTGCTCGTTGATGTTGACGCCGTCGGGCTCCGAGTACAGCGCGACGACCTCGGCGCCGGCACGGCGGTAGATCTCGGGGGCCGCGGCGGACGACGCGCCGTTGGCGCAGTCGACGACGACCTTCAGGCCGTCGAGCGAATGCGGGGTCACCGCGAGCAGGTGCTCGGCGTAGCGGTCCAGGGCGTCCTCGACGTCCGTGACACGACCCACACCGGCACCGGTCGGGCGGACGGCGTTCGAGGCCAGGCCGGCTTCGATCTCGTCCTCGATGCCGTCGGGGAGCTTGTGCCCGCCCGCGGCGAAGAGCTTGATGCCGTTGTCGGGCATCGGGTTGTGCGACGCGGAGATCATCACGCCCAGGTCGGCCTCGAGCGAGCCGACCAGGTAGGCGACGGCCGGGGTCGGCAGGACGCCGACCCGGCGGACGTCCGCGCCGGCGGAGGTGAGCCCGGCCACGACGGCGGCTTCGAGCATCTCACCGCTGGCCCGCGGGTCCCGGCCGACGACTGCGACCGGCCGGTGCGAGCGGTCGTGGGCGGCGAGCACCCGGGCGGCGCTGGCCGCCAGCGCCAGGGCCAGCTCCGGCGTCAGCTCGGCGTTGGCCAGACCACGTACCCCGTCGGTACCGAACAGGCGTGCCATCGATCGACCTCCTCAGAGCGGCTGCGACAGCGCAACCACCACGACAACCTAGCGACCGTCCCCGGGCGCGCTCCCCCACCCCCGAATGTCGCTCCGAGCTCCGGAAATGCGACACCGATCAGTGAAAACGCCGAAGCGCCCATCCGATGGACGGATGGGCGCTCCGGTGGGTTGCGCCAGAGGCGCGATCAGCGCTTGCTGTACTGCGGGGCCTTACGGGCCTTCTTGAGGCCGTACTTCTTCCGCTCCGTGGCGCGCGCGTCACGGGTCAGGAAGCCGGCCTTCTTCAGGGCCGGGCGGTCGTCCGGGTCGACCTCGATGAGCGCACGGGCGATCGCCAGGCGCAGCGCGCCCGCCTGACCCGAGACGCCGCCACCGTGGAGGTTGGCGAAGATGTCGAACGCGTCCGGCTTCTCGACCAGGACCAGCGGGTCACGGATGAGCTGCTGGTGCACCTTGTTCGGGAAGTACTGCTCGAGGGTGCGGCCGTTGAGCTTGAACTCGCCGGTGCCCGGGACGACACGCACGCGAACGACGGCCTCCTTGCGGCGGCCGACGGTCTGGGCGTTGCCGCCCGCGGCCCGCGACGGGCGCGGGGCGGTGGCGGACTCGCTGGTCGCCACCGGGGTCTCGCTGGTGGCCACCGGGGTCTCGCTCGTCGCGACCGGCGTTTCGCTGGTGGCGGCGGGAGCCTCGGCGGCGGTCTCGCTGGTCTCGACGGCGCCGGTCTCGGTCGCCTCGGTGGTGACCTCGGCGGTCTCGGGCTCGGTGCTGGTCACAGACTGTTCCTCACTCACTGCGCGACCTGCGCGATCTTGGTGATCTCGCGCACCTGCGGCTGCTGCGCGGTGTGCGGGTGCTGCGGGCCGGCGTAGACCTTCAGCTTCTTGGCCTGGGCGCGGCCGAGCTTGTTCTTCGGCAGCATGCCCTTGACGACCTTCTCGAGAAGGTGCTCGGGCTTGGTGTCGAGCAGCTCACCGAAGGACCGCTTCCGCAGGCCGCCGGGGTAACCGCTGTGCCGGTACGCGAACTTCTGCTCGCGCTTGTTTCCGGTGAGCGCGACCTTCTCGGCGTTGACGATGATGACGAAGTCACCGGTGTCCACGTGCGGGGCGTAGGTCGGCTTGTGCTTGCCGCGCAGCAGCGTGGCGACCTCGGTCGCGAGCCGGCCGAGCACGACATCCTCGGCGTCGATCACGTGCCAGGCACGAGTGACGTCGCCGGGCTTGGGGCTGTACGTGGGCAAGGGTCTACCTCGTCGTCAACATTGCGTGTGGGTTCTGTGCGGGCCTAGCGCGCTGATGCGCCGCAACGCACAACGACATATGAAGATACCCCCACGCTCGCCGCAGCCACGCATCGGGGGTGGGTGGAAGCGCCGGTACAGGTCCGGCTGGTGCGGACTCTACCCGGTTTTCGGGCCGAAGTACCTGCACGTGCGGCCCCGACACGCGAGGATGAGACGATCCGGGCGGCCGGAGCACCGGCACAGTCGAGCAGGGGACGGCGATGAGGAAACGACCGACGGCGATCTTCGTCCTGGGAGCCCTCCTGGCGCTCGTCAGCGCGTGCGGCCAGGCCAAGGCCGGCACGCCGCTGCCGAAGGGCGACGACGCGGCGGACTACGTCGGCGGCAAGTTCGAGCAGATCATCGGCAAGCTCGAGGACAGCATCACCGACTCGCGCGACGTCACCAACTCGCTGGACGCCTACTTCAAGTTCGACGACAAGTGGGTCCACAGCGGCGTGACGTCGGCCCGCGCCGGCAACCCGGAGAGCCGGGCCGTGCGGCACCGCTCGCTGAAGAACCCCGACGAGATCATCGACACGTACACCCCGGCCGACGGCGCCGTCGAGTACACCTACCTCGGCCCGCTGTACGTGCAGAAGGGCGTCTCGCCGACGGCGTGGGTGTCGATGCCGAAGCCCGAGACCGGCCTGGTCCAGCCGTGCGTCTGGGGCGGCGTGCTGACCCCGTGCCGGATGGCCGACTCGACGGTGGACGCCTACAAGGCCGACAAGCGCGCGGTCCGCGGGGCGAAGAGCCTCGGAGACGGCCGGACGGCGCTGACCGTCAACGTGCCGTTCGACGTCTTCGTCAAGAACAAGGTCGAGATCCTGCCGCCCAGCATCACCGACCAGGTCGGGCCGGAGCTGAAGAAGGCCATGGTGCCGACCACGATCACGCTGAACCCGGACGGCAGCCTGGTCTCGTTCGTCATGGAGGCCAAGTTCGGCGGTGACGGCCACCAGGTCGAGCTCAAGTACGAGTTCAAGTTCACCGGCAAGGCGAGCCAGCAGGACATGCCGCGGGTCCCCGACGCGTCGCAGATCACCGTGCTGCCCGACCGGGCGGCGATGGACGACTTCTACCGCCGGCTCGGCGAAGCGCAGGGCAGCTGACCCCATGGCCGTTCCCCACCGCCCGACCCGAGGTGATCTCCGATGACCCAGCCGCCCGAGCAGCAGCCGCAGTGGTGGCAACCGCCGGCCAGCCCGCAGGCACCCGGCACCCCGCCGGCGTGGCAGCCGGAGCAGCAGGCGACCGGCCCGCACCCCGGGCAGTGGCAGCAGAACGACGGCCAGGGCGCGGCCACCGGCTCCTACACCGGCCAGTGGGCCCCGCAGCAGCACCAGCAGCAGCCCGGCACGAGCGGGTCGTTCTCCGGGCCGTGGCAAGGACAGCAGCCTCCCGCCGCCCCGTGGCAGCAGCAACCGCAGGCAGGCACCCCGAGTGGCGGCTGGCCCGCGCAGCAGCCGGGTCAGGTACCCCCGCAGCAGTTCGGTGGCGGGTTCCAGCCGGCGCAGTACGGCGGCCTCGGCGCGTTCGCCGCGGCGCCCGAGAAGAAGCCGAAGTCGAAAAAGCCGTTGCTGATCGGCGGAATCGCCGTCCTGGTGCTCGTGCTCGGCGGCGGTGCCGCGTGGCTGCTCGGCGCGTTCCGCGGTGACGTCCTGGACCAGCAGTCCCTTCAGGACGGTGTGGTCAAGGTCCTCAACGAGAACTACGGCGAGCCGGACGTGAAGAACGCGCAGTGCCCGTCGAACGAAGCCGCGCAGAACGGCACGACCTTCGACTGCACCGTGCAGGTCGGCGGCCAGGCCAAGAAGGTCACCGTGCGGGTGCTCAACGACCGTCCCGAGTACGAGGTCGGCGCGCCGCACTGACGGTTTTTCCTTACCCGCGAACGGAAAACGGCGGGCCCCGCACCGAAGTGCGGGCCCGCCGTGGTTCCCGGGGCTAGCGGCTCAGAACAGGCCTTCGACGGCGTTGTCCGTCGACTGGTAGCCGTCGGCGATCTGCGGCAGGGCGGCGGCGATCTGCGCCAGAACCTGCTTCAGGTCCTCGAACTTCTGGTCCCAGGTGCGCTGGGCCTGGTCGTACTGCTCCTTGGCGGAACCGGTCCAGGTGGTGACCAGCGGCTTGAGGTCGTCCTTCAGGCGGTCGAACGCCTGCTGCAGTTCACCACCGGTGGACTTGCAGTCATCGGCTGCCGCGTGGATGGTGGCGTAATTGACGACAATTCCGGGCTGAGACATCGGATGCTCCCTTGAGGGTCGAAGAAGTCGGTGGGTGGGAAAGGTTCGGTACCAGGTCAGCCGAGCGCGTCGAAGCCCTTGTTGACGGCCGACAGGATCTCCTGCTGCTGCTGCTCGGAACGCTCGTACTTCGAGCCGGCTTCGCGAAGCAGGTCACCGATGCGCTGCAGGGCCTGGTTCATCTGACGGGCGTCGTCGTCGAAGCGCATCATGACGTTGTCGAACGCCTTCTGGGCCTCACCCTGCCAGCCGGCGCGGGTGGCCTCGATGCGGTCGCGCAGCGTGACGAGGTTGTTGTCCATGCCGGCGCGCACCTCGGTGACACGACCTTCGGCCTCGGTGAACTGCTGGACTGTTCCCTGGAATCCGGATCCGGCGCTCATACCGGTACCCCCTTCTTAAGTGTGATGGCTGGCCGTACCAAGCTCGTTCGTTTGTACGGCCCTACGACGCAGACCCTGCCACGTCCGGTTCCCCCTTGTCGTGCTTTGCCGACAAGTAGTTGCTTGCGTGAACGCCCGCATCGGGAACCGATTGCCGCGGGTATCCCCGCAACCCCCCGAACCGGCGACACGTCACCCGGAAATGCGTTCCCCACCAGCAGGATTAGCACACGCACAGCAAACGCCGAGCTCGCTCAGTCGTCGCGTTTCATGATTCGCATTTGGGAAAAGTCTTCGTCGTCTTCACTCGTTCGAGCGGTACGAGCCGGAGGTTGCGAAAGCGAAGGAACCGAATCGGCCGGATCGGGAACCGCCGGGACGGACAGCCCGCGGGCGCGGCGGAACCGTTCGGCGGCCGCGCGCAGCGTGCCGGGCGTCGGATCCCCGGACTTCGCGCCACGTCCCGTTCGCTTCAGCAGTTCGACGTTTTCGCTGTGGTGGCGCCGGCTGCGCGCCTTCGCGTTCCCGGCGACGCGCCGGGCGTGCGTCACGGCGTCCTGGCCGATCCGCCGGAAGGACGACGCGGCACTCTCGAATTCTTCGGACGGCACCGCGTGCCCGCCTCTCAGTTGAGGATTTCGACCGTGCGCACGGCCTGCGTGCAAGCGGTGGAGACCCGGTCCCGCAACTCGGCCTTCGCGTACTGGCAGCCGACGTGGACCCGGATCCGGCCCTTCGCGATGACGTACCAGTCGACCTGGAGGTCGGGCCGGTCCTTCTTGCTCTCGTGGTAGCCGATCACGGTCCGGCCCGCGTACGACAGGGCCGGGTTGAACGCACTGTACTGGTCGGGTTTCTCGTCCGCGCCGTCCTTGAGGAAGTCGACGAGCTTCTGCGGGTCCGCGGTGGCGTCGTAGTCCATGACGAACTCCTGCGCGACGAGCAGGTCGTTGCCGTCCGCCGACTCCTGGGGGTGGACGACGACCTGACGGTCGGCGACCCGGTCGTCGGTCTGCACCCAGTCGTTCGGGACGACGAACTTGAAGTCGTACTGCGAGAGCGTCCGGCCGGTCTCGGCCTGGGTGTCGTCGTGGGAGAAGAGGACCACCCCGCCGACGACGAGCGCGGCCACGACGACCACGGCGCCGGCCACGAGGCCCCACAGCTTCTTGCGGTTCTTCGCGGGCGGTTCGGGCGCGGACGCGCCACCGGGACGGGCACCGGGCGGGCCACCAGGGCCGCCCTGGGCGGGCTGGCCCGCCGCCGGCGTCCACGGGCGGGCCACCGGCTGGCCGTGGGGCGGCGAGGGCGGCGGCCCGGGACGGTTCGCGTTCGGCGGGCTGAACGACGGGGGCGGCGTGCGCGGCGGCGCCGGGCGCGGGGCGACCTCGCCGGGGCGGACGACCTCGGTGCGCTGCGCCGCGGGGCTCTGCGCGCCACCCGGCACCGCGCCCATCCGGGCCATCGCCTCGCCGGGCAGGGCACCGGTGCGGTCCGGGTCGACCAGCACCGCGCGCAGCGCGCCCCGCGCGACCACCGTCTCCGGCTGGTCGAGGCTCGTCGGCACGACACCGGTGCGCTCGTGCACCAGCCGGGAGATCATCGGGATCCGGCTCGACCCGCCGACCAGGAAGATCGCGGTGAGCTGCTTCGGGCGCAGGCCGGCGTCGCCGATCGCGGCGACGGTCAGCTCCACCGCGCGGCCCAGCGGCGCCGCGATCAGCCGTTCGAGGTCCTCACGGGTGACGTGCGCGTCGGCGAACGGCGGGGGCATCGGCACGTCGGTGTAGGCGTGCCGCGACAGCGTCTCCTTCGCGCCGCGGACGTCCTGGCGCAGGACACGGCGACGACGCCGGTCGACCATCTCCCGGCCTTCGACGAGCTGGCGCCAGGCGTCCTGCTCCGCACCCGCGACGAGCTCGCCGACGTGCTCCAGCAGCGCCTGGTCGATGTCCGCGCCGCCGAAGGCGGGGTCGCCCCGGGTGGCGAGCACCTGGAAACCACCGCGTTGCGGCCGGCCGGCCCGGTCCCGCGCGGTGTCCGGCGGGAGCCGCCGGACGACGCTGACGTCGACCGTGCCGCCTCCTAGGTCCAGCACCGCCAGCGCGTCCCCCGGGCGGCCGCTGAACTCCACCGTGCGGTCGTTGGTCACGTCCTGCGGAGCGAACGTCGCCGCGTGGTAGACGGCCGCGGCGACCGGCTCGGGCACCAGCGCGACCTCGCGCGCCAGCCCGCCCGCGGCCTGGCGCAGCAGGCGGGTGCGGATGGCGCCCCAGTCCGCGGGGTGGGTCAGCACGAGCAGGTCGACCTCGGCCTCACCCGCCAGGCGCCGCGCTTCGGCGACCGCCCGGCCCAGCACGGCGTGCACGACGTCGGTGACGCGCAGGACGCTGTCGCCGAGCAGCAGCTCGCCCTCGTCGATCCGGCGCTTGGGATTCGGCTCGTAGCGCGACGGGTCGACCGCCGCCTGCCGCTCGGCCTCCTGGCCGACGAACAGCGTGCCGTCCGCCGCCGCGAAGACCGCCGAGGACATCAGTGGCTGGCCGTCGATCACCACGACCTGCGGGTCGCGCCCGTTCACCGAGGCGACGACGCAGGTGCTCGACGTCCCGAAGTCCACCGCAACCCGGACCGTCACCAGCAGCTCCCGCACCATTCGTCGCGATCCCCCGCGCCACCGCGGCCGAGCCGGCGGGGCGCACCCTCGGGGAGGAACCTACCCTCCGCCGCGGTGCGCTCCGAAGCCGTACTCAGTCGGGCTGGATCCACGACACCTGGACAAGCTGCTTACCCGCCTTGCGGGTCAGCATGTTGCCTCGGCCCGGGGGCATCGAACTCGCCTTGATGTTGCCGACCAGCGCACCTTCGTCGCGCGAACCGTTCATCACCATGCCCGGCGCCGCGATCTCCTTGAGCTTGCCGATGATCGGGTCGTACATCGCCTTCGACGCACCACCGGTGCGCCGCACGACCACCAGGTGCAGGCCGACGTCCTTGGCCTGCGGCAGGAAGTCGGAGATCTTCCGCAGCGGGTTGTTGGTCGAGGTGGCCACCAGGTCGTAGTCGTCGACCAGGATGAACAGCTCCGGGCCCTTCCACCACGACCGCGTCTTCAGCTGCTCCTGCGTCACGTCCGGGCCGGGCAGGCGGCGGGTCATCGAGTTGAACACGTCGGTGACCATGCTCTCCAGCTGCGCGGCCGACACCGCGTAGCCGAGCAGCGAGTCGCCTTGGACGAACCCGAGCATGCTGCGCCGGTAGTCGACCAGCAGGATCAGCGCTTCCTTCGAGGTGAACCGCTCCGAAATACCGCGGGCGATCTGGCGCAGCAGATTCGTCTTCCCCGACTCGCCGTCGGCGAAGGCGTAGAAGTGCGGCTCCGCGTTGAAGTCCAGGTAGATCGGCTGCAGATCCTCCTCGTTGACCCCGATCGGGATCAGCTTCGAATCCCGGTGCTGGTCGAGCTTCAGCACCTCCTCGTAGGTGATCATGTCCGGCAGCAACCGGACCTGCGGCGCCTCCCGGCCACGCCAGGCCGCCCGGATCTTCGCCACCGCGTCGGCCACGCCGGACGCGACCGTCTCCGGATCACTCGACCCGTCGATCCGCGGCAGCCCGCCGAGCAGGTGCAGCTTCTCCCGCGTCAGACCGCGGCCGGGCCGCCCGGCCGGGATGTTGACCGCGACGCGGCGGTCGATGTCGGACTCGGTCGGGTCACCCAGGCGCAGCTCGAACCGGGTCCCGATCATGTCCTTGATCGCCGGGCGGATGTCCGCCCAGCGGTTGGCGGAGATGACGACGTGGACGCCGTAGGACAGACCCTGGGTCGCGATGCGGGTGATCGTGGTTTCGAGCTCTTCGAAGTCGTCGCGCAGGGCCCGCCAGCCGTCGACGACGAGGAACGCGTCGCCGAACGGGTCCTGGTCCGGCCGGATCTCGCCGCGGCGCTTGCGGTTGCGGAACTCGGTCATCGAGTCGATGCCCATCGCCCCGAACCGGCCTTCCCGCTCGGTGAGCAGGGTGGTCAGCTCGGCCACGATCCGCCGCGCCTTGTCCGGCTCGCGCCGGGCCACGGCCACGCCACCGACGTGCGGCAGGTCGGCCAGACCGGCCAGGGTGCCACCACCGAGGTCGAGGCAGTAGAACTGCGCCTCTTCCGGCGTGTGCGTCAGCGCCATCGACATGATCAGCGTGCGGAGCATCGTCGACTTGCCCGACTGCGGACCGCCGACGATCACGCCATGCCCGGCCGCGCCGGAGAAGTCCGCCCACAGCGGGTCACGCCGCTGCTCGTACGGCCGGTCGACGATGCCGAGCGGGATCTGCAGCCGGCTGTTGCCGAAGAAACCGACCGGGGACAGCCCGCGGTCGTCGGTCGGGTTCAGGTTCGGCAGCAGCGTGTCGAGCGAGTTCGGGTCCTTCAGCGGCGGCAGCCACACCTCGTGCGCCGGCGGGCCCTGCCCGATCAGCCGCGAGACGATCACGTCCAGCTCGGACGGCTCCACCGCCTCTTCGGGCTGCGCGCGCTCTTCCACCTTGGGCGCCTCGAGCAGCTCCGGTTCCGGTTCCTTCGGCAGTTCGACGAAGTCCGGGACGAACAGCTGCGGGCGCTTGTCGGCGCGGACCACGGTCGCGGCCGGGCCGGCGGCCTGGATGCCGGCCGGGCGGTAGGGGCCCGAGACGTAGGAGGCCTTGAACCGCACCAGGGTGGAGGTGTCGAACTTGAGGTAACCGCCACCGGGGACCGAGGGCAGCTCGAACGCGTCCGGCACGCCGATCGCGGCGCGGGACTCCGCGGCCGAGAACGTCTTCAGGCCGATCCGGTAGGACAGGTGCGAGTCGAGGCCGCGCAGCTTGCCCTCTTCCAGGCGCTGGGAGGCGAGCAGCATGTGCATCTGCAGCGACCGGCCCAGCCGGCCGATCGCGACGAACAGGTCGATGAAGTCCGGCTTCGCCGCGAGCAGTTCGGAGAACTCGTCACAGACGATGAACAGGGCGGGCAGCGGGTCGAGGTCGGCGCCGTTCTCGCGGGCTTTCTCGTACTCCCAGACGTTCTTGAAGTTACCGCCGTTCTTCAACGCTTCCTGCCGGCGGTTCATCTCCCCGGCCAGGGCGTCCTTCATGCGGTCGACCAGCGTGACCTCGTCCGCGAGGTTGGTGATGACCGCGGAGACGTGCGGGGCCTTGTCCAGGCCGAGGAAGGTCGCGCCACCCTTGAAGTCGACGAGGACGAAGTTGAGCGTGCTCGAGGAGTGCGTGGCGAGCATGCCCAGCACCAGCGTGCGGAGGAACTCCGACTTACCGGAACCGGTCGCGCCGATGCACAGCCCGTGCGGGCCCATGCCTTCGGCGGCGGCTTCCTTGATGTCGAGCTCGACGGGCTGGCCGTATTCGCCGACGCCGAAGGGGACGCGGTAGCGGTCGCGGATCGGGCGGGGCCGCCACGCCTGCTGCACGTCGAAGGTCATCGGGTCGCCCGGGATGCCGAGCAGTTCCAGCAGCGACGGGTTGGACAGCAGCGGCTCTTCGTCGCTGACGTCCTGCCCCGCCGCGCCACCGACGCGGTAGGGGGCGATGAGCCGCGCCAGCGACTCGGTCTCGACCACGCTCAACGTGTCGGGCCGGCCGAACCACTCGACGCCGCCGGCGCTGCGCGCACCGAGCCGGTCGGCTTCCACGACCAGGCGCAGGCCGCGGCGGGCGGCGAGGTTGCCGATCGAGTCGGACAGGTCGATCAGGGTGACGCCGACCAGGCCCTCTTCGAGGATGATCTGCTCTTCGCGGGTCACTTCGGCGTCGTCGACGATGATCACGACGTGCGGCTGGTCCGGCGCGGGGGTCGCGTTGCGGGAGAACCGCTGGCGGTCACGCAGTTCTTCGTCGAGCCAGTTTTCGATCTGGGCCAGCGAACCGGCCATCATGCGAAGCTGGCCGATGCCGTCGGACATCGTGGGGTGCTGGGCGTGCGGCAGCCACTTCGCCCACTCCCACTCCTCCTTCGCGCGGCCGGCGGTGGCCACCGCGACCAGCACGTCGTCGGGGCTGTGGAAGGTGACCATCTGCGCGAGCATCGCGCGGGTCAGGCCACGGGTCAGCGCCCGGTCGCCCTGCATGCTCACCGCGGCGAACCCGCGCAGCGTGATCTGGGTGGGCAGGTCCGGCACGATCGAGTGCGCGCGCACGAACCGGCGCAGCGCGAGGGTGGCGATCGGCTCCAGCTCGTCGACCGGCCCGGTCTGCGGCGGGACCAGCCGCGTCGCGAGGCGGTGCGAGCTGCGCCCGACGCGCAGGTGCAGGAAGTCCTGGTCGTTCTGGCGGCGTTCCCACATCCGGCGGCTCGCCGCGAGCGACCAGAGGGACTGGGGGTCGGGGTGCACCCACTCGAGTGCGGCCCGCTGGTCGACCATCGCCTCGCGGGCGCGGTCACGCATCTGGCCCAGGTAACGCAGGTAGTCCTTGCGGTCTTCGTCCATCTCGGCGCGCTTGGCGCCGCCGCCCTTGCCACCGCCGCCGGCCATCATCCCGAGCGTGCCGACGACCATCATGCCGCCCATGGCCATCATCATCGGGTTCCGGTTGCTGGCCTGGAACATGAAGACCATCATCCCGAGCGACGCGACGATCATGACGATCGGAAGCGCCTTCATGACGATGTTGCCGGGGATGACCCGGGGCACCTCGGGCGGCGGCTCGAGGTGCACCTCGCCGCCCGGCGGGCGCGGTGCCGCCAGCCGCGGCGACTTCTTGAACTGCAGCGTGCTCATCGAAGGACCCCTCATTCAAACTCGACGATGGCGGCCACCGTTTAGTGCGCAAGGTGCGGGGAACAACCTATCGAACGCCGTGGGGTAATTCCGCCGGATACCGGAACTGGCCCGCGTGAGCACGTCCCGGCCCTCGCCAGCCGAGTGTACGGCCCGCCACCGACAGTCATGCCCGGTCGCGGAAGATCAACTTCCGCACTCCCGGTCACAGCCGGTTCACCGTCGGCGACAAGTGTGCTGGTCGTGAGCTGCCGGCCCGGGCCGGCCGCGGCCGTCGGTGAATTTCGGACGTTCGATGATGTCCGCACCCGCGTCCGGTATAAGTTCCCCCGGGAGCAGTCTCGATCGAGCGGGGGCAGTGCAGTGGCTACGGGCACGACAGTTTTCAGCAGGGTGACGGTGGTCGCGCCGTCCACCCGGATCGACGTGGCGTTGCCCGCCGACGTCGCGGTGGCCGATCTCCTCCCGATGCTGCTCGACATGGCGAAGGAGTCGTCGCCCGACGGCGGCGCCCGCCACGGCGGCTGGGCGCTGGCGAAACTCGGCGACGCCCCGCTGGACCCGAGCCGCACGCTCGCCTCGCTCGGCGTCGTCGACGGTGAGCTGCTGCAGCTGCGCAAGCGCAACGAGAACCCGCCGCCGCCGCTGTACGACGACGTCGTCGACGCGATCGCCGAGTCGTCACCGGACAGCTTCCGGCCGTGGACGAAGGAAACGGCCAACCGCTTCGGGCACGTCGCGGGCGGGCTGGCGCTGATCGCCGCCGCCGTCGCGCTGTTCCTGAGCGGCTCGTTCTACGGCGGCAGCGCGCTCGGCGCGGCCATCGCGGGCGGCATCGGCGCGATCGCGTGCGTCGCGGTCGGCGCGACCCTCGCCAAGGCCTACCAGGCCGAGTCGACCGGGGTGCTGGTCGCCGCGGCGGGCGGCCTGCCGCTGGCGTTCGTCAGCGGTTTCTACATCGTGCCAGGGCTGTCGCTGCGGGCGAACCTGCTGCTCGGCGCGGTCCTCGTCATCATCGTCGCCTCGGTCTGCATCATGGTCATCGGCGCCGGTATCACGACGTTCATCGCGGCCGCCACCGCGGGCACCTTCGGGGCGCTGGCGTTCCTGTTCGGCACGCTCATCGCGCACCCGGCCGCCGGCATCGCGGCCGGCACCATCGCGGTCACCCTCGCCTGCATCTCGATCCTGCCCCGCGCCACGATCTGGCTCGCGAAACTGCCGCTGCCGCACGTCCCGGGCAGCGCGGAGGAGCTCAAGGAGGACTCGGGCTTCCCCGACTACCGGGCGATCGAGCGCCGCACGGCGATCGCGCACAACTACATGACCGGCCTGATGATCGGCTGCGGCGCCACGGTCGCGGTGTCCGCGGTCATCGCCGCCACCGCGCCCGGCGTGTTCGGGATCATCCTGAGCGTCGTCGCGACGCTCGTGCTGCTGCTGCGTGCCCGCGCCTACGCGAACGGCAGCCAGGCCATCGCCCTGCTCACCACGGGCCTGGTCTCGGCGACCGGCATCGCGATCGGCTGGCTGACCACGTCGAGCCCGCAGAACCGCCTGCTGATCGTGTTCGGCGTGCTGATCGTGCTGGCCGCGGGCGCGCTCGTGGTCGGCGTGATCTTCCCGAACCAGCGGTTCTCCCCGCCGCTGCGCCGGACCGTGGAGATCATCGAGGCGCTCTGCATCGCGTCCGTGCTCCCGCTCGCCCTGGGTGTGATGGACCTCTACACCACCCTGCGGCACCTGAACTTCAAGTGACCGGGCCAGGTGAATCTCGGATGGCTGTAGGACACCGCTTCGGCCCGGCCCGGCGGACCACGACCGCGTTGCTGGCCGGCACGATCGGCCTCCTGACCCCGCTGGCCGTGGCGCTGCCGGGCTGGGCGCAGACCGCACCCGCCGACGGCTACTTCGCGACCCCGCCGCCGGTGGACATGAGCAAGCTCATCCCGGATTCGGGCCAGCCGGACAAGAAGTACAAGCAGTCGAAGGGTTGCGTCCAGCGCGCCGTCCTCGGCCAGAACATCGTCCTGAAGAACCGGCCGTGGGGTCAGGACTACCTGCAGATCTCCAAGGCGCAGGAGATCGTCAAGGCGGCCACCCCCGACCACTCCGCCGGCGGCGGCGTGCGGGTCGCGGTGGTCGACACCGGCGTGACACCGCACCCCTGGTTCCAGGACCGGCTCAAGTCCGGCGGCGAGTACGTCTCGACGCCCCAGAAGGCCCAGCCGGGTCTTGAGGACTGCGACGGCCACGGCACCGAGGTGGCCGGCATCATCGCCGGCAAGCCGGACAACCCCGAGGTCGGTTTCGTCGGCGTCGCACCGGACGCCACCATCGTGTCCTACCGCCAGCTGAGCGAGAACTACGAGCCCGACACCTCGACGTCGACCCCGCCGGCGAGCAACACCGCCGGCGGCACGCCGTCGTCCAGCACCACTCCGCCCTCCGGCTCCGAGTCGTCACTGCCGCCGTCCGGCAACGGCGGTGGCGGAAGCGGCTCCGGTGACGGCGACCAGACCTCACCCGGGCAGAGCAACAGCGGACGCCAGCTGGAGAAGGCCGGTACGGCGGGCACGTTGAAGACGCTGGCCGAGATCATCCGCGGCATCGCCGACCGCAAGTCGGCCGACGTCATCAACATGTCGGTCGACAACTGCCGCCCGGCAACGGGGTCGATCACCGAGGGCGAGCAGCAGGTCCAGGCCGCCGTGCACTACGCGGCGTCGGCGGGCATCGTGATCGTGGCCGCCGCCGGCAACGCGACGGACACCTGCCCGCAGAACGACCAGCCGGACGCGAAGAAGCCCAAGACGATCGTGACGCCGCCGTGGTTCGCCGACGACGTGCTGTCCGTCGGCGCGATCGACGAATTCGGCAGCGTGGCTCCGTTCAGCGTGCACGGCCCGTGGGTCGGCGTCGCGGCGCCGGGAACGAAGATCGTCTCGCTCGACCCCGCCGAGGGGTCCGCGGGCCTGGCGAACCTGACGTTCGAAAGCGGTGACAAGGCCAGCGAAATCCAGGGAACGAGCTTCGCCGCGCCGTACGTGGCCGGCCTCGCGGCCTTGGTCAAGGCCAAGTTCCCGCAGCTCGACGGCAAGGGCATCGTCAACCGCATCAAGGAGACCGCCCAGCACCCGGCGGCACCGGGCGGCCGCGACAACTTCGTCGGCTACGGCGTGATCGACCCGGTGGCCGCGCTGACGCAGAGCCTGCCGTCCGAAATCGGGAACCAGGCACCGATCCCGGGCCCGCAGATGGCGCAGCTCCCCCCGGCCAGCGACCACAGCTCGACCCCGATGATCGTGGCGCTGGCCGGCACCGGCGGCGGGCTCGTGGCCCTGCTGATCACGCTCTTCGTGATGCGCACGATCCGCCGCAACCGCCCGGCCGAGACCGGTCCCGGCCGCTGACCCCCGGCCGCCGGCCCGCGTCCGCTACTGCGGCGCGGGCGGCGCCGGCGGCTTCTTCGGCTTCGGCTGCGGGTTTTCGTCCTCGCCGATGACCGGGGGCGCGACCAAGCCGGGCTCTCCCAGCAACTCCGACGACTTGATCATCGGCCGGTTCTTCGACGGGCGGCGGCCCTGGCCGCCGCCACCGAAGGAACCGAAGCCCATCATCGGCATCATCGGCATGCCCGACGCGCTGGTGTTCGCCGAGCTGTCCGGGGCCGGAGCGGGCTCGGGCGCGGCGGCGGCGGGCTGCTGCGTGTCGTCCGGCGTCCCCGCCCCCGTGTGCTTCGGCTCGGCCGCCGACGGGGTCAGCACGTCGTCCGAACCCGAACCCGGCTCGGCCGCGGACGGCGTTGTCGCGGCACCCTCTTCGGCGGAGTTGTCGGCGAGGGCCTCGTCGTGCAGCTTGAACCGTTCCTGCGGGTACCGGTGGTTGATCTCGACGCTCCGGGAAGCCGCGTCGGGATCGTCGACCCCGTCACAAAGCCGGTCGAACGCCTCCAGGACGTCCCGCGCGGTCTCGTACAGCGCCTTCGCCGACTCCTGCGTCTCCTGCAGCTGCGACCGCGCCCGGCGGGTGCCGCCGTTGGGGAGCGTCATCGACTCCGACGCCAGATCCGCCGCGTCCACCAGCACTTCGACGAGATCGACGGCGACGTGGCGCAGGGTCGTCACCAGCTCGTCGAGCGCGCCGGCCAGGACCTCGAGTGCCTCCCGGAGGTCGCCGCCCGCCGCGCCGACTTCCCGGATGTAGGCGACGAACGCGTCCGCGTCCCGCCCTTCCCAGCCGCCGTCGAGGCGGCCGAGCCGGTCGTCGAGCCGGGCGGACACCTCGGCGGCCGTGGCTGCGGCCTGGCGAAGCCGGCCGGCTTCGGCACCGAGCTCGCTCCACCGGCCGATCAGCGGGCGGAAGTACGTCTCGACCGGGTCGATCAGCCCGAGCCGTCCCGAAAGGTCCGTGAGGTAGGACAGGTACGGCTCGGCCGTGGCGGCGATCTCGTCGCCGTCCGCGTCCGGCCCGAACACCAGGGCCGGCACCACCGGGGCCGCGGCGGTGGCCCGCTTGGACAGCGGGTGCGGGATGGAGTCGGTGGAGCCCTCCGGTTCGGCGAACATCATTCGAGCCTCCCGGCGCGCTTGATCAGGTCCGCGGCTTCGGCGTCCTGGTTGCTGTGGCGCGTCGCGACGTGCTCGAGGGCCTCGGCGGCCGACCGCAACGCCTCCGCGCCGTCGGCCAGCTGCTGCCGCAGGGCGCCCGACGCGCGGCCGTACGACGCACCGAGGCCGATCCGGGCCCCCAGCGCGCCGTAGGACTCGTCGGAGACGCCTCCCCCGCCGACCTCGGCCGCGGCCGAATCCAGGTCGGCAGCGGCCTCCTCGGCCGTCTTGGCGTACTCGGCGACGGCAACGCCGTCCATCCTCAAGCCGGCCACGGCACCCTCCGCTCGCACAACAGACTCGTCGAGCGTGTGACGCGCACCGTGGCCCGGTGGTTCCCTCAGCCGCCCGCTTGCTGCGTCTGCGTCGGGAACGAGCCGGCGTTCGGGTCGATCGGCACCGAGTCGAACTGCTTGAGCACGTCCTGGGTGTTCAGCGAAGCCCCGGTCGGCAGCAGTCCGATGATCGACTCGGGCGCCGGCTGCCGGTTGTTCAGGCCGATCGCGTCCGCGGTCGCGGCGTCCGGGACGCTGTAGCGGATGCCGCGGTCCGAGATCAGCTGGATCGCGCCCTTGCCGAAGCTGTCCTTGCCGGTGGCGGACTGCACCACCGCGCCGTAGCCGGGCTGCAGGTAGAAACCGTTGATCGGCACGCGGTTCGGGCCGGGCGTCGTGACCGTCGTCGGGGTGAACTTGTCGCCGGTCGCCTTCGCACCCGGCAGCTGCGTGTCGATGTACACCGAGGTGTGCGCGTCCTGGCCGGTGCCCGAACCCACCAGCGACCAGCCCAGGCACGCGACCGACGAGTTCTTCGTCGCGTCGAGGATCGTCGGGACCGAGCGCGGGAAGTCGTCGACCGCGATGTAGCCGGGGTCGCCGGGCAGCAGGGTCTTGACGCCGGCCAGCTTGTCGAGGCCCAGGATCTGGAGCCGGCTCGCGCTGCCGTGCTTCGCGACGCGCATGACGTCGGCGACCGCGTTCGACACCTGCTGGATGCCGGTCGTCGTGATGGCCCAGTACTTCGGCTGGTCACCGGTCGGCTGCGTGGAGAAGACGTCACCCACGCCCAGCCCGTCGAAGTCACCGGGCGGCGGGCCGTCCGGGATCTGCGGCGGGGTCAGCTTGGCGACCTCGGGGATCGCGTTCAGCAGGCCCTGCGTGATCTTCCGCGCCGGCTTCTGCAGCCCCAGCGCCGTGCGGACGGCGTCGTTCGTGTTGTCTTCGTCGATCTCGGCGCGGACGGTGTTCGCGTTCGGCCGGTTCTGCGAGCTCGGCAGCCGGTAGATCAGGTACTTCTTGCCGTTGTCGGCGGACGCCAGGAGCGCCTCGTTCTCGCGCAGTTCCGTGCCGAGGCCGGTCGGCGCGACGCCGCCGAAGACGTAGGTGTTGGTCTTGCCCGTATCGGGGTTCGGCAGGGTCGGGTCGAGCTGAACCTGGTCACACACCGCCCAATTCGCGGAAATCCGCTGGGAGTCCCCCGGGATCAACTGCGGTCCGTCCGGAATTCCGGTCAGCTTTCCGCGTGGAATGTTCTTCAGCTGTTCATCCGAAACGACGGTGGGATTCTTCACACTCGCCGGGCTGGCCGCCGCCGCGGGCGCGGCCGGGGCCTCCGCGGCGCCGGCACCGGCACCCGAGGCGCCCGCGCTCGTCTGCTTCTGCTGCGCGAGCAGGAGAAGCCGCGCGGACGCGAGGTTGAAGGTCGGCACGAGCGTCTTCGGGTTCCCCATCACCACGTAGACCGTGCCGGACTGCTCGCCGATGACGATGTTGCCGGCTTCGGGCACCGACGGCGCCGGGCTGAGCAGGCCCCAGACGACGAACACGATCGCGACGAGGGCGCCGAGCACCACCCCGACGATCGTCGCCCTCGTGTGGGTGCGCATCGGGTCGTGCAACATCACGGCGTCCCGCCGGACCAGTGCCGACTGCATCCGGCGCAGGACGAACTTGTACGCCTGAACCTGAGACTTAGTCGTGGGTGTTGATGGCATTCTCGACCTACAGCTCTCCCCGTCGCGGTACGGTTCCGCAGGATAGCCGTACGGGGACCGTCTGGTGTGGGGTTTCTACCAACTCAAGCTAGGGTCGGACACCCCGGGACCCGGCTTCTGGGTACGCAGCAAGCACGAGGGGAAGAGAAAGCGCGGATGTCCGTCACCAACCCTCCACGTCCGCCAGGTCCGCCTGGGCCCCCGCCGCCCGGCCGTCAGCCGGGCCCGCCGCCTCGTCCCGGGAGACCCATGGGCCCGGGAGGTCCCGGAGGACCTGGAGGCGTACCGGGTGGTCCCGGTGGCGGACCCGGAGGCCCCGGCGGCATGCCCGGCGGACCCGGTGTCCCCACGATGCCTCCGCGCGGCCCCGGCGGACCCGGTCCTGGTTCCACCGGACCCCGGCCCATACCCGGTGGTCCTGGTGGGCCCGGCGGCCCGAACGGTCCCGGTGGACCTGGCGGCCCCGGTGGACCCGGCGGCCCCGGCGGCCCGGGTGGGCCCGGCGGTGGTGGTCCGCAGGGATCCGGCGCCGGTGACTCCGAGGGTCCCGCTCCTTCCGCACCCGCCCCGGCCCGGATGGCCCCGCCCGCGCGGCGCCGGTCCGCCGGGGTGAACCTCGGCCCGCTCCCCGTGGCGAACCTCGTCGTGCTCGAGGTCGGCCTCGCGATCGGGCTGGTCCTGCTCGCTATCGACATGTCGCTGAAGTACGTGGGGATCGGCATCCTCGGGTTCGCGTTGATCGTCGCGCTGCTGCGGTGGCGCGGCCGCTGGTTCACCCAGTGGTTCGGCCTGACGATGCGGTACTCCTTCCGGTCCCACGACCGGGTCGCCGAGCCGCTGCCGCCGAGCTCCGTCGAGGCGATGGCGGCCGAGGAGACCGCGGTGACCGGCGCGGACGACGCGCGGGTGAACCTGCTCCGCATCGCCGTCCCGGACCTCGTCGTCGCGCACGGCGTCGACCACGAGCGCCAGCAGGTCGGCCTCGCCTGGCACGACGGCACGTGGACGGCGGTGCTGCTCGTCGAGCCGACCCCGGCGATGATCACCCAGGCCGGTGACGCGCCGAGCCTGCCGCTCTCGGCCCTGGCGCCGTGCCTCGAAGACCGCGGCGTGGTCCTCGACTCCATCCAGATGATCTGGCACAGCTACCCGGGCAGCGCGGCGCTGCCGTCGGACTCGCCGGCCCTGAGCTCCTACATGGAGGTGCTCGGCCCGCTGCCCGCGGCGGCGCGGCGGACGACGTGGGTCGCGATCCGGCTGGACCCGAAGCGGTGCCCGGCGGCGATCCGGGAACGCGGCGGCGGCGTCGTCGGCGCCCACCGCGCGCTGATCGGCGCGCTTTCCCGGGTGCGCAACGCCCTCGAGTCCCAGGGCGTGCCGACCCGGCCCCTCGACCCGGACGAGCTGCTGCGGGCGAGCATTTCCGCCGCGGAGCTCACGTCGGTCGCGGGCTCGCCCACCCGGGTCACGTTGCAGGAGCGGTGGTCCGGCGTGACCGCGGCCGGCATCGGCCACGCGAGCTACGCGATCACCGGCTGGCCGAAGGGCAAGATCACCGGCAGCCTGAACGCGCTGACGAGCGTCCGCGCGCTGTCCGCCTCGGTCGCGATGTCGATCTCGCCGGCGTCGGACGACGGCAAGATCGGGCTGCGCGGCGTGGTCCGGCTGAGCGCGCGCAACCCGCGTGAGCTCGACGCCGCGGACCAGCGCCTGAAGGGGCTGTCCGAGCGGCTGGGGGTGGACCTGACGCCGCTGCGCGGGCTGCAGGTCTCCGCGCTCGCCGCGACGCTGCCGATCGGAGGTACGGCATGACTTCCCGCGTCCGCGACGCCGGGCACAACACCGGTGTGGCGCCGGAGTACACCGTCGACCCCGCGATGCTCGACGCGATCAGCCCCTCAGGCGACCGCGGCGGCATCGTGCTCGGCTCGGGCCTCAAGGGCGAGCCGCTGACGATCTCGGCACTGCGCTCGACGCCGACCCGCATCGTGCTGGTGGGCGGGCTGTACCTGGCCCGCCAGGTGGCGATGCGCGCGATGGCGGTCGGCGCGTGGGTCGTGGTCGCGACCGGGCGCCCGACGGAGTGGCAGGTCCTGTCCCGCGCGGCCGGCAGCGGCGGCGGTGACGGACGGCCGTCCCCGCTGGTGCAGATCCGCCGGCTTTCGCCGGTCGAGCTGCCGCGCCCGTCGGAGGACGCCCCGCTGCTGGTGGTCACCGACGGCGGCCCGACCCCGCAGGACCTGTTCCCGCCCCGCTCGCCGTGGCAGACCACGGTCTACGTCCTGCCGTACCTGCACCCGCAGGCGGGCGCGACGGCCAACGCGGCGGACCTGGTGCTGATGCAGCGCCTCCCGGCCGGCCAGGCCGAGCTGGCGGCCCGCATCTGGCGCCTGCCGCCCCAGATGATGCGCCAGCTGACGACGCTGAAGGACGACCAGGTCGTGGCTCTGGGCCGCAACCTGTGGCGGCCGCTGCGGCTCGTGACGACGGGCAAGGAGCAGCAGCTCCTGGGCCCCGTCCGCCGCGGCGACTGAGTTTCCCGCTCCTGGCAAAGCCGTGAGGGGCACCTTCAGGGACTACGTATCCCTGAAGGTGCCCCTCACGGCTTTGCGCTAGGCGTCCGGCTGGGAGGCACTGCAGATCAGCTGGCCGGAGGCGTTCTTCAGCAGCCTCGGCGGTGTGTTCACGAAGTACGCGTTGACCTGGCGGTGGTTGCCGTCGTGCCAGAGCGTCGTCTCGTCCCAGGGGCCGAGGCAGGTCGTGTAGTGGTTGCCGTTGTCCCAGTCGACGTGGATCAGGGCGAAAGTGTTGGCGCAGTGGCGGTAGTGCGCGTCCATGCCCTGCGAGCTGTACCCGCAGGGGAACGGAACCGGCGCCGCCACGGCGGTCGCGGGAGTCACCACGACCGCACCCAGGATCGCGGCGAGGCCCGCGGCGACCCGGCGAAGACTTGTCGACATCAGCTGAACCCTCCGTGACCAGGATGTTCCAAGATCATCTGGAGCTAAGCACACCCGGCGCCGACGTCTCCGCCGTTGTCACTCGATCGAGGTGCGGACGTTCCTGGTCTGCTCGGCCCTCGCGGCCAGCTCCGCGTCCGGCGGGTAGTCCACCGCCGTCAGGGTCAGGCCGTGGGCCGGGGCCACCGCGCTGTCGCGCACGCCGCTCGCCAGGACCTCGCCCGGCCAGTCCCGCGCACGGCGGCCGTCACCCACCAGGAGCAGGGCGCCGACCAGGCTGCGGACCATCGAGTGGCAGAACGCGTCCGCCGAGACCTCGACCTCCAGCAGGTGCTCGTCGAGCCGGCGCCAGACCAGGCGCTGCAGCTCGCGGATCGTCGTGCCCGTGTCGCGCTGCTTGCAGTACGCCGCGAAGTCCTGCAGCCCCAGCAGCGACTCCGCCGCGGAGTTCATCGCATCCGTCGACAGTGGACGGTTCCAGGCCAGGGTGTCGTTGCGGCGCAACGGGTCCACGCCCCACGGGGCGTCCGAGACGCGGTAGCGGTAGTGCCGGCGGATCGCCGAGAACCGGGCGTCGAAGCCCGGCGGGGCCACCCCGGCGCCCAGGACACGCACATCGCCCGGCAGGAGGCGGTTCCAGCGGCCCGCCATGCGGGTCAGGTCCGGGACGCCCTCGGCGGAGATCGGGATCCGGCTCGAAGAGGAAGGGGCCAGCGGCACGACGTCGACGTGCACCACCTGGCCGGCCGCGTGCACCCCGGCGTCCGTACGGCCCGCGACGACCACCGACTTCGGCACCGAGGCTCCCGGCGGCTGGCGCTGCAGGGCCTCCTCCAGCACCCCCTGGACCGTGCGGCGGCCCGGCTGGCGAGCCCAGCCCGAGAAGTCCGTGCCGTCGTAGGAGACGTCCAGGCGCAGACGAACGAGCCCGCCGTCCCCAGTGGGGATGGCGGGCTCGTCCGGAACGGCTTCCGTCGTCAGGACTCGTCGTCCTGCTGCGACGGCGGCAGCGAGAAGCCCGCGGCTTCCGCGGCCTCGGCGGTGGCGAACCACACCTCGGCCTTGGTCTGCTCGTAGTACGGGCTTTCCTCGGTGTGGTAGTACTTCGACTCGTCGTTGCCCTTGATCGGGAAGCCCTCGGGCTGCGTCCCGTCCTCGAGCGGAGCGTGGCTGCCCTCACCGTAGGGAGCCTCCGAAGCGGCTTCCTCGGCGGCCGGGGCGGCCTCGACAGCGGCGGCCGGCTTCTCGTCCTTGGCGAACTTGGTCTTGCGCGCGCGCTCGGCCTCGCTCGTCACGGTCTTCTCGTTCACCAGCTCGATGACGGCCATCTTGGCGTTGTCGCCCTTGCGGGCCATCGTCTTGGTGATCCGGGTGTAACCACCGGGACGCTCCGCGAAGTGCGGACCGATCTCGGCGAACAGCTTGTGGACGACGTCCTTGTCACGGACGACGCGCTGAACCTGACGGCGGTTGTGCAGGTCGCCCCGCTTCGCCTTCGAGATCAGCTTCTCGGCCAGCGGGCGGACCCGCTTGGCCTTCGCCTCGGTGGTGGTGATCTTGCCGTGCTCGAACAGCTGCGTGGCCAAGTTGGCCAGGATCAGCCGCTCGTGCGCGGCTGATCCGCCGAGCCGGGCTCCCTTGGTAGGGGTGGGCATTGGTTCTCCTACTAGTTCAGCTCGCAGCGTCCAGGCACAGAGCCCTAGAGCTGCTCGGTCTCTGCGTAGTCCTGGCCATCGTCGTGGCCGTCCGAAATCCCGTCGGCGATGCCACCGACACCCTCCGACCAGCCTTCACCGTCGTAGCTGGCGGCAGCCGCGGTCGGGTCGAACCCGGGCGGGCTGTCCTTCAGCGCGAGGCCGAGACCGACGAGCTTCAGCTTGACCTCGTCGATCGACTTGGCGCCGAAGTTGCGGATGTCGAGCAGGTCCGCCTCGCTGCGCGAGACCAGCTCGCCCACCGTGTGGATGCCCTCGCGCTTGAGGCAGTTGTACGACCGGACGGTGAGGTCCAGGTCCTCGATCGGCATCGCGTAGGCGGCGATGGTGTCCGCTTCCTGCGGCGACGGGCCGATCTCGATGCCCTCGGCGTCGACGTTCAGCTCGCGGGCGAGGCCGAACAGCTCCACCAGCGTCTTGCCGGCCGACGCGACCGCGTCGCGCGGCGTGATCGACGGCTTGGTCTCGACGTCCAGGATCAGCTTGTCGAAGTCGGTGCGCTGCTCGACACGGGTGGCCTCGACCTTGTAGGTCACCTTCAGCACCGGCGAGTAGATCGAGTCGACCGGGATCCGGCCGATCTCCGCGCCCGCCTGCTTGTTCTGCAGGGCCGGAACGTAACCGCGGCCGCGCTCGACGACGAGCTCGATCTCGAGCTTGCCCTTGCCGTTCAGCGACGCGATGTGCAGATCCGGGTTGTGCACGGTGACACCCGCCGGCGGCACGATGTCGGCCGCCGTGACCTCACCGGGGCCCTGCTTGCGCAGGTACATGGTGACCGGCTCGTCCTCTTCCGAGGACACCACGAGCTCCTTGAGGTTCAGGATGATGTCGGTGACGTCTTCCTTCACCCCCGGAACGGTGGTGAACTCGTGCAGCACGCCGTCGATGCGGATGCTCGTCACGGCCGCGCCCGGGATGGACGACAGCAGCGTGCGACGCAGCGAGTTGCCGAGCGTGTAGCCGAAGCCGGGCTCCAGCGGTTCGATGGTGAACCGGGAGCGGGTCTCGTTGACCGTCTCTTCGCCGAGAGCCGGCCGCTGGGAAATCAGCATTCTTCCTAATTCCTTTCCAGACGACGCCCGCCATATGACGTCGAAGGGATGGCGCGTCGGCGGCGCCCGGAGGGCGCCGCCGACGTAACTCGATTACTTCGAGTAGAGCTCGACGATCAGCTGTTCCTGAACCGGAACGTCGATCTGCGCACGCTCCGGCAGCTGGTGGACCAGCACGCGGAGGTTGGACTGGACGACCTGCAGCCACGCCGGGATCGGGCGGTCGCCGTAGGACTCCTTGGCCACGACCAGGGGCAGCATCGTGAACGACTTCGGCCGCACGTCGATGATGTCCCACTTCGAGACCTGGTAGGACGGGACGTTGACCTTGACGCCGTTGACCAGGAAGTGGCCGTGGCTCACCAGCTGACGCGCCTGACGGCGGGTGCGGGCGATGCCGGCGCGGTAGATCACGTTGTCCAGGCGGGACTCGAGGATCTGCAGCAGGTTCTCACCGGTCTTACCGGGACGCCGGACGGCCTCCTTGTAGTACCGGACGAACTGACGCTCGAGAACGCCGTAGGTGTAGCGAGCCTTCTGCTTCTCCTGCGACTGCAGGAGGTACTCGGACTCCTTGATGCGCCCGCGGCCGTGCTGGCCCGGCGGGTAGGGGCGACGCTCGAAAGCCTGGTCGCCGCCGATGAGGTCAACCTTGAGGCGACGCGAAATACGCGTCGCGGGGCCGGTGTAACGAGCCATTTCTTCTTACTCCTCCCCGTTCCTCAGACCCGGCGCCGCTTGGGCGGGCGGCAGCCGTTGTGAGGCTGCGGGGTCACGTCCTGGATGGTGCCGACCTCGAGGCCGGCTGCCTGCAGCGAGCGGATCGCCGTCTCGCGGCCCGAACCCGGGCCCTTCACGAAGACGTCGACCTTCTTCATGCCGTGCTCGGCAGCCTTGCGGGCAGCGTTCTCGGCGGCCATCTGCGCGGCGAACGGGGTGGACTTGCGCGAGCCCTTGAAGCCCACGTGACCACTCGACGCCCACGCGATCACGGCACCGGTCGGGTCCGTGATCGAGACGATGGTGTTGTTGAAGGTGCTCTTGATGTGCGCGTGGCCGTGCGCGACATTCTTCTTTTCCTTGCGGCGGACCTTCTTGGCCCCCGCCGCGGTACGAGACTTCGGTGGCATGTTCTGAGGGTTCTCCTGTTAGCGCGCGTTCTCTTGGTGAGCGGCGACCGCTTCGGCCTGTCCGCGCCGGATGATCGAACCGGCGTCGGTGTACAGGTTGCGGAGCGCCATCGGGCGGGCGTAGAGCGCCTTGGGCGAAACGCAAGCCGTGCCACGGCGCTGGGCGCCGCCCATCTGCACGACCTTCTTGCCCTGGACGCTCACTTCTTGCCAGCCTTCTTCTTGCCGGCGACCGTCTTCTTCGGACCCTTGCGGGTACGGGCGTTGGTCTTCGTGCGCTGACCGCGGACGGGCAGTCCGCGACGCCAGCGAAGGCCCTCGTAGCACCCGATCTCGATCTTCCGACGGATGTCGGCGTTCACCTCGCGGCGAAGGTCACCCTCGACCTTGAAGTTCTCTTCGATGTACGTACGCAGCTTCGCGAGGTCGTCATCGCTGAGGTCTTTGACGCGGGTGTCCGCGTTGAGCTCGGCAGCCTTGATCAGCTGCTTCGAGCGGGTACGGCCGATGCCGTAGATGTAGGTAAGCGCGATCTCCAACCGCTTTTCGCGGGGGAGGTCTACGCCAGCGAGTCGTGCCATTGGCGTTGATGCTCCTTCATTGAATTCATCTTCAGGTCTGCTCCCCGTCCGGTTCCGGGACCGACTCGCCTGTCGTGCCCTCGGCTCGCGCTTCGGGTGTCCCGGCCCCGGCCTGAAGCCCGGGGGTGAACCAGGTCACTCGCGTGACCCGGCAGGTGCGGGGAGGTTGTGTAGCCGTCAATCCACTCTGGTCGAGTGCGAGTGATCAGCCCTGCCGCTGCTTGTGCCGCAGGTTTTCGCAGATCACCATGATCCGGCCGTGACGGCGGATCACCTTGCACTTGTCGCAGATCTTCTTGACGCTCGGCTGGACCTTCACGTCTTCTGCTCTCCTGCTTCTGAGCTGCTCGTGATCACTTGTAGCGGTAGACGATGCGACCACGAGAGAGGTCGTAGGGCGAGAGCTCCACGACAACCCTGTCCTCGGGCAGGATGCGGATGTAGTGCTGCCGCATCTTGCCGCTGATGTGTGCCAGGACCTTGTGACCGTTCTCCAACTCGACGCGGAACATCGCGTTGGGGAGCGGCTCGACTACGCGGCCTTCGACCTCGATGGCCCCGTCTTTCTTCGCCATGTCCTCCGCATTTCCTTTGTCGGCATTGCCTGTCGCCACACCTGATCAACTCGAGCACTAGTGCTGGGCTGGGTGGTGCGTGGCACACTGGTGCCCGAGTCCCATGATCGTGAATTCACGAGCGCGCAGGATCCGGGCGCGATAAGTGCGCCGACTTGACAGTGTACGCAACCCGTGTCGCGACCCCCAAACCGGGGGTAACCATGCTAGAAGGACACGCAGGAAGACCGGTCGATGATCAACACCAACGGGTGAACGTGCAGGTCAGGCGTCTTCGGGAGCCGTGAGAACCCAGGGGCCGTCTTCGGTGATCGCCACCGTGTGCTCCCAGTGGGCCGCGCGGGAGCCGTCGGCCGTGACCACGGTCCAGCCGTCGTCCAGCTCGCGGGTCTCGCCGCCACCGCCGGTCAGCATCGGCTCGATCGCCAGCGCCATGCCGGCCTTCAGCCGCGGGCCCTTGCCGGGCTTGCCGACGTTCGGCAGGAACGGGTCCATGTGCATCTGGCGGCCGATGCCGTGGCCGCCGTACTCGACGATCATCCCGTAGTCGACGCCGTCGTCCTTGGCCGCACGTTCGGCGGCCGACTGGACGGCGTAGGAGATGTCGGTGAGCCGGCCGCCGGCGCTGACCGCCTCGATCCCGGCCCACATCGCCGCTTCGGTCGCCGCGGACAGCGCCAGGTCGGCCTCGGCGACCTCCCCGATGGCCAGCGTGACGGCGGAGTCGCCGTGCCAGCCGTCGAGGATCGCGCCGCAGTCGACCGAGATCAGGTCACCGTCGGCGAGGACCTGGGTCTTCGCCGGGATGCCGTGGACGATCTGCTCGTTCACCGACGCGCAGATGGACGCCGGGAAGCCGTGGTAGCCCTTGAAGGACGGCACCGCACCGGCGTCGCGGATGGTCTGCTCGGCCAGCTCGTCGAGCTCGGCGGTGCTGACCCCCGGGACCGCGGCGGCGCGAACGGCCGCCAGCGTACGGGCGACGACGAGCCCCGCGGCCCGCATCGCCTGCAGCTCGTCCGCGGTCTTGACCTCGATCATGCGCCCACGCCGGAGCACTTGCAGTACACGCAATCCTCCGAGATTCACGTGCGGTCGCGCAGCGCTTTCAGCACGCGGTCGGAGATCTCTTCGACGCTGCCGACGCCGTCGACGGTCACGAGGATGTCGGCGTAGTACTCGAGCAGCGGCGCGGTGTCCGACACGTAGATCTGCTGACGGCGGCGGATGACGTCCTCGGTGTCGTCCGCGCGGCCCCGCGACATGAGGCGGCCGACGACGACGTCCTCCGGCACCTGCAGCTGGATGACCGCGGTGAGCGACGCGTCCGCGTCACCCAGGATCTCGCCGAGGACCTCGGCCTGCTTGGTGTTGCGGGGAAAGCCGTCGAGCAGGAAGCCGATCTTCGCGTCCGGCTCCGCGAGCCGCTCGCGGACCATCTCGTTCGTCACGGAGTCGGGCACGAGCTCGCCCGAGTCCAGGTAGCGCTTGGCTTCCTGGCCGAGCGGGGTCTCCTGGCCGACGTGCGCGCGGAACAGGTCGCCGGTCGAGATGTGCGGAATCCGCAACTGCTCGGACAGCGCCACCGCCTGCGTACCCTTGCCCGCGCCGGGCGGACCCACGAGAACCAGCCGCGTCACTTCAAGAACCCTTCGTAGTTGCGCTGCATCAGCTGGCTTTCGATCTGCTTCACGGTGTCGAGCCCGACACCGACCATGATCAGCACAGCCGTGCCACCGAACGGGAAGTTCTGGTTGTTCCCGCTACCGGTCAACGACAGGAAGAAGTTCGGGAGGATCGCGATGATGCCCAGGTACAGCGAACCCGGCAGGGTGATCCGGCCGAGCACGTAGCTCAGGTACTCCGCGGTGGGACGGCCCGGGCGGATGCCCGGGATGAACCCGCCGAACTTCTTCATCTCATCCGCACGCTCGTCCACGTTGAACGTGATCGTGATGTAGAAGTACGTGAAGAAGATGATCAGTGCGAAGTACAGCGCGATGTGCACCCAGCTGGACTGGTTCACGATGTAGTTCTTGATGAAGACCTGCCAGCCGGAGTTGGCGTTCTGGTCGCCGACGAGGCGGCTGATCAGGTCCGGCAGGTACAGCAGGGAAGACGCGAAGATGACCGGGATGACGCCGGCCTGGTTCACCTTGATCGGCAGGTAGGTCGACGTGCCGCCGTACATCCGGCGGCCGATCATGCGCTTGGCGTACTGCACCGGGATCCGGCGCTGCCCCTGCTCGACGAAGATGACGCTGGCGATGATCACCAGGCCGAAGACGCAGATCATCGTCAGCGCGATGCCACCACCGTTGCTGAGGATGTTGCCGCCCTCGACCGGGATGCGCGCCGCGATGTTCAGGAAGATCAGGACGGACATGCCGTTGCCGACACCGCGTTCGGTGATCAGCTCACCCAGCCACATCATGACGGCGGTGCCCGCGGTCATGGTGATGACGATGATCGCCAGCGAGTAGACGCTGTTGTCCGGGATGATCGGCGAGTCGCAGTCCGGGAAGAGCTGCTTGCGGTCCGCGAGCGCGACCACACCCGTGGCCTGCAGGATCGCCAGCGCGACCGTCAGGTACCGGGTGTACTGGGTCAGCTTGCCCTGGCCGGACTGCCCTTCCTTCTTCAGCTCCTCGAACCGCGGGATGACCACGGTCAGCAGCTGGATGATGATGCTCGCCGTGATGTACGGCATGATGCCGGTCGAGAAGAGCGACAGCTGCAGCAGCGCACCACCGCTGAACAGGTTCAGCAGCTGGTAGACGCCCTCCTGCTGCGCCTGGGAGCTGCACGCCTGGACGGCTCCGTACGAGATCCCGGGGGCCGGAATGGTCGCACCGATTCGGTAGACCGCGACGATGGCTAGCGTGAACAGGATCTTCTTGCGTAGATCCGGCGTCGCGAGAGCCGAGCGGAAGGCGCTGAGCACGCGGGGGACCTCCTCGGCGTCGTCGGCTGTCCTAACCGACGATCGGCTTGGCCGGCACGGGTGGCCGGCGGGAACACAGCACTACTGGCACGCAAGCCAGGAACGCTTCGGGGCACACTCGTCCCGAAGCGTGTCGCCGACTCTAACAGCTTCACAGGGCGTGTCCGCAGTCCGTGTGCGTTTTCCGTACCAAGGTTGCTCCGGCGGGTTGATCCACTTCCCGGACTTGGCTGTATTCCTTGACACACGGGCCCGTGATCATGGTGAATCCGGGCCCCGCGGGGTCACGCGTTCGACGTCGCGAGGACACCCGCGAGGCCGACCAGGACCACCCCGGTGCCGCGGTCCACGTTGCGCCGGGCCCGCCGCGAAAGCTTGATCGACTTCACGGCCGCGCCGGCGCCGACGTAGGCCGACCCGGCCAGGAACTCGGCCAGCAGGTAGACCGCGCCGAGCAGCGCGATCTGCGCCGGAAAGGGCCCGTGAGCTGGGTCGATGAACTGCGGGACGAACGCCGTGAAGATGAGGATGGCCTTCGGGTTCGTGATCGCGACGCCGAACTCCTTGCGCGCGACCCGCCACGCGGACAGCGGCACGACCGGCGTTTCGACGGCCTCGGCGTCTTCGCCGCGGCGGATCGTGGACCACAGGACGCGCAGTCCGAGGTAGAGCAGGTAGGCCGCGCCGGCCCACTTGATGATCGTCAGCGCCGTCTCCGACGCGGCGAGCAGCTGCCCCAGCCCGGCCGCCACGGCCGTGATCATCAGCGTGAACGCGACCAGCCGGCCCACCAGTCCGGCGAGCCCGCGGCGAACACCGTGCGTCATGCCGTGGTGCAGGCCGAGCAGGTTGTTCGCCCCTGGCGTAAGGGCGATGAGGACCGACGCACCGAAGAAGACCAGCACCCAGGACACGGGACCACCTCCACGTCCACGGTAACGGCGGCCGCGAGCGGTTATCCGCGTTCCTCCGGCGGCAGCACCGTGATCGCGACGCCGGAGGGCGGGGTCGGGGTGTCCGCGTAGGCGGCGCCGGGGTCCGCCCAGGCCGGGCGGGGGCCCGGAGGCGCCAGGTGGTTCAGCACCGTGGCCGCCACGGCGGCGGCCACCGCGAGGAAGAGCAGCCACATCCCGGCCTCCAGGCTCGTCTCGAACCGGACGCGGCCGCTGTCGACGGGCGCCGGGATGCCCGCCATCGTCGTCGCGAGGACCACGCCCGCCAGGAAGGTCGTGGCGCCGAGCGCCACGCCCCGCGCGGCCGCGCTCGCCCGGCCGAGCACGACCTGGCGGATCACGAAGACGAGGGCGGCCAGCAGGACCGCGCCGGCCGCGAGCAGCGCGATCCCGAGCGGTTCGGACGGCTGGCTGCTCACGTCGTCGCCGGGGAAGCCGAAGACGGTCGACCAGCCGGTCTGGACGTAGCTCAGCACGCCGCGGGCGGCGTCCTCGCTGCCCAGGGTCTGCTCGGTGCGGAAGAGCGGCAGGAACCCGGCGGAGAGCGTCGCCACGGCGGCCAGCGTGACCAGGAGGACGGGCAGGAAGTCGCGGATGCGCCGCGGCGGCCGGAGTGCGGCGGCGGGTGGTGCTTCGGTCCGGAACTGCCGGAACTGCTGCGGGTGGGGTTGGTGCTGGGGCGCTCCGGGCAGGATCGCGACCGGAACCGGCGCTGGTGATCGTGGTGGCTCTTGCCGTTCCGCGTTGCCGACGGGCGGGGCCGGGTCCTGCGACGATTCGTCCACCTTTGTGATCCTCCAGGCGGATTCCGGCCACGGCAAGGATTCCCGCTCAGCGTCCGGGTGGTTCCGGTGCTTCCGGCGCTTGCGGTGGTTCGGGTCGTTCGGGTGGGAGGACCGTGATGGCGACCCCGTCGGCGTCTTCGACCGTCGGCAGCGCGAACCCGGCGGGCGGGGTCGGGGTGTCCGCGTAGGCCAGGGCGGGATCGGACCAGTCGTCCGGCGCCCGGGCCGGCAGGTACCCGAGCACCACGGCCACGACGACCACCACGACCCCGGCGATCAGCGACCACAGGCCGAGGCCGAGGCTGACGTCCAGGCCCTCGTCGCCGAGACCGGACGTCCAGCCGAAGCCACTCATCCCGATGGTGAAGGCGATCCCGGCGGCGAAGCTCGCGCCGATCACGGCGAGCCGGTGCCCGAGCCGCCCCCACCGGGAGAACCCGAAGGCCGCCGCGGCCCCCAGCACCACGACGGCGATCACCAGCGGAACCCCGACGGGCGCGGCGGGCTGCTCGACCGGGTCGTTCCCTTCCGCCGAGACCTGGCTGCTCCAGGCGGACTCGGTGAAGATCAGCTTGGGGGTGAAGAAGGTCTGCTGCGCGGTGACGTGCTGCTCGATCCGGAACAACGGCAGGAAGCACGCCCCGAGCACGAGCAGAGCACCGAAGGCCACGAGGACGGGCACCAGCGCCCGCGACGGTCCAGCGGCCGGTTCCTGAGGTGCGGCGATCGGCTGGGCCGCTGCTGGAACTCGTCGCGGAGGGTTGACGGGCATGCCGGGCAGGATCGCAACCGGAACCGGCTCGGTGGGCGGGCTTCCATCGCCATCGGTCAGGGGCTGCTGGGTGGGGCTTGGCCCTGTCACACCGGGTTCTACCGGCCCTGCGGGCCGCTGTGGCTCGGCCTGGAACGCCAGCAGCCCGTCCTCGGGCCGCGCCACGTCGGGCTCCACCGGGGCGAAAAACTCCTCCGCCGTGGGTTGCGGCGCCTCCACCGGCAACGACGGTGTGTCGCCCTCCGGCCGCACCACGTCGGATTCCCCCGGGGCGAAGGGCTCCCCCGCCGTGGGCCGGGGAGCCTCCACTGGGAAGGCCAGCAGCGCATCCCGCGGTTGCGCGACGCTGGGTTCCGCCTTCGCAGCGGACTCCCCCGCGGGCCGCGATGCCTCGGCCGGCCGCGCCATATCGGGCTCTACTTGCGCAGAAGACTCGCCCGCCGTGAACCCTGGCGACTCCGCTGGAAACGCCAGCAGGTCATCCCCCGGTCGCACATCGGACTCCCCTGCAGTCAGCGGCGCCTCCGCTGGAAACGCCAGCGGGGCATCCCCCGACCGCACATCCGGCTCCACCTGGGCGGCGGACTCCCCCGCGGGCCGCGCCGACTCCGCCGGGAAAGCCAGCGGGGCGGCGCCCGGCCGCACCACATCGGACTCCACCTGCGCAGCGGACTCGCCCGCCGTGAACCCTGGCGACTCCGCCGGAAACGCCAGCAGGGCATCCCCCGGCCGCACATCCGGCTCCGCCTGGCCGGCGGACTCCCCCGCAGTCAGCGGCGCCTCGACCGGGAAAGCCAGCGGGGCGGCACCGGGCCGCACCACATCGGGCCCCGCCTGGGCGGCGGACTCGCCCGCCGTGGACCCTGGCGCCTCCGCCGGGAAGACCAGCGGGGCATCCCCCTGCCGCACATCGGGCTCCGCCTGAGCGGCGGACTCCCCCGCAGTCAGCGGCGCCTCCGCCGGGAAGGCCAGCGGTGACTCCCCGGTGGCCGGCCGCTCGGGCTCGGCCGGCGGGTTCGGCTCCTTCGACGGTTCGTCCACCCTGTGATCTTCCGCGCGGAATCCGGTATCGGCAAGAAACTCCGGTTCAGCGGCCGGGCTGGTCCGGTGGCAGGACCGTGATCGCGACCTCGCCCGGTGCCGGCGCTCCCGGCATGGCGAACCCGGACGGCGGGGTTTCCGTGTCGGCGTAGGCCACCGCCGGGTCGGCCCAATCCTCGGTGGCCGTCGCTCGGTGGGCGACCACCGCTGCGGCCGCGGCCACCAGCGTGCCGCCGATGAGCAGCCACATGCCTGGCTCCGTGGTGAGGTCGACGCGGTCGGTCTGCTCGTTCGCCCCCTGCCCCAGGCCGTACATCTCGATGGTGAGGACGACGCCGGCGGCGAAGACCGTGCCCAGCTGCCCCAGCCACGCGCCCGGGCGCCGGCGGGCCAGGAGCAAGCCCGCCGCGGCGGCCAGCAGCACCATCGTGACGATGATCGGGATGCCGAACGGCGCGCCGGGCCGCTCGAGGATGTCGTCGGTGGTGATCTGGAACCGGGTGCTCCACGCCGACGTCGTGATGACGGCCAAGGCGCCGGCCTGCATCTGGGAGAAGGTGTGGACGGCCCGGAAGAGCGGCAGGACCAGGCCGCCGGCCATCAGCACGGCGGCCAGCGCGTAGAGCCCTGGTGCGAGGAGCCGCCGTGTCGGAACCGGTGGCGAGGGAGGGGTGTCCACACCGGGATCTTCCAGGCGAAACACCCGGCGGGCAAGGACGGCGCGCCGGGTCCGGAAACGCCGAAGGCCCGCCTGGCGAACCAGGCGGGCCTTCGAACGAGGTACAGCTCAGTTGGTGGTGGCGGAGCCACCGGCCGCTTCGAGCTTCTCCTTGGCGGAACCGGAGAAACCGTCGGCGGTCACGTTGAGCTTGACGCCGTTGACGTCACCGTTGCCGAGCACCTTGACGAGCTTGCCCTTGCGGACGAGGCCCTTCGCGACGAGCTCCTCGGCGCCGACCGTGCCACCGTCCGGGAAGACGCGGGCGATGTCGCCCACGTTCACCGGCTGGTACTCGGTGCGGAAGCGGTTCTTGAAGCCGCGAAGCTTCGGGAGCCGCATGTGGATGGGCATCTGCCCACCCTCGAAACCGGCGGGCACGTTCTTCCGGGCCTTGGTGCCCTTGGTACCGCGACCGGCCGTCTTGCCCTTCGAGCCTTCACCACGACCGACGCGCATCTTCTCGCGCTTCGAGCCCGGAGCCGGGCGGAGGTGGTGGATCTTGATGGCCGTCATGCCTTGACCTCCTCGACCTCCACCAGGTGGCGGACGGTGTGGATCAGGCCGCGCACCTGGGGGGTGTCTTCACGCACGACGCTCTGGCGGATCTTGCGCAGCCCGAGGGTGCGCAGCGACTCGCGGTGAGCGTGCTTGGTGCCGATCTTGCTCTTGACCTGGGTGACCTTGAGCTGAGTCATGTCAGGCCCCCTGACCCGCGCGCTGGCGCAGCATCCGGGCCGGAGCGACGTCCTCGAGCGGGAGACCGCGGCGGGCCGCGACCTCTTCGGGACGCTGCAGACCCTTCAGGGCCGCCACGGTCGCGTGCACGATGTTGATCGCGTTGTCGGAGCCGAGCGACTTCGACAGCACGTCGTGAACGCCCGCGCACTCCAGCACGGCACGCACCGGGCCACCGGCGATGACGCCGGTACCGGCGGAAGCCGGACGGAGCAGGACCACACCGGCGGCTTCCTCACCCGTGATCGGGTGGGGGATGGTGCCGCCGACGCGGGGAACGCGGAAGAAGTTCTTCTTCGCTTCCTCGACGCCCTTGGCGATCGCCGCGGGAACTTCCTTGGCCTTGCCGTAGCCGACGCCGACCTGACCGTCACCGTCACCGACGACGACGAGGGCGGTGAAGCTGAAGCGACGACCACCCTTGACGACCTTGGCGACGCGGTTGATCGTCACGACCTTCTCGAGGTGCGGGGTCTTGTCCTGGCCGGCCCCGCCACGGCCGCTGTCGCGCCGGTCCCGGCCGCCACCGCGACGTTCATTGCGGTCGTTGCCGCCCTGCCCGCCGGGTCCGCCCTGTCCGCCGCCGAATTGCCGTGTACGTCCCGGCATCAGGCATTCCTTCCGTTAACAAGCTTCTGCATCGTCAGAACTCCAACCCCGCCTCACGGGCGGCGTCGGCGAGCGCGGCGATGCGGCCGTGGTAGGCGTTGCCCCCACGGTCGAACACCACAGCCGAGATCCCGGCGTTCTTGGCACGGGCCGCGACGAGTTCCCCGACCTTGGCGGCCTTGGCCTTCTTGTCGCCGTCCAGCGCCCGCACGTCCGCCTCGAGGGTGGACGCCGAGGCCAGCGTGTGACCGGCCAGGTCGTCGATGACCTGCACGGCGATGTGCCGCGAAGACCGCTTGACGACCAGGCGCGGACGCTGTTCGGTGCCCGAAACCTTCTTGCGGAGCCGGAAGTGCCGACGGGTCTTCGCAACGCGGCGGCGGGTCGAGATGTCCTTGCCCACCGGCTTGCGCTTCGTAGTCGTGTCGCTCATGATCACTTACCCGTCTTTCCGACCTTGCGGCGGATCTTCTCACCCTCGTAGCGCAGGCCCTTGCCCTTGTAGGGGTCCGGGCGCCGCAGCTTGCGGATGACGGCCGAGATCTGGCCGACCTTCTGCTTGTCGATGCCGGAGACCGAGAACCGGGTCGGGGTCTCCACCTTGAAGGTGATGCCCTCGGGGGCCTCGATCTTCACCGGGTGCGAGAAGCCGAGGGCGAACTCGAGGTCCGAGCCCTTGGCCTGCACACGGTAACCGACACCGTGGATCTCGAGCTTCTTCTCGTAGCCGGCGGTGACGCCGACGACGAGGTTGTTCACGAGCGTGCGGGTGAGGCCGTGCATGGCCTTGCTGGTGCGCTCGTCGTCCGGGCGCTTGACCAGCAGGGTGCCGTCCTCGTCGCGCTCGACCGTGATCGGCTCGGCGATGGTGTGCTCCAGGGTCCCCTTGGGGCCCTTGACGCTGATGTGCTGACCGTTGATGGTCACCTCGACCCCGGAGGGGACGGCGACCGGCAGCTTTCCGATGCGTGACATGTCTGTGCCCCCTTCCTTACCAGACGTAGGCGAGGACTTCGCCGCCCACGCTGTTTCGCTTGGCCTGACGGTCCGTCTGCAGCCCCGAAGACGTCGAGATGATCGCGACGCCGAGGCCACCGAGAACGGACGGCAGTTCGGTCGATTTTGCGTAGACCCGCAGGCCGGGCTTGGACACGCGCCGGAGGCCGGCGATGCTGCGCTCACGGTTGGGGCCGTACTTGAGCTCGACGATCAGGTTCTTGTGCTTCTCGCCCGGCTCGTCGCGGTAGCTCGCGATGTAACCCTCGCGCTTGAGGATCTCCGCGATGTTCGCCTTGAGCTTCGAGTGGGGAAGCACGACCTCGTCGTGGTACGCCGAGTTCGCGTTACGCAGACGGGTCAAGAAGTCTGCGATCGGGTCGGTCATCGTCATGGTGACCTGTCAACCTTTCTCGCCTGGTTCCCCGCCGCCCGGAGTGCGGGCAGCGGGGCCTGTGGCGAAGTGGGAGTTAAAGATAAAGAAACGCTTCTACCAGCTGGACTTGCGGACCCCGGGCAGCTCGCCCGCGTGCGCCATCTCGCGAAGGCAGATCCGGCAGAGCCCGAACTTGCGGAACACCGCGTGCGGGCGGCCGCACCGCTGGCAGCGGGTGTAGCCGCGGACGGCGAACTTCGGCTTCTTCGCGGCCTTGTGGACCAGTGCTTTCTTGGCCATCGGCTCAGTTCTCCTTGAACGGGAAGCCGAGCTTGCGCAGCAGCGCCCGGCCCTCGTCGTCGTTCGTGGCGGTCGTGACGACGGTGACGTCCATACCGCGCGGGCGGTCGATGGAGTCAGGGTCGATCTCGTGGAACATCGACTGCTCGTTGAGACCGAACGTGTAGTTGCCGTGGCCGTCGAACTGCTTCGGCGAAAGCCCGCGGAAGTCGCGGATACGCGGCAGCGCGATGGTCAGCAACCGGTCGAGGAACTCCCACATGCGGTCGCCGCGCAGCGTGACGCGCGCACCGATCGGCTGACCCTCACGCAGCTTGAACTGCGCGATGGACTTGCGGGCCTTCCGGACCTCGGGCTTCTGGCCGGTGATCAGGGAGAGGTCCTTGACCGCACCCTCGATCAGCTTGCTGTCGCGAGCGGCGTCACCGACACCCATGTTCACGACGACCTTCACGACACCCGGGATCTGGTGGACGTTGACGAAGGAGAACTCCGCCTGCAGCTGTCCCTTGATCTCTTCGCGGTAGCGCACCTTGAGGCGCGGCGCGACCTTCTCTGCGGTGGTCATCAGATGTCCTTACCGTTCCGGCGCGAGATCCGGACCTTCTTGCCGTCCTCGCCGATGCGGTAACCCACCCGCGCCGGCTTGCCGTCCGCGTCGACGACCATCACGTTCGAGACGTGGATGGGCGCCTCCTGCGTGACGATGCCGCCGGACTGCGCGCCGCGCTGGGTCTGGCTGATCCGCGTGTGCTTCTTGATCCGGTTCACACCCTCGACCAGGACGCGGTCGCGCTCGGGGTAGGCCATGATGACCTTGCCCTTGGCGCCCTTGTCCTTGCCGGCGATGACGACGACCGTGTCGCCCTTCTTCACCTTCATCACAGCACCTCCGGCGCGAGCGAAATGATCTTCATGAACTTTCGGTCGCGCAGCTCGCGGCCCACCGGGCCGAAGATGCGGGTGCCCCGGGGCTCGTTGTCGTTCTTGATGAGCACGGCGGCGTTCTCGTCGAACCGGATGTAGGAACCGTCCGGACGACGACGCTCCTTGACCGTGCGGACGATGACGGCCTTGACGACGTCGCCCTTCTTCACCCCGGCAGCCGGGATGGCGTCCTTCACGGTGGCGACGATGATGTCGCCGATGCCGGCGTAGCGCCGCCCGGAGCCACCGAGAACGCGGATGCAGAGAATTTCCTTCGCACCCGTGTTGTCGGCTACCCGAAGCCGCGACTCCTGCTGGATCACGTCAACTCCTGTATGTCGCGCCGGTTCTCGCCCCGACGAGCGAGCCTTGCGGAACTAAGGACTCTTGGGAGAGCCCTGCTTACTTGGCCTTCTCCACGATCTGCACCAGGCGCCACCGCTTCGTTGCCGACAGCGGGCGGGTCTCCATCAGGGTGACCCGGTCGCCCACGCCCGCCTCGTTGTTCTCGTCGTGCACCTTGACCTTGGTGGTGCTGCGAACGACCTTCGAGTAACGGGGGTGCTTCTTGCGGTCCTCGAGCTCGACCACGATCGTCTTGTTCATCTTGTCCGAGACCACGTAGCCCTCGCGGACCTTGCGGTCGTTCCGGGCCGGCGTCTCGGTGGTGGGCTCGCTCATGCGGCACCTTCACTCTCGGCGTCGGGGGCAACGGACAGGCCGAGTTCGCGCTCGCGCATGACCGTGTAGATCCGCGCGATGTCCGTGCGGACGGTGCGCAGACGGCGGTTGTTGTCGAGCTGCCCGGTCGCCATCTGGAAGCGGAGGTTGAAGAGCTCCTCCTTGTATTCCTTCAGACGCAGGACGAGCTCTTCCGCGGTGAGCTCACGCAGCTCCGATGCCACAGCACCAGCGTTCGCCATCAGAACTCACCACCTTCACGGGTCACGATGCGGCACTTCATGGGCAGCTTGTGGATCGCGCGGCGGAGCGCCTCACGGGCGGTCTCCTCGTTCGGGAACGAGATCTCGAACATCACGCGGCCCGGCTTCACGTTGGCGATCCACCACTCGGGCGAACCCTTACCGGAACCCATGCGGGTTTCGGCCGGCTTCTTGGTCAGCGGGCGGTCCGGGTAGATGGTCGTCCACACCTTGCCACCACGCTTGATGTGACGGGTCATGGCGATACGAGCGGACTCGATCTGCCGGTTCGTCACGTAGCTGTGCTCAAGCGCCTGGATGCCGTACTCGCCGAAGCTGACCTTCGTGCCACCCTTGGCGGCGCCGTGGCGCTTCGGGGAGTGCTGCTTCCGGTGCTTGACCCTGCGCGGGATGAGCACGTCTCAGCCCTCCGTCTTTTCTGCGGTCTCGGTGGCCGGAGCCGCCTCGGTCGTGGCGGCAGCGGCGGCGCGACCGGCTTCGGTCGACGTGGCGGTCGTGCCCGAGGCGCCGGAACGACGCGGACGGGACGGCCGGTCGCTGCGCTCGCGACGCGGCGCGCGCTCGGCGGCGTCACGGGCTTCGCGGGCCTTCAGGCCACCGACGAGCTCACCCTTGTAGATCCACACCTTGACGCCGATGCGACCGAACGTCGTCTTGGCCTCGAAGAAGCCGTAGTCGATGTCGGCGCGCAGCGTGTGCAGCGGGACCCGGCCGTCGCGGTAGTGCTCGGAGCGGGACATCTCGGCACCGCCGAGACGACCGCCGCACTGCACGCGAATGCCCTTGACCTGCGGCGAGCGCATGGAGGTCTGGATCGCCTTCCGCATCGCGCGGCGGAACGCCACACGGTTGGAGAGCTGCTCCGCGACCGCCTGGGCGACCAGCTGGGCGTCGGCCTCGGGGTTCTTGACCTCGAGGATGTTCAGCTGGACCTGCTTCTTGGTCAGCTTCTCCAGCGCGCCGCGGATCCGGTCGGCCTCCGCGCCGCGGCGGCCGATGACGATGCCCGGCCGGGCGGTGTGGATGTCCACGCGGACGCGGTCACGGGTGCGCTCGATCTCGACCTTGGAGATGCCGGCGCGCTCCATGCCCGTCGCCAGCAGCTTGCGGATCTTGACGTCCTCGGCCACGTACTCGGCGTACTGCTTGTCGGCGTACCAGCGCGACTTCCAGTCCGTGGTGATACCCAGGCGGAAGCCGTGCGGGTTGATTTTCTGGCCCACTACCGGCCACCTGCCTTCTTCTTGCTCTGAGCCTTCGGCGCGGCGGCGGCCGGACGCGACTCCACCTCGACGGTGATGTGGCTGGTCCGCTTGCGGATCCGGTACGCGCGCCCCTGGGCACGCGGGCGGATGCGCTTGAGGGTCGGGCCCTCGTCGGCGTACGCGTTCTTGACCCAGAGCGTCTCCGGGTCCAGCTGAAGGTTGTTCTCGGCGTTGGCCACGGCGCTCGCGAGCACCTTCGCGACCGGCTCGCTCGCCGCCTGGGGGGCGAAACGGAGCACGGCCAAGGCGTCGGCGGCGCTACGTCCCTTGATGAGCTCGATGACCCGGCGCACCTTGGTAGGCGAGTCCCGGACAAAGCGAGCCCGCGCGTAAGCCACAGGCAGAGCCTCGGCCACGTCGTTCTGGGCGTTCATCGCTAGTTCCTTGATCTCTCGTGCCCGCTCAGCGGCGGCGCGACTTCCGGTCGTCCTTGATGTGACCCTTGAAGGTCCGAGTCGGGGCGAACTCCCCGAGCTTGTGACCCACCATTGCCTCGGTGACGAACACCGGGACGTGCTTGCGGCCGTCGTGCACCGCGATCGTGTGACCCAGGAAGTCCGGGATGATCGTGGAACGACGCGACCAGGTCTTGATCACGGTCTTCTTGCCCGACTCGTTGAGAACGTCCACCTTCTTGAGCAGGTGGTCGTCCACGAAGGGGCCCTTCTTCAGGCTACGTGGCATGTTCTTCTACCTCCCTGCTCAGCGCTTGTTCTTGCCGGTACGGCGACGGCGGACGATCATCGCGTCGGATGCCTTGCGGCGGCGCGTACGACCCTCGGGCTTACCGTTCGGGTTGACCGGGTGGCGACCACCGGAGGTCTTACCCTCACCACCACCGTGCGGGTGGTCGACCGGGTTCATGACGACACCACGGACCGTGGGGCGCTTGCCGCGCCAGCGGTTACGGCCGGCCTTGCCCCAGTTGATGTTGGCGTGCTCGGAGTTGCCGACCTCGCCGATGGTGGCGCGGTTGCGCACGTCCACGTTGCGGATCTCACCCGAGGGGAGACGCAGCTGGGCGTACGGCCCGTCCTTGGCGACGAGCTGCACCTTCGCGCCCGCGGACCGCGCCATCTTCGCGCCGCCACCGGGGCGGAGCTCGATCGCGTGGATCACGGTACCGACCGGGATGTTGCGCAGCGGCAGGTTGTTACCCGGCTTGATGTCGGCACGGGGGCCGTTCTCGACCGTGTCACCCTGGCGGAGCTTCTCCGGCGCGATGATGTAGCGCTTCTCACCGTCGGCGTAGTGCAGCAGCGCGATGCGAGCGGACCGGTTGGGGTCGTACTCGATGTGCGCGACCTTGGCGGGAACGCCGTCCTTGTCGTTCCGGCGGAAGTCGATCAGCCGGTACGCACGCTTGTGACCGCCACCCTTGTGCCGGGTGGTGATCTTGCCGGACGAGTTGCGACCGCCCGAACCGCTCAGCGGACGAAGCAGCGACTTCTCCGGCGTGGAGCGGGTGATCTCGGCGAAGTCCGAGACGCTCGAACCGCGACGACCCGGGGTCGTCGGCTTGTACTTGCGGATGCCCATGTCAGCTCAGTCCTTTACGCGGTGGGTCCGCCGAAGATCTCGATCGCCTTGCTCTCAGGCGAAAGAGTCACGATGGCGCGCTTCGTGTCCTTGCGCTTGCCGAAGCCTGCGCGAGTCCGCTTCCGCTTGCCCTGCCGGTTGGCCGTGTTGACGCTGACCACCTTGACGCCGAACACCTTCTCGACCGCGATCTTGATCTGGGTCTTGTTGGCGTCCGGGCGGACGATGAACGTGTACTTGTGGTCCTCGAGGAGCCCGTAGGACTTCTCGGAGATCACCGGCGCGAGCAAGATGTCGCGGGGATCGGCAATGGCGACCGAACTCACTGCTCGTCACTCCCTTCCGAAATCTCGCTCGACCGGGCCGAAGCCTTCGCGCTCTTGCCCCGGGTGGGGCCGGCGACGAAGCCGTCGTAAGCGGCCTTGGTGAACACGACGTCGTCGTTGACCAGGACGTCGTAGGTGTTGAGCTGGTCGAACCAGATCAGGTGGACCTCGGCGAGGTTCCGCAGGGAAACCCAGCTGAGCTCGTCGTCCCGGTGCAGCACCACGAGCACGCGCTTCGCCTGCGTCACCGCGGCGAGAGCGAGCTTGGCGGCCTTGGTCGACGGCTTCTCACCCGTCACCAGTTCGGTGACGACGTGCAGCTGGCCGGCGCGAGCCCGGTCCGAGAGGGCGCCACGCAGAGCGGCGGCCTTCATCTTCTTCGGGGTGCGCTGGGAGTAGTCACGCGGCGTGGGGCCGTGGACGACACCGCCACCGACGAACTGCGGCGCACGGGTCGAACCCTGGCGGGCACGGCCGGTGCCCTTCTGGCGGTACGGCTTCTTGCCGCCACCGCGAACCTCGCCACGGGTCTTCGTGTCGTGCGTGCCCTGGCGGCCGGCGGCCTGCTGGGCCACCACCACCTGGTGCATCAGCGCGACATTGGCCTGCACGTCGAAGATCTCCTCGGGGAGGTCCACGGTGCCGTCGGCTTTACCGGCCGGGGTCTTCAGCTCGACGCTTGTCATTCGGAGTTACCACCCTTCGCGGCGCTGCGCACGAACAGCAGGCCGCCCTTGGGACCGGGCACGGCGCCCTTGATCAGCAGCAGGCCGTCCTCGGCACGCACGGCGTGCACGGTCAGGTTCTGCGTGGTGACCCGGTCGTTGCCCATCCGGCCCGCCATGCGCAGGCCCTTGAAGACGCGGCCGGGGGTGGCGCAGCCACCGATAGAACCCGGCTTGCGGTGCACGGCCTGGGCACCGTGGCTCGCGCCCTGGCCCTTGAAACCGTGGCGCTTCATGACACCGGCGTAGCCCTTGCCCTTGCTGGTACCGGTCACGTCGACCTCGACGCCGGCGGCGAACACCTCGGCGGTGATCTCCTGGCCGACCTCGTAGGTCTCGGCGTCGGTGGTACGCAGCTCCGCGAGGAAGCGCCGCGGGGTCACGCCCGCCTTGTCGTAGTGGCCGGTGCGCGGCTTGTTCACCTTGCGCGGGTCGACCGCGCCGAACGCCAGCTGCACGGCCGTGTAGCCGTCCTTGTCCTGAGTCCGAACCTGGGTCACCACGTTCGGACCGGCCTTCACGACGGTGACCGGGACAACCCGGTTCAGCTCGTCGAAGACCTGGGTCATGCCGAGCTTGGTGCCCAGGATGCCCTTCATCTGCCTGTCAGACATGAGTCTCTTATCTCCGCCGCTCGCCCAACGCTTACTGGATGTTGACGTCGACGCTCGCCGGCAGGTCGATGCGCATGAGCGCGTCGACCGTCTTCGGCGTCGGGTCGAGGATGTCGATCAGACGCTTGTGCGTGCGCATCTCGAAGTGCTCGCGCGAGTCCTTGTACTTGTGCGGCGAGCGGATGACGCAGTAAACGTTCTTCTCGGTGGGCAGCGGCACCGGCCCGACAACACGGGCGCCGGTGCGCGTGACCGTCTCCACGATCTTGCGCGCCGAGGTGTCGATCGCCTCGTGGTCGTAGGCCTTGAGCCGGATGCGGATCTTCTGTCCCGCCATGGTGGCTGCTCGTTCCTTGTCGTCTCGTGCCGCTATCTCACAAACCCGAACCGGATGTCGCCATCCAGAGCCCGAGTTTCCGCAGTTCAACGGCCCTGTCCCCGGTCCACGCGGTCGGGCGTGTCGCGCCCGACGCACAGACGGATCCCGCGGGATCGTCGTCTTGCCTGGTCTTCCTCAACGTGAGGAGGCTATGAGCCGGCTGACCGTCTCACTGCCTTTGCCCGCTCGCCTACCCGAAGGAAGAGGCTCGGCGGACCGTGGCCACTCGCACCGAGGCGGCCGGATCCCCGAAGGAATCGGCCGCCCCAGGACGAGCAACCTGAATAGTGTCGCACACGTGATTTGACGCCCCGGACCCGGGGGTGTATCACCCCCGGGAGGGGCGCCTGAATCACTTGATGATCTTGGTGACCTGACCCGCACCAACGGTGCGGCCACCCTCGCGGATGGCGAAGCGCAGGTTCACGTCCATGGCGATCGGCTGGATCAGCGCCACCGAGATGTCGGTGTTGTCGCCCGGCATGACCATTTCGGTGCCCTCGGGGAGGGTCACGACGCCGGTCACGTCCGTGGTGCGGAAGTAGAACTGCGGGCGGTAGTTGTTGAAGAAGGGGGTGTGACGGCCACCCTCGTCCTTCGACAGGATGTAGACCCGGCCCTCGAAGTCGGTGTGCGGGGTGGTGGTACCCGGCTTCACGACGACCTGGCCGCGCTCGACGTCCTCACGCTTGATACCGCGGACGAGGAGGCCGACGTTGTCGCCCGCCTGGCCCTGGTCCAGCAGCTTGCGGAACATCTCGACACCGGTGACAGTCGTCTTGGTCGACTTCTCCTTGATGCCGACGATCTCGACCTCTTCGTTCACGTTGACCACGCCACGCTCGACGCGGCCGGTGACGACGGTGCCGCGACCGGTGATCGTGAAGACGTCCTCGATCGGCATGAGGAACGGCTTGTCGAGCTCGCGCACCGGGTCCGGCACGTTGTCGTCGACAGCGGTCATCAGCTCGAGAACGGCTTCGCCCCACTTCTCGTCGCCCTCAAGGGCCTTGAGGCCCGAGACGCGCACGACCGGAGCGTCGTCGCCCGGGAACTCCTGCGAGGACAGCAGCTCGCGGACCTCGAGCTCGACGAGCTCGAGAATCTCCTCGTCGTCGACCATGTCGGCCTTGTTCAGCGCGACGACGATGTAGGGCACGCCGACCTGGCGGGCGAGCAGCACGTGCTCACGGGTCTGCGGCATCGGGCCGTCGGTCGCCGCGACCACGAGGATCGCGCCGTCCATCTGAGCGGCACCGGTGATCATGTTCTTGATGTAGTCAGCGTGACCGGGGGCGTCCACGTGGGCGTAGTGACGCTTCTCGGTCTGGTACTCGACGTGCGAGATGTTGATCGTGATACCGCGCTGGCGCTCTTCGGGCGCGTTGTCGATCTGGTCGAACGCACGCGACTCGTTGAGCTCCGGGTACTTGTCGTGCAGAACCTTGGTGATCGCCGCGGTCAGCGTGGTCTTGCCGTGGTCGACGTGACCGATGGTCCCGATGTTGACGTGCGGCTTGCTCCGCTCGAACTTCGCCTTCGCCACTGGAATGTCCTCCTGGACTGATTTCGCTTTGTGCTCGGGGGCCGGCGTGGCTGCCGACCCCCGAATGTTCCTTCGTCGGTGCTAGCGGACGTTCAGGAGAGTCCCTTAATGCCCGCGCGCGGTGGGGGGAGTTACTCCCCCGTCGCCTTCGCGATGATTTCCTTCGCGACGTTCGCGGGAACCTCGGCGTAGGAGTCGAACAACATGGAGTAGTTCGCCCGGCCCTGGGTGCGGGACCGGAGGTCACCGACGTAGCCGAACATCTCCGACAGCGGGACCAGCGCCTTCACGACGCGGATGCCCGCCCGCTCCTCCATGGCCTGGATCTGGCCACGACGGGAGTTGAGGTCACCGATGACGTCACCCATGTAGTCCTCGGGCGTGGTCACCTCGACCGCCATCATCGGCTCCAGGATCACGGGGTGGGCCTTCTTCGCGGCTTCCTTCATCGCCATGGAACCGGCGATCTTGAACGCCATCTCCGAAGAGTCGACCTCGTGGTACGCACCGTCCAACAGGGTGAACTTCAACCCGACGAGCGGGTAGCCGGCCAGGACGCCGTACTGCATCGCGTCCTGGGCGCCCGCGTCGACCGACGGGATGTACTCCCGCGGCACACGGCCACCGGACACCTTGTTGACGAACTCGTAGAGCGCGCCGTCGGTGCGCTCGAGCGGCTCCAGCTTCACGATGACCTTCGCGAACTGGCCGGAACCACCGGTCTGCTTCTTGTGGACGAAGTCGAGCTTCTCCACCGTCTTCTTGATGGTCTCCCGGTAGGCGACCTGCGGCTTGCCGATGTTCGCCTCGACCTTGTAGTCGGACTTCATCCGGTTCACCAGCACCTCGAGGTGCAGCTCGCCCATGCCCGCGATGATCGTCTGGCCGGTGTCCTCGTCCAGCTTGACCTGGAACGTCGGGTCCTCTTCGGCCAGCTTCTGGATCGCCAGGGACAGCTTCTCCTGGTCGGCCTTCGTCTTCGGTTCGATCGCGACCCGGATGACCGGCTCGGGGAACGTCATCGACTCCAGCACGATCGGGTTCTGCGGGTCCGCCAGGGTGTCACCCGTGGTGGTGTCCTTCAGGCCGATGACCGCGTAGATGTGGCCGACCTGGGCGTCGTCGACCGGGTTCTCCTTGTTGGAGTGCATCTGGAAGATCTTCCCGATGCGCTCCTTGCGCTCCTTGGTCGCGTTGACGACCTGCGCCCCGGCGGCGACCTTGCCCGAGTACACCCGGATGTAGGTCAGCTTGCCGAAGAACGGGTGCGCGGCGATCTTGAACGCGAGCGCGGCGAACGGCTCGTCGACCGACGCCTTGCGGGACGCCACGGTCTCGCCGTCGGGCAGCAGGCCCTCGACGGCCGGGACGTCCAGCGGGGTCGGCAGGTAGTCGATGACCGCGTCGAGCATGGGCTGCACGCCCTTGTTCTTGAACGCGGAACCGGCCAGCACCGGGAAGACCTGGCTGGTGATGGTGAGCTTGCGGATGCCGGACTTGATCTCGGCCTCCGTCAGCTCCTCACCCTCGAGGAACTTCTCCATCAGCGCGTCGTCCGCCTCGGCGACGGTCTCGACGAGCTTCTCGCGGTACTCCGCGGCCTTCTCGGCCAGCTCGGCCGGGATCTCCTCGACGGAGTAGTCCTCGCCCTTCTGGACCTCGCCACGCCAGGTCAGCGCCTTCATGCGGACCAGGTCGATGACGCCTTCGAAGTCGTTCTCGGCACCGATCGGCAGCTGGATGACCAGCGGCCGGACACCGAGACGATCGATGATCGTCTGGACCGTGTAGTAGAAGTCCGCGCCGAGCTTGTCCATCTTGTTGACGAAGCAGATGCGCGGGACGTCGTACTTGTCCGCCTGCCGCCAGACCTGCTCGGACTGCGGTTCGACGCCTTCCTTGCCGTCGAAGACCGCGACCGCGCCGTCGAGCACCCGGAGGTTGCGCTCCACCTCGACGGTGAAGTCGACGTGGCCCGGGGTGTCGATGATGTTGATCTGGTGGTCGTCCCAGAAGGTGGTGGTGGCAGCCGAGGTGATGGTGATACCCCGCTTCTGCTCCTCCTCCATCCAGTCCATGGTGGCGGCGCCGTCGTGGACTTCACCGATCTTGTAGTTGACCCCGGTGTAGAACAGGATCCGCTCGGTGGTGGTCGTCTTGCCGGCGTCGATGTGGGCCATGATGCCGATGTTGCGGACCTTGTTCAGGTCGGTCAGCACGTCACGTGCCACGAGAGTGTTCCCCTGTTCTCAAGCTTGGGGCCCGGCATGGCTTGATCGACAGCCGGGCGATCATCACCAGCGGTAGTGCGCGAAGGCCCGGTTGGACTCGGCCATCTTGTGCGTGTCCTCGCGGCGCTTCACGCTGGCACCGAGGCCGTTGGAAGCGTCGAGGAGCTCGTTCTGCAGACGCTCGATCATCGTCTTCTCGCGGCGGGCCTGCGAGAAGGAGACCAGCCAGCGCAGCGCCAGGGTGGTGGAGCGGCCCGGCTTGACCTCGATCGGCACCTGGTAGGTGGCGCCACCGACGCGGCGGCTCTTCACCTCGATGGTGGGCTTCACGTTGTCGAGAGCGCGCTTCAGCGTGACGACCGGGTCGGTGCCCGTCTTCTCGCGAGCGCCTTCGAGCGCGCCGTAAACGATGCGCTCGGCCAGGGACCGCTTCCCGTCCTTCAGCACCTTGTTCACCAGCTGGGTGACCAGCGGGGAGGCGTAGACGGGGTCGGAGATCAGCGGCCGCTTGGGGGCCGGACCCTTGCGGGGCATTAGCTCTTCTCCTTCTTCGCGCCGTACCGGCTGCGCGCCTGCTTGCGGTTCTTCACACCCTGGGTGTCGAGAGAACCGCGGATGATCTTGTAACGGACACCCGGAAGGTCCTTCACACGACCACCGCGCACGAGCACCATCGAGTGCTCCTGCAGGTTGTGGCCCTCACCGGGGATGTAGGCGGTGACCTCGATGCCGCTGGTCAGCTTCACACGCGCGACCTTGCGCAGCGCCGAGTTCGGCTTCTTGGGGGTCGTGGTGTACACGCGAGTGCACACGCCACGCCGCTGCGGGCTCCCCTTGAGGGCCGCGGTCTTCTGCTTGGCAGCCTTGTCCTGGCGGCCCTTGCGGACCAGCTGCTGGATCGTGGGCAATGGACCAGCTTCCTGTCGTGATCTGCTTCTTCGTGTCTTCACCGGCCCCCGCGGTCGGGCGTGTCGGCCCGCGTCACGGTCTGTCGACCGGTAACTTCCCGGAGGGATTTTCCGTCGGAACCCCGACCTGCCGAAGCCGGTGACCGGGTGCCTGAGCACCCCGCCCATGCCGCACGGCACGCGGAGCGGCCCGACGCATGCCGGGCACGGTCTCCAAAGATACCCGCCCATCTACCGGACGGGCGAAGCGGGGGGTCTGAAGGTCGGCGAACCTTCAGCCTACCTCTCAACGCCGACGCCGCGCCGGACATTCCACGGGGTGGCGCGAGGGGCCCGGCGGGCTCCGGCGTGAGCCGGGAACCCCGCCAGGGGCCCGATTCGCGGCCGGCGGCTCAGTCCTCGTCGGGCTTCGCGTGGTCCGGCTTGCCCGGGTTCGGGTCGCGCGAAAGGTCGATCAGCGGGTGCACGTCGGCCCCTTCGGGCGCCGCGTGGCTGCCGCTCTTCTTCGATTCCTCTTCGGACCGTCCGGCCCCTTCGGTGCTGCTCATCACACACTCCTAGCGCTCGTCCCCTGCTTCCCTCGGGCCCGAAACTACCCATTACCCGGTCGGGTGACGCAGTGGGATCGGATCCGTCGTTCCGTACGTCACACCGTCGCCGAGGGGCCACGATGTGTGGACCACGTACCGGGCGTTCGGGGAGGAAGCAGGACATGTCGGCCGAGTTCGACCAGGTGGTAGCCGAGTTCCAGCGGTTCGAAGCGAGTATCCGGAACGTCGACGACCGGTTCGCCGGATTGGGCGCGATGCAGCAGGAGCTGACCGGGCTCCGGGCGAGCGCGGCGTCCCCGGACGGCGGGGTCACCGTGACCACCGGGCCGGGTGGCGCGGTTCTCGACGTGAAGTTCACCGCCGCGGCGCTGGCGAAGGGGCCGCAGGCGCTGTCCACCGCGCTGATGGCGACGCTGCGGGAAGCCGTCGGCGCGGCCGCCCGGCGGCAGGCGGTGATCGTCGAGGAGCACATGGGCGACGACGAAGGCCTGGTCGAGCAGGTCCTCGAGACGCAGGCCGAGGCGTTCGGAACCAGCGTCGAGGAACTGCGGTCGAAGCTGGCGGAAGAGACGACGCGCCAGGAACCGCCGGCCGCCGCCCCCGACGACTTCGCCGAGGAGCGGGTGCTGCGCCAGGCCGACGCCCCGTCCCCGCCGCCGGCACCGCCCGCGCGCGGCGGGTCCGCGGGCGACAGCTTCCTGCGCACCTTGTTCGACGAGGAGGACTGATGCCCGACGGAGCCGGCGGTTACCAGGTCCGGGTGGACGCGCTGCACAAGTACGTCGGCCAGCTGGGCGCCTACCAGGACCAGGGCGCCGCGATCACGAAGAAGGTCGGCCAGTCCGACGTCGGCGACAAGTCCTGGGGCGTCGTCGGCGTCTTCACCAAGGGCGGCTACGACGACACCCTCCGCGAGCTGCAGGAGCTGCTGAAGTCGATCGCCGACGGGCTGAGCTCGGCGCAGGAGAAGTTCACCGACGCGGCGAACGTCTACCAGGGCGTCGAAGACGATCACACGGCCTTCTTCGGGCAGGTCGAGGTCCTGCTCGACGGCCCCGGCAAGCCGCAGCCGAAGAAGTAGGGGAACCGATGGCAGAGGTGGAGAACGTCGCGGACGGGATCGCCGTCAAGTCCGGCGACCCGGCCACGGTGCTCGGGGTCAACGTCGACAACGCGGTCAAGGCGACGCCGTTCGTCGGCAGCGCGGTCACCGTCGGGAAGGACGCCGTCTCGGTGACGAAGGCGGTGTTCGCGCCGCAGAAGAACGGCGCCGACATCACGCTGGCGCTCGGCTCGATCGCGACCGACACGGCGAGCTTCATCCAGTCGAGCTCGAGCACGATCACCGAGATCGCCACCGACCCGCTCGGCTGGCTCGTCGGGCAGGGGCTGAACTTCCTGGTCAACGCGGTCCAGCCGATCCAGGACGCGATCCACTTCGTCAGCGGCGACGGCCCGGCGCTGGGTGTCGCGGCCGAGAACTTCGGGGCGATCGCCACCGGGCTCGACAAGCTGGCGAAGAACTTCGGCGAGGTGGCCGACGACACGCTCCGGGACTGGCACGGCGACGCGAGCGACGCGGCGAAGACCGCGCTGGGCGAGTTCGCGCACGGCATCGAGGGCGTCGCGGGCAAGTCCGGCGACCTGGCGAAGATGCTGCAGCTCAACAGCATGCTGATGAGCTTCGTCGAAGACCTGATCAAGGCGATCCTCACCGAGTTCGTGACCTGGCTGATCATGCTGTGGGTGCCTGCCCTGGCGGCCGCGGTGCCGACGTGCGGCGCCTCGCTGTCGGCCGCCGCGCCGGTGTCCGAGGTCAAGGCGGCCCAGACCACCGCGAAGACCACGCAGAAGGTGTCCAAGCTGCGCGAGCTGCTGCAGAAGGTGCTGGCCTGGCTGAAGAAGCTGCAGCAGCAGTTCGCCACGACGAAGCTCGGCAAGTCCCTGACGAAGATCGCCGAGGAGAACGAGGGCAAGGACCTCCTGCAGAAGGCCGCCGGTGACAAGGGGTTGCTCGGCAAGCGCTGGGCGAAGGCCTTCGAAAACCCCGTTCTCGACGCCGCCGGCAAGGTCGACTACCCGAAGACGATGCTCAAGGCCGGCGCCACCGAAGCCCTGAAGAAGGGCGGCGAAGCGGCGGTCAAGGGCGTGCTCGGGTACAACCCGGCCGACCCCGGCGACAACCCGGCGAAGACGCTGAACGACCACCTCGGCAAGCTCAACAGCCACGTCAAGAACGCCAAGAAGGCGAGCGACTACGACGAGACCGGCCGCGACCAGTCGGCCGAGGAAACCCGTGAGGACCTGGACTTCTGACGATGGAGACGCTGTTCACGATCGCCGTCGTCGTCGTGGTGGCCGCGATCGCCGCCGCGATCTGGTGGCGGTCGCACCGGAAGTTCGTCGCGAGCCAGGAGGACCACTGGTTCAAGGCCTTCGCGGCCGAGCGGGGCGGGACGTTCCACAGTGGAGTCCCGGGTGACACGGGCGCGGCGCCGACGTTCGGCGTCGTTCACCCGGCCGGCAAGCCGCTGGCCGACTGGCCGCGCGAGACCTGGGTCGAGTTCCGCCACCGCGACCGGCCGGTGATCGGGATCGACGACCAGGAGTCCTACCGGCACTTCGACGACCACGTCTACTTCCGCGACACCCACGTCACCCAGGTACGGGTGCCGCCGTGCCCGGAGCTGCGGATCGTGCCGGGCCAGGCGATGACCATGCCGACGCTGCCGCCGGACTCCCGGCTCGAAGGCGAGCTCGTCCGGTGGCTGGCCGCGAACCCGCGGTTCGCGCAGCGGGACGTCGTCGTCGAGCACGGGTCCGCGCGGACGTGGGGCCAGGGCTGCGCGACGCAGCAGAACCTCGTGGCCGAGGCCGACTACCTTGTCGACCTGGCCGCAAGCCTGCCCGCGGCGCTGTGGGCGCACTCCCCGCGCTGAGCGTCAGCGGCGGCGCGTCGTCAGGTGCGTGAGCCCGGCCGACAGCGCGAACACCAGGCCGAGGCCGACGACGTACGGCCCGGCGAGCAGTGCGAACCCGGCGCCGATGTTGGCGTCGGGCTCGTCGGACGTGGCCCGGAACCCGATGGCGCCCACCGACAGCAGGACCGCGCCCACCGTGATCAGCAGGACGGCCACCACCGTGAGGCGCTTCGTGACAGACGTCATGTCCCCATGGTGCCCGGGGTCGGCCGCGCCCGCTGAATTCGGTGGACAGCTTCCCCAGGATGGGGACGTGGAGTGGAACATCACCGAGGTCCCCGTCGGCGACCCGGACGCCGTCGCGATCATGCGCGAGTACATGGACGAAGTCGCTTCGCGGTACTACGGCCGCCCGGCCACCGACGCGGAGCTGGCCGTCGCGCTGGCCGACGAGCCGGGCACGGACCTGGTCGCGCCGACCGGGGCGTTCCTGCTCGGCCGGCTCGACGGCGTGCTCGCGGGCTGCGTCGGCACCCGTGTCCTCGAACCGGGGCTCAGCGAGCTGACGAAGATGTACGTCAAGCCCGCCCACCGCGGCTCGGGCGCGGCACCGCGCCTGGTCGCGGCCGCGGAGGACGCCGCCCGCCGCCTCGGCTCGCGGCTCATGCGGCTCGACACCCGCCACGACCTCGTCGAGGCGCGGGCGCTCTACGCGCGGACCGGGTACGCCGAGGTCGAGCCCTTCAACGACGACAAGTACGCCGAGCACTGGTTCGCGAAGGCCCTCAGCTGAGCCGTCCGGTGCAGGCCGCGACCTCGCCGGGCGCCGACGTCTGGGACGTCACCACCCGGCCGCCGAGGGAGATGCGGCACTCGACCGGGCCGCTCCCCTGGCCCAGCAGCTGCACCGTGCCGGGAGATGGCCAGGTGAACTCCTGCCGCCAGGGCAGCGGGACGGCCAGCTCCTGGTGGACCAGGCCGAGGCCGTTCGAGTCGTAGACGACCGTCGCGGTGCCGGTGCCCGTCAGCTCGTAGGTCACCTGGTAGCCCCGCGGCGCCGGTGGCGTCGACGTGGACGTCACCGTCGCCATGATCGTGCGCGGTGGCACCGACGTCGACGACGGTTCGCCGACCACCGCGACGGACGGCGTCGGCGCGGGGGCGCCGTGGTCGCCGAGGATGTAGATGCCGGCGATCACCGCGGCGATCGCGATCACCGCGATGCCGAGCCTGCCGATCAGCTGGCGGTTCATGGGGACTCCCGGGGAAAGCGGCGGCCCCCGGGTCGGGCCGGGGGCCGCCGACGGATCAGAACGAGGGCAGGAGCTTGCCCGGCACGCCGTTGACCGACTGGATCAGGCCGAGCACCGGGACGCCGAGCGGGGCGAACGTCCAGATGTTGTTCAGCCCGCTCGTGTCGGGCTCGTCGACCACGACGACACCGGGGGCGTCGGCCGCCAGGGCCGGTGCGGCCGCGCCGAACAGGGCCGCGCCGGTGAGCACCGCGGCACCGGCCGCGCGGATGAGGGTCTTCTTCATGGTTCTGTCCTTTCGGTTCAGGAAACAGCGGTGATGAGGTCGAAGACCGGCGCGAGCAGGTCGACCGGCTGGCCGATCGGCCCGAGCACGCCGCCGAGGTCGAGACCGGGCACGACCCAGACCGAGCCGTCGGTCGGGTCGGCGCTGGCGACACCGCCGGCCAGGCCGGTGAGCACGGCCGCCGCGGCCAGCGGCAGCAGCACGCGGGCAGCAAGACGCTTCATGAGATTTTCCTTTCCTGCCAAGGAGAATTAGCGCAGAACCGACGTGATCGGCACGATGGTTCCGTCGGGCACCCACTGGCCCGCGTAGTCGCGGTCCATCACCATTCCGGTGGCGTGGGGTTCGGTGGGGTACATCGGCATGGCGTTGACCTGGGCGGCGGCGAAGATCTGGACGTCGCCCGCCGGACGGCCGGCGCCCAGCCAGGTCCGGAAGCCGCCGACTGTCGGGCTTTCGCCGCCGAAGCGGTCGCCGACCGCGACGGCGTACCCGACCGCCACGGCTTCCCGCGGGTCGAACCGCAGCGGCACCGACGCGCTCGCCACCGCGTTGACGATCGGCCCGTTGAGCAGCCACGGCGCCAGGTAGAGCCCGTACTGGTGCGTCGGCTCCAGGCGTTGCGACTCGGCGGCGCGCGTCATCGCCAGGTAAGCCGGCGCCCAGCCGGAGACGACGACGAGCGCCGTGTCCGGCCCGGCGTCCGGCCGCACCGCCAACCCGGTGCGCGACGCCGTCTCGCGTACCAGCTTCGCCGCCGCGACGCCGCGTGGTGAGTCGTCCTCGACCAGCGTGATCGCCGACGGCTTCCGACCGGCGAGGAACTCGACGAGCTTCACCAGTGCCCCGCTGTCCTCCGGCGTCAGCGCGCCGGACGGGCACGCGGTCAGCACGTCGGAGCGGCCGGCGACCAGGCCGCCGAGGGCCGCCGCCGCGCACTCGGGCGCGTCGGCGTCGGCGATCGCCGGGCCGGGTGCCTTCCCCGCGTCGACCTCGACGACCGTCGTCGTGTCGCCGCGGTGGATCTCCAGGTCGCTGCGCCCGGCCGGCAGGTCGACGTCGGCCCAGGTGCCCTCGGCCCCGGCCCGCACCACGGCCTTGGTGAGCACTCCCCCGCGCACGCCGGCGGACAGGTCGTCGCCCGCGCTCGCCGGGAAGTGCACCAGGTTGTGGCCCGGCCGCTGCGGGCTGACCAGGACGGGGAACCCCGCCTGCTCGGCCAGCAGCGGCACCCCCGGCACCGGCAACGGCGGCGGTGCCGGGATCGCGCCGAGCGCGCTCCACGCGACGAACCCGAGCGCGACGCCGGCCGCGCCGACGCGGTAGGCACGCCCGCGCAGGACCGCCGCGAGCCCGCTCACCACGAGCGGCAGGACGACGACGGCGACCGTCGCGAGCCCGAACAGCGTGCTGTGGAGCCGCCGGTCGAACCCGACGCCGGACACCCCGAACCGCACCGCGCCGGCGAGGACCAAGAGCCCGCCGAGGGTGAGGGCCAGTGGCCCGGGCCGGACCGCCGAGGTCTGTACGGGCCCGTTCAGTGCGAAACCGAACCAGACGGCGGCCCCGGCGACGAACACCGAGTCGAGCGCGAACTCGACACCGGAGCCGCCCAGCGACGTCTCCAGCACGACCAGGACCAGCAGCGCGACCGACGTCCAGCGGCCGGCCGACGGCCACCGGACGACGATCGGCACCGCCACCGCGAGCACGACGTGGATCGCGAGCGCGACGACGTTGACGTCGACCGCGAGCGCGGACACCAGCGCGAGCAGCGCCGAGGTCCCGCCGAGGACGTACAGCGTGCGGCGCGCCGGCACCGGCCCCCGCACCAGGCCGCCGCCGGCGAGGAACGCCGTCGACAGCAACAGGGCCAGCCGGAGTACCAGCGCCAGAACGTCCACTGTGGACGAACCGGTTGACGTGTCGTGGTGGTGGTCCATCAGGGCTCCCGGCTACTTGACGTCGGCGTCCGCGGCCACGAACAGCTCGGAGTGCGGCTTGGCGTTGCCGAAGTCCCCGTGCGGCCACGACTTGCGGTTGAAGTTGATGCCGACCTGGCCGGTGAACTCGTCCCGGAAGTCCGGGTCGACGGCGATCTTCCCGTCCGGTCCGATGTCCAGCAGGTTGACCTTGTGGTCACCGTCCAAACCGGACCGGGCGACGAAGTAGTTCGACACCGCGAGGTGCTGCGGCGTGTCGGTCTCGTGGTAGAAGCCGTCGCTGCCGAGCGCCAGGTTGTCGTAGGCGCCCCAGTGCGGGCCCGCGCCCGGCGTGCCGGGGTTGATCGGGGCCGCGCCGACGACGGTCGGCAGGTCGCCGCCCCCGCCCTGCTGCGCCTTCGCCTTGGTGTCGACCCGGCCCTGGATGTCCTCGACCTTGTCGCCGGCGGCGAGCAGCTTCTGGATGTCGAGCACGTAGACACCGCCGGTGGTGCCGGGGTCGTCGGCCGAGAGGGTGCCCTTCTGCCGCCCGACGATCGCGCGGTAGAGGTACTTGTCGTCCGGGCTGGTCTGGATCCAGCCGCCGTTGGAGCTGGCGCCGTTGGAGTCGTTGTTCGGGTAGATCGCCTTGTTCGCGGTGCCGTCGTCGAACACCTCGATCCAGTGCGGCTCGGCGGCGGTGATGTCCGGCGTGTAGAACACCGCACCGCCCTGCATGGTCTGGGCGAACGCGCCCTTGTGACCCGGCAGGTTGGTCACGGTCGTCTCCATGACCGCGCGGCTCTCGGCGTGCAGCGGGTCAGCCGGATCGGCACGCGGGCCGTCCTGCAGGTACGACACCGCCTTCAGCTTCGGGTGGTTGCGGTCGGAGATGTCCCAGGTCCGCACGGTCGGCCGGCGCAGGTACGGCGACGGCTGCTTCACCGGGTCGAGGATGATGTTGCGCGGCTCGGCGTAGTCGCTGGTGACGAGCGTGTTCAGGTCCTCGCGGGCCTGGATGCCGTGCGGGTTGGCGCACGTCGGCTTGCCCAGCTGCGGCAGGTTGTCGCAGAGCTTCTGGTTGTCGCCTTGCGGGGTCGCCGCCGGGGACTCCGAGAGCACCTGCGCGTTCTGTCCGAAGTGGACGACCTCGCCGGGGCTGCCGGCGAAGCCGTTGCCGATCTGCGTGGACCCGTCGGCGTAGCTGTGCGGGCCGGGGACGACCGGGCCGCCCATGTAGGTGCCGTACGCGGTGCCGTCCTTCAGCACCCAGTAGGCGTCCGGGACACTGCCGCCGAGGGTGTTGGTCGGCAGGCTGACGCCCTTGAGCTTGAGCTGCGGCAGCGCGCTGACGTCGAAGGCGTACGTCGCGGCGGCGAACAGCGCCCCGGCGTAGATCGTGTCGCCCTTGTGCCACACGTACTGCATGTGGTGCGGCTCGTTCTCGACCAGCGGCCCGACGGTGGCGGTGTTGACGACCTTGCCGTAGGTCGGCGAACCCTGCGTCGCGTCGATGACGGCGAGGAAGTCCGGGCCGGGCAAGGCGTTCTTGATCTTGTTGAGGCCGCCGCCGAGGGTGCCCGGCAGGTTCTTGACGTCCTTGACGAGCGTGTCGGCGATGTTCTCGTCACCGGCCCAGACGAGCAGCCACTTCTTCGGCGTGCCGCCGGCTCGCGCCGCGAGATCCTTCGTCACCAGGTGGTTCTGCACCCAGTACTGCTTGCCGTCGGACGCGGTCTTCGCGTCGGTGATGGTCTGGACGTCGGCGTAGGCGCCGGTGGACGAGCCGGTGTAGGTCACCGCGCTCACCGCCAGTGCCACGGCCGCGAACCCGATCACCACCTTTCGCCACCGGCCGGGACGCAACGGTTTCGATCGCATTCGACTCCCTGTTCTCTTTCCCCGGGCGGAAAAGGGCGCGCTGAACCACCGATTCGTCGGGGAATCGTTGGGGCACAACGGAAAGTGTCACCGGCCGGGACCGGCGGACACCGGCGGAATATTCGCGCCAAGCGGGCAAAGCGTCCAGCCGTGATCAAAGAATGAGACGTGACCCGAGCGGGTGAATATCCCACGAACCGGACCGAGTTGCGCACCCTCATTGAGCCGAACGAGTGAGTGCGATTACGCCACTACGCTTGCGCCATCCGGCAGCGTCACGGTTGGTCACAATGGCGCAGCCCCGGCGCCTGAACGCCGGGGCTGCTCGTTACGTAGTCGTTATGAAAGCTCGGGAACTTTGCTCAGAGTTTGGTGCCGCAGTCCGAGCAGAACATCGCGCCGGCCTTGTTGCTCTCGCTGCCGCAGCCGCCGCAGCGCACCTTCAGCGCCAGCGCGGTGCCGCACGACTGGCAGAACTTGCCGCCTTCGGCCTTGAGGCCGCAGCCCGGGCAGGACACCTTCGCGCGGGTGTCGATGTCGATGCCGGACGTCCAGTCCTTCTCGCGGGCCTTGTCCCAGATCTGGTCGCGCTGCGCCGAAGCCTGCGCGCGCGAGACCTCTTCGGCGACGCTCGGCGAGCAGCGCAGGCACTGGCCGATCTCCTCGTTCCAGCACTGGTCGTGGCACATCCAGTCGCTGCAGCCCCGGCACTGCCGGAAGCTCGGGGTGATCTCCTTGACCGCCGCCGCGAGCGCGCGGTCCTTGGCGGGCGAGTTCGTCGCGCGGTCGTAGCGCCACTGGTCGGCCGAGTTGCTCAGGTCTCGCAGCGTGCCGCCGAAGAACGAGCCGACGGTGCGAAGCACACTTCGCCCGGTTTCCATGTTGTCGCGCTGGAACGCGGAACGGAAACCGTTCCCGCAGCGTTCACAGCGGAACTCGAACTGGTACCCCTGCGTGTTGGAGAGGTCCGAGAAGTTGTCCGTGAAGGGCACAGAGTCAGCCACAGCCCATCTTCCCCAGCCGATCGCGATCACGGCGACGGAAGATTTGCCGACAACGGCTCGGCTACCGGACGTCACGATCGCCGTGGTGCCAGCAAAACCAGCGGCAACAGCGCGAGGACGCCGCCGACGACGGCCACCAAACCGTACCCACCGCCCGAAAACAGCTGTCCCGAGCCCAAACCGGCCAAAGCGGACGCGGACCAGACCACCGCGTCGACCACGCCCTGGACCCGGCTGCGCGTCTCCGGTGCGAGGTCGCGACTCAGCTGCGCGCTGCCGCCGACGAACACCAGGTTCCAGCCGTACCCGAGCAGGAACAACGCCACCGGCAGGCCGGTCGTGTGCGCCGTCGGCGCGGCGATCGCGGTCGCCGACGCCAGCGCCAGCACGCCGAGCCCCGCGTTGATCGTCACGCGCGGACCCCAGCGGTCGGCGATCCGGCCGCTCAGCGGCGCCAGCGCGAACATGCCGACCAGGTGCGCGCTCAGCACCCAGCCGACGACGTCGAGGCCGTGCCCGTGGTCCTGCAGCTGCAACGGCGTCATCGTCATCACCGCGACCATCGCCAGCTGCGCGGCGACCATCGCCACCAACGGCTTCAGCACCGCGGGCGAACGCACCGGGCCACCGGCGGCGAACACCGCCGGCCGGGCCGGGAGCCGCTCGGGGACGCCGCGCGGCAGGAACGCCGCCGCCAGCGCCGCGCCCGCCGTGGCGAACACCGCGACGGCGACCGGCCCCGACAACGACGGCCAGCCGAACCGCGTCACGACGTTCGCCGCCGGTGCCATCAGCGCGGGACCGACGAGCGCGCCGACCGTGCCCGCCCAGACGACGGTCGAGAGCGCGCGGCCCCGGCGTTCCTCGGGGTACAGGTCCGCGGCGACGTAGCGGGACAGCTGCGCGCCGCCGTTGCCGATACCGACCAGGAGGATCCCGAGCAGCAGTGGCACCAACGACGTCGTCAGGGCGCCCGCGAACGCGACCAGCGCGCCGGCCGCCGCGACGCCGTATCCCACACCGAGGACCCGGCGCCGGCCGTGCGCCGGGAGCAGCAGGCCCGCGCCGAGCGCGCCGGCGGCCGTCCCGAGCACGCTCGCGACGCTCGGCAGGCCGCTCCACCCCGGCCCGCTGCCCGCGGCGACGATCAGCGTGGCCGCGGTGCTCAGCCCGACCGTGGCCGTGTTGAGCAGCGCGACGCCGGTGAAGAGCGCCGCCATCGACCGGGTCCGGCCTGCTGTCGTCAGAGTCCCCATGACCAGCAACTTTAGGGAGTTCCGGGCGCCGGACGAAGGGGTGGTCAACGGCAATTCGGTCGCTCGGGCCCCTGTTCGGAAGGAAGATGGGGCCCATGACCTTCCGTTCGGAAAAGCCGCTGGACGACGTCGACTGGCGGCTGCTGGAAGCCCTGCAGGCCGACGGGAGGTTGTCGTTCAAGGAACTGGGCCGGCGGATCAACCTGTCGGCCCCGGCGGTGGCCGAGCGGGTCCGGCGGCTCGAGGAGACCGGGGTGATCACGGGCTACCGCGCGGAGGTCGACGCGCGGCGCGCGGGCCAGCCGCTGCACGCGTTCGTCGAGATGCGCTGCGCGCTGAGCCGCTGCCTGCTGAAGACGTCGAAGTCCGAGGACTACCCGGAGGTCGTCGAAATCCACCGCCTCAGCGGCGACCACTGCACGATGCTCAAGGTGCGGGCGGCGTCCCTGGAGCACTTCGAGGGCCTGCTGGAACGCCTCGGCACGCACGGCGAACTGCGGTCGTCGGTGGTGCTCTCGACGCAGTACGAGGGCCGGCCGGTCCAGCCGCCGTCGGACGACTTCCTGCGCGCGACGACGTCGGAAGGCTGGGTTTCACCCTGAGCGGCGGCTGATCACGAGCCGATTTCCTGCTAGACGTGCGGTATGCCGATTTCCATCCGGATACGCACCTTCGCCGTCACCCTCGCCGCCCTGACCGCCTTCGCCGTCCCCGCACCGGCCGAGGCGACCACCTCGACCCGCTCGTTCGTCGCGCTGTCCGACGTCGCGCCGTCGATCCTGCAGGACATCCGCTACGCCACCCGGCACAACTTCGTCGGCGCCCGCGTCGACGGGTACCTCGAGCCCACCTGCATCCTGACCCGGCAGGCCGCCGACGGCCTCCGCACGGTCCAGGCGCAGCTGCGGCGGCAGGGCTACACCCTCAAGGTCTACGACTGCTACCGCCCGCAGCGCGCCGTCGACCACTTCGTGCGGTGGGCGAAGGACCTCACCGACGAGAAGATGAAGGCCGAGTTCTACCCGAACGTCGCCAAGGACCGGCTCTTCGAGGACGGCTACATCGCCGAGAAGTCCGGGCACAGCCGCGGCAGCACCATGGACCTCACGATCGTCCGGATCCCGCCGCGGCCCCAGCGGCCGTACTTCCCGGGTGAGCCGCTCCGGCCCTGCTTCGCGCCGCAGAACCAGCGCTTCCCCGACAACATGGTCGACATGGGCACCGGCTACGACTGCTTCGACCCGCTCGCCCACACGGACAACCCGGCGATCACCGGTGTCGCGCGGCAGAACCGCGACCTGCTGCGGACCACCATGATCGCCGCCGGCTTCCACAACCTGCCCGAGGAGTGGTGGCACTACACACTCGACAACGAGCCGTTCCCGGACACCTACTTCGACTTCCCGGTGAGCCACCGCAGTCTCCGCTGAACAAGAGAGCGCCCCCGGTCCACTGTGGACCGAGGGCGCTCTCTTGGTTCGATCAGGCCGAGTGACGGCGACGGCGGGCGCCGATCACCAGGCCACCGCCGAGCGCCAGGGCGAGCAGCGCCAGCGCGCCGAGCCCGAGCGCGTCGACACCCGTGCTGGCCAGGCCGCCGCCGGACTCACCGCCGCCGCCGGACCCGGGCGTGCCCGTGGTCGAGGTCGGCGCCCCGGGCGCACCGCAATCCGCGGGATTGGCCGGCACGGTCGGCACCGCCGCGTCGCCTTCCTCGGCGTCGATCCGGTACGGGTAGTGGTTCTCCGGCGGACCGTAGACGCTGACCCACATCGGGTTCTCGTACTTGATCTTCCAGCCCTTCGGAGGCAGGAAGTACAGGTGGAAGTCCGGCCCGGGCGCCACGTCCAGGAACACGAAGTGCCCCTTCTCGTCGGTCGTCCCTTCGCCGACGACCGGGCAGTGCTGGTCGGCGACGAGCACGACCTTGACGCCGGCCACGCCCTTGGTCAGGTTGCCCTGGTCGTCGAAGACGCCGACGGTGCCCTCGACGGTGGCCTTGGCGCCCGGAACCGCCGCCTGGTCACTCGCGTTGGCGTGGTTCTCGATGTCGACTTCTTCGTAGCCGAAGTCGCAGGAGGCGACCACGATGCCGCGGTTCGACGCGGCGGCCGGCACCGCTTCGGACACGTCGAACGTGCGCGTCTCACCCGGCGCGATCGTCACCCCGTCGCCGGCGAGGTCGCCCCAGCCGGGGGTGCGGCCGCTCAGGATGTACGGGTCCCCGATGCGGTTGCACGCGGCCACGATGCCGGTGAGCGGGATCGGGCCGGAGTTCGACAGCGTCACGGTGACGTGCGCGAGATCCCCGACCTGGTAGCTGTCCTGGGTGAAGGCCATCGACGCCTTGAGCGCGCCGTTGAGCGGCGGCGCCCCGCGGACCTCCAGGTGGGTGTCCGCGCCGATCCGGATGACGCGGAACGGGATCAGCCAGCCGTCGACGACCTCGCCGCCGATGTAGTAGTCGGCGCCCGGTACGTCGAAGACGATCTTCCCGTCGGGGCCGCTCGTGGCGGTCTGCGTGCCACTGCCGTTGACGTACCGCAGGGTGAGCTTCGCGCCGGCCAGCTCCTCGCCCGCGTCGCGCTTGCCGTTGCCGTTCTTGTCGCCGTACACAACGCCTTCGGCGTGGCCGGGCGCCGGTGCGACCTTCGCGTCCGCGGAGAACTGGCCGACGCCGAAGTGGGTCGCGTCGAACACGACGCCCCGCAGGACGACGGAGGTCTGCTCGACTTCCCGGACCTTCCCGGTGCCGTGCAGCACGAAGGACTTCCCGGGCTCGAGGTCGAGACCGGGATCGCTGGTCTTGAGCGGGCCCCAGCCCGGGTCGTACGGGACGACCAGGTCGGTCGGCTCGATGATGTCCTGAGCGACCCAGAGACCCTTCGCGGTGGTCGAGCCGGTGTTCGTCACCGTGAAGGTGAAGTTGACGTCCTCATTGCTCAGGTAGGCGTCCTTGTCCAGCGAGGCCGACACTTCGACCTGAGCACGCTGCGGCGGATCGTCCTGCTTCTGCACCGCCGGTGCGCTGGAACTCGGCGCGGTGGACTCCGGCGCGGTGGTCGTCGGTGCCTCGGAACTGCTCGGCGGCGCCGCCTCCGATGTGGACGGCGCGGTCGAGGACGGCTCCTCCTGCGCCACCGCCGGTGCGGCGAACACGCTGGTCAGCACGGCCGCTGCGGCGAACGTGGCGAAAAAACGCGCGACAGATCTCGCGCTTCTGGATTTGTTCACGAACAGTCACCCCTGATTACCCGTTGGAAACGCGCAAAGCCCCCGAACCGCGTGAACCGGGCCACTCTAGCGAGATTCGGAAGGGCAGAGGTGACATTTCGGAAACGGGAAAGGCCCCCGCTGGAATCCAGCGAGGGCCTTTCCCGTTGAGCGGGACTCGGTCAGCGGAAGTCGCGGCCGAAGTCGTAGTCGTCCAGCGGCACCGCGGCACCGGTACCCGTACCGAACACGTCCGGGGTGTAGTAACCGTCGTCGTAGGACGGGATCGCGTACGCCGCGACCCGGGCCTCTTCCGTCGGCTGCACCTGGATGTTGCGGTACTTGTTGATGCCCGTACCGGCCGGGATCAGCTTACCGATGATCACGTTCTCCTTGAGGCCCACGAGCCGGTCCGAGCGGCCGTTGATGGCCGCGTCGGTCAGGACGCGCGTGGTCTCCTGGAACGACGCCGCCGACAGCCACGAGTCCGTGGTGAGCGACGCCTTCGTGATCCCCATCAGCACCGGGCGACCCGAAGCCGGCTCGCCGCCTTCGGAAACCGTCGAACGGTTGCGGGCCTCGAACTTGGTCCGCTCGGGCAGCTCGCCCGGCAGGAAGTCCGTGCCACCCGAATCGATGACCGTCACCCGGCGCAGCATCTGCCGGACGATGACCTCGATGTGCTTGTCGTGGATCGACACACCCTGGGCCCGGTACACCTTCTGGACCTCGTCGGTGAGGTGCATCTGCGCCTCACGCGGGCCCATCACGCGCAGGACCTCGTGCGGGTCCGGGGTGCCCTCGAGCAGCTGCTGCCCGACGTTGACGTGGTCACCGTCGCCCAGCGGGCCGTTCGGGGTGTTCGCGAGCCGCTGACGCTTGGACAGCTTGTCGAAGACGATCTCTTCGCCGCCGTCGTCCGGGATCAGCGTGATCTTCCAGAACCGCTCGCTCTCCTCGATGCGCACCCGGCCATCGACGTCGGCGATCGGCGCCTTGCCCTTCGGGACCCGAGCTTCGAAGAGCTCCTGGACACGGGGCAGACCGGTCGTGATGTCGTCACCGGCGACACCACCCTGGTGGAACGTACGCATCGTCAGCTGCGTACCCGGCTCACCGATCGACTGGGCCGCGACGATACCCACGGCCTCGCCGACGTCGACGAGCTGACCGGTCGCCATCGAGCGGCCGTAGCAGGTCGCGCAGATGCCGACGGCCGACTCGCAGGTCAGCACCGAGCGGACCTTGACCTTCGAGATGCCGCTGGAGAGCAGCTTGTCGAGGGCCGGGTCACCGATGTCGTCACCGGCGTTCAGCACGACGTTGCCCTTGGCGTCCACCGCGTCCGTCGCGAGGTTCCGCGCGTACACGGAGGTCTCGACGTGCTGGTCGCGCAGGACCTTGCCGTCACCGATGTCCTCGCCGATCGGCATCATGATGCCGCGGGTCGTGCCGCAGTCGACCTCGCGGACGATGACGTCCTGCGAGACGTCCACCAGACGACGGGTCAGGTAACCCGAGTCGGCGGTACGCAGGGCCGTGTCCGCCAGGCCCTTGCGGGCACCGTGCGTCGCGATGAAGTACTCCGCCACCGACAGGCCTTCGCGGAAGTTGGCCTTGATCGGACGCGGGATGTACTCACCCTTCGGGTTCGACACCAGGCCACGCATACCGGCCAGCGACCGGACCTGCGTCATGTTGCCCGCCGCGCCCGACTTCACGATCATGGCGATCGGGTTGTCGTCCGGCAGCGCCGTCTCCATGATCTTGTGGACCTCTTCGGTGGCCTGCGTCCACACCTTGACGAGCTCGTTGTTGCGCTCGGTGTGCGACAGCTGACCACGCTGGTAGCGCTTCTCCACCTGGGAGGCCTTGCCCTCGTACTCGTCGAGGATGGCCTTCTTGCCCACCGGGGTGAGCACGTCCGAGATGGCGACGGTGACACCCGACCGGGTCGCCCAGTAGAAACCGGCGTCCTTCAGCCGGTCCAGGGTCTGCGCGACCTGGGTCATCGAGTACCGCTCGGCGAGGTCGTTCACGATCGCGGCCTGACGCTTCTTCGGCATCGGCTCGTTGATGAACGGGTAGTCCGCCGGCAGCAGCTCGTTGAACAGCACGCGGCCCAGGGTCGTCTCGGCCAGCCAGGTCTTGCCCGGCTCCCAGCCCTTTTCCGCGAGCCGCGCCTCGTCGGCCTTCGCCGGCTGACGGTCGGACACGCGGATCTTGATCGGGGCGTGCAGGCCCAGCGCCTTGCGGTCGAAGGCCATGATGGCCTCGGCCGGCGAGGAGTACGCGCCGCCCGCGCCTTCGGCCTTCTCGTTGAGACGGGTCAGGTGGAACAGGCCCGTCACCATGTCCAGACGCGGCATGGCGAGCGGACGGCCCGACGCCGGCGAAAGGATGTTGTTCGCCGACAGCATCAGGATCCGGGCCTCGGCCTGCGCCTCGGCCGACAGCGGCAGGTGCACCGCCATCTGGTCACCGTCGAAGTCCGCGTTGAACGCCTCGCAGACCAGCGGGTGCAGCTGGATGGCCTTGCCCTCGACCAGCTGCGGCTCGAAGGCCTGGATGCCGAGACGGTGCAGGGTCGGCGCGCGGTTCAGCATCACCGGGTGACCGGTGATGACCTCTTCGAGCACGTCCCACACCTGCGGCCGCGAGCGCTCCACCATCCGCTTGGCGGACTTGATGTTCTGCGCGTGGTTCAGGTCGACCAGCCGCTTCATGACGAACGGCTTGAACAGCTCGAGCGCCATGTCCTTCGGCAGGCCGCACTGGTGCAGCTTCAGCTGCGGGCCGACGATGATGACCGAACGGCCCGAGTAGTCGACTCGCTTGCCGAGCAGGTTCTGGCGGAACCGGCCCTGCTTGCCCTTGAGGAGGTCGGACAGCGACTTCAGCGGCCGGTTGCCCGGGCCGGTGACCGGACGCCCGCGGCGGCCGTTGTCGAACAGCGCGTCGACGGCCTCCTGCAGCATCCGCTTCTCGTTGTTGACGATGATCTCGGGCGCGCCGAGGTCGATCAGCCGCTTGAGGCGGTTGTTGCGGTTGATCACGCGGCGGTACAGGTCGTTCAGGTCCGACGTCGCGAACCGGCCACCGTCGAGCTGCACCATCGGGCGCAGGTCCGGCGGGATGACCGGGACGGCGTCGAGCACCATGCCGCGCGGGTCGTTGCCGGTCGCCTGGAAGGCCGCGACGACCTTGAGCCGCTTCAGCGCGCGGAGCTTCTTCTGCCCCTTGCCGTTGCGGATGGTGTCGCGCAGGTTGTCGGCTTCGGCCGCGACGTCGAACTCGGCGGCCAGCTTCTGGATGGCCTCCGCGCCCATGCCGCCGGTGAAGTACTCGCCGTAGCGGTCGACGAGCTCGCGGTAGAGCAGCTCGTCGGCGATCAGCTGACGGGTGTCGAGCTTCGTGAAGGTCGTCCAGACCTCCTCGAGGCGGTCCAGCTCGCGACCGGCACGGTCACGCAGCTGGCGCATCTCGCGCTCGCCGCCCTCCTTGACCTTGCGGCGGACGTCGGACTTGGCGCCCTCCGCCTCCAGCTCGGCCAGGTCGGCTTCCAGCTTCTGCGCGCGGGTCTCGATGTCCGCGTCACGCTTGGTTTCGAGGTTCTTGCGCTCGACGCCGATCTCGTTCTCGAGGGTCGGCAGGTCGTTGTGGCGCAGCTCCGTGTTCACGCCCGTGATGACGTAAGCAGCGAAGTAGATGATCTTCTCGAGGTCCTTCGGCGCCAGGTCCAGCAGGTAGCCCAGGCGGGACGGAACACCCTTGAAGTACCAGATGTGGGTCACCGGCGCGGCCAGCTCGATGTGGCCCATCCGCTCACGGCGCACCTTGGCGCGGGTCACCTCGACGCCGCAGCGCTCACAGATGATGCCCTTGAAGCGGACGCGCTTGTACTTGCCGCAGTAGCACTCCCAGTCCCGGGTCGGACCGAAGATCTTCTCGCAGAAGAGGCCGTCCTTCTCGGGCTTGAGCGTCCGGTAGTTGATGGTCTCCGGCTTCTTGACCTCGCCGTACGACCACTGACGGATGTCGTCAGCCGTGGCGAGACCGATGCGGAGCTCATCGAAGAAGTTGACGTCCAGCACGTCTAGATCCCCTTGGGGTTGTTTCGGCTAGAGGGGGTTGGCGGGCGAGCGAGGGGGGCCCTGCGGGAGGCCGGTCCCCCCTCGCTCAGCTCGCGATCAGTGCACGACGTCGTCCACCGAGGGCGACTCGTTGCGGGACAGGTTGATGCCGAGGTTCGCCGCAGCGCGCTCGAGGTCCTCGTCGTCGGAGTCGCGCATCTCGATCGAGGAGCCGTCGCTGGAGAGCACCTCGACGTTGAGGCACAGCGACTGGAGCTCCTTGAGGAGCACCTTGAACGACTCCGGGATGCCCGGCTCGGGGATGTTCTCCCCCTTGACGATGGCCTCGTACACCTTGACGCGGCCGACCACGTCGTCCGACTTGATCGTCAGCAGCTCCTGCAGCGTGTAGGCAGCGCCGTACGCCTGCATCGCCCAGCACTCCATCTCACCGAAGCGCTGGCCACCGAACTGCGCCTTACCACCCAGCGGCTGCTGCGTGATCATCGAGTACGGGCCGGTGGAGCGAGCGTGGATCTTGTCGTCGACCAGGTGGTGGAGCTTCAGGATGTACATGTAGCCCACCGCGACCGGGTACGGGTACGGCTCGCCGGAGCGGCCGTCCAGCAGCGTCGCCTTGCCGTTCTCCTTGACCATGCGCTCGCCGTCGCGGTTCGGCTTGGTCGCCCCGAGCAGCCCGGTGAGCTCCTCTTCCTTCGCGCCGTCGAACACCGGGGTCGCGGTGTTCGTGCCGGGCGCGACGTCGTAGAGCTCCTCGGACAGGTTCTTCGCCCAGTCCGGTTCGCCTTCGATCGTCCAGCCCTGCGAGGCCAGCCAGCCCAGGTGCAGCTCGAGGATCTGGCCGATGTTCATCCGTCGCGGCACACCGTGGGTGTTCAGGATGATGTCGACGGGCGTGCCGTCCTCCATGAACGGCATGTCCTCGACCGGCAGGATCTTGCCGATGACACCCTTGTTCCCGTGCCGGCCGGCGAGCTTGTCGCCCGGCTGGATCTTGCGCTTCTGGGCCACGTAGACGCGGACCAGCTCGTTGACGCCCGGGGGCAGCTCGTCGTCGTCCTCGCGCGAGAACACGCGGATGCCGATGACCTTGCCGGTCTCGCCGTGCGGCACCTTCAGCGAGGTGTCGCGGACTTCGCGGGCCTTCTCCCCGAAGATCGCGCGGAGCAGGCGCTCTTCCGGCGTCAGCTCGGTCTCGCCCTTGGGCGTGACCTTGCCGACGAGGATGTCGCCGTCGCGGACCTCGGCACCGATCCGGATGATGCCGCGCTCGTCGAGGTCCGCGAGGACCTCTTCGGAGACGTTCGGGATGTCCCGGGTGATCTCTTCGGCGCCCAGCTTCGTGTCGCGGGCATCGATCTCGTGCTCCTCGATGTGGATCGACGTGAGCACGTCGTCCTGCACCAGGCGCTCCGAGAGGATGATCGCGTCCTCGTAGTTGTGGCCCTCCCACGGCATGACCGCGACGAGCAGGTTCTTGCCGAGCGCCATCTCACCGTTCTCGGTGGACGGGCCGTCGGCGATGACCTGACCCTGCTCGACCCGGTCGCCCTCGTTGACGATCGGGCGGTGGTTGAAGCAGGTGCCGTGGTTCGAGCGGCGGAACTTGTACAGTCCGTAGCTCTTCCGCGTGCCGTCGTCGTGCATGATCGTGATCAGGTCCGCCGAGAGCTCCTCGACGACACCGGACTGCTCGGCGACGAGCACGTCACCGGCGTCGACCGCGGCACGCAGCTCCACCCCGGTGCCGACGTACGGCGCCTGGTTGCGAAGCAGCGGCACGGCCTGGCGCTGCATGTTCGCACCCATCAGGGCGCGGTTCGCGTCGTCGTGCTCGAGGAACGGGATCATCGCCGTCGCGACCGAGACCATCTGCCGCGGCGAGACGTCCATGTAGTCGATGTCGAGCGGGTCGATCAGCTCGACCTCGCCGCCCTTGCGGCGGGCCATGACCCGGTCTTCGACGTAGGTGCCGTCGTCGGTGATCGGCGCGTTGGCCTGGGCCTTGACGTACCGGTCCTCTTCGTCCGCGGTCAGGTAGTCGACCTGGTCGGTGACCCGGCCCTCGACGACCTTGCGGTACGGCGTCTCGATGAAGCCGAACGGGTTGACCCGCGCGTAGGAGCAGAGCGAGCCGATCAGGCCGATGTTCGGGCCTTCCGGCGTCTCGATCGGGCACATCCGGCCGTAGTGCGACGGGTGGACGTCCCGGACCTCCATGCCGGCGCGCTCACGGGACAGACCACCCGGGCCGAGGGCCGACAGACGACGCTTGTGCGTCAGGCCCGACAGCGGGTTGTTCTGGTCCATGAACTGCGACAGCTGCGAGGTGCCGAAGAACTCCTTGATCGCCGCGCCGATCGGGCGGATGTTGATCAGGGTCTGCGGGGTGATCGCCTCGACGTCCTGCGTGGTCATGCGCTCACGCACGACTCGCTCGGTGCGCGACAGGCCGACCCGGATCTGGTTCTGGATCAGCTCGCCGACGGTGCGCAGGCGGCGGTTGCCGAAGTGGTCGATGTCGTCGGTCTCGACCGGGATCTCGGTGCCGTTCTGCGCATCGAGCTTGTCCTCGCCGGCGTGCAGCCGGACCAGGTACTCGATGGTCGTGACGATGTCCTCTTCGGTCAGCGTCCCCGTGTCGTAGGACGTCGACAGGCCGAGCTTCTTGTTGACCTTGTACCGGCCGACCTTGGCCAGGTCGTAGCGCTTCGCCTTGAAGAACAGGTTCTCCAGCAGGGTCTGCGCGCTCTCCTTCGTGGGCGGCTCGCCCGGGCGCAGCTTGCGGTAGATGTCGAGCAGGGCCTCGTCGGTGCCGGCGGTGTGGTCCTTCTCGAGGGTCGCCAGCAGCGTCTCCGAGAAGGAGAAGCGCTCGCGGATCGCCTCGGTGGTCCAGCCCAGCGCCTTCAGCAGCACGGTGACCGGCTGGCGGCGCTTGCGGTCGATCCGGACGCCGACGGTGTCGCGCTTGTCGACGTCGAACTCGAGCCACGCGCCGCGGCTCGGGATCACGCGGACGCTGAAGACGTCCTTGTCGGTCGTCTTGTCGACGTCCTTCGAGTAGTAGACGCCCGGCGAGCGGACCAGCTGGGACACGACGACACGCTCGGTGCCGTTGATGATGAACGTGCCCTTGTCGGTCATGACCGGGAAGTCGCCCAGGAAGACCGTCTGGCTCTTGATCTCGCCCGTGTTGTTGTTGACGAACTCCGCCGTGACGAACAGCGGGGCCGCGTACGTCATGTCCTTGTCCTTGCACTCCTCGATCGAGGCCTTGACCTCGTCGAAGCGCGGAGCGGAGAAGGACAGGGACATCGATCCGGAGAAGTCCTCGATCGGGGAGATCTCGTTGAGAACCTCTTCGAGGCCGCCGACCGGGTTTTCTTCACCTTCTTCGACACGGCGTTCGAACCACGCTTCGTCCCCGGTGAACCACTGGAACGACTGGATCTGGACGTCGAGCAGGTTGGGGGTGTTGAGCGGTTCGCGAATCTTTGCGAAGGAAACCCGCTTGGGCGCGCCGGGGATTCCCGTGGACTCCGAGCGAGATTCAGCCGAGGTGGTCGCAGCAGTGGCCTGGTTCGCGGGAGAGACTGCCAAGATGCGTCCTTCCGGGGACAATGAGCGGTGACGGCCGCCATAGCAACAGCTATCAGCGACTGTCAAGGGTGCCGTGTGCCCACTATCCTAACTACCGGCTCCGGGCAGCCTGAAAGAGGGCAGCGCAAAGAGGCAGTCTAGCCCGAACGGCGCGGTCTGTCCAGGGGGCGCTCCCGATGGGGCCCAGCCTGCTTCGCGACGTCTTCAGGTATGCCTCCAGGCGAGCCGGTGGTCCCTCCCGCAAGGGCTCCCGGTTTCGCCGTTCGGGAGTAAGCGTGAACCCACCGGGCGCGAGAGTCAAGATGCCACACGGGGGTCCCGCCGGTTGGCGCAGCGTGGAAGTAGGTCTGCGGAGCGTGAGCGGCCGAATATCCTCCCAGTTACCGGCCAGTAGCGCCACCACTGCGTCTGGACCTGCGGATTTACCCGGTTCTCCGGACGTGCGGCCTGTGCTCCAGGCCACTTCGGACGGGCCCAGGTTCGTCCATCGGCGGCGTGTCGCGGGGAGTTGGGTAACCGGCCCGGGACCCGCGCGGGCGACGTCACACCCGCACCAGGCGCCCCGCCCGCCCCGGGGCCGCCGGGCGCTCACTGGTCCGGTTCGACGCCCGCGGTTCGCCGGAGGCACCACGGCGCCCTCAGTGGCCCGACGCGGACGCGGGGCGGCTCCTGGGCGCTCGGCGGGTGCTGCCGGGAGCACGGCAGCCCGCTCGATGCCGACCGGATCGTGACCCGGAGCGGCTCGCCGGCCCGGTCGGACACCCACGGCGGCTTCGCGGCGCGGGCCCTCAGGCAGATCCTGCGGGCTGTCCGCGGCTCGCTCGCCGGGAGCCGTCTGCGGCTCACACACCCGGTGCAGGCTCCTCCGGCCAGTCTGGCGAACCATCCGCGGCGCGCGCCCGGGGCGCAGGCCCCTCGGGCCGGTTCGGCGAACCCCCGCGGCTCACACGCCGGGCGCAGGCCCCTCAGGGCTAGACCGGCGAGCTGCCCGCGGCTCACACACCGCGGCTCGCACGCCGAGCCGGTTCGGCGAACCATCCGCGGCGCGCGCCCGGGGCGCAGGCCCCTTGGACCGGTTTGGCGAACCGCCCGAGGGCCCACACCCGGTGCAGGCCCCTTGGGCCGGTCCGGCGAACCGCCCGCGGCCCACACACCGCGGCTCGCACGCCGCGCCGGTTCGGCGAACCGCCCGCGGCTCACACCGGGCGCAGGCCACTTGGGCCGGGTTGGCGAACCGCCCGCGGCCCACACCCGGTGCAGGCCCTCGGGCCGGTCTGACAAAGCCGTCCGCGGCTCACACGCCTCGGCGCAGGTCCCTTGGGCCGATCCGGCGAACCTTCCGCGGCTCGCACACCGGTGCACAGGCCCCTCGGGCCGATCCGGTGAGCCACCCGCGGCTCACCTCACACACCGAGGCGCATCCCCCTCGGGCAGGTCTGACAAACGACCCGCGGCTCACACCCCCGGGGCGCCAGGCCCCTCAGGCCTGCCCGGCGAGCTGCCCACGGCTCACACACCGCGGCGCAGGCCCCTCATCCGGCCACCGTCCGCGACTCGCACTCAGGAACACCCGCCCAGGCGCCGCCGGGGCGGGTGTTGCCCGCTCGAGCCCGACCCAAGCGCCGCTCAAGCCGATCCCGTGACCCTGGCACTCGTCCAGCACCTCCGAGCGTCCACCACGGGCGCGATGAACCAGACCCAAGCGCCGCTCAGGCCGGTCCAGCCACCCAAGCCGGCAACGGCTCACACGCCGCACGCCAGTCGTCCGGGACCTCTGAGCCGTCCGCCGCGAGCACGCCGCCCACAATCGCGCCCACCGTGTCCGCGTCCTCGGCGAACCTGGCCACCGTCCAGAGCGCCTCGGTGAAGCTGTCCGCGAAGCGGGCGGCGATCCACAGGGCCAGCGGGACCGTGTCGTGCGCGGCCATCTCGCGGCCCGTCCCGAGCTTGGCGGCGGCTTCACGCGCGTCGGAGAACTTCAGGGACCAGGTGATGCCGTCGCGGACGCGGCCGGGCGGCACGAGCGGGATCACCTCGTCCAGCAGGTCCGCCCCGGCCAGCCCCGGGGACGCGGCCCGCAGCGCGGCCGCCGCCGCGACGGCCACCGTGCCCGCGATGCCTTCGAGGTGCGAGTGCGTCACCACCGCGGACAGCTCCGCCTGGCGCAGCGCCTGCGGCAGATCGTCGCAGAACCACGCGCCCAGCGGGGCGACGCGCATCGCGCCGCCGTTGCCCCAGGAGCCGTGGCCGTCCTTCTCGCTGACCTCCTGCCACGGCCGCCCGTTCCGGATCTGGTTCAGGCGCCACTCCGCGCCCGGGCCGTAACCGCGGGCGGAGTCGAGGCGGGTGGCGAACTCGCGGGCGAGCGCGTCCTGGTCGACCTGGCCGTGCTGCTGCAGGACGGCGACGATCGAACACGCCATCTCGGTGTCGTCGGTCCAGCTCCACGGCGCGGCGGGCAGCTGTCTGCCGATCACGTCCGGGTGGTCGCCGGGCTCGAGGATCTGCGCGCCGAAGGCGTCACCGACGGCGAGGCCGACGAGACTGGCGTACGCCTGTTCTAATCCCATCGGCCCACCGTAGCGGCGGCACCACCGCCCGCTGACCGCCGACATCGACGAGCGGCACCGAGCGTCGCCCGGCGGCTTACTTGGACGGGGACGGCGAAGCGGGAGCCTGCGACGAAGGGGCCTGCGTCGCCGCCGGGACCTTGGGCGCGTTGTACGTGTCCATGTCCGTGATCTTCCACTTGTCGCCCTGGAGCTGGGCGTTCAGGTGCAGCTGGGCGGTGCCCGCGGTCGTCTTCTTGGTGTCCGTGCGGGTCGAGGTCTGGTCGACGAAGACCATCACCTTCGCCAGGTCGTCGTTCAGCATGATCACCGCGGCACGGGTGACCTTGCACGTGACGATCATCTTCTGGCCCGGCGCGAGCCGCTTCACCTCGCCCATCAGCGAGTTGTACTTGTTCCGGACGTCGTCGTTGGCGAGCAGGTCGTTCGCCGCGTCCTCGGTCTTCTTGATGTTGTTGAAGTCGTAGGAGAACAGGGCCTCGGCCGCCTTCGACACGGCGTCCTTCACCTGCGCGGTCTTCGCGACGTCCAGCAGCGCGGTGTTGCTGGTCGCGTTCGAGATCGCGCTCTCCTTGGTGTGGAAAAAGTACGCCAGGCCACCGAGCAGGAGCGCGACGAGCACCAGCGCGCCCGCCACGAGGTACGGCCGCTGCGCCGAAGCGCCCGCGAGACGCTCCGGCTCGTCGTCGGCGGCTGCCGGGACCTCCTCGACCTCGGTCGGCTTCGCGATCCCGGTGTCGCGCTTCTTCCGCCGCGGCGCCGGACGGACCGGAGCGGCGTCTTCGACGGGGGCTTCCGGCTCACCCGTGAGCGCGTCGACCTTCTCGGCCTCTTCGGTGCCGACGGCGGCGAACACCGTGGTGTCCTCGGCGGACGCCGTGTCGATCCGCCCGGTGGCCGGCTCGAACGGCTCCTCGGCCCGCGGCTTCGCGACCGGGGCCACCGGACGCGGCATCGGGCGCGGCGCCGGCCGGGGCCGCGGCTTGCGGGTCTCGGCGGCGGTCGCGGAGGTCTCGGGGGACGTCTCGGCCGGCGGTACGGCCGGAACCTGGCCGGTCCGCTCGGCGGGCGACTCGTCCGTGGCCGGCCTGCGCAGGCCGGCCACGCGGGGCCGGCGCGGCGGCGGGGTGCTGCTGCTGCGAGGCGGCTGGCGGCGGGAGGGGGGCACTACAAGCTCCTTCTGGTGACGCTGATGAGGTTTGTTCAGCCGTCGCCCGGCGCTGGGTAACTGCTGGTCAGTCGGCTGCGGGCGGGTGCGCCGCGCTGACCAGAACAAGCCTCACTACTGACCGGCCGCGACGAGGGGGACGCTGTCGATGCCGGACAGCTTCCAATCGTCGCCCACGCGGGTCATCGACACTTCGAGGCGCAGCGGCTTCGCGCTGCTCTTGTCCCCCTGGGTGACGGTCGTGGCGATCGCGGCGAGGAAGCTGGCCTTGCCTTCGTGGTCGTCGAGCTCCTCGACGGCGATGTCCTGGACGTCGGTGGTGACCTTCGTCTTGGCGTCGGAGAGCGCCTTGCGGAACGTCGGCGCCGACTGGTCGATCTGCTGCGACATCGTGGCGTCCGAGACGGACTTCTGCCGGGCGAAGAAGCCGTCGAGGTCCTGGTAGTCGACCTCGGTGTAGGCCTTCAGCGCGTTGGTGCCCGCCTTGACCACGGCCTCGCGCGACGCCGCCAGACCGGCGTTGTCGTCGTTCGCCGCCACCCACCACAGCACACCGAACAGGATCGCGGCGATCAGCGCGGCCAGTGCCAGCGCCGCGGCACCGAGCACGAGGATCCGCGAAGACGACTCGCTCGACGGCACCTTCGTGGCACCCACCGACTCCTCTTCGGGCTCCGCCACCGCGACGGCGGCCTGCTCGTCCGCACTCATAACACTCCAGGGTAGGTAACGGTCATCAAATCCACGTCAGGCGAGTCCGAGCAGCGATCCCAGGCTGTTCAGGCTGACGCCGGGGCTGCCGACGATGCCCGGCACGCCCCGGGTGTCCCGCTCCTCGGCCAGCTCTTCGGCCGGCCGGTTCGCGTTCGCCGCGACGTCACCGTTGCTCGGGGCGACCGGCACCCCGTTGTACGGCGCGTTCTGCGCGCCGCGCACGTTGATCGGGCTGCCCTTCGGTTCGGCACAGTACGCGTCTTCCTTGGCCGGCTTCGCCGAAAGGTCGGCCCCCGTCCGGTACTGCTGGTAGGGGATGTAGCCCTTGGTGCAGGCCGGCGGGTTGAACAGGTTGAGCACCAGCCCGAGGTGCGCGGTGCCGTCACCGGGCGCAACGCTGCTGGCCGCGCCGGCCAGCGCCGGGTACGTCACCAGGCCCTGCTCGATGCCGTCCAGCCGGGTCACGGTCAGGTTGGCCGTGGTCAGCAGGTTCGCCGTCAGCGCGCCGAGGCCCGGGCCGGACTCGCTCAGCACCTGGCTGATCTGCGACGCCACCTGCGGCGTGATGCCGATGAGCTTGCGCAGGTCGCCGTCGGAGTTCTTCAGGGTGCCGGTGAGCTCGTTGAGGCTCTTGCTGAACGACGCGAAGTTCGCCGCCTCGTCGTTCTGCGTGTCCAGCACCTGGCCGCCGGCGTCGAGCAGCTGGATCGTCTGCGGCAGGTACTGCTGCGCCGTCGTGGTGAAGCTGCGCGCGGTGTCGAGCAGCTTCTGCAGGTCGCCGCCGGTGCCGCGGAACGCGTCGTAGGACTCGTCGACGACCGTGCGCAGCGAGTCGACCGGGACCGACGCCGCGAGCGAGTCGAGGTCGCCGATCAGCCGGTCGGTGCTGACCGGGGTGGTGGTCTTGTTCGCCGGGATGACCGAGCCGGCCGCGAGGTACGGGCCCTTGTCGGCCTTGGGCCGCAGGTCGACGTACTGCTCGCCGACGGCCGAGCGGTTGGCGACGACGGCGTCGAGGTCCGCGGGGACCTGCGGCGCCGACGGGTCGATGTTGAGGTCGGCCTCCAGGCCGGTCTGGGTGAGCCGCAGCTCCCCCACCCGGCCGACGTTGAAGCCGCGGTAGGTGACCTCGGCGTTGGTGAAGATGCCGCCCGACTCGTTGAGCTCGAGCTTCACCGTGTAACCGCTGTTGCCGAACACCGTGCCGAGCCCGGCGAACCGGATCAGCGCGTACACGATCGCGACGATCGAGATGATCGCGAACGCGACCAGCTGCAACCTCGTCCTGCGCACCAGCATCAGCCGTTACCTCCCGACAGGAGACCGAAGAGCCCGGACAGGCCGGACTGCGACTTCCCGGGTTGTCCCGTCTGACCGCTTTCACCCGGGATGGGCAGCGGCGGCGGCTGGTCGGACGGCGTGCCCTGGACGCCACCGGTCAGGCCCGGGAGCGGGAGCTGGCCGTTCAGGATGTTCTGGCGGCTGTTGCCCAGGTTGCTGACGATGGTCTGCAGGTTCAGGTCGACCTTGGCGTAGAGGTTGAAGTAGTCGCCCTTGACGCCGTTGACGGCCTGGTCGCTGAACGGGAACGTCAGCAGGATCTGCAGCGCCTTCGGCAGGTCGTTGCCCGCCTCGCCGAGCTTCTGCAGCGTCGGCGTCAGCGCCTTCAGGTCGGCGACGAGGTCCTTCTGCGACGCGTTCACCGTCTCGGTGGCCACCCCGGAGAGGTTGTCCAGCGCGTTCAGCATGGTGACCAGCTGGCCGCGCTGCGACTCGAGCACGCCGAGGCCGGGCCCGAGGTTGTCGACCGCGCCGACCAGCTTGTCCTTCTGGTCGTTGAGCGTCGAGGAGAGCCGGTTCAGCCCGTCGATGGCCCGGGTGATGTTCTTCGACTGGTTGTCCAGGTTGGTGACCAGCAGGTTCGCGTTGTCCAGCAGCGCCTTGATGTCCGGCTCGCGGCCCGACGTGGCGTTGTTGAGCTCCTTGGTGATGGTGTTGAGCTGGTCGACCCCACCGCCGTTGAGCAGCAGGGACAGCGCGCCCAGCAGCTCTTCGACCTCGACGCTGCGGTTCGTCCGGGCCAGCGGGATCGTCGCGTCGTTCGCGAGCTTGCCCTGGGCCTGGTCGTCCCCGGGCGAGGCGAGCTCGACGTACTTCTCGCCGAGCAGGCTGGACTGCTTCACGTTGGCCAGCGCGTTGGCCGGCAGCTTGACGTCGCCGTTGACCTTGAGCGTGACCAGCGCGTGCCAGCCGTCCTTGGTGAGGCCGACGTTCTCGACCTGCCCGACCGGCACCTCGTTGACCTTCACGCCCGCCTTCGGCGTGAGGTCGAGGACGTCCCGGAACTCGACGTTCACCGTGTACGGGTGGTCGCCGAGGTCGGCGCCACCGGGCAGCGGCAGGTCGTAGATGCCCTTGAACGAGCAGCCGGTGAGCACCAGCGCGGACGCCGTCACCAGCGCCCCGACGGTCAGCAGCTTCCTCACTGGCCACCTCCGTAGAGCTGCCCGGCGATGGGCAGCGGCAAGGGCGGCAGCTGACCGGACTGCAGGGCCTGCAGGGTCTGCGCCAGGGACGGCAGCGGGATCACCTTGTCGACCACGCCGGCGATGTTCTCGCAGGCGTTGCCGAGCACGTCCGGGATGCTGTTGGTGCCGACCTGCTTGAGCAGCCGGCAGATCATCACCAGCGGCGGCTGGGTCAGCTCGTTGAGGTTCGGCCGGGCGTCGAGCGTGCCGGCCGCGCCGTTGTAGGTGTTGACCAGGTTGCTCAGGCCGACCGGCGCGACGTCGAGGATCTCGGCGAGCGAGCTGCGCTGGTCGACCAGGACGTTGGTGATCCCGGCCAGCTTGTCCACATTGGACTTGAGCCGGTCGTGGTTCTGGTCGATGAACGCCTGCACCGAGGTGAGCGTGGTGCCCAGCTGCTGCACGGTCGCGGCCAGGTTGTCCTTTTCGGACGCCAGGTAGCCGCTGACGTCGGCGAGCTGGCCCTCGAAGTCGCGGACCTGGCTGTCGGAGTCGGCCAGCGTCTGCGAGAACTTGCCGAGGTTCTCGACCGTGGAGAACAGGTCGTCCTTGTTGCCGGCCAACGTGCCCGCGGCCTGGCCGAGCTTGGTGATCGTGTCGTGCAGGGCCTGGCCGTTGCCGTCGACGTTGGCCGCCGCGGTGTTCAGCAGGTTCGACAGCGACCCGTTCTTGTTGGCGCCGTTCGGGCCGAGGGTCTCGCTGACCCGGGCCAGGCTGGACGCGAGCTGGTCGACCTCGAGGGGCACCTCGGTGCGGTCGAGGCCGATGGTGGCGCCGTCGGAGATCCGCGGGCCGCCGGTGTAGGCCGGGGCCAGCTGGACGTAGCGGTCCGACACCAGCGACGGCGCCACGATCAGCGCCTTCGCGTCGGCCGGCACGGCGACCGAGCGGTCGTACTCGAACTCGACCTTCACCTGGTTGCCCATGGGCTGGATCTTGGTGACCGTGCCCATGTCGACGCCGAGCATCCGCACGCTGTTGCCCTCGTACAGGCCGACGGCACCGGCGAAGTACGCGGTCAGGTGGTTGCGGCCGGCGTCCTTGAGCGTCCACCAGATCCCGCCGGCGACGACGAGCGCGAGCACGATCGCGATGGTGAAGCCCCGGGTCAGGGCCTGGCCGAAGCGGGTGTCACTCATTTCGTGTAGCACCCCTCTTCGTTGAGCGGACCGAACGACGGCAGGACCAGGCCGCAGATGTAGTTGTCGAACCAGCGGCCGTTGCCGATGGTGTTGGTGAAGACGCGGATGAACGGCGCGAACTTCGCGATGCCCTGGCCCAGCGCGTCCTGGTTGCGCTGCAGCATCGACGTCAGCTGGTCGAGCTGGGTGAGCACCGGGTCCAGCTGCTTGCCGTTGTCGTCGATCAGGCCCTGCAGCTGCGTGGCCAGCTCGCGGGAGCCGTTCAGCAGCGACGTGATCGCGTCCTCGCGCTTGGCCAGCTCGCCGAGCAGCGCGTTGCCGTCGGTGAGCAGCTTCTGCACCTCGGCGTCGCGGTCGACCAGCGTCTGCGACACCTCGCGGGTGTTGGCCAGCAGGTTCGACAGCTGGCTGTCGCGCGAGGCGATCGTGTCGGACAGCTTCGACAGCCCGGACAGCGCACCCTTCACGTCCTGCGGCGTGTTGGCGAACGTCCCCGAGATGGTGTCGAAGCTCTGCGCCAGCTGCTTGGTGTCGATGTCGTCGACGGTCTGCGAGAGCCCGCGGAAGGCGTCGAGCACGTCGTAGGGGGCCATGGTGCGCTCGCGCGGGATCCCGGTGCCCGGGTTCAGCGCGCCCTCACCCTGCGGGTCCAGCGACAGGTACTTCTGCCCGAGCAGCGTCTTGATCTTGATCGCGGCGCTGGTCCGGTCACCCAGCCACGCGTCCTTGACCTTGAACGACACCTTGACCGACGCGCCGTCGAGCTTGATGTCGCTGACCTTGCCGACCTTGACGCCGGCGATCCGGACGTCGTTGTCGGTCTGCAGCCCGGAGGCCTCGCTGAACTCGGCGCTGTAGGTGGTGCCGCCGCCGATCACCGGCAGGTCGTCGGAGTTCAGCGCGGCGATGAAGGCCAGCGCGAGGACGGCGATGCCGACCAGCGCGATCGGGACGGGGTTGCGCTTCTGGAAGGACTTCATCCCGTGCACCTCTCCCGGTTGACCGGGATCAGCGGGATCGCGACGTCGTTGATCAGTGGCGGCAAGCTGACGCTCCCGGAGAACTCGCAGGCGTAGAAGTTGAACCAGGAGCCGTAGTCCGCGGTGCGGGTCAGCGTGCTGACCTTCTCCGGCAGGAACTGGATGAAGTGCTCCAGCTCCGGCTCGTTCTTGTTGAGCTTGTCGGTCAGCGTGCCCAGCGCGCTGATGTCGTTCTTCAGCGGCTCGCGGACCTCGCCGAGCAGGCCGGACGTCGTCTGGGCCAGGTTGCCGAGGCTCTCGATCGCGTCACCGATCGGCTTGCGGTCCGCGGCCAGCCCGGACACCAGCTGCTGCAGCTTCACGATCAGGTCGTTGAGCTGCGGGGTGTGCGCGTTGACCGTGTCGAGCACGGAGTTGAGGTTGTCGATGACCTGGCCGATGACCTGGTCCTTGTCGGCGATCGTGGTGGCCAGCGACGCGGTGTGCGACAGCAGGCTCTCCACGGTGCCGCCCTCGCCCTGCAGGACCTGGATGACCTCGTAGGACAGCTTGTTGACGTCGTCCGGGTTGAGCGCGGTGAACAGCGGCTTGAAGCCGTTGAACAGCTCGGTCAGGTCCAGCGCCGGTTGCGTCCGCTCCAGCGGGATGGTGCCACCGGGGCCGAGCGTCTTGCCGGAGGTGTCGTCACCCTCGCCGAGGGAGACGTAGCGCTGGCCGACCAGGTTGCGGAACTTGATCTGCGCGGTGACCCCGGCGGGCAGCTGTCGTCCGGCGTCGACCTCGAACTCGACCTCGGCCTGGCGCTTGTCGACGATCTTGACGTCCTTGACCTGCCCGACCCGGACGCCGGCGATGCGGACGTCGTCGTTGGGCAGCAGGAGCGTCGCGTCGGTGAAGCGCGCCTTGTAGGCGTTGGTGCTGGTCGTGTTGATGTTGGCGATGCTGATCCCGAGGATCGTCGTGAACAGCACGGTGACGACCACGAAGACGCCCAGCTTGATCAGCGGTGCGAGCAGGCCCCTCACTTGACCGTCACCTCCGCACCCCGGTACAGCGGGCCGACGAGCAGCGCGCTCCAGCTCGGGACGTCCGCGGCGTTCATGCCGAGCTGCGGGCCCAGCAGGTCGGCCAGGAAGCCCTGCTCCGCCGTCGAGTAGGCCAGGTTCCCGCCGGAGCCGTTGCCACCGGTGGCGTCGGCCTTGAAGTTGGCCGGGTTGAGGCCTTCACCGACGGTCTTCGGCGCGGTCTGGTGGATCGTGCCGTCCTTGAAGGCGCCGTCCGGCGGCTCCGAGGGGAACGGGTTCGGCAGCTTGTCCGAGTCGTAGCAGCGCGGGCCGCGCTTGTCGTCGAACCGCGGCTCTTCCTTGCCCGCCTCGTACGGCGCGCGCGGCACGACGACCTCGATGGTCGCGTGCAGGCCGGGCTGGTTGGTGCCCTTGCCCAGCGCCTGGTCGATCAGGGGGACGTTCTTGGCCATCTGGGAGATCACGCAGGGGTACTCCGGCGCGTACTTCGCCAGCAGCTCGGCCGTCGGCCGGGCGGTGGAGGCGAGGGAGATGATGTTGTCCTTGTTGTTCTGCAGGAACGTCTGCAGGTCCACCGACGCCTGGGTCAGGGTGCCGTAGAGGCTCGACAGGTTCTGCTGCTGGTCGACCACCGTGCGGGTGGTCGTGCTCAGGTTGTCGAGGCTCTGCACCAGGTCCGGGGCCGAGTCCTTGAGGTTGTCGGAGAACTCCGCCAGCGCCTTGAGGTTGTGCTGCAGCTCCGGCTCGTGCGGGTTCAGCTCGCCGATGTAGCTGCCCAGCTGCGACAGCGTGTCGCCGAGCTGGTCGCCGCGGCCGGACAGCGCGGTCGAGATCGCGGTGAGCGTCGCCGACAGCTTCTGCGGCTGGACCGCCTGCAGCACCGGCATCAGGTGCGCGAACGCCTGCTCCAGCTCGACCGCGCTCGACGTCCGGTCCTGCGGGATCACGTCGCCGTTCGTCAGCGTCTTCGACGACGGCTTGGCCGGGATCTCCAGCGAAACGAAGCGCTCACCGAAGAGCGTCTTCGGCAGGAACCGCGCCGAGACGTTCTCCGGGATCAGCTTCGCCGATTCCGGGTTCAGCGCGAGCGTCAGCTCCGCGCCGTCGGCGGTGGCCGAGATGTCCTTGACCGAGCCGACGATCAGGCCGCGGACCTTGACGTCGGACTGCTGGATCAGCTGGTTGCCGATCTTGTCGGCCTGCAGCTTCACCGTGACGAACTTGGTGAACGCCTTGTCGTAGAGCGCGATCGAAAGCGCCACGCCGCCGACCATCACGGCGACCAGCAGCAGGCCCAGCAGCCTGCGTCGCAACGTGGTCATCCCGCGATCCTTACCGTGACGTCGGTTCCCCAGATGGCGAAGCCGATGAAGAAGTTCATGATCGAGACCGTGACGATCGAGAGCCGGACCGCCTTGCCGACCGCGACGCCGACCCCGGCCGGGCCACCGGTCGCCCGGTACCCGAAGTAGCAGTGAGACAGGATGATCAGGACGCTGAAGAGCAGCACCTTGATGAACGAATACAGCACGTCCTGCGGCGGTAAGAACAGGTCGAAGTAGTGGTCGTAGGTACCGGCCGACTGGTTGTAGATGTAGATCACGACCAGTCTCGACGCGAGGTACGAGCTCAGCAGGCCGATGATGTAGAGCGGGATGACCGCGACGAACCCGGCGATGATCCGGGTCGTCACCAGGTACGGCAGGCTCGGCACGCCCATCACCTCGAGCGCGTCGATCTCCTCGGAGATCCGCATCGCGCCGAGCTGCGCGGTGAAGCCGGCGCCGACGGTGGCGCTCAGCGCGAGCCCCGCGACCAGTGGCGCGATCTCGCGGGTGTTGAAGAACGCCGTCAGGAAGCCGGTGAAGGCCGACGTCCCGATCGAGTTCAGCGCCGAGTAGCCCTGGAGGCCGACGAGGACACCGGTGAACAGCGTCAGGCCGACCATGACCCCGACCGTGCCGCCGATGACCGCCAGCGAGCCGGAGCCGAAGCTCACCTCGGCCAGCAGCCGCAGGACTTCCTTGGTGTAGCGGCGCAGCGTCCGCGGCGTCCACAGCAGCGCACGGCCGTAGAACGACATCTGGTCGCCCAAGGCGTCCAGTGTCTGGAGCGGTCGGTTGGCGACGCGTTTCGCGCCCTGGAGGAACGTCATGGCGCTAGTCCAGCTTTCCGGGCACGATCTGCAGGTAGATCAGGGTGATCACGAAGTTCACGACGAACAGCATGAGGAACGTGATGACCACCGACTGGTTCACCGCGTCCCCGACGCCCTTGGGGCCGCCGGAGGGGTTCAGACCCCGGTAGGACGCGACGACGGCGGCGATGAACCCGAAGATCAGCGCCTTCAGCTCACCGACCCACAGGTCGGGCAGCTGGGCCAGGGCGGAGAAGCTCGCCAGGTACGCACCCGGCGTCCCGCCCTGCAGCACGACGTTGAAGAAGTAGCCGCCCAGCACGCCGATGACGCTGACCATGCCGTTGAGCAGCAACGCGACCAGCATCATCGCGAGGGTGCGCGGCACGATCAGCCGCTGCACCGCGGAGACGCCCAGCACCTCCATCGCGGCGATCTCTTCGCGGATGGTCCGCGCCCCGATGTCGGCACAGACGGCGGAGCCGCCCGCACCCGCCACCAGCAGCGCGGTGACCAGCGGACTGGCCTGCTGCACGGTGGCGAGCACGGAGCCCGCGCCGGTGTAGGACTGCGCGCCCAGCTGGCGGGCGAGCGAACCGAACTGCAGCGAGATGACCGCGCCGAAGGGGATGGCCACCAGGGCCGTCGGCAGGATCGTCACGCTCGCGATGAACCAGGCCTGCTGGATGAACTCCCGCAGCTGGAACGGGCGCTGGAAGATGCCACGAACGATGTCGAGGCCGAGGGCGAACAGGTTCCCGGTTTCGCGGAGGATGCCGATCCCGGGGATCTTCGCCTGTGAAGCGGGAGAACTCACCTGCCACCTGGCCCGTTGTTCGGCGGCGGTGGCATCCGGTGCGAGCCGCCGGGTCTCGGCTGCTGGCCGCCGGGGATGCGCGCCACCTGGTCGGCGGGCAGCTGGCCGTGGTGCTGGTTCGGGACGCCGTCACCCTGGCGGGCGCCGGCCGGGACCTGCTGCTGTTGCTGCTGCTGGGCCTGCGCGACCTGCCGCGGGCTGACGCCGTAGTGGCGCTGCTCCTCGGGGCTCAGCGAGGCGATGATGCCCTGCTGCGCGGCGTCCGGCAGCCGGTGCATGATCTCCATGACGCGGTCCTTGCGGCGGACCGCCCCCATCCGCTGCGGCACACCCGGCGTCGTCTGCATCTGCGGCGGCACGCCCGAGACGTCCTCGACACCACCCGCGTGGTGCCCGGCGTCGAACATCGCCTGCTCGGCGGCCATCTGCGCGGAGTCCTTCTCCTCGGACATCCCGATCGGGCCCTGCATCTTGCCGTTGAGGAACTGCTTGACGACCGGCTCTTCGCTGGTCAGGAGCACCTCGCGCGGGCCGAACATGACCAGTTCCTTGCGGAAGAGCATGCCCAGGTTGTCCGGCACGGTCCGGGCCAGGTTGATGTTGTGCGTGACGATCAGGAACGTCGCGTCGATCTGCGCGTTCACGTCGAGGAACAGCTGCGAGATGTAGGTCGTGCGGACCGGGTCGAGGCCGGAGTCCGGCTCGTCGACCAGGATGATCTCGGGGTCCAGCACGAGGGCGCGGGCCAGGCCGGCGCGCTTGCGCATCCCGCCGGAGATCTCGCCCGGGAGCTTCTTGTCGGCGCCGGCGAGACCGGTCATCTCGAGCTTCTCGCGCACGATCTGCCGGATCTCGGTTTCGGACTTCTTCGTGTGCTCCCGCAGCGGGAACGCGACGTTGTCGTAGAGGTTCATCGAGCCGAACAGCGCGCCGTCCTGGAAGAGGACGCCGAAGAGCTTCCGGATCTCGTAGAGCTTGTGCTCGGAGCAGGTGACGATGTCCACCCCGTTGATCACGCAGCGGCCGCGGTCGGGCTTGAGCAGCCCGATCATCGACTTGAGGAACACCGACTTACCGGTTCCCGACGGGCCGAGCATCGCCGACACCTCGCCCGGAGGCAGCGTCAACGTGACGTCCCGCCAGATGGCCTGCTTACCGAAGGACTTCGTCAGACCTTCGATGACCACCTCGGCACCCATCGCACCTCCAGGAGCTGTTCCGCGTCATTGCGCCCGCTGCCACACCCTGTCGGCGGGTGCGGGCCATGCGCCCCGAGAACCCGCGTCAACCAGGTGCAACGAGCTGAGTGCGAACAGGTTACTCACGAGTTTTCTTTTCTGGCCAGCCCCGACGGCATCGTCACCCCGCCGTGATCGCCAACTCGCAGCACGGTAGTCCAAACGGGGCAGTGGCGCAGTTTCACCCAGCCCGGAATCCACGATTTAGGGACCCGGGGCTATTCGGACACCACCCCTAGGGGGACAGACGAAAGGGGCGGGCATCCGGTGGATGCCCGCCCCTTCACGAGGTGGTGCCTAGGCGCTTGCGCGCCCGAGATCACTTGATGGAGATCTTGGCGCCCGCAGCCTCGAGCTTCTCCTTGGCGGCCTCGGCGGCCTCCTTGTCGACCTTCTCCAGGAGGGCCTTGGGAGCGGCCTCGACCAGCTCCTTGGCCTCCTTCAGGCCCAGGCCGGAGACGACCTCGCGGACGACCTTGATGACCTGGATCTTCTTGTCGCCCGCGCCCTCGAGGATGACGTCGAACTCGTCCTGCTCCTCGACCGGGGCGGCAGCGGCGGCGGCCGGGCCGGCGGCGACGGCGACCGGAGCGGCGGCGGTGACGTCGAAGACCTCTTCGAACTCCTTCACGAACTCGGACAGCTCGAGGAGGGTGAGCTCCTTGAAGGCGTCGATCAGCTCGGCGGTGCTCAGCTTCGCCATGATGGCTTCCTCTCAGAAAAACGAACTAAAAACGTTCGGGATGGGGGGTGGTTCAGCTCTCGGCGGGTGCTTCGGCTGCTTCGGTACCGGTGGCGTTGCGCTGCTTCTCCTCCAGCGCGGCAGCCAGGCGGGCGACCTGGGACGCCGGCGCCTGGAACAGCGCGGCGGCCTGGGAGAGCTTCGCCTTGAACGCGCCCGCCGCCTTGGCGAGCAGGACCTCACGGCTGTCGAGATCGGCGATCTTGTTGATCTCGTCCACGGACAGCGCTTTGCCGTCCATGTAGCCGCCCTTGATCACAAGCGCGTTGTTGTCCTTCGCGAAGTCGCGAAGCGCCTTGGCGGCGTCGACCGCTTCACCCTCGACGAAGGCGATGGCGGTCGCGCCGACGAACAGGTCCTCGAGCCCCGTGACGCCGGCGTCCGCGGCGGCACGCTTCACGAGGGTGTTCTTCGCGACCCGGTACTTGGCACTGGTGCCGAGAGCGCGGCGCAGCTGGGACAGCTGGGACACGGAGAGGCCGGTGTACTGGGTAACGACGGTGGCCGAGCTGCTGCGGAAGCTCTCCGCGATCTCGGCGACGGCCGCCACCTTGTCGGGCTTCGCCATGGTCGCCTCCTCTCTTGGCTAGTGTTTCCACTGGCCCGAAGAGCCCCCGAAACGACAAAACGCCCTCGCGCAGACAGGCGCGGGGCGTAGTACGGCACAGTGACGTGCCGAGCCTCGTTCCTCCTGCGCGGGCCGCCCGGCGATGCGGGACCTTCGTTCCTCGTGTCCGTGGGGGCACTCGGATAACCAGCGGTCTTCGGTAGAACTGGGAGTAACTATAACCCTGACCCTCGACAAGGTTTCCGCCACCCCCCTGACCTGCGTTTTGGGGCGGCGGGGGTTCCTTCTCCAGCCCCGGCGGGCATCATGGTCACGTGGCGGAGCAGCGTGATGACGGAAAGCCGGGCGCGGAAGTCGAACCGGCGGGCTCTCACACGCCCGCTACTCCTCCGCAGCCACCTGCTCAGCCATCTCAGCCGCCGATGGATCCGGCGCAGCTGGAGCAGTTCCGCCAGTTCCAGCAGTTCCAGGACTACCTGAGGTTCACCCAGGCCCAGCAGGGCAATGAGCCCGCACCGCCGCCGGGCGCCGGGCAGGTGCAGGCTTCCCAGTACGGGCAGCCGCCGGCCACGCAGTACTCCGGTGGCCAGCCACCACTGCCTCCGGGCCCGTCGCGAGAGGTGGTCCCGGCGGAGCGCCGTCCTCGCCGCCCGGCGCCGAAGTGGCTGACGTGGCTGGGCAAGAAGGTCATCGCCTGGGTACTGGCGTTCGTGGTCCTCGCGGTCGCGGGAACGTGGCTGTACAACCACTTCTTCCCCAACGACGCGGGGAAGACGTCGGAGCAGCTCGCCCAGGAGGGCGGCGGCAAGTACCACACGAACCACATCTACTCGACGAACCCGTACGAGGCCGTGCGGTTCGTCTACCACAACATCGCCCAGGGCCGGGTGGACGACGCCTGCGGCCGGTTCCAGAACGAGGGTCAGCACGACATCCAGACCCAGTTCGCCCAGGACATCGCCCAGACGTTCCGGCAGAACGCCGCGCAGACCGACTGCAAGAAGGCCGTCGAGTTCCTCTCGTCCCAGGTGACGAACAAGAACGACTACGCCGAGTCCCTGCCGTCGTACGTCTCGGAACCCCTGCCCGGAAACACCGTCACCATCGATTCCTGCGCCTTCGACATCAAGGCGGGGCCGGCATTGGGCGTCTTCACGGTCACGAAGGTCGAGAAGGACCAGTGGCTGATCACCGGCCACGCCATCGGCCCGGCGAAGTGCAGCGGCGTCCCCACCACCCCGACGCCGACGACCCGTTAACGCGGGTGCGGGGCCGACAGGAACGACACCAGGGCCTCCGAGAACGCCGGGGACATGACCGCCGTCATGTGGTCGCCGGGGATTCGGACCAACCTGGCTCCCGCGATGGCTGCCGCCAGGCGTTCGGGTTCCGCTGCCAGGACGTCCTGGTCGCCCGCCAGGACCAGGGTCGGGACGCTGATCCCCGACAGGTCCACCGCTCCCTCGCGGGACGCCATGGCCACCGCCGCCAGTGCCTTGCGGTCGCCGCCCACCGCGTCGGCCAGGAGGCGGAACGGGACTCCCGATGGCGGGACCGTGGTCGGGTCTTCCGCCAGCAGGGCCGAGGCGATGTCGGCCGGCTTGACGACGCGCAGGTCCACCCCGCCGAAGTCGACGATGCCCGAGCCCACTCCGCCCGTGGCCAGGCAGCGGATGCGCTTGTCGGCCGCCGTTGCCGCCAGGGCGATGATCGCGCCCATCGAGTAGCCGACCATCGAGACCTCGTCCAGGGCCAGCTCGTCCAGCAGTGCTGAGACGTCGTGCGCCATCGTGGCCTCGGTGTAGCGGGACTCGTCGTGCGGTTTCTCGGAACGGCCGTGGCCGCGGGCGTCCAGCGAGACGACCGTGAAACCGGCCTTGCGCAGGGCCGCGACGACGCCGGTCGAGATCCAGTTCGCGTTCGTGTCGGCCGCGAAGCCGTGCTGCAGCAGCACCGGGCGGACGGCGGCTTCGCCCTCCCACACGGTGTAGTTCAGCTGGAGCCCGTCGAACGACGCGAATGTCGGCATGCCGTCAATAAGACACGAAGAAAGGGCGCCCCCGCAGCAAGCGGGAGCGCCCTTTCTGGTGATGTCCGACTCAGACGTTCGCGTCCTCGGAAAGGAGGTTGCGGGTCCGCAGCGGGTCGACCGGGATGCCCGGGCCCATCGTCGTGGTGAAGGTGACCTTCTTCAGGTAACGGCCCTTCGCCGACGACGGCTTGGCGCGGAGGATCTCGTCCAGCGCCGCCGCGTAGTTCTCGACCAGCTTCTCGGTGTCGAAGGAAGCCTTGCCGATCACCAGGTGCAGGTTGGCCTGCTTGTCGACGCGGAAGTTGATCTTACCGCCCTTGATGTCCTGAACCGCCTTCGTGACCGCGGGGGTCACGGTGCCGGTCTTCGGGTTCGGCATCAGGCCACGCGGGCCGAGGATGCGGGCGATGCGGCCCACCTTGGCCATCTGGTCCGGCGTCGCGATCGCGGCGTCGAAGTCGAGCCAGCCACCCTGGATGCGCTCGATCAGCTCGTCGGTGCCGACCGCGTCCGCGCCGGCGGCCTCGGCCTCGGCGGCCTTGTCACCGACGGCGAAGACGATGACGCGAGCGGTCTTACCGGTGCCGTGCGGCAGGTTCACGGTGCCGCGGACCATCTGGTCGGCCTTGCGCGGGTCCACACCGAGACGCATCGCGACCTCGACGGTCGCGTCCATCTTGGTCTTGGAGGTCTCCTTCGCCAGCTTCGCGGCGTCGAGGGGCGCGTACAGCCGCGCCTTGTCGATCAGCTCCGCAGCCTGGCGGTATGCCTTGCTGTGCTTGGTCATGCTTCTGTCCTTAACTTCTCAAAACGGATCAGTGTGGTGACGAGCCGCACCGGGCTCTCCCACGTACTGCTGTGCTGCAGACGTCAGGCGTCGACGACCGTGATGCCCATGGAGCGGGCGGTGCCGGCGATGATCTTCGCGGCCTGGTCGATGTCGTGCGCGTTGAGGTCGGTCTCCTTGGTCTTGGCGATCTCGCGGACCTGGTCCCAAGTGACCTTGGCGACCTTGGTCTTGTGCGGCTCGCCGGAGCCCTTCTCGACACCAGCGGCCTTGAGCAGCAGGCGCGCGGCCGGCGGCGTCTTCAGCTTGAAGTCGAACGACCGGTCTTCGTACACGGAGATCTCGACCGGGACGACGTCCCCACGCTGCGACTCGGTCGCGGCGTTGTAGGCCTTGCAGAACTCCATGATGTTGACGCCGTGCTGACCCAGGGCCGGGCCGACCGGCGGAGCGGGGTTGGCCGCGCCCGCCTTGATCTGCAGCTTGATGATCGCCGCAAGCTTCTTCTTCTTGGGTGGCATTTCTTTTCCTGTCCTGTACTACGTTCCCCGCGTACCTGCCGTGGACGTGGGGACTGCGGCCGCGCTGCAGCCGTCAGATCTTGGAGACCTGCGTGAACGACAGCTCGACCGGGGTCTCCCGGCCGAAGATCGACACCAGGACCTTCAGCTTCTGCCCATCGACGTTGACCTCGGAGATCGTCGCCGGGAGCGTGGCGAACGGGCCGTCCATGACGGTGACCGACTCGCCGATCTCGAAGTCGACCTCGACGGCCGGGCCACCGAGCGGGGCCGCGGTCGTGCCGGACTCGCCCTTGCCGCCCTTCGCGGGGGCTTCGCTCTCGACCTTCGGGGCGAGGAACTTCAGCACCTCGTCCACGGTCAGCGGCGAGGGCCGCGAGGTGGCGCCGACGAACCCGGTGACACCCGGCGTGTTGCGCACCGCGCTCCACGAGGCGTCGTTCAGGTCCATCCGGACCAGGATGTAGCCGGGCAGCACCTTGCGCTGTACCTGCTTGCGCTGGCCGTTCTTGATCTCGGTGACCTCTTCGGTCGGGACCTCGATCTGGAAGATGTAGTCCTCGACGTCCAGGGTCGTGGTCCGGGTCTCGAGGTTGGTCTTCACCTTGTTCTCGTACCCGGCGTAGGAGTGCACGACGTACCACTCGCCGGGGGCGGCGACCAGCTCGGCGCGCAGCGTGGCGACGGGGTCGTCGTCCACCGCGGGCTCGGCCTCGGCGTCGTCGGCCACCTCGTCGGTGACGTCGGTTTCCTCGGAGGCGGCTTCGTCGACCTCTTCGGCTTCGGGCACGTCGACGGGCTCCAGGTGCTCGGACTCCTCGTCACCGAGTGCCGCGTGCACCTGCTCGTCGGAAAGCTCGGTCAGCTCCTGACCGGCTGCTGTGCCGTTGTCGGAGGTCACGTTCCGTCCTCTCAGTTGATCATTGCCGGGGTCAGGCCGGGACCTGAGCCCCTATCGGCGCGCGCCGAAGCGCGTCAGCCGAAGACGTGGCCGATGCCCCACTTGAACAGCAGGTCCAGGCCACTCACCAGGGCCACCATGAACACCACGAAGACCAGCACGACCGCGGTGTAGGTGACCATCTGCTTGCGGTTGGGCCAGATGACCTTGCGCAGCTCCGCCCACACCTCGCGGATGAAGCGCACCAGCCGCGCGAACACGGAGGCCTTCTTCGGCTTCTGGTCCCGCTTGGGAGTCGCCGCGCCCTTCGCGTCGGAGGCGGTCTTCTCCCCCGACTTCCCGGCCGGCCGGGTCTTGTCGTCCGCACGTGCCGCGGACTTGCCCGCCGGACGAGCGGTCGCGCGGCGCTCACGCCGGGCAGCAGCTGTGACGGGACGGGACTGGCTCTCGGGCTTCTGCCCGGTGCCGTCCTGCTCCTGCTCGCCGCCGCTGGCGTCGCTGTCGCTCACGACCACTCCTTCGCTCCACCAGTTCCGTTACGCAGGGGTGACAGGACTTGAACCTGCAACCTGCGGTTTTGGAGACCGCTGCTCTGCCAATTGAGCTACACCCCTGTGAGGCTCCGACTGCTCGGAGCCCCCGTGGACGCCTTCCAGCATCCCCACCATCCAGGCGGGGATGACCGTAGTGCTTTCCAAGTCCCGAAGTCTACGGCAAGCCTCACGGGAGCCCGCAACCGCGCCCCCCGATCAACCGCCGAACCCCGGTCGGCCTGCGGAAAACCTCCCCGCCGACCTGGTGATCATGCCAGGATGTCCGCCATGACGAGCAACCCGGTGAGCGGGACACGGCTCGGGCTCGCCCTGCCCCAGTACGGCGCACTCGCCGACCCCGCCGCCGTCGCGCGCTTCGCCGTCGCCGCGGAGGAGCTCGGCTTCGGGTCCCTGTGGGTCGGCGACCGGATCCTGACGCCGCTCGAGCCGTCCGATCTCTACCCGGGCGGCGGGACGCCGGAGCACCCGTACCCGGAGGAGTTCAAGACCTTCGCCGACCCGTTCACGACGCTGGCGACGGCGGCCGCGGTGACGAGCACGGTCCGCTTGGGGATGAGCGCCCTGACCGGGCCGGTCTATTCCCCCGTCCTGCTCGCCAGGGCGCTGACCTCGCTCGACCTCGCCAGCGCGGGACGGCTGGACGTCGGCCTCGGGCTCGGCTGGCTGCGCGAGGAGTACTTCGCGACGGGCGTGCCGTGGGAGGGTCGTGGCAACCGGCTCGACGAGGTGCTCGACGCGCTCGAGGCGATCTGGACCGGTGACCCGGTGGCGCACGACGGCCCGCAGTGGCGGATCGCGCCGTCGACGGTCGGCCTGCGCCCGGCGCAGGACCCGCGGCCGCCGGTGCTGCTCGCCGGGTTCGCGCCGCCGGCACTGGCCCGGATCGGCCGCCGCGCGGACGGCTGGCTGGCCGGCTGGATGCCCCGGCAGTACCTGCAGGCCCTCTGGGCGGTGGCGCTCGAAACGGCCGAAAAAGCCGGCCGTGACCCCGGCACCCTGCGGCGGGTACTGCGGATCAACCCGCGCGCGGGCACCGGGGTCGAGTCGGTCGCGGACGTCCTGCCGTGCTTGGACGTGGCCCGCGAAGAGGGCATCACGGAGGTGCTGGTCGATCTGCACTACGTCGCGAAGGACGTCGACCACGCACTGGAGCTGGCCGGCGAACTGACCGGCTGAGCCCCTAGGACTCGCTGTCGGCGAGTGCGGCGAGCGCCTGCGCCTTGGCCGCGTACTTCCAGTTGGCGAGGTCGCGGATCGTCTTGATCTTCAGCTCGGCGAGCAGTTCGTCGTGCTTCGGCGTGAGCCCCTCGAGCGCGGACGGCGGGGCGTCCAGCAGCTCCTTGATCGACTTGTCCTCGTAAGCCTTGTCGACGAGCTTGTTCAGGTTCAGGCCCACAGCGCTATTCCTGCCTTTCTCGGTTCGGCTTTCTCGAGCGGCCCCACCCTCGCCGTGATCGGCGTCTCACGCAACCCTCGTTCCCTCACTCAGGTTCACCCGCACAAAGCCGGTTAGTTCTAGTACAGTTAGAACTATGTTGGTCCGCATCGACCCGGGTTCGCCCGTCCCGCTCTTCGAACAGGTGGCGGCGTCGATCCGCCGCGCCCTCGCCGGGGGCAGCCCGGCGCGGGGTGAACAGCTGCCGCCGGCCCGTGAGCTGGCGGCGTCGCTCGAGATCAACGTCCACACCGTGCTGCGGGCGTACGCGCTGCTGCGCGACGAAGGCCTCATCGACCTGCGGCGACGGCGTGGTGCCGTCGTGCTCGGCGACGCACCGTCGCGGGCACGGCTGACCGAGCTCGTCGCGGAGCTGGTCGACGAAGCGAAACGTGCGGGCGTCGGCCCGGACGAGCTCACCGGGGTGATCAAGGAGAAGTACTCATGAACAAGCTGATCCGGGTCCTGGTCGCGACGGCGGTGCTGCCGGGTGCGGTCCTGGCCGTCGCCGCCGTCCTCGCGAACGCGTGGCGGGACCGGCTGCCCGATCCCATCGCTACGCACTGGAACGACGGGCCGAACAGCGCCAACTCCCTCGGGCTGTTCGTCACCGTGTGCCTGGTGCTCGGCGCGGTCGTGACCGCGGTCGTGGCGGTCATCGCCGTCGCCGGGCTGCGCAACGGGCGGCCACTGCCGCGTCCGTCCGTCGGGCTCGGCGCCGGGCTCGCCGCGATGCCGTCCGCCGTCCTGCTGTCGACGCTCGCGCTGAACCTCGACGTGCCGGACTGGCACGCGGCCCGCGGGGGCGCTCTCGTCCTGCTCTTCCTGCTGGGTGTGGCGGTGCTGGGCGTCGTGGCGGCGTTCGTCGGCGGCCTGCCCACGCCGGCCCGCGAGCACGCGGCCGGGGCGTACCGGCCGAGTGTCGGGCTCCAGCCGGGCCAGCGGGCGTTCTGGTCGGGCCGGGCGTCGAACCCGGTGATGCTCTGGGCGCTACTGGCGATCCCGGTCGCGATCGCTTTCCTGCCCGCCGGGCTCCCGTGGCCGACGGCCGTCTGGATCGGCTTCGTCGGCGCGGTGGTCACGGCGTTGACGTACCGGCTGCGGGCGAAGGTGGACGCCACGGGCGTGACGATCCGCTTCGGCCTCCTCGGCTTCCCGTGGCGGCACCTCGAACTGGGCGGCATCCGCGAGGCCACCGTGCGCGAGCTGACGACGTTCGGCGACGGCGGGCTCGGCCTCCGCTTCAACGCGGTGACCGGCACGACGGCGTACAAGGTGCGCGGCGGCCCGGCCCTGGCGCTGACCCTGGAGAACGGCCGGACGGTGCTGGTGAGCGTCGACGACCCGGAGACCGGCGCCGGCCTGGTGAACGACCTGATCGCGCAGGGCGTCACCCGGATTGACTAGGTCCGCGGGGCACGCGGCCCGGTAGAAACGGACGAGTGGCGAAAAAGAGCGGTGGGGGCGGCTGTCTCGTGGTCGTGCTCGTGGTCGGGTTGCTGATCTTCGGGTACTACAAGTGGCAGCACGGTTCGTCGGCGGCGCCGCCGGACGGTGACGACACCGGCGGCGGCAGCGGCCGCTACGTCGCGCTGGGGGACTCGTACACGTCCTCGCCGCGCACCGGGCGGCAGTCGGGCACCCCGGTGGGCTGCGAACGGTCCGACGACAACTACCCGCACCTCGTGTCGGCGAAGCTGAAGCCGGCCGAGTTCGCCGACGTCAGCTGCGGCGGCGCGACCACCGCGAGCCTCACCGCCGCGCAGAAGACGTCGAACGGCACGAACCCGCCCCAGCTGGACGCGGTGACCGGGAAGACGACGCTGGTGACCCTCGGCATCGGCGGCAACGACGTCGGCTTCCTGGCGCTGGCGCCCACCTGCGCGACGGCGCACCCGTCCGCGTCACCCTGCAAGGACCGGCTGACCGCGGGCGGGCACGACCAGCTCGCCGAGCGGATCGACGCCACCGCGCCGAAGCTGGGCGCGGTGCTCGACAAGATCCACACCAAGGCCCCGCGGGCGAAGGTGGTGCTGGTCGGCTACCCGACGGTCCTGCCCGACGGCGACGGCTGCTGGCCCGCCCTGCCCCTCGGCGCGGGCGACGTCGCGTACTTCCGCGACACGCTGGGCAAGCTGAACGCGATGCTCGAGGACCAGGCGAAGGCCCACCGCGCGGGCTACGCGGACACGGCGACCCCCGGCAAGGGCCACGACGTCTGCACGGCGTCGGACAAGCGCTGGGTGGAGGGCATCATCCCGGCCTCGCCCGCCGCCCCGCTGCACCCGAACGCCCGCGGCGAGCAGGGCATGGCCGACGCCGTGGTGTCCCTGCTGAAGCTGCCGTAGCGGTCCGTGAAGGCCACATTGAGGGACTCTGAGTCCCTCAATGTGGCCTTCACGGACCTCAAACGCGGATCAGGGCTTGGGGCTTGCCGAGCACGGTCTTGCCGTCGGACTTCACCACGAGGTCGATGCGGGCGATGCCGTCGTCCTGCAGCGCGCCGACCTTGCCGGTGATCTCGACGACCGCGCCTTCCGGCGTGTTCGGGACCACGACCGGGCGGGTGAAGCGCGCGCTGAAGTCGACCAGGCGGCCCGGGTCGCCGAGCCAGTCCGTGACCACACGGCCGGCCACCGCCATCGTGAGCATGCCGTGCGCGATGACGTCGGGGAGGCCGACCTCCTTCGCGAACGCCTCGTTCCAGTGGATCGGGTTGAAGTCCAGCGCCGCTCCGGCGTAGCGCACCAGCTGGTCGCGGGTGATCCGGACCTCGATGGCGGCCAGTTCGTCTCCGACGTTCACGCGTCCTCCCCCCGCACCACGAGCTGCGCGCGCGTGGTGGCGATGTGCCCGCCGTCGGCGTCGGTGATCTCGGCGCGCAGGTTGATGAAGTCGTTGCCGGCCCGGGCCATGATCCGGTCGATGTGCGTCGTCAGCAGCAGCACGTCACCGGCGTGGGCCGGACGGGTGTAGCTGAACTGCTGGTCGCCGTGGACCATCCGCGAGTAGTCGAGACCGAGCTCGGGGTCCATGACGATCGAGTTGATCGACGCGAGGTTGATGATCGTGAGGAACGTCGGGGGCGCGATGACGTCCGGGTGACCGGCGGCTTTCGCTGCGTCGACATCCCGGTAGACCGGGTTCTGGTCGCCGATCGCGTCGGCGAACTCCCGGATCTTCTCCCGGCTCACTTCGTAGCTGGTCTGCGGCGGGTAAACCCGCCCGGTGAACGACTCGTCCAAGGGCACGCCGACGAGGCTACCAACAGCAAAGAGCCGCCCCGGTGGTCCAGGGCGGCTCTTCGAAGCTGGTGCGAACGCGCTACGCGGTCAGCGGGTTTCCTTGTGCGTCCGGTGCGTACCGCAGTTCGGGCAGAACTTCTTCATCTCCAGGCGATCCGGGTTGTTGCGCCGGTTCTTCTTGGTGATGTAGTTGCGGTGCTTGCACTCTTCGCACGCCAGCGTGATCTTGGGTCGCACGTCGGTGGCAGCCACAGCGTTTCCTTCTCTCTCAGGTCCCGGGGGCCAGCCCCAGTCGTTACCGCGTAGCGGTGGCCGGACTTGAACCGGCGACACAGCGATTATGAGCCGCTTGCTCTGCCAACTGAGCTACACCGCCCTTACATGACCCAAGCCGCGACACGCAGGCGTGACGCGGCTGAGGTCGTGAGCCCCTTTACGGAATCGAACCGTAGACCTTCTCCTTACCATGGAGACGCTCTGCCGACTGAGCTAAAGGGGCCTGGCCTCTCGCGAGGACTTGGAAAGATTACCAAGTCCCTTCACCCCGTCGTGCAACCGGGGTCCCGAAAGAGCAAAACCTCAGGTCAGCAGGGTCAGCACGGTCTCCGAGTGCCGCCCCGGCGAGCGCGCGGTGCGGGCCTGCAGCCACGCCTCCAGGCGGTCCTCCGGCAGCGGCCGCGAGATGAGGTAGCCCTGGGCGACGTCACAGCCCATCGCCTCGAGCTGGTCGCGCGCGACGTCCTCTTCGACGCCTTCGGCGACCACCGTCAGGCCGAGCGAGTGCCCCAGCTCGACGATCGAGCGGACCACGGCCAGGTCACCGAGGTCGGTGCCCATGCCGAGGACGAAGCTCTTGTCGATCTTGACCTGGTCGACCGGCAGCTGCCGCAGGTAGGCCAGCGACGAGTACCCGGTGCCGAAGTCGTCCACCGCGAGCGTGATGCCCAGCGAGTGCAGCTCGCGCAGGATCGGCAACGCCTTCTGCGGGTCGGACATCACGCCGGACTCGGTCAGCTCGAACGTCAGCAGCTCGGGCGGGATGCCCACGCGGTCCAGCTCGCGGGCGACCTTGTTCGGGAAGTCCTCGTCGGCGAGGTTGCGCACCGACAGGTTGACCGCCACCGAGATCCGCAGGCCCTCGTCGAGCCACTTGCGGCAGCGCTTCAGGGCCTCGCCGAGCACGAACGACGTCAGCACGCCGATCAGGCCGGCCGCCTCGATGGCCGGGACGAACTCGTCCGGGCCGAGCCTGCCGAACTCCGGGTGCACCCAGCGGACGAGCGCCTCGACGCCCTGGACCTGCCGGTTCGGCAGGGTGATCTTGGGCTGGTAGTGGACGCTGACCTGGCCGTCCTCGAGGGACTGCCGGAACTGCGTGACCATCTGGAAGCGGCGCAGGAAGATCTGGCCCATGCTCGGCACGTAGCCGCGGACCTCTTCGCCGCCCTTGGTAGCGCGAACAGCGACGTCGGCCCGCTGGAGCAGGCCTTCGATGTCGACGGGGTCGACGGCCTCTTCGGGCGTCGTCGTCGCGTAGCCGATCATCGCGTTGGCCTCGACCGAAAGCCGGTCGACCGGGTACGGCGCGGACAGCTCCTCGCGCAGCCGTTCCGCCGCGTGGTGGGCGTCCTCCGGCGCGCAGCCGACGAGCAGCGCCGCGAACGACGCGCCTTCCAGGCGGGCCAGCGGGACGTCGGGGCCGAGCGCGTCGCGGATGCGGCGGCCGGCGGCGATGACCATCCGGTCGGCCCAGGCGTAACCCAGCGCGTCGGAGACGGTCGAGAAGACGTCGAGGTCGATCCGCAGCACCACGGCGTTCGCGAAGTCCCGCAACGGCTCCTTCGCCACCTGCCGGAAGCCCGGCCGGTTGAGGTGCCCGGTGAGCGGGTCGTGGTAGGCGTCGTGGCGCAGGGTCGCGAGCAGCCGCCGGTTGTCCAGCGACGTCGCGAGGTGGCTGGCCATCGTGCCGAGCAGCTGGACGTCGTACTTGCCGAACCCGCGCCAGCGGGACAGCCGGTCGTGCGCCTCGACCACGCCGAGCAGCTGGTTCGCGCTGCGCAGCGGGACGACGAGCGCCTCCTGCGCGCCGCGGTCGAGCAGCGCGGCGCGGACGTCCGGGTTGGCTTCGGTGATCCGGAAGTGCCGGACGTGCGCGCCGGGCAGGCGCAGCAGCGGGTCGTCGGCGCCCGGGTCGGCGGCCGGCAGCTCGTCGCCGGCGACGACGACGCGCATGGTGTCCTTCGGCTCCAGCCGCAGCCGCAGCACGACGCGGCCGGCGGCGAGCTGGTCCTTGATGCGCTCGGCGATCGTGGCCCACTCGCGGACGTCGACGCCGCCGACGAGCTCGTCGGCCCGGCTGGCCGGGCGCGCCGCGGCCTGCTGGCCGGAGCGGGCGACCATCAGGCTGACGTCCGAGAGCGCCTCCATGTCCCGCTGCTCGCGCAGCAGGTCGGAGTAGGCCCAGTAGAGCGCGGTGAGGCCGAGGAAGACGGCGAGCACCAGCGGCCACGCCTTGGGCGTGTTCGAGATGACGAGGTACCCGGAGAGGCCGACCGACGCGTTGACGAACCCGACGACCAGGATCCGCGCGGTGAGCCGGACGGCGGTGCTGACGCGCATCCGACGGCGCAGCACGCGCACCGCGGCCAGCGCGAGCAGCGTGCTGACGAGCGGCGCGGTCAGCGTGCCGGCGAGCGCGGCGACCCACGGGATCTCGCTGCCCGATCCGGCGCCGACGGCGACCTTCACCAGGCCGGCGACCGCGAAGGCGCCGGTGATCTCGAGCAGGAACGCGCCCGCGTTGTAGAGGACACGGCCGGCGACCTTGCGCGCGAGCAGCGTCCCGATGCCGGCGACCAGGTGCGCGGCCAGCACGACCTCGAACGGCGCGATGAAGAAGCCGATGACGAGCGGGATCTCGGTGAAGGAGATGGTCCACGAGATGCCGCTGCGGACGTCGACGTTGATGCCGAGCTGCTCGGCGAGCAGGAACGCGACCGCGAGCACCGGGCCGATCCAGAGCAGCTTGCTGTCCCAGTGGAACGGCAGCCACGAGCCGACCGCGAACGCGGCGACGAGCCCCAGGCTCAGTACCGCGAAGGTGTAGGCGCGGAACCGGCGTTCGTCGGTCCGTGCCTCGACGGAGGCCGCGGGGATCGGCGCGGTCGCGGGACCGCCCGGCCCGGGCTGCGCGACGGCGTCGCCGTGCGCGGTGGTCTCCGGCATCCGTTCTTCCCTCCCGGATTGCCCACGGTCGCTGATCCGTGACGTCAGGTGTGGACAAGGGCCATACCGTACCCCGTAGGGCGTACTCATGTCCCTTTCGAGACAGTAGGAGATCACCCCAGGGTTAACAATGCCTCGATAGCGCTGACCTGCGTGGACCAAGGGGTGAAACATCTGGTGCGGGGGCCGCGACCCCTTCCCGGGAGGTTCTGTACGCATTCCCGGCCGGGTAGCGCTTGAATGTGCCCCATGCACAGCGATGTGATTGCCACCGAGCACGCGGCGCGACTCGCGGCGGTGGATCCCCTCCTCCCCGGCTCCTCTCCGTTCGAAGCGGCCGAAAACGCCGTGGTCCTGGAGGTGGCCACCGACGACTCGGCCGCGTCGGGACTCGCTTCCCGCGTCCAGGTGGACCGCGACGCCCCCAACGCGCCGTGGCGCGCCCTCACCGAGCACCGGCTCGACCTCCAGCTCGCCGGCCCCCACCCGGCCGGTGCGCTCGACGCCCTCCTCACCCGATGGGATGAACATCTGCGAGCGGTCGCCGAGCGTGGCGACACCGAGACCGCCGCGGTCGTCCCCCGGGCCAGCCGTGACGCCGCCGGCGCGCGGGAAATGCTGCACCACGGCTTCGCGCCGTTGCGGATCGTCGCGGTCCGCCCGGCCGACCGGATGATCCCGGAGGGCCCGCACGGCACCCCGGGCGTCAAGATCCGGCGCGCCGAGCCCGGCGACCTCGACACGGTCGTCGCCCTGGGCCTGGAGCTGCACTCCTACGACGCCCAGTACGGCACGGTCAACCTGCGCCAGGGCGTCGAGGACATCATGGCCAAGGACCTCGCCGAGCAGCTGAACCGGCCGGAGCCGCCGCTGTGGATCGCCGAGCTGTACGGCCGTCCGCTCGGCATGGTGAACGTCCAGCACCCCGGCGAGACCGGCTGGATCAGCGACCGCGTGGCCGCCACCCGGGTCGGGTACCTGTCGTCACTGGCGGTCGCCGAGGCGGCGCGCTCGTCCGGTGTCGGCACGGCGCTGGCGGCCCACGCCCACCACGTCCTCGACGAGGAGGGCACCGACGTCGTCCTGCTGCACCACGCCGCGGCGAACCCGCTCTCGACGCCGTTCTGGTACGCGCAGGGTTACCGCCCGCTGTGGACGTACTGGCAGCGTCGCCCAGCCGTTCGGTGAACTACTGGCGGATTACCCCGGGTGCCCCGTCCTTATAGGCTGATGTCAGTACAAGGGACGGGGAGCCGACGTGAACGAGCAGCGGGACGCCGCGCCCAGAGCACCCGAGGGTGTGGACACGGAGAAGCCGTCCGCGGCCCGGATCTACGACTGGTACCTCGGCGGTACGCAGAACTGGGCCGTGGACCGCGAGTTCGGCCGCCGCATGGAACAGCAGTGGCCACTCGTGCGCCCCGGCTCGAAGCAGAACCGCGAGTTCATGAACCGCGCGGTGCGCGCGGCGCTGAAGGCGGGGATCCGGCAGTTCATCGACCTCGGCTCCGGCGTCCCGACGGCCGGCAACGTGCACGAGGTCGTCGAGGCCGAGCTGCCCGACGACCACGACGCCACGGTCGTCTACGTCGACTACGAGCCGGTCGCCGTCGCCCACGCGACGCTCATCCTCGAAGAGGAGGCGGCGACCGACTGGGCCGGCATCGTGCAGGCCGACATGCGGGACGCGAAGGCCGTGCTGCGCGCTTCGGAGACGAAGCGGCTGATCGACTTTTCGCAGCCGGTCTGCGTGATGATGATGGCGGTGCTGCACTTCGTCGGCCCGGACGACGACCCGCACGGCCTGCTCAAGGCCTACCGCGACGCGCTCGCGCCGGGCAGCTGGCTGGCGATCTCGCAGATGAGCGAGGGTGACGGCGAGGGCGAGATGCTGGCCGGGCTGCGCTGGTTCGTCGAGCAGTACCGGAAGACGAGCAACCCGGTGTGGCTGCGCGACCGCGACGAGATCGAGCCGCTGTTCGGCGACTGGCCACTGCTGGAGCCGGGCATCGTGCACCTGCCGGACTGGCGGCCCGACCGGAAGCTGAACGCCCTGGAAGCCGAAGCCCGCCCGTACGCGTGGTGCGGCATCGCGGAAAGGCCTGGCGGATGAACGAAACCGCACCGATCGCCCCGGCGGGGGTGGACACGGAGAAGCCGTCCGCCGCGCGCGTCTACGACTGGTACCTCGGCGGCAACCACCACTGGGCGGTCGACCGCGAGTTCGGCCGCCGCGTCGAGAAGGTGTGGCCGCTGATCCGGCCGATCTCGCGGCAGAACCGGGCGTTCATGAACCGGGTCGTCAAGGCCGCGATGGCCGCCGGCGTCCGCCAGTTCGTCGACCTCGGCTCCGGCGTGCCGACCGCGGGCAACGTGCACGAGATCGTCCGCGACCTGCTGCCCGCCGGCGAACGCGCGTCGGTCGTGTACGTCGACTACGAGCCGGTGGCGGCCGCGCACTCCCGGCTGATCCTGGAGAAGGAAGACGCGACGGACTGGGCGGGCCTGGTCGAGCGGGACATCCGGCGTCCGAAGGAGATCTTCGCGGACGACGTGACCGAGGACCTGATCGACTGGTCACGGCCGGTGTGCCTGCTGATGATCACCGTGATGCACTTCGTCGGCCCGTCCGACGACCCCGAGGGCCTGATGGCGGCGTACCGCGCGAAGCTCGCCCCGGGCAGCTGGCTGGCCCTGACCCACGGCACGTGCCGCGACGACGCCCCACCGGTTCGCGCGGCCGAGGTGAAACGATTCATCGACGCCTACCGAGACACGACGAACCCGGCGTGGCTGCGCACGGCCGAAGAACTGCTCCCCTGGTTCGGCGGCTGGCCGCTGTTGCCGCCGGGGATGACATCGTTGCCGGACTGGCGGCCGGAGACCCCGCCGAACGCCATCGACCTGGAGACCCGGCCGTTCGCCTGGTGCGCGGTGGCGCGCCGGCCAAGCCTCTGACCTGCGGTTTCGCTGATCGCTGTGGGCGAACGCACCATCGGAAACAAACACGCCTATCGGAGAGTTGAGCTAGGCAGACTCAACTACCCGAGGAGTGCACATGTCCGACACCCGCCTCCTGCCCGTGCTCCCGCTCGATGACGACGTCGTGCTGCCGGGCATGGTCGTCCCGCTCGACCTCACCGACACCGAGACGCGGGCCGCGGTGGAGTCCGCCCAGGCCGGGACGCCGAGCCAGGCGTCCTTCCCCGGCATCCGCTCGACCGGCGCCACCAAGGCCGAGGTCCTGATCGTCCCGCGCGTCCACGGTGAGTACGCCGAGTACGGCACCGTCGCCACGGTCGAGCGCATCGGGCGCGTGCCCGGTGGCAAGGCCGCCGTGCTGCTGCGCGGCACGGCCCGCGCGCTCGTCGGCCGGATGGCCGACGGCCCCGGTGCCGCCCGCTGGGTGCACGCCGAGGACGCCCCCGAAACCACCGGCGACCAGACCGCGAAGCTCGCGGCCGAGTACAAGGCCGTTGTCATCTCGATCCTCCAGCAGCGCGGCGGCTGGCAGCTGATCGACGCCGTCCAGCAGGTCGAGGACCCGTCCGCGGTCGCCGATCTGTCCGGCAACGCGCCGTACCTCGACACCGACCAGAAGGTCGAGCTGCTCACCACGCTCGACGTCACCGCACGCCTGGAGAAGGCGCTCGAGTGGAGCAAGGAGCACCTGGCCGAGCTCGAGGTCACCGACACGATCCGCAAGGACGTCTCCGAAGGCATGGAGAAGCAGCAGAAGGAGTTCCTGCTGCGCCGCCAGCTCGAAGCGATCCGCAAGGAGCTGGGTGAGCTGGACGGCTCCACCGACGACACGGACTACCGCGCCCGCGTCGAAGGTGCCGAGCTGCCGGACGCCGTGAAGAAGGCCGCGCTGGCCGAGGTGGACAAGCTGGACCGGACGTCCGAGCAGTCCCCCGAGGGCGGCTGGATCCGCACCTGGCTGGACACCGTCCTGGAGCTGCCCTGGAACGAGCGCACCGAGGACGTCTACGACATCGCCGCCGCGCGGGCCGTCCTGGACGCCGACCACGCCGGCCTCGACGACGTCAAGGAACGCATCATCGAGTACTTGGCCGTGCGCAAGCGTCGCGCGGAATCGGGTCTCGGCCCGGTCGGCGGACGTCGTTCGGGCGCGGTGCTCGCCCTCGCGGGCCCTCCCGGAGTCGGTAAGACGTCGCTGGGTGAGTCCGTCGCGAAGGCCATGGGACGCAAGTTCGTCCGGGTCGCCCTCGGCGGCATCCGCGACGAGGCGGAGATCCGCGGCCACCGCCGCACCTACGTCGGCGCCCTGCCCGGCCGGATCGTCCGCGCCATCAAGGAAGCCGGCTCGATGAACCCGGTCGTGCTGCTCGACGAGATCGACAAGGTCGGCGCCGACTACCGCGGCGACCCGACCGCGGCGCTGCTCGAAGTGCTGGACCCGGAGCAGAACCACACGTTCCGCGACCACTACCTCGAGGTCGAGCTGGACCTGTCCGACGTCGTGTTCCTGGCGACGGCCAACGCGCTCGAGACCATCCCCGGCCCGCTGCTGGACCGCATGGAGCTCGTCACGCTGGACGGCTACACCGAGCACGAGAAGGTCACCATCGCCCGCGACCACCTGCTCCCGCGCGAGCTGGAGCGCGCCGGCCTGGCCACGGCCGACGTCGCCTTGACGGACGCCGCGTTCAGCCGGATCGCCGCCGAGTACACCCGCGAGGCGGGCGTGCGCGACGCGAACCGCACGATCGCGAAGGTGCTGCGCAAGATCGCGACGAAGGTGGCGATGGACGAGGTGTCCCTGCCGCTCACGATCGACGACGCCGACCTGGAGACCTACCTCGGCCGGCCGCGCCACCTGCCGGAGTCGTCGCTGCCCGCGTCGACCCAGCGGACCGCGACCCCCGGTGTGGCCACGGGCCTGGCGGTCACCGGGGCCGGCGGTGACGTCCTCTACATCGAGGCGTCGCTGGCGGACCAGGAGTCCGGCGCGTCCGGGCTGCAGCTGACCGGCCAGCTCGGTGACGTGATGAAGGAGTCCGTCCAGATCGCGCTGTCCTACCTGCGCTCGCACGGCGCGGAGCTGGAACTTCCGGTCGGTGACCTGAAGAACCGCGGCATCCACGTCCACGTCCCCGCGGGCGCGGTGCCCAAGGACGGCCCGTCCGCCGGCGTCACGATGACGACGGCCCTGGCGTCGCTGCTCTCGGGCCGCGTGGTCAAGGCGGACGTCGCGATGACCGGCGAGGTGTCCCTGACCGGACGCGTCCTGCCGATCGGCGGCGTCAAGCAGAAGCTGCTGGCGGCCCACCGGGCCGGGATGAAGACGGTGATCATCCCGCAGCGCAACGAGCCGGACCTGGACGACGTCCCGGCCGAGGTGCTGTCCCAGCTGGACGTCCACGCGGTGGCGAACGTGCGCGAGGTCCTCGACCTCGCCCTGACCCCGGCTTCAACGCCGGTTGCCCAGGCGGCGTAACCCCGAACGCCGCCACCTGAACGGCCGGTTTCCCTCTCCCCCAAGGGAAACCGGCCGTTTCCTATGTCCGGACGGGCGGTGGTGACTGCCCGAATGCAGCACAGTACTCCATTCGGGGTATCGGGATCACGAAAGAACACAGGGCGTAACAGGACCGTGCGGATCGTCGATCAGGTTCCTAGAGTGGGGTGATCCGGGCTCAGCCGCGCCCGGACGAATCGACGACGTTGGAGCGCACGTGACGAAATCGCTCGCGGAAGACTCGGAGATCCAGGAGGATTACGAGGTCTTCCGGGCAATCGTCGAGAAGTTCACGCCGGCGGAAGCGGCTCGTCGCATCCGCCGGATGGGCGTGCCCGAAGACATCGTCAGAAGAATCGTCGAACGCCATGAGCACGAGTGCATTCGGGTCCGCGACATGGACGAACCTCATTCCGTCTACCGCGACAACCGGATGACCTGGTACACGGGTCCGCAGTCTGGCGACCGGAACTGGCCGTCGCTCGAACAGTCGTTGCGGGACAAGTATCGGAACGAGGACGCCGTCAAGGCCGTCGACGACGCGTCGACGAAGGTGGTCTCCCTGCTGGAGCACCCGAAGCTGGCGGAATTCTCCACCCGCGGTCTGGTCGTGGGTTTCGTCCAGTCGGGTAAGACGACCAATTTCACGGCCGTCATGGCCAAGGCCGCCGACCGGGGATACAAGCTGTTCATCGTGCTTTCCGGCGTCCACAACGCACTGCGAAAGCAGACCCAGATCCGTCTGAAGAACGACCTGATCGCCGCGAACCCGGAACTGTGGCACGAGGTCACCACCCCGGAACGGGACTTCGGCGAGCGAGGCAATGCCGCGGCCTACCTGGCGGCCAAGGATCAGCACTTGCTCTTGGTCGTGAAGAAGAACGCCGCCGTGTTGCGAAAACTCAATGCCTGGCTCGGGACGGCGCACGAATACCTCGAGAACTGCCCCACGCTGATCATCGACGACGAGGCCGACCAGTCCACGGTCGCGACGAAGAAGATCAACCCGCTGCTCTTCAAAGTGTTGAGCAAGTTCCCGAAGGTCGGTTACATCGGGTACACGGCGACGCCGTTCGCGAACCTCCTGATCGATCCTTCGGTCACGGAGGACTTCTATCCCCGGGACTTCATCGTCAACCTGCCGAAGCCGATCGGTCACCAGGGCACCGAGGTCCTGTTCGGGCGTGAGCCCCTGGACTGGGAGGACGCCGCCGACGTCCCCGGCGGCTACGACATGATCCGCCGGGTCCCGGACGACGAGGTCGAAGACCTCAAACCCAAGAACAAAAAGGAAGCCCCCACCTTCGCACCCGCACTGACTCCTTCACTGGAGGCGGCTGTCCGCTGGTTCTGGCTGGCCACGGCGGCTCGCCGGGTGCGAGGCACCGGCAATCCGCACTCGTCGATGCTCATCCACACCAGCGTCGACTCCGGCGTCCACTTCGGGTTCGTACCGGTGTTGAAGGCCTTCCGGTCCAGAACACTCGACGGTCTCAACCGGGAATCCCGGAAACTGCTGGACGACCTGCGGCTGCAGTGGACCGAGGAGACCGCGAAGGTGCGGGCGGACGACCTCGGCGAAATCCCGGTTTCGTTCGACGAACTCCTCCCCCGGCTCCACGACGTGGTCCGCGAGACGACCCTGGTCGTCGACAACTACCGCAGCAAAGACCGGCTGGACTACGACTCCGGCCCGGTGACCACGATTGCGGTGGGCGGCAACACCCTGTCCCGAGGCCTCACCCTCGAGGGACTCGTGTGCAGCCTGTTCGTCCGCGGCGCCTCGGCCTACGACACCCTGCTGCAGATGGGACGCTGGTTCGGTTACCGCGACGGCTACGCCGACCTGCCCCGCATCTGGATGACCGACGAGCTCCAGGGCTGGTTCCGCCACCTCGCCACGGTCGAAGCCGAGATGCGCGTAGACATCGACCGCTACATGACCACCAACGAAAACCCGATGACCTTCGCGGTCCGACTGCGTTCGCATCCGAAGCTGCTGATCACGGCGAAGGCGAAAATGAAGGACGCGGTCAAGGCCGAGGCAGCGTACGGTGGCCACCTCATCGAGTCCCGGTACTTCGACGTCCGTCCCGAAGGCAAGTCGTGGCTCGAGAAGAACGCTCGAGCAGCCAAGACTCTGATCGAAGACTGTCTTTCCGCGAGTAGTTCGCGAGTGGATCCCGACAAGAACCGTGTGCTGTTCAAAGACGTCCCGCACGAAGGGGTCACTCGATACCTTGCGGAGTACGAATTCCACCGCAAGTCCACGGAGGCCGACCGCCGCCGCCTGCTCGGCTACATCGAGAAGAGGCTGCGCGTAGGCGCTCTGAAGCAGTGGAACGTTGCCGTCATCGGCAGCAACGATGACGATGCCCAGCGTTATAAGCCCGATTCCACCATCGATATCGGAATGGTTCGACGCGCCCGGATCGACCTCGAGTCCGGCATCGCCTCGGACGAGCCCGCTGACATCAAGACCCTGACCAGCGCCCGCGACACTACGCTGGATCTGTCCCTCCCTAGCGGTCACGAGCAGCCGAAGCGTTTGGAGATAGAGAAGCTGCGGGAAGCACAGGTCCCCGATGTGGGTCTTCTGCTGCTGTATCCGATCGACCCGGTCTCGCATACCAAGGCTACGGGTCGTGCACCTCTCGACGCGCCTGCCGACGTGGTCATGGGAACCGCGCTCCTCTTCCCGCACCCCGCAGGCGAAGATGACAAGATCGAGGCGGAGTACTACTCGGCGAACCTCGTGGAGCAGGACGACGTCGACGCGCTGGAGATCGACGACGAGGAAGAAGAATGACCGAGCTGCGTGACGTCGTCGTCGATCGCTGGCGCGTGCTGGAGGTCGCGGCACGCAGTTCGGGTTCGACGATCGTCACGAGCCCGGTCCCGGTGGACACCCCGCAGGGACCGGTTCTGCTGGGCATCGACACATCGGGGAACAGCCACCTCTTTGTTCCGCTGGCGGCGCGTCAGACTGTCGAACCCGACTTGACCGGCCGAGCCGTGCACTTGGTCATGAAGCCGCTCGAGGACGCAGTCCAGTACCGGCACTATGCGGACTTGGTGCTGCTTGACCCGTCGCTGCAAGATGTGTTCACGTCCCTCTGCGAGGACGTGCTCGAGGCCGTGGCCAAAAACCCGGAAAAGGCGGTCCGAGCCCTTCGCCGGGTGCTCGACGAGTGGCGTCAGCTCCTGTCCGGTGCACAAGGACCGTTGAACGCCCAGGCTCTCGCCGGGCTGTTCGGTGAGCTGTCGGTCCTCCGCCGGCTTCTGCAGCAGGACTCGGGGCTCGCCGAGAGCTGGCACGGGCCGGGCGGCACCGCGAAGGACTTCCACCTCGCCGGCAACGCAATCGAAGTGAAGACGACAACCGCGCCGGAGGGCCGGACGATCCGGGTCCACGGCATCGACCAGCTGGAGTCGCCGGCAGGCGGGGACCTCGGCCTGGTGTGGTTCCGCCTGCTGAGGACGGCCTCTGGGACATCGGTGCCGGACCTGATCGAAGACGTGCTGGCCCTGGCCGACAATCCCTCGCCCATCCGCAGGGGGCTTGCCGAGTTGGGCTACCGCGAACGTGACGTCGATCGGTATTCCTCGATCCGCTACGAAATCCTCGAGCGAAGGTGCTACCGAGTGGACGACGGATTCCCTCGGATCGTGCCCGCGTCCCTCACCGGTGACGCGCTCGAACCCGGCATTGACGACCTCGTCTATTCGGTCGACCTCGACAGCCCGAAAGCACTCGAACACGAAGTTGCCGACTTCGTTCTCTTCGTCTCTGGAGCATCGTGAACGAGCAGGCGCGGTGGTGGTCCCAGCCCTTCCCGCCAACCGGGGCGATCACCTCCGAAGGCATCCGGAACCAATTGGGCAGGCCGCCCGTCGATCCGCTCACCGTCTTCGTCCGGGAAACCGTGCAGAACTCCTGGGACGCCCGCCTGCGCACCGGCCCGGTTACGTACCGACTCGAAATCGACACGGTGGCCGCCGCACAACGTCCCGTGTGGGAACGCTTGCTGACGCCCGCCGCCCGTGTGGAACGGCATCTGGGTGTGGGCCGAGTCCTGCGTGAGCCGCCGGTTCGGCTCCTGACGGTGTCCGACCGGGGCACCGCCGGGCTGGGCGGTCCGACCAGAGCCGACGAACTCACCGACGGCCGCCGCGACTGGATCTCGTTCGTGCTGAACGTCGGCGAGAAGCGGGACACCGAACAGGGTGGCGGCACCTACGGCTACGGCAAGGCCGTGCTCTACCGGCTGTCGAAGGTGGGCACGGTCCTCGTCTACACGCGCACGTCCGACAGCTCCGGGCAGCGAGTCTCGCGGTTGATCGGCATCGCGTTGGGAGCGTCGTTCGAACTGCGGGAACACGTCGACCCGCGGCCGTACACCGGCAGGCACTGGTGGGGCCGTGTAGAGGACGAACACGTGGAGCCGCTGACGGGCGACGAGGCCGACCAGGTTGCCCGCAGCCTCGGCCTCCGCGTCTTCGCGCCGGGCGAAACCGGTACAACTCTCGTGGTGGTCGCCCCCGAGCTCGACGAATTCGAGGACGCCACCTCGGCCGGCCATCACCTCGCCGAGACCATCGCCTGGCACACCTGGCCTCTGATGTTGGACGAGCGAGGCGACGACCGACTGGTCCCGCAGGTGCGCGTCGAGGGCACCGACGTGCCCGTCCCCGATCCCGCGGCCTCGTATCCCTTGAACCTCTTCGTCAAGGCGTACCGGAGCGCCCGGCTGCCGGACGCCGAGATCCTCAAGTGCGGAAGTCCGAAGAAGGATCTCGGCCGGTTTTCGCTCGCGAAGCGCCGCGTCCTGCCGATGGAGAAGAACGGCGGTACCAAGGCCGCCGCCTACGCGGGTGTGCCGGACGATCCGCACCACGTGTGCCTCATGCGCTCGCCGGAACTCGTCGTCAGGTACTTCGAAGGCCCGGAGACGTTCTCCACGAACGTCGCCTACGCCGGGGTCTTCCGGGCGATGGACGAACTCGACGAGGTGTACTCGGCCGCGGAACCGCCGACCCACGACAACTGGGTGCACGAACAGTTGCAGGGTGCCAACAAGACGTTCGTCCGGACGACGTTCACCCGGATCAAGGAACGCTTGGCGGACTTCAAACGACCGGAGACGTCGACTCCCCCGGTCGCCGGTTTGCCACTCGGGTCCGCGAGCAGGTTCCTCGGCGGCCTGATCGCCGCCGCCTACGCCGAAGAAACGCCGAAATCGGGACCGGGACCGGCCAAGCCCCCGGGATCCGGCAAGCCGAGTGACGAGCCCGTCGCGCGACGGGCCCGAGTTCGTGGCCCGGTCACCATGGTCGGTGCACCCGTGCTGGAAGAACTCGCAGGCGAGCCTCTGATCTTCCAACAGTTGACCGTCGGCGGAACCGGTCCGGTGGCCCTGACCGCCAAGCTCACGGTCATGACCGTGGACGGACGCGAGGACGAGGCTCCGGTCGGTGCCGTCCCACCCTCGGTGCACTCTTGGCGGACACCTGCGGGCGAGTTCGAATCGGACACCTGCTTCGTCATCGCGCCCGTCGAGGTCGAGCTGCGGGTCCGGAGCGTGCCGGACACCTTGATCGACGTGGCCGTCGAGGGTCTGCTCGTCGAGGAGGCCTCATGAGCGTCGTCCACCCCTATCGCAGACCTTCCGAGGACATCGTCCGCGCCGCTCCCTGGACTCTCGCGGGAGAGTTGACCGAACTGGCCGACGACCTCCCGGACTGGGACTACGACACAGTGCTGCCGCTGCGGCGGACGCTGGTCGTGGACGGCGCTCGGGCGCGAAATGAATGCGGATTGAAAGACGACGCCGAACTGGCCGTCTCGGTCCGCTGGACGGCGTCCGGTTCGCTGTTGCGTGGACGCGCATGGCGTGCACCGGTCCCGCCGACCGACGGCGTGGAACTTTCGGTGGAGTTCGACCTGCCCGGCACCGACCTCGGCGGCACGCTGGGACTCGACCTCTCCCTCGTCCTGATCAGCCCGGGCGGCACGATCTCGAAGATCGCCCCCCGGCGACCGGGCAGCGTGTTGTGGGCCGACCGGCGCGACGTCCGCCTCCGTGGGGACGCAACCCAGTTCCCGATCGTCGTGACCGACTTCGGTTCGTCCACCTACCCGGCGGACGCCCCCTGGATCCTGGACATCGGCGGCGGGCTGGAGGACGCGGCCCTGGGTTCACTGCTGCTGCTTGTCAACGAGAAGCGGAAGAACGTCGTGGATGTGGTGACCGGTCGTGCGGCGGGCGATCCCGCACGCAGCGCGGCCGTGCTGTCGATGCTGCGATCCGACACGTTGCGCAGTCTCGTCGAAAAGGCCGTGGTCGAGGAGGACTTCGACCTTTCGACGGAGTACCCGACCGGCTCGACGGGCGCCGTGCTTCAGGCGGTGCTCAGGCAGCATTTCGAAAACGACCTCGGAACCCTCCGGCGTGAGCACACCCAGGATCCGGCGTATTTCGTTGCTCGGATCCAGGCCGCAGCCGGTCTGCTGAAGGAGGAGGCGTGAGCGCCCTTTACCCACGCCTGCTCGGCCGGGTGGCTCGTGAGCTCCACGAGGAATACGTCGGCATGGAGGTCGAAGAGCTTCGGCGGAAATCGGCACTCCGCCACCGCTCGGCGATCTTCACGGCTACCGGCGGGACGCGCGTCCACACCGAGCAGCTCCAAGCACTTCGAGAAGAGATACTGGCCGAGGCCGTCAAGGCGAACTACCCCTACCCGGGCACGCGAGACGGACGCGCGGAGTTCGACCTGCGCGTCGCCAAGCTTCTGCACGAGCGCAGCGGGCTCGTGCCCGCCGAGGCGTCCGTGCGATCGACCTGGGCGTTCCTGGCCTTGGTACTCCTGCCCGATGTCGCCTACTGGCGGTACCCGAGGGCACCGGGCGATCGAGTCCTCGACACCGACATCACCCGCCACGTGTTCGGCAGGCTCTGGTGGCGTGCGCACTTGCTCGAGGACCCGCGCGCCGTCGGTGACCGGTACGCGCTGATCGGGGTGTTCGGAGAAAGCGCGTTCGACCAGATCTTCTCGCGGCGACGCTCTCTCGGAGGCAGCCGGACGCTCATCCGCGCCCTCGCCCGTACTTGGCCGCGACTGGGTGTGGAGCAGAAGGACGAGCGCACCGTGTTGCGTGAGCTGCTCAAGAGATTTAGGCGGCTCGGGGCGATCGTCGACTTCGAAGCCTTGGACGACGAAGATCTCGGCAGGCAGGTTGCCGAGGTGGCGGACGAAGTGGTGACGGCTCTTCAGCTGCGGAGGTAAGCCGGGAGCTCCCCGTGTTCAGCCGCGCACCGGAGCCGTCGACTCGCGTTCGACGAGCGAGACGTCGATCGTCACCGGGTGCTTCGGGCGTTCGTCCTTCTCGATCGAGTCCAGCAGGATCGACACCGCCGTCGCGGCTTTGCGGGTGATGTCCTGGGCGACGGTCGTCAGCTTCGGTGTCACGTAGTTGCACAGGTCGAGGTCGTCGAAGCCGACCACCGAGACGTCCTGCGGGACCCGGACGCCCGCCTCGGTCAGGCCGTGGACGACGCCGACCGCGAGGATGTCCGCCGTCGCGAACAACGCCGTCATGCCCGGATGGCGATCGGCCAGCACGAGCCCGAGTTCGCGGCCTTCGGCGTACGTCGTGTTGACCGTCTCCACCAGGTCCGGCCGCGCGACGCCGGCGTCCGCGAACGCCTGGCCGAAACCCTCGAAACGTTCGTGGACCACGCCGACGCCGCTGAACGCCGGGCCGGCGAACAGGATCCGGCGGTGGCCCAGGTCGAGTAGGTGCCGCGCGGCCAGCCGGGCGCCCGCGAAGTCGTCGGAGCGCGTTCCCGTCGTGAGGCGGTTGGCCGAGTAGCTGTCGATCGCGACGACGTGGACCGCGCCGATGGTCTTCTTGGTCAGCTTGCCGACCTCTTCGTCGAGGAAACCCAGCAGGATCGCGCCGTCGAGGCTCCACGAGCGCAGCGCCTCGGCGACCTCGTCCGGGTGGGCGACCCCGCGCAGCAGCAGGTGGTAGCCGTACTTGCGCAGCTCACGCTCGATCAGGCCGACGATCGCCATGGTGTGCGGGCTGATCATCAGGCTGTCCTCGTCGGCGGCCGGCACCAGCAGGCCGACCAGCCGGGACGCCTTGGTCGCGAGGCTGCGGGCCGACGCGCTCGGGACGTACCCGAGCTCGTCCGCGATGCGCTGGACCTTCTCGATGGTGCTCGGTGAAACCCGCGCGCGGTTGCCGTTCATCACGTTCGACACGGTCATCATGCTCACGCCCGCCTGCTCGGCGACCTCCCGCAGCGTGACGCGCACCCTCGGTCTCCTCTCGCTCACCCGGGCCCCAAGGTTACGGGACCGGCCGTTGACAAGCGGCCGGGGACGACATTACCGTCTATCGAGGTATAGCGCTAAACCTAATCCATGCGGACGCCGGTCCGCACCCTTCGCCGCGCTCCGGAAACCGTTGAGCCAGAACGGGAGTCCCGTGACCACAGACATCTCGACCGACCCGCTGACCGCACCCGCCGAGCAGGCGGCGCCGTGGTGGCGCGGTGCGGTCATCTACCAGATCTACCCGCGCAGTTTCGCCGACGGCAACGGTGACGGCACCGGCGATCTCGCCGGCGTCCGCGCCCGCCTGCCGCACCTCGAAAGCCTCGGCGTGGACGCCATCTGGTTCACGCCCTGGTACTCCTCGCCGCTGGCCGACGGCGGTTACGACGTCGCCGACTACCGCGTCATCGACCCGGCGTTCGGCACCCTCGACGAGGCCGAGCAGCTGATCGCCGAGGCCGCCGGGCTGGGCATCAAGACCATTGTGGACATCGTCCCCAACCACGTCTCGGACCAGCACGAGTGGTTCAAAGCCGCGCTCGCCGCCGGGCCGGGATCGCCGGAGCGCCAACGGTTCTGGTTCCGCCCGGGCCGCGGCGAGCACGGTGAACTGCCGCCGACGGACTGGGAGTCCAGCTTCTCCGGCGGCACCTGGACCCGCACCACGAACCCGGACGGCACCCCCGGCGACTGGTACCTGCACCTGTTCGCGCCCGAGCAGCCGGACCTCAACTGGAACCACCCGGACGTCCGCGCCGAGCACGAGCGCGTCCTGCGGTTCTGGTTCGACCGGGGGGTCGCGGGCATCCGCATCGACTCGGCGACCATGCCGGTCAAGGACCCCGCGCTGCCCAACGAGGTGACGCCGGACGCGCACCCGTTCGTCGACCGCGACGAGATCCACGACATCTACCGCGGCTGGCGGGCCGTCGCCGACTCCTACGCCGAGCCGCGCGTCCTGGTCGGCGAGGTCTGGCTGGCCGACCCGCACCGCTTCGCCCGCTACCTGCGGCCGGACGAGATGCACACGGCGTTCAACTTCGACTTCATGATGCGCCCGTGGGACGCCGGGGAACTGCGCACCGCCATCGTGTCCACTTTGGACGCCCACGGCCCGGTCGGCGCGCCGCCGACGTGGGTGCTGTCCAACCACGACGTCACCCGCGCGGCCACCCGCTACGGCCGCGAGGACAGCTCGTTCGGTTTCGTGGCACGCGCTTTCGGCATCCCCACCGACCTCGCGAAGGCTCAGCGCCGCGCCCGCGCGGCCGCTCTGTTGTCGGCGGCCTTGCCCGGCTCGCTGTACGTCTACCAGGGTGACGAGCTGGGCCTGCCCGAGGTCGAGGACCTGCCGCTGAGCGTGCTGCAGGACCCGATGCACTTCCGCTCCGGTGGCACCGACCCCGGCCGTGACGGCTGCCGCGTCCCGCTGCCCTGGACGTCCGACGCGGACAGCGCGTTCGGCTTCGGCGCCGGCACCCCCTGGCTGCCCCAGCCCGCGAACTGGGGTGACTACTCGGTCGAGCGGCAGGACGGCGATCCGCGGTCGATGCTGACGCTCTACCGCACCATGATCGCGCTGCGCCGGTCCGAACCCGCGCTGCGTGGTGAGGAGTTCGCCTGGGCGGCCGAAGACACCGACGACGTCCTCGCCTTCCGCCGTGGCGCCGACCTGCTCTGCCTGGTCAACTTCGGCGAAACCCCGATCGACCTGCCCGCCCACCTCGAAATCCTGCTCGCCAGCGGCGAGCTGGCCGGCTCCCAGTTGCCCACCGACACAGCCGTCTGGCTGCGAGTCCAGTAAACCCGCCAGGAGTGACGATGAAGTCCTCGAAGATCGCCGTGGTGTGCCTGTGCGCCGCCGCCGCGCTGACCGCCTGTTCCGGCACCGACGACACCACGACCGCGGACGGCAAGACCGTCGTCAAGGTGTCCATCGAACCGGGCCTGGACCAGGGCGCGGTCGCCGCGTTCAACGCCCGGGTGACGCAGTTCGAGACCGCGAACCCGAAGATCGACCTGGTCCCGCAGGAGTTCAAGTGGGACGCGACGACGTTCACCGCGCAGCTGGCGGGCGGCACGCTGCCGGACGTCCTCACGATGCCGTTCACCGACGGCCGCGGCCTGATCGAACGCCGCCAGATCGCCGACATCAGTGACCTGGTCGCCGGCCTCCCGTACGCGAAGAAGTTCAACCCCGAAGTCGCGAAGGCCGGCTCGGCCGACGACGGCAAGATGTGGGCCGTCCCGATCGCCGCGCACGGCCAGGCGCTGCACTACAACCGGACGCTGTTCAAGCAGGCCGGGCTCGACCCGGACACGCCACCGTCCACTTGGGACGAGATCCGCGCGGACGCGAAGCAGATCGCGCAGAAGACCGGTCAGGCCGGCTACGCCCAGCTGACCACGGACAACACCGGCGGCTGGATCCTCGCCACGCTCGACTACGCCTTCGGCGGCCGCACCGAGCAGCTGACCGGCGACAAGGCGACGGCCACGCTGAACACCCCGCAGATGGCCCGCGCGCTGCAGACCGTCCACACCATGCGCTGGGACGACAACAGCATGGGCGCCAACTTCCTCTACGACTGGAACGGCATCAACCAGGACTTCGCCGCCGGCCGGATCGGGATGTACGTCTCCGGCGGCGGCAACTACGGCTCGCTGAAGGCGCAGAACGCGATCAAGGCGGACGACTACGGCGTCACGGCCCTCCCGCTCGACGGCCCGGGCGCCGGCGTGCTCGGCGGCGGCACCCTCGCCGCGGTCAACGCCAAGGCGAAGGACCCGGTGAAGGCCGCGGCCGTGAAGTGGATCGACTTCTACTACCTGCAGAAGCAGGCTGACCAGGCCGCCGCGGTCGCCGACGCGAAGACGACGGCCGACTCGGGTGAGGCCGTCGGCTCGCCCGAGCTGCCGGTGTTCGACAAGGCCACCTTCGACCAGCGGATGGGCTGGATCGCGCAGTACGTCAACGTGCCGGTGAAGCAGATGACGCCGTACACGGACAAGATGTTCGGCCAGCCGCTGATCCCGGAGCCGACGCGCTCCACCCAGCAGGTCTACGGCCTGCTCGACCCGGTGGCGCAGAAGGTCCTGACCGACCGCGGCGCGGACATCCCCGCGCTGCTGGCCGACGCGCAGACGCAGGCCCAGGCGTTGCTGGACAAGCCGTGACGCTCACGGCGGCCCGGCCGGCGACGGCGTCCTCGCGGCCGCCGGCCCGGGCCCGCCGGCGGCGCACCCCGCTGACGTGGGTGCGCCGCGGCGGCCTCGGCACGGTGCTGTTCCTGCTGCCGATGCTGGTGGTGTTCGGGCTGTTCTCGTGGCGGCCGATCGGCCAGGCCGTCGTGATGAGCTTCCAGCAGACGAACCTCGTCTCGGACCCGGTGTTCGTCGGCCTGGACAACTATCGCGCCGTCCTCGGTGATCCGCAGCTGTGGAACGCCGTCGGCAACACGCTGTGGTTCGCCGTGCTCGCGCTGCTGCTCGGCTACCCGATCCCGCTGGTCGCCGCGGTGCTGATGAGCGAGGTCCGGCGGGCGAAGGGCCTCTACAGCGCGCTGGCCTACCTGCCGGTGGTGATCCCGCCGGTGGTGGCCGTGCTGCTGTGGAAGTTCTTCTACGACGCGAGCCCGAACGGGGTGTTCAACACCGTGCTCGGCGCCGTCGGCCTCAGCCCGTCGCCGTGGCTGCAGTCGGCGTCGACGGCGATGTTCTCGCTGGTCGCGGAGGCGACGTGGGCCGCGGCCGGCGCCACGATCATCATCTACCTGGCCGCGCTGACCAGCGTCCCGCCCGAGCAGTACGAGGCGGCCGAGATCGACGGCGCGTCGGTCCGGGGCAAGGTCTGGCACGTCACGCTGCCGAACCTGCGCGGGGTCCTGCTGATCACGTTCATCCTGCAGATCGTCGGCACCGCGCAGGTGTTCCTCGAGCCGTTCCTGTTCACCGGCGGCGGCCCGGCGCGCTCGACGACCACGATCCTGCTGCTCGTCTACAACTACGCCTTCGCCGACAGCCTCGGCGGCGACTACGGCGCGGCGACCGCGTTGAGCGTCCTGCTCGCCCTGGTCCTGGGCCTGTTCTCCGCCGTGTACTTCCGCCTCACCCGCTCCTGGAGCAAGTCATGACGCGCGCCCTGCTCTCGCCGTCGGACTGGCGGCGGCCCGCCGTCCGCCGCACCACCCGCACCCTGCACACGCTCCTGCTCGCGGCGTTGTTCCTGGCCGGGCTGGGGCCGATGCTGTGGCTGGCGAAGGCGGCCGTCACGCCGACGCAGGACACGCTGCGCGACCCACTCGCGTTGTGGCCGCACGGGATCGACTTCGCCAACCTCGCCACGGCGTGGAACCGCGTGCAGATCGACAAGTACTTCCTCAACACCGTGTGGGTCGCCGCCGGGTCGTGGCTGGTGCAGCTGCTCGTCGCGACGACGGCCGGGTTCGCGCTGTCGGTGCTGCGGCCGCGCTACCGGCGGGTGCTCACCGGCGTCGTCCTGACGACGTTGTTCGTGCCGGGGGTCGTGCTCCTGGTGCCGCTGTACCTGTCCATGGTGGACTTCTCGCTGATCAACTCGTTCTGGGCGGTCTGGCTGCCGTCGGGTGCCAGCGCGTTCAACATCCTTCTGGTGCAACGGTTCTTCGACAACCTCCCGCGTGAGGTGTTCGAGGCCGCTCGCGTTGACGGCGCGGGCCCGCTGAGGTTGTTCTGGTCGGTCGTGCTGCCGATGTCCCGCCCGATCCTCGGCGTCGTCTCGGTGTTCGCGATCGTGGCGGCCTGGAAGGACTTCCTCTGGCCGATGCTGGTGCTGCCCGACCCGGCGGTCCAGCCGCTCTCGGTCCGGCTGCCGGCGCTGCAGAAGTTCGTCGAGCTCGACGTCTTCCTCGCCGCTCTGGCTATTTCGACGGTCATCCCCGTCGTGTTGTTCCTCGTGTTCCAGCGGATGTTCCTGCGCGGCAACGCCTTGAGCGGAGCCGTCAAAGGCTGATTCTCTTTGTTGGGAGAAAACAGATGCGCAGATTCCCTGTTCTGGCCGTCGCGGTAGTCACTTTCACCGCTCTCGTGGGCACGGTCCCGGCGCACGCCGCGACCACCCGCCTCGAAGCCGAATCCGCTGCTCTTTCGGGCGGCGCGGTCGTCGAATCCGACCATCCCGGCTACAGCGGCTCCGGATTCGTCGGCGGTTTCACCGACGGGCACCGCGGCGCCGCTCGGACGACGTTCGCCGTCTCCGCCGCGTCGGCCGGCTCGTACACCCTCGCGCTCGGCTACGCGAACGGCACCGGCTCTTCGCGCACCCTCACCTTGACCGTGGATTCCACGGCACAGCAGATTTCCTTGCCCGCCACGGCTTCCTGGGACAGCTGGGGCTCGGCGAGTGTGGCCGTCCCGCTCGGCGCTGGCGCACACAGCGTGTCCTACACCTTCGGCTCGGGTGACAGCGGGAACGTCAACCTGGACCGCCTCGACGTCACGCCGTCCGCGACCGGGCAGGCGGGTCCGCTGTTCGAGGCCGAAAACGCGACGCTCACCGGCGGCGCGGTCGTCTCGACCGAGCACCCCGGCTACAGCGGGAGCGGCTTCGTCGGCGGGTACACCGATGGCAACAAGGGCAACGCCCGGACGTCGTTCGCGGTCAAGGTGACGACCGCCGGGCCGCAGTCGCTCGCGCTGCGGTACGCAAACGGTACCGGTGCCGCCATGACGCTTTCGCTCTATGTCGACAGCGTCCGGCAACGGCAGGTGTCGCTGCCCGCGTCGGCGAACTGGGACACCTGGACGTCGGCGACCGAGTCCGTGACCCTCACCGCAGGCGACCACACGGTGGCGTACGCCTTCGACAGCACCGATTCCGGCAACGTGAACCTCGACAACCTGACCGTGACGCCGTCGGTGCCTTCGCAACCCGCTGGTCCGGGCGAGGCGGAGTCGGGGTTCCTGTCCGGCGGCGCGACGGTCGCCACCGCGACCACGGGCTACGCCGGTTCGGGTTACGTGACCGGCTTCGGGACCGCGGGCGCGCGGCTGGTGCGCACCTTCGCGATGGCGTCGGCGGGCACGGCGACCGCGACCATCCGGTTCGCCAACGCGGGCACCCTCGCGGTGTCGGCGAACGGCCGAGCCACCGGGAGCGCCTCTCTGCCCGCCGGGACCGGCTGGCGGACAGCCACGGTCTCGGTGCCGGTCCGCGCCGGCGTCAACACGCTGCAGCTGGCCGGCACCGGCAGCGACGTGCTGGTCGACAGCGTGGTCGTCGCGAACGAGACGGCGCTGGCCGCGCGCGGCGCGACGACGCCGTACACCGAATACGAGGCCGAAGCCGGGTCGACCACCGGGACCGTGCTCGCCGCGGACCGGACGTTCCACACGGTCCAGGCCGAGTCGAGCGGCCGCCGCGCGGTGCGCCTCGGCGCGACCGGGCAGTCGGTGAGCATCACGCTGACCAAGCCCGCCAACGCCATCACCCTGCGGTTCTCGATCCCGGACAGCGCGGACGGCGCCGGGCAGACCGCGCCGCTGGCGCTGTACGCGAACGGGACGAAGGTCCGCGACCTGTCCCTGACGTCGAACTACAGCTGGGTCTACGGCGAGTACCCGTACACGAACGTGCCGTCGCAGGGCAGCCCGCACCGGTACTACGACGAGACGCGCGCCCTGATCGGCGACTGGCCCGCGGGCACGGTCCTGAAGCTGCAGAAGGACGCGTCGAGCACGGCCGCGTACTACGACGTCGACCTGCTGGACGCCGAGCAGGCCCCGGCCGCGGCGACCGCCCCCGCGGGTGCGCTGTCCATCACGTCGTACGGCGCGGTGCCGGACAACGGCTCGGACGCGACGTCGGCGATCAACGCCGCGATCGCGGCGGGTGCGTCCCAGAACAAGCCCGTCTGGATCCCGGCCGGGACGTTCCGGATCACGTCGAAGATCAACGTGGCGAACGTTCGCGTTTACGGAGCGGGGCCGTGGTCCTCGGTGATCCAGGGCACCGGTCCTCGCGGTGGCTTCTTCGGCACGGGCGGCAACGTCACGCTGGCCGACTTCGCGATCTTCGGTGACGTCCGGATCCGCGACGACAACGGCTCGGACGCGGCGCTGGACGGCAACTTCGGCGCCGGATCGTTCGTCCAGAACCTGTGGATCGAGCACACCAAGGTCGGGCTGTGGGCGGACTCGGGCACGAACGGCCTGTACGTGGTCGGCACGCGGATCCGCGACACGTTCGCGGACGGCGTCAACATCCACGCCAACGTGGCCGATGTGCGGGTCGACCAGTCCATGGTCCGCAACACCGGCGATGACGGCCTGGCGATGTTCTCGGAAGGCAGCGCCGTGACCGGCAGCGCGTACACGTTCAACACGGTCCAGTCGCCGGCGCTGGCGAACGGCATCGGCGTCTTCGGCGGCAGCGGCAACCGCGTCGAGGACAACCTGGTCGCGGACAGCGTCACGGCGGGTTCGGGCATCACGGTCGGCACCCGCTTCAACCCGGTGCCGCTGTCCGGCACGACGTCGATCCGGCGCAACACGCTGGTGCGCACGGGCAGCTTCGAATACAACTGGAACTCGGCGATCGGCGGCCTCTGGATCTACGCCGACTCGGCGCCCATCGCGGCCCCGATCGTCGTCGAGGACCTGACGCTGACCGACAGCGGTTACCAGGGTGTGCTGCTGAGCTTCCAGAAGTCGATCACACAGCTGAGCTTCGACCGCGTGACGATCAGCGGAGCGGGCACGTACGGCATCGAGACGAACGCGACGGGCAGCGCGTCGATCGCCAACACGAAGGTGACGGGCGCCACGTCCGGCGGCCTGCTCAACGACGGCGGCTACACGCTGGTGCGAGGAGCCGGCAACTCCGGCTTCTGACTCTGCCGGGTAACGCACTGCGGCCCCGGTGACCTTGCTGGTCACCGGGGCCGCTGGGCGTGGCGGGTGAGGGATTCGAACCCCCGTAGGCGTAAGCCAACTGGTTTACAGCCAGTCCCCTTTGGCCACTCGGGTAACCCGCCCAAGCCGGTCGTACCGGCCGGGAAGAAGCTTACCCAAGCACTCCCGGCGGGGGTCAACCGGGATACCCGGGACTAGGCTGGGTGCCCCTGACAAGCGAGTACGAGGTGTGAGGACACGTGGCGGATCCCTCTTTCGACGTCGTGAGCAAGGTCGACCACCAGGAGGTGGACAACGCGCTCAACCAGGCGAGCAAGGAGCTCGGTACGCGCTTCGACTTCCGCGGCACGGGCACGACGATCAACTGGTCCGGCGAGGAGGCGATCGCGATCGAGTCCGAGACGGAAGAGCGCGCGCTGGCCGCGGTCGAGGTGTTCAAGGAGAAGCTGATCAAGCGCAGCATCTCGTTGAAGGCCTTCGAAGCGGACGAGCCGGCCCTCTCGGGCAAGATCTACAAGCTCAGCGGCAAGATCATCCAGGGCATCGCATCCGACAAGGCGAAGCAGATCGCCAAGTTCATCCGCGACGAAGGCCCGAAGGGCGTGCAGGCGCAGATCCAGGGCGACCAGCTGCGGGTGTCGGGCAAGAAGAAGGACCAGCTGCAGGACGTGATCGCCTTGCTCAAGGGCAAGGACTTCGAGATCGCGCTGCAGTTCACCAACTACCGCTGACGAACCCTCGTTGACCTGCGGGTATCTGGTTTCAGGTGCCCGTGGGTACAACCTGGGACGCGTCACGCCGGTAGCTGTAGCGGATCAACCCCTCGTGAAACTTGCCCACCTGGTCGTACAGCGCGCGGGCCGGGGCGTCTTCCAGCGTGTTCCAGTAGAGGGCCGGGAAGCCGCGCTCCTCGGCGTCCCGCGCCACCCACTCGATCATCGCCGTCGCGATACCGCGCCGCCGGGCTTCCGGGTCCACGAACAGGTCCGCCAGGTAGCACTTGCCGGAGTACCAGACGCTGGCGTGGAACAGGTAGTGCGCGACGCCGACCATCCTGCCGTCCAGCCGGGCGGCGATCCCGCGGATCCGCTCGTCGTCGAGCAGGCGCCGCCAGGTTCGTTCGTAGGCGTCGTCGCTGCGTTCGACGTCGAAGTGCGCGTCCTTGCCACGGGCCAGGACTTCCCAGTGGGCGCGGTCGGGTTCGGTCAGGTAGCCGATCTTCACCATGCGCCCATCCTGCCCGCCGATCAGGTCGCCGGGTGCCCGCTCAGGACGGCGTCAGCGTCCAGTTCGCCTCATAGCCGTCCACCCGCAGATAAGCCGGCCCGCGAACGTCCCGCTCCACCTGCAGGTCGCCGATCTGGTTGACCAGCAAGTCACGCTGTTCCGGGGACATCACCCACAGCCCGGTGCTGCCGCGGGTCTTGACCGTGAACTGGACGTGCGTCGCCCCTTCCGGCAGGCGCAGCACCGCGTCGCCCTTGCCCGTGGACGGCTGGCCCGGCGAGGCCGTCGGGAGGCTTCGGTAGTCCTGGATCGTCGCCGTCCAGGGGGCGTTCGCGCGGACCGTCACCCGCGTCACCGGGCGGTCGGGGTACGTGTTCAGCCACGTCGTCCCCTTGTACGCGCCGATCGCGTTGACCAGGCCGTGCTCGCCGCCGTCGGCGTCGATGATCACGTTGGACGAGCACTTCGGGCAGTCGAACGTGAAGAAGCCGAGCTGGTCGGCCGGCCAGCTGGTCGCGAACTCGCCGTTCCCCGTGCCCGTGTGCGTTTCGAGCGGCACCTCGCGCGGTGCGGCCGGCGCGGTCGACGTCGGCGACGGCACTTCAGAGGCGGTGGCGGCGATGACCTTGCCGTAACCGACGGGCGGCGTGCACGCGGACGCCAGTACCAGGACCAGAAGACAGGACAGCCGGAGTTTCATCGTTCCCCCTCGGGGCCACCACCTGGCCCCCAGGTGATCTTTCGGTCCCCTTTGGCCCGGCGTTACCGTCGCCTTGGGTGATCGATCACCCAATCGTGCCTACCCAGCTCCCCGAAAGCGCGAACGCCCGACGACTGTCCACAAGAGACGGCCTGACCGTGCTGTAATCGCGCGGTCACCGCGTGGAGAGGGTCAGGATGCGCCGTTTGCTCGTCTTCGTGCTTCCGCTGGTCCTCGTCACCGCACTGCTGACGCCCGCGAGCGCCGCCGAACGCCAGCAGCTCGTCTCCGGCTACGGCTCCTACGCCCGCCTCGTGCGGCTCGAGCACTCGATCTTCGGGCGCGGCCACATCATCGCCGCGCTGACCAGCGAAGACGCCGGCGGCAAGTTCACCCCGGTGATGGAGAGCACGGACGAGGGCGCGACGTTCCACAAGATCGCCGAGATCCACGACCCGGACGGCCGCTACGGCATGTGCTGCGGCACCCTCTACGAACTCCCCCAGCGCGTCGGCCGGCTCCGCGCGGGCACCCTGCTGTGGGCCGCGTCCTACCGGCAGGACGCCGGGGCGCAGCGCCGCGTCGGGATCAAGATCTGGGCCAGCAAGGACGGCGGCCGCTCCTGGGGCTTCCTCGCCGAGGCCGCCCGCTCGCACAACATCGACGGCATCTGGGAGCCGGAGTTCACCGTCGACGCCGGCGGCACGCTCTGGCTGCACTTCGCCGACGAGACGCAGGCCCCGAAGTACGCGCAGGTGCTCAACCGGGTCGCCTCGACCGACGGCGTGAACTGGGGCACCAAGCAGCTCACCCTGGCCATCCCGCCGGACCGGGTCCGCCCCGGCATGCCGATCATCCGGCGGCTGCCCGACGGCCGCTACTACTTCGCCTACGAGATCTGCAACTTCCGCGACCGCTACTGCGACCCGTACTTCAAGATCTCGCCCGACGGCGCCAACTGGGGCAGCCCGACCGACCCCGGCACCCGCGTGAACACCGCGAACGGCAACTACTTCCAGCACGCGCAGACGATCACCCTGTTCCCCGGCGGCCCGAACGGCGTCCGGATCGTCATGGTCGGGCAGATCTACACCGACGCCAAGGGCAAACCGCAGCCGGGCAACGGCCAGGTCCTGCTGGCCAACGACAACTTCGGCAGCGGCAACTGGTACGAGCTGCCCGCGCCGGTGCACATCACCGGCATCTACAACAACTTCTGCCCCAACTACTCCTCGACGCTGCTGCCGGTCGACGACGGCAAGAACGTCCTGGAGATCGCCACCGAGTACAACCTCGGCTGCAAGGCCTACTTCGGCAAGGGCCCGCTCTTCTAGCGCTTCCCCATCCCGGCTCCACAGGTCGCCCCGTAGGGTGGGCGAGGCTGTGGTCGACGAGAGGGAGGCAGCGAATGAAGGGCATCGTGCTGGCCGGAGGCAGCGGGACACGCCTGCACCCGATCACCCAGGCGGTGTCGAAGCAGCTGCTCCCCGTCTACGACAAGCCGATGGTCTACTACCCGATCTCGGTGCTGATGCTGGCCGGGATCCGCGAGATCCTCGTCATCTCCACCCCGGCCGACCTGCCGAACTTCCGCAAGCTGCTCGGCAACGGCGACCAGTTCGGCCTCTCGTTCTCCTACGCCGAGCAGCCCAGCCCGAACGGCCTGGCCGAGGCGTTCGTGATCGGCGCGGACTTCATCGGCGACGACGACGTCGCGCTGGTCCTCGGCGACAACATCTTCTACGGCCAGGGTTTCTCCAGCCGGCTCCAGGCCGCGGTCCGGGACCTCGACGGCTGTGTCCTGTTCGGCTACCCCGTGAAGGATCCCGAGCGCTACGGCGTCGGCGAGGTCGGGCCGGACGGCAAGCTGGTCTCCATCGAGGAGAAGCCGGCCAAGCCGCGGTCGAACAAGGCGATCACCGGCCTGTACTTCTACGACAACGAGGTCGTCGAGATCTCGCGCGCGCTGAAGCCGTCCGCGCGTGGCGAGCTGGAGATCACCGACGTCAACCTCACCTACGTGCGCCAGGACCGGGCGACGCTGGTCGAGCTGAGCCGCGGTTTCGCGTGGCTCGACACCGGGACGCACGATTCGCTGCTCGAGGCCGGGCAGTTCGTGCAGGTGCTGGAGCACCGGACCGGCGTGCGCATCGCCTGTCTCGAGGAGATCGCGCTGCGGATGGGCTTCATCGACGCCGACGAGTGCTACGCCCTGGGCTCGAAGCTCGCGAAGTCCGGCTACGGCGACTACGTCAAGGCTGTCGCCGTCGCGGCGGGGGCCTCGGCTTAGAAGGCCTAGAGACCGCCGGGGCCGCGGCGGGCCATCTCCTCGAGCCGCGCGATGCGGTCGGCGATGGGCGGGTGCGTCGAGAACATCTTGCTCAGGCCCTCACCCGGGCGGAACGGGTTCGCGATCATCAGGTGCGACTGCGACACCAGCTGCGGCTCGGCGACCAGCGGCCGCGCGCGGGTGCCCGCCTCCAGCTTGCGCAACGCCGAAGCCAGGCCCAGCGGGTCGCCGGTCAGCTCGGCGCCGGACGCGTCGGCCTGGTACTCCCGCGACCGGCTCACGCCCATCCGGATGACGGCCGCCGCGATCGGGCCGACGAAGATCAGCATCAGGCTGACCAGCGGGCCACCGTCGCGGTTGTTGCCGCCGAAGAACAGCGCGATGTTCGCGAGCACGCTGATCACGCTGGCCAGGGCCCCCGCGACGCACGAGATCAGGATGTCGCGGTTGTAGACGTGGGACAGCTCGTGGCCGAGCACGGCGCGCAGCTCCCGCTCGTCGAGCAGGTCGAGGATGCCGGTGGTGCAGCAGACGGCGGCGTGACGCGGGCTGCGTCCGGTGGCGAACGCGTTCGGCGCGACGGTCGGGCTGAGGTACAGCGCGGGCATCGGCTGGCGGGCTACCGTCGCGAGCTCGCGCACGATCCGGTACATCGCGGGCTGCTCGGCCTCGGACACCGGCTGGGCGTGCATCGCGCGCAACGCCAGCTTGTCCGAGTTGAAGTAGGCGAAGGCGTTCATCCCCAGGGCGACGACCAGGCCGATGACCAGGGCGCCGCGGCCGAAGAGCCCGCTGATCGCGACGATGATCGCCGACAGCAGGCCGAGCAGCAACGCCGTCTTGAGTCCGTTCTGGTGCCCGTGCACGCGCGCTCGCCTCCGTCCGCTCTTCCCGCTCTTCAGGTGGGTTACCCACTGGAAACAACGCGATCGGGGGACCCGAAGTTCCTTCGCGTGATCATCGCGCGGGTTACGCTCGGGAGGCGAATTGATCACGAGCGGAGGCGCCGATGCGAGGTCGCCAGATACGCCGGAGGACCCTGTTCGCCCTGGTCACGGCGGGCGCCGGGGCCATGGTCCTGCCCGGGGTCGCGCGCGCGGAGAACGTCCGGTCGATCGACGTCGGCGGCGCCCCGACCGGCATCGCGGTGAATCCGGTCACCGGGTTCGGGTACGTCACGGATCCGCAGGCCGGCACGGTGTCCGTCGTGGACCCGCAGAGCGCCACGGTCGGCGCGGTGGTCCGCGTGGGCGGCGAGCCCGGTGACGTCGTCGTCGACTCGGTTGCCAACCGCGTCTACGTCGCGAACCCGCCTGCCGGCACCGTCGTGGTGCTGGACGGCCGCACCCACGACCTGGTGAGCGTGATCGGCGCGGGTGCCGGCGCGGCCACCCTGGCGGTGGACGAGCAGGCCAACCGGGTCTACGCGGCCAGCGGCGGCACCGGCATGCTCGCCGTGCTCGACGGCGTCAGCTGCACCCTGGCGGCGCTCGTGCCCGGCCCGAAGCCGAGCCTGGGCGGCATCGCCGTCGACCCCGGCCGCAAGCTCGCCTACTGTGCCAGCACCGGCACGGACTCGGTCGAGGTGTTCGACATCGAGGCCGGGAAGTTCGTCGCGAGCGTGAAGGTCGGAGCCAAGCCGACGGCCGTCGCGGTGCACACCGCGAGCGGCACGGTGTACGTCGCGAACTCCGGCATCCACCACATGTCCATTGTGGACTCCTCGACGCGCACCGAGCGCAAGACCGTGTTGCTGCGCAGTGAATCCTCCGCGCTCGCCGTGCACCAGGGCACCAACACCGTCTACACCAACGGCGGCTCGAACGGGCTCAGCCGGATCGACGGCGCGACGGGCACGCTGTCGGGTGATCTTTCGCTGGGCGTCAACCCCGGCGACGTCGCCGTCGACCAGCGCACGCGCACGGTGTTCGTCACGGATCCCTTGCACGGCAGGGTTTCCCTCATCCGGGATTTCTGAGTACCCAGCTGGGGTAACTCCAGGTATACGGTCGGAGACTATGAAACTCGGACTGCAGATCCCCGACTTCACCTGGCCGAACGGGGCGTCCGCACTGGGCGCCGACCTGGCCGCCGTCGTCCGCACGGCCGACCAGGCGGGCTTCGACTCCATCGCCGTGATGGACCACTTCTTCCAGATCGGCGGGGTCGGCCCCGTCGAGAACGACATGCTCGAGGCGTACACCACCCTCGGCTTCATCGCGGCGCACACCGAGCGCGCCAAGCTGCTGACCGTCGTCACCGGTGTCCTCTACCGCCACCCGGGCCTGCTGGCCAAGGCGATCACGACGCTGGACGTGCTCTCCGGCGGCCGCGCGATCCTCGGCGTCGGCGCGGGCTGGAACGAGGAGGAGTCGAAGGGGCTCGGCTTCCCCTTCCCGCCGGTGAAGGAGCGCTTCGAGCTGCTGGAGGAGAACCTCCAGTACATCCTGCAGATGTGGGCCGAGGGTGACGCGCCGTTCAAGAGCGCGCACTTCGACGCTTCGCGGCTCCTGAACGTGCCGCAGGTGCTCTCGAGCCCGCGTCCGCCGATCATGATCGGCGGCGGTGGCGAGAAGAAGACGCTGCGCTTCGTCGCGAAGTACGCCGACCAGTGCAACCTCTTCAACAGCCCGGAGCTGGAGCACAAGCTCGACGTCCTCAAGCAGCACTGCGAGACCGAGGGCCGCGACTACGACTCGATCACCAAGACCGTCTACCACATCCTCGACATCGGCGAAGACGGCGAGAAGACCGACGAGCTGCTGAAGGAACTGGAGCGGCTGAACGGGCTCGGCATCGAGGTCGCCCTCGGCATGGTCCCGCACGTGCACAACCAGGCGGTGCTCGAGAAGTTCGGCACCGACGTCATCCCGGCCGCGGAGAACATCGGATGAAACTAGGTCTCCACCTCGCCCAGCAGACGTACCCGAACGGCCCGGCTGCCCTGGGCGCCGACCTGGCCGCGACAGCCCGAGCGGCCGACGAAGCCGGCTTCGGCTACCTGTCGGTGATGGACCACTTCTTCCAGATCTCGCGCTACGGCCCGCCCGAGCACGAGATGCTGGAGGCGTACACCACCCTCGGCTTCCTGGCGGCGCACACGTCACAGGTGAAGCTGTTGACGCTGGTCAGCGGCGTGATCTACCGCCACCCGGGCCTGCTCGCGAAGGCGATCACGACGCTGGACGTGCTCTCCGGCGGCCGCGCCGTGCTCGGCCTCGGCGCGGGCTGGAACGAGGAGGAAGCGCGCGGCCTCGGCATGCGCTACCCGTCCACGAAGGAGCGCTTCGAGCAGCTGGAAGACGCGCTGAAGTACGTCCACCAGATGTGGTCATCGGACGATTCGGGCTTCTCGGGCACCCACGTGACGGCGGAGCGCCTGCTGAACGTCCCGCAGGCGCTGTCCCGCCCCCACCCCCCGATCATGATCGGCGGAGGCGGCGAAAAGAAGACCCTGCGCTTCGTCGCGAAGTACGGCGACGCCTGCAACCTGATCGCCGGGCCGGACCTGGAGCACAAGCTCTCGGTGCTCCGCGAGCATTGCGAAGCGGAGGGCCGCGACTACAGCGAGATCACCAAGACGGTGGCGCTGTGGCTGGACACGGGCACGGACGGCTCGTCGACCGGGGCGCTTCTGGAGGAGCTGGAGCGCCTGTCCGGCCTGGGCATCGACGCGGTGCTGGGCTGGGTCCCGGGCGTGCCGGACCTGTCGGTGATCGAGCGCTTCGCCACGGACGTGATCCCGGTGGCGAACAAGCTCTGACCTGGGCGGTTGCCTCGCGAGCGACTCTCGCGAGGCACCCCCTCACGTCAAATCGAGCCGATACTGCAGGTCGTAGGTGGCGAACATCGAATAGTCCCCCGCCTTCTCCAACTCGGCGTAGACCCTTCGCAGGACCACCTGAGCGGCGGCGACGTCCCGGCTGAGACTCCGGAAGCGAAGCATGAAGGGATGGCTGCTCAAGGGCATGTCGTCATCGTCTTCGTACCCGTGGCCGACGAACAGTTCCACCATGACGTCATCGCGCGATCCGGCATATGCCTCATCTTCGTACGCCGGCTCCCGCAGAAGCGGCGTCCTGACCGCAGCGGAGACATCGTCGACAACGGACTGAGTGGTCCGGGTCGTCAAGGGCCGCAGAAAGATCTCGACGTGGGTGGCCATCAGCTGGGCATCTCCTGATCACTGCGTGTCACGGGCCGACCATCACTGTGCGTTACCCTCCCGGTGATCGAAACTCCTGGTCAGCCGTCCTTGGCGAAGCGCCGGGTCAACGCCGCGACGCCGATGCCGGCCACCGCCAGCACGATCCCGGCCACCACCCAGCCCACCAGGGCCAGCACCACGCCGGTCGCCGCGAACAGGGCGAACTCCACCAGGAAACGGGCCGGTTCCGGGAGCCGGCGCGGGGCGCGCGGGGCGATGAACAGGCCCCAGATCGCGGCCGCCACCACCGGCAGCAGGATCGCGTCGACGATCGCCAGCGCCAGGCCGCCGCCGAGCTGGGTGCCCGCCAGGGCCAAGCCGCCCAAGAGCGCCAGTTCCGTCAGGAAACGGACCGTCAGCACCACGCCCGCGATCCCGCTCAGGCGGGGAGTCGGCTCCGAAGTCATCGGGCCAGCGTAGGGCCCAGGTCCACTGTGGACGTTACGGATCCGGGCCGGCACTATCCGTGATCTGCACCACAGGTCACCTGCTTGGCGTGGTGATGTTGCGGTTCCGAATCGGTCCACCTGACCGGCACGCGTCGCTGTAACGACCTTCCACCGCTGCTCGACGTGTCTAACGCATATCGCGACCGCGAGTCCAAGGAGCCTGGTAGATGACCACATGTCGACTCTGCGGTTCGACAAACACGGCCAGCGTCGTGGACCTCGGCGCGACTCCCCCGTGTGAGCGATTTTTGACCGCCGAACAGCTCGACGAGCCGGAAGCCACCTTCCCGCTGCACCTCATCGTGTGCACCGAGTGCTGGCTGGCGCAGATCCCGCCGCTGATCGACCCGGACGACACCTTCACCGAGTACGCCTACTTCTCGTCGTTCTCGACGTCGTGGGTCGAGCACGCGAAGCGGTTCGTCGACGGCTCGGTCGAGCGGCTCGGGCTGGACGAGAAGTCGTTCGTCGTCGAGGTCGCCAGCAACGACGGCTACCTGCTCAAGCACGTCGTCGGGCACGGGATCCGGTGTCTGGGTGTCGAACCTTCGGTGAACGTCGGGCAGGCGGCGCGCGACGCCGGCGTGCCCACCCTGACCGCCTTCCTCTCCGAGGAAACCGGCCGTCAGGTGCGTGAGGAGCACGTGCCGGCCGACCTGGTCGCCGCCAACAACGTCTACGCGCACATCCCCGACGTCCTGGGCTTCACCAAGGGCCTGCGCGCCCTGGTCGCGGACGACGGCTGGGTCTCCATCGAGGTCCAGCACCTGCTCACGCTGATCGAAAAGAACCAGTACGACACGATCTACCACGAGCACTTCCAGTACTACACGGTCGAATCCGCCCGCCGCGCGCTGGCGACCGGCGGGCTGACCGTGGTCGACGTCGAACTCGTGCCGACGCACGGCGGGTCGATCCGGCTCTGGGCGCGTCCCGACGAGGTCGCGGGCGAGCCGAGCGAGCGGATGACCGACGTCCTGGAGCGCGAAAAGGCCGCCGGGCTGCACGAGCTGTCCGGGTACACCGAGTTCGCCGAGCGCGTCACCCGCGTGCGGCTGGACCTGCTGAAGTTCCTCATCGAGGCGCGCAACGACGGGAAGACCGTCGTCGGCTACGGCGCCCCGGGCAAGGGCAACACCCTGCTGAACCACTGCGGGATCCGGACGGACCTGCTGAGCTACACCGTCGATCGCAATCCGTACAAGCACGGCCGTTTCACGCCGGGCACGCGCATTCCGGTGCTGCCCCCGGAACGGATCGAAGCCGATCGGCCCGACTACGTGCTCGTCCTCCCGTGGAACCTCCGGGAGGAACTGACCGAACAGCTGTCGTTCGTGGGTGCCTGGGGCGGAAAGCTCGTGTTCCCCATCCCCCGCCTGGAAATCGTCGAGGTGTCTTGAAGTGAAGGTCGTACTCTTCTGCGGTGGTTACGGGATGCGGATGCGCAACGGCGCGGCCGACGACGTCCCGAAGCCGATGGCGATGGTCGGTCCGAGACCGCTCATCTGGCACGTCATGCGGTATTACGCGCACTTCGGGCACACGGAGTTCATCCTGTGCCTCGGCTACGGCGCGGCGCACATCAAGAACTTCTTCCTGAACTACCAGGAAACCATTTCCAACGATTTCATCCTGCGCAACGGTCAGCCGGAACTGCTCTCGACCGACATCGCCGACTGGACGATCACCTTCGTGCAGACCGGGATCGAGTCGCCGATCGGTGAGCGCCTGCGCCGCGTCCGCGACTACCTCGACGGTGACGAGATGTTCCTCGCGAACTACGCCGACGTCCTGTCCGACGCACCGCTGCCCGACATGATCGAGCGGTTCGAGAACACCGACGCCGGCGCGTCGATGATGGTCGTGCCGCCGCAGTCGTCGTTCCACTGCGTCGAGATGAACGAGGGCGGCATGGTCGGCGCGATCACCGCCGTCAGCGAGATGCCGCTCTGGGAGAACGGCGGGTACTTCGTGCTCCGCCAGGAGGTCTTCGACCACATCCCGGAGAACGGCGACCTGGTCGCCGACGGCTGCGGCGAGCTGGCCAAGCGCGGCCGCCTGCTGGCCTACCCGTACCGCGGGTTCTGGAAGCCGACCGACACGGTCAAGGAGCGCGCGGCGCTCGACGACGCGTACACGCACGGTAAGAAGCCCTGGGCGCTCTGGGAGCAGCCCGCCGCGAGCACCGCGTGATCGGGCTCCGGCCGGGAAGGCTCGGCGGTGTCGTCGCCCTCGGCGCGCACTGCGACGACATCGCGATCGGCGCCGGCGGCACGCTGCTGACGATGTGCCAGTCGCGGCCCGGCCTGCGGGTCGACGCGCTGGTCCTCTCCGGCGGCGGCACGCCCCGCGAGGACGAGGAGCGCGCGGCGCTGGCGGCGTTCTGCCCCGGCGCGCAGGTCGACGTCACGGTGCTGAAACTCCCGGACGGCCGGTTCCCGGCGCACTGGGAAGAGGCCAAGAACGCGCTGGAGGAGCTGCGGCGCCGGACCGACCCGGACGTCATCCTGGCGCCGCGCACCGACGACGCGCACCAGGACCACCGCGGGCTCGCGAAGCTGGTGCCGACGGCGTTCCGCGACCACCTGGCGCTGGGCTACGAGATCGTCAAGTGGGACGGCGACCTCGGCGCGCCGTCGGTCTACCAGCCGCTCGACGACGACGTCGCCGAGGAAAAGGTCCGGCTGCTGCAGACGCACTACGCGTCCCAGCGGCACCGTGGCTGGTACGACCGGGAGGCCTTCCTCGGCCTGGCCCGGATCCGCGGGATCGAAGCGGCCGCGAAGTACGCCGAAGCGTTTTTCGTCAAGAAACTCACTCTCGACCTGAAGGGCTGAATTCGATGCGGGTGTTGCTGACGGGGCACAAGGGCTACCTGGGCACGGTGATGGCCCCGGTGCTCGCCGCGGCCGGCCACGAGGTCGTCGGCCTCGACTCCGGGCTGTTCGAGCAGTGCCTGCTCGGGCCCGCGCCGGCCGACCCGGGCGGCTACGCGGTCGACCTGCGCGACGTCACGGCCAAGCACGTGTCCGACGTCGACGCGGTGATCCACCTGGCCGCGCTGTCGAACGACCCGCTCGGCTCGCTCGCGCCCGAGCTGACCTACGACATCAACCACCACGCGTCGGTGAAGCTCGCGAAGCTGGCCAAGGACGCCGGCGTCAGCCGCTACCTCTACGCGTCGACCTGCTCGGTGTACGGCGCGGGCGGCGACAACCTGGTCGACGAGGACGCGCCGCTGAAGCCGGTGACGCCGTACGCCGAGTCGAAGGTCCGCGTCGAGGCCGACGTCCACGAGCTCGCCGACGACGACTTCACCCCGGTCTACATGCGCAACGCGACGGCGTTCGGCTACTCGCCCCGCCTGCGCGGCGACATCGTGCTGAACAACCTCACCGCGCACGCGCACCTGTCCGGCGAGGTGCTGGTGCTGTCCGACGGCACGCCGTGGCGGCCGCTGGTGCACGCCCAGGACATCGCGCGCGCGTTCACCGCCGCGCTGACGGCGCCCAAGGAGGCCGTGCACAACAAGGCCTTCAACATCGGCACCGAGGACAACAACGTCACCGTCGCCGAGATCGCCCAGGAGGTCGTCGAGGCCGTGCCGGGCTCGACGCTGAACATCACCGGCGAGGCCGGCGCCGACCCGCGCTCCTACCGCGTCGACTTCTCCCGCTTCCGCGAGGCCATCCCGGGCTTCGCCTGCGAGTGGTCGGTCAAGGACGGCGCCGTCGAACTGATCGAGGCCTACCGGAAGTTCGGCCTGACCAGGGAATCGTTCGACAAGCTGTTCACCAGGCTCGCCTGGCTGCGCAGCGAGGGCGAAGCCGGCCGCGTCGACGACACCCTGCGGCGGCACTAGTGCCGGGCTCGCGGCTGCGGTCGGGGGCGGAGCTGCACGCCCTGGTCGAACGGCTGTACCCGATCTGCCGCAGCATCACCGGCGACGGCGTGCGGCAGACCCTGGACGTCATCGGCGAGCACATCGCGCTCGATCGGCACGAGGTCCCGACCGGCACGCAGGTGCTGGACTGGACGATCCCGCAGGAGTGGAACATCCGCGACGCCTACGTCGCCGCGCCTTCCGGTGAGCGGGTAATCGACTTCCGGGAGTCGAACCTGCACGTCGTCGGGTACAGCGTCCCGGTGTCCGAGCGGATGCCGCTGAGCGAGCTGCGGGAGCACCTGCACACGCTGCCGGACCAGCCGTCGTGGGTGCCGTACCGGACCAGCTACTACGCCCCGGCCTGGGGATTCTGCCTCGCGCAGGAGAAGCTGGACGCGCTGCCCGACGGCGACTACGACGTCGTCGTCGACTCGACACTGGCCGACGGCTCGCTCACCTACGGCGAACACGTCGTCCCGGGGCGCGTCACCGACGAGGTCATCGTCTCCTGCCACGTGTGCCACCCGTCGCTGGCCAACGACAACCTCGCCGGCATCGCCGTCGCGATCTCCCTGGCCCAGCAGCTGGCCGAGTCGCAGCCGCACTACACGTACCGGTTCCTGTTCATGCCGGGCACGATCGGCTCGATCACCTGGCTGGCCCGCAACTCCGACCGGATCGACAAGGTCAAGCACGGGCTGGTGCTGGCGTGCGCGGGTGACCCGGGCCCGCTGACGTACAAGAAGTCCCGCCGCGACGACGCCGAGATCGACCGCGTCGTGCAGCACGTCCTCCGCTCGCGCGAGCACAAGGTGGTCGACTTCTCGCCGTACGGCTACGACGAGCGCCAGTTCTGCTCGCCGGGCTTCAACCTCGGCGTCGGGTCCCTGACGCGCACGCCGTACGCGGGCTACCCGGAGTACCACACCTCCGCCGACAACCCGGGTTTCGTCTCCCCGGCCGCCATGGAAGACACGCTCGGCGCGCTGCTCGACGCCGTCGGCGTCCTGGACCGCAACCGCCGGTACGTCAACCTCAGCCCGTACGGCGAGCCCCAGCTGGGCAAGCGCGGGCTGTACAGCTCGCTCGGCGGCCGCAGCGACGCCAAGGAAGCCCAGATGGCCATGCTCTGGGTGCTTAACCTGTCCGACGGCGACCACTCGCTCCTCGACATCGCCGAACGGGCCGGGCTGCCGTTCGACATCGTCGACGTCGCGGCGCGTGCCCTGCACGACGCCGGCCTGGTCAAGGAGTGAACGACGTGGCCAACCATCGCCGTGCCCCCGGCTCGCTGCTCCGGAACGGCGCCGTGCGCGCCATGGCCGGACGGCTGAGCTGGGGACTCGGCGACCAGGCGGTGTCGAGCCTGACCAACTTCGCCGTCGGCCTGTACGTCGCCCGTTCGCTCGGGACGTTCGCCTTCGGCATCTTCAGCCTCGCCTGGGTGACGTACGGCGTGGTGCTGAACGTCTCGCGCGGCCTGGCCACCGACCCGCTGATGGTGCGCTTCAGCGCCGTCTCGCAGGACCGCTGGCGCTCCGGCGTCGCGAGCGCGTCCGGCACCGCGATCGGTGTCGGCTGCGTGACCGGCGTGATCAGCCTCGTCGCCGGATGGGCCGCGGGCGGTCCGCTGGGCAGCGCGTTCGTCGCGCTCGCCGTGGTGCTGCCCGGGCTGCTGCTGCAGGACGCCTGGCGCTTCGCGTTCTTCGCCAAGGGCGAGGGCAAGAAGGCGTTCATCAACGACTGCGTCTGGGGCGTGGCCCTGCTGCCGGCGCTGTTCATCGCCGCCCAGGTCCACACCGTCGTCGCGTTCGTGCTGGCCTGGGGCATCTCCGGCGCGGTCGCGGCCCTGTTCGGCTGGTTCCAGACCGGCATCCTCCCGCACCCCCGCGAAGCGCTGGGGTGGTTCCGGCAGCAACGCGACCTGAGTGTCCGCTACCTCGTCGAGAACGTCAGCAACAGCGGCGCGTCCCAGCTGCGCGCGTACGGCCTCGGCGCGATCGCCGGCATCACGGCCGTCGGCGCGGTCCGCGGCGCCGAGCAGCTGCTCGGCCCGTTCCTGGCCCTGCTCATGGGGCTGTCCCTGGTCACCGTCGCCGAGGGCGCGCGGGTGCTTCAGCGGGCGCCGCACCGGCTGAAGCACTTCTGCGTGATCCTCGGCGGCGGCCAAGCCGGCGCCGCCCTGTGCTGGGGCCTCGGGCTGCTGCTCCTGGTCCCCGACTCGGCCGGCCGCTGGGTGATGGGCTCGGTGTGGGACTCGTCGTCCCCGCTGATCCTGCCGGTCACCCTCGCCGTGGTCGGCGCGAGCTTCGCGACCGGCGCCGCTGCCGGCCTCCGTGCCCTCGGTGCCGCCCCGCGGAGCCTGCGGTCGCAGCTGATCGCCTCCCTCTTCTACGTCACGTTCGGCATCACCGGAGCCTTCCTGGGTGGCGCGGCCGGATCCGCCTGGGGCGTCGCGACCGCGACGCTCACCGGATCCGTCGTCTGGTGGTGGCAGCTGCGGCTCGGGCTCCGCGAGTACGTGCCGCCGGTCCTGGACGACGCCGGGGCCAACGAGACCACGATCGTCTTCGCGCCGATCAAGGAGACGATCAACGAAACCACCGTGGTCTTCGCCCCGATCCAAGAGCCGATCAAGGAATGAGGACTCCATGACCACCGTCCCGCGGCTGAGCCTCGGCCTTCCGGTGTACAACGGCGAGGAGTACCTCGCCGAGTCACTGGACGCGCTGCTCGGCCAGACCTACGAGGACTACGAGCTGATCATCTCGGACAACGCGTCCACCGACGCGACCGACGAGATCTGCCGCCGCTACGCCGAGAAGGACTCGCGGATCCGCTACGTCCGCCAGCCGAAGAACATCGGCGCGACGCCGAACCACAACTTCGTGTTCGACGTGTCCCGCACCGAACTCTTCAAGTGGGTCTCCCACGACGACCTCTACGCCCGCGACCTCCTCAAGCGCTGCATCGAGGCGCTCGACGAACGCCCGGACGTCATCCTCGCCCACTGCGACCAGGCCATCATCGACGGCGACGGCCGCATCGTCCAGCCGCTCCAGTACACGCTGAACACCGGCTCCCGGCACGCCCCGGACCGCTTCCGCAGCATCCTGTTCGAGCCCGGCGGCGACGACTTCTACGGCGTCATCCGCGCCGACGTCCTCCGCCGCGTCAAGCCGCTCGACAGCTACCACCACGCCGACCGCACGTACTCGGCCGAGATGGCCCTCCACGGCCCCTTCTACCAGGTACCCGAGCTGCTCTACTTCCGCCGCGACCACCCGGGCCGCGCGGAGCGGGCCAACCCGACCATCCGGAGCCGGTGCGCCAACCTCGACCCGCGGCGCGCGGACCGGCTCCGGAATCCCACCGTCCGCCTGGTCGGCGAGTACATCGTCGGGTTCGCCGACCTGATCCGGCGGGCCCCGATCTCGGGCGCCGACAAGCGCGAGTGCTTCCGGCACCTCGGCAGCTGGCTGACCGACCGCGCGCGCTCCGGCCACGGCGAGCGCGTCGAGGACCGCGCGCCGACCGCCTCCGACGTCGCCACCGTCAACGAGATCGTCGCCGGCCGGGAAGGCAGGCTCGCGTGAAGCGTGCCCCACGCGTCGGCGTGTTCGGCCTGCTCGGCTCGGGGAACCTCGGCAACGACGGTTCCCTCGAGGCCGTGCTCGGCTACCTGCGCGCCGAATACCCGGACGCGGTGCTGAGTGCCCTGGTGGGCGGCCCGGAGATCGTCCGCGAGCGGTACGGCCTCGACACCACGCCACTGCACTGGAACCAGTCCGAGTACGAGACGGCGTCCGGCCTCCGGTCGATCGTCCTCAAGGGACTCGGCAAGCTGGTCGACATCGGCCGCACGGCCGCCTGGGTCCGCAAGCAGGACGTCGTGATCGTGCCCGGCATGGGCGTCCTCGAAGCGACGCTTCCGTTGCGCCCCTGGGGTTTTCCGTATTCGCTGTTCCTCCTCTCTGCCACGGGAAAGCTCTTCGGGACGAAGGTGGCGCTGGTCAGCGTCGGCGCCAACGAGATCAGCGCGCGGGCCACCCGGACGCTGGTCCGCTGGGTCGGCCGGCTCGCGGCCTACCGCTCCTACCGGGACGACATCTCCCGCGACGCGATGCGCGCCATGGGCGTCGACACCAGCCGCGACCAGGTGTACCCGGACCTCGCGTTCTCCCTCCCCACACCCGACGGCGACGGCAAGCCGGGCACCGTCGGCGTCGGCGTGATGGCCTACTACGGCGGCAACGACGACCGCGCCGAAGCCGACCGGATCTACCGCCACTACGTCGACACGATGCACCGTTTTGTCGCTTGGCTCGTTGACCAGGACAGACCGGTCCGGCTGTTCATCGGCGACCAGATCGACCGGCAGGTCGTCGACGAGATCATCGAGAAGACCGCTTCCCCGCTGGTGACGGCGGCCTCGGCGGAGACCCTGGACGAGCTGATGCACGAGATGGCCGCGGTGGACCGCGTGGTGGCGACGCGCTACCACAACGTGCTCTGCGCCCTGAAGGTCGCGAAACCGACCGTGGCGATCGGGTACGCGCCGAAGAACGACGTCCTCATGGCGGAGATGGGGCTCGGCGGTTTCACCCAGCGGGCGAAGACCGTCGACTTCGACCGTCTCGTCGAGCAGTTCACCGAACTCGAGAACCGTTCGGCCGAACTGCGCCAGACGCTGCTGGAACGGAACGAGATGAACGCGCAACGTCTCAAGGACCAGTTCGCCGCCCTTTCGGCGGCCCTCTTCGGGGGTGGGCGATGAAGGCCATTCCGGTACCCGAAATCGAGGGCGTGTACCTGTTCGAACCGGCACCCCACGTCGACGAGCGCGGCTTCTTCAGCCGCACCTTCGACCGCGAGGTCGTCGCGTCGGCCGGGATCGACCCGGACGGCTTCGCCCAGGACAGTCTTTCCCGCTCCCGCAAGGGAGTCGTGCGCGGGATGCACCTGCGCGGCGGGGCCGGCGAATCGAAGCTCGTGCGCTGTTCCCACGGCGCGATCTTCGACGTCGTGGTGGACCTCCGACCGGATTCCCCGACATTCCGAAATATCAAGACGTTCGAACTTTCGGGTGAGACGCAGGTTTCCGTGTACATCCCCGCGGGGTGCGCGCACGGATTCCAGTCACTCACCGATCCCTCCGACGTCTCGTACCGTATCGATCGGGCGCACAACCCGAACGAAGACATTACGATTTCGTACAAAGACCCTGAATTGGACATTTCCTGGCCACTGTCAGTCACACTGGTGAGTGACCGAGACGAACGTGCGCCGTCTCTCGGAGAGGCGTTGAAACCAACGAGGTGACCCCCATGGGAACGAACTTGCCCCGCTCCACGACGGCGAACGAGCGGCTGCACCGGGTCATCCCGGGTGGTGCGCACACTTACGCCAAGGGCTCGGACCAGTATCCCTTCGAGATGGCCCCGGTCATCTCCCACGGCCGCGGCGGACACGTCTGGGACGTCGACGGCAACGAGTACATCGAGTACGGCGCCGGGCTGAGAGCGGTCAGCCTGGGCCACGCCCACCCCCGGGTCCTCGACGCCGTCCGCGGCGAACTGGACAAGGGCAGCAACTTCATCCGCCCGTCGATCATCGAGGCCGACGCCGCCGAGCGGTTCCTCGAGAACGTCCCGACGGCCGACATGGTGAAGTTCACCAAGAACGGCTCCGACGCCACCTCGGCCGCGGTGCGGCTGGCTCGCGCCGCGACCGGGCGCAAGCTCGTCGCGAAGTGCGCCGACCACGCCTTCTTCTCGACCGACGACTGGTTCATCGGTACCACGCCGATGAACGCGGGCATCCCGGACGAGACGACCGAGCAGACGGTGTCCTTCCCGTACGGCGACCTGCAGGCCGCGCAGGAGCTGTTGCAGGGCCACGACGGCGAGATCGCGTGCATGATCCTGGAGCCTGCCGCGGCGGTCGAACCGCCGCCGGGGTACCTGCAGGGCCTGCGGGAGCTCGCCACGCGCCACGGCGTCGTGCTCATCTTCGACGAGATGATCACCGGCTTCCGCTGGTCCGCCCACGGTGCGCAGGGCCTCTACGGCGTCACCCCGGACCTTTCGACGTTCGGCAAGGCGCTCGGCAACGGCTTCGCCGTCTCCGCCCTCGCGGGCAAGCGGGAGCTGATGGAGATCGGCGGCCTGCGTAGCGACCGGGAACGGGTGTTCCTGCTCTCGACCACCCACGGCGCCGAAACCCACTCCCTCGCCGCCGCGATGGCCGTCATGGACGTCTACCGCGACGAGGACGTCATCGGCCGCATGCACGCCCTCGGCGACCGGCTCGCCGCCGGCGTCCGCGAAGTCGCGGCCGGGATCGGCGTCGAGGACCACGTGGTCGTCCGCGGCCGGGCCAGCAACATGGTCTTCGGCACGCTCGACGAGGAAGGCAAGCCGTCGCAGCCGTACCGGACGCTGTTCCTGCGCGAGCTGATCTCCGGTGGGGTGCTCGGCCCGTCCTTCGTGGTCAGTGCCGCGCTCACCGAGGCGGACATCGACAAGACGATCGACGTGGTCGCCCAGGCCTGCACGGTCTACCGCAAGGCACTCGACGCCAACGACCCCACGCCGTGGACGGGCGGGCGGCCGGTGCAGCCGGTGTTCCGCAAGTACGCCTGACCCGAAGGGCCACGACCCGCCCGGTTCCCGGTCTCGACCGGGAACCGGGCGGTTCCGTTTCCACGGAAGCACGCCGGTTCGCCGCCCCGGGGAGCCGGATTCACTCCTTGGGTCCGATGAGGACACTGCAGGGTGACTGTTTTCCCGCCCGATCGTGCGTAGCGTCCTGCCATGGGCAGATCTCGTGCGTTCTTCGTTGGTGCTTGCTCGCTCTTGATCGCCGTGGCCTGCCCGGCGATCGCGAGGAGTGCCGACGAGCCAGGGCCGGTGTGCGATCACCAGCCCGCGGCGTACGAAGAAGCGCCCTCCGGGGCGGTCTCCGTCGATCCGGGCGTCGACGGGGACCTCTCGGCCAAGACGGCGGCGAACCCGCCCGGCACCACGTTCTGGCTCCGCCCCGGCACCCACACCCTCGGCACCGACGAGTTCGGCCAGGTCGCCCCGAAGGACGGTGACGTCTACCTCGGCGCCCCGGGCGCGGTCGTCGACGGCCGCGGCGTCAACCGCGCGGCGTTCACCCAGCGGGCCCGTGACGTCGAGATCAGGAACCTGACGATCCGCGGCTTCGCGGCGCTGCAGGACCAGGGCGTGGTCAACCACGACTCCGGTGACGGCTGGCTCATCGAGAACGCCACCATCGAAGACAACGCCGGCGCCGCCCTGATGGCCGGCGCGCGGCAGGTCGTGCGGCACAGCTGCCTGCGGAACAACGGCCAGTACGGGCTCAACGCGTACCAGGCCGGCGACGGCATCACCGGGCTCGTGCTGGAGGGCAACGAGATCACGGGCAACAACACCGGCGACTGGGAGACCAAGGTCCCGGGCTGCGGCTGCAGCGGCGGGGCCAAGTTCTGGGCCGTGAACGGCGCCGACGTCCGCGGCAACTGGGTCCACGGCAACCACGGCGCCGGCCTGTGGGCCGACACGAACAACAACGACTTCCTCGTCGAGGACAACCTCTTCGAGGCCAACGACGCCGAGGCACTGTTCTACGAGACGAGCTACAACCTGGTGCTGCGCGGCAACACCTTCCGCGGCAACAGCCTGGTTCAGGGCCGCGCGTTCGCGGCGCGCGGCGACAACTTCCCGGTGGCGACGGTGTACCTGTCGGAGTCGGGCGGCGAGCCACGAGTCCCGGCGCGGACGTCCGCCATCGACATCAGCGGGAACACGTTCGCCGACAACTGGGCCGGGATCACGCTGTGGGAGAACGCCGACCGCTTCTGCACCAGCCCGGCCAACACGTCTTCGGGCTACTGCACGAAGGTCGCTTCCCCGTCTTCGTGCTCGGCGGGCACCATCGCGAAGGCGCCGGCCTACGGCGACTGCCGCTGGAAGACGCAGCACGTGGAGGTTCACGGGAACACCTTCCGGTTCGATCCCGCACGGCTCGGGTGCACGAGTCTCTGCGGGCGGATGGCCCTGCTGTCGAACTACGGGACGTTTCCGGACTGGTCGCCCTACAAGGGAACCGTGGTCCAGGAAGCGATCACGTTCCACCAGGACAACCGGTGGCACGACAACTCCTACGCGGGGCCGTGGACCTTCGTCGCGCATGACACCTCCAAGACGGTCGATCCTGCGGGCTGGCGGGCGGACCCGTACTCGCAGGACGCGTGTTCTTCGTTCGACGGTGGGTCCGCCGGTTGCTGATCAGGACTGTGACAGCGGGGTCCGACACTTTTCTCCGGCAGTCTCGCCAGCAGTGACGCTTTCCCTTGGCGCACAAGGGAAAAGTCGCGACCGGTAAATTCCGGACACCGACAGATCACCCGTTTCAGCGATGGCGTTCGCACGGGTGTTCGGTACCGTCGGAGACATGGCCACCCCGAGCCCCGTCTCCGAACCCCTCCGCCGTGACGCGATCGACGTCGTGGTGTTCGACGCCATGGGCGTCCTCTACTCGTGCGCCGACGACGTCGGCGAGCTGCTCGTCCCTTTCCTGCGCGGCAAGGGATGCGTGCTCGAACGCCGCGACATCGACGACCTCCACCACGCGTGCAGCCTCGGCAAGATGTCCTCCGCGGACTTCTGGGCGGCGGCGGGCGTACCCGGCGCGCCGGACGACGAGTACTGCCGCGGCCACCGTCTCACCGACGGCGTCGTCACGGTGCTCGCCGAGCTCGACACCACCGGCGTGCGGCTCGCCTGTCTCAGCAACGACGTCAGCGAATGGTCCAAGCTGCTGCGAGAACGTTTCGGCCTCGCCGAGTACATCACCGACTGGTTCGTCAGCGGCGATGTCCGCGTGCGCAAACCCGATCCCGAAGCGTTCACCGGCCTGTGCCGGCGGCTCGACGTGGTGCCGGACCGCATCCTCCTGATCGACGACCGCGCGGAGAACGTCATGGCCGCGCGCGCCGCGGGACTGCAGGCGCTGCGGTTCGGCGCGGCCAGGCTGTCCACAATGGAGCAGCTGCGAAGAGAGCTCAGACCGTGGTGAACCGAGAACTCGGCTCTCCCCGCAGCCGCCCGGAGGGCAGCTGCCGGTTGCAGAGCACCAGCAAGAGATCCTGGGCCGCGCCGGTGAGCGGCGTGCCGGTGCCGTACGACCAGTCGAGGTCGTCGGCGCGCAGGCAGACGCCCGTCAGGTCGGTGCCGAAGTACTTTACCTGTTTCGGCTTGAGGCTGTTCAGGATCAGTTCGAGGCGGTCCAGGGGCACGTGCCGGTCGAGACTCAAAGCGGTCGTGATGTCGAGGCCGTGGATCACGTCGTGGCTCAGCGCACCCTCCGCTCCCCCGCCCGGCGGCCGCCAGGGGTGTTCGGCGTTGTCGCGCAGCGAGGCGATGAGCGCCTCACGCGACAGTCCGGCCGCCTCGCGGCGGGCAACACGATTCGCCATGTGGTCGAAGCGCCCGGCGGACTTCAGCAGCTCGCGGGCGAACCGGCCGGCCGACATCCGGAACGGCATCGTCATGTGGGCGACCACCTCCGGCACGCGCCAGCCCGCGCACAACGTCGGCGTCGCCCATGCGGCCGGGGACAGGGTGTCGAGCACTCCCGCCAGGTCACGGCGTTCCGCGGCGATCAGGTCCTGGATCATCGGGGTCTCCTTCACGAGTCGGTCACCCCACCGACGAACAGTCCGAGCGAAGACCGACACCCCCGTGGAACCGACCAGCCGGACGCCCGGGCTCTCGTCAGAGACGCTCCGCGACGCGGTCGACGACCCAGGCCGCCGCCGGGACCACCGCCAGCGCGGCGCAGAAACCGCCGATCGCGTCGGTCGGGTAATGCGCACCCAGGGCCACCTCGGCCCAGCCCATCGCGAGCCCGGCGACCACGGCCAAGACGAGCAGCAGCGTCACCGCCGCCGCGCGGCCCAGGTGCAGGCGGTCGGCCACCAGCAGGCCGATGACGAGCGCGAGCGCCGTCGCGAGGGCCGTGTGACCGCTCGGGTAGGACAGGAACTCGCCGTGGATCGTACGGCCGACGATCGGCTTGAGCACCGTCGTCACCGCGACCGTGGCCAGGACACCGACCACGGTCAGCACCGCGATCCGGACCCGGTGGGCCAGGAACCCGGCCAGGGCGATCAGCGCCACCAGGATCGTCGACCCGACCGGCTCGCCGCCGAAGTCGAAGACCAGCGCCACGTACCGCCACGGCGGCCGGACGCCGTCGACCGACGGCAGCACGGCCGCGTCGATCCCGGTCAGGCCGGAATCGTGGAAGTGGAGGATGCCGAGCGCGACGAGCACCGCCGTCGCGAGCGCGCCCGTCATCGCCAGCGGGGTGCGCAACGTGGCCGGCAGGGCCACGGGCGCGGTCCGGACGAGCTCCCTCACCCGTGCGCCTCGATCGCCGCCTGGTACCCGGAGATCAGCCGGTCCAGCCCGACCTCCGGGGTGAAGTCCTTCTCGTACCGGACGCGGGCCGCGTCGCCCATCTCCCGGTTCCGGTCGCCGACCACCTCGCGCAGCCGGTCCGCGAGGGAGGCCGCGTCGTTCGGCTGGTGCAGGACGCCGGTCACGCCGTCCTCGACCAGTTCGGGGAACGCGCCGTGGGCCGCCGCGACCGTCGGCACCCCGGCGGCCATCGCCTCGACGACCACGAGGCCGAACGCCTCAAGCCACGTCGAGGGGGCCACCACCGCCACGGCGTCGGCCGTCAACGCGCGGCACTCCGCCTTGTTCTGCAGGCCCACGTACGAGACGTCGGAGCGGCCGTTCGCCCAGCCGGCGACCTCGTCCTGCATCGGGCCGGTACCCGCGATGACCAGCGGCACGCCCAGGGCGCCGCCGAGCCGGTCCCAGGCCCGCATGAGGAGCCCGACCCCCTTCTCCTCGGTGATGCGGCCGAGGAAGAGCACGTGCGTCCCGTCGCCGGTGCGGCGGACGCCGGGGTCGGTGACGAAGTTGTGCTTCACCGCCATCCGCTCGCCGGGCATGCCGGCCGACACCAGGAGGTCACGTTGGGCTGCCGAAATGCAGAAGAACCGGGAGACGCCCGTCCACCACCGGCGGCGGTTCGCGATCATGCCGGCCGCCATCGGCAGCGTCGCGGCGCTCGAGCCGCGGTAGCAGCCGTGCTTCACCGCGGGCAGCGGTGAGCCGCCGACGCATTCGGTGCAGATGTGGCCGTCGCGGTGCAGGGTGCCCGGCGGGCAGACCATCGTGTAGTTGTGCAGCGTCGCGACCGCGGGCACGCCTGCGTCCGCGCAGGCCGCGACCACCGACGGCGACAGCAGCGGGAACGTGTTGTGGATGTGCACGACGTCCGGGCGCGAGGCTCGCAGCCGGGCCGCGAGCTCCTTCCGGACCGCCGGGTTCCACGGGACCATCAGCGGGACGGCCGCCTTGCGGGGCAACGGCATCTGCGCGATGTCGTCGCTGCGGCGCTCGAACAACGACACCTTGTGCCCGCCCTCGGCGAGCAGGGACACCTCGGCGTCGACGACGTTGTTCTCGCCGCTCGGCTGCTCGGACCGGTATCGGTTGTGGACCACGAGCACCTTCACGCGCCTGCACCTCGCACGCTTGCCCCCTTCGACGGGATGAATGCTTCTTCGTCGGTCTGCGGCGTTCCCCGCACCAGCAGCGACGCCGCCAGCGCCAGGTGCAGCAGGTACGGCGACGCGTCGCCGAGACCGGCTTCGGTGTAGGAGGCCGAAATGCAGTAGGTGATCAAGAAGATCGCGCACGCGCGAGCCAGTGACGGTGGGCGCAGCACCGCGACCACGACCAACGTGAGGAGAAACGCAGCAACCAGAGCGATCCCGACGAACCCCTGCTCGTGGTAGATCGCGAGCCAGCTGTTGTCGATGGGGAGGCCGTCGTAGGACTTGTCCGTGAGGCCGACGCCGAAGATGTACTCCGACGTCGACCGCGGGGCCTCGAGCAGCGCGTCCCACACCTTCGCGCGGCCGGTCAGGCTGGAGAAGTTGTCCGCGCTCTGGCCGCGGAGGAACCACGCCTGCAACGCCCCGGCCAGCACGATGCCGCCGACCCCGCCGATGCCCGCCGTCCAGGCGAACACCTTGCGGGCGCGGGCGCTGGTCAGCGCCATCGACAGGAACGCCACCAGGAGCCCGGCGATCAGGCCGAGCGTCGCCGTGCGGGTGTGCGTGAGCAGCAGCAACCCGAGCACCGGCACCACGATGACCAACGCGCTGCGCCACGTCGTGCGGCGGCCGAACCAGAGAAGGAGCGTGAGACCCGCGATGACCGCGGCATACTGGCCGATCTGCGGCGGGGTGAGCGGCCAGATCGCGCCCGAAAGCCGGCCGCCGTACTCCTCCGGCATCGCGTTGCCCGGCGAGACGACCAGGCCGATCGCGACCGACGCCAGCACGACCCCGTACGTCCGGATATGGGAGCGGACCAACGCGAACCCGCCGTCCCACCAGCGGGTCAGCAGCCAGAGCGTCGACACGAACACGGTCAGCCGGAAGCACCGGAAGAGCGCGCCCGCGCCCTCCTCCAGGTCGGCGCTGGCCAGGATGCTGGACAGCAGCAGCAACGTCAGCAGCAGCAGGTACGCGCTCGGCCGGATCCGCAGGTGCTTGTTCAGCGCCAGCGCGATCACGAAGGCCGTCATCAGCGAGCCCATCGTGACCAGCTGGCTGACCGAGCGCGGCAGCGGGATGACCGTCTTCGCGCCGGTCGAGCCGAGCGTGTTGATGATCAGCAGGGCCCACGCCACCGCCGCCCACTTCGGCGTCGCCGATCCGGGCTCCGTCACGGCCTCGCCGCGGATCCCCGCCGCCACTCCGGTGTGCGTCGCCATGTCAGCCCCCGCCCTGCGCGGTGAACGTGCTTCCGGTGTCCTGCGAGTACGGCGAACCTTCCCACTCGCCGATCTCGACGACGCGGTCGGTGGTGTAGGGGATGAACGTCCACGGCCCGGCGTAGCTGTTGTCGTGCCAGCGGTTGTCCTGCTTGTACGTGATCGCCTCCTGGACCACGTCACCCTTGTAGGGCGACCAGTCCGGGTAGGTGCCGAAGTTCGACAGCAGGGCCATCCGGCCGCACGAGGCCTGGCAGCCGACCACGGCCGGGTCCAGCACGAACTTGTTGTCGTGGATGTCGACGTGCTGGGTCTTCCAGCGGCAGTCGCTCAGCAGCGGCTCGGTGGTGATGGCCGGGGCCGCGCACGTCTTCACGTCGGGCACCAGCCGGGTGCAGTCGCCGGAGGAGGTGTTGGCCGGGCTGTTGCAGTACCGGTCGGCGTTCTCCCACAGGGTGATCCCGGACCAGTTGTTCTCCAGGTAGTTGCGGGAGATCTCGATCTTCGCGGTGCGCGCCTTGATCCGCGGCTCGCCGCCGGACTCGGAGATGTAGATCGCCGGCGTCGGGAAGTTGTCACCCTTGTCGGCGTACTTGTGGCCGTCGACCCAGTTGTTCTTCCGGATCGTGTTGTCGCGGATGATCGCGTTGTAGCTGATCTCGTAGATGATCGCGGCGCTGTCGTTGTTCTCGATGAGGTTGCCCTCGATGAGGAAGTCGTTGTTGTTGGTGTCGGCCCACAGCCCGGTGCCGTGGTTGTCGTGCACCCAGTTGCCGCGCACGTCGGCGCCGTTGACGTCCCAGAACTTGACGCCGCCGGTGCAGCCGCAGCCGTCGATCTTCGTTTCCCAGTCGCCCGTGTTGTTGCCGGCGATCTCGTTGCCTTCGACGACCAGCGCGGTGATCGGGGTGCTGCCGGAGAAGGCGTTGATCCCGTACTGGCCGTTGCGGCGCAGGCAGTTGCCGCGCACCTGCTGGCGCGCGCCCGCCATCAGCCCGGCTCCGTCGTTGTCCTGGATCGTGGAGTGCTCGATCAGCCAGCCGTCGCCCGAGTCGTGGTTGACGACGCCTTCGTCGCGGGGCGCCGCGAAGCCTTGCACGGTCAGGTAGGTGAGCTTGACGTTGTTCCCGTGCCCGGTGAACGCGTACTGGTTGATCTTCCGGCCGTCGAGGATCGCGCCGGGCGCGCCGACGTAGACGTCGTTGTCCTTCGGGGAGACCTGGTCGTACTTGTCGTCGCCGAGGACGTGCTTGCCCGGCTTGAGCCAGAACGTCGTGCCCGGGCCGGCCGCGCGGGTCTTCACGGCGAGGTCGTTCGGGACCGCCGGGTCGACGACCACCGCACCCGCCGGCGCCGCCGTCGGGCCGGCCGGCTCCTTGTCGCAGACCGCCGCGACCGACCCGCTGGGTGCCGACGTCGCCTGGGCCGGACCGCCGGTGTCGGGGCTGCTGGAACACGCCGCGAGCGTGAGCAGCACGCCGAGCAGCGGAGCGGCACGGCTGAGTCGGGAACGGCGGGCTGTCACGGGCGGGTCCTAACTGAAGCGGAGCAGGGTGGTCAGGTGTCCGGGGGTGCCGGAGCCGACCAGGGTGGTCGAGGGTTCCTTGCGGCCGAAGCCCGCCGAGTACCAGCCGAGCGGCGGGTCGAGCTCACCCCGGTGGGCCGTCCACGACAGCTCGGGCGGCAGTTCCAGCTCCGCGGTGTGCACCGGGGCCAAGGTACGGCCGTCGCCCGCCCAGCGCAGGTGCGCGACGTTGCCCTCGAGCGTGGCGGTGACGGCCGGGCCCAGGTGGAACGCCAGCCGCGCGGCCGGGCCGGTGTCGCCGAGCACCTCGTCGACGATCTTCAGCACGGCGCCGTCGAGCTCCACCGTGCGGCGGTGCACGGCCGGCGCGTAGCCGTCGTGGGCCGCCGACCAGCGGGACGCGCCGTCGTCCGGGGTGTGCACGCCGAGCACCTTCGTCACCGCGTGCCGGGTCCAGAGGAACGGGCCGCCGGACACGGACTGGTCGCTTCTGCCCAGCTCGAGGGTGTTGTGGCCGAGCGTGGACCGGAAGTACGACCGCCACTGCGGCTCGCCGTGGTAGCAGAAGGTGCCCGGGTCGGCGAGGACGTCGACACCGTCGTGGCGGACCTCCACCGACAGGGCGTCGGCGTGGGCGTGCGCGGCGATCGACAGGAAACCGTGCGGGCCACCGTCGCAGCGTGCCCAGACCTTGCCCGACCGCAGGATCGTCATCCCGGCGTCCCGCAGGTGGGCGGGGCGCCGGCCGGGGCGGACGCCGGTGACACGCGGCGTCCGGGCCGCGAGGGCGGCGAGCAGCGGGGTGCGGACGTCGTCGCCCGGCACCGGCCACCAGTCGAGGCGGCCGAACAGGGCTTCCCCGGTGGCCAGCAGCGACCCCCAGCGGCTGGTCTCGGAGCCGTCGACGATCAGGCCGAAGCCGTCGTCGGCGTCGCCCTGCCGCGGCGGCCGGAACCGGTTGTCCACAATGGACGCCAGGGCGTCGGTCATCCGGAGCAGGACGTCCCAGGTGGAGTCCGGCACCGGGGTACCCGCCGCGTCGGCTTCGAGCGCCGCCGCGAGCCCCAGCTCCAGCACCAGGCCGTGGTACTCGGACGCGAGTTCGGCGTTGAGCCCGGAGTCGAAGGTGTTGCGGCCCAGCTGGACGTCCAGCGAGCGGGTCGCCTCGGCCCTCCAGCGCGGCGACTCCGGGAACCAGCCGAACGCGCAGGCCGCGGCCAGCAGCCCGGCGTCCTCGGCGATGACGTGGTTGTTCGCCGACGAACCGTGGCTGTGCAGGGTCGCCAGCCAGTTCTGGTGGTACCACAGCTGCAGGTGGAAGTCCGGGTTCTCCTCGAACAACGCCGTGACGCCGGCCCAGCCGTCGAGCAGCCGGCGAACCCAGACCCACGACAGCAGCCGGATGCCCAGCTCGATGCCGCTCACCCAGTGCGGACCCTGCAGGGGCGGGTTCGCCGCCCACCAGGACCGCAGATGTGCGGCGACGCGCTCGGCGTAGGCCTCGGTGCCGGTCAGGGCGTACGCCGCGGCCAGCACGGTGAGGTGCTGGTGCCGCGACGGTTCCCAGATCTGCTTGATGTCGCCGACCGTGTCCTCCGACCGGTACGGCACGTCGAAGGCGTAGACGTCCAGCGGCGCGCGGCGGCCGGTCTTCGGGTCGAGCGCCCAGTCCGGGTCGGCCATGTCCTCGCGGAGGACACCGAAGTACTCGGCACGGCCGGCCATCAGGCTGTCGGCCGTGGCCAGCAGCCGCGTGACGGCCTCGCCGGAGACCTTGCCGAGAACGCCGTCCGGCAGCTGGGCGGTGAACCGTGGGTGTGACGGCCACTCGGGCGGCGTCGGCAGCGCCGAGCGCCACTGCCGCTGGACGACGGCGTGCCGAGCGCGGCCGACGACCTCCGCCGGCCCCATCCGGGACAGCCGGCGCAGGTACCAGCCGGGACCCATCATGCCGGGGCACCCGCCTTCCGCGGGAGCTCGATCCGGACCGGCGCCGAGTTCGCGACGCTGGTCTGCGCGGCGAGCGTGGCCAGCGTCGTCGCGGCCAGGGAGGCGACCGAGATCGGCATCGGGCCACCGGTGCGCACGGCTTCGAGGAAAGCGTCGACCTCGGCGGCCTGGCCCTTGTCGCGGCCCTTCGGGATCCGCGAACTGGCCCACTTCTTGCGGGAGTACACCGAGGCGCGGACGTAGTCGTCGAACTTCAGGACCTTGCCGTCGGCGGTGACGTCGAGGGTCTCCTTCGGGAAGCCCGACGAACCGCTCTCGGCGTAGGTGATGACCGCCGTGGAGCCGTCTCCGTAGCCGAGGGTGACCTGCAGGTCCGTGCCGCCGGTCGCGTACACCGAGACCGGGTCGGCGTCGAGCAGCCAGCTCACGGTGTCGATGAAGTGCCCGCCTTCACCGGCGAAGCGCGAGCCCTCGGTGGCGGTCTGGTTGTACCAGCTGCCGTGGTCGAGGCGGCCGGCGTTGACCAGGTACCGGACCGTCGCCGGGCCGACACGCGGGCCGAACTGGCCGCGGGCCTCGTGCAGCAGCGGCGCGAACCGGCGGTTGAAGCCGACCTGCAACCGGTCGTTGCCGGACTCCTCGATCGCGTCGAGCACCTTCTGCAGCTCGGCTTCCGACAGGGCGAGCGGCTTCTCGACGAACACCGTCTTGCCCGCGAGCAGCGCCTGGCGGGTCAGCTCGGCGTGCGAGCTGTGGCGGGTGACGACGAAGACGGCGTCGATCGAGTCGTCGCCGAGCACGTTGTCGATGTCGGTGGATGCTTCGGCGAAGCCGAACTTGCGCCGGGCGTTGGCACCGGACAGCGCCGACGTCGTCGCGACGTGCTCGAGGTGGACGTCCTCGCGCTCGGCGAGGTGCGGCAGCAGCATCGACGACGCGTAGTTGCCGGCGCCGATGAAGCCGAGGCGCACCGGCTGCCCGGCCGGGCGCGGCGCGGCCTTGTGCTCGACGAGCCCGACCCGCGCGGACGTCACGACCGGCTCGGTCTTCGCGACCGCGTCCGGGTAGCGGAACAGCACCGCGACGGCCTTCAGCTCGCCGTCGTTGAGCGCCTTGTACGTCTCGACGGCCTCGGAGAAGTCCGAGACGTGCGTGATCAGCGGCTCGACGTCGAGGCGGTCGCGGTCGATCAGGTCGATGACGCACTCGAGGTTGCGGCGCTCGGTCCAGCGGACCTGGCCGATCGGGTAGTCGCGGCCTTCGAGCTCGTACGACGGGTCGTAGCGGCCGGGGCCGTACGAGCGGGAGAACCGGACGTCCAGTTCCTTCTCGTAGTAGGCGTTCCACGGCAGGTCGAGCTTGCACTTGCCGATGTCGATCACGCGGCCGCGGTCGCGCGACAGCTTCGCGGCCAGCTCCACCGGGTCGTTCGTGTTGCCGCCGGCGGCGAGGTAGGTCTGGTCGACGCCCGCGCCGTGCGTCAGCTCGTCGACGGCGGTGTCGACCACGCCGGAACCCGGGTGGCTGCACACCAGCGCGCCCAGGCTCTCGGCGAGCTTGCAGCGGTCCGGGTCGGGGTCGACACCGAACACGCGCACGCCGGACGACACGAGCAGCTGCACCACGAGCTGGCCGATCAGGCCGAGCCCGATCACCAGGGCGACGTCGCCGATCTGCGGCTCGCCGCGGCGGACACCCTGCATCGCGATCGAGCCGACGGTGCCGAACGCGGCGTGCCGCGGGTCGACCCCGGCCGGGACGCGCGAGTAGAGGTTCTTGGGCACCCAGTTCAGTTCGGCGTGCAGCGCGTGCTCGTTGCCCGCGCAGGCCACGAGATCGCCGACCGCGACGTCGGTGATGCCGTCGCCGACCTGCTCGACGATGCCGCACAACGAGTAACCGAGGGGCGTGTATGAGTCCAGTTTGGACGTCACCTTGCGGTAGGTCGCCGAGAGGCCGTTGGTCGCCACGCTCTGGACGACCTTCGCGACCTGGTCCGGCCGGGCTCTCGCCTTGCCCACCAGCGACAGGCTCGCTTCGGACACCTTCATCATCTCGGTGCCGGTCGAGATCAGGGAGTACACCGTGCGGACGAGCACGCCGCCGGCCTTGCACGCCGGCTCCGGCACCTCGAGCAGTGCCAGTTCACCACTCTTGTAGTTCTGAACGACCTGCTTCACTTCGCTCCCGCCATCGCATTCCGGTACCAGTACTCAAGGGTCAAGATGTGCCAGAGGTGCTTGCCGCGGTCCTCCTGGCCGGCGGCGTCCTCGGCGACCATCCGCTGCAGCGCCTCGCGCTGCAGGAAGCCGGACTCGACGAGCACGCCCTCGTTCACGACTTCCCGCACCAGCGGCGCCAGGTCGCGGCTCATCCACGCCCGCAGCGGCGCGCTGAACAGGCCCTTCGGCCGGTGCACGATCTCGCTGGGCAGGATGTTCAGCGCCGCGTTCTTCAGCGCCACCTTGCCGGCGCGGCCGACGATCTTCTTGTCCCCCGGGATCCTGAACGCCGCCCGGACGACCTCGACGTCGACGAACGGCGTCCGCACCTCGGTGGACGCGGCCATCGTCGAGCGGTCGGTGTAGGTCAGGTTCAGGCCGGGCAGGAACAGCCGGGAGTCGGCCAGGCACATGCGGTTGACGAAGTCGTCGAGCGCCTGGTCGTTGTAGGTGTCGGCGTGCTCGGTGAGGACGTCGTCGACCGTCGGCGCGAGATCCGGGTTGAGCAGGCCGAGCAGCTCCGCCTGGTCGTACATCGTGTAGCTGCGCCGGAACGCCGTCTCCTCGGGCAGGCCGGCGAAGGAGAGGAACCGCTTCGCGAAGCGCACCGAGCGGTAGCCGCGCTTGGCCGACGCGACCGGCAGCCGGTCGACCAGGGACTCCACCGGACGCCGGACCGCGCCCGGCACCTTGTGGTAACGCAGGGCGATCAGGTTCGCGAGGTGCTTGCGGTAGCCGGCGAACAGCTCGTCGGCGCCCATGCCGGACAGCATCACCTTGACGCCGGCGTCCCGCGCGGCCGAGCAGATCAGGAACGAGTTGATCGCCGCCGGGTCGCCGATCGGCTCGTCGAGGTGGTAGGTCATCTTCGGCAGCAGGTCGAGCACCTGCGGCGCGATCTCGATCTCGTGCAGGTCGACGCCGAACTGCTGCGCCACGATCCGGGCGTACTTGAGGTCGTCCGGCATGGCCTCGAACTTGGCGTCCTCGGCGCGGAACCCGATGGTGTAGGCGGAGATCCCCGGCCGCGACCGCGCGGCCAGCGCCGTCAGGTAGCTGGAGTCCAGCCCGCCCGAGAGGAACGTCGCGACCGGGACGTCCGAGATCAGGTGCTTGGCGGTCGACTCGGAGATCACCTCGTGCAGGTCGACCTCGCCCTCGAAGGCCGCGCCCTCCTCGGCGACCTCCCGCAGCGACCAGTAGCGCCCGCGGTCGACCTGGCCGTCCGGCCGGCAGCGCAGCCACGTGCCCGGCTGCAGCTTCTCCGCGCCCTGGTAGGCGCAGCGGCTGTCCGGCACCCAGTAGTAGAGCAGCGACGCGACCAGCGCCGCGTTGTCGATCTGCAGCGACCCGCCCAGCTCACCGGCCAGCGCCTTCAGCTCGGACGCGAAGGCGACACCGCCGTTTCGCCGCACGAAGAAGAGCGGCTTGATGCCCAGCTGGTCGCGGACCAGGAACAGCTCGCCGGTGCCCTCCTCGAACAGCGCGAAGGCGAACATCCCGCGCAGCTTCGGCAGGCAGTCGGTGCCCCAGCGCCGCCACGCCTGCAGCAGCACCTCGGTGTCGGACGTGCCGCGGAAGCGCACGCCGGCGGCCTCCAGCTCGGTCCGCAGTTCCGGTGCGTTGTACAGCTCGCCGTTGTAGCTCAGCGCGAGGCCGTCGAGGACCATCGGCTGGGCGCCGGTCTCGGTCAGGTCGACGATCGAGAGGCGCCGGTGTCCCAAGTGGACTTCGCCGCCGCCGACGCCGTGGTCGTAGCGGCCGGAACCGTCCGGCCCGCGGTGGGCCAGCGTCTTCGTCAGCCGGTCGGTCAGCGGTCCGCCGTCCGGCCAGAGGTAGGTGCCTGCGATGCCGCACATCTCGAGTGGGTTCCCCTTCGTCGCGGCGCGCGGAGGTCAGGAGACCTCGGCGCTCTTTTCGGACTCGAGCTCGGCGTTCAGTTCGCCTTGGTGCGTCGGCTCGCCGTGGTCGCGCTTGAACGGCGTCGGCCGCGGCTTCGGCTTGACCGGAGCGAACTTCTTCGTCGGCGCGTCCGCGTGCGGGACGCTGACGGTGCCGGGTTCCGGGAGCTTCTGGCCCTGCTGCGGCTTGGCCTGCTGCGGCTTGGACTGCAGTGGCTTCGACTGCAACGGCTTGGCGACCGACGGGACCATCGGCCGGACCGGCGCGAACATGCGCGTCGGCGGATCCACCAGCGCGACGCGCTCGGCGACCCGGGCCGCCAGCTCGTCGATCCGGTCTTCGCGTTCGACGTCGACGCGCGGCGCCACGGGCGTCAGCCCGGCGCGGCCGCGCAGGGCGGTGTGCAGGCCGTCCCACAGCGTCCCGTCGGACTTGTCGCGCGGGTCCGGGTCGACCAGCACCACACCGAGGATCGGGATCTGCTGGTCGGCCAGCTGCCGCGCGACCGTGTGCAGCCACAGCGTGTTCGCGTGCCCGGCCTTGACGACCAGCACGGTCTCGGCGCCGAGGTGCTCCAGGTCGGTCCACGCGGTGCCCGGGGACACCGTGCCGACGCCGACCCGGCGTTCGCCGTCTTCGGCCTCCGGGTCGCCCGCGCCGAGCACGGTGACCTCGCTGCCGGTCTCGGTCGCCAGCCTGCGGACGTCCTCGCCCGGCAGATCGTCCACGACACTCGCGCGGCCATCCTCGCCGAGCTGCTCCACGACGTCGAGGGCGAGCGCGGCGGCGATCTTCGGCGCGCCGAGCTCCAGCAGCGACACCTCGGTGACGTCCTTCTGGATCGCGCGGACCAGTGTCGTGGCGACACGCCGGCGTTCCGAGACCGCGCGGGACCGCTGCCACAGCCGGGCCGGGCCGCGGCGCTTCGACGGCAGCTGGGCGATCACGGACGCGCCGAGGTGCGTCGAGATCTCGCGGCGCAGCACCGGCCGGTCACGCGAGACCGCGCCGATGGCGGCGAACGCGATCCCGAGGGCCAGGCCCAGCGCGAACCCGATGCCGGCGTTGGTCGCGGTCGTCTTGAGGAACGCCTTCGGCAGCGCGCGGGGCGCGTCGACGATCTGGGTACCGGCGGCGACCTGCGGGCTGCCGATGCCGGCCTGCTGCGCGCGGGAGTCGAAGTCCGAAACCTGCGACGCGAGCGCGGCGCGGCGGCCGTAGAGGCCTTCGAGGGTGCTCGCGTTCGCGTTGCGGCCCTTGCCGGTCTCGTCGGCGATCTGCGCGTCGACCTTCGTCAGCTCGTCCTGGGCGTTCTTGCGCTGGTCGAGGATGGCCTTCGACTGCGCGGCCGCGGCGGCCTGGCTGCGCTGCACGTGATCGGCGATGAAGGTGTCGGCCAGCGCCTTCGCCTGCGCGACAGCCTCTTCGTTGGTCTTGGCCTTGACGGTGATCTGCATGACGTTGTTCGTCACCGGCAGGCCCGAGTAGTTCTTCATGAACTCTTCGGGCGATTCGGTGCTGTTGAGCTTCTTCAGCGCGCCTTCGGCGATCTGGGTGGTCGAGAGCACCGCGACGTCGGTGCGCATCAGCGTGCCGCTGTCGGTCGGCGAGTCGTCCTGGTGGACCACGATCACCTTGGCGACGGCGGTCGGCGGGGCCGGCAGCAGGATCGCGACCAGCGCACCCGCGATCAGCCCGAGCAGCGCCGTGGCCAGCCAGAACCGCTTGCGGCGGCGGATGGCGACGAACACCCGCGCCAGGTCGACCAGCGGGGCGGCCGGGGTTTCCGATGTAGTCGTCACGCCGAACCTGCCAAGGCTTTCTCGGTGGTGTTTTCTGGGGCTTCCGCCGCGGGTTCGGCGACCGGCTCACGGGGCCGGACGGGATGGGTCAGGACCGCGCCGATGATCTCCCGCCCGGCTTCCGAACAGGCCTCGGCGAGCGCGACGAGCTCCCACGCGGTCCGGCTGGCCGTGCTGAGCACGACCAGCACGCCGGAGCTCGCCCCGGCGTCCGGGACGGTCGGGCGGCCGGGGGTGACTTCCTGGACGCGCAGCGGCAGCGACATCTCGTCGGCCAGTGCGGCCAGCTGCGTCGCGGCCAGCCGGGCCGTCTCGTCGTCGTCGGCCACCAGCACCAGGATGTCGGCGGGCCCGGTGGCCAGCCGGGCGAGCACCCGGCGGTACCGGATGCCGCGGTTGACGTCGTCGGCCGAGGTCGCCACCGGCGGGAGCACCCACGGCCGGTCGCCGCCGAGCAGGCGCCGCACCTTGCCGTACAGGCCGGTCGCCGGGAGGCGGTCGCCCTCCGGCGTCGGGACGTCCACGCCGGCGAGGATCGGCGAGCCGAGCGCGGACGCGATCTCCGGCTCGCCCCGCAGCCGCCGGTCGGCACGTGCGGTGAAGAGGTGCCCGAAGACCCCGATCAGGAAGAACAGCACGGCGCCACCGGCGGCCAGCTGCGTCATCGTCGGGGCGGCCGGGCCGGTCGGGCGCTCGGAGGGACCGAGCACCACGGTGTTGCCGATGCCGGTCGCGAGGTCGGCCTGGTTGAGGTCGTTGATGGCCTGCTCCAGCGACGTCCGCAGGCCTTCGAGCTGCGTGCGGACCTGGACGCTCTCGACGGTCAGGTCCCCGCCGACGGTCTTGGCGAGGTCGCTGATCTTCTGCGTCGTCAGCTGGACCTGCTGGCGCAGCGTCTCGCGCTGCTCCTGGGCCAGCTGCACCGAGGCGTCCGCCGAGTTGCTGGCCAGCTGCCCGGAGTACTTGACGAACTGCTGCGCGACCTGGTCGGCGAGCTGCTGGGCGTGCTCGGCGGTGTCCGCCGAGACGGTGACCGTGACGACGTTGCCGTTCGCCACCGACGCCGTGACCTGCTTCTTCAGGTCGGCACCACTCGGGTGCCACTGCAGCTGCGCGGCGGCGCGGTCGAGCACGACCGAGCTGGTCGCGACCTCGGCCTGGGTGAGCAGCTCGTCCGCCTGGCGCGGTCCTTGCAGCAGCACGCTGGACGAGGTCTGGTATCCGGGCGAGAAGAGCACCGAGGCGCCGGCGCCGACCGCCGCGCCCAGCACGGCGAGGGCCACCAGCAGCCGCCAGCGCCGGCGGAGAACCTGCCCGATGAGGCTCAGGCGCACCGTGTCGTCAGTCAACGGCGGGATCTCCATTCCTGGGGCGAGTACGCCGAACGGCTTCAGTGGATCGGCCGGTTACCCCAACCGTCGTCCGGCCGGGATCATTGGTTACACGTCCGGTGACTTCTTGACCGAACAGCGATCAGGAACCGAGTGCGTGCTCGTACGCGGCGATGAGTGCCTTCGCCGAGTTCTCCCAGGACAGCGGGCCCGCGACCCGGGCCTGGCCGAGCTTACCCATCCTGACCCGCTCCTCGGGGTCGTCGAGCAGGCGCGAGACCAGGGCCGCGAACTCCGTTTCGTCGTTCGCCGGGGCGTACACCGCGGCGTCGCCGGCGGAGACCCGCGCCTCCCGCAGCTCGAACGAGACGATCGGCTTGCTCATCGCCATGTACTCCATGACCTTGTTCATCGTGGAGACGTCGTTGAGCGGGTTGAGCGGGTCCGGCGACAGGCAGACGTCGGCGGTGGACAGGTAACGGACCAGGTCCTCGTCCGAGATCCGGCCGGTGAACTCGACCTGGTTGGCCAGCCCGAGCTTCGCCGAGAGGGCGACCATGTCGTCGAAGGCGTCACCGGAGCCGACGAACACGGCGTGCCAGTCGGTGCGGCCGACCTCGTCGCGCAGCTTCGCGAGCGCGCGCAGGGCGTAGTCGACGCCGTCCTGCGGGCCCATCACGCCGAGGTAGGCCAGCAGGTACGGCTTGCCCTTCTTCAGCTCGGGCTCGACGGGGACCTCGTGGAACCGCTCGACCACCGGGGCGCTGCGCACCACGAAGACGTCCTCGGGCCGCTTGCCGCCGCGGATCCGGGCGACCTGCTTGTAGCTCTCGTTCGTCGAGATGACGACGTCGGCGGCGCGGTAGGTGGCGCGCTCCAGCGCGCAGACCCCGCGGTACAGGAGGTCCTGCCCGCGGTCGAAGCGCGAGAGGTACAGCTCGGGGCAGAGGTCGTGCTGGTCGAAGATGAACTTCGCGCCCTGGCGCTTGAGCACCTTCGCCACCAAGTACAGCAGGTCCGGCGGGTTGCAGGCGTGCACGACGTCGACCGGGCCGATCTTCCGGGCCAGCCGCAGCGTGTGCCACAGCGCGCTGCCGTACTCCTGCAGGTACCCGGCCGGGCCGCCGGTCGCCGCCTTCAGCGGGTAGCGGTGGATGTGGACGCCGTCGATGACGGCTTCGGCCTCGGTGTCGCGTTTCGTGCCCTGCGGGCAGATCACGTGCACCTCCCACCCGGCGTCACGCAGGGTCGTGGACTCCTGCCAGACGCGCCGGTCGAACGGCACCGAAAGGTTTTCGACGAGGATGAGCGCTTTACCAGGCAAGGCCGGCGTATCCCTCTTCAAGGCGACGCTTCTCGGCGTCGGGCAGGCGGACGAGGTCGATCAGCACGCGGTCGCCGCCGTGCGGCAGGGCCGCCAGCACGTCCGGGTCCTTGCAGCCGACGATCACGACGTCGGCGTGGTCCATGACTTCCTGGACGGAGCCGGCGAGCAGTTGCCCGAGGTGCGGGAGCCGGCCCTCGATGTACTCGCGGTTCGCGCCCATCAGCCGCGAGAGGCTGACGTTCGCGTCGTAGATCTTGAGGTCGTAGCCCTTGCCGAGCAGCTTCTCGGCCAGCTCGACCAGCGGCGACTCGCGCAGGTCGTCGGTGCCGGGCTTGAACGACAGCCCGTACAGCCCGACCTTGCGCTTGCCGGTGCGCGCGACCAGGTCGAACGCCCGCTGCAGGTGCTCCTCGTTGGAGCTGAGCACGTGCGACAGGATCGGCACCTTCACGTCGGCGCGGTGCGCGGCGTAGACCAGCCCGCGCAGGTCCTTCGGCAGGCACGAGCCGCCGAACGCGAACCCGGGCTTCAGGTAGGCCGGGCTGATGTTGAGCTTGGTGTCGGCGAGGAAGACGTCGATCACCTGGTGCGAGTCGAGGCCGAGCGCGCGGCAGATCGAGCCGAGCTCGTTCGCGAACCCGATCTTCAGGCCGTGGAAGGAGTTGTCGGCGTACTTCGTCATCTCCGCGACCGGGATCGGCACCCGGAAGACCGGGCCGGGCAGGCCCTCGTAGAGCGCCGCGACGGCGTCACCACTGGTGGCGTCGATCTCGCCGATCACGGTCTTCGGCGGGTCGAAGAAGTCGCGGACGCTGGTGCCCTCGCGCAGGAACTCGGGGTTCACCGCGACGCCGAAGTCGACGCCGGCCGTGCGGCCCGACGCCTTCTCCAGGATGGGGACCAGCAGGTCCAGGCAGGTACCGGGCAGCATCGTGCTGCGGAAGACGACGGTGTGCCGCTCGGCCTTCTTCGCGATCGCCTCGCCGATCTCCTCGGCGACGCGCTCGAGGTAGACCGTGGAGAGGCTGCCGTTCGACGCCGACGGCGTGCCCACGCAGACCAGCGAGATCTCGCTGTCGGCGACGGCTTCCGCGACGTCGGTCGTGGCTCTCAGCGCCCCGCTCGCCACGACTTCGGCGGTCAGCTCGCCGATCCGCTCCTCGACCACCGGGGCCTTGCCCTGGGTGATGAGGTCGATCTTGACCGGGTTGACGTCCACGCCGACCACCCGGTGCCCCTGCCCCGCCAAGCACGCCGCGGAGACACATCCGACATAACCGAGCCCGAAGACACTGATCTTCACGCCAAAACCTCCGCTTTTCCCACGCGACCCATGAGTTGGTCGGCGGGCCCCCCTGGATCGTTACCGCGAGGGCCGCGAACGGGGTAATGCGTGAGACGGCCGTGAGGCGCAACAGTTTTCCGGTAAGAATCGCGTCTCGATTCGACCGGGAATTGCATCTTGCAGGTGGGCGGGCAACGCGTTCGGCGCGGTTCCGGTCAGCGTTCCCCGAGAAGGCGTTTCCGTTCCGGGGTGTATGTCCACCACGGCCGGGGCGGCGCCCCGTCAGCCTGGTCGACGGCCGACATGAAGGTGTCGAGCACGCACGGGTCGTGCCGGTGCCCGTCGGTCGCGCAGAGACGTTCGTACAGCTCGACGGGGTCGCGCCCGGCCAGCTGGGCGGGTTCGGTGATGCCGAGCCGGCTGAGGTCACGGACCATCGCCGGGCCGATGTTGGCCAGCTTCAGCAGTTCGCTCATGGGTCCAGCACAGCAGCCGGGGCCGACCCGTGTCTTGAACGGATCGGCCCCGGACACGCCAGTGTCAGTTGTTGTTCACGAAAGTCGTGGCGAGGCTTTCGCCCTTGCTGATCGCATTGGTGTGGTTCTCGATCGGCGAGACGGTCGAGTTCTTGAAGCAGATGTACGTCACACCGGAGTCGGTGCCACCGTTGGACGGGTCGGGGTTGATGCCGAGGTCCTTCGCCGTCGCGTAGGAGGCTTCACCGATGATCTGGGTCGGGCCGGTGTCGCCGATGACGGCGTACTCGATCTTGCCGTTGTAGACCACCGCGCAGGAGCCGCCGCCCTTCAGCTGCGACGAGGAGTACTTCCAGATGCTGCTCGAGCTCGGCACGACGATGTAGGGCAGCTTCGCGGCGCTGAGCGGCTTGCCGTCGGACTGGTGGAACGCCGTGTCGTCCTGGTAGCAGCAGTCGGTGTCCTCGTTGCACTGCGTCGTGCGCTGGCCGTCGCAGTCGATGTCCATGTCGGCCTTCCAGAAGACCGCACCGTTCGCGTCGCAGACGGCGACCGTCTTGGCCGAGACGTCCTCGTCGGTCTTGTACTTGCCGTTGGAGATCTGGTTGCAGCTGGTGGTCTTGGCCAGCAGCTGGGCCGCGGTCGGCCCCGCCTCGACGGAGGCCGGGGCTGCGGCGGGGGCCGGGGCTGCCGATGCGAGGGCCGAGGGCATCACGGCCGCGGCCAGCGCCATGGTCGCGAGCAGGATCAGTTTCCGCATTCCTGGTGCTCCCTTTAGTTAGGAAACTTTCCTTACGGCGGCGAGGCACACAGGATGCACCCGGACTGTGACGGGTTCAAGACCCAGAGGTACGAGAATTTCCCAGCATCCGGCGGGACTTGACGAAAACCCTGCTCACCGGACGCGGTCGCGCGGAAACCGTTCGCGACGTGTTCCGCCCATCGGGAAGTCCACTAACCGTCAGACCGCCGGAACAGCCGCCCCAGCCACCAGCCCTTGCGGCGGCCACCGGAGAGCACCTCGTCGAGCCAGGCGTCGTCGAGGTCGTGACGCAGCTCCGTGCGTGCCTGCAGCCAGCCGTCGCGGCTGGTTTCGCCGCCGTCGCTGGTGTAGACGCGGGTGGCGCCCGCCTGCTTGAGCCGCGTCAGCACCCGCCGGTCGTACGCGCCGAACGGCAGCGAATACCGCCGCACCGGTTTGCCGCACAGGTCGCCGAGCAGCTTCGGCGCCTCCGTCAGCTCTCGACGCGCGTGGCGGTCGTCGAGCCGGCGCCAGTCGCGGGGTTCCCAGCCGTGCGAGCCGATCTCCATCCCGGCGCGGGCGAGCTCGCGCAGGGCGTCGCGGTCGAGGTACCCGCGCTGCCCGAGACGGCCGGCGAGCGGGAAGAACTCCGCCGTCAGCCCGCGCTCGACGAGCCGGGGCAGGGCGATCTCGACGTCGGACTCGTTGCCGTCGTCGAAGGTGAGGTGCACGTCGACGCGGTCCTGGACCGCGTCGAGGATGGTCTCGAACTGCTCGACCGTCACCCAGCGCTCGTTCTCCCCCGGCTCGAGCTGGCGAGCCGGCCGGCCGATCCCGTGCATGGCGAGGTTCACCGCCACCGCTCCACCCCCTGCCACCGCGCGTAGTCGAGCTATTACCTCGATTAATCGCGGAAGCAAACGGGTGAGTTACACACTTTTTCGGGCAATCAGCCTTTCCGGATTTCCATCGTGCAGCACTTCGGTCCGCCGCCGGCTTTGCGCAGCTCAGAGATGTCGACGTAGACCGGCTCGTACCCCCGGGCGGCGAGCAGTTCACCCAGTCGTGTCGCCTCGACCGGAAGCACGACGTTCCGGCCGTCGGACACCCCGTTGAGCCCGAAGCACTCGGCGTCGGCCGCGGTCGCGAGCACGGCGTCCGGGAACAGCCGCTCCAGCACCCGGCGCGAGCCCGCGGAGAACGCCTCGGGGTAGTAGACGATCTGCGCGCGGGTCGTGTCGGTCGACTCGGCGAGCACGAACAGCGCCGTGTCGAGGTGGTAGTAGCGCGGGTCGACCAGGTTGAGCGAGACGACCGGGACGCCGAGCACCTCCTGCGCTTCGGCGTGCGCGGCCGGGTCGGTGCGGAAGCCGGTGCCGGCCAGCAGCAGGCTGCCGGTCCAGGCGAAGTCGCCCTCGGCTTCGTTGATCTTCTCCGGCATGGTGAGGTCGCGGTAGCCGTGCTCGACGAACCAGCGGCGGAAGTGCTCGGCCTCGGCGGAGCGCTGCGGTGCGCGGAACCGCGAGCCGAGGACGCGGCCGTCGACGACCGTGCCGGAGTTCGCGGCGAAGACCATGTCCGGCAGGCCGGGCTGGGGCTCGATCTCCTCGACGGTGTGGCCGAGGCGGCGGTAGGTGTCGCGCAGCTCGGTCCACTGCGCGACGGCGACGTCGGCGCTGACCGGCTGGGTCGGGTCCATCCAGGGGTTGATCACGTAGTCCACCGCGAAGAAGCGCGGCGGGCACATCAGGTATCGGCGGGTGGTCGGTACGCGAGCGGCCAAGGGCTGTGATCCCTGCATGATTGCAGGGTAAGGCTGCCCAAACTCGCAATCAATCGCTGTTCGCTGCGCATATCTGTGCTAGATGTTGCGTGTGAACACCATCGACCAGCGAATCGTTTCGTGTCTCGTGGCGAACGCGCGATCAAGCTACGCGGAGATCGGCAAGGTCGTCGGGCTGTCGGCGCCGGCGGTCAAGCGGCGGGTCGACCGGCTGCTCGAAACCGGCATCCTGCGCGGCTTCACGGCGGTCGTCGACCCGGAGGCGCTGGGCTGGGGCACGGAGGCGTTCGTCGAGGTCACGTGCCAGGGCAACATCACCCCGGCCCGGATCCGCGCGCGGCTGGAGCCGCTGCCGGAGGTGGTGGCGGCGTACACGGTGTCGGGCGCGGCCGACGCGATCGTCCACCTGCGCGCGGCCGACATCCATCACCTGGAGACGGCGCTGGAGCGGCTGCGCGGGCTGGAGATCGTGGACCGGACGGTGTCGACGGTCGTGCTCTCCCGGCTGCTCGAACGGCCGCCGACGCCGGAGGAGTGAGGCGCCGGAATCCGCCGTTCGCCGGGGCGGGGTCTCGGCCGCCGGTCGAGCGTCGCCCGCTGGTCGAGGGCGGAAATGTGAACGAGCGTGTGGCGGCGCCCCCCGCTTTCCAGCGTAGCGGCGGGTACCGACGGTTTCAGGTGCCGAGGGCTCGGAGGACCGCCGGGGCCTCGTCCGGGTGGAGGCGCAGCTCGGTGCGGCCCGCGTGGAACGTGATGGCCTGCTCGTCCACCGCCTGCATCGTCAGCTCGCCCGGCTCGAACGCCGCCGGTGGGCGGCCCGGGGCCAGCCAGCGGACGCGGCCGTCGCCCAGGAGGAGCCTTCCCTGCTGCTCGCGGCCGTCCGTCAGGTCCGGGTCGCGCAGCACGCACGGGATCTTCACCTGCTCGCCGCGGGCCAGCGCCTCCTGCCGCGCCTTGCGGCGGCGGGCGCCGAAGAACTCGGCCGTGTCGATCATCGTCAGGACGTTGCCCGCCAGCACGATGAACCCCCGTACCAGCGCTCCGACCAGTTCCCCCATACCTCCAGTCATACCCGAGCACGGCCTCCGCCGCCCCGTGCCACCCTTACCCCCATGACCGACAGCATCGTCAGCGAGCACGCGGGCGGCGTCGCCCTGCTGACCGTCGACGCGCCCGGCAGCCGCAACGCGCTCACGCTCGAGCTGTCCTCGCAGCTCGCGGCGGCCGTCGCGGCCGCGGAGCGGGACGAGTCGGTGCACGCCGTCGTGGTCACCGGCACCCCGCCGGCCTTCTGCGCCGGCGCCGACCTCTCCGCGCTGGGCGCGGCCGACGAGGCCGGCCTGCGCGCCATCTACGAAGGCTTCCTCGCCGTCGCGCGGTGCGCCCTGCCGACGATCGCGGCGGTCGGCGGCGCGGCCGTCGGCGCCGGGCTGAACCTCGCTCTCGCGGCGGACGTCCGGCTGGCCGGGCCGCACGCGAAGTTCGTCGCCCGGTTCCTGGAGCTCGGCCTGCACCCGGGCGGCGGGATGACGTGGATGACGCAGCGGCTGGCCGGCCCGCAGCAGGCCGCCGCGATGACGCTGTTCGGCCGGCCGCTCGACGCCGAGGCGGCGGTGCACGCCGGGCTGGCGCTGCGCGTGGTCGAGGGCGAGCACGACGAGCTCGTCGCCGCGGCACGCGAGCTGGCGGCCCCCGCGGTCGCCGCGCCGCGCGCGGCCCTGCTCGCCACCAAGCGCAGCCTCCGGGCGACCGCGTCGCTGGCCGCGCACGCCGACGCCGTCGACGTCGAGATCGAGCCCCAGCTCGCCTCGCTGGCGTCCCCGGAGTTCGCCGAACGGCTGGCGGCGATGCGGGCGCGGATCCGGGCGCGGCCGTGAGTCCCAGCAGATGGACGCGAGGCGCGAGACACGCGTCACAGCGACCGGCGGAAGATACCCGTTACCATCGGTTACAGGTATTTGTCGGACCAGCACAGAAGAACCACTAGCGCAGCAGAGAGGTCGTCCGGCTGCCGGGACACTGGGAACATCGTGGTCATGCGCGAGCTAACCTCGTGGTAGGGCCTGGTGCCCCGAATGTCACGACACCGGGCAAGAGCGACCGAAGGCCGCATCGTCGGGAGAGAGGGAATCCCTGACCCATGAGCACGAGTGCGAACGGCAACGGCGCTGGTCACGGCTCGCTCGCCGCGACCAGGCACACCGAGATCGCCAAGCTGGACCGGGTCGTCATCCGGTTCGCGGGCGACTCGGGTGACGGCATGCAGCTGACCGGCGACCGCTTCACCTCCGAAGCCGCCGCGTTCGGCAACGACCTGTCGACCATGCCGAACTTCCCCGCCGAGATCCGCGCCCCGCAGGGCACGATCCCGGGCGTCTCCTCGTTCCAGGTCCACTTCGCCGACTACGACATCCTCACCCCCGGCGACCGGCCGGACGTGCTGGTGGCGATGAACCCGGCCGCGCTCAAGGCGAACCTCGGCGACGTGCCGCGCGGCGGCACGATCATCCTCAACACCGACGACTTCATCAAGCGGAACCTGACCAAGGTCGGCTACGCCACGGACCCGCTGGACGACGACACGCTCACCCCGTTCCAGGTGCACCGGGTCGCCATGTCGACCCTCACCCAGGGCGCGCTCGCCGACACCGGCCTCGGCAAGAAGGACGCCGAGCGCTGCAAGAACATGTTCGCCCTCGGCCTGCTGTCGTGGATGTACCACCGGCCGACCGAAGGCACCGAGCGGTTCCTGCGCGAGAAGTTCGCGAAGAAGCCCGACATCGCCGAGGCCAACATCCTGGCCTTCCGCGCGGGCTGGAACTACGGCGAGACGACCGAGTCGTTCGCGACGACGTTCCAGGTCGCGCCGGCGAAGCTGAACCAGGGCACCTACCGGCAGATCACCGGCAACACCGCGCTCGCCTACGGCCTCGTCGCCGCCGGGCAGCAGTCCGGGCTGCAGATCCTGCTCGGCACCTACCCGATCACGCCGGCGTCGGACATCCTCCACGAGCTGTCCAAGCACAAGAACTTCGGCATCCTCACCTTCCAGGCCGAGGACGAGATCGCCGGCATCGGCGCCGCGCTCGGCGCGTCCTACGGCGGCGCCCTCGGCGTCACCTCGACCTCGGGTCCGGGTGTCGCGCTGAAGTCGGAGACCATCGGCCTCGGCGTGATGATGGAGCTGCCGCTGGTCGTCATCGACGTCCAGCGCGGCGGCCCGTCGACCGGCCTGCCGACCAAGACCGAGCAGGCCGACCTGCTGCAGGCGATGTTCGGCCGCAACGGCGAGTCGCCGGTGCCGATCGTCGCGCCGCTGTCGCCGGCGGACTGCTTCGACGCGGCCCTCGAGGCCACCCGGATCGCGCTGAAGTACCGCACGCCGGTGCTGCTGCTCTCGGACGGCGCGATCGCCAACGGGTCCGAGCCGTGGCTGATCCCGGACGTCACGACGCTGCCCGACCTGCGTGTCGAGTTCGCGACCGAACCCAACTCGGACAACGACTCCGGCGAGTTCTGGCCCTACGTCCGCGACCCGGAGACCCTCGCCCGCGCGTGGGCGATCCCGGGCACGCCCGGCCTGCAGCACCGCATCGGCGGGCTGGAGAAGGCCGACCGGACCGGGCACATCTCCTACGACCCGGACAACCACGACAAGATGGTCCGGCTGCGGCAGGCGAAGATCGACGGCATCGACGTCCCCGACGTCGTGGTCGACGACCCGTCCGGCGGCAAGGCCCGGGTGCTCGCGCTCGGCTGGGGCTCCAGCTTCGGCCCGATCGGCGCCGCGTGCCGGCGGGTGCGCAAGCTCGGCATGCCGATCGCCCAGGCCCACCTGCGCCACCTCAACCCGCTGCCGTCGAACCTGGGTGACGTGCTCCGCTCCTACGACAAGGTCGTGGTGCCGGAGATGAACCTCGGTCAGCTTTCCCTGCTGCTGCGCGCGAAGTACCTGGTGGACGTCCACTCGTACACCAAGGTCGCCGGGATGGCGTTCAAGGCCGAAGAGCTGCAGAACGTGTTCTCGGAGATCATCACCGGCATTACTACGGAGGCGGCGAAGTGACCGCAATCGACATCGGGCTCCCCACTCTCGGTGGCTTGGACCTTGTGCCCACCACCGACGAGCCGCAGAAGGCCAAGGACTACAAGTCGGACCAGGAGGTCCGCTGGTGCCCCGGCTGCGGCGACTACGTCGTGCTCAACGCGGTCCAGTCCTTCTTGCCCACGCTCGGGCTCAAGCGCGAGAACATCGTGTTCGTCTCCGGGATCGGCTGCTCGTCGCGGTTCCCGTACTACCTCAACACCTACGGCATGCACTCGATCCACGGCCGCGCGCCGGCGATCGCGACCGGCCTGGCGACCACGCGGCCGGACCTGTCGGTGTGGGTCGTCACCGGTGACGGCGACGCGCTGTCCATCGGCGGCAACCACCTGATCCACGCGCTGCGCCGCAACGTGAACATCAAGATCCTGCTGTTCAACAACCGGATCTACGGGCTGACCAAGGGCCAGTACTCCCCGACGTCGGGGCCGGGCATGGTCACCAAGTCGTCGCCGATGGGTTCGGTGGACACGCCGTTCAACCCGCTGTCGCTGGCCATCGGCGCCGAAGCCTCCTTCGTGGGCCGGGCGATGGACTCCGACCGCAAGGGCCTGACCGAGGTCCTGCAGGCCGCGGCGCAGCACCGGGGATCGGCGCTGGTGGAGATCTACCAGAACTGCCCGATCTTCAACGACGGCGCGTTCGACGTCCTCAAGGACGCCGACGAAGCCGCCACCCGGCTGATCCCGCTGCAGGCGGGTGCGCCGATCCGGTTCGGCCCGAACCAGGAGTTCGGCGTCAAGCGCAGCGACTGGGGCGGCCTGGACGTCGCCAAGGTCGCCGACATCGGCGAGGACAACCTCGTCGTGCACGACCCGTCGATCACCGACACGTCGTACGCGTTCGCGCTCTCGCGCCTCGGCGACCAGAACCTGAACCACGTCCCGACGGGCATCCTGCGCCAGGTCGAGCGCCCCACCTACGACGACGGCGCCCGCGCCCAGGTCGAGGAGGCCCGCGCAGCCCGCAAGCCGGACCTGCAGGGTCTGCTGCGCGGCAAGGACACCTGGACGGTCGCGTAACCCGAGAGGCCACCTCAGCACGAGGTGGCCTTTTTGGTGTTGCTTGATTGGGCCACTTGTCCTAAGTTTTAGGTCAAGCGACCTGAGGAGGTGGTGCGGGATGGCCGCACCGTTCGTGTTCTTCGACGTCCGGACGTCCGATGTGGACGGCAGCAAGCGGTTCTTCGCCGAACTGCTGGGCTGGCGGGCGAGCGGCCCGCTGCTCACCGAGGACGGCGCACCGTGGGGCGGCTTCACGGAACTGGCACCGGGCGACGAGCGCGCGCCGCAGTGGCTGCCCTACGCCGCGGTGTCCGATGTGGACACCGCGGCGGCGAAAGCGGTGGAGCTGGGCGGAAAGCTCGTGCGCGAACGCACGGACCTGCCGGTCGGCTCACTGGTCGTCGTCACCGACCCCGGTGGGGCCGCGATGGTGCTGTTCCAAGCGGCCTGAAAGCTCAGACGATCGGGCGGAACCCGACGCGCTCGGCGTCTTCGGCGGTGCGGAACCAGACCTCGGCCACCATCTTCGGGAACTGCTCGGATTCGTCGGTGCAGTACCGCAAAGCCGTGACGCTGGCCTTCACCTCGAAGGCGTCGCTGGGCCGGCCGCCGCCGGGGCGGGGCATGGCCGAACCGGGGCCGAACGGGCCGGGCGGGACCGAATCCTCGGCCGTCTCCCGCGCGGGCGGGGCCGGCGGCGGCTCCGGCGCGACGCCGACGGCCGTCTGGTTCGGCTGCACCGACGGCTCGAACAGCGAGCCGCTGTGCGCGCCGGACAGCTCGGGGTCGCGGCGCTCGACCGTGCGCATCGACGGCTGGATCGGCTGCGGGGCGTCGAAACCGCCCCGCACCGACCCCAAGCCGCGCGGCTGGCGCTTCGGCAGCACCTGCGTCGCCTCGGCCGGGGTCTCCGGCGGCACGTCCAGCTCACCGTCGGACGCCTCGTCGCCGGCGAAGGCGTACTGCGGCGTCTCGTCGTCCTCGGGCTCTTCCTTGCGGACCGAACCCGGGTGCGTGCTGATGTAGCGAGTGCGCTCCACCGGCTCTTCGAACGCCGATCGCTGCTCGGCCTGCTGGTGGTCGAACCAGTCCGGGTCCTGCGGCTGCGGCTCCGCGCCCGACGGCTGGAACAGCGACCCGGCGGTGTCCGGATCGAGCTGCTGCTCCAGCTGCGAAAGCGCCGGGGCGGCCTCGGGCTCGAAGTGCTCGTCGTCCTCCGGGCTCAGGTAATCGGACGCGGCCGCGCGGTACGGGTCGTCCTGCTCCGGCTCCGCGACCGGCGCCATGACCTGGGTCGCCGAGGCCGGGTAGGCGTCCTCGGGCGCCGGCTCGGGTTCCGGCCGGTAGTCCTTGACCGGCGGGGTCCGCGGCGGCACCTGCGAGTCCAGCTCGGCGAAGTCCTGGTCGATGTCGTCGTGGACGTCGTCACGGCTCACCGGCGACGCGACCAGCGTCCCCGGGTACGACGTCTCCTGCGGCCGGGCCTCTTCGTACGGGTTGTGCTCGTACCGGCTCTCGTCGTCGTCATAGGACGGCGCGGGTCGCGTGTAGACCTCGGTGCCCGGTGCGGCCAGCCCGGCGGCGTTCGCGGGGGTGCGCGCGGCGTCGGCGTGGGCCTGCGCCAGCGCGCTCTCCAGCTTGCGGACGCTCTTGCGCAGTGGCAGCACCAGCACCAGCCAGGTGAGCAGTACCCCGACGAAGAACGCCGCGAGGCTCCACAGCCAAACCTGTCCGAAAATGGACATCTATCCCTGCCCCTAGTTCAGTGCGTGCGCGCGACCAGGTAAGCGGCAACCGACTCGCAGGCGTCCCGTGCGGGGGACGCCGGCAGCGCGGTGAGCTCGGCACGCGCGCGCTGAGCGTAGTCGGAAAGGGTGACGCGCGCGCGTTCGAGTCCACTACTCGCGCGCAGCAGCTCCAGCGCTTCGGAGACGAGGTCGTCGTCGGCGATCGGCCCGGACAGCAGCTCGACCAGCCGGGGGTCGGTCCCGGGGTCGGCCAGCGCGTACAGCATCGGCAACGTCCGGACGCCTTCGCGCAGGTCGGTGCCCTGCGCCTTGCCGAGCTCGTCGGACGGCGAGGCGATGTCGATGATGTCGTCGGAGATCTGGAACGCGGTGCCGATGATGTCGCCGAACCGGCGCAGCGCCTCGATGTGCTCGTCGGCGGCGCCGGACATCATCCCGCCGAACCGGCCCGACGTCGCGATCAGCGAGCCGGTCTTCTGCGCGATCACGGTGAGGTAGTGCGCGACGGCGTCGTCACCCGGCCCGGGGCCGACGGTCTCGCGCATCTGCCCGGTGACCAGCTCGCCGAAGGTCTCGGCGATGATCCGCGCCGCGTCCGTGCCGAGGTCGGCGACCAGCCGCGAAGCGTGGGCGAAGAGGAAGTCGCCGGTCAGGATGGCGATGGTGTTGTCCCAGCGCGCGTTGACGCTCTCGGCGCCGCGGCGCATGTCCGCCTCGTCCATCACGTCGTCGTGGTAGAGCGTGGCCAGGTGCACCAGCTCGACCGCGGCGGCGGCGATCACGACGTGGTCATCCTGCTTCGGCCCGAACTGCGCGGACAGCAGGGTGAACAGCGGACGGAAGCGTTTGCCCCCCGCCTCCACCAGGTGCAACGCGGCGTCGTTGACGGCCTGGACGTCACTGCGGACGACCTCGCGCAGCAGCTTCTCGACGTCGGCCAGCCCGGCGGCGATCGAGCGCAGCAGGGACTCGTCGGCGATCTGCAGGCCAACCGACGAGCGCAGGTCCTCGAGGGCGCCACCCGGCGCAGCGGGGAGGGATCCCGCCCCGGGGGCTGGGGAAGGCACAGACACGTCGGCTCCGCTCTACTCGTGCACCGGTCGGGTTCTCCCCTGAGCGTAGTGGCTGCCCCGCGTCACCGTTTACCCGCTGTCCTGCGGAAACGGTGACGAACATGACACCTCAGCGGCGCTTGATCCTGACGTCGTCGAGGCAGGTCGAGCTGACCACCAGATCGCGGTACGGGTACCCCTCGCCCTCCAGCAGTTCCATGGCCATCAGCTCGGCCTGATCGTGTGCCCGCCGGGTCGCGTCGTCACCGGATGCGACGTCGACCTGAACGCGGAAGCTGAAGCCGCCGAGGTGGTGACTGTAGGTGAGCGTGCCTTCGGCGCTGAAGAGCTGGCCGGCGACGTCGTCGGAGGTCAGGCCGTCGAGCAGCTTTTCGCGGATGTCCTGCGCGGGCCGGTCGAACTTGCCCCGGACGAGCACACGGTAGGTCGGCATGGACGTCAACATACTGAGTCGTATCCGGATACCGAAGGGATTATCCACCGGGTGGTTCATGATCCACTAAGGGGTGATCAGCGGTTTCGGGCGCAACGAGCGGCTCGGACAGGCGGATATTCACGGCGTGGAAGAACTGCCGAACCCGACAGCTCTCCCGGTCAGCAAGGAGGACAGCGCTATGCGCACTATCGCGAGGCGAGCGGGGCTCGCCGGAACGCTGTTGGTGGCCGGACTCGCCGTGGCCGTGCCGGCTCAGGCCGCGCCGCAGCCGGGTGTGGCCCAGATCGGTTCGGCCGACTTCACGAAGGCCGGCTCGACGATCTCGGTGCCGGCGCAGGGCAAGTGCTCGGTGGCCGGCCCGAAGACCACGACGGCCCAGTCGGTGTCGAAGACGGGCATCACGTTCGGCGGCGGCACGTCGTCCTGCACAACGGCGGTGACGGACCCGAAGACGGACGCCACGACGACCACGTCCACGGCGACGGGCAAGAACTTCGAGCTGTCGGCCTTGGTGAGCGCGGGCGGCCCGCGGATCAAGCTGTCGACGTTCAAGGTGACCTGCACGGCCACCCACGCGCAGACGAACGCGGGCTGGACGTACGGCGGCATGAGCGGCATCCCGAACCCGCCGAGCCCGGTGCCGGTGGGCTACGTGGCCCCGCTCAAGAAGTCGAACGGCACGGTGCTGGCGAACGCGGTGTTCAACATCCAGAACCTCCCGGGCGACGGCAGCATCGGCCTGACGATGCTGCGCATCAACTTCCTCCCGGCGTCGGGCATCAGTGGCCAGGTGATCCTGGGCCACACCTCCTGCTCACCGACGCCTTAGCTCTCGTCGAGGGCCGTGGTCTAGCGGCCGCGGCCCTCGTGAGCAGCGGATTCTTCTCTGGCGGAACCTTGGTAGGCTACGAGCCGTCGGATACGCAGAGTGCTCGGGCCGGAGCACCCTGCAAGCTAGGGGAGAGCTGACGTGACGACGTTTGTGGTGAGCGGTCGTGGGTGAGGGGCCGGTTTACGAGCCTGGCGGGAACTGGCAGCTGCCGGGGCCCAATGGGGTACCTCGGGCCGGGTCTTATGGGGTTGAGGGCTCGGGTAGCGGTGGGCCGGGGTTCTCGTACGACGAGGCGACCCTTCGCGAACTGATGAAGGACTGGAACGACCTGGCCAACGACTTCCGTGACGACCAACAGCGCGCGGAACTGCTGGCACAGGCGAACGGCCCGGGAATCGAGTATGCGAGCGAGGGCAATGCCGACCAGGTACGAGGCTCCGGTCGAGCATTGCTGGAAACCCTCGACGAGCGAGAAAGATACTGCCGGGCGATGGCGAAGAAGTTCGAGACCGCCCTCGGCAAGTACGCCACGGCCGAGGACACTCACACCTCGGAGATCAAGCGCACCGGAGGCACCCTGTGAGGCGTCGAATGCTGGTTCTGTTCGGCGCGACTTTGCTGTTGTCTACGGCCTGCTCAAGCGAGACGAACGGCACCGCATCACCTTCCATATCCGATAGCAAGTCAGCGACCGCTCCATCATCGGACAGCGGCGTGCCCGGCCCGGGCGTACCGAAAGTCGACATCCCGATCGATGTCAGCCGCTTCCAACAAGCTCCTTGTGACTCCTTGACCCAAGCGCAGAGCAAAGAGCTCCTGGGGCCGGACGTCACGGTCAATCCGGCCGTCGACGACGAAGCTGGTCCGACGTGCCACTGGAACGTTCCCGCGGTTTCGCAAGCCGGCGTCGGAGTGACCTTCTTCAAGACCACCCAACTGGGCCTGACCGGGATCTACCAGGCGAAGGACAGCACCTACCGATTCTTCGCGCCTCTCGACCCGATCGACGGGTATCCGACTGTCGCATTCGGCACGGCCGACGACCGAAACACCAAAGGGCGCTGCCTGCTCGCGCTGGGGACGAGCGACACTCAGCAGGTGGACATCGCTATCTCGCTGTCGGAAGAGAACATCGGCAAAAAAGACCCCTGCACGGCCGCCCACGACGTAGCAGCGAAGGTGCTCGGCAACCTGCGTGGAGTGAATTGATGGTCGAAGAACGCCCACTGACAGCAGCAGAGATCTATGAGCAGGTCACCGGCGGCGGTGGGATCGATTCACTGGCTACCGCGCAGGATGGGGCCGGCCAGCTCACCAATCGGATGGTTGAGCGGGCTCAGCGGATCAGTGCGCTTCGGGCCAAGACCATGTCCGGGTGGCAGGGTGCCGCTGGGGATTCTGCTGCTGATGCCACCGTTCCGCTTGTTCGTGCCGCTGCTGATGATGCTGTTCATCTTGAAACGGCTCGGACGGCTGTTGGGGCTCAGATGGATGCCTTTGGGACGGCCAAGAATTCCGTGAAGCCCGTTGCGCCTCAGCCGCCTGTGATGACTTCGGATGATATTACCAAGTTGCTTGCCGGGGTTGGTCCGTCCTACAACACCAAGGTTGCCGGGTGGCAGGCCGATAGTCAGGCCAATATCGATGCCTTTGGCGCTTATCACTCCGCCAGTACCTCCAACGGCGGGCAGATGCCTGCTCAGTACGCGCAGATCGTGGACTCCGGGGCTCCTGTTTCCATGACCACCCCTGGGCAGGACACCCGCGGGCAGGACACTCGCGGGAGGACCACCACGCCTCCTACTTTTGCCACTGATACCGGTGAATGGGCGCGGAATCCGCGCCAGCCGGGTGTTTCCACGCAGGACCGGGCCTCTGGGCAGGAGCAGAACGTCCAGGCTGGACGCAACCAGGTCGAGCCCACCAACCAGCCGAGCAACCAGGTTGTGGCGCAGACGCCCGGAAGCGGGTCCTCCGACAGCACCCATGCCAATAACTACGTGCCCCAGCCGGTCAATCCCCCGGCTCCTCAGGGTGGGTATCAGTTCGGGCCCAGCGGCCAGCTTGTCAGCAACCTCGGCGGCGGCTCCGGGAACCAGCCGTACGGCGGCTTCGGGCCGGGCGCCGGAGGGTTTGGGCCGGGGACCGGGACCAGCACCGGAACCGGGCCGGGAAACAGCGCAGGCGGACGGTACGGCGGGCCGAACGCCGGCGTTGTCACCCCGCGCGGCCCAGGAAACGGAAGCGGACCAGGAAACGGTTCAGGTGCCCGCCTTCCCGACGAACGCCTCCCCGGGCAACCAGGCTCACGCGGCACCGCCGGCGCCCGAGGGGCCAACGGGATGCCCATGGGCACCGCCGCCGGTGGGCGGGGCGCCAAGGACGAAGACAAAGAGAAGAAGACCGCTCCCTACCTGAAGAACCCCGATCCTGACGAGACTTTCGGCGGGTTCGTCGAGAAGCCCATGCCGCCCGTCATCGGGGAGAACCGGCCGAAGTAGGAGGACTCGCACCAGTGGTGCTCAAGGCCGACATCTCGCTCGACACCCTGCTCACCGCCCTGCGCCAGGCCGGCTGCGGCGAACCGCACCCGGTTTTTGCCGGGGGGCTGCGGTACGTTCCGCCGTCCGCCGCACGAGAGACCAGCCGGGCGGCTTTTGAGGAGCTCAGCGGACACTGCTTCACCCAGGGGGACGGCTTCACGCCCGAATTCGATGACGTGCTTCACCTCCTCGACCGGCCCTCGACGGAGTTCTTCGCCTACGCTCGCGATCTCACCGAGCAGATCGGTGTTCTGGTCGCCGCACGAGGTCGGACTGCCGTCACCGCGGTGTGCCAGGGCTCGCGAGTGTGGCTCAAAGGGGTTCCGCCCGACACCCATCCCGTCGACGCGCTCATCGCGAACCTGCCGCCGTACCGGGCCGCGGACATCAGGCCGTTTTCCCTGCCGCAGCAGGACTTCCGGGAACAACCCGCCGGCGACGTCTTCGACGACGCCCCGGCTCGCAGCCGAGACGCGCAGAAACTCGATGACCTCGTGAGTCAACAGCACCACGGGATGGGGCAGTTCTACGCCGCCAAGCAGGTGGACGGGCAACGACAAGAAGCGCGGGACTCGCTCAGCTACCTCGACGTCGACGCCGGTCGGGTGGGCATCGGGCTCGCTGACGAGCACATCACCGTCATGCCTGGGGATCCCGTGGTGCTGGGACGGAAGGTCGCCGCCTTTCTGGACAACTGAAAGGGCCGCCACCCGGAACAGGTGGCGGCCCTCAGCGCGAAACACAACTCAGGAAGCGAAGCCGCCCGCACCCGCCCACGACAGGGCGAACGCCGGGACCAGACCCAGCACCAGCGTCACGGCCGTGCCCAGGAAGATCGCCGTTCCCGTGCCGAAGCCCGGGATCGTGACCGTGGGGCCGTCCGCGGCCGGCTCGGAGAAGTACATCAGCACGATCACGCGCAGGTAGAAGAACGCCGCCACCGCGCTGAACACCAGGGCGATCACCACCAGCGGGGCCATTCCGTCGGACAGGGCCGCCGAGAAGACCACGAACTTGCCGATGAAGCCCGACGTCAACGGGATGCCCGCCAAGGCCAGCAACAGGAACGTGAACACCGCGGCCACCAGTGGCGACCGTTTCGCCAGGCCCGCCCACGCCGAGAGGTGCGTCGCCTCGCCCGAGGAGTCGCGGACCAGGCTGATCACGCCGAACGCCGCCAGCGTCGTGAAGCCGTACGACAGCAGGTAGAACAGCGTGCTCGACAGGCCGTTCTCGGTGATCGAGATCGCGCCGATCAGCAGGAAGCCCGCGTGGGCGATCGACGAGTACGCGATCATGCGCTTGACGTCGGTCTGGGTCAGGCCCAGCACCGCGCCGATCAGCATCGAGATGATCGCGACGCCCCAGAGCACGCCGCGCCACTCCCAGCTCGTGGAGCCGAACGCCACCGACAGCACCCGCAGGATCCCGCCGAACGCGGCGACCTTCGTGCACGCCGCCATGAACGCCGTCACCGGAGTCGGCGCGCCCTGGTAGACGTCCGGGGTCCAGGTGTGGAACGGGCCGACCGAGCCCTTGAACAGCAGGCCGACGACCAGCAGGCCGAGGCCGGCGAACAGCAGCGTGTCCGAGCGGTCCGAACCGGCCGCCGCGGCGGCGATGTCGCCCAGCTTCACGGAGTTCGCGTAGCCGTACAGCAGCGCGAGGCCGTAGAGGAAGAACGCCGAGGAGAACGCACCGAGCAGGAAGTACTTGACCGCCGACTCCTGCGACAGCAACCGCCGGCGCCGCGCCAGGCCGCACATCAGGTACAGCGGCAGGGACAGCACTTCCAGCGCGATGAACATGGTGAGCAGGTCGTTCGACGCGGTGAACGCCATCATGCCGCCGAGCGCGAAGAGCGTCAGCGGGAAGACCTCGGTCTGCATGACGGTCGCCGTCTGCGCGCGGTCCTGGACCGTGCCCGGGCGGATGCCGGCCTGCGCGACGAGCGCGCCGCCCGGCTCGACGACGCGGTCCGAGATCAGCAGCACCGCGCCGACCGCCAGGGCGAGCAGCGTGCCCCAGAGGAACAGCGCCGGCTTGTCGATCGAGATCGCGCCGCTGAACGTCTTCACGCCGCCCGCGGGAGCGTCGCTGAGCGCGTACTTGATCAGCCAGCCGCCGGCCGCGAGGATCGCGATCAGGCTCAGCCCAACCTGCACACCGAACCGCGAGCGCTTCGAGGCGAACGCTTCCACCAGCACGCTGAGGCAGGCCGCGCCGAAGATGATCAGCACCGGCAGCACGGCGTTGTAGTCGACCGACGGCGTCGTGATCGGTGGCTCCGCCGCCTGGGTCAGGAGGATGTCGAGCACGGGTTACTTGCCTCCCTGAACCGCGGACAGCGTCTGCTGCACCGTCGGGGTGACTGTGTCGAGCACCGGCTTCGGGTAGAAGCCGAGGACGATGATCAGCACGACCAGCGGCGCGAGAAGTGCGATCTCGCGGCCGCTGAGGTCGCGGATGACCTTGGTCGCTCCCGGCTCGGTCACGGTCGCGGTGGCCACGGCGCCACCCGACTCCACGGTGGCCGGGGTGGCTCCGCCCTTCCCGGCGGGCGGCACCAGGGCGTCACCGCGAAGCGGGCCCTGCATCACACGCTGGTAGAGCCAGAGGACGTACGCCGCGGCCAGGACCATGCCGACCGTCGCGAGGATCGTGTACACCGGCTGGTCCACATAGGACCCGATGAGCACCAGGAACTCGGAGACGAACGAGTTGGTGCCCGGCAGCGACAGCGTCGACAGCCCGGCCAGCAGGAACAGGCCTGCGAGCAGCGGGGTCACCTTCGCCATGCCGCCGTAGTCGGAGATCTTCGTCGACCCGCCGCGCGCGACGACCAGGCCGATCACCACGATCAGCATGCCGGTCGCGAGGCTGTGGTTGAGCATGTACGTCGCCGAGCCGATCATCGCCTGCTCGTTGAACGCGAAGATGCCGAGCGAGATGAAGCCGAAGTGGGCGATCGAGACGTAGGCGATGAACCGCTTCATGTCCCGCTGCCCCGCGGCGAGGATCGAGCCGTACAGCACGCCGATCACCGAGAGCACCAGCACCAGCGGCGCCAGTGCCTTGCTCGCGTCCGGGAACATCGGCAGGCAGTAGCGCAGGAAGCCGAACGTGCCGACCTTGTCCAGCACACCGACCAGCAGGACGGCGACGCCGATCGGCGCCTCCCCCGCCGCGTCCGGCAGCCAGGTGTGGAACGGCACGAGCGGCGCCTTGATCGCGAACGCCAGGAAGAAGCCGAGGAACAGCCAGATCTGCGTGCTCAGCGGGGCGTCCCGGACGACCGTGACGAGCGTGGCCCAGTCGAACGTGCCGTGGCCGAGCTTCTTGTCCGCCAGCGAGTACGCCCCGATCGCCGAGGCCAGCATGATCAGGCCGCCGAGGAACGAGTAGAGGAAGAACTTCACCGCCGCGTACTGCCGGTTCGCGCCGCCGTAACCGCCGATGAGGAAGTACATCGGGATCAGCATGATCTCGAACAGCACGTAGAACAGGAAGACGTCCGTCGCGGCGAAGACGCCGATGGTGAGCGCCTCCTGCAGCAGGATCAGCGACAGGAACCCGCCGGCGCTGCGGCCGGGCGGGAGCTTGTCCATCGTGCCGAGCCCGCCGACGACGATCGGCACCAGCAGCGCGATCACCGCGATCATGATCAGCGAGATGCCGTCGGTGCCGAACGCGATGTGCACCCCGAAGCTCGGGATCCAGTCGAAGCTCGACGTCATCTGCAGCCGCGCGCCCGAAGGCGAGTAGCTGAGCCAGAACGGGATGATCAGCAGGAACTCGAGGATCGAGAAGGCGAGCGCGGCCAGCACCGCGGCACGGTCGTTCCCCTTGAGGAACGCCAGCACCAGGGAGCCGAGCAGCGGCACCAGGATGAGGATCAGCAACCAGGTCATCAGGAGAACCTCACCAGCAGGAGAGCCGCCAGAAGCAGGAACGTGCCGCCGAGCATCGACAGCGCGTAGGACCGGACGAACCCGGTCTGCAGCCGCCTCAGCCGGCCGGAGCCGCCGCCGAGACCGGCGGCGAGGCCGTTGACGGCGCCGTCGACGCCGCGGTTGTCGACGAACACCAGCGCCCGCGAGAGCCAGGTGCCCGGGCGGGCGACCAGCGTCTCGTTGAGCGCGTTGCCGTACAGGTCCTTGCGGGCGGCGCGGGTGACGAACGAGACCCGCTCCGGACGCTCGACCGGGACCGGCCGGCGGAAGATCAGGATCGCGATCAGCACGCCGAGCGCGGCGAACACGAGGGTCAGGATCGGCACGATGGCCGCCGGGATCGGGGTGTGCTCGGCCTCGTGGAACTCGCCGACCGTCGGGGCCAGCCAGTCGACGAACCGGTCACCGATCGCGAAGAACGCACCGGCGCCGACCGAACCGACCGCGAGGATCGCCATCGGGATCCACATGATCGGCTTCGACTCGTGCGGGTGGAACTCACGGCCGTCGGTCGACTTGATGTCCTTCCAGCGCTCCTTGCCGAAGAACGTCATCATCATCAGGCGGGTCATGTAGAACGCGGTCAGCCCGGCGCCGACGATCGTCGCGATGCCGAAGACCCAGCCACGCCAGCCTTCCTGGCCGAACGCCGCCTCGATGATGGCGTCCTTGGTGTAGTAGCCGGTGAGGAGCGGGAAGCCGATCAGCGCGAGGTACCCGAGCCCGAAGGTGACGAACGTGATCGGCATCTTCTTGCGGAGACCCCCGAACTTGCGCATGTCGACCTCGTCGTTCATGCCGTGCATGACCGAACCGGCCCCGAGGAACAGCCCGGCCTTGAAGAAGCCGTGCGCCACCAGGTGCATGATGCCCAGCGCGTAGATGCCGGGGCCGAGGCCGACCGCCAGCATCATGTAGCCGATCTGGCTGACCGTCGAGTACGCGAGGACCTTCTTGATGTCGTCGTACGCGCAGCCGATGATGCACCCGAGCAGGAGCGTGAACGCCCCGACCAGCGTGACGATCAGCCTGCCGTCCGGCGTGGCGTTGAAGATGTCGTGCGAGCGGGCCACCAGGTAGACGCCGGCGGTGACCATCGTCGCCGCGTGGATCAGGGCCGAGACCGGGGTCGGGCCCTCCATCGCGTCCGGGAGCCAGGCCTGCAGCGGGAACTGGCCGGACTTACCGCAGGCGCCCAGCAGGAGCAGGATCGCCATCGCGGTGATCGCGGCCGGCGGGAACTTGCCGGCGCCGACCGCGTCGAAGACCTGCGCGTAGCCGGTGGACCCGGCGTACTTGAACATCAGGAAGATCGCCAGCGCGAGCCCGACGTCACCGACGCGGTTCATCAGGAACGCCTTCTTCGCCGCGGTCGCGGCGGACGGGCGGCCCTGGTACCAGCCGATGAGCAGGTAGGACGCGAGACCCACGCCCTCCCAGCCCATGTAGAGCGTCACGAAGCTGTTGCCCAGCACCAGGATCAGCATCGAGGCGACGAAGAGGTTCAGGTACGCGAAGAAGCGGTACCGGCCGTCCTCGTGCTCCATGTAGCCGATCGAGTAGAAGTGGATCAGCATGCCGACGCCGGTGATGAGCAGCACGAACGTCAGCGACAGGGCGTCGACCCGGAGCCCGAAGTCGATCTGCAGCGCGCCGGCCGGGATCCACGAGTAGAGCTTGGTGTCCGTCGTGGCCTTGCCGTCAGCCGAGAAGAACAGGATCAGCCCGTAGACGAAGGCGAGGGTGACGGTGGCGGTGCCGAGCAGATGCCCCCACGCCTTCGCGCGCTTGCCCATGAGCAGCAGGACGAGCGCGCCGAAGGCAGGGAGGGCCACCAGCAGCCACGATGATGCGGTCACTCGGTGTCTCCTAGTACTTCAGCAGGTTGGTGTCGTCGACCGAGGCCGAGCGCCGGGTGCGGAAGATCGACATGATGATCGCCAGCCCGACCACGACCTCGGCGGCCGCGACGACCATCACGAAGAAGGCCATGATCTGGCCGTCGAGGCTGCCGTTGATCCGGGCGAACGTCACGAGCGAGAGGTTCACCGCGTTCAGCATCAGCTCGATGCACATGAACACGACGATCGCATTGCGGCGCACCAGGACGCCGACCGCGCCGATCGAGAACAGCAGCGCCGAGAGCAGCAGGTAGTACGTCGGGGTCATTCCTTCTCCCCTTCCGAAGCGACCAGCGCGTGCGCGTCCGGGTGCGGGCGGTCGTCCGCGACGAGCTTGCGTTCCTTCGCCAGCTCGATCGCCGAGGTGGACTCGATGATCGCCGACAGCGACTCCGGCGCGACCGAGCCGTCCGGCAGCAGCGCCGGGGTCGACACGGAGTTGGCGGTGGCGAAGACACCCGGGCCGGGCAGCGGCGAGGGCCGGTCGTGCTCGCCGCGGAAGCGCTCGACGACCAGTTCCTTCTGGGTCTTCTTGCCGCCCTTGGCGTGCCGGTCGGTGAAGGCCAGCACCATCGCGCCGACCGCGGCGGTGATGAGCAGCGCCGACGTCAGCTCGAACGGGAACAGGTAGTCGGTGAAGATCAGCCGGCCCAGGCCCTTGGGCCCGCCGCCGGCCGACGTCGCCGAGTCCAGCGGGACGGCCGGGGTGACGGTGTCCAGCGCCCGGTAGATGCCGGTGGCCAGCAGCGCGGCCAGGCCGATGCCCAGCACGGTCGCCGCGAGCCGCTGACCGCGCAGCACTTCGACGACCGAGTCGGAGCTTTCGCGGCCGACCAGCATCAGCACGAACAGGAACAGCATCATGATCGCGCCGGTGTAGACGATGATCTGCGTGAAGCCCAGGAACGGCGCCGACTGGATCATGTACAGCGCGCCCAGGCTCAGCATGGTCAGCACCAGCCACAGCGCCGAGTGCACGGCGTTGCGGGAGAAGATCATGCCGAGCGCGCCGAGCAGGCAGACCGGGCCGAGGATCCAGAACGCGATGGCCTCGCCGGTCGTCACGCCGGCGGCGGCGCCGGTGGGCGCCTGGGCCAGGAGGGCGGTGATCACGGCTTGACCTCCCCGCGCGCGAGCTCGGGGCCGTTCACGTAGTAGTCCTGCTCGTTCTCACCGAGCCGCATCGGGTGCGGCGGCTGCTCCATGCCGGACAGGAGCGGTGCGAGGAGGTCTTCCTTCGTGTAGATCAGCCGCTGGCGGTCGTCGTCGGCCAGCTCGTAGAAGTTGATCATCGTCAGCGACCGGGTCGGGCACGCCTCGATGCAGAGGCCGCAACCGATGCAGCGCAGGTAGTTGATCTGGTAGTCGGCGCCGTACCGCTCGCCCGGGGAGTACCGGGCTTCCTCGGTGTTGTCACCGCCCTCGACGAAGATCGCGTCCGCCGGGCACGCCCAGGCGCACAGCTCGCAGCCGACGCACTTCTCGAGGCCGTCCGGGTGGCGGTTCAGCTGGTGCCGGCCGTGGTAGCGCGGGGCGGCCGGCGCGCCGGCCTCCGGGTACTCCTCGGTGGCGACCTTCTTGAACATCATCCCGAAGGTGACGCCGAAGCCCTTGACGGGATCAAGAAACCCCATCTTGCGCTCCTTCCTGTGCGGTACCGACGGCTGCCGGCTTGCGCCGGGCCGCCTTCGCCTCGGCCTTGGCCAAAGCCTTCTGACGCGGGGTGGTCTGGGGGACCTTGAGGTCCAGCGGCGGGACCGGGAACCCGCCACCGGTCACCGGCACGACTTCGCTCTCCTCTTCACGGCCCGACGCGCGGACGTAGAAGAACAGCATGATCAGGATGGCGATCGCGATCGCGGCGATGATGATCGACAGCGGTGTCCAGTGGATGACCTTCGCGAAGGTCACCATGACGATCCACACCAGGTTCAGCGGGACCAGGACCTTCCAGCCCAGGCGCATGAACTGGTCGTAGCGCAGGCGGGGCAGGGTGCCGCGCAGCCAGATGAACCCGAACAGCAGGACGAACATCTTCACGAAGAACCACAGCACCGGCCACCAGCCGGTGTTGAGCACGTTGTTCCCGATCAGCGACAGCGGCCACGGGGCCATCCAGCCGCCGAGGAACAGCGTGGTGGCGAAGGCCGAGACGATCACCATGTTGACGTACTCGGCGAGGAAGAACATCGCGAACTTCATCGAGCTGTACTCGGTGTGGAAGCCGCCGACCAGCTCCGACTCGGCCTCGGGGAGGTCGAACGGGGCGCGGTTGGTCTCGCCGACCATCGAGATCAGGTAGATCACGAAGCTCGGCAGCAGGATGAGGAACCACCAGTGCTGCTGGGAGCCGACGATGTCGGCCAGGTCCAGCGAACCGGCCTGCAGGATCACCGCGACGATCGACAGGCCCATCGCGATCTCGTACGAGATCACCTGGGCGGCCGAGCGCATGCCGCCGAGCAGCGGGTACGGCGAACCGGACGCCCAGCCGGCGAGCACGATGCCGTAGACGCCGATCGAGGAGCAGGCGAGCACGACCAGCAGGCTGACCGGCAGGTCGAGCAGCTGGAGCACGGTCCGCTCGCCGAAGATCGAGACGACCGGGCCGAACGGGATGGCCGACAACGCGATCAGCGGCGGCACCACGCAGATGACCGGGGCGAGGAAGTACACCTTGCGGTCGGCGGTGTCCGGGATGATCTGTTCCTTGAACGGCAGCTTGAGCGCGTCCGCCAGGGACTGCAGGTAGCCGTTCGGGCCGACGCGGTTGGGGCCCGGCCGGTTCTGCATCCGGCCGACGGCCTTCCGCTCCCAGACGATCAGCAGGATCGTGAAGATCGGGCCGATCAGCAGGATGATCACGGACTTCAGCAGGATCATCCAGAACGGGTCGTCCGCCAGCAGCGCCGCACGCGTCGCCGCGTCCGGGACACTGCCCACGGCCGCTTCGGTCAGCAACGGTGTCACTGTTCACCCCCAGCGAGGTTCACCACGGCGCCGTGACCGGCACCGAGCGTCTTGGCCACGGCGGAGCCGTCGGAGTTGCCCGGCAGCCACACCACGCCGTCGGGCAGGTCGGCGACCTCGATCGGCAGCGTGATCGCGCCGCGTTCGGTGCTCACCTTGACGGACGCGCCCAGCCCCTCGGCGGTCTTCGCGGACAACCGCGCGACCGGCTTGCGCTGCGTGCCCTTGAGGTGCGGCTCGCCGTCCTGCAGGGACCCGTTGTCGATCAGCTGGCGCCAGGTCGACAGGACCGCCTGGCCGGCACCCGGGGCCTGGGAAGTCACCGCGACGCCAGCGGCCTCGACGTGACCCCAGCGCAGCGCCGAGGCCGGGCCGAGCTTCTCGTAGTCACCGCGTGCGGCGGCCGGCGTCTGCGTGAACAGGTCCGTGTCCATCTCGACGGCGAGGGTGTCGAGCACCCGGCAGTCCGGCAGCGAGCCGGTGCCCTCGATGGTGATGTCGAACGGGCGGGTGCGGCCCTCCCAGTTGAGGTAGCTGCCCGCCTTCTCGTCCGACGCGGCCACCGGGAGCACGACGTCCGCGCGCTCGGTCACCGCGCTGTGCCGCAGCTCGAGGCTGACCACAAACCCTGCGGCATCCAGCGCGCGCAGCGCGAGGTCCGGGTCCGGCAGGTCGTACGGGTCGACCCCGCCGACGACCAGGCCGCCGAGCTCGCGGCCCGATGCGGCCTTGAGGATCTCGGTCGCGTCGCGGCCGGGAGCGGACGGAAGCGGGACGCCCCAGGCGTTTTCGACAGCGACGCGGGCGGCGTCGTCACCGACGCGGCGGCCGCCCGGCAGCAGGCCCGGCACGCAGCCGACCTCCAGCGCGCCCCGGTCACCGGCGCGGCGCGGGATCCACGCGAGCCGGACGCCGGTGCGCTCCACCAGGTCGTGCAGCGCGGAGAACAGGCCTGGCACCGAAGCGGCGCGCTCGCCGACGAGGACAACGGCGTTCTCGCCGCTCAGCGCCTCGTCGAGGTCCGGCGCGTGCTTGCTGATGCCCTCGATCGCCGCGGCCTCCTGGCCGGGGACGCAGGCGAGCAGCTCACCGGAGGTCTTGCGCACCGACGACGTCGTCCACTGTCCCAGGTGGACGACCCGGGTGCGGTTTTTGCGGGCCGCCTTGCGCAGCCGCAGGAACACGATCGGCGCCTCGTCCTCGGGGTCGAAGGCCACGCACAGGACCGTACGGGCCCGCTCGATCTCGCCGAAGGTGACACCGGACTCCGGCGTCACGCCCACGACGTGCGAGGTGAGGAACGCGAGCTCCTCGGCCGAGTGCGCGCGGGCGCGGAAGTCGACGTCGTTGGTCTGCAGGGCGACGCGGGCGAACTTCGAGTACGCGTAGGCGTCCTCGACGGTCAGCCGGCCACCGGGCAGGACGCCGACGCCGCCGTTGCCGCGGGCCTCGGTGAGACCGGCGGCGGCGATGCGCAGCGCGTCGGTCCAGGACGCCTCTTCCAGCTCACCGGTCTCGCGGTTGCGGACCAGCGGACGCCGGATGCGGTCCTCGGCGCCGGTGTAGCGGAAGGCGAAGCGGCCCTTGTCGCAGATCCACTCTTCGTTGACCTCGGGGTCGTCGCCGGCCAGCTTGCGCTGGACCTTGCCGCGGCGGAAGTCGGTCCGCTCGGCGCAGCCGGACGAGCAGTGCTCGCAGACGCTCGGCGCGGACACCAGGTCGAACGGGCGGGAGCGGAACCGGTAGGCGGCGCTCGTCAGAGCACCGACCGGGCAGATCTGGATGACGTTGCCGGAGAAGTAGCTCTGGAACGGCTGGCCGGACGTCGTGCGCGAAGCCAGGTCCAGCACGTCCGCCGTCTCCGCGGTGCCGATCTGCTGGTGGGCGCCGCGTTCGAGGAGCTCGATGAACGGATCGCCGGCGATCTCGCGGGAGAACCGGGTGCAGCGCTGGCAGAGCACGCAGCGTTCCCGGTCCAGGAGCACCTGCGACGAGATCGGCAGCGGCTTCGGGAACGTCCGCTTGGTGTCCACGAACCGGGACTCCGTGCGGCCGTGGGCCAGCGCCTGGTTCTGCAGCGGGCATTCGCCGCCCTTGTCGCAGATCGGGCAGTCCAGCGGGTGGTTGATGAGCAGCAGCTCCATCACACCCTGCTGGGCCTTGTCGGCGACCGGCGACGTCAGCTGCGTCTTGACGACCATGCCGTCGGCGACGGTCATCGTGCAGGACGCCTGCGGCTTCGGCATCGGCCGGCCGCCCATCTCGACCTCGACCAGGCACTGGCGGCAGGCGCCCGCCGGGTCGAGGAGCGGGTGGTCGCAGAACCGCGGGATGACCGTGCCGAGGCGTTCGGCCGTGCGGATCAGCAGCTCACCCTTGGGGGCGATGACCTCTTCGCCGTCGATGACCAGCTTCACGTGGCCTTCGGGGACCGGCGTCTCCTGGGTCTCTGACTTGTCGGGGGCGATCGTCATGATGCCTGCGCTCCCACGAGTTCGGGCTTGGTCTGTTCGTGCCGGTTCTTCTCGCACAGCGCGAGGAATTCGTCGCGGAAGTACTTGATGCCGCTCTGGATCGGCGACACCGCGCCGTCACCGAGGGCGCAGAACGACCGGCCGAGGATGTTGTCGCAGACGTCGAGGAGGGTGTCGATGTCCTCTTCGGTGCCGTGGCCCTCGACCATGCGCTCGAGGATCTGCGCGAGCCAGTAGGTGCCCTCGCGGCACGGCGTGCACTTGCCGCAGGACTCGTGCTCGTAGAACTGCGTCCACTTCATCACGGCCCAGGGCACCGACACCGTCTCGTTGAAGACCTGCACGGCGGTCGTGCCCAGCATCGACCCGGCTTCCGCCGCGCCTTCGAAGTCCAGCGGAACGTCGAGGTGCTCGGCGGTGAACATCGGGGTGGACGAGCCGCCCGGGGTCCAGAACTTGAGCGGGACGCCGTCCTTCATGCCACCCGCCATGTCGAGCAGCTCGCGCAGCGTGGTGCCGAGCGGGCACTCGTACTGGCCGGGCTTCTCGACGTGGCCGGAGATCGAGTAGATCTTCGGGCCGGGCGACTTCTCGCGGCCCATCTCGCGGAACCAGCTCGACCCGCCGTTGACGATGAACGGCGCGCTCGCGATGGTCTCGACGTTGTTGACCGTGGTCGGCGCGGCGTAGAGACCCGCCGCGGCCGGGAACGGCGGCTTGAGCCGCGGCTGGCCACGACGGCCCTCCAGCGAGTCGAGCAGCGCCGTCTCCTCACCGCAGATGTACGCGCCGGCGCCGGCGTGCACGGTGATCTTGAGGTCGAAGCCGGAGCCGAGGATGTTCTCGCCCAGGTAGCCCGCGGCTTCGGCCTCGCGCACGGCCGCGTTGAGGCGGCGGATGCAGTGCAGCGCCTCGCCCCGGACGTAGATGAAGCAGTGGTTGGAGCGCATCGCGTACGAGGCGATGATGCAGCCTTCGATGAGCGAGTGCGGGTCCGCCATCATCAGCGGGATGTCCTTGCACGTCCCGGGCTCGCCCTCATCGGCGTTGATCACCAGGTAGTGCGGCTTGTCGAAGTTCGGCGGCATGAACGACCACTTGATGCCGGCCGGGAAGCCCGCGCCGCCGCGGCCGCGCAGGCCCGAGTCCTTGACCAGCTGGACGAGCTGCTCCGGCGTGCCGGCGAGCGCCTTGCGGACGGCCGTGTAGCCCTCCAGCGCCTCGTACGTGCCGATCTGCCAGGAGTTCGGCGACAGCCAGCGCTTCGTGAGGACCGGCGTAATGGGATCTGCCATTACTTCTTCTCCACTTCAGGGAGCGGGACGTCTTGCGCGACGGGCGCGACCCAGCCGCGCTCCTGCGCGATCTGCGCGCCCCGCAGGGTTTCGACGGCCTGCGACGGGCCGTCGACGTCCGTGCGGTACTGGCGCTCGTCCTCCGGGAAGAACCCGGCGAGCTGCAGCTCGGCGCCCTTGAAGCTGGTCAGCGGGGCACCGCGCGTCGGGGCCGGCTTCTTGCCGGCCTGCAGCGCGTCGACCAGCGCGACGGCCTTGTCCTCGGTCTGGTTGTCGAAGAACTCGTAGTTGACCTGGATGACCGGCGCGAGGTCGCAGGCCGCGAGGCACTCGGCGTGCTCGAGGGTGATCGAGCCCGGCTCGTTCGGCGTGCCCGCGGTCTCGTTCTGGCCCAGCGGTTCCGACTCGGACCCGAGGTGCGCCTGGAGCTTCTTGTAGATCGCGTCGCCGCCCATGGCCGCGCACAGCGTGTTCGTGCAGACGCTCACCAGGTGCTCACCGCACGGGCGGCGCTTGTACATCGTGTAGAACGTCGCGACCGCGCCGACCTCGGCGTCGGACAGCTCGAGCTGGTTCGCGCAGAACGCGATGCCCTCCTGGCTGACGTACCCCTGCACCGACTGCACGAGGTGCAGCATCGGCAGCAGCGCCGAGCGGGCCACCGGGTAGCGCGCGATGATCGCCTGCGCGCGGTCGACGACACCGGCGTCGAAGATGTCCTCGAGCGGCGTCTCGGCCAGGATCCCTTCGGCCACGGCGGGATCCGGCGCGATGGCGATCACGTCGACGTCACCGCCGGCGGCCGCGTGCGTCCGGTCCGCCGCGTTCGGTCCCGGTTCCGGGACTGCGGTAGAAGAACTCATCGGTCCACTCCCCCCATGACGGGGTCGATCGAGGCGACGGCGGCGATCACGTCCGCGACCAGGCCGCCTTCGGCCATTGCGGGCATCGACTGCAGGTTCACGAAGCTCGGTTCGCGCACGTGGACCCGCAGCGGCCGGGTGCCGCCGTCGGACACCAGGTGCGCGCTCAGCTCGCCGCGCGGCGACTCGACCGAGGTGTACACCTGCCCGGCCGGCACCTTGAAGCCCTCGGTGACCAGCTTGAAGTGGTGGATCAGGGACTCCATCGACTGGCCCATGATCTTCTTGACGTGCTCGAGCGAGTTGCCCATGCCGTCGCTGCCGATGGACAGCTGCGCCGGCCAGGCGACCTTCTTGTCCTCGACCATGACCGGGCCCGGCTCGAGCTTCTCCAGGCACTGCTCGATGATCTTGAGGCTCTCGTGCATCTCGTGCACCCGGATCAGGTAGCGCGACCAGCAGTCGGCGCCGTTGTCGACCGGGACGTCGAAGTCGAACTCCTCGTAGCAGGAGTACGGCTCGGTCTTGCGCAGGTCCCACGGCAGGCCCGCGGACCGCAGCACCGGGCCGGTGACGCCGAGCGCGAGGCACGCGTCGACCGGCAGGTACCCGACACCCTTGAGCCGGTTGCGCCAGATCGGCTGCCCGGTGAAGAGCTTGTCGTACAGCGGAAGGCGTTCCTTCATCGTCTGGACGAAGTCGGTGACCTTCTCGCGGTAGTCCTCGGGCATGTCCTGCGCGAGGCCGCCGGGGCGGATGAACGCGTGGTTCATCCGCAGGCCGGTGAGGTGCTCCAGCAGGTGCAGCACGATCTCGCGCTCGCGGAAGCCGAGCGTCATCGCGGTGGTGGCGCCGAGCTCCATGCCGCCGGTGGCGATGTAGACCAGGTGCGAGCCGATGCGGTTGATCTCCAGCAGCATCACGCGCAGCAGCTCCGCGCGCCGCGGCGCCCGGATGCCCAGCAGCTTCTCGACGCCGAGGCAGTACGCCATCTCCGTCGAAAGCGGGGCCAGGTAGTCCATGCGCGTCACGAACGTGACGCCCTGGGTCCAGGTCCGGTACTCGCAGTTCTTCTCGATGCCGGTGTGGAGGTAGCCGATGACCGACCGCAGCTGCGTGACGGTCTCGCCCTCCATCTCCAGCACGAGCCGGAGCACCCCGTGCGTCGACGGGTGCTGCGGGCCCATGTTGATGACCATGCGCTCGTCGTGCGCCGCGTCGGCGACGACGTCGTCCCAGTCACCGCCGGAGACCGAGTAGACGCGGCCTTCAGTGGTGTCGCGGCTGTCGGCTTCGGGAACTTCGGTGGTGTCTTCGTTAATCGTCACGAGTACGACCTCCGCTGGTCCGGCGGCGGGATCTCCGCGCCCTTGTATTCGACCGGGATCCCGCCGAGCGGGTAGTCCTTGCGCTGGGGGTGGCCGTCCCAGTCGTCCGGCATGAGGATGCGGGTGAGCGCGGGGTGGCCGTCGTAGACGATGCCGAACATGTCCCAGGCTTCCCGCTCCTGCCAGTCGGCGGTCGGGTAGATCCCGACCAGCGACGGCACGTGCGCGTCCTCGATGTCGAGGCTGACCTCGAGCCGGATGCGGCGGCGGTAGGTCAGGGACGTGAAGTGGTACACCGAGTGCAGCCGCTGCGGGACGTTGACGCCGTAGTCCACCCCGGACACCGAGCTGAGCAGCTCGAAGCGCAGGCCGCCGTCGTCGCGCAGGACCTTCGCGATCGCGGGCAGCTGCTCGCGGGCGACGTAGAAGGTGATCTCGCCGCGGTCGACCGTGGTCTGCAGGATCGCGTCGGCCGGGATCTTGTTGTCCGACAGGGCGGCGTAGAACTCGTCGGCGAACTGGTCGAACCAGCCGCCGTACGGACGCTCGGCCGGCGCCGGGTTGTAGGCCGGGAGCCGGACACCGCCGTAGCCCGAGGTGTCACCGGTGCCGTGCACGCCGAACATGCCCTGGCGTTCGCGGCCGGTGACGACGGGTTCGGCGGGCCGGGTGCCGCGCGGCTCGAGGCCGTCTTCGGTGGGGCGATCGGCGCTGGACTGCTCGCCGCCGGGTTCTGGGGTCTCAGTCATCGCTCTACTTCTTCGCGTACTTGATCGACGACGCGACGAGCTCGGTGCGGGCGCCGCTGGCGGCGCGGATCGCGGCCCGGCGGGCGTTGATCGGCTCGTCCTGGATCTTGGCGTGCAGCTTGAGGATCGCGTCCAGCAGCATCTCCGGCCGCGGCGGGCAGCCGGGCAGGTACATGTCGACCGGCACGATGTGGTCGACGCCCTGGACCACGGCGTAGTTGTTGAACATGCCGCCGGAGGAGGCGCAGACGCCCATGGCGAGGACCCACTTGGGCTCGGCCATCTGGTCGTAGATCTGGCGCAGGACCGGGGCCATCTTCTGGGTGACCCGGCCGGCGACGATCATCAGGTCGGCCTGGCGCGGCGTCGCGCTGAAGCGCTCCATGCCGAACCGGGCGATGTCGTAGCGGGAACCGCCGACCGTCATCATCTCGATCGCGCAGCAGGCCAGCCCGAAGGTGGCGGGCCACATCGAGTTCTTCCGCGCCCAGTTGACGAGGCCTTCGAGGCTGGCCAGCAGGATGCCGTTGGGGAGTTTCTCTTCGAGGCCCATGGGTCTAGTTCCAATCCAGGCCGCCGCGCCGCCACACGTAGGCGTACGCGAAGCCGACCGTCGCGATGAACAGCAGGATCTCCACCAGGCCGAACGTGCCCAGCGCGTCCGCCTGCACGGCGAACGGGTAGAGGAAGACCATCTCGATGTCGAACAGGATGAACAGCATCGCGGTGATGTAGTAAGCCACCGGCATCCGGCCACCGCCGACGAGCGGCTGCGGGGACGGTTCGATGCCGCATTCGTAGGCCTCGAGCTTGGCCTTGTTGTAGCGGCTGGGACCGACCAGCGGGCCCAGCAGCACCGACAGCACGGCGAACGCCAGCGCCAGCACGAACAGAAGGACCAGGGGCAGGTAGGGCTTCAGGCTCGGGGCCTGCTGCGCCAGGTTCACTGCGTCCGTTTGGGTCAGCACGGGCAACATCAGCACGGGGTCTTCGCCATCCTTTCCGCGCCGCTGCGGTTTTGCTTGTGGTGGGAACCGCTCAGCCTCGTCGGCACCCTAAGGGACCTGGGTCACACCGCCGAGGGTCAGGGTCTCCTTACGGCCCGTGGCGGTACACGGGCGTGCTTGTGAAATAGTTCACAAGCCACTCGTCGTGGATGTGAAGCGATTCACAAAGCATGGGGGGAGTGTAGGACGCGACTCACATTCTTGTCCCTAGACCCCCGTGTTATAAGGGTGCCCTAAGTTCCGGCGCCATCGTTGTCACGGCGCGGCAACGGCGCGCGTGCGACCTGCGCGAAGGCGTTTCATGATCACGCCACGACCGGACAAACAGGGCGCTGACCTGTGACCTATCCCACTGGCCGCACGGCCAACTTGTTACGCCGGTCGAGTGTCCGCGCGCGAGCAAGGGCGGCACTTTCACGGGAAAGTGCCGCCCTCGACCGGAGATTGAGGGCTAGCGCGGGGAGGGGGCCGCCTTGGCGAGGGCCGAGATCAGGCGGTCGACGCCGTCGCCGCCCTTGGCGTCGTAGCAGCCCGACAGGCCCTTGTAGACCAGCGGGAGGATCTTGTTGATGCGCAGCCCGTACTTGGTGCACGCGTGCATGATCTTCGGCTTGCCGATGATCTTCGCGAAGACGTTCCCCAGCTGGTAGTAGCCGCCCATCAGCTCGCGGACCGCGCGCGGGTACGCCTCCAGCGCGCGCTCGCGTGACGGGCCTTCCCGCCGGGCCAGGGCCTGCACCACGACCTCCGCCGCGATCTGGGCGGACTCCATCGCCGCCGAGATGCCCTCGCCGTTGAACGGGCTGACCATGCCGCCCGCGTCGCCGAGGAGCAGGAGGCCGTCCCGGTAGTGCGGGGTGCGGTTGAAGCCCATCGGGAGGCCGGCGCCGCCGACCTTGCCGATCGCGTTCTCCTCGCGGTAGCCCCACTCCTCCGGCGTCCCGTCGAGCCACTGGCGCAGCAGCGCGCGGTAGTCGGTGTTCCGGAACGACGCCGACGTCGAGAGCATGCCGAGGCCGACGTTCACCGTGCCGTCGCCGAGCGGGAACGCCCAGCCGTAGCCCGGCAGCAGCTTCGGGTCGCGCGGGTCCGACCGGTCCCACAGCTCGAGGTGGCCCTCGATGAACGGGTCGTCGTGGCGCGGGCTCTTGTAGTACTGGCGCACCGCGACGCCCATCGGGCGCTTCTCGTTCTTCTGGATGCCGACGCTCAGCGCGAGCCGCGCGGACACGCCGTCGCAGGCCAGCACCAGCGGCGCGTAGTACTTCACCGGCGTCCGCTCCGGGCCGACCTTCGCCTCGACGCCGACCACGCGCCCGGTCGGGCCGGTGATCGCGCTCGTGACGGTGGTGCGCTCGTAGAGCCGCGCGCCCGCCTTCACCGCGAGCTTCGCCAGCAGGTCGTCGAAGTCGTGCCGGGTGCGGGAAACGCCGTACGGCGGGTAGCTCGTGAGGTCCGGCCAGTCGAGCTCCAGCGTCAGGTCGCCGGTGAGGATCCGCAGGCCGCGGCTCTGCACCCAGCCGGCTTCCTCGCTGGTGTCGATGCCCAGGTCGATCAGCTGCTTGACGCCGCGCGGGGTCAAGCCGTCGCCGCATACCTTCTCGCGGGGGAACTCGGTCTTCTCCAGCAGCAGGACGTCGACGCCCGACCGGGCGAGGTAGGTCGCGACGGTGGACCCGGCCGGTCCGGCGCCGACGACGATGACTTCGGCGTCCTGGTCAGGGCTACGACGGCTCATGGCCGCAGTTTATGCGGGCTTTCGGGCGCGGTGGATCGCGACGACGCCGAATGTGAGGTTCAACCACTCGACGTCGGCCCAGCCCGCGCTCGCGATGATCTCGCCGAGCGTGCGCTGGTCCGGCCAGGCCAGCATCGATTCGGCCAGGTAGGAGTAGGCCTCCGGGTTGGACGACGTCCGCTTGCCGACCCACGTGAGCAGCTTCAGCATGAACCGCCGGTGGACGAACCGGATCGGCGGGAACGGCGGCGTCGAGACCTCGCAGATCACCAGGCGGCCGCCCGGCTTGACCACGCGGGCGATCTCGGTGAGCGCGGCCTTCGTGTCGACGAAGTTCCGCAGCGCCAGCGAGATCGTCACCGCGTCGAAGCTCTCGTCGGCGAACGGCAGGTTCAGCGCGTCGGCCGCCACCATCGGGACGTTGCGGTGCAGCCCGGCCCGGAGCATGCCGAACGAGAAGTCCGCGGCCAGGCACCAGGCGCCACCGCGGGCGTACTCGACGGTGGACACCCCGGTGCCGGCGGCCAGGTCCAGGACCTTCTCGCCGCGGCGGGCGTCGAGCACGCGGGCGGTCGTGGTGCGCCAGCGCCGGTCGAAGCCGAAGGTCATGAACGAGTTCGCCCGGTCGTACCCGTCCGCGACACCGTCGAACATGGCGGCGACTTCGTGCGGGTCCTTGTCCAGGCTGGCGCGTGACATGGCTTGAATCTAGTCGTCGCTCTTGCGGAAGGTGACGAGCACCAGCCAGATGAGCCCACCGAAGCGGCCTACCGGGATCAACGGGTAGAGCACCGAAGTCAGCATGCCGAACGCCGACAGCGCGGCGAGCGCGGCGATCACGTAACCGGTGACCGCCAGCCAGCGCGGTGTCGTCCGCGCCACGGCGGCGATGAGCAGCGCGAGCGGCACCGCGAAGCCGAACGCCCCGGCCGCGAACGACAGCGACGTGAAGGGCCGGGCGAACTCGGGGTTCTGCGCGGCCGTCCAGGTCGCGAGGCCGCTCAGCAGCAGGCTCCCCGAAGCGAGGAGACCACCGGCGAAGCCCAGCCTCGGCGGTCTCGCCGCCGCGGTCCAGATCGCGAGCGACAACCCGGCGGCGAAGACGGCCAGCGCCAGCAGCCGGATCAGGCCTTGGTGGCTCGCGTCGTAGGCGGCGACTTCGGCCGCGGACGAGTCCGGGCGGGTGCCGGTGGCGCCGAGGACTCCCCCGGCGACGGTGAACAGGCCGTAAGCGATGATCGCAATTCGTTTCATGGCGTTAACGATTACACTGGTGTAATGAATTGTCAACGACTATCGTTCCGGCCATGGAAGCGAAAAGACCGCGGCTGGGCAGCGCGTTCCTGCTCGCACAGGTCGGCGCGCACGCGGCCCAGCGGTTCACCGAACGCATCGCGGAACTGGACCTGACCCCGGCGCAGGTCGGGCTGCTGCGGCTCGTCGCGATGCGGCCGGGCCAGAGCCAGCAGACCCTCGCCAAGCAGCTCGGCACCCCGGCGACCCGGCTGGTCCCGCTGGTCGACGGGCTGGAGAAGCGCGGCCTGATCGAGCGGCGCCGCAACCAGGAGGACCGGCGGCTCTACGCGGTCGAGCTGAGCGAGGACGGGCGCGCGCTGATGGGCCGCGTCGCCCAGGCCGGCGCGGCGCACGAGCGGTCGATGACGGCGGTACTGACCGACGACGAACGCGACGTCCTGCACGGCCTGCTGAGCAAGATCGCCGAGGACCAGGGGCTCACGCCGGGCGTCCACCCCGGCTACGCGCGCGGCCGGCTGTCCTGATCAGCGGAAGGTGGCCAGCATCCCGGCCACCGCGGCCGGCCAGGTGAACTCCTCGGCCCGCGCCCGGGCCGCCGCGCGGCGCAGGTCTTCCGGGCTGTCCAGGAGGTTCGTGACGGCCGAGGCGAACGCGGGCGCGTGGTCGTCGACCGCCGCGCCGCAGCCCGGCCGGACGATCTCCCGCAGCGCCGACGACGCCGAGACCACCACCGGCGTCCCGGACGCAAGGGCCTCCAGCGCGGCCAGGCCGAACGTCTCGTGCGGGCCCGGCGCGAGGGAGACGTCCGCGCTGGCCAGCAGCCGCGCGACGTCACCGCGGCCGGACAGGAACCCCAGGAACGTCACCGGCAGGCCGCGCGCCCGGCGTTCCAGAGCGCGGCGTCGCGGGCCGTCCCCGGCGACGACCAGCCGCACCCGCGCACCCGCCTCCGTCAGCTCGGCGACGGTGTCCACGCTGCGCTCCACGTGCTTCTCCGGCGACAGCCGTCCACAGTGGACGAGCAGGGCGTCCGCTCCCCCGGCCAGGTCGGTGCGCCAGCCGTCGTCGCGCATGGCGGGCCGGAACGTCGCCAGGTCGACACCGAGGGGCACCCGGCGGACGTTCGGCGCGGCGATCCGGTCGAACTCCGCCCGCGCGAAGGCCGTCGTGCAGACGACCGTGTCGTAGCTCGCGGCCATCCGGCGGTTGGCGACGTCGGCGACGCGGCGCGCGACGACCTCGGGCAGCAGGAACTGCTCCAGCAGCCGGTCGAGGCGCTCGTGGGAGATCACCGTGCTGGGGACGCCGTGGCGCCGCGCCCAGCCGCCCATCCCCCGCAGCGTCAGCCGGTCGGACACCTCGAGGCGGTCCGGTTCGAGCCTGCGCAGCACCGTGCGGACGCGGTGCGGGTCGACGGCGCGGTAGCCGCCGGTGCCCGGGATCTTCGGCGCCGGCAGGGAGAACCGGCGGACGCCGGTGGGCAGCACCTCGTCGGCGTAGCGGGTGCCGGGCACCACCAGCGTCACCTCGTGCCCGCTGGCGACGTACCCGGCGCCGAGGTGGTGCAGCGCCGTGCGCAGCCCGCCCGAGCGTGGCCCGTAGAAGTTCGCGAGCTGGACGATGTGCATGCTCAAGCCGCGCGTGCGACTCGGCCCTGCACCGCTTCGTAGTGCCCCACCAGCTCGTGGCACACGGCGGGCCAGGTCCGCCCGAGCACGACCTTGCGCGCCTTCTCGCCGAGCCGCGCCCGGAGCGCGGCGTCACGCAGGGCGTCGATCTTCTCCAGCAGCGCCGGGCCGAACAGCTCGCGGTCCGCGGGCAGCAGGTAGCCGGTGCGGCCGGGCAGGACGAGGTCCTTCGGGCCGCCGGCGTCGGGCGCGAGCACCGGCAGGCCGGACGCCATCGCCTCCTGCACCGCCTGGCAGAACGTCTCGTGCGGGCCGGTGTGCACGAAGACGTCGAAGCTCGCGTACGCCGCGGAGAGCTCGTCGCCGTACTTCGCGCCGAGGAACGCCGCGTCGGGCAGCTGCGCCCTCAGGCTTTCGAGTTCGGGCCCGTCGCCGACGACGACCACGCGAATGCCCGGGACGCCGGCCAGCGCGGCCAGCCGGTCGACCTCCTTCTCGGGCGCCAGCCGGCCGACGAAGCCGACCAGCAGCTCGCCGTTCGGCGCCAGCTCGGCCCGCAGCGCGGCGTCGGCGTGCGCCGGGGAGAAGCGGTCGATGTCGACCCCCCGGGCCCAGCGGTGCACCCGCGGCACGCCGTGCAGCCGCAGCTGCTCGACGGAGTCGGTGGACGGCGCCAGCGTCCGGTCGGCCCGCGAGTGCAGCCGCCGCACCCAGCGCCAGGCGGCGCGGGCGGCGAGGCCGAAGCCGTACGCGGAGGCGAACCCGGCGATGTCGGTCTGGTAGACGGCGATCGACGGCACCCGCAGCCGTCTCGCGGCGGCGAGGCCGCGCGCGCCGACCACGAACGGCGACGCGAGGTGCACGACGTCCGGCCCGAACGCGGCCAGCGCCGTCAGCACCGTGCGCGTCGGCACGCCGATCGGCAGCGAGTTGACGCCGGGGAAGTCGAGCGCCGGGATCCGGATGACCGGGGCGCCGCGGTAGGAGTCCGGGCCGGGGCCGGGCGCGATGATCAGCACGTCGTGGCGGCGTTCCCGGAGGTGCTCGACGACCCGCAGGACGGAGTTGGTCACGCCGTTCACCTGGGGCAGGAAACTTTCGGTGACTATCGCGACTCGCACCAATCGACCATCGCACCCGATCCTGGCGACCGCGTGACACCTCGGCCAACGGTGTCGGAACTCTGGGACCACCGGAAGATCGGCCACGACATGTCATCTCAAGGTCGTGTCCCGGAAACCAGCGGGGCCCAGACTAAGCAGGCATGACCCTCTTGTCCTCCAGGCCGCCGCGGCCCGTGGAGCCCGGCCTGCTGTCGAGGGCCCTCGAAGTGGCCGGGCGCCTGGCCAACGACGCGACCGACGTGATCACCGCGACCGCCGGCCGCGGCGCCCACCCGTCCACACTGGACTCCCCGTTCGACTGGGTCACCGACACCGACCGGATCCTCGAGCGGCACACGCGGCGCGTGCTGACCGCCGAGTTCCCGGGCATCCCGGTGGTGGGCCACGAGTTCGGCGCGGACCACGGCGCCGACGTCGCGGAGTACCGCTGGGTCGTCGACTCGGTGGACGGCACGGCGAACTACGTGGCGGGGGTGCCGTGGTGCGCCTACAGCCTGGCGCTGGTCGACGCGGCCGGACCGGTGGTCGGGGTGGTGGCGGACCCGTACCGGGCCCAGATCTACGCCGCGGCGCGCGGACGAGGGGCCCGCGCGAACGGCAAACCGGTGCGCCTGACGGACCGCTGCGTCACGGCGGGCGCGATCGTCTGCACGGAGCTGGCCCGCAAGGGCCCGTGGCCGGGCATGGGCGGCTTCATCGAGCGAGCGGCGGCGGCCCACGCGGGCGTCCGGGTCCTGGGCTCGGCGGCGCTGTCGATCGCGCAGGTGGCCCTGGGCCACGCTGCGGCGGCGGTGCTGCACAGCTACCACGAATGGGACGTCGCGGGTTCGGTGGCGATGGCCATCGAGGCGGGCGCGGTGGTGCTGGACAGGCACGGCGAGGACACGGCCCTCCCGACGGACGGCCTGCTGGTGGCCGCCCCGGGCGTGGCGGACGAGGTGCTGGGCTGGTGGCAGGAGACGGCCCACGCGGGCTGAAACGAGGTGCGCCCGCTGTGGCCCACCCTCCACACCGCGCGACTGACACTCGTCCCCTTGGCCGACGAGCACCTGGAGCTGGACTCCGACCCGGAGGTGATGCGCTACCTGACGGGTCGGGCCTCGACGCGCGCCGAGGTCGAGGCCGCGCACCGCCGCCGGATGGCGGTGTCGCCCGGGTTCGGCTTCTGGATGGGTTTTGCTTCCAGTGATTTCGTCGGCTGGTGGATCCTGCGGCCACCGCACGGCCCGGACCAGCCGTTCGTCGAGGGCGAGGCCGAGCTGGGGTACCGGCTGTTGCGGCGGCATTGGCGTCGGGGTTACGCCAGCGAGGGCTCTCGCGAGCTGCCGCGGTACGGCTTCGCTGAGCGAACACCCGGGGCACCGAAGGACCGAGGAACAACCCCACTCGAAAGCGAAACGGCTGGTCAGGCCGCGGCCGGAACCTCGGCGACCGCTCGCTTGTTCAGCCGCCGGATCCACCACAGCAGCGGCCCCGCCACCAGCCACGTGAAGAACACGAAACTGCCCAGCGGCAGCAGCGTCAGCGTCGCCGAGCGGCCGGCGACCCGGGCCAGTTCCGGGTCCGTCGCGTCGTACTCGATGCGGACCAGCTGGCCCGCGGCCAGGCCGTCCGGGTACAGGACTCCGTTGGCCGGGCTGTGGACGATGCCGTCCGGGGTCTCGAAGTGGATGATCGTGCGGTCGAAGGCCACCGAATCCACCGTGGCCGTCGCGGTGCCGAGCTGCCCGGAGATCGAGCGGTCGTTGCGGATCGCCGCGAACAGGAGGCACACGCACATCACGGTGAGGAGCGAGGCGACGGCGAGGGTTATCCACCACCCGACGCGCCTCGCCCGCTCACCTCTCGTGCTCACGCCGCGAGCGTAGCGGTACTGCTCAGTGCTTGTGCTCCGCGGCGAGATTCCGGTGGTTGGCCTGGATCTGGTCGAACGACTGCGGCTTCACCGAGGCGGCACGCGCCGTGAAAGCCGCGGGCGAAGCGCCGTTCGGGCCCACCGCCGGCTTGCCCGCCGTGTACAGCCACGTCTGGAACAGGTCGTACAGCGGCTTGCCCGAAACCTTCTCGGCCAGCGCGACGAAATCCTGGATCCGGCCGTTCGACCCGCCCTTCTGGACCTGCCACGCCTGCAGGATCTTGAAGAACGCCTCGTCACCGACGGCCGTGCGCAGCGCCTGCAGCGTCAGCGCGCCGCGGTCGTAGACGGCGTTGTCGAACTGGTTGTCCGCACCCGGGTCGGCCGGGACGAGCTTCCACAGCGCGGCGTCGGCCGCGTTGGAGTCGTAGGTGTACTGCGCCAGCTCGGCGACCGTGCCCTCGCCCTCGTGCTCCGACCACAGCCACTCGGCGTAGGACGCGAAGCCCTCGTTCAGCCAGATGTCGCTCCAGCGACCGAGCGAGACGTTGTCGCCGAACCACTGGTGGGCGTTCTCGTGCGCGATCAGCGTCGTGTTGGAGCCCGCGATGAAGTTGCGCGCGCCGTAGGTCGGCCGGGTCTGGTTCTCCAGCGAGAACGTGATGCCGCTGGTGACGACGCCGCCCTCGGCCTCGAACGGGTACGGGCCGAACTTCGTCGCCAGGAACGCGTCGATCTCCGGCGTCCGCTCGACGCTGGCCTTCGCCGCGTAGAGCGAGTCGCCGAGGTCGCTGCCGTACGCCGAGATGAACGGCTTGCCGTCCGGCGTCGTCGCCTGGTTGAGCTCGTACTTGCCGACGATGAACGACGTCAGGTACGTGGCCTGCTGCTTCGTGCTGCGCCACTGCCAGCGGGTCCAGCCGGCGCGGCTCTTCGTGGTGCGGACGAGCGTGCCGTTGGTGACGGCAACGTTGTCATCCGGAGCCTCGATGGAGACGTCGTAGGTCGCCTTGTCCGTCGGGTGGTCGTTGGCCGGGAACCACCACGCGGAGCTCTGCGGCTCGTCGACGCCCAGTGCGCCGAACGCGCCCTTCTTCCACGCGTTGAGCCCGTCGACCTTCTCCGTGGACGGCGTGTCCGAGTAGGCGACGACGACCGTGGCGGTCTGGCCCTTGAGCAGCGGCTGCGCCGGCGTGACGACGAGCTCGCCGTTGCCGTTCTGGTTCGCGAACTGGGCCGGGCGGTTGTTCACCAGCACGCTCGACGCCTTCAGGGCGAAGTCGAGGTCGAACCGCGACAGGTCCTGGGTCGCGGTGAGCAGCAGCGTCGTCGTGCCGGACAGCACGTCGGTCGCGGGCTGGTAGGTCAGGCGGATGTCGTAGTGCAGCACGTCCGTCCCGCCGTTGCCGGCGTTCGGGTAGTACGAGTCACCGACGCCGGGCGCACCGGGCGTCGGGGCCGCACTGGCGGTACCGGCGAGCAGCACCGAGGCGACCCCGGCCGCGAGCACACCAAGGCCGGTGCGAGTTCTTGCACGCATTCGAATCCCTCCAACGGGTGAGGATCAGCGCGCTCGAACGTAGCCAGCCAGGAAGCACCCAGGAACAGCCGAAGGGAGGATCTTGCCTGCTGGGATCACACCCGGAAAGCGGTTGACCAACCCGGTCAGACGGCGGAGGCCGTGGAAAGCGACCGTGCGTGCAGGTCGCGGTGCAGCGAGCGGTCCGCCCGCACCTCGCCACAGCACGATCGGCGTACCCAGGCGGTCAGCTCGCGTACCCGGAGGGTCGGCTCGCCCGGGCAGCGGCACCGGATCCGGCCGTCGCCTGCGGAATCCGGCGGGTCAGACGGCGGAGACGGCTGTGGATACCGCGGCGCGCAACCGTGCGTGCAGGTCGCGGTGCCGGGAACGGTCCACCCTGACCTCCACCACCCGCAGGCCCGGTGCGGGCCGTAGCGCCGCCTGGAACTCCGTCAGCGTCTCGGCCACGACGTGCGGGACGCGGTAGCCCGCGCAGAGCGCGCCCAGGTCGGCGCCGTGCGGGGTGCCGAAGACGCGCTCGAAGCTCGCCGAATGCTCCGGTGCGCCCTGCTCCAGCAGGGAAAAGATGCCGCCGCCGTCGTCGTTGCAGACCACGATCGTCAGGTCCGGGCGCTGTTCCGCGGGCCCGGTCAGCAGCCCGGACGCGTCGTGCAGGAACGTCAGGTCGCCCAGCAGCGCGTACGACGGGCCGCGGTGGACGTGCGCCGCGCCGATCGCCGTCGAAACCGTGCCGTCGATGCCCGCCACACCGCGGTTGCGGTGGACCAGGACGTCCGGGCGCAGGCGGCCGGCCAGGGCGACGTCGCGGGTCGGGTTGGACGAGCCCACCACCAGCAGCGAGTCCGGCGGCAGCGCGTCCACCAGCTCCGACGCCAGGCGCAACCCCGAAGGCCACGGCTCCGCGTCCAGCACCGACGTGACCGCCGCGGACGCCGCCGCGTCGGCCCGGCGCCAGCTGGCCAGCCACTCCGGGTCGGCGGGCTTGGTCGGCTCGTCGAACCACTGCCCGACCTGGCGGACGTTGTGCGCGGGCGCCGGCCAGTCCGAGTCCGGCCGGACCAGCAGCACCTCGACCGAGGCGTCCGAGAGCACCTTCTGGATCTGCCGGAACACCGTCGGACGGCCCAGGCAGAGCACCTGCTCCGGTTTGTGCCGCGTGATGAAGTCCTCGACACCGAGCAGCCACGCGCCGGACGAGATCGCCGTGCCGCCGGACAGCCCGAGACCGCCGGTCTCCGAGATCACCGGCCAGCCGTGCTGCTCGGCCCATTCACTGGCCGCCTGCACGCCGGTGTCGCACGCGATGACCAGGCCGTGGCGCGCCGAAGGCACCACGAACGACGGCAGCGCGCCGAAGTCCGGCAGCTCGGTCCAGCGCTCGCCGTCAGGACGGCCTTCGAGCGATTCGTACCATTCACCGTCATCGTCCAGGTCCGGCACGAGCGGCTCGCGGAACGGGATGTTCAGGTGCACCGGCCCGCAGCGCCACTCGCCGTACGCGGCGTTCCAGGCCCTGCAGATCTGGCTGCGCCAGTACGAGTTCTGCCCGGCCCGCCGCTCAGCGACGGCCAGCTCGTCGAAGTAGCGGATGGCGTTGCCGAAGAGCCGGTGCTGGTCGATGACCTGCGACGCACCCGCCGCGCGCAGCTCGGGCGGCCGGTCGGCGGTCAGCACGATCAGCGGGACGCCGGCCCGGTCGGCCTCCAGCACGGCCGGGTGGAAGTTCGCGGCCGCGGTGCCGGACGTGCAGAGCACGGCCACCGGGCGGCCGGTGCGCGCGGCGATGCCGAGGGCGAGGAACCCGGCGCCGCGCTCGTCGATCCGGACGTGGAGCTGGAGCTTCCCGGCCGCGGCCGCGTCGTAGAGCGCGATCGACAGCGGCGCGTTGCGGGAGCCCGGGCACAGGACGACGTGCGAAACGGTGTTGCGGACTAGCTCGTCGACGATGACCCTGGCCTGCGCGGTGGAAGGGTTCACCGGCAGGCTCCGAACAGATCACAGATGTCCACAGGTCCTATTCTCCCAAACGTGGATGACGCCCGAGTTTCCGAGCTGTTCGACCCGGCCGCGTGGACCGAGGTCGAAGGTTTCGCCTTCACCGACATCACCTACCACCGCTCCGCTGAGAACCGTGGCGGCAAACGCGTGGTGCGCATCGCGTTCGACCGTCCGGAGGTCCGCAACGCCTTCCGCCCGCACACCGTCGACGAGCTCTACCGGGCCCTCGACCACGCCCGGATGAGCTCCGACGTCGGCTGTGTCCTGCTCACCGGGAACGGCCCGTCGCCCAAGGACGGCGGGTGGGCGTTCTGCTCCGGTGGTGACCAGCGTATTCGCGGACGCTCCGGGTATCAGTACGCGAGCGGCGAGACCTCCGACACGGTGGACCCCGCGCGGGCCGGCCGGCTGCACATCCTCGAGGTCCAGCGGCTGATCCGGTTCCTGCCGAAACCGGTCATCGCGGTCGTGCCGGGCTGGGCCGCGGGCGGCGGGCACTCCCTGCACGTCGTGTGCGATCTCACGCTCGCCTCGGCCGAGCACGCGAAGTTCAAGCAGACCGACGCCGACGTCGGCTCGTTCGACGGCGGGTACGGCTCGGCCTACCTGGCGAAAATGGTCGGCCAGAAGTTCGCCCGCGAGATCTTCTTCCTCGGCCGCGAGTACTCCGCCGAGCAGATGCACCAGATGGGCGCCGTGAACGCCGTCGTGCCGCACGCCGACCTCGAAAAAGAGGCCCTGGACTGGGCGTGGACGATCGCCGGAAAGTCGCCGACGGCCCAGCGAATGCTGAAGTACGCGTTCAACCTCACCGACGACGGCATGGTCGGCCAGCAGCTGTTCGCCGGCGAGACCACCCGGCTGGCGTACATGCAGGACGAGGCCGTCGAAGGCCGTGACGCGTTCCTGCAGAAGCGCGACCCCGACTTCAAGGACGTCCCCTATTACTACTGAGCTGCGCCCCCTCGAGCTCGACGGCTCCCCCGAGGCGCTCGACGCGCTGAAGGCGGCCGTCGCGGACGCGCTGGGCGGTGGCCCGGCCGTGCTGCCGTTCACCGACCCCGCGCTGCGGGACGCGATGGCGCCCGGCGAGCCCGCCGAGCCGGACACCGCCGTCGTCATCGCCACGTCGGGGTCGACCGGCGCGCCCAAGGGCGTGCTGCTGTCGGCGCGCGCGCTGGTCGCGTCCGCCGAGGCCACCCACGTGCGCCTCGGCGGGCCGGGGCAGTGGCTGCTGGCGACGCCGGCGCACTACATCGGCGGGCTGCAGGTGCTGGTCCGGTCGCTGCTGGCGGGCACCGAGCCGGTCTACCTGACCGGCCACGGCTTCCGGCCGGACGACTTCGCCGCCGCGGCGGCGGCGCTGAAAGGCGGCCCGCGGTACACGGCGCTGGTGCCGACGCAGCTGGTCCGGCTGCTCGACGACGGCGGCGCGGGGCTGGCCGCGGCCAAGACGTTCGACGGGATCGTGGTCGGCGCGGCCGCGACGTCGGCCGCGCTGCGCGAGCGCGCCGCCGAAGCCGGGGTCCGGATCGTGCCCGCGTACGGCATGAGCGAGACGGCCAGCGGCTGCGTCTACGACGGCTTCCCGCTCGACGGCGTCCGCGTCGACGTCTCCGGCGACCGCGTCCGGATCGCGGGTGACGTCCTCGCGCACGGCTATCGGCTCCGGCCGGACCTGACCGCGGAGGCGTTCTCCGGCGGCTGGTTCACGACGTCCGACCGTGGGGTTCGTCACGACGACGGCCGCATCGAGGTGCTCGGCCGGGCCGACGACATGATCAACACCGGTGGCGTGAAGGTGTCCGCGAACGCGATCGAGCGTTTCCTGGCCGGCCGGCCGGGGGTGCGCGACGCGTGTGTCGTCGGGCTGCCGGACGCGGAGTGGGGCGAGGCCGTGGTGGCGCTCGTGGTCCCCGACGGCGAACCTCGTGAACCGGGCGAACTGCGGGCCGCGGTGCGGGCCGAGCTGGGCGCCGCGTCGACGCCGAAACGTCTGGAGTACGCCGCCGAGCTGCCCCTTCGCGGCCCGGGCAAGATCGACCGGGCCGCGGTGAAGGCCCGGTTCCTGCCGGGTTCGCGCGGCTGATCGGCGGCACTTCGTTGACATGCACGGGGTGCACCCACTTGGCTACTCACCATGACGCGCTGGATTCGCACCGCCCTGATCAGCACCGCCGTCGCACTGGGTGTCCTCCTCCCCGCGGGTGCGGCCCTGGCCGACGGTCCCAACTCGGACCCCAACAGCGGCCAGCTCACCTGGCAGCTGCCCACCACGAACTGACCTTCCGGGCTCCCGCTCGGCCGTGATCGTCATGGCGTTGAATGACGTCCATGGCGAGTGTGAGTGAGTGGATCGAGGGCGCGCGGCCGCGGACGCTGCCGAACGCGGTGGCCCCGGTGGTGGCGGGCGTCGGCGCGGCGATCGCGCTGGACGCGTTCTCCTGGTGGCGTTCGGTGCTGGCGCTGCTGGTTTCGCTCTCGCTGATCGTCGGTGTCAACTACGCCAACGACTACTCCGACGGCATCCGCGGCACCGACGAGCACCGCGTCGGCCCGCTGCGGCTGGTCGGTTCCGGCGTCGCCAACCCGAAGGCCGTCCTCACCGCGGCGCTGATCGCACTGGGCCTGGCCGGAGTGCTCGGCCTGCTGCTCGTCGCACTCAGCGGGCAGTGGTGGCTGCTGGCGATGGGCGCGCTCTGCATCCTCGGCGCGTGGTTCTACACCGGCGGCAAGAAGCCTTACGGCTACTACGGTTTCGGCGAGATCGCGGTGTTCGTCTTCTTCGGCCTGGCCGGGGTGCTCGGCACGGTGTACGTCCAGGCGGGCCGGATCAGCTGGGCCGCGCTGGCGTGTGCGGTCGCGGTCGGCTGCTTCTCGACGGCGGTCCTGACGGCCAACAACCTGCGTGACATCCCGACCGACGTCGACGCCGGCAAGCGCACCCTGGCCACCCGCCTCGGCGACCGCGGCACCCGGCGGCTCTACCTGGTGCTGATCGCGGTGCCGTACGTGCTCGCGCTGGTCCTGGCGTTCACCCTCCACTCGTACGCCGGGCTCCCCGTGCTCAGCGTGGCGCTGCTGTTCCAGTCCGTCAGCGCGATCCGGCTCAACGCGACCGGCCGCGACCTCATCCCGGCCCTGCGCGACACCGGTCTCGCGATGCTCGCGTGGGCCGTGCTGGCCGCGGTCGGCCTGAACCTCTAGGCGTCCGGGGCGAACTTCCCGGTCGCCAGGAACTCCTCGAACAACGCCGTGTGCGGCGCGAGGTCCAGACCTTGCTGGGCGATCCACTCGTCGTCGTAGTAGGTGTGCGCGTACCGCTCGCCGCCGTCGCACAGGAGCGTGACGACGCTGCCCGCCTGGCCGTCCTCCACCATGCGGGAGATCAGCCGGAACGCGCCGTAGAGGTTGGTTCCCGTGGAGCCGCCCGCCCAGTGCCCGGTGCGCTCGCGCAGCAGCCGGATCGCGGCCAGCGAACCGGCGTCGGGAATCCGGAACATCTCGTCGATCACGCCGGGCACGAACGACGGCTCGCACCGCGGCCGCCCGATGCCTTCGATCCGCGACGGCATGCCGGTCGCGTAGTCCAGCGCGCCGGTTTCCCAGGCACCGAAGAACGACGAGTTCTCCGGGTCGACCACGCAGACCTTGGTCGTGTGCCGCTTGTAGCGCACGTACCGGCCGAACGTCGCGCTCGTGCCGCCGGTGCCCGCGCCGACGACGATCCAGGACGGCACCGGGTGCCGCTCGGAGCGCATCTGCGCGAACACGGACTCGGCGATGTTGTTGTTGCCCCGCCAGTCCGTCGCGCGCTCGGCGTAGGTGAACTGGTCGAGGTAGTGGCCGCCGCACTCGGCCGCGAGCCGCTCCGCCTCGGGGTACATCGCCGGCGCCTGGTCGACGTAGTGGCACTCACCGCCGTAGAACTCGATGAGGGCGATCTTCTCCTTGCTCGTGCGCCGCGGCACCACGGTGATGAAGCGCAGGCCGAGCATGCGGGCGAAGTACGCCTCGGAGACCGCGGTGGAGCCGCTGGAGGCCTCGACGAGCACGGTGTCCGGCCCGATCTGGCCGTTGACGAGCCCGTAGAGGAACAGCGACCGGGCGAGCCGGTGCTTCAGCGAGCCGGTCGGGTGGACGGACTCGTCCTTGAGGTACAGGTCGATGCCCCACTCCGGGGGCAGGGGGAAGACGTGCAGGTGGGTGTCGGCGCTGCGGTTGGCGTCGGCCTCGATGATCCGGACGGCCTCGCGCACCCAGCTGCGGCTGTGCAGGCGGCTCATTCCGGCTGACCGGCGTTGTCGCCACGCAGCTGCGCGCGCAGCCGGGCCCGGGCCCGCGCGCGCTTCTCGTTGCGCTGGGCCAGGCCGGCCGTGACGCGGGCGTTGAGCGGGCGGAACAGCAGCAGGCCCAGCGGCAGGCCGACGACCAGGCCGATGAGCAGCGCGACCAGCAGGGGCACACCGGTCAGCGACAGCGCCCAGGCGATCGCGCCGACCAGCACGAACCGGGCCAGCAGGTACAGCGTCAGGTCACGGGGCAGGTTGGTGCTCACATCGACGCAGGTTACGCCCCGCCCGGCCGGTCTTTGTGCACGCCCGCGTTGTTCGGGCGCCCCTCGAAGCGGGTCGAGAGCACGACGGTGGTGTTCGTCCGCCCGACGCCGGGGATGCGCCGGAGCCGGCCGAGGGTCCGCTCCAGCTCGTCGACGGTCGGCACGCGCACCTTGACGACGAAGGCTTCGTCACCCGCGACGGCGTAGCAGCTCTCGACCTCGTCGAGCTCGCCGAGCGCGTCGGCGACGTCTTCGTCCGTCGCCGTGTCCGTCGGATGGATGCCGACGAGGGCGGTGACGCCGAGGCCGACCGAGCTCGGGTCCACGACCGCGTGGTACCCGGTGATCACGCCGGCCGCCTCCAGCTTGCCGACGCGTTCGTGTACCGACGACGCGGAGAGCCCGACGGCCCGCCCCAGATCGGCATAGGTGGCTCGTCCGTTGATACGCAACGCCGCGATGATCTTCCAGTCCAACTGATCCACGGCATCACTCTATGCGGTTGGACAATCCCCCATTGGCACCACGCCCGGCACCCACTGGACAAGGGAAGTGTCGTCTGCGCACTTCAGGTGACCGGATCCGATAGTTGCACAGCGTAAGCAACCTGTCCGTTTTGACCTTTAAGGGCTCTTTACTCTTGGACAACCGTTCGAGTACCTGACGGGTGAAGTGCAACGATTGCCGTGTTGGCTACCCCGGCGGAACGGGCCAAAAGGGCCCGGACGCCTCCGGTATAGCAGTGAGGTCGTTAAGGAGGCGGAAAATGACCGCGACGATGGGCGGACGACTGCTCACCCCAGGCGAGGTCGCAGCGCTGTTCCGGGTGGACCCGAAAACGGTCACCCGGTGGGCGACGGCAGGTCGCATCGGCTCGATCCGGACCCCGGGCGGGCACCGGCGGTTCCGTGAGTCCGAGGTGAACGAGCTCCTGGCCGAGCTGACCACGGACGCGAGCGAACCGGCTCGCAAGGCCTGAACCATCCGAACGTCGGGGCCGTGTCGGTAGGGGAAACCACCCCGCCCACGCGGCCCCTCGTTGTTCCCGGCGTCACGCCGCGGCACCGGTTCGGGCCCAAACCCCGCCGAAGCGGCTAACCTCGTGGGACTGGCAAGCCACACGGAAGGATCCGGCATGCTCGCTCTGCTCGCGGCCGTCGGCGCGCTGGTCGTCGCCCTGCTCCTGTGGCGGTCGTTCGCCGGTCAGCGGATCGGAGTGCCGTCGACCCCACGGCGCGCCCCGATCGCGCCCGACGACGACCCCGACTTCCTGCGCCAGCTGGCCGAACAGCAGCGCAAACGCCGGGACGAAGACCTTTAGGCCGCCCTTTACGTTCGGCCTCAGGCAACGCCGAATGCCGTGAAGGGCACCCTCAGGGCTTATCAGTCCGTGAGGGTGCCCTTCAGGGCATTGCTCGCGAGTCGCGCGGCTAGCGGTACTGCTGGGAGAGCGGGGTCGCGAAGCCGTCGGCGACCGTGGCCGCCAGGTCCAGCAGGGCCAGGCGGGTGTCGCCGCTCAGCCGGTCCAGCTCGATCTCGGCACCTTCTTCGAGGTGCGGGTCGAACGGGACCTGGCAGACCGCGCGGACCTTGGCGCCGAAGTGCGCCGAGAGCTTGTCGAGGTCGACCGAGCCGCCCTTGGGACGGACCGAGTTGATCACCGCGACCGAGCGTTTCACCAGCTCGCCGTAGCCGTGGGCCTCGAGCCAGTCGAGCGTCGCCGAGGCGCTGCGTGCGCCGTCGACCGAGCCGGACGAGACGACCACCAGCGCGTCCGCGACGTCCAGGACGCCCTTCATCGCCGAGTGCATCAGGCCGGTCCCGCAGTCGGTGAGCACGATGTTGTAGAAGTGCTCGAGCAGGTTGACCGTGCGGCGGTAGTCGTCCTCGGAGAAGGCCTCGGAAACGGCCGGATCCTGCTCGCTGGCGAGGATTTCGAGGCGGCTGGCCCCCTGGGACGTGTAGGACCGCACGTCGCTGTAGCGCGTGATGCGGGCCGCGTCGCGCAGCAGGTGGCGAACGGTCGCCGTGGTCTCCAGCGGGATCTTCTGCGAGAGCGTGCCGCGGTCCGGGTTGGCGTCCACGGCCACCACGCGGTCACCGCGCAGCGAGGCGAACGTCGCACCCAGCGTCGTGGTCACCGTGGTCTTGCCGACGCCGCCCTTCAGCGACAGCATCGCGATCTTGTAGCACCCGCGCAGCGGCTGGTTGACCCGCGCGATGAGGTCGCGGCGCCGGGTGTCGGCCGGGCTCTCCCCCGGGTTGACGAGCTTCCCGGTGCCGACGTAGACGGCCTTGCGCCAGCCCGACTGCGGCGGCCGCTTGACCTGCTTGACCAGGTGCGCCGTCGACAGGTCGTGACCGTGGCCGCCCGGCTGCTGCGGCGCGGCGTGCCGGCCGCCCTGCGGCTGCGGCAGGCCGGAGGGCTGCTGGGGCTGCTGCGGGTACTGGGCCTGGGCCTGGTACTGCTGCTGTTGCGGGTGCAGCGGCGGGAGGTTCTGGTCGTAGCCGTAGCTCGGCGGCACCTGGTGCGGCCCCGAGACCGCCGGGTTCGGCACCTGGTGCGGGCCCGACACGCTCGGGTTGGGCACCTGGTGCGGGCCCGACACGCTCGGGTTGGGCACCTGGTGCGGGCCCGACACCGCCGGGTTGGGCGGCGGCGCGACGGCCTGGGTCGGCTGCGCGTCCAAGGCGCCCGAAGTCTCCGGGTGCGGATGCGAGTCCGTCCGGTCGTCGGCGAACAGGCTGGTTTTCGGCTCCGCCTGCTGTTCGCCCTGTTCGGAGTGGCCTGGAGCCGATTCTTCGCTGGGTCCGGTCACCGGTGTAAACCTCCGCGCACTCCGCCCGACATCGTTCCCCCTGATGACGACGGTAGTCGGCGGGCCGGCGGGATGCTCAGCCCACCCCGGCGTAGGAGTGCAAGCCCGCCGTGACGAGGTTCACGAAGAACAGGTTGAAGATGATCGCGGCGAACCCGACGATGTTGATCGCCGCCGCCCGGGCACCGCGCCAGCCGGCCGTCGCGCGTGAGTGCAGGTAGGCCGCGTAGACGACCCAGGCGATGAACGCGACGGTCTCCTTGGGGTCCCAGCCCCAGAACCGGCCCCAGGCCGACTCGGCCCAGACGGCGCCGCAGAGCACGCCGAAGGTGAAGACCGGGAAGGCGAAGATCGTCGTCCGGTAGGCGATCCGGTCGAGGACGTCGGCCGCGGGCAGCTTCGAGGCGAACCGCGCGAACTTCGTCTGGTCCTTGTCGTAGGCCGCGCGGAACAGGTACAGCACGCTCGCGACACCGGGGACGAGGAAGACGCCGGAGCCGATGATGGCCGCCGAGACGTGGATGACCAGCCAGTACGACTGCAGCGCGGGCTGCACCGGCGCCGCGATCGTGTACAGCAGGGTGCCGTTGATGAACATCAGGATCACGACGGGCAGCAGCAGGAAGCCGGTGAGGTGCCGGACCGGGAACTTCCACATCACGATCAGCCAGGTGACCACCGTGATGAAGGTGACCGCCATGCCGTACTCGTACATGTTGCCCCACGGCGCGCGGTGCACGGCGAGCCCGCGCAGCACGATCGCCGACAGCTGCAGCAGGGCGCCGAGCACCAGCAGCGACGCGCCCATCTTGCCGATCCGCTCGGGACGCCCGGCCTCGCGCTGCCCGGCCTGGACCTGCTCGATCGGCGGCCCGCCGGCGCCGACGAGCTCACGCGCCCGCAGCTTGGCCCGCTCGGTGGCGAGCCGGCCCTTGGCGCCGAAGCCCTGCTCGATCAGCGTCATCATCAGCGCGACGACGTAGATCGCCGCGGCGGTGGTGTACAGCCAGTCGCTGTACCGCGACAGCGTCTCGTTGATCGGCATGACTTCAGCCCTTCTGGCCACTTATCAGGCGTTCGCTGATCCGGTGGAACTCTTCGCCGTACCCGGCCTGGTCGGTGCGGGCCAGCCCGGCGACCTCGATCACCGTACTCGGCTCGTCCTCGGTGCCCGGCTTCACCCGGACCCACAGCCGACGGCGCTTGACCAGCAAGGACGCGCCGAGGCCGAGGAACATCGAGATGGCGAAGCCGAGCACGAAACCCTGCGTCGGGTCGTGGGAGACCTGCAGCGAGACCCAGTGGCCGACACCGTCGAAGCGGACCTTCGTGCCGTCGTCGAGCTTGATCTCCTGGCCGACCTTCATGTTCTCGCGGGCGATCTTCTTCAGCCGCCCGTCGTCGACCAGCGACTGGTCGATCTCGAAGACCGACTGGCCGCGCCCGGAGTCCAGGCCGAGGTCGCCGCGCATGATGTCGACGGCGACGGCGGGGTCGCTCAGCTGCGGCGCCGACGACGTCAGGACGCCGCCGTGCACGAACGACGTCGGCGCGAAGAGGCCGGTGATGGCCAGCTGGCGCGTCCGCCGCTGCACCTCGTCGGTGACACCCGGCTGGTCGAACTTCGTCGCGCCCTCGGCGAGCATCGTGGTCGGGTCGACCGTGCGCCACTGCGTGTTCTGGGTGCGCTGGGTGCCGTCCGGGAAGGTCACCGTGAACTTCGGCGAGTAGCCCTGGCCGAGCAGGTAGACGCGGTCGCCGACGGTCCGCAGCGGCGAGTTGACCTCGAGGCCGTACGGGCGCCAGGTGTTCGTGTCGAGGTCCGGGCCGGACTGGTACTGGATGTTCGAGTGGTAGTACTCCGGCTCGCCGGCGTCGGTGTAGCGCACGGTGAAGTCGTTGATCTTCACGCAGAACGGGTCGAGGTCGGTGCCGTCGACGCGCAGGCCCGCGTTGAAGGAGTCGTAGTTGTAGATGCCGGAGTTGCAGAACGTGCTGCCGTCGGCCTGGACGATGACCTGGCCTTCGTAGCCGTACAGCTTGCCCAGCGCGAAGAACACGATCAGGCCCAGCATGCTGAAGTGGAAGATCAGGTTGCCGGTCTCGCGCAGGAACCCGCGTTCGGCGGAGATCGTGCGGACGCCGTCGGCCTCTTCCCTCTCGACGCGCCGCCAGCCGGACAGCTGCTTGTGGACGGCGGCCACCTCGGCGGAGACGTCCTGCTTGCCGCGCCCGAGCCGGTAGTGCGGCATCCGCGCCAGGTTGCGCGGGGTCAGCACCGGCTTGGCCCGCATCGCCTTGACGTACTCGAAGCTGCGCGGCGTGAGGCAGCCGACCAGCGAGATCATCAGCAGCAGGTAGATGGCCGAGAACCAGATGCTGGAGTAGACGTCGTAGAACTCGAGCTTGTCGAGCAGGGTGCCCCACCAGCCGTGCGCGCTGATGTACTCGTCGACCTTCGGCGCGTTCAGCTTCCGCTGCGGCAGGAGCGCGCCGGGCAGCGCGGCCAGCGCCAGCAGGAACAGCAGGACGAGCGCGGTACGCATCGACGTCAGGCCGCGCCAGGTGTTGCGCACGAAGGCGAAGGTGCGCTTGGCGGGGGTAGGACCCTTCGGTGCCACGGGAGGCGCTTCGGTGGTTGTCACAGCGGCAGCTCCAGGGAGCCCGTGAGCTCGTTGCGGAGGAAGCCCATCAGGTCTCCCCAGACGCCGGTGACCAGCAGGATCCCGACGACCATCAGCAGCGCGCCGCCGAAGATCTGCACGTGGCGGCCGTGCCGGCGCACCCAGTCGGTGGCCCGGACCGCCCAGCGGGCGCCGAGCGCGATGAGCAGGAACGGCACCCCGAGGCCGAGGCAGTAGACGGCGATCAGCAGGTAGCCGCGGGCCGCGGCGCCGCCGGTCGCGCTGGCCAGCGACATGACGGCCGAAAGCGTCGGGCCGATGCAGGGGGTCCAGCCGAGGCCGAAGACCGCACCGAGCAGCGGGGCGCCCCAGACGCCGCCGCCGGGCACGCGGTGCGAGCGGACCTCGCGCTGCAGGCCGGGGATCCAGCCGAGGAACACCAGCGCCATCGCGATGGTCAGGACACCGCCGATGCGCTGCAGCAGGTCCTGGTTGAGGGTGAGTGTGTCGGCCAGCCAGACCAGGGTGCCCAGGGTGGCGACGAACACGACGGTGAACCCGAGCACGAACAGCAGCGCGGCGCCCAGGACGGCCCAGCGGCCCTGCTTGCGCTCCTCGTCGGCCTTGACCGCGGGGGCGTCCGCGCCGACGAGCGCGGCGAGGTACGCGAGGTACCCCGGCACCAGCGGCACCACGCACGGCGAGGCGAAGGAGATCGTTCCGGCCAGCAGCGCGACGCCCGCGGCGAGCAGCAGCGGTCCGGAGATCGCCAGCTCGGTAACGGAGTTCACGGGATTGAGGGTAGGCAGTGAGGTCCCGGTGAGAACTCCGGGGCCGGTTCACAGGACCTACCTCACAGCAGTTCAGGACCTTGGTCCCGCTCGTGGCCCGTTGGTGCTTTCGCGTACTTGAACACCGCTCGGGCCCGACAGGCGTGGTGCACTGGTCTCTGATGGCACTCAACCAGGCGGTGGTGCTGGACGCCGCGATCGAGCTGCTCGACGAGACCGGGCTGGACGAGCTGACCACGCGCAGGCTCGCCGGCCGCCTCGGCGTGCGCGTCGGCGCGCTCTATTGGCACTACGCGAACAAGCAGGCGCTGCTGGACGCGATCGCCGAGCACATGCTGGCGGTGGCCACGCGCGGGCTGCGCACGTCCGGGACCTGGCGGGACCGCGTGACGGCCTTCGCGAACGCCCACCGCGACACGATGCTCGCCCACCCGGACGGCGCCCGGCTGATCGCGACGACGAGCAAGCCCGGACCGGCGGCGACGGAGTTCCTGGGCCACCTGCTCAGGACGCTCGGCGACGCGGGCATCCCGGAGCACGAGGCCTGCGCGGACGTCGTCACGAGCTACGTGAACGGCTTCACGGTCGAAGAACAGGCCCGCCGCACGACCGTGCCCCGCGCGGAGCGGGACGCGGCCTTCGCGACGGGCCTGGACGTTGTCCTCGACGGCCTAGCCGCCCGGGTCAGGCCTGCTCCGCCGCCAGGCGCTGGGTGACCGGCAGCAGGTCCTGGGCCAGCACCTGGCGCAGGAAGACCGCCGCCACGCGGTGCTGTTTGTCCAGCACGATCGTCGACGGGATGATGTTGCGCGGGTAGCCGCTCAGCTTGAGCAGGACCCGGCCGTCCGGGTCGTAGATCGACGGGTACGTCAGCTTGCGGTCGCGGACGAAGTCCTGCGCCACGTCGCGCGCCGGGTCGCGGACGTCGATGCCGACGACCTGCACCCCCGGGTCCTGCTCGGCCAGGCTCTCCAGCTCGGGCACCTCCGTGCGGCACGGCCCGCACCACTGGCCCCACAGGTTCAGCACGACGACCTTGCCGGGGAAGTCCGCCAGCGACAGCTGCTTGCCCTCGTTCATCAGGTCGTCGCCGGAGAGCACCGGCGCGGTCTGGCGCTCGGCGACGTCGTAGCTGATGTCGACCTTGCCGCCCGGGGAGACGAAGCTGAAGCTGCTGCCCTGGACCACCGCGTCCTTGCCCGCACTGCACCCCGCGATCAGGCCCAGTGCGGCCAGCGCGACGACGAGCCGTTTCATGCCCCGGTCACCTTCGGGTCGGTGGACCCCGCGGGCTCGCTGTAGACGATCTCGCGCAGCTCGTCGCCGTCGAAGACCAGGCTGGTCAGGGAGGCCAGCGAGCACTGGCGGCGGCGCGGGTCGTGCCAGAGCTTCCTGCCCTCGAGGAACCGCCGGAGCGTCCAGATCGGCAGCTGGTGCGACACGCAGAGCGCCTCGTGGCCCTCGGCCGCCTCCCGCGCCCGGTGGACCGCGCCGAGCATCCGGTGCGCGATCTCCAGGTACGGCTCGCCCCACGACGGCTTGAACGGGTTGACCAGCTTCGGCCAGTGCTTCGGCTCCCGCAGCGCGCCGTCGCCGACCGCGACGTGCAGGCCCTCGAACTGGTTGCCGGCCTCGATCAGCTCCGCGTCGGTCGCGATGTCGAGGCGGTGCGCGGCCGCGATCGGCGCCGCCGTCTCCTGCGCCCGCTGCAGCGGCGACGCGACGACGTGCACGAGGTCGTGGCCGGCGACGGCCTCGGCGACCGTCAGCGCCTGACGCTGCCCGCGCTCGGAGAGCCGGTAGCCGGGGAGCCGGCCGTAGAGGATCTTCTCGGGGTTGTGGACTTCGCCGTGGCGGAGCATGTGGACGACGGTGGTCACCGGACCGCTCCGGCCGCCGCCTGCGCCGCCGCGGGCAGCGCCGCTTCGATCACCGAGAACGCCTCGTCGTCCATGGCCGCGTTGACGAACCAGGCCTCGTACGCACTCGGGGGCGCGTACACCCCGCCGTCGAGCAGCGCGTGGAAGAACGGCGGGAAGCGCCAGGTCTCGGACGCCTGCGCGCCCGCGTAGTCGCGGACCGGCGCCTCGCCGAAGAACACGCTCACCAGGTTGCCCGCGTACTGGACGCTGTTGGCGACGCCGGCTTCGCTCAGCGCGAGGCGGAAGAGGTTGCCGAGGCGCTTCGCGTTGGCGTCGAGCGCCGCGTACACGCTCTGGTCGGCCGCGCGCAGCGTCGCGAGGCCCGTGGCCACCGCGACGGGGTTCCCGGACAGCGTCCCGGCCTGGTAGACCGGGCCGCCCGGGGCGAGCTTGGCCATGATGTCGGCGCGGCCGCCGAACGCCGCCGCCGGCAGGCCGCCGGACATCACCTTGCCGAACGTGTAGAGGTCGCCGGCCACGCCTTCGAGGCCGAACCAGCCCGCGCGCGAGACGCGGAAGCCGGTCATCACCTCGTCCATGACCAGCAGCGCGCCGTGCTCGTGGGCGATCTCCAGCAGGGCCGCGTTGAAGCCCTCGTCCGGCGCGACCGCGCCCATGTTGCCCGCTGCGGCCTCGGTGATCACCGCGGCGACCGTGTCCGGGTTGTCCACAAAGGACTGCCGGACGGCGTCGAGGTCGTTGTAGGGCAGCACGATCGTGTCGGCGGCCTGGGCGCCGGTGACACCCGGCGACGTCGGCAGCCCGAGCGTCGCGACGCCGGAGCCCGCCTGGGCGAGCAGCGCGTCGACGTGGCCGTGGTAACACCCGGCGAACTTGATGATCTTGGCGCGGCCGGTGAACCCGCGGGCCAGCCGGATCGCACTCATCGTGGCCTCGGTGCCCGAGTTGACCAGCCGCACCCGCTCGACGGGCTCGACCCGGCCGATGATCTCCTCGGCCAGCTCGACCTCGCCGATCGTCGGCGTGCCGAACGACAGCCCGGACGTCGCCGCCTCGCGCGCCGCCTCGACGACCGCCGGGTGCGCGTGCCCCAGGATCATCGGCCCCCAGGACGACACCAGGTCGACGTAGCGGTTCCCGTCGGCGTCCCACAGGTGCGGGCCCTCGCCGCGGACCATGAACCGCGGGGTGCCGCCGACCGAGTTGAACGCCCGGACCGGCGAGTTCACCCCGCCCGGGATGGCCGCCTTCGCGCGGTCGAACCATGCCTTGGACTGCTCGGTTCCAGTGCTCACCTCCCCAGTCTCGCAAACCCGGGCGGCGCGCCGCCGACCCCCGTCACCTGCGCTGAGCCCCTAAGATGGCCGGACGCCGCCCGGGAGGGGAACAACCGGTGACCGAACGTGTGTCACAGCGCAACCCGTGGCTGGTGCTGGCCGGCTTCCTCGGCGTCGTCGCCGTGGTCGCGGCGGTCGGTGCACTGGCCGCGACGTCGTCGAAGGAGATCTACGAGCGCTTCGACCTGCCGTCGTGGGCGCCACCGGTGTCCCTGTTCGGTCCGGTGTGGACGGTGCTGTACGTCACGATCGCGGTGTCCGGCTGGTGCTACTGGCGCACCGACGGCGAGAACCGCGGGTTCGCCGCGTACGGCATCGGCCTGCTGGCCAACCTGCTCTGGCCCCCGCTGTTCTTCGAGGGCGCCGCGGCCGTGCTCGCCCTGTTCGACATCGTGCTGCTGGACGTCGTCGTGGTCGTGACGATCGTCCTGTTCGCCCGCCGGTCGAAGCTCGCGGCCGCGCTGCAGGTGCCCTACCTGGCGTGGATCCTGTTCGCGACCGCGCTCAACACCGCCATCATCGTGCTGAACTAGCGCCCGGCCTGCTGGGTGATCGCCTGCGCGGCGACCGTCCCGTCGTCGCCCGCCTGGCCCTGGACGGTCACCGTCGAGCCCGGCTTGAGGTCGGCGACCTTGCCTGGCTGGGTCACCCCGACCGTCGTCGAGTCCGATGTGGACACCTTGACGTCCTGGCCCTGTGCGGTCTTCACGTAGACCGTGGTGCCGTCGACCCGGTCGACCGTGCCGGTGGTGCCACGCCCGCCGGCGCCGCGGAAGCCGCCGCCCTGCTGCCCGGTGCCCGTGCCGCCGGTCTGGCCGGTGCCGCCCTGCGTGCCGCCGGCCTGCGTTCCGCCGAAACCGCCGCCGCCCTGGCGCCCGGCCGGCGCGCCCGACGAACCCGACGACGAGCCGAACGCGGCGTGCGTCCAGGCACCGCCGGCGAACACGGCCGCGAGCACGACCAGCCCGGCCAGCACCATCGTGGCGCGGGAGAACGGCTTGGCCGCGCGGCGCATCTCGACGTTCAGGTCGCCCTCGACCGCCGGGCTGGCGACGATCTGCTCCGCCGTCGGCTCGGCGGCGGCCGCCGGCTCGACGGCCGGGAGCACCGCCGTCGGCTCGTCCCCGGGGACGGGCGGCGGGGTCGTCGTGGACGAAGACATCGGTGACTCCTTATTCGTGACGCAGGGCGTCGATCGGCCGCAGCTTGGCGGCCCGGTTCGCCGGGAAACTGCCGAAGAACAGCCCGATCAGGGCCGACACCGCGAAGGCGAGCAGGATCGACGAGGGCACCACGACCGGCTTGATCCCGGAGATGGTGAACCGGCTGCCGATCAGCCCGATCGCGACGCCGAGCAGCCCGCCGAACAGGCTGAGCATGGTCGCTTCGGCGAGGAACTGGCCGAGGATGGCCGAGCGCGGAGCGCCGATGGCCTTGCGGATGCCGATCTCGCGGATCCGCTCGGTGACCGTGACGAGCATGATGTTCGTGACGCCGATGCCGCCGACCAGCAGCGAGATCGCCGCGACCGCCGCCAGCAGCACGGTGAACGTCTCGGTCGCCGACGTCCGGGTCGCGAGCAGCTGCTCGGAGTTCTGGATCTGGTAGTCGGCGGTGCCGCCGAGCCGGATGCCGTGGCGCGCGTTGAGGATCGCGGTGATCTCGGACTGCGCCAGCGTGACGGCGTCCGCGCTGGTGGCCTGGACGGCGATCTGGCTGAGGCTGCCGTACCCGGCCAGCGAGTTCTGCACGGCCGAGATCGGCGCGATCGCGACGTCGTCGGCGTTCTGCAGCCCGGTGCTGCCCTTGGCCTGCAGCACCCCGACCACAGTGAACTGGATGCTGTTGAGCAGCACGTTCTTCCCGACGGCGGCGGTGCTGCTGCCGAAGATCGACTCCGCCGTCGTCGGGCCGAGCACGACGACCTTCCGCGCCGTCGTGACGTCTTCGGTGGTGAACAGCGCGCCCTCGGCAAGGTCGCGGTTCGTGGTGGTGAAGTACGCCGGCTCGGTGCCCGCGACGGTCGAGATGTCGTACGACGTCTGCCCGTAGGTCGCGGTCGCCGTCGTGTTGACCACCGGCGACGCGGCCTTGACGTCGGGCGCGCCGATCGGGTCGACCAGCGCGTGCGCGTCCTGCACGGTCAGCGGCCGCGCCGACGCGCCCTGGCCGCCGCCGCGCGCCGGGGAGACGTTGACGACGTTGGTGCCGAGGCCCTGGATGCTGGCCGCGATGGCCGCCGACGCGCCGTTGCCGACCGCGACGAGCAGGATCACCGCGGCGACGCCGATGGTGATGCCGAGCGTGGTCAGCGACGAGCGCAGCTTGTTCGCGGTGAGCCCGCGCACAGCGAAGCGCAGGATCTCGAAGAGGTTCACGACACGGCCCCCACGACCCCGGAGGCGCGGGTGACGTCGTCCTGGACGATCAGCCCGTCGTCGACCCGGACGACCCGGCGCGCGTGCGCGGCGACCTCGTCCTCGTGGGTGATCACGACGATGGTGCGGCCGAGCTGGTTGAGCCGGTCGAACACGCCGAGGACGTCCTCGGTGCTGCGGCGGTCCAGGTTGCCGGTCGGCTCGTCGGCGAGCAGCATCGCCGGCCCGGTGACCAGCGCCCGCGCCACGGCGACGCGCTGGATCTGGCCGCCGGACAGTTCGCTGGGCAGGTGCTTGGCCCGGTCGGACAACCCGACCATGTCCAGGGCCGCCAGCGCGCGGCGCCGGCGTTCCGACCGCTTGAGTCCACTGTAGACCAGTGGAAGCTCCACATTGGACAACGCCGACGTCCGGGGCACGAGGTTGAACGACTGGAAGATGAAACCGATCTTGCGGTTGCGCAGCAGGGCCAGCTGGCGCTCGTTGAGCTTGCCGACGCCGAAGCCGTCCAGCAGGTACTGGCCGGAGGTCGGGACGTCGAGGCAGCCCAGCATGTTCAGCAGCGTCGACTTGCCCGAGCCGGACGCGCCCATGATCGCGACGTACTCGCCGGGCCACACGGTGAGGTTGACCCCGCGCAGCGCGTGCACCGCCGTCTCCCCCGCGCCGTAGGTCTTGCGCAGTCCGGAGACCGCGATCACCGGGTTCACCCGCGGCCGCCGAAACCGCCGCCGGCGCCCGTACCGGTGCCGCGCTGGCCGCCGCCGGGGAAGCCGCCGGTCCCGCCACCCGGGAACCCGCCGGTGCCACCCGTGCCGCCGGTCCCGGTGCGGCCGGTGCCCCCGGCGCCGGTGGCGGCCGTCGCGGTGAGCACGACGTTCTCACCCTCGGTCAGGCCGGAGGTGATCTGCACCGTCGACTCGCCGCGGATGCCGACCTGCACCTGGCGCGGGACGTTCTGGCCGTTCTCCTGCACGGTGACGATGTTCGTGTTGCCTGCGGTCGTCACGGCCGCGGCCGGCACGCTCAGCGCGTTCTCCGCCTCGGCGACGGTGATCACGACGCTCGCCGACTGGCCGGGCCGCAGCCCGTCCGGCGGGCTGGTCAGCGCCAGCTGGGCGCCGTAGGACACGACGCTGCCGCTGGTCGTCGGGGTCAGGTTGATGCTGGCGACGGACGCCTGGATCGGCTTGTCCGGCAGCGCGTTGAGCGTCACCGTGGCCTTCTGGCCCGCCTTGACCTTGCTGACGTCGATCTCGGCGACCGAGGTGTTCACGACCAGGCCGGTCATGTTCGTGATGGTGATGAACCCGGTGCTGCTGCTGGAGCTGCTGGACGACGCCGCCGAGCTGGAGTTCGACGAGCCCTGGCCGCCCTGGCCGCTGCCGCTGGTCGAGGTCTGCGAGCTGCTCGCCGAGCCGCCGCTCGAGGACTGCTGCCCGACCGTGCCGTTGACCGCGGTGACGGTGCCGGCGCCGGGCGCGTAGAGCGAGGTGTTGTCCAGCGCGGTCTGCGCAGTCTGGACGTCCAGCTCGGCCTGGTCCAGCTTCGCCTGCGCCGAGGTGACGCTGTTGGCGGCGGACTGGGAGCTGCTCTGGCTGTTCTGACTGTTCTGGCCGGTGGCCGGGGTGTCCTCGGCGGTCTCGGCGGCGTCGAGACTGTCCTGCGCCACCGAGAGGTTCGCCTTCGCGACCTGAAGCTGCTTGGACGCCTGCGTGCTGTCGACGGTCGCGAGCTTCTGGCCGGCGCTCACGACGTCGCCGACCTTGACGTCGATCGACGTCACCTTGCCGGCCGTCGTGAAGTTCGCCGCGCCCGTGTAGCTGCTGGCGAGCGTCCCGGCGGCGGAAATCGTCTCGGAGACCGTCGCCCGGCGCACCTGCGTGCTGCGGGTCTGGGCCTGAGCCGTGTTCGAAGCCGGGGTAAAGGCTTGGTATATCCCGAATCCCGCCCCGGCCAGTAGCACGATCAGAGCACCGTTGATCACCCATGCCCTGGAGGCACGCACCCGCGTCATGCGGCAACAGTGCTGCCGCCGCTTAGCAATTGACTGTTGGTTCCCTGTGGAGGAGCTGTGTATCAGTCCTTCGGCTTTCGCGGGCGCGTACGCAGCGCGAGAGACAGCTGACGGACCGCGTCCACCAGCAGGATCGCGGCCACGACACCGAGCCCGATGGCCGCGGCGAGGTGCCCCCCGAAGTACCGGTGGGACTCGAGGACGGCGCCGTCGTCGGTGCGCGTCACGACGGTGGCCATGCCGGTGTGCCAGAAGGCGTAGACGCCCCAGCCGGCCGCGACGGCGAGCACGACCTCCAGGACGGCGACCAGAATCCGCCACGGCTTGTGCAGCCGCGCGGCGGACCCGGATTCATCCGGCGGCCAGAGCTCGGCCCCGGTGGGCTGCGGAAGGTCGATCACAGAGGCGATTTTCTCACGTCTCCCGCGGCGTCGCCCGGACGAGGCGGTCCAGCGCGTCCTGCAGGGCCTCGACGTCCTTGGCCCACGCCAGCACCACCGAGCCGTCGGCGAGCTTCACCGGCAGCGAGTCGTACTTGCGCGGCACCGACCAGCCGCCGCCCAGGACGCGGGCGCCGACCGGGGTGCCGACGTCCGTGACGTCGGCGAGCTGGTCCGCCGGCACCTTCTCGCGGCCCTGACGCAGCTGCTTCGTCGTGACTTCCAGCGAGAGGAACCGGCGCCGCGCGTACACCCACGGGACCGTGATGACGCACAGGCCGAACCCGACCATCAGCCAGCCCACGACGTGCACCGGGCCGCCCGTCACCAGCTCCGCCAGGGCCCCGGCCAGCGCGAACACCGGGCCCCACACGATGGCGACCCAGCTCACGCCGGACTCGGCGTAGAGCCGCTCGCTCACGAGCGCTTGCCGACCTTCGGGAAGTACAACGGCGCCGTGTACAGCAGGAAGATCGCGACGATGAAGACGAACAGCGCGATGATCGTCAGGAGGTTGATGATCGGCGCGATCACGAAGATCAGCAGCACCATCACGACCGGCAGGACGGTCAGCACCGTCCGCGCCGAGCGGGTGCCTTCGCGGGCCTTGTACGCGAAGAGCATGAACAGCAGCGCGAAGATGATCGACCCGAAGAGCATGTACCACAGGCGCGAGGTGACGCCGTCCGCGATCTGCTGCGGCGAGTACTGCGGGTCCTTGGTGGCCTCGACGATCTGCGCGATGACCGCCGACTTGCTGCTGAGCAGCTGGATGTAACCGCCGATCAGCAGCACACTGCCGGCGAGCCACAGCCAGAACGACCACTTCACCGCCTTGGGCGGGTCGGCCTTCGGCGCCTGCTCGCCCGGCAGGACCGGATCCGGCGCTCCGCCCAGCTTGCGACGCTCGTCGTCGGTGAGACCGTTGAGGTCTTCGGTGTTCTTGTCGTTCTCCGGCACGCGAGGACTCTAACCGGTCAGTCCAGCCAGGCAGCGGCTTCGGCTGCCCAGTACGTCAGGATCATGTCGGCGCCCGCCCGGCGGATCGACGTCAGTACTTCGAGGACGGTCCGCTCGCGGTCCAGCCAGCCGTTCGCCGCGGCGGCCTCGACCATCGCGTACTCGCCCGAGATGTTGTACGCCGCCACCGGCACCGGGGAGATGTCCGCGGCCGCCTTGAGGACGTCCAAATAGGACAGCGCGGGCTTGACCATGATCATGTCCGCGCCCTCGGCGAGGTCCAGCTCGATCTCGCGCAGCGCCTCGCGGGCGTTGCCCGGGTCCTGCTGGTAGGTCTTGCGGTCGCCCTTGAGCTGCGAATCGACGGCCTCGCGGAACGGGCCGTAGAACGCGCTGGCGTACTTCGCGGCGTACGCGAGGATGGCCTTGTCGCTGTGGCCGACCTCGTCGAGCGCGCGGCGGATGACGCCGATCTGGCCGTCCATCATCCCGGACGGCCCGAGCACGTGCGCCCCGGCTTCGGCCTGCGCGACGGCCATCTCGGCGTAGACGCGCAGCGTGGCGTCGTTGTCGACCCCGCCGTCGGCGTCCAGGACGCCGCAGTGGCCGTGGTCGGTGAACTCGTCGAGGCAGGTGTCGGCCATCAGCACGGTGGCGTCGCCGAGCTCGGCCCGCAGGTCGCGCAGGGCGACGTTGAGGATGCCGCGCTCGTCGACGGCGCCGGAGCCCTCGGCGTCACGGGTCTCGGGGATGCCGAACAGCATCAGCCCGCCGACCCCGGCGTTGACCGCGTCGACGGCGGCCTTCCGCAGGGTGTCCCGGGTGTGCTGCACGACGCCCGGCATGCTCGAAATCGCCCGCGGCTGGTCAAGGCCTTCGGCGACGAACATCGGGAGGATCAGCTGGCGTGGCCGCAGCGTCGTTTCTCCGACCAGCCGGCGCATAGCGGGCGTGGTGCGGAGCCTGCGGGGACGATGCTCGGGAAACACCCCTCCAAGTTACTCCGCGCGCTTTCGCCGGGGTCTCGCAAGGGTGCCCAGCGCATTTGCCCCGGAAAGCCGTGAAGGCCACCTTGAGGGACTCTGAGTCCCTCAAGGTGGCCTTCACGGACCAACGAACCTCAGGAGCGGCGGGCCCGCTTGGCCTTGCGGGGCGGCGGCAGAGCACCTTCCGCGCGCAGCCGCGCGGCGTGCTCGGCCAGGGCGTCCACCAGGTGCGGGACGTCGGCCTTCTCCGGCTGGACGTCGACGCGGAGGCCGAACTCCACTGCCGTCTCGGCCGTCTTCGGGCCGATGCACGCGACCAGCGTGCGGGTGTGCGGCTTGCCGGCGATGCCGACCAGGTTCCGCACGGTCGAGGACGAGGTGAAGCAGACCGCGTCGAACCCGCCGGTCTTGATCATCTCGCGGGTCTCGGCTGGCGGCGGCGCCGCCCGGACGGTCCGGTAGGCCGTCACGTCGTCGATCTCCCAGCCGCGTTCGCGCAGGCCAGCCGACAGGGTCTCGGTGGCGATGTCCGCCCGCGGCAGCAGGACGCGGTCGACCGGGTCGAGCACGTCGTCGTACGGCGGGAACTCGGCCAGCAGGCCTTCCGAGGACTGCTCACCCGTGGGAACCAGCTCGGGGATGATGCCGAACGAGCGCACCTTCTCCGCGGTGGCCGCGCCGACGCAGGCGATCTTCACGCCGGAGAACGCGCGGGCGTCCAGGCCGAACTCCTCGAACTTCTCCCACACCGCGCGCACCGCGTTGGTGGAGGTGAAGACGATCCACTGGTAACGGCCGTCGACCAGGCCCTTGACCGAACGCTCCATCTGCGCCGGGCTGCGGGGCGGCTCGACCGAAATCGTGGGCACCTCGTGGGACGTCGCGCCGTGGCCGCGCAGGCGCTCGGCCATCTCGCCGGCCTGCTCCTTGGTGCGCGGCACCAGGACCTTCCAGCCGTACAGCGCGCGGGACTCCCACCACGACAGCTTCGAGCGCTGCCCGGCGGCCTGGCCGATCGTGACGATCAGCGGCCCGACGAGCTCGCCGGCGTCGTTGGCGACCTTCTCGAGCGTGGTGTCGAGGGTGCGCTGGGTGTTGATGGTGCCGTTCGCCGTCACCGCGACCGGGGTCGACGCGGGCAGGCCGTGCCCGGTCAGCGCCGAAGCGGCCTCGGCGAGGTGCGCCGACGACGCGTGCAGCACCAGCGGGCCGGGGGCCGCGGCCAGTGCCGCCCAGTCGACGTCGCCGCGGACGTCGACCTCGGTGTGCGTGCCGCCGAGCGCGACGCCGGCGTAGGCCGGGACGGCCGCGCCCGGGGAGACACCCGGGATGACGTCGAACACGGCGCTCGTGCGGGCGACCGCCTGGACCTCGGCCACCACGGCCGGGGTGGTCAGCGGGTCGCCGGCGATCAGGCGCAGCACCAGCCGGCCGGCCTTGGCCTCGTTGGTCAGGTCCTTGGCGACCTCGGCCGCCTCACCGACGGCGGGCCGGACCTCGGCGCCTTCGGCGGTCATCGCCAGGACGGCCTGGGGCACGTCCGGGTCGGTCACCACGACCTCGGCCTTGGCCAGCAGTTCCTGGGCACGGACCGTGAGCAGGCCGGCGTCGCCGGGCCCGGAGCCCACGAACGCTACGCGCCCGGTGGTCTTTCGCGCGGGGGTCATCTGTGCGTTTCTCCTCTTGCGGCGGCCGTGCTCGATCGCACGGACGCAGGTCTCCTACGTCTTGAGAAGCGCTCGTGAAAGCGCTACTGCGCGGGTCCGGAGAGGGCTCCGGCTCCGAGGTCCAGCAGCTCTGCGGCCAGGTCCTTGCCCAGCTGGGCGGCCTGGTCCTTGTCGGCAAGCGCGATGGCCCGGACCATGTCCACCGCACCTTCCTCGCCCTCGATCGCGGCGGTGCCGCGCAGCGAGATCCGTTCCACGACCTTGCCCTCGGCGTCGAGATCTTCGACGATCTCGGCGAGCGCGCCCACGGGCGAGCTGCACCCCGCCTCGAGCGCGGCCAGCAGAGCACGCTCGGCCGTCACCGCGGCCCGCGTGCCCTCGTCGTCCAACGTGGCCGTGAGCAGGTGCTCGAGGTCCACGTCGTCGGCCCGGCACTCCACCGCCAGCGCGCCCTGTGCGGGCGCGGGCAGCATCTGGATCGGGTCGAGGGTCTCGGTGATCACCCCGACCAGTCCGACCCTGGCCAGTCCGGCACGCGCGAGCACCACGGCATCCAGCTCGCCGTCGGTGACTTTGCGCATGCGGGTGTCGATATTGCCGCGAATCGGCACGATTTCCAAACCGAGACCCAGCGCGTGCAGCTGCGCGGTGCGCCGCAGCGAGCCGGTGCCCACCGTGGAGCCCGGCGGCAGCTCGCCGAGAGTGAGCCCGTCACGCGCGATCAGCGCGTCCCGCGGGTCCTCGCGCGGCGGCACGGCGGCGAGCGCAATGCCCGGCTCCGGCGCGGTCGGGAGGTCCTTGTACGAGTGGACGATGACGTCGACCTCGTTGCGCTGCAACGCTTCCCGCAGCGCGGAGGTGAACACGCCGACGCCGATCGTCGGGATCGGCGCCATGGACTTGTCCCCGGGCGTGGTCACGGTGACGATCTCGACCTCGGCGCCGGTGGCGCGCAGGGCGTCGGCGACGTGCCCGGTCTGGGCGAGCGCGAGCTTCGATCCACGCGTACCCATGCGAATGACTCTGGTCACTACTACTTCTTCTCCGGTGGGGGCGTCGGGCTCGCCACCGCGGCGGGTGCCTGCGGGTCGAGGCAGAACAGTTCGCGCAACGCGTTCGCGTAGTCGGTGTCGGCCGTCTCGGCGGCCAGCTGCTTGACCCGCACCGTCGGCGCGTGCAGCAGCTTGTCGACCACCCGGCGCACCGTGCGGCCGACCTCTTCCCGGACGCCCGCCTCGAGGTCGGGCAGCCGGTGGTCCAGCCGCAGCAGCTCGGCGTCGACGACCTCGGCGGCGCGCTTCCGCAGCGCCGTCACGGTCGGGGTGACCTCGGCGCTGCGCTGGCCGGCGAGGTACTCGCGCACCTCGTCGAGCACGATGCCGGTGGCCTTCGCGGTCTGCCGGTCGGTGGTCGGGGTGCCGGCCTCGCGCATCCGGCGCTGGACGGTGGCCAGGTCGACGACGCGCACGCCCTCGAGGTCACCGACCGCCGGGTCGACGTCGCGGGGCAGGCCGAGGTCGCAGACGACCAGGGCACGGCCGCCGCGGGGCAGCACCTGCGAGGGGCCGAAGACGGCGTCCTGCGCGCCGGTGCAGCAGATCACGACGTCGGCGTCGCGGACGGCGTCCGCGACGAGGGACAGCGGGATCGCGCGGGCGGGGACACCCTGCTCGGTGACGTTCGCGGCGAGCCGGCGGGCGCGGGCGTCGGTGCGGTTGGCGACGGTGATCTCGCCGATGCCGGCCTTGCGCAGCTGGGACGCGCTCAGCGCGCCCATCGAGCCGGCGCCGACGATGACGGCGTGCTTGCCGGTGACGTCACCGGCCGCGGCGAGCGCCTCGGAGACGACCGACGCGCCCAGCTTGTCGAGGCCCGTTTCGGTGTGGACGCGCTTGCCGACGCGCAGCGTGGTCTGGATGAGCTCGTGCAGCGTGCGGCCGACCGTGCCGGCCTCGCGCGCGGTGGCGTAGGAGGAGCGGATCTGGCCGAGGATCTGCGTCTCGCCGACGACCATCGAGTCCAGGCCCGAGGTGACCGAGAAGAGGTGCTCGACGGCCGCACCGGCGTAGTGCACGTACAGGCTGTCGTAGAGGTCGGCGGGGGTCATCCCGGCCTGGCGGGCGAGGACGTCCGAGACGTCGTTCAGGCCGCCGTGGAAGGTCTCGACGACCGCGTAGACCTCGATGCGGTTGCACGTCGAGACGAGCATGACCTCACTGATGTGCTCGGCCTGCTGCAGCTCGTCGAGCACCTTGCCGATCTCGGGCGCCGGTACCGCGACGCGCTCCAGCGTGTTCAGCTCCGCACTCCGATGCGAAAGCCCGACCGCCAAGACGCTCATGCCGTCACCTCGCTGACGCTCGGTGAGCGCCTGAGCGGCTGCGCTGTGTTTATCGATTCACTCGCAAGCTCGCTCATGAGCGCACCACCATTTCCCGTCCGCCGTCCGGACCCGCGCCGTTCCGTCCGCTGCCCTTGCCATTGTCGGACGGCAGACCCGTGCCGGGTAATCCGGAACTGCCCTGATTACTCGCGGCATCGTCCGCCCGGCGGGCCACATGGAACGAGAGTATCTGCAGCTCGACGGCCAAATCCACTTTGCGGACCTCGATGTGAGCAGGAACCTGCAACACGACCGGAGCGAAGTTGAGGATGCACTGGACGCCACCGGCGACCAGGCGGTCGCAGACCGACTGCGCCGCGGTGGGCGGGGTGGCGATCACGCCGATGGAGATGCCGCGCTCGGCGCAGATCCGCGGGATGTCGTCCATGTGGGACACGGGCAGGCCGCCGACCGGCACGCCGATCAGGTCCGCGTCCAGGTCGAACAGGGCTTCGACCGGGAAACCGCGCCCCGGGAAGCCGCCGTAGTTGGCCAGCGCGTGGCCGAGGTTGCCGATCCCGACCACGGCCACCTTGTGCTGCCGGGTCAGGCCCAGGATCCGCTCGATCTGGCTGACGAGGACGCTCACCTCGTAGCCGACGCCACGGGTGCCGTACGAGCCGAGGTACGAGAGGTCCTTGCGGAGTTTCGCCGAATTGACACCCGCCGCCTGCGAAAGCTCTTCGCTCGAAACGGTCGTCGCGCCCTGTTCGGACATCCCGGACAGCACGCGGAGGTAAACGGCGAGGCGGGCGACCGCCGCTTCGGGGATCTGCTTCGCCCGGACGGCCTCAGGGGCATCCCCGCGGCCGTTCGCCGCGGCGGCGGGCACCGCGGGCATCTCGGCCGTCGGGGCGTTGTCGGCGTCCGGTGTTTCCGGGCGGCGGGGCCGTCGTGGCGGCCGGCCGGCGGAGTCCGCTCCGTCGCGTCTCCCCCGCTGTGTCACCACGCCGTTGTCTCCTGCCCGCTGCGCACCTGGCGGCCATCGCCACGACCGTTCGGAACTGTGTCTTGACCCAGGGCCCGGTGTCCGGTTCGATGCCGGACCACCCGGAGGCGATGGTCCTACGGTAGTCCACTTGTGAACGCGCGCACAAAGTCACTGGTCGGAGGCGGTTCCCGAGGGCCGGAGCGCCGCCGGAGATCATGACACCGCGTCAGAATCCTTGTCCGCCAGGCACTTCCGGCGTCAGTGCGCGTCGAGGGTGACGGAGTGCCAGCCGGTGGCGCCGTCGGGCACCGGGTCCGCGGTGTTCTCCGTCTGGGTGTACCCGTCCTGGTCGGTCGCCCGGACGTACGCCTGGTGCGTGCCCCCGGGCACGTCGAGTTCGATCCACCACAGGCGCCAGGTGTCCTTGCTGACCTCGGCCGAAAGAGTGGCTTCGTGCCAGGCGCCCTGGTCGAGCCGGACCTCGACCTTCGCGATGCCGGTGTGCTGCGCCCACGCCGTGCCGGCCAGCCGGACCTTGCCCGCGGTGACGTTGGCGAACCCGGTCGGCGTGTCGATCCGGGACTCGGTCTTGATCGGCGCCTGCTCGGCCCAGCCGCGGTTGAGCCAGTACGACTGCCGGGCGTCCCACTTGGTGAATTCGAGGTCCTTGACCCACTTGGTGGCGGACACGTAGCCGTACAGGCCGGGGATGACGATCCGCGCCGGGAAGCCGTGCTCGACCGGCAGCGGCTCGCCGTTCATCCCGATCGCGAGCATCGCGCCGCGCTGCGGGTCGAGCGCGACGTTCGCCGGGGTGCCGCAGGTCCAGCCGTCGACGCTGGTGGCGAACATCTGCTCGGCACCGGTCTGCACGCCGGCTTCGTCGAGCAGGTCGACGAGGTCGACGCCGATGAACGACGCGTTCGAGATCAGCGGCCCGCCGACCTCGTTGGACACGCAGGTCAGCGTCACCCGGCGCTCGACGAGCGGCCGGTTGCGGATGTCGGCGTAGGTGAAGTTCACCTCGCGGTCGACCATCCCGTGGATCTTCAGGCCCCAGTCCTCGGTGCGGATCTGCGGCACGACCAGCGCGGTGTCGATCCGGTAGAAGTCCGCGTTGGGCGTGATGAACGGCGGTGAGCCGAGCTTCGCGAAGTCGGCGTCGGCGGGCAGCGGCGGCGCGGTGCGCGCGGGCACGAGCGGCCCGACGGCGGCCCGTGAGTCCTCGGCGTTCGTGCTGGTCCCGGCCACCTCACCGACCACGGCGGCGACGCCGGCCCCGGCCGCGATGCCGACGCCGGCCCGCATGAACTTCCGCCGGTCGAAGCCCCGGTCGTACCGGACGAGCTCGGGCGGCAGGGCGAGGCGGTGCAGCATCGTGAACACGGTCAGCCCGGCGACCAGCGCGGCGACCGGGGCGAGCAGGGAGACCTGCCCGAGGTCGGTGCGCACGAACACGGCGGCGATCCCGGCGGCCCCGAGCAGCCCGACCAGCACCTGCCCGGCCAGTGGCTTGCGACGCGACAACTGCCCGGCGATCACCGCGAACAGGACCAGCACCACGGCCAGGCCGACCTTGAGGATCGGCTTGTCCCAGGTGCCCAGCGTCCGCTCGGCCCACTTCACGATGCCGGTCGGGCTGTGGTCGATGACGTAGTTCGCCACGGCGATGAACGGCGACGCCGTGTACCCGACGAAGCCCGCGACCAGGTGCCCGACCCCGAGGGCGGCGGCCAGCGCGAGAAGGCCGATCAGCGTCGCGACCGGCAGCGAAAGCCGCCTGGGCGCCTCGGGTGGGGCAGGCGCGTCCTGCAAGGTGCTCACCACTCCATCTTCGGAGCGATAGGCCGATCGGGTGGGTCCGCAGTGCTTACGGACGTGTTACGGCTTCACCAGGCCGGGAGGTTCAGGACGAAAGGGCCTTGCGCAGCCGGTCCTCTTCGACGCGCCAGTAACCGTGTTCGGCGCCGTCGACCAGGATCACCGGCACGCGGTCGCCGTACTCGGCGCGCCACTCCGGGTCCGTGTCGACGTCCTCGGACTTCCACGCCACGCCCAGTTCGCCGCAGATGCGCTGGACGTCCGCCTCCGCCACCTCGCAGAGGTGGCAGCCCACGCGGCCCATGACCGTCACTTCCTGTGCCATGACGTCCTTACTACCGCAGCCGCACGCGGCGCAGCTTGCCGGTGGCCGAGTGCGGCAGCGACTCGGCGAACTCCACCGCGTGCGGCACCTTGTAGCCGGCCAGGTGGGCCGCGCACTGGTCGACGACCTGCTGCTCGGACAGCGACGCGCCGGCGACCGGCACCACGAACGCCTTCACGGCCTCGCCGCTGCGCTCGTCGACGACGCCCACCACCGCGGCCTCGGCGACCTCCGGCAGCTGGGAGATGACCGACTCGACCTCGTTCGGGAAGACGTTGAAGCCGTTGACGATGATCAGGTCGTTGGCCCGGTCGACCAGGTGCAGGTCGCCGTCGACGTCGAGGTAGCCGACGTCGCCGGTGCGGAACCAGCCCTCGTCGTCGGGGCCGTGGTCGCCGTCGGGCCAGTAACCGGAGAAGAGGTTCGCGCCGCGGATCGAGACCAGCCCGGTCTCCCCCTCGGCCTCGAAGACGTCGTCGACATCGTCCGGGTCGAGCGGCACGGCCTGGTCGGTGCCGTCGCTGTCGACGAGCCGCAGCTCGATGCCGGGCAGCGGACTGCCGACCGAACCGGGTTTCGGATAGCCCGTGACCAGCGTCGACGTCACCACCGGCGCGCACTCGGTCAGGCCGTACCCCTCGAAGACGTCAAGGCCGGTGGCCTCGCGGATCGCGCCGAGCACCTTCGGGTGCAGCGGCGCCGCGCCCGAGGTCATCCGCCGGACGGTGGCCAGCCCGCGCCCGAGCTCCTCGGCGCCCAGCGCCGCGAACTCGGCGTACATCGTCGGGACGCCGGTGATCGTGGTGACGCCGAACTCGGCGCAGTCCGCCAGCGTGCGCTGCGCCTCGAAGCGCTCCGAGAGGATCGCGGTCGCGCCGACCGACGTCGCCTGCAGCAGGCCGGGCCCGAGGCCGTAGACGTGGAAGAGCGGGATGGTGATCAGGACGTTGTCGTCGTGCTCGAGGACGCCTTCGACGCCGCTGAGCTGTTCGAGGTTCGCCAGCAGCGCGCGGTGCGAGAGCATCACGCCGCGCGGCGGCCCGGTGGTGCCCGAGGTGTACGAAACGACCGCTATGTCCTCGCCGTCACCTCCGGCGTCGACGGGTTCGGCTGCTCCATCCGGGTCAGCTTCGGGAGTGAGACCGATCACCCCGGCCGGCAGCGCCGTATCCGTGTCGCGATGAACGACGACCTTGGCGCCACTGTGCTCGAGCAGCTTCTCGAGCTCGGGGCCCGGCGCCTGCGGCGACACCGGCACGGCGACCGCGCCGGCGCGCAGCGCGCCGTAGAACGCGACCGCGAAGTCGGCCGACGTCGGCAGCCGCAGCGCGACCCGGTCGCCGGGTGTGACACCTGCACCCACAAGTGTCTTGGCCTGGGCTTCCGCGGCCGCCGCGAGCTCACGGTAGGTCAGCGTCCGGCCGCCGCCGGTCTCCCGCACGGCCGGGTGCTCCGGCCACGTCGAGGCGGCCCGCGAGAGCAGGTCGCCGACCCCGGACAACGTCTCCGCACCGGCACTCACCCGAGGCCCGCCTTCCTCTCGCCCAGCAAAAGCGTTGCAAGTCTGTCATCTCGCGCGACGTCATGGGGGCACACCGCGAGCGTCGCCTCTTCGCAACACCCGAGCCACTACCTACTTCGCGGTAACTACACGTATGCTGCACTGCGTCGCGGGGGGTGGTGATGATCACTGCCGCGACCGGAGAGAGGGAGTCGCCGTGACGAACTTGCCTGCCCACGAGGCCGTGGGGCATGCGAGCCGGCAGGCCCCTGCTCGCCCGCTGATCGGGGGTACCGTGACCCACTGGGTCACAGCCGCCGCCGGAGGTGCCGCCCGATGACCGTGCCGACCGCCGTGAGCCGCGGACCCGTTTTCATGTTCGCCGAACGTGTCTTCGGGCGATCTTCCGCCGTGCCCGTCAGCCGGCAGGCTTCCACGTCCGCCTCCGCCTCGGCCTCCGACGAAGAGCGCGCCGAAGCCGCCAAGGCCGAGGCTTGGGACCTGGTGCGCGCGGCGCAGGACGGCGACACGTCCGCGTTCGGCCGCCTCTACGACCGCTACGTCGACGTCGTCTACCGCTACGTCCTGTTCCGCCTGGGCGACCGCGACCTCGCCGAGGACGTCACCAGCGAGACGTTCCTGCGCGCGCTGCGCCGGATCACGTCCGTGAGCTACCAGGGACGTGACGTCGGGGCCTGGTTCGTCACCATCGCCCGCAACCTCGTGCTCGACCACGTGAAGTCGAGCCGGTTCCGCCTCGAAGTCGTCACCGACGAGGTGACCGAACCCGGTTCGGCGCCGTTCAGCGTCGGCGCGACCGCGCAGGCCGGCCCCGAGCAGGAGGCCATCAGCCGCGCGACCCGCACCGAGTTGTTGCGCTGCGTCGCGGAACTGGGCGACGACCAGCGGGAATGCATCATCCTGCGGTTCCTGCAGGGACTCTCCGTGGCGGAGACGGCCGAGATCATGAACCGCAACGAAGGCGCGATCAAGGCGTTGCAGCACCGGGCGGTGCGCCGTTTGGCACAACTGCTGCCCACCGGGTTGCGCTGAACCCGCGAACTTTTCGGCTAGTCGACAGAAACCGGTAACCATCGCGGCTTCTGGATCGTTACTCCTGCCAGACCGGTGTCAGGACCGGCCAAGGCCCGAGATGGAGCTGGCGCAGTGAGGTTTGCGCGTGAGCGAGCCGACGCAGATCGGTTCGCGCGTGCTTTGGAGCCGTCCCCGGTACGCCGGGACGGCGAGTTCGCCGACGAGCTGGTCGTCGTCGGCGCACTGCGCGAGCTCGGCGCGGCCGGGGCCCCGGACCTGGAAACCCGGCAGCGGATCCGCGCGGAGATCGCGGGCCGCCTGGAGACGGCGGCGGCCACACCGGTACGGAGGTGGCGGCCGCGGACCGCCGACCTGGTGGCCGCCGCGCTCTTCCTGTTCCTCCTCCTCTCCGGCCTGACCCTGGTGCTGTCCCGGAACGCGTTGCCGGGTGACCCGCTGTACGCCGTGAAGCGCGCCGGCGAGACGACGTCACTGAGCCTGACCTTCGGCGACCAGGAGAAGGCCAAGAAGCACCTCGAGTTCGCCACCAACCGCGTCACCGAGCTCGGCGAGCTGGCCGCGGAAGGCGCGAGCGACGCCGACTACCGGACCGCGTACGACGACTTCGCCAACGACCTGCGGGCCGGCGTCACCCAGCTGACCGCCGTCGCGACCAGCGACGGCAGCGGCGCGCAGCAGCTGTCCGACGTCCGGCTGTGGGCGCGGAACCAGGCGGCGCGGCTGGCGGCGCAGCAGAGTGCGCTGCCGGCCGAGGCGGCCTCGGTGTTCGGCGACGCGCAGACCCTGCTCGGCAAGGTCCAGGAGCGCACGAGCGGCCTGGTGGCGCGGCTGAACTGCTACCAGATCACCACCGGCAAGGCCGACGACCTCGGCCTGCTCCCGGCGACCGGCGAGTGCACCCAGCGCCCGGCGCCGTCGTCGGGCGGGGACCCGTCCTCGGCGCCGACGTCACCGACGTCGGCCGAAGAGACCACCACGCCGACGCCGACCGGCACGCAGCTGCCGCCGTCGTCGGACGCGACGGCGACCGCGGGCACCCCGGCGCCGACCGGCGGGCTGACCCCGCCGCCGGTGTTCGGCCAGCCGCCGACCACGAGCCGGCCGCCGGCGACCTCGACGTCGAGGCCGCCGCCCCTGGTTTCGATCCCGCCGCTGCTGCCGGGCCTGCCGCCGATCATCATCGGCTGAGGTCCGGGCCACACCTGCGACACAGTGGTGGGGGGCTCGCTACCCTGTGCGAAGGACGTTCGGAGGCGGTGTTGCGTGTCAGCTTGGCGTGGCAGGGACAAGAGTCAGGAGCTCGAACGGCTCGCCACGCTCGCGGGCGAGGCGTCGGCCGAGGCCGCCCACGCTCGTGTGGTCTCCGAAGCCGCCGAGCCGCCCACCCCGCCGGCGCCACCGGACCTCACCGCGGCCGCCTTCTTCGACGTCGACAACACGATGATGATGGGCGCGTCGATCTTCTACTTCGCCCGCGGGCTCGCGGCGCGGAAGTTCTTCACCTCGTCCGACCTGGCCGGGTTCGTCTGGGGCCAGATCAAGTTCCGCCTCGGCGGCCGTGAGAACAAGGAAGACATCAAGTCCCACCGCGAGCGCGCTCTGTCCTTTGTGGCCGGTCGCACGGTGGACGAGCTTACGTCGATCAGCGAAGAGATCTACGACGAGCTGATGGCCGACAAGATCTGGTCCGGCACCCGGGCCCTGGCCCAGATGCACCTGGACGCCGGCCAGCGCGTCTGGCTGGTGACGGCGACCCCGATCGAGCTGGCGGCGATCATCTCGCGCCGCCTCGGCCTGACGGGCGCACTGGGCACAGTGGCCGAAACCCGCGACGGCGTCTACACCGGCCGCCTGGTCGGCGACCTCCTGCACGGCCGCGCGAAAGCCCACGCGGTCCGCGCGCTGGCGTCCCGCGAAGGCCTGAACCTCAAGCGCTGCACGGCCTATTCGGACTCGGCCAACGACATCCCGATGCTGTCCGCGGTGGGCACCGCGGTAGCGGTCAACCCGGACGGCGGCCTGCGCGACGTGGCCCGGGCCCGTGGCTGGGAGATCCGCGACTTCCGCACCGGCCGCAAAGCGGCCAAGATCGGCGTGCCTTCGGTACTGGGGGCCGGAGCTTTGGCGGGGGCGGTGGCCGCGGGGATGGCTTACCGCCGCCGCTGAGCCCGCCGCGATCGTGTCGTCCATCCAGGTACGCGTGTCGTCCGGCCGGGTACGCGTGTCGTCCGTTCAATCACGCGAGTCGACCCTTCAATCACGCGTGTCGGCGTTCTGATCACGTCGCCGACCGCGCTCTCGCGTACCTGGATGGACGACTCGCGTACCCGAAGGGACGACTCGCGTGCCTGGATGGACGACACGCGTGATTCCGGAGTCGACTCGCGTGATTGCGGCGACGACACGCGGCCGGAGATCAGCCGCGGAAGACCGACTTGCGCTGCGAAAGCCGCTGGTACAGCGTCTGCTGGATCGACTCGCGCACCTGGTCCGTCAGCTGGAAGACCAGCATCGGGTCGTCCGTGGCGTCGGGCTCGAAGGAGTCCGTGCGGATCGGCTCGCCGAACTCGATGCTCCACTTCGTCGGGAGCGGGACCGCGCCCAGCGGGCCGAGCAGCGGGAAGAACGGCGTCACCGGGAAGTACGGCAGGCCCAGCATGCGGGCCAGCACCTTGATGTCGCCCAGCTTCGGGTAGATCTCCTCGGCGCCGATCACCGACACCGGGATGATCGGGACGCCCGCGCGCAGCGCCGCCGACACGAAACCGCCGCGGCCGAAGCGCTGCAGCTTGTAGCGGGACGAGAACGGCTTGCCGACGCCCTTGAAGCCCTCCGGCCACACGCCGACCAGCTCACCCTTGCGCAGCAGGCGTTCCGCGTCCGCGTTGCAGGCCAGCGTCTGGCCGGACTTGCGGGCGAACGACCCCACCAGCGGCACCTGGAACACCAGGTCGGCGCCGAGGCCGCGCAGGTGCCGGCCGCCGGTCTCGTCGTGAACCGCGACCGCCGTCATCAGGGAGTCCAGCGGCAACGTGCCCGAGTGGTTGGACACCAGCAGCGCGCCGCCCTCGGCCGGGAGGTTCTCGACGCCGTGCGTGTCGACGCGGAACCAGTTCCGGTACAGGGCGCGCAGCGGCGGGAGGAACACGGCGTCGGTCAGCTCGGCGTCGAAACCGAACTCGTCGACCGTGTAGTCGCCGGTCAGCCGGTCGCGGATGAAGCCGAGCGCGGAGCGGGCCGCGGCGGAGAGCACGTCGGGCGGCGGGGCGGGCTGCTCGGCGCCGGGGAACGCGACGACCGGGGCGTCTTCCCGCGCGGCATCGGCCTCCCGCAGGTCTTCCGCGGCCGCCGCGGCGGGCTTCGCCGCCGGCTTCTCCCGGCCCGGTCCGTGCAGGGGGATGACCTGTGCCTCGGCACCGCCCACCGTCTCCGCCTCGCTTTCGAAGTCGTTCAAGTCGTGCGGTCTGCTGCTCACCGGCTCTGCCCGGTCGCCGCGGCGACGAGCACCTTGCCGGCCAGGCCCGCCAGCCGGCCGCCGTCGAGCACCGGGCGCAGGCCGCGTCCGACGATGTAGTCGTCGAACGCCTCACGCGTGGTCCACCGCGGGGTATAGCCGAAATCCTGCTTCAGCTTGGTGATGTCGACCACCCGGCCGAAGTTCAGCAACCGCACCTGGTCGGCGGAGAAGTCGACGACGCGAGCGCCGCGCAAAACCTTGCCGACCGACGGGACCACACTCCGCGGCATCGGCAGCTCGACCCGGCCCGCTCGCCGGATCGCCTGTGAAAGCGTGAGTACCCCGTCCGAGCCGACGTTGAACACGCCGGGCTTGTCCTCGATCGTCGCACGCTCCAAAACGGACAACGCGTCCGAAGAGTGCAGCAACTGGATCCGCGCGTCGTAACCGAAAACGGTCGGGACCACCGGCAGCGCGAAGTAGCGCGAAAGGACGGTGTCGGTCGCCGGGCCGATGATGTTGGCGAAGCGGAACAAAGTGGTCGTGATGTCCGGGCGGCGGCGCGTCAGGCCGCGCACGTAGCCCTCCATCTCGACGGCGTCCTTCGCGTATCCGCTGGTGGACGTCGGGATGAGCTCGGAGTCCTCGGTGAACACCGCCTGCGAGCGCGCGCCCGCGCCGTACACCGCGGCGGTCGACTTGACGACCAGCTTGCGCACCAGCGGCGAACGCTGGCAGGCCGCGAGCAGCCGCATGGTGCCGATGACGTTGACTTCCTTGATGGCCGTGCGACGGCCCGGCCCGGCGGGGTGCGCGGTGCACGACGCGTGCACCACAGTGTCCACTTCGGCCGTGCTGATCACCTTGGCGATCAACGGGTTCCGGATGTCCGCGCGCACGAACTCCGCGTGGCCCATGCGCTGCAGCACCGTCTTGTCCGGCGGAACCGTGTCGACGCCGATGACCCGCTCGAAGTCGGGGTTGTTGCCGAGCCGGGCGAGCAGTTTCCCGCCCAGTTCGCCGGCGACCCCGGTGACGAGCACGATGTTCGACGGCATACAGCTCCCTGCGGCGTAGGGCGAGTGTGGGTTGGCGATCACCCGAGGTGCGCGAACCTGCACTCACTGGAAGCATCGCGCGGGGGACATTGAGATGTTACCGCTCTTCAGTGGTAGTCCCAGGGTGTCTTACATGCTATTAACCGCTACGCCCCGAAAAGCGATGAACGCCTCACTCGAACAGGGGAGGCGTGTCCACCACATGGACGTGGCCCGCCCAGAGACTGGACGGGCCACGGCTACGCTCGGCTGAGCCGGGTTACTACTTGCCGGCCTTACGACGCTGCACTCGCGTGCGGCGAAGCAACTTGCGGTGCTTCTTCTTCGACATGCGCTTACGGCGCTTCTTGATCACAGAGCCCATGGGCGCTCCTTAGTTCGTCGTCGGTCACGCTGCCCGGCGCAGCGTCCAACGGGTGGAGCGCACAGGCACGAGCGGTTTTCCAGGTTACCCGCCACGTTGCGCGGGCCGGTCGGCGGGCACGTCCAAGCCCCGCGCGCCGCTGGCGGCGGCGTGCCCGCTGGCCGGATCAGCCCACGTCGTAATACGCACCCTGGAGGTACTCGTGCACTGCTTTCTCCGGCACCCGGAAGGACTTCCCGACCCTTACGGCGGGTAGCTCACCCGAGTGCACGAGACGGTAGACGGTCATCTTGGAGACCCGCATCAGCGTGGCCACCTCGGCGACCGTCAGGAACTGGACCTGCCCGACTGCCGGCAGATCCTCCTTCTTGTTCGGCGACATTTTTACCGCGTCCTTCGACACGTGTCGCGCCACGAGGCTTCCCCACCTGTGGTATCGACACGCACGTGCTCTATCGAGAGTAGCGGGACTGGTGGGACTAATGCGACGCCTGTCACCGAGATGGGCTCCTACCAGCGCTAACGCACAAGCACTCGCGCGTGCAACTCCAGCCCCACGGAGAACGAAACCCCCCAGACGGGCGAATCCGGGCACACCCAGGGGGCCAGGCCGGCGCCGGGACTAACCCTCGTGGGCCTTGCCCAGCGCTTCCGAGCGGTCTTTGGCCGCTTCGATGGCGTCCAGCAGGGCCGCGCGGACGCCGTGCTTCTCCAGCTCGCGGATCGCGTTGATGGTCGTGCCGGCCGGGGACGTCACGGCCTCGCGCAGCAGCACCGGGTGCTCCTCCGACTCGGCGAGCATCTTCGCCGCGCCGACCGCCGACTGGATGATCAGCTGCCCGGCCAGCGCACGCGGAAGGCCCAGCAGGATGCCGGCGTCGATCATGGCCTCGACCAGGTAGAAGAAGTACGCCGGACCGGACCCGGACAGCGCCGTGACGGCGTCCTGCTGCCCCTCCGGCACCTCGACGACCTGGCCGACGTGCGAGAGCAGGTCCCGGACCACGGCCAGGTGCTCGGCGGTCGCGTGGCGGCCCGCGGACATGGCGCTCATGGCCTCGCCCACCAGCATCGGCGTGTTCGGCATCACCCGCACCACCGGCACGCCCTCGGCCAGCCGGCGCTCGTACAGCGACGTCGGCAACCCCGCGCAGAGGGACACGACCAGCGAAGACGGCCCGAGCAGCGGCGCCAGCTCGTCGAGCACCGGGTCGATGTCCTGCGGCTTGACGGCCACCACGAGCACGTCCGCCCGCTTCGCCGCGTCCTCGACCTCGACACCCTGGATGCCGTAGCGCGCCGTCAGCTCCTCGACGCGCGCCGGGTACCGCTCGGTGAAGAGGAGGTCGCCCGGCGCGTGACCGCCGTGCAGCAGCCCCGAGAGCAACGCCTCGCCGATCTTTCCCGCACCCAGCACCGCGATGACCGTCATGGCGTCAAGCGTGCCAAACGCCCCTCAGCGGCCCGGTGCCGGGCCTGGGCCATCGCTCAGCCGCCCGGGGCCGGGGCCAGCCCCAGCTGCCGCGCCTGGCACACCAGCCGCCCCTGCGAGTCGATCACCGTCGCGTCCGAGTCGAACCACGACTCGTGCACCGACCTCGACTCGACGATGACCCGCAGCCAGCCCGGGGCCGGGCGGGTGCGCAGCAGGGCCGTCAGCTGGACCGTCGGCGCCCAGCCGATCCGGCCGAGGTTCATCACCACCGGCGGGTTGACGTCCGAGGCGAGCAGCGTGAAGTACGGGTCGACCAGGCCGTGGCGCGGCCGGACCCACAGGCGCATCCGCGGCGGCTCGCCGGTGCGCCCGGACAGGTAGCCCGCGGTCGCCGGGTCGAGCCGGACGTCGCAGCCCTTGGCCAGGTTGAACGGGCCCTCGGGGCTCTCCGGCATCGTCAGGGCCCCCGGAGACGGCTCGGCGGGCATCGACGGCACGTCGGTCCACTCCGGGCGCCGCATCGGCAGCCGCCCGGTGGTCACGCGCGCCTCGACGCAGCTGCGGCCACGCTGCTCCAGCCGGACCTCGACGACCGTGGCGCGCCGCCCGACCTTCCGGACGTCCGTGCGCAGCAGCACCGGGCCGAGTGCGGGCGCGTGCAGGAACTCCGCGCTGACGACCAGCGGCTCGGCGTGCGGCTCGCCGCGCTCCTGGAGCGCGGCGATCGCCGCCTTGGCCAGCAGGGCCAGGAGGAACCCACCGTGCGGATGGGTCCCGATGGCCCACTCCGCGCGCAGCACCGCGGTGAAGGTGCCGTCCCCCATCGACCGCGTCGCAGTCGCCGTGTCGAAGGACACGGCGATGCCGTCCGTTGCGCTCACGAACGCGCGGCCCCGTCCGTGGCCACCGTCCCGAGCGGGGAAAACGGGTCCTGACCGGGGAGGGCGGAGATCAACGACAGCAACGGGTTCACAGTCGGAACTTTACGTGTTCGCCTGCCCGTTTTGGAGGCGGGCGTCGTGGTGCGTGCTCAGTTACTGCCCGAGGTGGAAGCGGGCGAACAGCAGCGCCTCGGCGAGGTCGCGGACGCGCTGGGCCTGGGTCAGGGCGTGCCGGGTGTTGATCTCCAGCACGATCTGGCCGGCGAAACCGTTGCTGACCAGCTTCTCCAGCAGCGCGGCGCACGGCTGGCCGCCGCGGCCCGGCACCATGTGCTCGTCCTTGGGGATCCCGGTGCCGTCGGCGAGGTGGACGTGCGTGAGGCCCTCCCCCATCCGCTGCGCCAGCGCCAGCGCGTCCATCCGCGCCGCCGCGGTGTGGGACAGGTCGAGCGTGTAGTGCCGGAACCCGACGTCGGTGGGGTCGATCGACGGCCGGAACGCCGAGACGCGGGCGTTCTTCGACCCGCCCGGCGGCCGGACCTTGAACATGTTCTCGACGGCGATCTCGACACCGCTGGATTCCTCCAGCTCGTCGACGAGGTCACCGAACGCGTCGCCGTAGCGGCGCTGCCAGCGGAACGGCGGGTGCACCACCACGGTCCGCGCGCCGAGCTCCACGGCGGCGTCGACCGACATCCGCAGCCGCTCCACCGGGTCCGGGGACCAGATCCGCTGGGTGATCAGCAGCGACGGCGAGTGGATCGACAGCACGGGCACGCCGGTGCGGCGCGACCAGCGGCGCAGCGCCGTGACGTCCTGGCTGACGGCGTCGGCCCAGACCATCACCTCGACGCCGTCGTAACCGAGCTCGGCGGCCAGCTCGAACGCCGAGCCGGCCTTGAGCGGCCACACCGACGCCGTGCTGAGGCCGACGGGCACCGGCTTCTCGTCTGTCACGCCGGACATCCTGCCTCGTCACCGAGGGTGGGCCGCACCGCCGGGCCGGGAAGGGGACGCAGGTCTCGTCCCCGACCCGGCGCTCAGCGTCCGACCAGCAACAACGCTGCCGGTGAGACGGTCACGACCAAGCCGACCAACACGGCGAGCACCGTCGTCTGCAGGTCTTCGGCGCGACGGATCTTCCGCACGATCCAGACCAGCGCGACGACCACCAGCAGCGCCGCGACCAGCGCGGCGGCCGGGAGGTTCACCCACAGCCAGTTGAAGCCGAGCCAGACGGCCGCGCCGCCGACGACACCCAGCGCGAGCTGGCCGGCCAGGCCCAGCCACTGCTTGCCCGGTGAGCCCGCCGGCTCCGGCTCGGCGACCGGCTCCGGGACGTCGTCGTCGTACTCGTCGTCCTCGTAGCCGTCGCCCTGCTCGTAGCCGTAGTCGTCCTGCTCGAAGTCCGGGCCGCCGGGCGGGTAGCCGGGCTCGGCGAACTCGCGCTCGTACGGCTCGAGGTCGTCCGGGATCGGCGCCCGCGAGGCGCGGTCGCCGCCGGGCGCGAACGGCATCGGCGGCGGGTACGTGCCGGTCGGCGGGCCCGCGTCGTAGGCGGCCTGGTAGCCGCTGCCTTCCGGGGCGAAGCCGTCGTCGGGCTCGAAGTCGTCGTCGGGGTAACCGTCGTCCGGGGTGTCGGTGGGCACCACCGGCATGACACCGATCTCGGTGTCCTCCATCTGCTCCTTCTGGCGGCGCTTGCGCCAGTTCGCGAGCCCCGCGGGCGTGGAGATGTCCGGGATCTCGGCCGGCTTGCCCTTCCGCGGCGGGGGCGGCGGCTCCTCGTCGGGGACGGCCGAGAACTGCTCGGTGTACGCCTCCTGCTTCGGCTGCGGACGGCGTGCCGGACCCCGGCGCGGCCGGCCGGGCGCGCCGGGCGGCGGCGCGAACGTGCCACTGGCCATCGGCGGTGGCGGCCCGTCGATGTCGGCGTCCGGGGTGCCGTTCAGCCCGTCGAGACGGGCCGACAGCGGGCCGCCGGGCGGCGGGGTCGGCAGCTGCTGCGAAGGCTGCGGTGGCGGCGGCGGGCGACGCCGGACCGGCGGCACGGCGGCGCGGGTCTCCTCGGCCGCCGGCGGCGGCGTCGGCAGCTGCTGGGACGGCTGGGGTGGCGGCGGCTGGCGACGCGGCGCGGCGCGAGGCGGCACCGGCAGCTGGGCCGACTCCTGCGGCCGCGGCGGGGCCGGCGGCGGTGGTTCCTGGGGCGCCGGGCGGCTGAACTGCCCGGACTCCTGCGGCGGCCGGGCGTACTGGCCCGAGTCCGGCGGGACCGGGCGCGCGTACTGGCCGGACTCGGCACCGCCGGGGGCGGGCCGGGCCGGGGGCTGCGGCGGACGCGGCATCTGCTGCGAGTCCTGCGGGACCGGGCGCGGCGCGGGCGGCGGCGGGGCCGGCGGCTCGGAGCGGCGCCGTCCGGTGGGCCGGGCGGGCGGTGCGGGGGGCGGCGGACCGCCGCCCTCGTTGGCGACCCGGTCGATGATGGCCTGCGGGCCGGTGTCGCTCACACCGGGACGCCGGTGCGACCCGGTCGTCGGGGCGGCGGGCGGCGCCTCGGGGGTGCCGGGCTCGTCGTCGTCATCGGCCGCGCGCCGGCGGCGACGGCGTCCGCCGTCGACCTGCGCACCGTGCTGGGCGAGCAGCTCAGCCACGGTCTTCTGCGGCTGGTCGCCTCCGGTCTGGTCCGTCATACCTGGTAATCCCCCGCGCGCCCCGAGTTGTCACGGCCGGCACCTCGGGAAGAGGCTCCCGACGGCACGCCGGCGGCGCAGCGCGCGCTGTACGTCGTCCTCTGCATGTCCGTCACCTCTCCATCGTGCCCGTGCTTCCAGCAAAACACCGTCTTGGGTGAAGTCCAGTCGTCTGCTTTCACCGGTCCTCCTGTGCGCCGAAACGCGCCGCGAGGGCGGCTCCAGTTTCATCCGCGCCGGTGGAATGGTCCAGCCGCCGCAGGATGACACCTTCTCGCAGAGCCCACGGGCAGATCTCGAGTTCCGGCAATCCGAGCGCCCGCATCGTGGCCTGCGCGACGAGCGCGCCGGCCACCAGCTGGTGCGATCGACTCGAACTGACCCCCTCGAGCTGGGCCAGATCGGCCGAGGGCATCCGCGAGATGAAGGCCAGGAGCTGGCGCAATGCGGTGTCGGAGAGCGTACGTCGCACTCGCGGGCCCGCCGCCGAGGGGGCGGCGCCGGTCAGCCGGGCGAGTGACCGGAACGTCTTCGACGTCGCGACGACGCGGTCGGGTTCACCCCATTTGGTGACCTTCCGCGCGAGCTCGGTCAGCTGGTCGTCGAGCCACGCCGAGGTGGCGACGAGCTCCGAGCGCGTCGGCGGGTCGTGCCGGAAGCGGGTGCGCGTGGTGCGCCCGGCGCCCAGCGGCAGGGATTCGGCCAGCACGGGCTCTTCGTCACGGCCCATCGCGATCTCCAGCGAGCCGCCGCCGATGTCGAGCACCAGCAGCTGACCGGCCGACCAGCCGTACCAGCGGCGGACGGCGAGGAAGGTCAGCCGGGCTTCGTCGGTGCCGGAGAGGACCTGCAGCTCGACGCCGGTTTCGTCGGCCACGCGGGCCAGCACCTTCGCCGAGTTCTTCGCCTCGCGGACCGCGGACGTGGCGAACGCCATGACCTCTTCGCAGCCGAGCCGGACGGCGGCCGCCTTGGCCGACTCGACGGCGGTGACGAGCTCGTCCGCGCCGGTCTTGCTGAGGTCTCCGGTGCGGGTGATCCGCTCGGCCAGCCGGAGCACGGACTTCTCGGAATGCATCGGGGTCGGGTGGGCGCCACGGTGGGCGTCGACCACGAGCAGGTGGACGGTGTTGGAACCGACGTCGAGTACCCCTAGGCGCACGGGGATCCAGCGTACCGGCCCGAGCGTCAGGTCTCGAACATGTAACCAACAACACTCGGTGCGGTACCGCCCCGGCGCGCCTCCACACCGGGGCGATACCGCCCGAAGTGGACTTTTTACGTCTCGAACTTGTAGCCCAGGCCGCGAACCGTCACCAGGTGGCGCGGCGAACCCGGGTCCGGCTCGATCTTGGAGCGCAGGCGCTTCACGTGGACGTCGAGGGTCTTGGTGTCGCCGACGTAGTCCGCGCCCCACACCCGGTCGATGAGCTGGCCGCGGGTCAGCACCCGGCCGACGTTGCGGAGCAGGTACTCGAGCAGGTCGAACTCCTTGAGCGGGAGCGACACCTCCCCGCCGTCGACGGTCACGACGTGCCGTTCGACGTCCATCCGCACCGGGCCGGCCGAGAGCACCAGCGGGGCCAGCTCGCCTTCGGAGCCGGGCTCGCCGCCGCGCCGCAGCACCGCGCGGACCCGCGCGATCAGCTCACGCGCCGAGTACGGCTTGGTGACGTAGTCGTCCGCACCCAGTTCCAGGCCGACGACCTTGTCGATCTCGCTGTCCCGCGCGGTCACCATGATCACCGGCACGGCGGAGCGCTGGCGCAGCTGCTTGCAGACGTCGGTGCCGCTCATGCCCGGCAGCATCAGGTCGAGCAGGACGATGTCGGCGCCGTTGCGGTCGAACTCCTCCAGCGCCGCCTGGCCGGTGCCCGCCACCGCCGCGGTGAAGCCTTCCTTCCGCAGCAGGAAGGCGAGCGGGTCGGCGAACGACTCCTCGTCTTCGACGATGAGAACCCTGGTCACAGGTTTCCTCCATGATCTGGGCTTTCCTGCCCGGTAACCACGAGCCTCTGGGTGCGCTCGGGGGTCTTCTCCTGCCGTGGTGCCGGCGAGGTCTTGGCCGCCCGCGCCGGCTCGGTGGCCGGTTCGGGGCGGACGTGCGCGGGGATCCGGAGGGTGAACGTCGAGCCGGTGCCCGGACGGCTCCACAGCCCGACCGAGCCACCGTGGTTGGCCGCGACGTGCTTGACGATCGCCAGGCCGAGCCCGGTGCCGCCGGTGGCCCGCGACCGGGCCTTGTCGGCGCGGTAGAACCGCTCGAACACGCGGGTCTGCTCGTCCTCCGGGATGCCGATGCCGCGGTCGGTGACGGCGATCTCGACCATGCCGTCGGCCAGCCGCCTGCTGATCGACACCGGGCTGCCGGCCGGCGAGTACGCGACGGCGTTCTCCAGCAGGTTCGACAGCGCGGTGACCAGCAGCGTCCGGTCGCCCTCGATGAGCAGGCCGCTGGCCGGGTCGGTGGTGATGCTGATGTCGGCGGACTCCGCCGAGAGCGTCGTGCGGCCGAGCGATTCGCGCACGACCGCGTCGACCTCGACGACGTTGAGGTCGGGCAGCCGTTCGGCCCCCTGCAGCCGGGACAGCGCGATCAGCTCGGTGACGAGCTGGCCGAGCCGGGTGGACTCGCGCAGGATCTTGCCGCCGAAGCGGCGGACCTCCTCGACGTCCTCGGCGGCGTCGAGCACGGCCTCGGTGAGCAGCGCGATCGCGCCGACCGGGGTCTTGAGCTCGTGGCTGACGTTGGCGACGAAGTCGCGGCGCACGGCCTCCAGCCGGATGGCCTCGGAGTGGTCGACCGCCTCGACGACGGTGAAGCCGTCGCCGAGGGGCCGGACCTGGCCGAGCACCGCCTCCGGCTGGCGGCCGCGCGCTTCCAGCGGCGAGAGGTCGATCTCCATCGGCTCGTCGGTCTCGACGACCTGTTCGGCGGCCTTGCGGGCCCGCGGGTCGGCCTGGTTCACCCGGACGAGGCCGAGCTCGTAGGCGCGCGGGTTGTGCAGCACCATGTCGCCGAACTTGTTGAGCACGACGACGCCGTTGTGAGAGGACCGGACCAATCGCTCCAGCAGCTCCGCGACGGTCGGGCCCGGCGGCCGGGCTTCCTCGCGGCGAAGGCGCGCCCGCGCGACGAAGTAGCCGACCACCACACCGGCCACCAGGGTTCCGATGGCCAGTGCTAGTGAAACAGGCGTGGTCACAGGCCGATCGTAAGCTGTGATGTGGCCCTTCGGCCTAGCGTTGTCCGCCTTGTCGTGAGCACCGCGACACCTGGCGACGACTTGTTCGCCGCGGTGTCAGCCCACGTTCACCCGGCCGATTCCCGAGCGAGACATTCCGGGTGAATCAGTGCTCTCGTTCGAGTGTCGCCAGATCGTCTTCCGTGAGCACCAGCGCCGCCGCGGCGACGTTCTGCTCGAGGTGCGCGAGATCACCCGTGCCCGGGATGGCGAGCACGTGCGGGCCCTGGTGCAACGTCCACGCGAGCCGGATCTGCGCCGGGGTGGCGTCGTGGCGCTTCGCGACCTCCGCGACGCGCGCGTCCTCACCCGTTCCGCTGGCGACGGCGAAGAACGGCACGAAGGCGATGCCGCGCTCGCCGCACATCCGGACGATCTCGTCGTCCTCCCGGCGCGCGGTGAGGCCGTACTGGTTCTGCACGCAGACGACCGGCGCGATCGCCAGGGCTTCGGTGAGGTGTTCCGGGCCGACGTTGGAGATGCCGAGCTCGCGGATCAGCCCCTCCTCGCGCAGTTCGGCGAGCGCGCCGAAACCGTCGGCGAGGGAGCCGTCGCCGCGGTCGAGGCCTTCGCCGATCCGGTAGTTCGCGATGTCGAGGTGGTCCAGACCCAGTTCGCGGAGGTTCTCCTCGACCTGGGCCCGCAGCTGCTCCGGCCGGGCGGTGTAGAACGCGCCGGTGAAGTCGCGGCCCGGGCCGACCTTGGTGGTGATCGTCAGGTCGTCGTACGGCGACAGGGCGCTGTTGATGAGCTCGTTCGCCGAGCGCGGGCCGGCGAAGTAGAACACCGCGGTGTCGATGTGGTTGACGCCGAGCTCGACGGCGCGGCGCAGGACCGCGATGGACGTCTCGCGGTCGCGGATGCCGCCGTCCGAAGTGGACATCAGGCGCATCGCGCCGTAACCGAGCCGGTTGACTTCGAAGGAGCCGAGCTTCCAGGTGCCCGCCGCGGCGGCGGGAAGGGTGTTCGTGGTCATGCCTCCAGCTTCGCGGGGCGGACTCGCCACCACCGGTTTTGGCAATTTGCTGCCAGACTGGAATGCGTGGAGAGAGTCAGTGATGTCGTCGTGGTGCGCGGTGAGGCCGAGCTGTTCGAGCGGACGGCCCACCTGTTCGCGGCCGCGACGGAGGTTTCGTGCGCGGCCCGCGACCTGCACACGTGGTCGGTGGCGCACCCGACGGCGCCCGAGCGGGAGCAGGCGGTGCGCGCCGCGAACGTCCGCAAGATGTACCTGCCCGGCGTGCTGTTCGACCCGAAGCTGGCCGAGCACCTGCGGTTCATGGCCACGCACGGTGCCCGCATCCGGATCACCGAGCGCGAGGTCAACGAGACGATCCTGCTGGACCGCCGGATCGCGATCGTGGCCGGCGACAACGTCGGCGGTGTCCGCAGCTACACGGTCGTCAGCAGCCCGGAGCTGGTCCAGGGCATCCAGTCGTTGTTCGAGGCGGCCTGGGCCGGCGGCACCGACCTCGAGTCCTACCAGGCCCGGTTCGCCGAGCTGGGCGCGCGCGAGATCCTCGTGCAGCTGGCGTCCGGCTGCAAGGACGAGACGGCGGCACGGGCCCTCGGCGTGGGCGTGCGGACCTACCGGCGGCGGGTGGCGGAGCTGATGGAACTGCTCGGCGCGTCGTCGCGGTTCCAGGCCGGAGCGCGGGCCCGCGAGGCCGGGCTTCTGTGAGGCGAGCGCTGCTGGCGCTGGTCCTCACGACCTCGGCGTGCTCGGCGTGCTCTTCGGCGGTCTCCGGCACGGCCAAGCCGCTCGACGGCAACCTCGCGATCGTCAACGGACCCGGGACCGCCGCCGCACTCGACGCGGTGAAGACGGCGGCCGAGGCGGTCTTCAGCTACGACTCGGCGAACCCGGCCGCGTTCGACCAGGCCGTCGCGGCGAACGTGGCCGGAACCGCGAAGCAGCAGCTCGCGACCTTGTTCGACGCGGTCAGGAAGAGCCCGCAGCCGGTCCACCTGACCACGCGCGTCGTGCGGAGCGCGGCGATCGAGCTGACCGGTGACCGGATCCGCGAGCTGGCCGTGCTGGAGCAGGTCAACGGGACCTCGAAGGGCCTGGCCACGGCCGCCTTCACCGCGGTGAAGACCGACCGCCGCTGGCTGCTCGCCGACTTGGCGGTGAACCCGGCGAAGCCGCCGCCGGCACCGCACCCGGACGACGGCAGCATCGCCGGTCTGCGGGATTCGGCGCTGGCCGGGGCGCACACGGTCGCGGGCGCGCTGTTCACGACCGACAGCGGCGACCCGGACGGCTCGTACGCCCGCGCCGAAGCGGCCTCGGCCGGCCCGCTGCTGGACGACTACCGCGCGAAGAAAGCGACCTACGTCGACGCGATCCGCACGAGCGGCAGCAAGGTCGCGCCCGGGCCGGACCCGATGGCCGGCGTCACCGCCCTGACCGGCGGCACGGCGAGCGTGTTGTTCTTCACGACGCTCAAGGTGACCGGCGCGGACGGCAAGCCGGCCGACCGGCCCTTCACGGCGGAACTCGACCTGGTCCGCGAAGGCACCACCTGGAAGGCGACCGCGGTCCGGGCCGTCACCGCATCCTGAACGCCGTGAGGGGCACCTTCAGGGACATAGAGTCCCTGAGGGTGCCCCTCACGGCGTTAAAGCGTCAGCGGCCCTGGTTGGCGACCGCGGCCGCGGCTTCCTTGGCGGCGTCGGGGTCGAGGTACTCGCCGCCCGCCTTCACCGGCTTCAGGTCGTCGGTGAGGTCGTAGCGCAGCGGGATGCCGGTCGGGATGTTCAGGCCGGCGATGTCCTCGTCCGAGATCCCGTCGAGGTGCTTGACGAGCGCGCGCAGCGAGTTGCCGTGCGCGGCGACCAGCACGGTCTTGCCCGCGCGCAGGTCCGGCACGATCTCGGACTCCCAGTACGGCAGCAGCCGCGCGACGACGTCCTTGAGGCACTCGGTCAGCGGCGCGTTGCCGCCGAGGTTCGCGTACCGCGCGTCGCCCGCCTGGCTCCACTCGTCCTTCGGGTCGATCTCCGGCGGCGGGGTGTCGTACGAGCGGCGCCAGAGCATGAACTGCTCCTCGCCGAACTCGTCCAGCGTCTGCTTCTTGTTCTTGCCCTGCAGCGCGCCGTAGTGGCGCTCGTTGAGCCGCCAGTCGCGCTTGACCGGGATCCAGTGCCGGTCCGCGGCGTCCAGCGCGATGTTCGCGGTCGAGATCGCGCGCCGCAGCAGCGAGGTGTGCACCACGTCCGGCAGCAGCGCCGCCTCGGACAGGAGCTGGCCACCCTTGCGGGCTTCACCCTCCCCTTGCTCCGAAAGCGGTACGTCGACCCAGCCGGTGAACAGGTTTTCCGCGTTCCACGTGCTCTGCCCGTGACGCAGCAGCACCAACGTCCCAAGTTCCGCCATGCCCTCAGCCTGCCAGAACGGACCAGCGGGCCGACTGGTGACCCGCCGTCCTACGGAGAGTGTGTTACCCGCAGGTAACACCTTCACCCCATGACAAGACAGCGTGCCAACAAGGGGCAAATTCAGTGCAACTTGCTGCACTGCGTTATCGGTCTGCGCAAAGTTCACTCGAACGGACTAGTGTGTAGTCTTGTGATTACAGGTCGAGTTCTGACAGGTTGACTAAGTCCCGAGCGGCCGGATTCCACGCACTCCCCGGCCGGTTTCGGGCTTTGACCGCGGCTCGTCTCCCCCCTGCCGAGCCGCGGCCCGCCGGCCCCGTTGGCACCCCCCTCGTCACCGGGTCCTGATCGGCGGGAACTTCAGCGGGGCGGCTCGAGATCGCGACTCCCCCCTCCCTCGAGCCGTCCCGCCTGCCCGCTTCACACCTCGGGCGACACCGGCGCCGGCTCCGGCCGCGCCGTGCGGCGACGCCGGTTCAGCCACCAGCCCAGCCAGGCGAGCGGCCCGACGACGATCAGGAACGGCGCGATCGCGCCCAGCACCGTCAGCAGGCCGCCGCCGAAGACGAGGAACGCGTCCCAGCCGCCGGCCAGCCCACCCAGGAATCCACTGTGGTCTTCTTCCGCGGGCGGCGGTGGCGCGGCCACGCTCCGGATGCTCATCGCGACGGTCGACATGGCGACACTGCCCGCGAGCGAATTCCGTTGCTGTTCGAGAGATTCGAGAGTCGCTTCGCGGCTCGTGAGCTCACTTTCCACCGAAGCGATCTCCGACACCGAAGTCGCCTTCGCAAGCAGGGCACGGATCCGCTCCACGGACGCCCGCTGGGTCGACAGCCGCGCTTCGACGTCGATGACCTGCTCGGTGACGTCCTGGGTGTTCATCTCGCGCTTCACCAGGCTGGTGCCCAGGTGTGAGAGCTGGTCGAGCACGCCGTCCAGCTTGTCGGCGGGCACGGCCAGGCTGAGCGTCGCGGAGTCCTCGCCGGTGCTCTCCTGCCCGGTGTAACCCCCGGCGCCCTGCGCGATCCCGCGAGCCTGCGCGACGACGTCGGTGACCTTCGTGGCGGTCAGGTCGAGCCGCGCGCTGCGGGACAGCTTGCGGTCGCTCGCCCCGGCCTGCGGCACGGGGACCTGGCCCTGGTTCGGTTCGACCTTGCTGGTGCCGCCGGTGCCCTGCTGCGACTTGCCCGGCTGCGGGATGGCCGGCGCGGGGCCGACCCCGGCACTGTCCGCCGAGGACGGCGACGACGAGTTCTCCGCCGAGCAGCCCACCAGAACGCACGCCACGCCCGCGACCGCGAGCAGGGTTCTCCATCGAGTCCGCATCCTGCGTCTCCCTCCAGTTCGACTGGCGGTGAGACGGATGTCCGGTTCAGCCCCGTTGCACGGGCCGGGTCACGACTCGGTCAAGCCCGGTTCGTGCGGCTTCGCGGGTTCGACGAGGTGCTTGAACGCCTGGAGGTTGGCCAGGGACTCGCCGCGGGAGACGCGCCAGTCCCACTCGCGCTTGATGGACGTCGCGAAGCCGATCTCCAGCAGCGTGTTGAAGTCGCCGTCGGCGGCCTCGAGGACCTGGCCGAGCACCTTGTCGAGCTCCTCGGCGCTCAGCGTCTCCTTGCCGAACCGGCCGACCAGGTAGATGTCGCCGAGACTGTCCACTGTGTAGTGCACGCCGTAGAGCTTCGCGTTGCGCCGCAACAGGAAACGGTAAACGTCCTCATGGGACTCGTCGGGGCGACGGCAGACGAAAGCCTCCACGGAGAACGCGTGGTCGCCGTCGACGAGCCACGCGTTGGTCTGCAGTTTCTTGGTGCCCGGCAAGGTGACGAAGTACTTTCCCGGGCCACGCCGGTCATAACTCAGCTCGGCGTCGTCCAAAGTGGACTTGATCAGCTCGTCGAGACTCACACCGCCACCTCTTCACGCAGGTCCAGGGCGTGTCGGAACGCGCTGGTGGCCTGAGCATAGATGTCGAGCAGCGCGTCCGTTGTGCGACGCCAGGAGAAGTGCCGCGCGTGCAGGACGGCGTTGGCCCCGAGCTCCGCGAGCCGGTCCGGGCGCAGCGCGACCGCGGCGAGCGCGTCGGCCCACTCCTCGGCGCCGTGCCCGGGCACCAGGAGGCCGGAGACGCCGTGCGGCACCGCGACCGGCAGCCCGCCGACCTCGGCGGCCACCACCGGCGTGCCGCAGGCCTGCGCCTCCAGCGCGACCAGCCCGAACGACTCGTTGTAACTGGGCACCGCGACGACGTCGGCCGCGCGGAACACCCGGGCCAGTGCCGGTCCCGGCTGCGGCGGCAGGAACCGCACCTGCGCCTCGATGCCGAGCGACACGGCCAGCTCGCGCAGCGCCTGCGGCTGCTCCAGCCCACTGCCGGACGGCCCGCCGACGATCAGCACGACCAGCTTCGACGCCAGTTCGGGACGCCGTCGCAGCAGCGCCTCGGCCGCGTACAGCAGCACGTCCGGCGCCTTGAGCGGCTGGATCCGGCCGGCGAAGGCCAGCACGACGGCGTCGCCGGGCAGGCCCAGCTCGGCGCGCGCGACGTCCTTCGAGCCCGGGGTGAAGCGTTCGAGGTCGACCCCCGGCGGCACGGCGTGCACCGCGTGCGGCTCGGCGCCGTAGAGGTCGATGAGCTGGCGCGCCTCGACCTGGGTGTTGGCGACCAGCCGGTCCGCCTCCGCGACCACCTGCTCCTCGCCGATCACGCGGACGCGCGGCTCGGGCTTGTCGCCCTCGGCGAGCGCGGCGTTCTTCACCTTGGCCAGGGTGTGCGCGGTGTGCACCAGCGGCACGGACCAGCGGTCGCGGGCGAGCCAGCCGACCTGGCCCGAGAGCCAGTAGTGCGAGTGGATGAGGTCGTAGTAGCCGGGCTCGTGGAAGGCCTCGGTGCGCAGCACGCCGGAGGTGAACGCGCACAGCTGCGCGGGCAGTTCGTCGCGGCTCAGCGGCTCGAAGGGACCCGCCTGCACGTGCCGGACGGTCACGCCCGGCGCCAGCTCGGCCTTCGGCGGCTGGTCCGACGCCGTCGCGCGGGTGAACACCTCGACCTCGACGCCGCGGCGGGCCATCTCGATGGCCGTCTGGCTGACGTAGACGTTCATCCCGCCCGCGTCGCCGGTCCCCGGCTGTTCGAGCGGCGAAGTGTGCACGGACAGCACTGCTACCCGGCGCGGCTCAGCACGGAACCCCCGGATGGAGCTGGTCACCTGGTCTCGTCTCCCGCGTTGCGTCAGCATTCCTCGGCGAACTGCCGGAGCACCGCGTCGAACTCGTCCGCGGACTCGGCGAAGGGCGCATGCCCCCCGTCAAGGAACCAACGCTGGGTGGCACCCGGAATCTTCCCGATCGTGTGCTCCGCCGTGGAAGGGTCGATCACGCGGTCGTGCGAGCCGTGCACGACGAGGGCGGGCTTGTCGATCGCGGCCAGGACGTCCTCACTGCCGACGTCGCGGCGGAACAGCGCCGCGCGCACCGCGGGCGGGACGCTCAAACTGGCTCCGAGCAGGGCTTGTGCCTGCGTACCGGCGATCGGGCGGGTGACCATGCCGCGGCTGAACGCCGTGAGGGCCGGGACCGCGATGTCCGGATCGTCCGAAAGCATCGCGCGCATGTGCTCGCGCATCAGCGAGCCCACTCGCCCGCCCGATCGGTCCCGGCCGATTTCGGTGATCGCGCCGACGAGCACGACGCCGCGCAGCCGTGCGGTGCCGTGCACCCGGACGTGGTCGGCCAGCACCAGGCCGCCGTACGACCAGGCGACGACGATCGCGTCGGGGCCGGCGAAGTCGAGCACCGCGGCGAGGTCGTCGGCCCAGACCACCGGGTCGTCGTAACCGGCGGCGGGGACGTCGGACGCGCCGTGCCCGCGCAGGTCCATCGCGACCAGGCGGAACCGCTCGGTCAGCGCCGGGTCGGCCAGCTGCGCCGCCCAGGCCCCGGACGACTGCGCCCAGCCGTGCACGAACACGATCGGCCTGCTGTTCTCGGCACCCTCGACCCGCAGGCCGAGCCGCGTCCCGCCGTGCCCGACGACCTCGGTGCGCACGGGTTACTTCGCGCCCAGTGCCTGCCAGGCGGACCAGGAGTAGTTCCAGTCCTTGACGTCGGAGGCCATCGGCGCGCCCAGCTTGGAGCCGGTGATCTCGACCGGGTCGCCGACCAGCGCCGAGTCGAAGTAGTCCTTGGCGTCGGCCTCGAGCAGGTTGACGCAGCCGTGGGAGTTGTTGGTCTTCCCGATGTTGGCCGCGTTGTCCTGGTTCTCGTGGATGTACTCGCCGTGGTTGGAGAACCGGCAGGCCCACTTCTTGTTGACGTTCGTGTAGCCGTAGCGGGCGTTGTCGAAGACCGCCGTCGGCTCCTTGCTCATCACGATGTAGGTGCCGTTCGGGGTGTTGCGGTCGACCTCGGCGTCCAGCCCGTTCGCGCACGGGTAGCTCTTGACCTGCGAGCCGCCGCGGTAGACGTGCATCTGGTGCTCGGGGGTGTTGACCTTGACCACCTGGTTGCGGCCGATCTTGAACTTCGTGGTGACGTCGGCCTTGCCGTACGCGCCGCCACCCAGCTCGACGCCGTACAGCTTCGCCTCGACGCTCACCGTGATGTTCTGCGGCCAGTACTCCTTCGGCCGGTAGTCGACCTGGCTGTCGGACAGCCAGCCCCAGGCACCCTCGACGTTCTTGTCCGTCTTCACGGACAGGGCCTTCTCGACGGCCGCGCGGTCCTTGACCGGCGAAGCGAACTTGACGCTGATCGGCATGGCCACGCCGACCTGCTGGTTGTCGGCCGGGTTGAGCGTGGCGCGGACCTGCTTGGCCGGGCTGACCGTGCTGAAGGTGCCGGTGAACTCGACCGGCTTGCCGTCGCTGCCGGTGGCCTTGGCCGCGTAGGTGTACTTCTTGCCGTAACCGAGCGGCTCGGAGCTGGTCCAGCTGAGGCCGTCGGGCGCGGTGTCGCCCTTGACGTCCTTGCCGCCGTCGGCGGTGACCTTGCACTCGGTGAGCTTGCCGTCGGCGACCTTGAGCACGACCGGCTTGAGCACGGGGGCGTCCTTGGCGTTGACGGCCGGCTCGGCCGTGATCTTCGCCACGGGCTGCGCGCCGCCACCCTCGCCGTCGGCGTTCGCGGCCCCGGTGGGCAGCGCGGTGCCGTCGTTCGTGCCCGAACACGCCGCGACGACCACCGCGGCCCCGGCCGCGAGAGCCGCCTTGAACACCAAGCGCCGTTCGATCACGAAATCCTCCCGAGTTCCCCCACTGACCAGCAGGTTCCACGCCCTTAGCGCTGGTGACGGGCTCGACGTTACCTGCCGAAAGGTAAAGACCATCCGATCAGGTGGACGTCACCGTTGTCGACAAAGACGTCTGTGACACGTCCAGGTTGCCCGTTTCGGCTCAAATGACGCAGTTGATCAAGAGCGGTTCGGGGTGCAGCCGGACGCCGAACCGCTCGTGCACGCCGTCGCGGACCTCGCGGGCCAGTGCGAGCAGGTCCTCGGTCGTCGCGTCACCGCGGTTGGTCAGCGCGAGCGTGTGCTTCGTCGACAGCGAGACGCGGCTCCCCGGCCCGGGGTACCCCTTGGCGAAGCCGGCGCGCTCGATCAGCCAGGCCGCGGACAGCTTGACGCCGCCGTCGGCCGGGTACTGCGGGAAAGTCCCCTCGACGGTGTCGGTGATCCGCTTCAGGACCGCCTCGGCGTCGGCGGCCGGGACGATCGGGTTGGTGAAGAACGAGCCCGCGCTCCACGTGTCGTGGTCGTCCGGGTCGAGCACCATGCCCTTGCCGCGGCGCAGCCCGAGCACGGCGTCCCGCGCGTCGGCCGCCGGGACGCGCTCGCCGATCTCGACGCCGAGCGTGCGCGCGAGCTCGGCGTAGCGGATCGGCGCGGAGAGGCCGTCTTCGCGGATCTCGAAGCGGACCGAGAGCACCACGCCGGTGTCGGTGCCCTTGAGGATGCTGGTGCGGTAGGCGAAGCCGAGGTCGTCGGCCTTGAGCGTGCGCACTTCGCGCGTCACGCGGTCGTACAGCTCCAGGGAGACGATCGACTCGGCGACCTCGCAGCCGTACGCGCCGACGTTCTGGATCGGTGTCGCGCCGACGCTGCCCGGGATGCCGGAGAGGCATTCGAGCCCGCCCAGGCCGGCGTCGACCAAGCCGGCGACGAAGACGTCCCAGTTCTGGCCGGCCTCGACCTCCACGACGTTCCCGTCGCGCCGCCAGCCGGTGTTCGCCACCTCGACCAGCGTGCCGTCGAACCCCGCGTCGCCGACCACCAGGTTGGAACCGCCGCCGAGCAGCAGCACCGGCTCGCCCGTCGCGTCGGCCTCGCGGACCGCCGCGACGAGGTCTTCGCTGGTCACGGCGCTGACGAACCGGCGAGCCGGGCCGCCGAGGCGCAGCGTGGTGTACGCCGAGAGCTTCGGGAGGGCGGGAGTACGGGCGGAGTTCACGCGTCTGACGGTACTGTCCGGCTCATGGGATCCCGGATCGAGCACCGTGCTGACTTCGCCGCCGATGTCGCCGCCGTGTACCCCGCGGTGGCCGGTGAAGAAGCACTGCGGGCGCGCCTGGACGAGCTGGGCGGCCACGGCGCGGCGCTGCTCGCGTACGAGCTCTCCGAGAAGGGCCTGCGCTACCAGCTGCGGCAGGGCATCAGCGCCGACAAGCTGCCGCAGGCCGTCCGGACGCTCCACAAGGGCGACCTGATGGTGACCCGCACGCAGATCTGGCAGCCCTCCGGCGCGGAGTACCAGGGCAAGGCGTCGGTCGAGGTCGGCGGCGTCCCGGGTGAGATCACCGCGCGGACGGCGCTGCTGGCCGACGGCGCCAAGACGGTGCTGCGGACGAGCGGCGAGGTGGTCGTGCGGATCCCGCTGTTCGGCGCGAAGCTGGAGAGCGTGATCGCCGAACAGGTTACGAAGCTGCTGGACCGCGAAGCCGAATTCTCCGCGAAGTGGCTGGCCGACGCCGCCTGAGCCCGGTCGGCGCGCCGACCAGAGGAACGACCAACCCGAACCGTCTGCGCCGGGTCGACCGGTGGATCGCCACCGCGCCCCCGACGACCCGCTTGCTGCGCGCGGCCGCGGATCCCCTGGTCGTCGACCTCGGGTACGGCGCGTCCCCGGTGACCACAGTGGAGCTGGCCCGCTGGCTGCGCCGCGTCCGCCCCGACGTCCGGGTGCTGGGCCTGGAGCTGGACGCCGACCGGGTCGCTTTTGCGCAGTCCGCCGCGGTACCACCCTGGCTTTCGTTCCAGCGCGGCGGCTTCGAGCTGGCCGGCACGCGCCCGGTGCTCGTCCGGGCGTTCAACGTGCTGCGCCAGTACGCGGAGCACGAGGTCGCGGGCGCGTGGCAGCTGATGCTGGAGTCGATGCCCCCTGAAGGGCTCTTGGTCGAGGGCACGTGCGACGAGATCGGCCGCCTGTCGACGTGGGTCCTGGTGTCCCGCGACGGCCCGGTCTCGCTGACGCTGTCGGTCCGGCTCGCGGGTCTGGACCGGCCGTCGACGGTGGCCGAGCGGCTGCCGAAGGCGCTGATCCACCGGAACGTCCCTGGTGAGCGCGTCCACGAGCTGCTGTCCACGCTGGACGCCTGCTGGGCGACCGCGGCCCCGCACCAGGCGTTCGGCGCCCGCTCCCGCTGGCTGGAGACGGTGCGGCTGCTGGGTTCCCGCGGCTGGCCGGTGCTGGGCCCGCCGGGGCGCATCCGGCTCGGCGAGCTGACCGTGCCGTGGGCCGCCGTCGCCCCGGTCGCCCCGTAAGGCCCTTGTTCACCGGCCGCACCCCGTTGCGTCACCCACAGGTGACCTGCGGTGATCACCATGGGGACGTGGAACTCCTGGGGCAGGTCACCGAGCTGCTGCGCGGCGCGCTGGGCTCGCCGTGGCTGTGGGTGCTCGTCTTCGCCGTGTCCGGGTTGGACGCGCTGCTGCCGTTCATGCCGAGCGAAACGACCGTCGTCACCGTCGCCGTGCTGCTCGGGCCGGACCCGGCGCAGCTGGGGCTGCTCGCCGCCGTCGCGGCCGGCGGGGCGTGGGCCGGCGACTGCCTCGGGTACGCCGTCGGGCGCACGGCCGGACCGGGGGCCCTCGAGCGGCTGCAGCGCGGGGAGAACGGGCGGCGCCGGTACGAGTGGGCGCGCGAGCAGGTGCGCCACCACGGCGGCCTGCTGATCATCGCCGCCCGCTACCTGCCCGGCGGGCGCGTCGCCAGCGCGCTCGCGAACGGCAGCCTCGGTTACCCGCCGCTGCGGTTCGTGCTGATGGACGCCGCGGGCGCGTCGATCTGGGCGGTCTACAGCGTCCTGATCGGCCTCGCCGGCGGCGTCGCGTTCGCCGACGACCCGGTGAAGGGCCTGCTGCTGTCGTTCACCCTCGGCCTCGGCTTGGTCGTCGCGATCGAGGCCGGGCGACGGCTACGGTCGGCCCATGCTGGAAGCGATCGACATCCACGCGGACGCGCTGAAACGGGCGGCAATGAAAGCCGGGCCGACGGCGCCGGTCCGGAACTGTCCGAAGTGGACTGTTCATGACCTGGTGGCGCACATCGCCTCCGTGTACGGCTTCGCCGTCGGCGTGACGCTCGACCGCCCGGTGAAACCGGAACCGCCCGCGGACTGGGACGACGTCCTGGGCTGGTGGGACGGCCAGCGCCTGGCCCTGCGCGAAGTCCTGGCGCGGAACCCCGGCACCCCGTGGGGCCGCCGGATGGCCCACGAAACGGCGATCCACCGCCTCGACGCCGAATCAGCCCTCGAAGACGTCCCGAAGACGCGCTTCTCCCCCGAGTTCGCGAACGACGGCATCGACGAGTTCCTGACCTTCCTCGTCCCGCGGCGCGGTCTCACCATCGGCGTGCGGATCACGACGCCGGAACGGACGTGGACCGTCGGCACGCCGGAGACCGACGTGTCGGGCGCCGCCGACGACGTCTACCGGGCGCTGTACGGCCGCCCGAACAACGCCTCGGTCACCGGGGACCGGCTCCCCGCCGTCTGACCAGCGCGAGGGACAATATCCGGCGTGACCGCTCCCGAACGCCGCTTCGTCATCACCTTCGGCTGCCCCGACCGCACCGGCATCATCGCCCGGATCTCCGGGTTCCTCGCCGAGCACGGCGGCTGGATCGTCGAAGCGGCCTACCACACCGACCCGGACACCGGCTGGTTCTTCACCCGCCAGGTCGTCCGCGCGGACTCGCTGCCGTTCGACGCCGCCGGCCTGCGCACCCGCTTCGCCGAGGTGGCCGCGGACCTGTCCGCGGACTCGAGCTGGCAGGTCAGCGACACCGGTGAGCGGCGCCGCGCGGTCGTGCTGGTCTCGAAGGCCGGGCACTGCCTGTACGACCTGCTCGGCCGGGTCGCGTCCGGTGAGCTCGACGTCGACATCGCGGCGGTGATCGGCAACCACGAGTCGCTCGCCGACATCACCCGCGCGCACGGCATCCCGTTCCACCACGTGCCGTTCCCCGCCGGCGACAAGGCCACGGCGTTCGAGCAGGTCCGCAAGCTGGTCGACGAGCACGACCCGCACGCGGTCGTCCTGGCCCGGTTCATGCAGATCCTGCCCGCCGAGCTGTGCCGCGACTGGGCCGGCCGGGCGATCAACATCCACCACAGCTTCCTGCCGTCGTTCATCGGCGCGAAGCCGTACCACCAGGCGCACACCCGCGGTGTGAAGCTGGTCGGCGCGACCTGCCACTACGTCACCGCGGACCTGGACGCGGGCCCGATCATCGACCAGGACGTGATCCGCGTGGACCACGGCGACTCGGTCGAGGACATGGTCCGCAAGGGCCGGGACATCGAGAAGGTCACCCTCGCGCGCGGCCTGCGCTGGCACCTGGAGAACCGGGTTCTGGTGCACGGCAACCGGACCGTGGTGTTCTGATCCGGTTGCCGTGCCCCGCCGTCACGCCCCGATGGTCGAGGCGTCGATGACGAACCGGTAGCGCACGTCGGAGTTCTCGACGCGCTCGTAGGCCTCGTTGACCTTGTCGGCCGAGATGACCTCGATCTCGGCGCCGATGTGGTGCTCGGCGCAGAACTCGAGCATCTCCTGGGTCTCGGCGATACCGCCGATCATCGACCCGGCCAGCACCTTGTTGCCGCCCAGCAGCGAGAAGGCGTTGTAGTTCAGCGGCTCGCCGGGCGCGCCGACGTTCACCATCGCGCCGCCGACCTTCAGCAGGCCGAGGTAGGCGTCGATCGGCAGCTTGGCCGAAACGGTGTTGAGGATGACGTCGAACTTGCCCTTGAGGACGTCGAACGTCGACTCGTCACTGGTCGCGTAGTAGTCGGTCGCGCCGAGTTTGAGGCCGTCCTCCTGCTTCTTGAGGCTCTGGCTCAGCACCGTCACCTCGGCGCCCATCGCGGCGGCGATCTTGACGCCCATGTGCCCGAGCCCGCCGAGGCCGATCACGGCGACCTTCTTGCCGGGGCCGGCACCCCAGTGGTGCAGCGGCGAGTAGGTGGTGATGCCCGCGCACAGCAGCGGCGCGGCGACGTCGAGGTCGATGCCTTCCGGGATGCCGCAGACGAAGGCGTCCTTCACGACGACCTGGTTGCTGTAACCGCCGTAGGTGTTCTCACCGTCGAAGCCGACGCCGTTGTACGTCTGGACGTTGCCCTTGACGCAGAACTGCTCGGTGCCGGCCTGGCAGTACTCGCACTCGCCGCAGGAGTCGACCATGCAGCCGACGCCGACGCGGTCGCCGACCTGGTACTTCGTCACGTCGGAGCCGACCGCGGCGACCACACCGGCGATCTCGTGACCGGGGACCATCGGGAAGATGGCCTGGCCCCAGTCCTCCTTGGCCTGGTGGATGTCGCTGTGGCAGATGCCGGCGAAGGCGATGTCGATCAGGACATCATTGGCGCGCAGGTCACGGCGCTCGATCGTGGTCGGCGCGAGCGGCGCACCCGGCGCCGGTGCGGCGATGGCGTGCGTGGTCGTGCTCATGGAACCCTCCAAGTTCAAGTACCGTTGTCCTCGTAAGAGGTCTCTTACATGGTCTACGTAAGAGGGGTCTTACATATTTCGAGCGAGAGATGTGATCCAGGTCATGGGCGGCAAGTACCACCACGGTGATCTTCGGGCCGAGCTCGTGCGCGTCTCCCTCGACCTGATCGCCGAGCAGGGGCTCGACGGGTTCTCCGTGGCGCAGGTGGCCAAGCGGGCGCAGGTCAGCCCGGGTGCGCCGTACCGCCACTTCGCGACGCGGGAGGCCCTCCTCGCGGAGGTCGCGCTCAACATCGTCTGCCAGCTCACCGAGCGCGTCGCGGCGGCGATCGCCGAGCACGACGCCCCGGCGGACGCGCTGGCCGCCGCCGCCGGCGCGTACACGCGCTACCTGATCGAGCGGCGGGCCGGGCTGAACGTCATCTACGCGGACGGGCTCCAGGGCCCGGACTACGCGGAGCTGCACGAGGCGGCCCGTGGCCTGACCGACCAGTTCCTCATGCTGTCGCTGACGGTCGCACCGGACCCGCCGACCGGGCTGGAGCTGCTGGAGCAGCTGTTCACCCAGGCCCACGGCTACGGCACGTTCCAGCTCGACGGCATCTTCGTGAAGCAGGGCTATTCGGTGGACCAGGTCGTGGCAAAGTCCACGGAGGCCGCCCGGATCGCGATCGCGGGCCGGATTCTGGGTTAGCTCGGGGTGATGGGGAGCCGGCGCCGGACGGCAGCTGCGCGAGGCTCAACGAGGGATCGCGGACCCAGCAATACTGAACCCATGCTGTGCGTCTTCGACGTCAACGAGACCCTGCTCGACCTCGCCGCGCTCGACGAGACCATCGGCAGCCCCGAGCTGCGGCGCGAGTGGTTCGGGCTGGCCATCCACACGGTCCTGACCGTGACGGCGTCCGGCGGCTACCGCGACTTCGCGGGCATCGCCGGCCAGGCCGCCGTCGAGGTCGCCGCCCGCCACGGCCGGGAGCTGACCCCGGACCAGCTTTCCGCGATCGGCGACGGCCTGCGCTCACTCCCGGCCCACCCGGACGTCGTGGCGGGCCTGACCAAGCTGCGCGAAGCCGGCCACGACGTCGTCGCGCTGACGAACTCACCGCTCGCCACGGCCGAGGCGCAGCTGCAGAACTCCGGGCTGGCCCCACTGCTCGACCGGATCTTCTCGGCCGAACAGGCCGGCCGGCTCAAGCCCGCGCCCGAGCCGTACCGGCAGGTCCTCGACGCGTACGCGCTCCAGCCGGCCGACGCGGTGATGGTCGCCGCGCACGACTGGGACATCGCGGGCGCGCAGGCAGCGGGCCTGCGGACGGCGTTGCTGACCCGCCCCGGCGTCCGCCCGCTGCCCGGCTCGCCCGCGCCCACCTACACCGCGTCGACCCTGCCGGAGCTGGCCGACCTGCTGGGTTAGCTGCTCGGCTGGTACTCGGCTGGTTTACTCGGCGATCCGGACCAGCATCTTGCCGGTGTTCGCCCCGGACAGCAGGCCCAGGAAGGCCTCCGGCGCGTTGCGGATGCCGTCGACGAAGGTCTCCGAGTACTTGATCTCACCGGAGTTGACCAGCGGCGCGATCTCGCTGACGAACTGCTGCTGCAGGCCCCAGTGGTCGAGCACGAGCAGGCCGCGGATGGTGATCCGCTTGGCGATGATCTGCGAGAGGTTGCGCGGCGCCGGCGTCGGCTCGGTGGCGTTGTACTGCGAGATCATCCCGCACACCGCGATCCGGCCGTGGAGGGTGATCGCGTCGATCGCGGCTTCGAGGTGCTCACCGCCGACGTTGTCGAAGTAGACGTCGATGCCCTCCGGCGCGGCCTTGTGCAGCTGCTCGGCGACCGGCCCGTCCTTGTAGTTGAACGCGGCGTCGAAGCCGAGGTCCTCGACCAGGTGCCGGACCTTCTCCGCCGACCCGGCCGAGCCGATGACACGCTTGGCGCCCTTGAGCTTCGCGAGCTGCCCGACCAGCGAGCCGACCGCGCCGGCCGCACCGGAGACGAACACCGTGTCGCCCGGCTTGAACTCGGCGGACTCCAGCAGGCCCGCGTATGCGGTCAGGCCCGGCATCCCGAGCACGCCGAGGTAGGTCGACAGCGGCGCGGCGGAGGCGTCCACCTTCACGAAGCGCTTGGCATCGAGCACGGCGTGGGTCCGCCAGCCGGCCTGGTGCAGCACGTGGTCGCCGGGCTTCACGTCGTCGACGTTCGACTCGACGACCTCACCGACCGCGCCGCCGTACATCACTTCGCCGACCTCGAAGGGCGGCGCGTACGACTTCACGTCGCGCATGCGCCCGCGCATCGCCGGGTCGACGCTCATGATCAGGTTGCGCACCAGGATCTGGCCCTCGCCCGGGCTGGGGATCTCGGTGTCCACGATGGCGAAGTTTTCGTCCGTGGGGACACCGTGCGGACGGGAAGCGAGCCGGATCTCGGTCGCCTGGGCGGGTGCGTTCACCGTCGAACTCCTAAGGTCGAGACGTCAAGCGGGGCAGGCGCCCCGATTTCTCCCGGTACAACCGGGTAACCGGGGCGCACATTCCGATTGTGACGGGCTACACGATCTCCGCAAGTTTTCCCAGAACGCCGTCGTAGATCTTCTTGAGCCCACCGGGCGCGAAGGTCTTCTCGAAGAAGCCGCCGATGCCGCCGGCGCCGTCCCAGGACGTCTCGATCCGGACCAGGCTCTTCTCGCCGGCCTCGTCGACGGTCCACGTGGTGACCATGCTGGAGTTCGCGTCGGTCTCGACCAGGGTGCCGGGCTTCGGCTCGCTGACGGTGGCCTTGACGTCGCGGACGCGCTTCGAGGTCGCCTGCAGCTTCCAGCCGGCCTTGGTCCCGGCGCCGACGCCGCCCTCGGTCACCTCGTAGTCGCGGTAGTGCTCGGTGAGCAGCTTCGGGCGCGTTTCGGCGTAGTCCGCGACAAGCGCGCGCACCTTGTCAGCCGGGGCGTCGATCGTCCGCTCCGCGGTGGCCGTGACCTTTCCCATTGCACTCCTTCTCCCGAGGTACCCGATCAGCGTCGACCCTAGACCGCGAGCGCGAGTGCCAGGGCGGCGGCGTTCACCACGAGAAACCCGTTCGCCAGGCCGAACTGGGCGGAGTAGTCGTGCGCCCGGATGTGCGTGTAGATCGCGCAAACGAAGAACAGCACGAGCCCGGCCGCGGCGGCCACCCCGACGGGCGCCCAGACGACGCCGACCAGCAGCCCAAGCGCACCGGCCGTCTTAAGAGTGCCAATAGGAAAGGTCAACCACGACTCCGGCACCCCGGCGGCGGCCATCCCCGGCAGGATCGCCTTGAAGTGCACGAGGGCAGCGACGCCGGAGAAGCCGTTGAGTGCCACGCCGACCAGCGAGACGATCAGGAAAGCTGTGGTCATCGATCTCCCTTCAGTACGCGACGGCAACGGAATGCCGCACAGTTTCCGGCATGCCAACCGAGCGGAGGACAAACTGAGCGGCATCCGCCCGCGCGATCCGGAAACCACCGCGGACGCTCTGCTCGTACGCGATCCGGTAATGCCCGGTAGGCGGCTTATCGATCAGCAGAGGCAGTTGCACAGACGTCCAGTCGAGGCCGCTCACCCGGAGCTCGTGCTCCATCAGGGCGACGTCCTCGTAGTGCTTCCGCAACCGCAGGTTCGCCAGCGGCGACAGCACGGTCCGCGTGAAGAACCCCACCCCCGGATCCCGCTTCGGCGGATTCGGACGACTCGGCGTCGGAATGGTCGAAATGCCGGCCACACTCACCACAACCAGCCGCCGCACCCCGGCCGCCATCATCGCTGCGACGATGGCCCGAGTGCCGCCGGACGTGACGCCGTACTCACCGTGGTGCCGCGGCCCCAGCGCGGAGATCACGGCATCACAACCGTCCACTGCGGACTTGAGCACCGTCGGATCGGCCGCGACCAAGTCCGCCCGGATGATGTGAACCGGCGCCGTGACAGCGTCCGGATTCCGCACCACGGCAGTAACCTCATGCCCGGCGGCAAGGGCCTGCTCAAGCACATGCGCACCAGTCCGCCCGGTTGCGGCAAAGAGTGTCAGCTTCACCGCAGCACCCCAAGGTGAGTGGCATGGTCGGCAGCCCACCCGTTCACGACAACACACCATCGCGAGCGGCGGCCCGCTCGGTCACCGCCGCACACCGAAGTCGGCGGCTGGTCTTTCACCACCACATCCCAAACCGCGCGACCTGACCGGCAACCCACCCGCTCACCGCGCCCCACCGAACCCCGCGACGTGCTCGACGACCGCTCGCTCACCGCCACACCCCGAACCGCGCGACCCGGCCGGCGCCCCACTCGCTCGCCACGACACGCCGAAGCCCGCAACGTCGTCGGCGGCTGCTCGCTCACCGCCACAGCCCGAAGCAAGCGGCTTGGTCGGCGATCCACCCATTCACCTCGGCACACCGAAGGCCGCAACATCGTCGACCGCTGCTCACTCACCACCACACCCAGAACCACACGGCCTGACCGGCAAACCATTCGTTCGCCGCGAGCCACTGAAGCCAACGGCATGCCTAGCCGCTGCTCGCTCACCGCCACACCCAGAACCACACGGCCTAGCCGGCGACTCATTCGCTCGCCGCGAGCCACCACAGCCAACGGCATGCCCAGCCGCTGTTCGTTCACCGCAACACTCCGAACCACGCGGCCCGACCGACAGCCCACCCATTCACCGCGGCACACCGGAGTCTGCGGCGTGCTCGGCAGCCGTTCGGTCATTGCGCCCCACCGAAGTCGGCGGTGTGGTCGGCGGCCCACTCGGCGAAGGTGCGCGCCGGGCGGCCGAGGATCTTCTCGACCTCGGCCGTCGGCGGGAACTGTGGCCGGACGAGGTGCGCGGCGTAGCGGGCCATCATCGCGGTGACGAACGGTTCCGGGAGTCCGTTGGCCAGCATGCCCTTCGCCGCGATCGGCGCCGGGACCTCGTGGAACCGCAGGGGTCTTCCGAGCGCGGTGCCGATCTGCTGCACCATTTCCTTGTGGGACAACGATTCCGGGCCGGTGAGATCGAGGCGCCGGCCGAGCAAGTCGTCGTCGAGGAGGGCTTTGGCCAGCACCTCGGCCAGGTCGCGTTCGTGGAGCGGCGACTCCTCGAAGTCCGCGTACACGTAGCGGACGTCGTCGCCCGCGAGGATCTGCCCGCCCCACGCGGTGAGGGCGTTGAGCGCGAACGAGCTGGGCCGCAGGCTGACCCATTCCAGTCCGCTCGTGGCGGCCGCGTCGTCGACCTCCTTGTTGCGGTCGCCGCGGAACCGCGACGGCTGCGCGTCGAGCCGGTCGTCCACGTTGGCCGCGGCGAGCGCGACCACCCGCCGGACACCGAGATCCCGGGCCCGCGCGACGACGTCGTACGCGGCGTCGCCGACCGCGCGCGAGTGGAGGAACAGCACATCCGCGCCGCGCAGTGCGTTCTCGAGGGTTTCCGGCCGTTGCGGGTCGCCTTCGACGACCTCGACGTCCGCCGGGAAGCCCGCGTCCTTCGGCGAGCGGGTGATGACACGGACTTCGTGACCCCTGAGCTCGGCGACGAGGAGACGGCCGACCAAGCCGGTCGCCCCGGTGAGCACGATCATGAGGGAACCCCTTCCCCTGGGTTACGCTTGTACCTGAAGTTCAGATGATACGAGGAGCATATCATATGAGTTCCGTAGCAGGTGGTGGGGCGGACGCCGCGCGCCGTCATCGGCGGTCGACCGTGGCCGTCAAGGAGTCGCTGCGCGAACTGCGGAACCAGCTTTCGCTGCTGAACCACCAGGTCAGCTCCCACCTAGCACTCAAGGACGTCGACCTGGACTGCCTCGAGCTGATCGCCCGGTACGGCCCGATGAGCCCGAGCGCGGTCGCCCGCAGCGCTGGTCTGCACCCGGCGACGATGACCGGGATCCTCGACCGGCTGCAGAAGGGTGGCTGGATCGTCCGGGAGCGCGACCCGGAGGCGTCCGACCGGCGCGCGATCGCCGTGCGCGCGGTCCGTGGCCGCAACGCCGAGCTGTTCCGGCTGTATTCGAGCATGAACGCCGCGCTGGACGAGATCTGCGACGAATACAGCGAAGCCGAACTGGACCTGATCACCGACTTCCTCCGCCGTGCGAAGACGGCGGGAAGCGCCGCGACGGGTGATTTGGCCAACAGCTGACCTGGGCTTTTGTGTGTTCTACTCGCACCGTGGCGGGAGACATGTGGGTGGCCGGGGACGCGTATGAGGCCTACATCGGGCGGTGGAGCCGGCGCGTCGCGGAGACGTTCGTCCGGCAGCTCGGCGCCCCGACGAGCCGCCGTTGGCTGGACGTCGGCTGCGGCACCGGCGCGCTGACGTCGGCTGTGCTGGCCGCGGGCGATCCCGCGGAAGTCGTCGGCGTGGACCCGTCCGAGCAGTTCCTGACGACTGCCCGCGCCGGCGTCACCGACCCGCGTGTGACGTTCCAGGTCGCCGACGCGCGCTCGCTGCCGTTCGAAGACGACCGCTTCGACGTCGTCGTGACCGGCCTGGTCCTCAACTTCGTCTCCGACCCGGCGCAGGCCGCTGCGGAGATCGCCCGGGTGACCGCCTCGGGTGGCCTGGCCGCCGCGTACGTCTGGGACCTCGCCGAAGGCATGCAGCTGATCCGGCACTTCTGGGAGGCCGCCGGCGAGCTCGACCCGGCGGTGCCCGACGAAGGCCGCCTTTTCCCGTTGTGCCGCCCGGAACCGCTCGGCCGCCTGTGGACCGAAGCGGGCTTCGACGCGGTGTCCGTCGAGGAGATCAAGGTCCCCACGGTGTTCACCGGCTTCGACGACTACTGGACGCCGTTCCTCGGCGGCCAGGGTCCGGCGCCGGCGTACCTCATGACGCTCCCCGAGGCACGCCGCTCGCAGCTGCGCGAGCTGCTGCGCAGCCGCCTGCCGACCAGCCCGGACGGCTCGATCCCGCTGTCGGCCCGCGCCTGGGTCGTGCGCGGCACGGCGACCGCATGACGAAGGCCGCCCCTTCCGGGACGGCCTTCGCGCGGTTGGTCAGCGAGCGGTTGGTCAGAGACCGGCCTGGGACAGCCAGTCCTTCGCGACGTCGGCGGCCTTCTCGCCGTCGGAGTCGACGCGCTTGTTCAGGTCCCGCATGACGTCGGTCGTGAGCTTCGCGCTCACCGCGTTGACGGCGGTGGCGAAGTCGGCGCCACGCTCGTCGAGCACCTTCTTGTTCACCGCCGGCACGACGTTCTCGGTCGGCACGATGTTCAGGTCGTCCTTGAGCACGGTGTAGTTCGAGTCACCGGTCAGCGGGCTGACCGAGTCGACCGGGATCACCGTGACGGCACCGGACTTGAGCTGTTCGACCCGCGGCCCGGCTTCCTGGATCGTCTGGAAGGTGGCGTTCGTCAGCTTGTAGACGTCCTTGAAGCCCTGGAAGCACGGAAGGCGCTTCTCGCACTCCGGCGGGCCCGCCATGACGACCTTGTCCAGCTTCTTCAGGTCGCTGATCGAGGCGATGCCCTTGTCCTTGGCCAGGTCGGACTTGACGATGTAGGTGTTCTTGTCCTCGGCCGCGGCGAAGTTCAGCAGCGAGACGCCGCTGGGCTCGAACAGCTTCGCGAGCTGGTCGTGCTCCTCCTGCGCGGTCTTCCCGGCGTCCTTGCCGAAGCCGGTGGTGATCGCCGCGCCCTGGTACTCCGGGATGAACTGCAGCTCTCCGGACTTCAGCGACGGGTAGATCAGCTCGCGCGAGCCCAGATTGAGCTTGCGCGTCACCGGGTAGCCCTTGGCCTCCAGCGCCTGCGCGTAGATCTCGGCGAGGATCTGGCTGTCGGTGAAGTTGAAGGAGGCGACGACGATCGGCGCCCCACCCTTGCTCTGCGCGGCGGGCTTGTCACCGCTGTCGCTGCCACCACCACAGGCGGCCAAGCCGAGCGTCGCCGCGACGGCCACCGCCATCACGGACGCGTTCCGGAACCAGCGCACGAATCCCCACTCCCTCGTCACTCGAACAGACGAAAGGACCCTAGCCCGACCCACCGACAACTATCCACATGTTGGGAGAAGGTGCCCAGGATTCCCAGCCTGCGGAATTTCACCGCCCGATCGGGGTAGGGTCGGCCGGTGCATGTGACCGCGGTGACCCCGTTGGCCGCCGACAGCGGACCGCCGATCTTCCAGTGGCGCTGGGTCGACCGCAACGCCGACGACATCGCCCAGCGCCTCGTCGAGCACATCTCACTGACCGGTGCCGCGCTCGGTATCGGCTTGGTGGTCTCCATCGCGCTGGCGGTGTTTTCGCTGCGCTTCCGCTGGTCGTACGGGGTCATCCTGAGCACCGCGGGCGCGCTGTACGTGATCCCGAGCCTCGGCGCGTTCGCCGTACTGGTGCCGTTCTTCGGGCTGACGTTCGTGACCGCGATGATCCCGCTCGCGACGTACACGCTGCTCATCCTGGTCCGCAACATCGTCACCGGCGTCGACCAGGTGCCCAACGAGGTCCGCGAGGCCGCGATCGGCATGGGCTACACGCGCGGCAGGCTGCTGTGGCAGATCGAGCTGCCGCTGGCCCTGCCGGTCGTCATCGCCGGCCTGCGCGTGGCCGCCGTGACGACCATCGGCCTGGTCACGGTCACCTCGATGCTCGGCCTCGGTGGCCTGGGCTACTTCATCCGCGCCGGCATCCAGACGGCCACCCCCAACCCGACGGAGATCATCGTCGGCGTGCTGCTGTCGGTGGTCCTGGCCGTCGTCGTCGACCTGATCCTCTGGTTCAGCGAACGCCTGCTGGCCCCCTGGACCCGGAAGGTGCAGGCGCGATGAGCTTCTTCGACCAGCTGAACGCCTGGCTGTCCGACCCCAACCGCTGGAGCTGGACCGACAAGGCCGGCATCCCCTACCGGACGCTCGAGCACCTCAGGTTCTCCCTCCTCGCCCTCGTGGTCGCGGCCGTGCTGACGATCCCGGCGGCCCTGTGGCTGGCCCACTACCGCCGGGGTGCGTTCCTCGCGAGCAGCGCGGTCAACATCGGCCGCGCGATCCCGAGTTTCGGCTTGATCATCCTGTTCTGGTTCCTGGCCAGCCGCTGGGAGCTGGACACGACGTTCTGGCCCCTCCTGCTGGCGCTGGTCGCCCTGGCGATGCCGCCGTTGTTCACCAACACCTACGCCGGCGTGGTCTCCCTGGAGCAGGAGACGGTGGACGCCGCCCGCGGCACGGGCTACCGCGAGTGGCAGATCATGCTGCGACTCGAGCTCCCGCTGGCGTCGCCGATCATCCTGGCGGGCGCCCGCGTCTCGTTCCTCCAGCTGATCGCCACGGTCGCGATCGGCGCGATCGTCAACGACGGCGGCGGCCTCGGCCGCTACATCGTCGACGGCTTCGCGTTGGGCGCCCAGGGTTACGGCGAGATCTTCGCCGGTGGCCTGGCCGCGGTGGTCCTGGCCCTCCTGTGCGACGGCGCGTTCGCGTTGATCACCCGCCTCGCGACGCCACGCGGCCTCGCCCTCCAGAACGCACGCCGCGACTAGAACGCGCCGACCAGGATCAGGACGCCGAGCACGATCAGCATCACGGGCAGCACCACGTGCCCCCAGCGCGCGAGGCCCCGTGCCACGCCCGGCCGGGTCGCGAGGTACCGGCCGAGCACGCACCACGCCGCGACGCCCACCAGGAACACCACGCCGTAGCCGACCAGACCCGCGGGTCCGGTCGCCGCGAACGCGGGCACGTACACGCCGATGTTGTCGCCGCCGTTGGCGAAGCACACCGCCGCGACCGCGAGCACGCCACTCGCCGAAGCCGGTTCGATGTCGTCCCTGCGCCACGCCTGCCAGGCCGCGCGGATCCCGAGCAGCACCGGCAGGACGCCCAGCCAGCGGACGGCACTCTCCGGAAGCAGCCCCGCCCCGAGCGCGCCGGCGACCGACGCGGTCAAGATCGCCGCGAAGCCGAGGAACTGCCCGGCCACGACCTCGAGCTCGCCGCGACGCCCGGCCGCCTGGCCGAAGAACACCGCGAGCAGCACGAGGTCGTCGACGTTCGTCATGGCGAACATCGCGGCCGCACGCCCGATCAGCCCGACGTCCACACCCGCCCCTCCCGGAAATCCGCTTGGCAGGAGCCGACGCGGGACAGGACGATTCTGCCCATGCCCGCCGTCACGCGCCGCGACTACACCGGCTCGGAGGACCTCCGGACCATGCAGACGCTGGCCCAGCGGATCTGGTCGCCGTCGAGTTCGGTGCACGTCGGCGACCTCGCGTGGCAGCGGTTCCAGCACGTCGGCCGGGAAGCCGAGTGGCCGACCGCGCTGTGGGAAGCGGGAAGCGAAGTCGTCGCCTGGGGCTGGGTTTCGCTACCCGGTGAACTGGCGCTGCTCGTCGATCCCGCGCGCCCCGAACTCGTGTCCGAGGTGCTCGGCTGGTTCGAGGACACCGCTGTCGCCGACGAGCTCAGTGTCACCGTGCTCGACGCCGAGAAGCATGTCGTCGCCGCGTTGGAGCGAAGCGGTTACGCGCTTCAGGAGAGTCCCGTTTTCCAGTCGTACATGTCTCGCCTCCTCGAAGATCTGCCGGCACCGGTGGTGCCCGGCGGGTTCACCGTCCGGCCGGTCGGCGCGGACGATCTGGCGCGGCGCGTGGCCGTGCACCGTGCGGTGTGGCACCCGTCGCGGGTGACCGAAGCGAGCTACCGCAACGTCATGACGGCCTGGCCGTACCGCGAACACCTGGATTGGATCGTGGAAGCACCCGACGGCCGGTTCGCCGCCCAGTGCCTGATCTGGCTCGACGAACACAATGCCGTCGGCGAGCTGGAGCCCGTCGGAACCTTGCCGGAGTTCCGTCGTTCGGGCCTGGCCCGCGCGGTGTGCCTCGCCGCGCTGCACGCGGCACGTGACGCCGGCGCCCGCAAAGCCGTGGTGTATCCCGTGATCGGTCACCCGAAATCCCCAGCTGCCCTCCCGTTGTACCGCGACCTCGGCTTCCGCCCTTATGCGCGCACCCTCACCTTCACCCGGACCCACCGGCGTATCCCTCCTTCCTCGGGGTCCGCGTCCCCGGAGGGCGCACACCGACGAACGTAGCGGCCGCGGCGTCCAGCCTGTCCGATTCGAGTGCGGTTCCCAGCCGGTTGTCCACATCGGGACGGGCCTGTGGACAACTCGGGGGATTTCCCTTGCGCGGCCCGGAATTGTCGGCACCGGCCGATAGACTCGAGACCGGGGGCGCCCCCACGCGCGCGAAGCTATAAGGACGCAAAGCCCGGCGCGGTAAGGAAGTTCGGTGTCCTGGACGCGGTCAGCCGGCGCGGCAGGCGGCGATCAGGCGCTCGATCTCGGGGCCGAGCGGGCGATCCTCATCCAGCGGTGGCACCACGGACCGCACCCATTCGTACGACTCGCGAAGCCCCGCAGCACCTTCGCCACTGGCCAAATACTGTGCCTGGGAGCCCGTGACCAGCTCGCACGCTGTGATCGCGAACAGGTGGGCCGCCGCCGAACGCAGCTGCTCCCCCGCCGCCCACGCAAACGCTTGCACGTCCTCCTGGCCGGCCGAGGTGTCGATCGAACCGAGCGTCGCCGGCGTCGCGAGACGGCGCAGCGCGTGCAGCTCGCCCACCGCGCGCTTGTGCAGCGGCACCAGCCCGGCACGCGGGCCGGGATCGGCCGTGAGCTGCGGCGGGAGGCCGCTGAAGCGCTCGTCGAGCAGCCGGTGCGTCCGCTGCACCGACACCTCGCCGAGGTGCACCAGCGCCGCCGTCAGCGCGTCCATCCGCAACCCGAGGTCCACCGCGTGATAGCCGGTGCCCGGCACGAATTCCCCGTCGACGAACGACGGCGAATCCCCGGGCATCGACTCCCAGCGCAGCCAGGTCTCGCGCAGGTCCTCGGCGACGCGGCTCGCGTGAGCCAACGCGCGCGGCGCGACTCGCACCGAAAGGGGCGCTTGGACGACGTTCGGACGCACGAAACCATCGCTGACCAGGGCGTTCAGTTCCTCCAGCAGGTTCCGCAACTGGTCGTCACCGCCGGCCATGACCGGTGAGAACACCGCACGGGGCGCGCCGAGAATGTCGATCGCGACAGCCGCCGTCAGCGTCTGCAGGCGGATCAGCCGCAGCGCCTCCGCCCAGCCGCGCTGCGCGAGCATCACGGCCATCGGCGACCCCTGGATCAGCGACGCGCCTTCCTTCGGCCCGAGGACGTAGGGCGCGGCTCCACGCGCGGCGAGCGCCTTGGCCGCGGGCGTCTCGACGCCGTTCTCGAGGACCGTGCCGATCCCCAGGAACGTCTGGAAAGCGTGCGACAGCGGGATGATTTCGCCCGAACTACCCAGTCCAGTACGCGGAACCGCGGGGGTGAAACCGTCGTTCAGGCGGTCGACCAGGAACTGCACCAGGTCCGGGCTCACGCCCGACCACGGGCGCAGGAAGTCGCGCAGCCGCAGGACAAGCAGCGCGCGGACGTCCTCCGGCGGCAACCACGGCGGCCCGCCGACGGCGCGGCCGATCAGCAGGTTCCGCTGGTGTTCGGCCTGCTGGCGCGCGTCGAGCGCGACACCCGCGAGGCGGCCCATCCCGGTGTTGACGCCGTACACCGGGTTTTCACCCGTTCGGAGGGCCGTCAAGACTTCGTTCCGACGCCGCATCAAGGCTTCTACCAGCGGTTTGTCCAGAACCAACCGTTCACCGTCGGCGAAATCGCTTCCGGTGATCATCATCGGTACGGCAGCATGGTGCCGACGCCGGAAGCCTCGGCACGGGCCAGGATCATGTTCGCCACCGCGACGTCCGTTGTGGACAGTCCGCGGTGCCAGAACAGAATTCGCTCGGCGTCGTGCTCGCGGCCGGGCTTCTTGCCCGCCACGATGTCGCCGATCTCGGCGTGGACCCCGTCCGCGGTGAGGAGGCCGGCGTTGAGCTGCGGGCGCAGGGCGCCGAATCGCGGGTTGCCGGACTGCGATTCGCGCCAATCGTCGACGACGACCTTGTCGACGTCTTCGAGCAGCGTGAGCTCCAACGCGCTGATCGTGCCGTAGGGCACCAGGAAAGTGCCCGGCCGGAGGTACTCGCGGCGCACCAGCGCCTCGGGTTCGACCAGCCGGGAGGCCTCGACCTGGATGTCCGCGCCGTCCAGGGTCTCCTCGGCCGTGGCGCAGACGCGGACGTCCTTGCCGAGCCGCTCGGACAGCCGGCGGCCGAAGTCCTCACGTGACTCCGGGCGCTTGCTGGTCACGCGGATCTCGGCGAAGTCGAACAACGAGTCCAGCAGCACGACGTTCCACCAGGCCGTACCGCGGGCGCCGATGTGCCCGAGCACGCGCGAGTCCGGGCGGGCGAGGTACTTCGCGCCGACGGCGGTCATCGCGCCGGTGCGAGCTTCGGTGATCATCGTGCCGTCGACGATCGCCCGCGGCATGCCGGTGTCCGGGTCCAGCAGCAGGATCAACGCCATCTCCGAAGGGAGGCCCCGTTCGAAGTTCCCCACGAAGTCACCGACGACCTTCACACCACTGACCTGCTTCGCCGACAGGTGGCCACGAAGGATGTTGAAGTGGCCCTTGCCACCGTTGTCCGGCACGAGGTGCGTGCGCGGCTCGAAGACGACCTGACCGCGGCCGTGGTCGGCGAGCACGTCTTCGACCGCACCGACGATGTCCGCGTCCGTAACGCCGAGCGAGTCGATGTCGGCGCCGGTCAGGTACCGGAGCCAGACCGACGTCACTGCGCGAGACCCTCGATGACCTCGGCCCCGGGCAGCGCAGCCAGCGCTGCGCCGGAAATCAGCAGCTTGCTGCCGCGGATCCCGCTGCCGATGACCAGCTCGGGCGCGTCGGCGACGGCCTTGTCGATCAGGATCGGCCACTCGGCGGGCAGGCCGACGGGCGTGATGCCGCCGTACTCCATCCCGGTGAGTGAGACGGCTTCGTCCATCGGCGCGAACGACGCTTTGCGGACGTCGAGGCGGCGCTTGATCACGCCGTTGACGTCGGCGCGGGTCGTCGCGAGCACGAGCGCGGCCGCGAAGCGGACTTCGCCGGAGCGCTTGCCGGCGACGACGACGCAGTTGGCCGACGCCGTCAGCGGCGAGCCGTAGGCCTCGCAGAAGGCGGCGGTGTCGGCCAGCGACGGGTCGATTTCCGTGACGCCGATGGCATCCGGTTCGGCGAGCGCGGCCAGCGCCTTGGCCACGGGCTCGGCGAGGAGGTCAGTACGCGTGGGTGCGGGAACGACGGTCAGGCTCCCGGCGATGGTCCAGGTCACGACCCCATTAAAACAGCGCCCCCGCCGAGTGCGGCGGGGGCGGGAAGGAGCTCACCAGTTGGAGCCGCCGCGCTGGACCTCGATGAGCTTGGGGCGCACGTCCACGAGGTAGACGAGCGACGCCGCGGCCGCGGGCACCCAGAAGATCATGCCCGGGGAGAAGGGATCCAGGTAGAACAGCACCATCGCCAGGGTGGCCCCGCCGGTGATCAGCATCCAGATGGGCTTGGACTTGCGGTCAGCCGCGGAGTACGCGTCGGCACGCTGGAGCAGCGCGTGCACGAAGGCGAAGAGCCCGACCAGCGCGCTGCCCCAGTGGATGACTTCGATGATCCAGACGGCGACTAGCACAGCCACAGCTTACGGCAAACCGCCCGTACGACCCCGGCCCCGCCACCGAGGGGACGGTGGCGGGGCCGGGGGTTCACGGCGTTTTTACTTGTCGGCCTTCGGCGCGGCCGGCTTCTTCGCGGCGGTGCCGGTGGTGCCGGTGGTGGTCCGGCGGGCCGGGGCGGCCGTCTTCGGGGCCGTCTTGTTCGCGACCTTGCGGGACACCGAGCGGGTCTCGTGGGCGACGTCGTCACCCAGCTCCTCGACGGCCTCGGCGGCTTCGCCGGCGACCTCGGTCACCTTGCGGGCGGTCTTCTCGCCGACCGAGCGGGTGCGCTTGGTAAAGGTGCCCAGCACGCCGTCGACGCGCTCGCGCACCTCGGTGGTGACACCCTCGACCTGACCCTGCGCGGTGGTCAGGGCCTCCTCGAGCTGCTCGATGGCCTTCTTGACCTGCGGCTGGGTGGAGAACTTGTCCCACGCCTGCTCGCCCGACTCGGCCAGCTTGTTGTACAGCTTCAGCGCGGCCTCGGTGTACTCGTCGATGACCTTGCGCAGCTCGGCCGGGTCGAGCTTCTCGCGGAGGCTCTCGACGTCGGTCGGCAGCTCCTGCAGGTTCTTGCGGGCGGTCTCGCTGCTCTTGGTCACGTTCTCGCGGGCCTTGGCCACGGCGTCGGTGACGGCCTGGCCGGCCAGGTTGCCGGCGCCGAGCGCGGCGAGCAGCGGGGTGCGGACCTGGTCGAGGGCGGTGTTGACGGCCTTCTTGACGTCTTCGGTCTTGGGGGTGGTCATGCTGACTCCTTCTTGGTGTCTGCGGCTGGTGTGGTGTCAGTGGTGTCTGCGGTGGGGGATTCGGCGGCCGGCCGTGCCGCGGCGTTCTCCCGTCGGAAGGACTCGTAGACGTCGAGCAGGACCTGCTTCTGCCGTTCGGTCAGCTCGGCGTCGGCGCGAATCGCGTCGCCCACCGGACCACCCGTCGGCAGATCGAGGATCCCGGCCTGCACATACAGCGCCTCGGCTGAAATGCGCAGTCCCTTGGCGATCTGCTGCAGGATCTCGGCGCTGGGCTTGCGCACCCCGCGCTCGATCTGACTCAGGTACGGGTTGGACACTCCGGCGAGCTTCGACAGCTGGCGCAACGAGATCTTCGCGGTGTTGCGCTGCTGGCGGATGTACTCGCCGATGTCGGAAGCGATGTCCGCGACCTTCTCCATGGGGCTGCCGGATCCTGGCTGCGTCCCACCGGTTTCTGTCATCCGGTCACCTCCTCGCGACACCAACGACGCTACGCGCGTGTGCTAGCTATTGCAAGCACCCTGCTTGCAACATCGGGTGTGGTGGTGCTCACCGCTAACGTGGTCGCATGACGAGCGCGGCCCGGCTGCGGCGACGGCTCGTCGAGCTGCTGCTCGACGAGGACGTCCTGCACGCCCCGGAATGGATCGCCGCGTTCCGCGCGGTCCCCCGCCACGTCTTCCTGCCGCGGTTCTTCACCGCGGCAGGCGGACTGTGGGCAGCGGTCGAGCGCGGTGATCCCGGCTGGCTCGAGGCCGTCTACTCGCGCGAAGTCCTGGTGACGCAGCTGGACGACGAGCCAGGCCGCTGGGAGCTCGCCCGGACGTCCGGGCCGGTGACGGGCACGCCCACGAGCTCGTCGAGCATGCCCGCGATCATGGCGATCATGCTCGAAGAGCTGCGGGTGCGGGACGGGCACCGCGTGCTCGAGATCGGCACCGGCACCGGGTACAACGCCGCCCTGCTCAGCCACCGCTGCGGCGCCGGCCAGGTGTCCACAGTGGACATCGACCCCGGGATCGTCGCCGACGCGCGCGAACGCCTGGCCGAGGCCGGTTACCGGCCGGCGTGCGCGGTCGGCGACGGCGCGCTCGGCTTCCCCGCGGGGACCGTCTTCGACCGGGTGCTGTGCACGGCGTCGGTGACGTCGATCCCGCCGGCGTGGCTGGAGCAGACGGTGCCGGGCGGCCTGATCGTGACGACGCTCAACCGCCCGATCGGCGCCGGGCTGGTCCGGCTCGTCGTGGGTGACGACGGCGCCGCGCAGGGGCCGGTCCTCGCGCGAGACGGCCGCTTCATGCCGCTTCGCGCGCATCGGCTGCCGGACACCGAGCCGTTGCCGATGCCGTCGCGCGAAGACTGGGAGCAGACGCGGCTGCCGATGTCGACGCTGCTGCAGCCGCGCAAGCAGTTCGAGTTCTTCGCCGGGCTGTCGCTGCCGGGGGTGCGGGCGGTGCGGGAACACGACGGCGTCGATCCGACCGCGGGCGGCCCGGGCGAGGCCGGCATCGCGCTGGTCCACCCGGACGGCTCGTGGGTCCGCCACCGCAAGCGCGCCGGCGCGCACGAGGTCGCCCAGGGCGGCCCGCGCGCGCTGTGGGAGGTCGCCGAAGCGGCGTACGTGGAGTGGTGCGAGCTGGACAAGCCGGAGCGCGACCGGTTCGGCGTGACGGTGGCCGGCGAGCGCCAGGAGTTCTGGCTCGACGCCCCGAACGGCCGCACCTGGCCGCTGGCCTGAGCCCCGCCACCACAAGAGCGGCCGCCGCCACAAGAGCAGCCCCCGCCCTTCCCGGGGGGCGTCCCCGATCCCAGCGTACCGCCGGTGACCTGGGGAAACGGGGGGTGCGGGAATCTGTGGACAACTTGCGGCCTGTGGATCGCGGACTTGACAACCGTGGTCGGCCAGGACAACTCAGCCCGGCAGGCGGGAGCGGATCCACTTCTCGGCGTAGTCCGCCGTGTCCTCGGCCGCGACGTCCGTGGTGTCGAAGACGTCGACGCCCGAGTTGCGGAGCCAGTTGTTGAACTCCAGCATCTCGTCGATCCGCGGTTCGTCCCACTCGCGCCATGCCGGGCGTGCGCGGAGTCGGCGTCGCAGGGAGTCGGGTGAGCTGACCAGGGCCAGGTAGTGGATCTCGCTGAAGAACACGCGCTCCGGCAGCTGCTCGAACTCCGGGGGTGCGACCGTGCCGCAGAGGACCACCGGGCGGCCGTTCTGGTGCAGCATCGCCGCCATCCGAAGCCAGGCCGAACGGAACGCCCGGACGTCGTCGCGCAGGGCGTCCGCCCACAGGACGTCCTGCTCCAGCACCACCACTTCGCCGGCGAAGCGCGACATCAACAAGGGCCCGATCGTCGACTTTCCGGCTCCGCTCGGGCCGGTCAGCGCGAACAGCGGCAGCCGCTGGAACGGCCATTGGTGTTCGCACCGGGCGCACGTCAGGACGGCGCCGGCGGCGACCGGGCGGGCTGCCCGGTCGCCGCACGACGGGCAGATCCGCAGGTCGAGACCCACTTCAGTCGAAGAGGTTCTCGAGGAAGCCGCGCTTGCGCTGGCCGTGGCCGTACGGCCTCGGCGAATCCGAATACCCCCCGCGGTGCGGCCGCGGCGAGTCCGAGTAGCCCCCGCCGCGGTACCCCTTCGGCGAGTCCGGGTGGCCGCCTCGGTAGGGGCGCGGCGAGTCGGCGCGGCCGTACTGCGGGACCGGCGCGCCGTACGGCGGTGGAGCCTGGCCGTAGAAGGAGCTTTCCGCACCCGAGATGGCTTCGAGCTCACCGCGGTCCAGGAAGATCCCGCGGCAGCCCTCGCACTGGTCGATGTGGACGCCGTTCTTGTCCACGGTACGCATCTGGTTCTGACACTTCGGACAAATCACACATCCGAGACTACGCACAAACCGTTCAGCAGGCGCAGAGGCAGAACGGGTGCCCCACCGGATCGGCGTAGACGCGGAACGTCTTCGGGGTGTCGTCCAGCAGCTTCGCGCCCAGGCCGAGCACGCGCTCGTGCGCCGCTTCCAGGTCGGTGACCTCGAGATCGAGGTGCATCTGCTGCGGGTTCTCCGCGGACGGCCACGCCGGCGGCCGGTAGTCGGGCACCCGCTGGAACGCGATGCCCGCGCCGCCGGCCGGGTTCGGCAGCGTCACCCAGTGGCCGTCGTCGGCGACTTCGGGCTCGCCCCACTCCAGCACCGCCCGGTAGAACGCGGCCAGGGCCACCGGGTCGGGGCAGTCGAGGGCCACCACACCCAGCGTCGGTACCGCACCCATCGTCGCTCCCTTCGATCGCGAATAACCAGTGAACGGAGTATGTAGGTTAGCTCTCGAGGGTGCAACCACCTTCCGCCGTACACTGGTTCCGTGCACACCGACGCGTCCCTCGTGGTGGAGTTCCTGAACACGGTCAACGTCGAAGAGGGCACGGACCTGCTCGAACATCCCGGGCAGTGGCGCGAGTGGGCGACCGGGCACACGCTGCGGGCCAACCCGGCCGCCGAGGCCCGGGCGGCGCGAGACGCGCTGCGGGCCGCGATCGGCGATCCGCGGCTGCCCGGCGGCAGCGTCGACGTGGGCACCCGGATCTCCCTCACCGACGACGGCCCGGCCCTGATGGCGGACGACGTCGTCGGCGCGGTGTTCGCCGCCTGCACCCGGCTGGTCGTGCGCGGCGACTGGATCCGGCTGAAGATCTGCCCCGCCGACACCTGCCTGTGGGCGTTCTACGACGAGTCCCGCAACCGCTCGCGGACGTGGTGCTCGATGCGCGTCTGCGGCAACCGCGAGAAGGCGCGCGGCTGGCGGGCCCGCACGGCCACGGGCTGAGACTCTCATCCGAGCGGCGGACCCCCGACCAGCTGTGGACAACTCGTCACACCAGCACCACATATCCACGCCCCGGACGGGCCTACCCCCACACGTTGTGGACAGGGATTAGGCCATCACCGTGAAAAGCTGTGGATAACCCGGGGGATAACTCAGGTTCCTGTGGACAACTGGTTTGAAGGTCCCCCACGTGTGGTATACGCCGTAGCCGTCAGAACAGCAGCTCCGCGACGGTGTAGATGACGAGCCCGGCCAGCGCGCCGACGACCGTGCCGTTGATGCGGATGAACTGCAGGTCACGGCCCACCTGGAGCTCGATCTTGCGGGACGTCTCCTCGGCGTCCCAGCGCTCCACCGTGTCGGTGATGATCGTGGTGATCTCCTGCGAGTAGTTCTTCACCAGGTACGCCGCGGCGCCCTCGACCCAGCCGTCGACCTTGCCGCGCATCTGGTCGTCGGAGACCAGCCGCCCGCCCAGCGACATCAGCCCGGTGCGGACGCGCCGGCGCAGCTCGCTCGACGGGTCCTCCGCCGCGTTGAGCAGCATCTCCTTGGCCGTGCTCCAGGCCGAGCCGATCAGCCGCTGCACCTCTTCGTGGTGCACGATCTGGCCCTTGACCTGCTCGGCGCGCGCCATGACGTCCGGGTTGGTCTGCAGGTCCTGGGCGAACTCGCCGAGGAACTTGTCCAGCGCCAGCCGCATCGGGTGGTTGACGTCGGTCTTGACCGCCCACGCGAACGACAGCACCTCGCCGTAGACCTTGTCCGCGAGCATTTCGTCGACGAACTTCGGCGACCAGCTCGGCGCCCGGTCGGACACCACGCGCAGCATCGTCGTGTGGTTGTCGCGGACCCACTCGTACGCCTGGTCGCACATCAGGTCCACGAGCTTGTGGTGCGCGCCGTCGGCGAAGACGCCCTGCAGGATCTTGCCCAGCGGCGGGCCCCACGGCTTGTCGATGATCCGCCGCGCGACGGCCTGTTCCATGATCGCCTGGACGTCCTCGTCCCGGAGAACGCGAACCGCGGCCCGGACCATCGTCGCCAGCTCGGACGTCACGCGCTCGGCGTTGTCCTCCTGCGCCACCCACGCGCCGAGGCGCCGGGCGATCTCGACGCGCTTGAGCTTGTCGCGGATGACCTCCTCGGAGAGGAAGTTGGACCCGACGAACTCGCCGAGGCTGTTGCCCAGCGCGTCCTTCTTGTTCGGGATGATCGCCGTGTGCGGGATCTTCAGGCCGAGCGGGTGCCGGAAGAGCGCCGTGACGGCGAACCAGTCGGCCAGCGCGCCGACCATGCCGGCTTCGGCGGCGGCCCGCACGTAGCCGACCCAGCCCGCCCAGCCGCTGGCCTGGGCCCAGCTGGTCAGCAGGAACACGACGGTGGCGCCGATCAGGAACGACAGCGCGACCAGCTTCATCTTGCGCAGCGCGCGCCGCTTTTCCGCTTCACCGGCTGCGCCGCCCGGCGGGTCGGCCGGGGTCACCTTGGCGGGGGTCAGTTGCTCCACCCTGCCATTGTCCGCGAGGATCGCTGATCGTGCGCGAACCTGCTCTAGTCCCCCGCCTGCGGCCGTTCACCTCGACCATCTTCGCCGAGATGACGGCGCTGGCCGTCCGGCACGACGCGGTCAACCTCGGCCAGGGCTTCCCGGACACCGACGGACCCGCCGGCATGCTCGACGCGGCCAAGAACGCCCTGTTCGGCGGCGCGAACCAGTACCCGCCGGGTCCCGGCCGCCCCGAGCTGCGCGCGGCCATCGCGCGGCACCGGCTGCGCTACGGCACCGAGTACGACCCGGACACGGAGATCCTGGTCACCGCGGGGGCCACCGAAGCCATCACCGCGACGCTGATCGCCCTGACCGAGGCCGGCGACGAGGTCATCGTCATCGAGCCGTACTACGACTCCTACGCCGCCGCGGTCGCGATGGCGGGTGCGCAGCGCCGGGTCGTCGGGCTCGTCGAGGGCGAGGACGGCCGGTTCGGCCTGGACGTCGACGGGCTGCGGGCCGCCGTCACGCCGCGGACCCGGGCGATCCTCGTCAACTCGCCGCACAACCCGACCGGCACCGTCTTCACCCGCGCCGAGCTCGAGGCGCTGGCCGCGCTCTGCGTCGAGCACGACCTGATCGCCGTCACGGACGAGGTGTACGAGCACCTGGTGTTCGACGACGCGGAACACATCCCGCTGACCACGCTGCCCGGCATGCGGGAGCGGACGGTGAGCATCTCCAGCGCCGGCAAGACGTTCAACTGCACGGGCTGGAAGATCGGCTGGGTCTGCTCGACGCCCGAGCTGGTCGCCGCGGTCAAGGCGGCGAAGCAGTTCATCACGTTCGTCTCCGGCGGGCCGCTGCAGCCGGCCGTCGCGCACGCCCTCGACCACGAGCTGCCGTGGGTCGACGGGCTGCGCGAGAGCCTGCAGGAGAAGCGCGACCGGCTTTCGGCCGGGCTCGCCGACGCCGGGTTCACCGTGCGGCCGACGGCGGGCACCTACTTCGTCTGCGTCGACGTGCGGCCGCTCGGTTTCACGGACGCCGCCGATCTGGCGTGGGAACTGCCCGGCCGGGTCGGGGTCGCCGCGGTGCCCGTCAAGGTATTCACCGATCACCCGGACGAGTGGAAACATCTTTTGCGTTTCGCCTTCTGCAAGCGCAATGAAGTCATCGACGAGGCCATCACCCGGTTGCGCAAACTGGTCTGACGTCCGTCGTCGCGCCTTTGGTGGCCGCGAGGCGGCGGGTCCCTCACTTGCCGCAGTGCTTCGTGACGCTCCGCGGTCACCGAAAGCGGGCCGATGCCGCCGTCGGGCCGCCGGTGGTCACGGACCGCATCCGGGCGTCTCACAATTCGGAAACGTGCTGATCGCTCAATCGAAATCGGCGAACACGCACCGAGCGCGACCGGTCGGGTACGGTCCGCCACCCCGCCGTCGAAAACATCAGGTCAACGCCGAATGACCCCAAACCCGGCACTCGTCCGAATGGCCGCACAGAGACGTCCGAACGGCACTGAGAGTGATCAACTCGTCGGCCGTAGATACCTTGCCCGGTAGGGCCGTTCCGCCTTACGGGCTGGATAGAACGCGGGAGAGATGAAAGACTCCCGAGCGGTGCTAGAAAGAGTGCAGTCCCGGGGGATCTGCGACCTGGCCGGAGAAAGACCCCAGCAAGATCGGACTCGAGCGTGCATCGCGAGAGCCTCAGGCGCGGACGGTGGTGGTGACGGTGAGTGGCACGGTGTTCGTGCGCCCCGGCGCCCCTGCGCGGCCTGCGCTCACAGCCGGTGAAGCCACGCCCTCGCCGCGCCCTTGGGCGGCGGCACTTCCCCGTCCCGCGGCCCGGATCCTGCTCGCCGGCGGCCTGACCCTGGCGGGCTGGCTGCTCGGCGCCGCACTGTCCGGGAACACCGCGTCGGCCGCCGAAACGACGACCTGCCAGCACTCGACGGTGTCCACTGTGGAGCACGGCAGGCACGGCCACCACCACCGCACGAGTCACCGCGAGACCAGCGCCCCCACCTGCGCGCAGCAGCCCGCGGCCGGTGACGACACGAAGCAGGACGGCGCGAAGCAGGACGACACGGCGCAGCAGGCCGAAACCCCGGCGGACGAAACCACCGCCGACACGCAGGCCGTCGAGACCAAGACCGCCGAGAGCCCGGCCGCCCAGAAGCAGAGCCTGGCGAAGCAACAGTCCACGAAGGACGTTCAGACCGCCGAAGAGCCATCGGCCAAGGCGACGACGTCCGGCAGCGGCCTGCTCGGCGGGCTCGTGGGCAACGTCCTCAACGTCGTCGGCGGGACGCTCACCACCGTCAACAACACGGTCGGCGTCGTCACGCACACCGTCAGCACCGTCACCGACACCCTGAGCCACACCGTTCTCGCGCCGCTCACCCAGCCGCCCGCGAACAACCCGAACGCGCCGGTGCTGCTCCCCCTCGACGACATCCTGGACCCGATCCTCAACGGCGCCTCGAACTCCGCCGGTGTCACGGCGACCGTGCCCGACGCGGTGACCGGCGTCGTCACCCAGGTGACGAGCCCCGCCACCACCCTCACCCAGACCGCGCCCGTGACGACTCCGGCCACCGCGGAAACCCAGACCGGCGACCGGACCGCGGTGGTGCACCTGGTCGAGGTGCAGCACACGCTGCCGGCCGTCCAGGAGCAGCCGCGCGACTCGGGCGTCCACGCCCGTAATGGCGGCGGCGACTCCACTCCCGGCCTCCCCGGTGGCGGTACCACCGCGCCGAGCGCGCCGGCTCCCACTGCCGCTCCGGGCCACGACGGCCCCGGTGGCGCCCGCCCGCAGTTCGCGCTGCACACCGACGACGCGACCACCACGCAGCTGAAGCTCATCGGGGCCAGCCGCGACCACGACGTCGACGGCGCGGGGCGCGAAGCCGCCCTGCCCACCACCTCACCTGACTGACCCCGAACCGGGCAGCCGGGGACAAGTGCGTCCAAACCAAGATCATCTTGACGGACGTCCACGCCGTTAGCGCGCGACCTTTCCCCTGCTCCAGTACGTGATCCGTGACCCTTTCACGTCTCGTGACGCTGCATCGCGTCCGACGTACCCCAGGGGCGAACCATGCGCAGTAACCACAGTCTTTCCGACCGGCCGACCGCGCCCGGCCGGGTCGGATCCCGGTCCCGGCGTCGCACTGCCCCTGCGACGCCGGGACCCACACCGGGCGTGCTCCGGGAGTTCCTGCTCACCGCGCCGAGCAGGGGCTCGTTCTACCGAGAGCCCGCCTGAGCCGCCGGCTTCCCGGCACGTCGAGGGGCTGTGCCGGGAAGCCGCGGTACCCGCATCGGAGTCACGTACCGATGCGGGTGGTGGAAACAGGCCGGTGCGCCGGATGCACACGAACGCCGCCCATCCCTGGGAGCAGGCTCGCATCCGGCGCACCGGTCCGTTCGTTTCAGGCGACCGGGGCGTCCAGCGACCGCGGTGTGCCGCGGACCGCGGCCTCGGCGGCGCTCAGGCGGCGGACCGCCTCGTTGATCGTCTCCGGCGGCAGCGAGAACGGCAGCCGGAGCCAGCGCTCCAGACCACCGTGGACGCCGAAGCGCGAACCCGGCGTGATCTGGACGCCGTGGCCCGCGGCCGCCACCGCCAGCCGGGAGCTCACCGGCTCCGGCATCCGGCACCACAGCGACAACCCGCCCTTGGGCAGCGTGAACGTCCAGTCCGGCAGGTACTCGCGCACCGCCGCGGCCAGCGCGTCACGGTTGCGGCGAAGCTCCTCACGACGCCGGGCGAGCGCGGCCCAGCCCTCGTCGCGCAGCAGTTCCGTGAAGATCACCTGCTCGAACACCGGCGACCCCAGGTCCACCGCGTAGCGCGCCGAAACGAGCCGGCCGAGCAGGTCCTCCGACGCGCGGATCCAGCCGAGCCGCAGCCCGCCCCAGTGCGACTTCGACGCCGAGCCGACGCAGATCACCAGGTCCCCGGCGAACGCGGCCAGCGGCGGCGGTCCCTGCAGCGGGTCGCCCTCCAGGTCCAGCTCGACGAGCGTCTCGTCCACCACGACCGGCGTCCGGGCACGGGAGAGCACCGCGCCGAGCCGTTCGCGGCCTTCGGCGTCCAGGCGCAGGCCGGTCGGATTCTGGAAGTCGACCACCAGGTAGCCGAACCGGGGTGACGCCTGGCGCAGCACCGCGTCGACCCCGGCGATGTCCCAGCCGCGCTCGCCGGTGGGGTCGAGGGCGACCGGCACCGGGATCGCGTGCGCGGCGCGGATCGCCTCCAGCGCGTTCGGGTAGGTCGGCTGCTCGACCAGCACCCGGTCACCCGGGCCGGCGAGCATGCGCAGGGCCAGCACGAACGCGTGGTGCGCGCCGTTGGTGACCATGACCTGCGCGGGTGTCGTCGGCAGCCCGCGCTCGGTGTAGCGCTGGGCGATCCGCTCGCGCAGGCCGGGCAGGCCACGCTCCTGGTAGCCGTGGCCCCCGAGGTAGCCGGTGAGCTCGCGGCGGGCGACGTCGACCGCGCCGATCATACCCGGGATGGCCGGCGAGGACGCGTGCGTGAAGTCGATCAGGTCGCCGCCGGCCGGGGCGAGCGGTTCGCGGCGACGACGGCCCGGCGCGGCGATCCACGAACCCGCGCCGCGGCGGCTGGCGACGAACCCGTTCTCCCGCAGCCGGTCCAGTGCCCCGCCGATCAGCGTCCGGCTGGCGCCGAGCGCGTCGGCCAGCTCCCGCTCGGCGGGCAGCCGGGTGCCGAGCGGGAGCTGGCCGTCGAGCACCTGCAGCTCGATGGCCGCGGCGAGATCGGCCGCGCCCTGCCGCGAGCCACCCTGGCGCCACGAGCCCAGCATGACGGCCAGTCGCGGACCAGAGATGCGTCCACCCAGTGGGAGTGCGGGTTCCATCAGGCCAATATCCCAGAATTGGCTATGGTTTACCAGGCCACTTACCCCCGATAGTGGTGATGTGGCTCAGATCGATCTCCGGCCCGTCCGGATCTCCCGTGACCCCGCCCGCCGCAGCGTCCAGCTGCTCGCGGGCCTCGCCCTCTACGGCACCAGCTCGGCCATGCTGACCCGCGCCCACCTGGGGCTCGAGCCCTGGGGCGTGCTGGCCGAAGGCATCATGAAGCACACCGGGCTGACCTTCGGCACCGTGACCGGCATCGTCTCGGTGGCCGTGCTGCTGCTGTGGATCCCGCTGCGGCAACGGCCCGGGATCGGCACGGTCGCGAACGTCGTGGTCATCTCGGTGGTGATCGACCTGGTCCGGGCGGTGCTCCCGGACCAGCACGACCTCGCCTGGCAGGTCGCGTTCCTGGTCGGCGGCGTCGCGTTGAACGGCGTCGCCACCGCGACCTACGTCGGCGCCCGGCTCGGCCCGGGCCCCCGTGACGGCCTGATGACCGGGCTGGCGGCGCGCACCGGCTGGTCGGTCCGGCTGGTGCGCACCGGCATCGAGGTCGCCGTGGTCGCCGCCGGCTGGCTGCTCGGCGGGACCGTCGGCGTCGGCACCGTGCTCTACGCACTGGCGATCGGCCCGCTCACCCAGGCGCTGCTGCCCCTCGTCACCTGGCGCGAAGCGGAGAGCGAAGAGCAGGAGCGCGCTCACTAACCCGCCTTGCGCTGCTGCACGATCCGCCGCAGCGTCACGTAGTCGGCGCCGCGGCGGGCGAGGACGTCGTCCGTACCACGCTGCTGGGCCAGCGCCAGCAGGATGTGCTCCTGCCCCAGGTGCTTGTCCCCCAGCCGGACGGCTTCCTTGAGGCTCAGCTCCAGCGTCTTCTTCGACTGGCTGGTGAACGGGATGTGCCCGCGTTTGGCCGGGCCGAGCCGGCCGGCCAAAGCCCCTTCGCCGTGGGTCTGCTCGACGGCTTCCACGATCTGCTCGACGTTGATGCCGAACTCGGTGAGCGCTTCGGCGTCGGCGTCGCTGACCCCGCCGCGGCGCCGGGTGCGGGCCAGCTCCGCGGCGACGTCCTCGGTGGAGACGCCCAGTTCGGCGAGCAACGGGACGTCGGCCTTCAGCAGCCCGGCGAGCAGGTGCGGTGGCGCGATCACCGCCGAACCGGACTCCCGCGCCACGATCTGCGCCTCGATGACGGCCATCCGCGCGTCGGCCGTGAACCTCTCGAACATCAGTGCCTCCCGTACTTCTTGTGCACGGCCTGCCGGCTGACCCCCAGCTCGGCGGCGATCTCCTGCCACGACCAGCCGTGCATCCGCGCGCTGCGGACCTGCACGGCCTCCAGTTGTTCCAACAGCCGCCGGAGCGCGGCGACCGCACGCAGTCCCACCCGGGGATCGCGGTCGCCGGCCCGGGCGGCCAGGTCTGTCGCTTCCGTCATGCCGTCAACCTACGTTGACATTCCAAGCCTGTCAACTTTGGTTGACGCGCTCACCGCGAAAGGACCGTCCGGCCGACGTACAGTCGGGCCATGCCCGAGATCGTGTTCGCCGAGCGGGCCGGGGTGGGCGCCGACGGCCACCCCCGCCCGACCGAAGACCACGTCGTCGTGCTGGACAACGCGGTTCTGCTCCTCGACGGCGCCACCTCGTCGGATCCCTCGCTGCCCCCGGGCGGCTGGTACGCCGAACGGCTGGCCCGGCGCCTGGCCGACGACCTGCGCACCACGCCCGAAGCCGACCTGACCGACGTCTTGACCACCGCGATCGCCGTCGTCACGGCGGAGAACGAGCTGCGCCCCCAGCGTTCGCCGTCGAGCACCGTCGCGGCCGTGCGCTGGCTCGACGACCGCGTCGACGCGCTGGTACTGGCCGACAGCCCGGTGATCGGCTTCGGCGGCTTCGGCACCGGCGGGGTCGACGTCGTCTCGGACGACCGGCTCGCCGGGCTGCGGCGGCGCGGGATGCTCCAGACCGGCGCGGACGTCCGCCGCCGGCGCAACGCGCACGACGGGTTCTGGGTCGCCGAAGCCGACCCGGGTGCCGCCGCGCACGCGGTGAAGCGCAGCTGGCGGCGCGCCGACGTCGACGCCGTCCTGCTCGCCAGCGACGGGGTGTCCATCGGCGTCGACCAGTACCGGCTGTTCGACTGGGGCGAAGCACTGGCGACCACCCGTGCCGACGGACCGGACGCGGTGCTGGACGCCGTCCGGACCGCGGAGAAGCAGGACCCGGACGGCGAGCGCTGGCCGCGGCCGAAACGCCACGACGACCAGGCGCTCGTCCTCGTCGACTTCGCGGCCTGTTCCAGGGTGTGAATCAGGGTCTTCCCGGATCACGTCCGTCCGGTTCTTCGGGAACCTGGACGGCATGGGGACGGAACAGGGGAAACGCACGAGGCCGTGGACGTTCGTCGCGCTGGGCGCGATCGGCTGGGGCCTGTTCATGGCCGTGGTGCTGCACATCATCAGCTCGCACGACCCGGTGTACGACACGTTGTCGAGCTACACCGTGACCGACCGGGGCGAGGGCATGCTCGCGGCGAGCGTGCTGTCGCTGGCCATCGGCTCGCTGGCCGTACTCGGCGCGCTGCACGTCGCCGGCGTGCCGCTGTCGCGGACGACGCGGCTGCTGCTCGCGCTCTGGTCGCTCGGCATGGCCGCCGCCGCGGTGTTCCCGGCGAGCTACCCGGCCGCGCCGAACCCGGTGAGCGGCGAGATCCACCTGTACGCCTGCCTGGTCGCGTTCTGCAGCCTGCCCGGCGCGGCGTTCACGCTGCTGGAACCGCTGAAGGGCCGTCCGGAACGCGTTCTCGTCGTCCGCACGCTGCGGCTGTCGGCGGTGACGTTCGGGTTCTTCGCCTTGAGCTTCGTGTTCGTGCGGCTGAGCGAGGCCGGGATCGAGCCGTTCCCGTTCGTCTCGGACGTGGTCCCGATCGGCGTGACGCAGCGGGTGCTGCTGCTCGCGGACGTCGTGCTGCTGCTGACCCTGCTCCGGGTGGCGGCCCGGCTCGAATCAGCGTTCGACGGCAGCCGCGAATTCGGGCGCGTAGCCGTACAGGCCGGGCATCCCGCCGGTGTGCAGGAACACCACGTGGTCGTCCGGGGCGAAGTGGCCGGCCCACTCGACCAGCGCGGCGGCCACCTTGCCGCTGTAGACCGGGTCGAGCACGACGCCTTCCGTGCGCCCGAACAGCTTTAGCGCGTCCCAGACCGCGTCGGTCGGGATGCCGTAACCGGGGCCGAGTGTGGAGTCGCCCAGCCGGACGTGGTCGAGCGACGGCGGTGCGACGCCGAGCAGCTTCGCCGCACCGGCGGTGAGTTCGCGCAGGTTCTCCGTGGCCTCGCCGAGCGGGTGGCTGACGCAGGCGACGCCGACACCGAGGCCGCCGAGCAGCCCGCTGGCCAGCGCCACCCCGGCCGCGGTGCCGCCACTGGCGTGCGGGACGACGAGGTGGGCGCGGTCGATGCCGCGTTCGGCGAGCTGCGTCGCCAGCTCGTGGGTGGCGCGGACGTACCCGAGCACGCCCAGCTCGTTGGACCCGCCGACCGGGACCGTGGCGACCTTGCGGCCTTCCGCGGCGGCTTCGGCGACGAGCCGGTCGTAGGTCCGGCCGGTCTCCTCGCCGTCGGCGCAGACGTGGACCGTCGCGCCGAAGAGCCAGTCGAGCGGGATGTTGCCGGAGTGCTCGTACGCGTCACCGTCCCGCGGGACCTTCGCGGTGAGGACGAGCTCGCAGCGCAGGCCGAGTTTCGCGCAGGCCGCGGCGGTCTGGCGGCCGTGGTTGGTCTGCAGGGCACCGAAGGTGATGACGGTGTCCGCGCCGGCTTCGAGGGCGGCGCCGAGGTGGTACTCGAGCTTGCGGAGCTTGTTGCCGCCGGCGCCGAGCGGGTGGACGTCGTCGCGCTTGAGCAGGAGGTTCGGCAGGCCGAGCGCCTCGCCGAGCCGGGGTGCCTCGTGCAGCGGAGTCGGCCAGCCGCCCAGGTCGACGCGGGGAACGGCGTCCAGGGCGGCGGCCGGGAATCCGTCGAAGTCGAACGTCATGCCCCCACGATAGGGGCCGCGCACCGGAAGCGGAGGGCCGTGAACGTCCCCACGTCGCGCGCGTCGATCTTCTCGAGGGAGACGTCTTCCAGGTCCGGGTCGTCGAACAGCCGCAGCCCCGCGCCCAGCAGCACGGGTGCCACGTCGACGTGCAGCTCGTCGGCGAGCCCGGCCCGCAGGACCTGCCGGACGAGGCTCGCGCCGATCACCTTGACGGCCTTCGCCCCGGCGGCCGCCTTCGCCCGGGCGACCGCCGACGCGATCCCGTCCGTGACGAACGTGAAGGTCAGGTTCTCGTCCTGCTTCGGCGGCACCGGCGGCGGTGTGTGGGTCAGCACGAAGATCGGGACCTGGAACTCGTAGTTGCCGACGTACCAGTCCGGGTCCTCGGACATGGCGAACGTCCGGCGGCCCAGGACGACCGCGCCGGTCTCCTTGATCAGCTCGTCCATGAACGCGCCGCGGGACGCGACCGGGTCGGACAGCCGCGCCGTGCGGCCCTGCCGATCGGCGACAAAACCGTCCAGCGACATGGTCATGCCGGTGTGCACCGTGGCCATCGTTGCTCCTTCTGTTGTGTTTCCGGGGTAGACCGCCCGAGCCGCGAAAACTCATCGGGAGTTTCAGAAACCGTCGGTTTCCGGTAACGTTCGTTCGAACGAACGAGAACTTTCGGGGGCTGCCATGACCGCGACGCCGAAGACCGGCCTCGACTTCACCGGGCTCGCCGCGCAGGCCGGGCAGCTCGCCGCTGGCTCCGTCACCTCGGCTGAGCTCACCGCCGCCGCGCTCGGGCGGGCGCACGCGGGCCAGGCCACGCTCAACGCCTTCCGGTACCTCCGCGACGACGACGCCCTCGCCGACGCCGCCGAAGCCGACCGGCGGCTGGCCGCCGGGGAACGCTCGCCGCTGCTCGGGGTGCCCGTCGCGATCAAGGACGACGTCGACCTCACCGGCCTGCCCACCGCGTTCGGCTGCCCCGGCGAGTTCCCGGCCGCCACCCGGGACGCACCCGCCGTCGCGCTGCTGCGCGAGGCCGGGGCCGTGATCATCGGCAAGACCAACACACCCGAACTGGGCCAATGGCCGTTCACCGAAGGCCCGGCCTTCGGGACCACACGCAACCCGTGGGACCTCGGGCACACGCCCGGCGGTTCCTCGGGTGGGAGCGCGGCCGCGGTGGCGTCGGGGGTCATCGCGGCCGCGCTCGGCTCGGACGGCGCCGGCTCGGTGCGCATCCCGGCCGCGTGGACCGGGCTCGTCGGCGTCAAGACCCAGCGCGGCCGCATCCCCACCGACGGCGAACTGTTCCACGGCCTGACCGTGCTCGGCCCGCTCGCCCGCACCGTCGAGGACGCCGCCCTGCTGCTGGACGCGGCCGCGGGCACCGGCCGGACGTTCCAGGCGGCCGCCACCCGCGAGCCGGGGCGGCTGCGGATCGGGCTGTCGACGCGGATCCCGTTCACCGCCACCAAGACCCGCCTCGACCCGGTCGTCGAAGCCTCCGTGCGCCGCCTCGCCGAGTCGCTCGCCGGGCTCGGCCACGAGATCGTCGAGGTCGAGCCGGACTACGGGCTGATCGGCCTGACGTTCCTGCCGCGCTCGCTCACCGGCGTCCGCGACTGGACGCTGCGGGTGCCCGACCGGGCCGGGCTCGACCCGCGCACCCGCAGCAACGCCAGCCAGGGCCGCCTGCTGGCCGGGCCCGCGCTGCGCCTGGCCCGCGCGCTCGAGCCGGGGCTGCACCGCCGGATCGGCTCGGTGTTCGGCCGCGTCGACGTCCTGCTGACCCCGACGACCGCCACTCCGCCGCCACCGATCGGCACGTTCGACGGGCTGTCCGGCTGGGAGACCGACCAGGCCATGATCGCCGCCTGCCCGTACGCTTGGCCGTGGAACGTGCTGGGCTGGCCGGGGGTCAACGTCCCGGCCGGGCTCACCGCCGGCGGGCTCCCGCTCGGGGCCCAGCTGCTCGGCCCGTCACACGCCGAGGAGCGGCTGATTTCGCTTGCCGCGCAACTGGAAGAGGTCGAACGGTGGCCGGAGCGGCATCCCGAGACAAGCTGGTAAGCACCCGGGACGCCATCCTGCGCGGCGCGCTGGCCGTCGTCGGCGAACACGGCGTCGGCGGCCTCACGAACCGCCGGATCGTGGCCGCCGCCGGGGTTTCGCTCGGCACGCTCACCTACCACTTCCCGAGCCAGACGGCGTTGCTGCGTGAAGCGATGCTGCTGTTCGTCGAAGAGGAGACGACCAAGCTCGGCGCGATCGTCGACGGCCACCGCTCGGACGGGCTCAGCCTCGAGCAGGCGGCGTCGATCGTCGAGCACGTGATCGCGCAGCTGCCGTTCGGCGCCGACGAGCTCGGCGCGCACGAGCTGTACCTCCAGTCCGCGCGCGACCCGGAGCTGCGCGAAGCGTCTTCGCGCTGCTTCGCGGCGTACGACGAACTGGCGGTGACGATCCTCGAAGCGCTGGCCGTACCCGATCCGCGGCGGCTGGCCGGGCCGGTCGTCGCGCTGATCGCCGGGCTGCAGCTGCGGCGCCTCGCCACCGGTGACACCGCGACCCCGGTCGCCGAGCCGCTGATGATGCTGATCCGCGGGGCCTGATGGCGCCGCCGATCGTCCGGGGCACGGCGGCGTGGAAGTACTTCGGTGACTTCCGCGACGGGCTGCTGGCCGGGCAGGTCCTGGTGCTGCAGGTGGCGCACCCGGTCGTCGCGGCGGGTGTGCGTGACCACTCGAACTACACCTCGGATCCCTGGACGCGCCTGATGCGCACCGGCGCGTCGCTGTCGATCTACGTCTACGGCGGCACGGCGGGCGCTCGCGTCGAAGCCGACCGGTTGCGCTCGTTGCACCGCACCTTCACCGGCGTCTCCGGTGGACGCCGGTACAGCGCGTTGAACCCCGCCGCGTACGCCTGGGTGCACGCGACGCTGGTGAAGGTTCCCGTTGACGCGCAACGGTTCTTCGGCCGTCCACTGTCCACTTCGGAGCTGGACGAGTACTACGCGCAGATGCGTGCCGTCGGCCGGATGCTGGGCGTGCGCGAGCAGGACCTGCCGCCGGACTGGGCGGCGTTCGAGCGCTACTACGACGCGATGGTCGCGGACTTCACGCTGAACCCGACCATCACCGCGCTCTTCGAGACCATCCGGACGGTGGACAAGCCGGTCTCCTGGCTGCCGGACTCGTGGTGGCGGCTGCACGCCCGGGCGCAGATGTTCCTGCTCCGGGCCACGCTGCCCCCGGAGCTCCGCACCCGCCTCGGTCTACAGTGGACAGCCGACGACCAGCGCCGCTTCACGCGTTTCGCCCGCTGGGTACGGCTCCTGTGCCTGCCGATCCCGGCCGGGCTCCGAACGGCGCACATGCGCTGGATCGGCAAGCTGAACGTCTGGTTCCGCGCCCACCCCGGCGCCTACCGCCTCCTGATCCGCCACGACAACGGCCCCGGCGCCCGCCCCGAGACGCATCTTTCCCAGCGAAAGTGACGCTCTCGGCCCCGGCGGAGCTTTCGCGGGGAAAGAGGCGTCAGGGGGTGTGGGGGCGGACTCGGGCGTAGTGGGCGCGGGCTTTGGCGCGGTTTCCGCAGCGGGACATCGAGCACCACTGGCGGTTGCGCCGGGGGGAGGCGTCGGAAAAGCGCAGGCCGCAGTCGTCGGCGGCGCAGATGCGGATCGAGGCCTCGCTGGTCGCCAGGTCGATGGCGTCCGCGGCCAAGGCCGCGAACGCCGCCGCCACCGGGTCCGGCGGCGCCGGGACTTCGCGACGCAGGCCGCCGTCGCCGAACGCCAGCTGCGCGGGTGGGGCCGGAGCCGCGGCGGCCGTGGTGTTCAGCAGGTCTACGTCCCGCCACCTGGGCAGCTCGGCGAGCAGGACGCGGTCCACGGCCTCGCGCAACGCTTTTGCCGCCAGGACGTTTCCGGGCGTGACCGAGCCGGCGGTGAAGCCGGCCAGGCCGAGCCACTCGGCCAGCGCGTCCGGCCCGGTCAGCAGCTCGACGCCCTCGGCGTGCCGGGCGCGGCGCGTGTTGACCAGGTCGAGGCACGGGCGGCCGCCGTCGAAGACCCATTCCATGCCCTCATCCTAACCCTTGAATGCGGTTAGAACCCCGCGTACCGTCTAACCCCATGAACAGGTTAGAGAGCATGGCGACGGTGAACGACCTGCGGATGCACTACCTGCGCGCCGGCGACGGGCCGCCGCTGTTCCTGCTGCACGGCTGGCCCCAGACGTCGCACTGCTGGCACAAGGTCCTCGAACCGCTGGCCGAGACGCACACCGTGATCGCCCCCGACCTGCGTGGTTACGGCCGCACCGACAAACCGCGCCAGGGCTACGACAAGCGCACCATGGCCGCCGACGTCGCCGCGCTCGCCGAGCACCTGGGATTCGACCGGGTCGCCGTCGCCGGGCACGACCGCGGCGGCCGCGTCGCGCACCGCTGGGCGCTGGACCGCCCGGACCAGGTCGAACGCCTCGCCGTGCTCGACATCGCGCCGACCCGCGCGATGTGGCAGCGGCTCGACACCGGCGTCGCGAAGGCCTACTGGCACTGGCTCTTCCACCTCCAGCCCGACCTGCCGGAGCTCCTGGCGGGCCAGAACATCGCCGCCTACCTCGGTTACTTCTACGAACGCTGGACCTACCAGCGCCACAGCCTCGCCCCGGACGCCGTCGCCGAGTACGTCCGCGCGTTCTCGCAGCCCGGCGCGCTGCGAGCGGGTTTCGACGACTACCGCGCGTCCTTCCCGGACGACGCCGAGCTCGACGACGCCGATTTCGCCGCCGGCAAGCGGATCACCCAGCCGCTGCTCGCGCTGTGGGGCGCGAACGGCCTGCTCGGCACGCTGCCGACGCTGGACATCTGGCGGGAGTACGCGAACGAGGTCACCGGCGTGGCGCTGGCCGAATGCGGACACTTCCTCCCCGAGGAGCAGCCCGGCGAAGTCGTCTCCCACCTGCGGAAATTCTTCAACCCCTGAGACTCCAGGGTGTGATTGTCCCCCGGGCTGGGGACCGAGGTTCCCTCGCCGCCGTGACGCCCGCCACCCCGCGGCGTCGCTAGGTTCGGACCACGATGGGGACCACACCGAAAGCCACTCTGCTGCTCCTGCTGGCCTTGCTGGGAATCACGCTCGGCACGGGGACCGCGCACGCCGACGGCGCGCCGACGGGCGCCGACATCCAGGTGGCGCAGACACTCGGCGCACGCGAGCTGACCGTGATCATCCGGCGGGTCGACACGACGCCGTCGCCGCTGCGGGTCGACGTCGTCACGCACCAGGGCACCGCGCCCGGCACGTTGCACCTGACCGCCGCGGCCGACGGGGTCGTGACGTCGCGGGGTGACGTCGTCCTCGGTGCTGCGCCCGGGATGTACGAGGGAACACTGCAGGTCGGCAAGCCGGGGCCGTGGCTGCTTTCGCTCGGCGACGGGACCGGGCCGGCCGCGACGATCCCGTTCCTGGTGCCCGCGCGGGTCGTCCCGCCGTGGGAGAAGGCGACCTACGGCGGGTTCGTCGCGGCGGGCGTGTTCCTGCTGCTCGCGCTGGTCGTCGGGCTCCGGGCGCGGCGGACGGCGTTCGCGCTGATCCCGGCGGGCGGCTTGGTCGCCGCCCTCGCCGTCGCGGTCACCGGCGCGCTGCTGTCGGCGAGCACGCCCCCGCCACCGGCACCCGGCAGCCAGCTCGACCCGACGTTCGACAACGTCACCGACCCGTACGCGAACGCCCAGCTGTCCACAGTGGACTACTCGCGGCCGCCGGTGAACCTCGCCGTGCACACGGTGCCCGGTGGCCTGCGGCTGGCGCTCACCGACGGCGCGACCGGCCTGCCGGTCGACGACCTGCTGATCCACGACAACGCGCTCGTGCACCTGGTGCTCGTGTCGCCGTCGGGGCGGATGAGCCACCTGCACCCGGTGCGCGTCGGGCCCGGCGACTACCGCGTCACCGTCGCCGATCCGGAGGCCGGCACGTACGCCGTGGCCGCGGAGCTCGTCCGGCGCGGCGGCGGGGTCCAGCTCGCGCGGTCCACAGTGGACCTCACCGGCACCGCCGCGCCCGCGCCGCAGCCGGCCGGCGCCGGACCGCGGACGGTCGACGGCATCCCGGTCGACCTCACCATCTCCCCCGGCACGCCGACCACCGTCACCGCGCGCTTCCCCGCCGGGGACCTGCAGCCGTGGCTGGGCATGCTCGGTCACCTCATCGTCGCCGGGCCGATCACCGGGCCGGACGTCGGCGCGGCCGCCGCGAAGGCCCCGGCGTGGGCGCACGTCCACGCCATGATCCCGCCGGTCGCCGGCCAGCTCGACCGCCCCGACGAGACCGTCGCCGCGTACGGCCCGGACGTCGGCTTCACCTACACCTTCACCGCGCCCGGCCGGTACCGGATCTGGCTGCAGGCCGAACGCGACTACCGCGTGGTCACCATTCCCGCCGTGGTCGACGTCCCGACGACAGGAGCCGGCCGATGAAACGCCCGACGTTGCTGATCACCGTGGTCGTGCTGGTCGTCGCGGCCGGGGCCGCCTGGCTGCTCTGGGGCGGCAGCGGCGCGAAACCCACGACGCAGCAAGCGACTTCCGGGCCGTACACCGTGCAGTTCTCCGCGGACCAGCCGCGCATCGGCGGCAACACGTTCGCGGTCGCCGTCACCGGGCCGGCGCCCGACGCCGTCACCGTCGCGCCCGTCATGGCGCAGATGGGGCACGCGCTGGCGCCGGTCCCCGCCGGGCCGGACGGGCCCGGCCACTTCCGCGCCCCGGACGTCGGGCTCCCGATGTCCGGGCAGTGGGAGATCACCGTCTCGCTGCAGGGCCCGGGCGGGCCCGCGCAGGTCGTCTTTCCGTTGCTCGTCAAGTAAAGAAAGGTCGGGGGAAATGGATCTCACCGCATCCGGGGTCAGGACGACCACGGTCGCGAAACAGGCGCGAACGGGGTTGCTGCCGGCGAACGTCGTGCTCGGCGGTTCGATGCTGTCGCTGGTCGGGCTGACCTGGGACATCCAGTGGCACAGCGACGTCGGGCCGGACACGTTCTTCACGCTGCCGCACCTGTTCCTGTACGCGGGCAGCGCGGTCGTCGGCCTGGCGAGCCTCGCCGTCGTGCTGCTGACGACGGCGGCGCGGCGCGCGGGCCGCCCGGTCGACCCGCGGGTCGGCGGGCGCGTGGTCAACGTGTTCGGCAAGACCTTCGCGGCCCCGATCGGCTACCTGGTCTCGGGTGTCGGCGCCGCGACGTTCCTGCTGTACGGCCTGTGGGACCAGTGGTGGCACGGGCTCTACGGCTTCGACGCGGTCATCGACTCACCGCCGCACATCGGCCTGCTGCTGTCGATCACGATCTCGCTGATCGGCACGACCGCCGTGTTCGCCGCGGCCCGGGAACACCGCTGGGGCCGGATCGGCGTGCTGGCGTCGCTCACCGTGCTGCTCACCTTCGGGCCGGTGCTGGCGCTCGGCCTGCAGCAGGTGCCGGACGACTACGCCGACGCCGTCTCGATCGGCTGCTCGATGATGGCGGTGCTGCTGGTCGCGGTCGGCGCCGGGTTCTTCCGCCGGCCAGGCGGCGCGCTCGGCACCGCGGCGATGGTCGCGGCCGTGCAGGCGGTCTTCTGGTGGTTCTCGCCGTGGGCCGCGCAGGCCTACGCCGACCTCGTCGGCCTGCCGATGCGGGACGCGATCTCCGGGGTGCCGGAGATGCCCGCGCTGACGCCGATGGCGTTGCTGCCGGTGGCCGCGCTGATGGAGCTGGGTTACCTCTTCGGCCGACGCCGCGGCTGGCGCGCGGGCCGCGTTTCGGTGGCCGTGGGCGGGTTCGCCGGGCTGCTGATCGGGCTGAGCCTGCCGGTGCAGCGAGCCATGCTCTACACCGGCGCGCACGTGCCGCCGGTCTGGTACCTGACCACGACCGCCGTGCTCAGCGCGGCACTGGGGCTGCTCGGCGGGTTCGCCGGGTGGCGGTTCGGCGGGATGCTCTGCCTGCTGGCGCCCGCGAAGAAGGGGGAAACCGCTGATGCGTAAGGCAGTGTTGTTCGGGGCTTCGCCCCGGCCGGGGGCTACGCCACCCGGAACCCCCAAAAGGCGAATTGTTCTGGCCCTGGCCGCCGTGGCCGGGCTGCTGTTCGCCACCGAGGCACCGGCGAACGCGTACGAGCCCGTCAACATCGTGCACACCGAGCACGTGCAGGCCGGGCCGTACGCGATGACCATCGGCTTCAGCACCTGGCCGCTGCGCGCGGAGCAGTCGCTGGACTTCACCTTCATCCCCGACGGCGGGATCGAGAACAAGTCCGGCACGCTCACGATGATCAACCCGGAGGGCGGGAAGAACCGGATCCAGCCGCTGGTCCGGCACCCGCGCAAGCGCGAGGTCTGGGGCCTGGACGTCCGGTCGATGCCCCGGCCGGGCGAGTGGACGTTCCGCTTCGTGGTGAACGGGCCGGCCGGGACCGGCACCGGTGACCTGCGTGCGCTGCCGGTGCTCGAACAGCCGGGGCCGCCGATGGGGCTGAGCTGGGCGATCAGCACGCTACCGCTGATCGGGCTCGTGGTGATCGTCGTGCTGGCGTGGCGTCGCACCCGGGGCCGGTTGCGGGGTGGGGAGCTCCCGGCAATCGGGTGAGATATCTGTCACATACGGCAGTCACACGTATCCACGCTGTCGCGAAGGCCTCCTTCACCGTAGAGGGAAGGGGGCCTTCGCGATTTTCTTACACGGTCGGGTGATGATGATCACCCGCGCAGGGGACACGTCAGGCGGGCAGATCGAACTGCCCGGCCTTCACGGCAACCAGGAACGCTTCCCACTCGGCGCTGTCGAACACGAAGACGGGGCTGGTCGCGAGCTTGGTGTCGCGGACTCCGATCAGGCCTTCCCGACCCAGGTTGACCTCGACGCAGCTGCCACCGTTGGGCTCGCTGGCGAACGACTTCTCCCACGCGGCCTCTTCGAACAGGGACACGGCCGTGCTCGGATCGTAATCCGCGAACGACGGATAATCCGCCATGGGTCGTACCTCCGTGGATCGATGGGGGGCGCGGCCGTGACCTGGTCGAAGGTACCCGCTCCCGGCTACTCAGTGTCTCAATGGAGCAGAGTGCAGGGCCAAGCGGGTGATCAACTAGCTCCGGCCTCGACATGAAGATTATTCCAGGAGTAGGATTAATCGCATCGGCCGGGGGCGGCGCTGTCGGTGAACGACAACCCGCATGCGGCGGGCGGCACGATCGCCGCGCCGGCCGCGCACAGCACACCATCCACCATCGCAGAACCTCATGGGGGAGGACCAGCGTGATTACCGAGGACAGTGCGCCACCCGGCGTCGTCGTCGTGGGCAGGCTCGCCAGGGGAACCGCCGGTGAGGCCCGCCGAGTGGTCCACGTCTTCGGCGTGGAGGCCACCGCGGCCACGAGTGAGCTGGTCCGTACCAAGTGCGGGGAAGCGCTTTCCCGCACCGATGTCGAATGGCTGGCCCCCGGGGTCGGCATGCCTTGTGAACCCTGTCTCGGACTGACCACCGGCGAACCCGCCCGGTCACCGCGACGAGAGCTGGGGGTGTAGACGATGGCCGTCCGCTTGAACTCGCTCTTCCGCCGTGAGGAAGACCACCACGGTCGCCTCGGCATCGCGGACGAGCTGCGGAACCGGTTCGGTTTCAGCCTGATCCAGGCACCGCTGCGCAAGACCACCACCTGGGCCACGGACCTCGACGTCCCGGCCCGCCACTCCGACGGCGTCCGCACGACGCGGCCGCTGGAGACCGCGATCGACCTGGCACCGCTGCTGCGCGGCCGGATCGGCTCGCGCGCCTGACTGAGCCCTGCCACCACACCGAAGGAGCCCCGGTTCACGACGAACCGGGGCTCTCGCCGTCTCCGGGCCCGAAAGTCCGTGAAGGCCACGTTGAGGGACTCTGAGTCCCTCAACGTGGCCTTCACGGACATTTGCCGTTGCGGGGCTACGGTTTCCGCAGCAGCAGGGCGCCCCGGCGGAAGCGCTCGTTTTCGCCGGGCACCCGGTAGACGCGGCCGATCTCGGTGAGACCCGCGTCCCGCGCCAGCGCGGCCAGGTCGTCCAGGGGCCACCGGTAGGCCGGCGTCACCGTGTGGTCGAACACGGTCAGCGGCTCGCCGTCGGATTCGAAGCAGCCCAACAGAACGTGACCACCCGAGGCCAACGTCCGGGTGAATTCGGCGAAGTACCCCGGCACCTCTTCGGGCGGGGTGTGGATCATCGAGTACCAGGACAGAATCCCGGCGAGCGAGGCGTCCGGGACGTCCAGCGCCGCCATCGAACCGACCTCGAAACGCAGATCGGGCGCGGCCGCGCGGGCCAGCTCGATCATCGCCGGGGACAGGTCGACGCCGAAGACGTCCAAGCCGCGGTCCCGGAGGTGCGCCGTGAGGTGGCCGGGCCCGCAGCCGAGGTCGGCGACGAGCCCGGCGCCACGCACGTGGTCGACGAACGCGGCCAAGGCGGCGTTGTCCAACGGCGAAGCGTCCCAGACCTCACGGACGAACTCGGCGTACCGGACCGCCATGGCGTCGTAGGCGGCAGCCGTCACGGCTTGCGGCCGAGGCCGCAGATGTGGCCGCTGAACGCCGGGTCGCTCGCCAGCTTCTTCGTGGCCCGGGACTCGATCTCCTCCGGGTGCCACTCCGGCAGGTAGACGATGCCCGGCTCCACGAGCTCCAAGCCGTCGAAGAACGACGAGAACTCCGCCTTGCTGCGCAGGTAGAGCGGGGTGCTGGACTTGTTGTACTGCTCCACGATCGACGCACGGCTGTCCGAGTCGGCCAGCGCGTCGAGGCCCTCGGTGGTCAGGTGCGACGACAGGAAGTACGAGCCGGACGGCAGCAGCGACAGGTACTTCTGGATGGTCTCGGCCACCGGCTCGTCCTTGCCGAGGAAGTACAGGACGCCGACGATGATCAGGCCGATCGGCCGGTTCGGGTCGAGGACGCCGGTGTCGAGCGCGCGCTTCCAGATGTCGGCCGGGTCGCGCAGGTCACCCTGCAGCACCGCGTGCCGGTCGGCGACGCCCTCCTGCTCGAGCAGGATCTGGGAGTGGGCCACGGCGACCGGCTCGTTGTCGACGTACACGCACCGCGCGTCCGGGTTCACCTCGGCCGCGACCTCGTGCACGTTGCCGACCGTCGGGACGCCGGAGCCGAGGTCGAGGAACTGGTCGATCCCGTTGCGCGCCAGGTACCGCACGCCGCGGCCGAGGAAGTCCCGGCCGACGCGGGCGACCGTCTTGATCATCGGGAAGGTCTTGACCGCCTGCTCGCCGAACTGGCGGTCGATGGCCCAGTTGGCGTCACCGCCCAGGAACCAGTCGTAGATGCGGGCCGCGTTCGGCCGCTCCAGGTCGACGCCTTCGGGGGCCTCGGGATCCTGCGTCGTCATGCGTTCCGTCCTCCAGGCTTGCGGCCGACACCACCGACCACGCTCGCGAGGGGGACCGTGGCGGCGCCGGGGTCAGGGCGCCACTCTCCCACAGGCACGATTCCCGGCTCGACGACGTCGAAGGTACCGAAGAACGCGGCGATCTCGTCGAGCGACCGGGAAACCGCGGGCGTGCTCGACCGCGCGGACAGCTTCACCAGACGCCGGATCTGCTCGAGCTCCGCCCCCGTGACCCCCGACTCGGTCGCGTGCGACAGCACGTAGGCCGACCCGGGCGCGAGCAGCGTCCGGTAGTCGCGGATCGCCTCGCGGACGCCGGTGACGTCGGGCAGGAAGTGCAGCACGGCCACGCTGAGCAGGCAGATCGGCTCGTCCGGGTCGAGCACGCCGGTGGCCAGCGCGGCTTCCCAGACCTCCTCCGCGTCCCGCAGGTCGGCGTGCAGGACGGCGTGGCGCGCGGGATCGCCGGCCTCCTCCAGCAGCATCCGCCCGTGCGCGACGGCGACCGGCTCGTTGTCGACGTAGACGCAGCGGCCGTCGTCGATGTGGTCGTCGGCCACCTCGTGGACGTTGCCCGCGGTCGGGATGCCGGAGCCGAGGTCGAGGAACTGCCGGATGCCCTGGGAGAGGCAGTAGCGCACGGCGCGGCCGAGGAAGTCGCGGTTGCCGCGGGCGAGGGCGCGCGCCAGTGGGAACGCCTGCACCGCCTGTTCGCCGTACTGCCGGTCGACCGCCCAGTTCGCGGTGCCGCCGAGGGCCCAGTCGTAGATCCTCGCCACGTTCGGCCGGTCGAGATCGACGGCGTCGGGGAGGAAGTCGGGGTCCACGATGTCCCCTTCGGGCGCAGCTTCCGGTGGTGGGTCGGGGCGCAACAGCAGCACTCTACCGAAAGTTGTTCACCACTTGGACGCCTCGCGCCGCCGTTCGCCCTATTGGATCTGCTGCATCTGGGCGCGGTAACCCTCCGCGAGCTCCTTGAGGAACTGCCGGGTTTCCTGACGCTCCAGCGCGGCCCCGCGCAGCCTGTCCCAGGAGTCGACGAAGATGTTGAAGTCCTTGACGTCGTCGAGGTACAGCCCGCCCGCGGAGTGCTCGATGTAGACGAAGTCCCGGGTGCGGTCCGGGAAGCGCATGATCGTGAAGTCGTTGGGCACCGCGGCCAGCCGCGCGCCGAAGGGCAGCACGTGGACGTAGACCCGCGCGTGCCGCTCGAGCGAGAGCAGGTGCTCGACCTGGTCCAGCATCACCGCGGGCGCGGACCCGCCGGGCGCCCGGCGCAGGGCGCCTTCGCTGATGATGAACCGGTAGTACGGCGGCTGCTGCTGCTCGAACACGGCCTTGCGGTCGAGCCGGTTGCGCACCAGCGACGTCACGTCCGTGGCGCCGAACTCGGTGAACTGCTTGAGCATATAGTGCTCGGACTGCAGCGGGCCCGGGATGCGCTCGCCGTGCCAGGTGAGGATCTCCGCGGCGGCCGGCTCCAGGTCCGTGAAGGTGCGGAACCAGTGCGGCACCACCGAGCGGTAGCCGGACCAGTGGCCGCGCTGCCCGGCGGCCGCGCGCGCCAGGTTCATCAGCGTGTCGGCCTCTTCGCCGTTGATCCCGAACGCGTTCAGCATCGATCGCACATCCCCGAGCTTGACCCCGACGGCACCGGACTCGATCTTGTTGACCTTGCCCTGGGTGCAGCCGAGGACCTCGGCGACCTGTTGCTGTGTCATCCGCGCCGCGGTGCGGGCGTGCCGGAGCTCGTTTCCGAGCTGCTTCCGGCGCGAGGTGACGGTGCTGGCCATCGCCCTGCTCTCCCGGACCACTACCAAGCGACGGCGGCCTCCCGGTCGCCGTCGCGCGCGAACTATCGAACCCACCCAGGCTAGTGCTTGACCTTGCGGAACTCGATGATGACATCGCGCAGCGTTCCAGGAAATGTCGCGGAATGCCAGTCACCTTGGTCTTCACTCGCCTGGACCAGCGGATTCGTGATGGTTCGGCCAACCGGCGGGCACCGGTCCGGGGCATAGTGGTGCGCGTGACCGATCGCTCCCCCTCCGCCGCCGCCGTCACCCGGCTGGCCGACCAGGTCCACGGGTACGTCCAGCCGGACGGCTCGTGGTACATCAACAACTGCGGTTTCGTCGACGCCGGTGATCACACCGTGCTCGTCGACACCTGCTCGACCGAGCGGCGGACGCGGGCCCTGCTCGCCGCCGTCGAGGGCGCCACGGGCCGGCCGGTGACGACGCTGGTGAACACCCACCACCACGGCGACCACACCAACGGCAACTACCTGGTCGAGGGCGCCACGATCATCGGGCACCGCAAGACCCGCGAGCTGATGGTCGCCGAGGGCATCCAGACGTTCGAGGGCATCTTCACCGGCAGCGACTGGGGCGAGCTGCGGTCGCGCCCGCCCGAGGTCGTCTTCGACGACCGCCTGACCGTGCACGCGGGCGACGTCACGATCGAGCTGATCCACCCCGGCCACGCGGCCCACACGACCAACGACGTGCTCGTCTGGCTGCCCGAGCAGCGGGTGCTCTACGCCGGTGACCTGGTGTTCAACGGCGGCAGCCCGTTCGCGCTGATGGGCTCGGTGGCCGGCTGGCGGAAGGCGCTCGACGTCGTCCGCGAGCTGGAGCCGTCGGTCATCCTGCCCGGTCACGGCCCGGCGTGCGGCCTGGACGTCGTCGACCGGGTGGACGCCTACCTGGCCTTCGTCCAGAAGGCGGCCGAACGCGGGAAGGCGGCCGGGCTGGCCCCGCTGGAGCTGGCCAAGGACACCGACCTCGGCGACTTCGCGGACCTGACCGAGCAGGAGCGGCTGCCGGGGAACCTGCACCGGGCGTACGCCGAGCTGGACGGCGCCGAATGGGGTGCGCAGATCGACCTGCTCGCGGCCGTGACGGACATGGTCGCCTTCAACGGCGAGCCGATCCGCTGCTTCTCCTGAACTGAGTGGCCCCCGTCGCCGTGACCTCCCTTGAGGCGTCGATCGGACTAGTGTCTGAATCGAGAGAGTCTTCGGAAGGATGCGGATGAGCAAGAAGGCGAGCATCGGGGTCACCGGCCTGGCGGTCATGGGCCGCAACCTGGCCCGGAACCTGGCGCGGCACGGGCACACGGTGGCCCTGCACAACCGGTCCGAGGAGCGGACCCGCACGCTGGTGGACCAGTTCGGCGACGAGGGCGACTTCATCCCGGCGTACTCCGCGCAGGAGTTCGTCGACGCGCTCGAGCGGCCCCGGCAGGTCGTGATCATGGTCAAGGCGGGTGCCCCGACGGACGCCGTCATCGAAGAGTTCGCGCCGCTGCTGGAAGACGGCGACGTGATCATCGACGCCGGCAACGCGCACTTCGCCGACACCCGCCGCCGGGAGAAGGCCCTGCGCGAGCGCGGGCTGCACTTCGTCGGCAGCGGCGTCTCCGGCGGCGAGGAAGGCGCGCTGCACGGGCCGAGCATCATGCCCGGCGGCTCGAAGGAGTCCTACGAGTCCCTCGGCCCGCTGTTCGAGGACATCTCGGCCAAGGTCGACGGCGAGCCGTGCTGCACGCACATCGGTGCCGACGGCGCCGGCCACTTCGTGAAGATGGTGCACAACGGCATCGAGTACGCCGACATGCAGCTGATCGCGGAGTCGTTCGACCTGCTGCGCGGCGCGGGTGGCTACTCCCCCGCCGAGATCGCCGACGTGTTCCGGACCTGGAACACCGGGCGGCTCGACTCCTACCTGATCGAGATCACCGCCGAGGTGCTGGCGCACGTCGACAAGGCGTCCGGCAAGCCGTTCGTCGACGTCGTCGCGGACGCCGCCGAGCAGAAGGGCACCGGCCGCTGGACCGTGCAGATCGGCCTCGACCTGGGTGTCCCGATCTCGGGCATCGCCGAAGCCGTCTTCGCGCGTTCGCTGTCCGGCTCGACGTCGCTGCGCTCGGCCGCCCGCGGCCTGGGCGGCCCGACGCGGTCGCCGCTGACCGGCTCGTCGCTGGAGCGCTTCGCCGACGACGTCGAGCAGGCGCTGTACGCGTCGAAGGTCGTCGCGTACGCGCAGGGCTTCAACCAGATCCAGGCCGGCGCGACCGAGTACGGCTGGGACATCGACCTCGGCAAGGTCGCCTCGATCTGGCGCGGCGGCTGCATCATCCGCGCGAAGTTCCTCAACGACATCACCGCGGCCTACGCCGACGAGCCGGGCCTGCCGACCCTGCTCACCTCGGGCGGCTTCCGCAAGGCCGTCGAGGACGCGCAGGACTCGTGGCGTTCGGTGATCTCGACGGCGGTCCAGCTGGGCATCCCGACGCCGGGCTTCTCGACGGCGCTGGCGTACTACGACGGCCTGCGCGCCGACCGCCTCCCGGCGGCACTGGTGCAGGGCCAGCGCGACTTCTTCGGAGCGCACACGTACCGCCGCGTCGACCGCGACGGCTCGTTCCACACGGCCTGGGCCGAGGACTCCCGCCCGGAAGCCTCCGCCTGAGCCCAAAGCCGTGAATGGCCCATTGAGGGACTTAGAGTCCCTCAATGGGCCATTCACGGACTTTCGGGGTGCCTGAGCGGGAAGACCCCCTGGTCCATCCCGTTCAGAGCAGCGTCACCCAGGCCAGCGCGAGTAGGGCGGCCAGGCAGAAGAGCCTCACTGGCCTCGTGCGGCGAGGATCTCCGTCAGGACCGCGACGATCTTCTCCTCGGCCTTGTCCTTCCTGATCCCCAGGCCGTCGAGCACCTCGAAGCCGACGCCTTCACGCTGCTCCAGCAGCGCCAGCAGGATGTGCTCGGTCCCGATGTAGTTGTGCCCGAGCCGCAGGCCTTCGCGCAGGGTCAGCTCCAAGGCCTTCTTGGCCTCGGCGCTGAACGGCATCGGGTTGGGCACCTCGCCGGCCCGCTCGGGCAGCCGCGCTTCGGCGGCCTCCTGGACGGTCTCCAGCGTGACGCCCTGAGCGAGGATCGCGCCCGCCGCGAGGGCCGCGGGTTCGGTGAGCAGGCCCAGCACGAGGTGCACGGTGTCGATGGTCGGACTCGCGTTGTCGATCGCCGCCTTCTGCGCGGCGACGATCACGTGCCGCGCGCGGTCGGTGTAGCGGCCGTAGACGCGCTCGATCGCGCCGGAGACGTCACCGCCCGGGTCCACCTTCGGCACGAACCGCTTCTGCGCGGCCTGCTTGGTGACGCCCATGCTCTTGCCGATCTCGGTCCAGGACGCGCCGGAGCGGCGGGCCTGGTCGACGAAGTGGCCGATGAGGTGGTCGGCGACGTCGCCGAGGTGCTCGCCCATGTAGACGGCGTCGGAGAGCTGGGCGAGGACGTCCTGGTCGTTGTTGCTCTTGATCGCGCTGATGAGGTCGTCGAGCTTGATGGGGTTGGGTACGGTCATGCCGTCAACTGTAGGTTGACGATCTCGGTGCGTCAACCACGAGTTGACGATCTCAGGCGGCGCGTGCCTTCATGTGCGCCTTCAGGTCGAACCCGCTCGCTTCGAGGTCCGCGTACCGCGGGTGCGGGTCGGCCGTGAACAGGCGCCGGGCGGCGATGTGGTCGGCCGGGCGGTTCACCGACTCGACCGCGATGAGGACGTCGTCGCGGAACGACAGCACCGAGAACTTCCCCGCCTCGCGGTCGCCCGCGACGACCGTCCGGTCCGCGTCGGCCAGGATCCCGGCGATCTGCAGCTTCGCGCCCGACTGGTCGGTCCAGAACCACGGCAGGCTCGCGTACGGCTCTTCGGTGCCCGTCAGCGCCGCAGCGACGCACCGGGCCTGGTCGACGGCGTTCTGCACCGACTCCAGCCGGGTCGCCGCGCCCGCCTGCACACACGGGAAGTTCGCGCAGTCGCCGATGGCGAAGATCCGCGGGTCGGACGTCCGCAGGTGCTCGTCGACGACCACGCCGTTCGCGACGTCGAGACCGGCCGCCTCGGCCAGCGCCGTCTCCGGCACGACGCCGACGGCGATCACAACGAGGTCGGCGGGCAGCCGGGTGCCGTCGGACAGCTCGACCTCGCGCACCCGTGAGTCGCCGTGCAACGCGGAAACGCCCTGGCCGAGCAGCACCGTGTGGCCGGCTTCGCGGTGCAGTTCCGCGAAGTACTCCGAGATCTCGGGCGACGCGACCCGGTTGAGCAGCCGGTCCTGCGCCTCGACGACCGTCACCGGACGGCCGGCGTGCGAGGCGAACTCGAGCCCGATGAAGCCGCCGCCGACCACGACGACGTTCCCGGCCTGCGCCAGGGACGCGCGGAGCTGGTCGGCGTCGCCGAGGGTGCGCAGCGTCAGCACCCCCGGCAGGTCCGCGCCCGGCACCGGCAGCGCCCGGTTGCGCGCGCCGGTGGCCACGACGAGGTGGTCGTAGGCCAGCTCCTGGTCGTCTTCGAGGTGAATGCGGTTGGCGGCCCGGTCGATCGACTTGACGCGCGCGTCGACGAGTTCGATGTCCTTCTCGGCGAAGAAGTCCTCGCCGCGCAGGTGCAGCTGCTCGAGCCCGGCTGTCCCGGCCAGGTAGGCCTTCGACAGCGGCGGCCGCTGGTACGGCACGCCGGGTTCGTCCCCGACCAGCACGACCCGGCCGTCGAAACCCCGGTCGCGCAACGACGCCGCGGCCTGGAACCCGCTCTGCCCGGCTCCGACGACCAGCACCGTGCTCACTCCCTGCTCACCCATGACTTCATCTGAGCACAACCCGCCCGGCGCGTCGAGGAGTGGATCAGTGGGGTTCACCGCTGGTCTTGAGGGCCCGCGGCGCGCCCAGCACCCGCGAGATCCCGCGCGCGGCCGCCCGCACCGCCGGGACCAGCGTCCGCGGGTCGGTGCCCTCCGCCGGGACGACGACCGAGATCGCCGCCGCGACTTCGTCGTCCGAGCCGTAGACCGGGGCCGCCACCGAGAGGGCGATCAGCTCGATCTGGCCGTCGCTGATCGCGTAGCCGTTGCGCCGGACGTCCGCCAGGACGCGCCGCAGCTCGCCTTCCGAGCTGATCGTCTTGGGCGTGAACACCTTCAGCGGGCCCTCGACGACCTCCGCCTGGACGTCGGCCGGGGCGTGCGCGAGCAGCACCTGGCCGACACCGGTGGCGTGGGCGGGCAACCGGCCGCCGACCCGGGTCAGGACGTTGACCGCACCACGCCCGGAGATGCGCTCGACGTAGACGACCTCCGGCCCGTCGAGCACCGCGAGCTGCACGTTCTGGTGCGTGGCCTCGTAAAGGTCCTCGAGGAACGGCATCGCGCTCTCGCGGAGCTCGGCCCCGTGCGGCGCGAGCGAAGCGACCTCCCACAGCCAAAGCCCGACGCGGTACGCGCCCGCCTCGTCGCGGACGAGCGCACCACGCCGGGTCAGTTCGCCGGCGAGCCGGTGCGTGGTCGACAGCGGCAGATCGACGCGCCGGCTCAGCTCGGACAACGTCAGCCGAGGCCGCTCGGCGGAAAACGCGCCGAGCAGATCGAGGACGCGGTCGACGACCGACGGCGGCCGCTGCGCGCTGTGTCGCATGGGATCAGTCTTCGCATCGGCGGGAAGCGCCGCAACCCGCGGGCAGAGCCATCGCAGCTCACGCGAGTCGGGCCTAGATGGGAGCCGCCCCGGGGCCACACCCGGGGCGGCACGCTCGTCAGAGGTCGTCGTCCGGCAGGAACGGCCGCATGAACGTCCGCCGGTACCGGATCACGCAGCCGCTTTCCTCGCGGATCTTGTCGGCCTCGATGAAGTCCGGGTCGACGCCGAACAGCGTCCGGTACTGCTCGTACGCGGCGAAGCTCTCGAAGCTGAACAACGCCCGAGCCTCGTCGCTCGCCCCCTCCGACGGCAGGAAGTAGCCGTGGTGGACGCCGCCTTCCCGGTGCACCAAGCGCATCCACGCGGCGGCGAACCGTTCGAAGTCGGGCAGTTTCGCGGGATCGATGACGTAGTCGACGACGCAGGTGATCATCAGTGGCCGCCCCAGACGCGGTCGGCCGTCTTCACGATCAGTTCCAGCTTCCGCAGCTGGTCGTCCACGGTGAGGTCGTTGCCCTCCTCGGTCGAGGAGAACCCGCACTGCCCCGACAGGCAGAGCCGGTCGACGTCGACGTACCGCGACGCCTCCTCGATCCGCCGCACCAGGACGTCCGGGTCCTCCAGCTCCGGCCGCTTGGTCGTGACCAGGCCGAGCACGACCTTCTTGTCCTTGGGCACGAACCGAAGCGGCTCGAAACCGCCGGAGCGTTCGTCGTCGTACTCCAGGAAGAACCCGTCGACGGCCAGCTCGCCGAACACGGCTTCCGCCACGAATTCGTAGCTGCCCTCCGCGGCCCACGACGACCGGAAGTTCCCACGGCACAAGTGGGTCGTCACGGTCAGGTCGTCCGGACGGCCGGCCAGCGCCGCGTTGATCGTCGCGATGTTGCGCAGGTGCTGGGTGTCCGGGTCGCCGCCCATCCGCGCGACGAGCTCGCGCTGCACCGGGTCGTTCAGGTACGCGAGGCTCGTGTCGTCGAGCTGCAGGTAGCGGCAGCCGAGGCCGGCCATCGCGGTGACCTGCGCCTTGTACGCGGCGCTCAGGTCGTCGAAGAACTCTTCCAGCTCCGGGTAGACGGTCTCGCTGACCGCCGCCCGCCCGCCGCGGTAGTAGACCATGCTCGGCGACGGGATGGTCAGCTTCGGCGTCACGCCGGGGTCCACATGGGACTGCAGGAACCGGAAGTGGTCGGCGAAGATCGGCTCCTCGAGCCGCACCTTGCCGTCGACCTGCAGGCCCGGCGGGCTGAACTCGAGATCACCCGCCAGGTTGTGGAACTTGACGTGCAGCCGTTCGTCGCTCTTGGAGACGCCGCCGAGCGCGTAGATGAAGTCCATGTGCCACGAGGCGCGCCGGAACTCGCCGTCGGTGGCCGAGCTCAGCCCGGCCGCCCGCTGCATCTTGATCACGTCACGGATCGCGTCGTCCTCGACCGCGCGGAGCTGCTCCGCGCCGATCTCACCGCTTTCGTGCCGCCGTCGCGCGTCGCGCAGCACCGGGGGCCGCAGGAGGCTCCCGACGTGATCGGCGCGAAACGGCGGGCCCACCTGGGAAATACCGCCCGATGTCATGCACCGATGGTCACACATCACGGCCCGATCCGCCGCACCCCGGAAACACGATCATCACGGCGGCGTCTTGCTACCGTCATCCGCACCGCGTTGGCTGTGCTGCTGAAAAGGGGGCTGTTGATGACGAAACCCGAGGTCCACCCGGTAGACCAGGGCCTGCCCGCCGGCCGGCTGGCGCTGCTCGGCCTGCAGCACATGTCGATCATGTACGCCGGCGCCGTCGCGGTGCCGTTGATCGTCGGCAGCGCGCTCAAGCTCGACCCGGCGACGATCGGCCTGCTCGTGAACGCCGACCTGCTGGTCGCGGGCATCGCCACGCTGATCCAGTCGATCGGCATCGGGAAGCTGCTGGGCATCCGGCTGCCGGTCGTTGCGGGTGCGACGTTCAGCGTCGTCAACCCGATGATCCTCATCGCGTCGCAGTACGGCCTGACCGCGGTCTACGGCGCGATGCTGGCATCCGGCGTTTTCGGGCTGCTCATCGCGAAGCCGTTCGCGAAGCTGATCCGATTCTTCCCGCCGCTGGTCACCGGGACGCTGCTGCTCGTCATCGGCGTCTCGCTGCTCGGCCCCGGCGCGGGCCTGATCGCGGGCAACGACCCGACGGCGCCGGACTACGCGGCCCTGTCGCACATCCTTCTCGCGTTCGGCGTGCTCGCGCTGCTCGTGCTGTTCACGCGCGTGCTGCGCGGGTTCGCCAACCAGATCGGGCCGCTGCTGGCCCTGGCGATCGGGCTGGTGGCCGCGATCCCGCTGGGGCTGGTGCACTGGGACGGGCTGAGCACGGCCGGCTGGTTCGGCCTGGCGTCGCCGTTCCACTTCGGCGCACCGACGTTCCCGGTCGCCGCGGTCCTGTCGATGTGCGTGGTCATGCTGGTGACGTTCACCGAGTCGACCGCCGACATGATCGCCGTCGGCGAGATCACCGGGCGGCCGCCGACGGACTCCGACCTGGCCCGTGGCCTGGCCACCGACGGCTTCTCGGCCGTGCTCGGCGGCGTGATGAACTCCTTCCCGGACACGGCTTTCGCGCAGAACGTCGGGCTGGTGCGGATGACCGGCGTCCGCAGCCGCTGGGTGGTCGCGGTGACCGGCGGCATCCTGGTGCTGATGGGCCTGGTCCCGAAGATCGGCGCGTTCATCGCGGCGATCCCGCAGCCGGTGGTCGGCGGGGTCGCGGTGGTGATGTTCGCGATGGTCGCCGCGGTCGGCGCGCAGAACCTCAAGGGCGTCGAGTTTTCCGGCAACCACAACACCTTCATCGTCGCGGTCGCCCTCGGCGTCGGCCTGCTGCCGGCGTTCGCGCCGGACATCTTCAAGCACTTCCCGGCCTGGCTGCAGACGATCGGCGGCAGCTCGATCACGGTGACGGCGATCCTGGCGTTCGTGCTGAACCTGCTGTTCAACCACCTCGGCCGTCGCGAGGAGCCGGACCTGCTCAAAGGGTCTTGAGCAACCGGTCGACGAGCCGGCTCCCGGCGCCCGGCTCGACCGGGAGCCGGAACAGCACGCGCAGGTAGAGCGGCGCCAGGACGTGGTCGAGCACGTCCTGCACCGCCGGCACGGCCTCGCCGCGCGCCGCGGCCGCGTTGATGGTCCGCTGCAGGTCGTCGCCACGCGCCCGGAGGTATTCGACAGGTTCGCGTTCCGGCGCCATGGTCGCGACGAGCGCGCGCAGCAGGATCTGGCCGTGCCGGTCGCGCATCGCGCGTTCGACGCCGTCCGCCCAGCCGGCCAGGTCACCACGCAGTGAGCCGGTGTCCGGGATCGGGGACGTCTCGCGCAGGCGCGTCACGGCGGCGTCGAGCAGCAGGTTGTCCCGGCTGCCCCAGCGGCGGTAGACGCTGGTCGGGTTGACACCCGCCCGCTCGGCGATCTTCGGGACCGTGGCGTCGATCTCGCCCGCGGCGAGCAGCTCGACGACGGCGTCGTGCACCGCGTCGCGGACGCGCGCGCTGCGGCCACCGGGTCGGGTCATGCGGAGATCCTAAAGCAATGGCGCTTGCTTTAGCGAGCCACGCCTGCGTACCCTTAAGGCAAATCAAATTGCCTTAAGGAGCTGGACCATGGCCCGCAAGATGACCCGCGAAGAGCGTGAGGCGTTCCTGGCCGAGCCGCGTGTCGGCGTGCTGAGCGTCGCCGCCGAACCCGGCCGCGCGCCGCTGACCACGCCGATCTGGTACCGCTACGAGCCGGGCGGGGACGTCATGGTGATGACGTCACCCGGGTCGCGCAAGACCCGGCTGATCGAGGAGGCCGGCCGCTTCGCGCTGTGCGTGCAGGAGCAGGACGGCGTCTACAAGTACGTCTCGGTCGAGGGCCCGGTCGTCAAGACGTGGCCGATGACCAAGGCGGACCGGCACCAGGTCGCGGCCCGCTACCTGCCGCCGGGCGTCAGCGAGGCCTACACCGACGCGACCGACGAGGCCCACGGGAACAACATCGCCATCGTGATGCGGCCGGAGCGCTGGAACACGTCCGACTTCAGCGACCTCGGCCAGCAGCTCGCCGAAGGCTGATCAGCCCAGGCAGATCAGGAGCCAGACGTGGCAGGTCTCGCGCGGCGTCGGCGTGGTGGACGGCGCCTGGTTCGAGGGCGGGGCGAGCGACCCGGTCGTCTGGGGGTTCGAGTTCGGGTCCGTCGTGCCGGTCGGCGTGACCGACGTCGAGGATTCAGTGCTGCTCGGGGTGTCCGACGTGCGGCCCGGCACCTCGGTGACGGTGCCTTCGTGCCCGTCGCCGGGGACGACGACGTCACCACCGGTGCCACCGCCGATCCCGCCGTCGGACGGGGAGTCCGTCGCCTGGCCCGCGCCGCCGAGGCCGGTGGTGCGCTGCGGCATCGGGACGACCTGGATCTGGTCGACCGGGGCGGCGTCCTGGCGCACCTGGCCGCTGCTGAACGCGACCAGCACCGCGGCGGCCCCGCAGCCGATGACGACGGCGAGCATCACCGCGACCACCCGCCAGCGCGACTGCACCGGACGATCGCCCCAGCCCTCGCGCACGAGCAGCTCGGCGACCGATACCTCGTCGTTCACGGCGGTATTTTTACCGCACAAAGCACCCGAACGGGTGAGGTAGGTGCAAAAATTCGTTACGTGCTGTGCAATCTGACAGTCAGTGACTATCCACAGGGGTTTCACAGCTGGCTTTCGTGATACTCCCAGAATGAGCGGCGAAGCTGAGACCATGCTGCTGAAAGCCGAACCGAGGGTCCTCGACCTCACCGGCCCGGCGCGGCGTAATTGGCGGCAGTTCGTCCGGTTCCTCCCGAATCCGAAGACGACCCCGTTCACCTTCGGCTACCTCGTCCTCCTGCTCGGCACCACGCTGCTGCTCCGGTTCGCCGACGAGTCGCTGACCGATCGCCTCCTCAAGCTGTCGAGCACCGACGCCCACAACCTGTGGCGGCGGCCGCTGACCTCGCTGCTGACCAGCGCGCTCTGGCTGGCGGACGAAGGCTGGCTCGTCTACGTCGTGATCTTCGCGATCGCCGTCGCGCCGCTGGAACGCCGGTTCGGCGCCCGCCGTGCGGTGATGGTGTTCTTCTCCGGCCACGTGCTGGCAACGCTCGTCACGGAGCTGCCCGTGATGGGCCTGATCAGCGCGCACGTCCTGCCGAACTCGGCCGGGCACTGGCTCGACATCGGGGTCAGCTACGGCTTCTTCACCACGGCGGGCGCGCTGGTGTTCCTGTGCCGCGGCCGGGCGCGGCTCCTCGCGCTGGCCGCGATGGAGGCGTTCATCGCGGTGATCTACCTCAGTGACGACCCCACAACCCTCGACTCGGTCGTCACGCTGCTCGGCCACGCGGCCGCCGCGCACTTCGGCCTGCTGTTCTGGGGGCCGCGGCTGCGCCGCGCATCCGCAGGCCGGACGCTGATTCCGCCGGGTATGCAGCGGCCGGAGTCGGTGGTGTAATCGACGGGCCACACGCCGATCGCTTGGGGGACGGACGCTCATGGAGGCTGACTCCCTCGCCACGCTGGTCGAGCTGAGTCCGGACGCCGTCTGCGTCCACGAGAACGGCGTTGTCACCTACGCCAACCGCGCCGCGCTGGACGCGTTCGCCGCCTGCTCCGCCGACGAGGTCGTCGGCCGCCGGTTCACGGACTTCGTCACCGAGGACTCCCGGCCCGCGCTGCTGGAGAAGCTCGCGCTGCTGGCCGAGCCGGGCGCCGCCACCGAGCCCGTCGAAGCCCTGATGTCCCGGCTGGACGGCAGCAAGTTCGCCGTCGAGACGCAGACCGTGCGCACGACCGGGCACGCCTACCAGGTCGTCATGCGGGACATCACCGCGAGGAAGGCGGCCGCCGACGCCCTCCGCTACCAGGCCGCGCTCGTGGCCCACGTCAGCGACGCCCTGATCGCGACCACCGGCGAAGGGGTCGTGACCAGCTGGAACCCGGCCGCCGAGACGGTGTACGGGTGGACCGCCGCCGAGGCTGTCGGGCGCCGGGCGAGCGAGCTGGTCGGCGCGCCGCTGGAGCTGCGCCGCGGTGGTGTCGTCGAAGCCGTGCACCGCAGCCGGGACGGGGCACCGCTCACGGTCCGCGTTTCAGCAGCTGAGATGAACGACGGCTGGGTGCTCGTCTGCGCCGACGAAACCGCGCGACGGCGGGCCGAGCAGAACTACCGCACGGTCGTCGCCTCGCTCGACGAAGGTGTGCTGGTGATGGGGCCGGGCGGGCTCATCGAAGCGGCGAACCCGGCCGCGTGCCGGATCCTCGGTGTGGCCGAGGCCGACCTCATCGGCGTCCCGTGCCACACGCTCGTGCTGTTCACCGAGGGCGGGCAGTGGATCCCGCCGGACGAGATGCCGTCGGTGCAGACGCGGCGGACCGGCGTCACGCACAACGGCCTGGTCGTGCGCCTGCGCCGGCCGGACGGCCGCGACGTCTGGGTGTCGCTGACCTCCCGGCTGCTCGACCCGGACGACCCGGCGGCGGCGACCGTCGTCACGTCGTTCACCGACATCAGCGAGACCCGCGCGATCAGCGCCCGGCTCGCGCACGACGCCACCCACGACCCGCTGACCCGGCTGGCGAACCGGACCCTGGTCCTGGACCGCCTCGACGTCCGGGCCCGCCGGAGCGCGGCCACGGTGCTGTTCCTCGACCTGGACAAGTTCAAGGTCATCAACGACTCGCTGGGGCACTCGGTCGGCGACCAGGTGCTGCGGATCGTCGGCGAGCGGCTGCGGCGCTGCTCGGGCCGCGCCGACCTGGTCGGCAGGCTGGGCGGTGACGAGTTCGTCGTCGTCACCAACGAGGTGACCGAGCCCGGCGAAGTCCGCGCCCTGGCCGAGCACCTGCGGGCCGCGCTGGCCGAGCCGATCGGCGTGCTCGGCCGGCAGCTGCACCTCGACGCCAGCATCGGCGTCGTGCTCGTCGACGGCGCGGACCGCCGCAGCGCCGAAGACCTGCTGCGCGACGCGGACGTCGCGATGTACCAGGCGAAGACGCTCGGGCGCGGCCGTCACCACTTCTTCGACGTCGGCCTGCGCGAGCGGATGCAGCGGCGGCTGCGGATGGAGCAGGACCTGCGCGACGCGGTCCACGACGGCCAGCTCTGGCCCGCCTACCAGCCGGTGGTCGACCTGAAGACCGGCGAGATGGTCGCCGTCGAAGCGTTGCTGCGGTGGACGCACCCCCGGCACGGCGCGATCTCCCCGGCGGAGTTCATCCCGCTGGCCGAAGAGAGCGACCTGATCAACGTGATCGGCAAGGAGATGCTCCGCGCGACCACCCGCGAGCTCGCCTCGCGCCGCGCGAACCAGGGGCTGGACCTGACGCTGAAGGTCAACATCTCCACGCGCCAGCTCGACGACCCGCACCTGGTGCCCGCGGTCCAGGACGCGCTCACCAGCACCGGGCTGCCGCCGAGCGCGCTCTGCCTGGAGGTCACCGAAAGCGCGTTGATGCGCGACCAGGAAGCGGCCGGGGAAGTGCTGGCCGCGCTGCGCTCCCTGGGCGTCCTGCTGGCGATCGACGACTTCGGCACCGGCTATTCGTCGCTCGCCCAGCTGCGCCGGCTGACCCTGGACACGCTCAAGATCGACCGCTCGTTCATCACCGGGATCGCCGAGTCACGCGACGCCGAAGCGATCGTCACGAGCATCATCGCGATGGCCCACGCGGTGGACCTGACGGTGATCGCCGAAGGCGTCGAGACCGCGGAGCAGCTGGACCTGCTCCGCAAGCTCGACTGCGACCAGGCGCAGGGTTACCACCTCGGCCGGCCGATCCCGGCGGCCGAGCTGTTCGGGACTCAGTAGATCTCTCGCAGCCTCGACAACTCGTCCTGGGTCAGCTCGATGCCGAAGTCCTTGAGTGTGGTGTCGAGCTCTTCCGGTGCCACGGTCGTCGTTTCGCTGCCGCCGCCGGGCTTTTCGACGGTGAGTTCGCGGCCGAGCAGCTTCCGGCTGACCCCCGGTTCGAGCGTCATGATCACCACACGCCCGGTGAACGGCGACTTCGGGTGCGTCGACGTGTAGTGGTGGAAGACCTCGTAGTCGATCGGGTACATCTCGTTGAGCCGGAAGTCGAGCAGGTCTTCGGCGCCCTTTTGGAGCGTCCACCAGCCGTCGCGGTGGACCAGCCGGTGCTCCCAGCCCGCCTGGTCCGTCGCTTGCCCGTCGATCAGCGGCATCGGGTCCAGGATCCCGGCCCCGAACCCGACGTCGGTGAGGAAGCTTTCGCCGTCGACGTCCACGACGAGCGTCATGTGCGTGTACGGCCCGGGCCGCCGCGGCTGCACGCGCGCGGACAGCCGGTGGACGCGGTAGCCGAGCTCCTCGAGGACGGCGGCGAAGAGGCCGGACTGCTCGTAGCAGTAGCCGCCCCGCCGCCGCCCGACGAGCTTCGCGCTCACGACGTCCAGCGAAATCCCTTGGTGCTGCTGGAGAACCACGTCGAGGTTCTCGAACGGGATCGCGGCTACGTGCGCCCGCGTGAGATCCCTGAGCGCTTCCGCCGACGGTGGACGGCGTTCCTGCCCGGTGCGCGCCAGGTAGGCGTCGAGGTCGAAACTCATGGTTCCAGGATGCAACCTCGACCAAGATCGAGGTCAAGCCTCGTGGATCACCCGGCGCACCTCGACGGCGGTGTACCGCGCGTCCGGGATCTCCGCGGCCAGCTCGACCGCGCGCTCCTCACTCTCGACGTCGACGACGTAGTAACCGCAGAGGAAGGAGTCGGCCTCGACGAAGGTGCCGTTCTCCGTGTGCGCCACGCCCTCCTTGACCCGGACGGTCTTGGTCCCGGCGGGATCGACGAGCGCCTTGGTCTCGACCATCTCGCCGGAGTCGGTGATCAGCTTGGTGAAGGTGCCGTGGCCTTCGTAGACCTCGTTCTTCTGGTCGTCGGCCAGAGTGGCCCAGAGGGTCGGGTTCATGTGCAGCGTGAGCAGGTATCGCATGTCGGCTCCCCTTGTGGGTGGCAGCCCGTTTCTCGGGCCGCCTTCGCCGCTGGGTCGGTGCCAGTCGCCGCGTCCGGACATGACTAGCCGGGGTTCACTCGTTCGGCCTAACGGGCAGCTCGACCAGCCCGTGGATCCGGATGCCGTCCTGCCACCGGACGTCGCCGGCCAGGCTCAACCGCGGGAAGCGCCGGACCAGCTGGGTGAAGGCGATCTGCGCCTCCAGCCGGGCCAGCGGGGCGCCGACGCAGTGGTGGATGCCGTGCCCGAAGCCGACGTGCCCGGCGGGGTGCCGCGCCAGGTCCAGCCGTCCGGGATCGGCGAACCGGGCGGGATCCCGGTTCGCCGCCCCGAGTGCGACGTGCACGAACTCGTCCGCCGGGATCCGGACGCCGCCGAGCTCCACGGGTTCGCCGGTGTAGCGCAGGGTCGCGAACCCGACGGGCCCGCCGAACCGCAGGAACTCCTCGACGGCGGCGGGCACCAGCGCCGGGTCCGCGCGCAGGGCGTCGAACTGGTCCGGGTTGCGCAGGAGGGCGTACACGCCGTTGCCGATGAGGTGGACGGTGGTTTCGTAGCCGGCGAAGAGCAGCAGGAAGGCCGTCGCGACGAGTTCGGTGTCGCTGAGCCGGTCGTCCCGGTCGTGGGCGAGCACGAGCCGCGAAAGGACGTCGTCGGCCGGCCGCGCGCGCTTGGCCCGCACCAGCTCGCCGAGGAACGTCCTGAGCCCAGGATCCCCGAGATCCCGGCTGAGGCGGTGGAACTCGGCCCGCGCGCCGGGTTCGACCCCGAGCAGCTCCCCGATCACGGTGATCGGCAACGGCACCGCGAAGGCGGCGAGAAGGTCGACCTCGTCGTGCCGGGCGAGGTCGTCGAGCAGCGCGGCGGTGATCTCCTCGATCCGCGGCCGCAGAGCTTCGACGGCGCGGGCGGTGAAAGCCTGGTTGACGAGCTTCCGCAGCCGGGTGTGATCCGGCGGATCGGCGTCGAGCATGTGACTCCCCCGCCCGGCGGGCCGCCCGGCCCACCGCGCGTTGGCCCCCGCCTTCCGCAGCCGCGGATCGCTGAGAGCGGCCCGCGCTTCGGCGTACCCGGTGACCACCCATCCCCTGGGAGACGTGGTCCGGTACACCGGCCCGGGTTCAGCGACGACGAGGTACCGCTCGTCCTCGATCTCGGCACCCCAGAAGGCGGGATCGTCGAGCACCCGAACCCGCGTCCCGACGTGGCGCGCGCCGAACAACGCCCGGCACTCGTCGGCGCTGATCCCGGCTCCGGTGGACCACCGCCCCTCGACGAGAACCAGCCGTCCACCGGGCTTGAGCAACCGCAACCACCGCCCCACAGCGGCACTTTGGTCCGGCATAGCCCACAGCACGTGCCGCACGAGAACGACGTCGAAGGAGTAGTCGTCGAGCGGCGGATCGGCGGCGTCACCGTGCTTGAACTCGACCCCCGCACCGGCCTTTTGCCTTGCCTGGTCGAGCATCCGCTCGGACAGATCGACGCCGACGACCCGATGCCCGGCCTCGGCAAGGAGAACGGCGAGAGTGCCGGTCCCACAACCAAGATCCGCCACGAAGGCCTCGGATGGCAGGAGCGGGAGGAGAAGCTCGGCCCACGCGGCCCGGACGTCGGGGTCGCGCAGCCCGTGGTCGGGCTGCTCGTCGAAGGTGGCGGCTTCGGCGTCCCAGGGGTTCTGCGTCACAGCCAGCCTGCCGTTTCCCGATGCCACCCAAGGCCGACGGCGTCCACCCGCACCAGCTCGCCCGCGACGGTCACCGCGTCGAAGAAGTCGTCCGTCATCAGCAACGGAGAGAGGTCCTGCCCGAGGGGAACAACCCGCGCGGCGTCAACGGAACCGGCAACCCGCCGAAGCACCGCTTCCCTCGCGATCACCGCTTCCAGGCAGTACATGCCCTCATTCTGGCCCGCGCCGCTGTCCGCCCGGCAGAATCGGGCCATGGACGCCACCCCGTTCCCGTTCCGCGGCCGCGTCGTGTGGTTGACGCCCGAGCAAGGCGGGCGCACCTCCGGTCCACCATCCGCCGACGGTCGCTACGCCGCGAACGCCTTCGTGCCGCCGGAAACCGCCGACACCGGGCTCGCGTCGTTCGTGGTGCGGGGCGTCCCCTCCGGCGAGCTGACCTGGGCGGCCGAAGGGCGCTGGCTGGCGGTCGAGAACACCGGACCCCAGCGAATCCAGCCGGGCACGGTGGTCGTGATCACCGAAGGGCCTCAGCCCGTCGGGTACTTCCACGTCGAGCAAGCCGGACAACGAAAAAACCGCCTCGACTGAGTCGAGACGGTCTTCGTGAGCGGTGGCCAGGGCCGGGGTCGAACCGGCGACCTTCCGCTTTTCAGGCGGACGCTCGTACCAACTGAGCTACCTGGCCGGGAACGCCGGCCTGGAGCCGAACGATCTTGCGACCCTGACGGGACTCGAACCCGCGACCTTCGCCGTGACAGGGCGACGCGCTAACCAACTGCGCCACAGGGCCTTGCGTACTGCTTTACTACGGTACTACGTACTCCCAACGGGATTCGAACCCGCGTTGCCGCCTTGAAAGGGCGGAGTCCTAGGCCGCTGGACGATGGGAGCCCGATCAGTTTCGGCTAACCGACCGACCGCGCTCTCAGGTTGTCCCCCGGGAGCGATTACAAGCATAGGGCACGCCGCCACCCCTTTGCACCGGGGGTTCCTTAACCCCGCACCGGGACCGGGACCTGCGCAAACGTCAGCAGGTGACGCTCCAACTCGACCACCTCTTCCGCCGTCAGCGCCGACGTCAGCAGTTCGCCGATCCGATCATCGGTCAGGGACTCCGCTCGGTGCCGGCGGTCGCGCAGGTCCGGCTTGCGCTCCGCCGACACCACCAGCTCGTCCGCCGCGTCCTGCGGCCACGCCGTGCGCAGCAGGCGCTCGCGGCCACCCTCCGGATCGGCCACCACCGCCTCCGGCACCGACAGGCCCACCGCCCGCAGCGCCGCGAAGTGCAGGCCGCCACGCAGCTCACGGAAGACCATCAGCGCGAACCCGAGGCGCTCGACATCGCCTTCAGGACGTTGAGCGCGCTGCCAGCCGGCGAAGAGCGCTAGGCCACTCGCGTCCGCGGCGTCGACCACGCGAAACAGCAAGTCCGCTACGCGACCCGGCTCGGATACGGCCGAAAGGTTGACGCGGGACCAGCGCGCCGATGACTCCGCGTAGGCACGCACCGCGGCAGGCGCGTCCAAGGCCTCCGTCGCCGGCGGCAGGACGTAGTCGAACAGCCAGTGCGGGAAGATGCCGAACAGCTCCGCGGCCACGTGCGGCGGCACGTCGCCGAGCACCGCCGACCGGCCTCGCACGTACAGCGAACGCGGCGGGAGCCCCACCTCACTCTCGACCGCCGCGAGCTCCGGCGACGTCATGAACCTGCCGCCCAGCACCTGCACCACCGGCCGGATCCGGTTCGCCACCCCGGCCGCGTCCTCGATCGCCGTCATGTCCGTCCCTTCGACCCAGCAAACATAACACTGTTACGAAACCCGCGTCAAGAAACCGGCGAACACTCGGAAATTACCCCCGAAAAAGGGCGACAACCTGCACGAACATCACCGGACAGGCCCGGCGGCACCCGCACCGCCCACCGGACCCCCGGCCCACAACCCGCTCAACGCTGGACCGGCGCCTGCCCGTCCTCGTCCAGGTTCAACCCCAGCATCTCCAGCAACTGGACGCAGTCCTCGACCCCCAGCGCACCGTTCGCCACGGCCAGCCGAGCCCGCCGAACCTGATCGTCCGACACCCGCTGCGTATCCGCGGCACCGGTCCGCTGCGCCGGCAATCCCCCGGCGAACGGAGCAGCACCCCCATCGGCACCTTCGTACCGAAGGAGGAACTGCCGCACTTCAACAGACCCGCTCATAGCCCCTCCATACGGCTCACAACAACTTGGCCGCGAGGCTAACCAGCGCAAGCCGCCACACACAGCCCCCCGGAGAGTGAACCTGAGGCCACGCTCCGCTCAACGCAGCGCAATCAGCACGCCCGGAGAACAACACCACCCGAACGAACGTCACCCCGGACGCGAAGTGACACCACACGCGGAAATTTCCCGCTGTCCACTCGCTCAACCACGCAAGACGTGCAACAATCGAGGTGCTGACACACCCCCGGTCAGCGCCTGTGGAGATCCCCTCCGACCCCCGCGTTCCTCCCCCTGGCGCGGGGGTCCTCCATTTCTCGGCGGCCTTCGGGCTTCGCCCTTCGGCCGCCGATCATTTCGGTGTATTGCCCGGGGGCCGAGCCCCCGGACCCCCACGGTGCGGCCGCCAGACTTTCCGCGTTTCCTGAGTCCGTTTCTTTGCGTGATCGACTCGTACTGTTAGTGACTGATTGCGTTGTGTTTACGGGCGATTGGGCTTAATGGGTGAGGGTTGGGCTGATCGGGTAAATAAAGGGGCGTGTCGTGGCTCACAGTGGTTTGTGGTGTGAGACCTAACCGTTATCGTGTGGTCCGTGCCCCTTCCCTCACTCGGCCGCTTGAGCAGCCGCACGAACCTCAAGGCAGTGTCCTCCGGGCGTCACCGCGGTGCCGCCAAGACCGCCGACGACGGTGTTGTCGAGGACAAGGAACTCACCAGCTACCTGGCCGCCTTGGCGCCTGATGCTGACAACGAGAGCACCGGGACCGGCAAGCGGTTCGGGGAAGCTCAGGTCTTCCAGCTTCGGATGAGCCTCATCGCCAGCAAGCAGCTCTCCGACGTCGCTGAAGCGCGGGGGATCTCGCCCCAGGCGCTCGCTCAGGAGTGGATCCTCGAGCGGCTCAACTGGGAGGGGCAGGCCGCCTCTCTCCAGGACCAGCGCCAGGTCCAGAGCCAGAGCGAAGAGCTGACCGACCTCACCGACGAGTTCCACTTCCCCGCCGACGCGTTCGACGCGCCGGCCGTCGGACGTCGCTGAACCCCTGCACCACATGAGAAAGGGCCCCCAGCCGTAGCAAGGCTGGGGGCCCGTCACTCAGGCCTTAGACGCGCAAAGGGCCTGCGAGGCTTGTTCAGCCGTCGCCCACCGCATGACTTGTGCACGAAACCAGCGGTCTGTGTGCGGGACGCGGCGGGCTAACCAGAACAAGCCTCGGTCTCAGATCGCGCGGACCTTCTGGGCCTGCGGGCCCTTCTGGCCCTGGCCGACCTCGAACTCCACTCGCTGGTTCTCCTCGAGGGTGCGGAAGCCACGCCCCTCGATCTCCGAGTAGTGAACGAACACGTCGCCTTCGCCGCCGTCCTGCGCGATGAAGCCGAAGCCCTTCTCCGCGTTGAACCACTTCACAGTGCCTTGCGCCACCGCTGTTCTCCTCGTTACACAGATCCGCTTCGAATGCCACCGAAGCGGCACCCCGGCCGTCCCGGGCGGTTCCAACGAGTCGAGTCAAGAGAGCGTGTCGGCTCCATGGCTCGCGTCAGAAGTTCCGCGAGTGTGAAGCCACGAACACGCAAAACGACGGCCTGCAAGCAGACTACCGGGATCTGGCCAAAGTTGAACCCCGTGATCGAGGCGAAAAACGCCTGTCACGGCCAAGGTCACCGGAACGTCGTAGGGCTCCCCACCCGCTTCTGTCGGACCCACCGGTTAGTCTTGCGCAGCACATCGGCTCCGTGATCACCGGATACCGCTCGGAGTCGGCCGTGCCTCCTCTGTTAAGGCCCACCGGACCGGCTGTGACGTTCGTCACTCGAACATTGCTCAACGTTCGAGGTCCGCGAGGCGTCTCGAAGAGGGGAAGCACCAAAGGGGCAAAGGGGAATGGGTGTGACGGTGAGGAACTCCACGCGGCGCCGGGGCGCGGCTGTGGCACTGGGCTTGGTCGCCGTGCTGGCGCTGGGGGCGTGCAGCAGTGAACCGACGGTGTCGGCGAGCGGTACGTCGGGCGGGGGCCCGACGCAGGCGCCGGCTCCCACCGCGCAGCCCGCGAAACTGGCGGTGACCCCCGCCGCGGGCGCGCAGGACGTCGCGCCCGGCGAGCCGGTCGGCGTCAAGGTCGACAGCGGCACGATCGTCTCGGTCACGCTGACCAACCCGGACGGCAAGCAGGTCCAGGGCCAGACGTCGGCGGACAAGAAGAGCTGGAACACCACCGAGCAGCTCGGTTACGGCAAGACCTACACCTGGTCCGGCCAGGCGCAGGGCGCCGACGGCAAGAACGTGCCCATCGGCGGCGCGTTCACCACCGTCAAGCCGAAGCGGCAGACGCAGGCCAGCCTGAACGTCGGTGACGGCCAGACGTACGGCATCGCGATGCCCATCGCCCTGACCTTCCCGAGCCGCGTCACCGACAAGGCCTCCGTCGAGAAGGCGCTTTCCGTCGAGACCACGCCGAAGACCGAGGGCTCCTGGGCCTGGCTGAACGGCGACACCACGGTGCACTGGCGGCCGAAGGAGTACTTCAAGCCCAACACGCAGGTGAAGGTCAACGCCAAGATCTACGGCGTCAAGATCGGCGAAGGCGTGTACGGCAAGCAGGACGTCTCGGCCAGCTTCGCCATCGGGCGCTCGCAGATCGTCAAGGGCAACACCACGCAGCACACCATGCAGGTGATCCGCGACGGCCAGCAGATCGCCGACTACCCGGTGAGCTACGGCCTCGACTCCGACCCGGGCCGCGTCACCCACAGCGGCGTGCACGTCGTGATGGGCAAGCAGTCCACGTACGCGATGAGCAACCCGAAGTACCACTACGAGAACGTCGTGGTGCCGTGGGCGGTCCGGATCTCCAACAACGGCGAGTTCATCCACGGCCTGGCCGCGTCGGTCTGGGCGCAGGGCAAGAAGAACATCTCGCACGGCTGCCTGAACCTCTCGCCCGCGCGCGCCAAGGAGTACTACGACGGCGTGCTCACCGGCGACCCGGTCGAGATCACCGGCAGCACGCAGACGCTGACCGCCAAGGACGGCGACTACAGCGACTGGACCTACGACTGGGCGAGCTGGCAGAAGCTGTCGGCGCTCGCCGGCTGAGCCACCCTCGGACCACCCAGGAACACCGGGCGGCCGGGAAGTCCAGTGCGGACTTCCCGGCCGTTCGCGTTTCCCGGGAAATCCGATGCAACCCCGGCGGGCGCCCACCGCATGACTACGGGCAGAGGCGCGGCGATCGACAGCCGCGCCCGCGAGAATGAGGAGCTGTCTTGCGTATCCGCATCGCCCTGTCCCTCGGCGCGCTCGTGCTCGCCGGTGGCGCCCTGACCGGTGGCGTCGCCATGGCCCAGTCGCAGCCGACGGCGCCGCCGCAGGCCACGACCCGCGCGACCCCGGCGCCGACCGAGGCCCCGCCCCAGGCCACCCGCAAGCCGCAGGAGCCGCCGCGGGCCGTCCCGGCGACGTCGAAGGCGCCGACCCGCGCCGAGCAGGCTCCGCGCGTCCCCCGCGCCGTCCCGGCCGGCCCGACCGGCGACCTGCACCTCCCGGCGATCCGGGAGACCCGGTAGTCAGGTGATCTCCCGCTCCCGTCCGTCGACCGGGCCGGGCTCGCCGTGGGACGGCGAGTTCGCCCGGTACTTCGGCGAGCGCGCGCACAGCCTCCGGTCCACGGCGTACCTGCTCTGCGGTGACTGGCACCAAGCCGAAGACCTCACGCAGGCGGCCCTGATCAAGCTGTACCTCGCCTGGCCGAGGCTGTCGCGCCACGACACCCTGGACGCCTACGCCCGCAAGGTCGTGCTCCGCACGTTCCTCGCCGAGCACCGGCGCAGCAGGTGGAAACGGGAGCGGCTCACCGACACCCTGCCGGAGCTCCCGGCGGAACCCGCCGGGAGCGACCAGGACATGCTGGTCCGGCAGGCACTGGCCGTACTGGCCCCCAAGCAGCGCGCCGTGCTGGTGCTGCGGTACTTCGAGGACCTGAGCGTCGAGGAGACGGCGCAGGCCCTCGGCTGCAGCACCGGCACGGTGAAGAGCCAGGCCTCCCGGGGCCTGGCCACGCTGCGCAACCGGCTCGGCCCGCACTACAGCGCGCTGTCGTTCAGCGCACCCACGGAGGGGAGGTGACGAACATGGACCCCGAAGACGACGTCCGCGTGATCCTGACCGGCGCGGCCGCCGACACGCCGCCGATGCGGCTCGAGGCCGCCGACGTGATCGAGCGTGGTGGCCGGATCCGGCGGCGGCGCAAGCGCATGGCCGTCGTGGGCACTTCGACCGCGACGGCGGTGATCCTCGCGGTGGCCGGTTTCCTGGCCGGCCACCGCTTCGGGCCGCCGGAGCCGGTGCAGCCCGCCGACCCGGGCCTGTCCACGATCGGCACCACCGCTCCCCCGTCGCCGACGCCGATGCCGTCGCAGGAGGAGGTCCCGGCGACGTCGATCGCGCCGCCGGCGGCCCAGCCGGGCCGCTCGGTGCCGAGCACGCAGCGGCCGTCGAGCCCGCCGGTCGCCGTGACCTCCCGCAAGTCGAGGCAGCCCTCCTCGGTGACGTCGCCACCCCCGTCCGCGAACCCGACCGAGACGGTCCCGGAAGTGCCGCGTACGACGTCTCGCTGACCCGTTTCCGCAGGTCAGGGACGTGGCGTAGATCACCGTTTCAACGTGGGTTTCCGACGAAATACCGAGCTGGTTCGTGGCGAAACACCGTGTGGTGTTCCGATCGGACGCCGCACTGATCGTCGAAACCGGAGTCGCTGTCGTCGTGGCGAGCGCGCTCCTCGGAACGACGCCAGCTGACCCGCGACGCACGTGTGCCCCGCCCGGTGATCCGGACGGGGCACACGTCTTTGCGAGGCGGGACCGCTCAACGCTGAGCGGAAGCGCCGGTCAGGGACTTGCCGCCCCCACTGTCCTCGGTGTCGATCTGCTCGATCGGCACCTGCGACGTCTCCGGGATCTTGATGATCGGGATGATCGCGATCAGGGCCGCCGCCATCAGGTAGTACGCCGGCCAGTCCGGGTTTCCGGTGCTCTGGATCAACGCCGTCACGATGACACCGCAGGTACCACCGAACAGCGACGTCGAGATGTTGTAGCCGATCGCGAACGAGCCGTACCGGACGCGGGTCGGGAACATCGCCGGGAACGTCGAGCCGATCACCGCGAGCATCAGCACCAGCAGGATCGCCACGATCAGGAACCCGACGAACAGCCACAGGATGCTGCCGGACTGCATCAGCTTCAGCGACGGCCAGCTCAGCACCAGGAACCCGATGGCCGCGGTCAGCAGCAGCGGTTTCCGGCCGATCTTGTCGGACAGCGCACCCAGCGGGATGATGATCGCCATCTGCAGGACCTCGACCGCGATGATGATCAGCGTCGACGTGTTGTCGTTGATCTTCAACGTCTCGGTGAAGTACGTCGGCATCGTGGTCAGCAGCAGGTAGTCCGCGACGTTCAGCAGCAGCACGATGCCGATCAGGTTGAGGATCATCCGCCAGTTGCGGGTGAAGATCTCCTTGAGCGGCGCCTTCCGCGGCTTCTCGCCCGAGGCCTCCAGCCGGCGGAACTCGGGGGTGTCCTCGAGCTTGTTCCGCAGGTAGAGCCCGACGAGGCCCAGCGGCAGCGCGACGAAGAACGGGATCCGCCAGCCCCAGGCGTCGACCTGGTCGGCCGACAGCGAGAGCGTCACGGCCAGCACCACGAGGTTGCCGAGCACGTACCCGGCGAGCGTCCCCAGTTCGAGGAAGCTGCCGAAGAAGCCACGGCGCTTGGTCGGCGAGTACTCGGCGATGAACGTCGCCGCGCCGCCGTACTCACCACCGGTGGAGAAGCCCTGGATGATGCGCAGGAGCAGGATCGCGATCGGGGCCGCGATGCCCATGCTGTAGCCGCCGGAGTACGTCGGCAGGACGCCCACCAGGAAGGTGCAGCCCGACATCAGCAGGATCGTGATGGCCAGGACCTTCTGGCGGCCGATCTTGTCACCGAGCGGGCCGAAGAACGCCCCGCCGAACGGCCGCACGATGAACCCGACCGCGAGCAGCGCCAGCGACTTGAGCACGGCGTTGCCTTCGCCGGGGAAGAACTCCGAGCCGATGCTGACGGCGATCGCACCCGAGGTGAAGACGCCGTAGTCGTACCACTCGGTGGCGTTGCCCATCGCGGACGCCCACACGGCCCGCTTGACGGTTCTCTCGTCCACCGACGGCTTGCCCGTCGTTGCTGCTGGCTCGGCTGCTGGTTCGCTCATGCCGGCGACGACCTCCTCCGTGCGGTGCCCACTGGGCCATTCGAGCTCATCACCCCAGTCTTGCCCGGTCGCCGCAGGTCGGCAGTCTGAGCCGGAGAATCTCTACGGTGGGGAATTTTCCGGCTACGGAGAGATGTGGGTTCCCCGGTTACGCCGCGGGCCGGACGAAGCGGACGACTACCGGCGAGTTAACGTCAGCGCATGAGTCGTGTTTCTCAGCCCTGGCCGCCGGTACCGGTGGAGCCGGCGGTTCCGCACCCGAAGGCCCCCGAGGCCGGCACCGAGCTGGGTGTGCACTTCGGCGAGTGCTTCGGCTGCGGCGACGAGGCCGACGCCGGGCTGCACCTGCGCTCGACCGTCGGTGAGGGCCAGGTCGTGCACTCGCGGTTCACCGTCACCGCGGCCCACCAGGGTGCCCCCGGGCTCGCCCACGGCGGCCTCCTGGCCTGTGCGTTCGACGAGGCGCTCGGCTCGACGGTCGGCAACCTGATGCGCCGCCCGGCGGTCACCGGGAAGCTGGAGACGGACTTCCGCCGCCCGGTGCCGGTCGGCTCGACGTTGTTCATCACCGCGCGCCTCGACGGCATCGCCGGCCGCAAGATCTACGTCAGCGCGGACGGCCGCCTCGACGCGGAGGACGGCCCGATCGCGGTGAGCGCCCGTGCCCTGTTCATCGTGGTGGGCTTCGACCACTTCTCCAACCACGGCGACCCGCAGGCGCTGGAGAAGCTGGCCGCGCAGCACGAGAAGAACCAGCGCGAACGCGGCGACTGGGAGATCAACCCCTGACGTCGTGTCGTCCATCCCGGTACGCGTGTCGTCCGCTCAGGTACGCGTGTCGTCCATCCGATCGCACGTGATGCCTCGCCGATCACGCGAGGTGCGCGCCCAATCACGCGAGTCGCGCGACTGATCACGCGAGAACCGCGTACCGGAACGGCGAACTCGCGTACCTGGAAGGACGACACGCGTACCCAGACGGACGACTCGCGTACCTGGATGGACGACACGCGTACCCAGGCGGACGGCTCGCGTGCCTGGGAGTCGGCCCGCGTGTCCGGAGCGGGGCCCGGTCAGGTGAGGGTGCGGGGGCGGATGGCGTTCGCCTTGTCCACCAGCTCCACGCGCTGCTCGACCGTTGCCGCCAGGCGCGCCAGCGCCCGGTAGCAGCGCTCGAGGCCGAACCGCAGCTCACGCTCTTCCAGCTCGCAGCCGAGCACGCGCCCACCCGGTGTCGGCGGACCCTGGCGAGGGCCGCGAAGCCACTCGTACGCGGCTTCCAGCACTCCGGCCGAGAGCTTCGTGCGGCGCTCGGCGTCCAGGCGGAGCCGCTCGAGCCGGGCCGACGCGTCGAGCAGGTCGTGCTCGCTGACCAGGGCTTCCTTGCCCGCCGCCCGGGTCGCGGTCGTCTTGATCTTGATCGCCGCGACCTGCGCGTCGACGTAGTGCGTCGACGACGGCGGCACCGTCTCGAGCACTTCGACCGCGCTGGTCCGGGCCCCCTGCGCCAGGTAGACGCGAGCGAGGCCGAAGGCGGCGCTGACGTAGTTGCGGTCCGTCCGCCAGACCAGCTCGTAGAACCGCGCGGCCGCGAAGTAGTCGCCGACGCCCTCGGCGCTGACCCCCAGCGCCAGCTTCGGCGCGACCTCGCCCGGCAGGTCGTCGTACACCGCCTCGAACGCGACGTGCGCGACGCGCGAACGGCCGCCCGCCAGCTCGATCAGGCCGCGGTACCAGTCGATCCGCCAGTCGTGCGGGAAGCCGTTCTTGATCGCCAGGTACTGCGCCGCCTGCAGCTGGCGTTGCGCCTCGGACAGCTCACCCAGCTCGATCCGGGCGCGGACGATCCGCAGCCGCACCTCGATCGACTCGCGGGGCGCGCCGGCCAGCGCCTCGATCGCGCCTCGCGGCTCGAGCGAGGTCGTCGTGGCGAGCACGCCCGCCGCCGGGTCGTCTGTGTCGACCTGCGGGATCGGCAGGCCGGCGACGACCTCGGCCGCGCCGGGCAGCGGCACGCTGCCACCGGCTTCCGGCACCACGAGCTGCACGCCGAACGTGCGGCTCTCCGGGCCGAACACCGTGGACGCGCCGGGCCGCGGCTTTCCGGTGCCCAGCGCCATGATCTCGCGCAGCACCCCGGTGAGCTGGTCGGCCATCTCCTCGGCGGAGAGGAACCGCCGGTCCGGGTCGGCGTGCGTCGCGCGCTTCAGGAACCGGTGGTACGAACCGAAGAGCGCGAACAGCGGGACCGCGTCCGGGCCCGGCAGGGTCGACTTGAACTTCGTGGTGTAGCCGGTGAACTCGAAGCTCAGCACGGCGAGCGTGCGCCCGACGGTGAACAGGTCCGACGCGATCGACGCACCCTGCGTCGCCAGTTCCGGTGCGCTGTAACCGGTGGTGAAGAACAGCGGGCTCTCGTAGTCGTCGGTCCGCCGGACCGCGCCCAGGTCGATCAGCTTCAGCTGCTCGTTCGTCTGGATCACGTTGTCCGGCTTGAGGTCGCAGTAGAGCAGGCCCTGGCTGTGCAGGTAACCCATGGCGGGCAGGATCTCCAGCCCGTACGCGATGACCTGGCCGATCGGCAGCGGCTCCGGACGCCGGCTCTCGCGGTGGTGCGCCAGCGCGAGCTGCCGCAGCGACTGGCCGCCGACGTACTCCATCACGATGTAGCCGACGGTCGTGCCGCTGTGCGCGTCCGGGTGCTGCACGAAGTTGTGGATCTTGACGATGTTCGGGTGCTCGACCTCGGCCAGGAAGCGCTGTTCGTTGGCCGCGGCCGCCATCGCCGTCGCGTCGCCGGTGTCGATCAGTCCTTTGAGGACGACCCAGCGGTCGCTGACGTTGTGGTCCTGCGCCAGGTAGATCCAGCCCAGGCCGCCGTACGCGATCGCGCCGAGCACCTCGTACTGGCCACCGACCAGCTCGTTCGGCTGCAGCTTCGGCAGGAACGAAAACGGCGCGCCGCAGTTTTCGCACTTTCCTTCCGGCGAACCGGGTTTCCCGTCGACGCCGCGGCCGACCTTCGCGCTGCAGCTGCCGCAGAAGCGCTTTTCCTCCGACACCACCGGGTTCGTCAGCACCGCCGACGCCGGGTCGCGCGCGGGGACCGGCGGGACCTCGACCAGCCCGGCGCCGAGCCGGCCGCGGCGCGAGCGCGACGTGCGGGACGACGTCCGCCGTGAGGTGCCGGGGAACGAGCCGGAGCCGGACCCCGAACCGCTGCCCGTCCCGGCGCCCGTGCCCGTCCCTGTCCCGGTGCCGGTGTGCCTGCCGTCGCTGCTGCGCTCGGGCAGCACGCTCTCGGTGCCCGGGTCCGGCAGCGTGCCCGGCCCGGTCTCCGGCCGCGGCACCGGCGGCATGATGCTCTGGGTCTCCGGCGCCGGCGCCGCGAGCACGCTCGTCGGCTGCGGCGCGTTCGGGTCCGGCCGGACGGCCTGGGTCCGCTCGACCGGGGGCGCGACCGGCGCCATCTGCCCCGGCGGCCGGGTCGGGTCGTTCGCGCCCGGGATCTGCCCGCGCACGAAGGTCCGCTCACCGCGCGGCGGCGTCGGCGGACGCCGGACCGGCGCGTGGAAGACGGTCTTCTCGGCGGCGGGCGGCTCGGTGTCGTCGAGCCGGCCGGAGATCGACGGCTCGGGCGTCTCCCACCGCACCGGTGGCGGCGGCTGCCAGCTCGGCGGGGCCACCTGCTGCTCGTCGTCCGGTGCGGCGTGCCGAGGACGGCGCGGCTCCTCAGACACTGCTACCTCCCAGATCCCCGACGACGTACGAGGACCGATTCTAGTCGCGAGCCACTCACTGGTACTGCGGTGACGGCGGGGACGCCGGGCCCAGCGAGGACTCCACCCACTTGTGGTAGCTGTCCTGCCAGGCGCCGTTGCCGCGGACCTGGTCCAGCACGGCGTTGACGTACTTGACCATGTCCTCGTTGTCCTTCGGCACGCCGATGCCGTAGTTCTCCTCGGTGAACTGCTCGCCGACGACCTGCAGCGTCGGGTCCTGCGCGGCCATCCCGGCGAGGATGGTGTCGTCGGTCGACACCGCCTCGACCTGGCCCTGCTGGAGCATCACCAGGCAGTCCGACCAGTTGTCCACCGAGACCGGCACCGGCTTCGCGGGATCCGTCGCGATCTTCGCCAGCGACGTCGACTTCTTCGCCGCGCACACCCGCTTGCCGGTCAGGTCGGTCAGCTTCCGCACCGGGGATTCCTTGGTGACCAGGATCCGCTGCCCCGCCTTGTAGTAGACCGACGAGAACTGGACGTCCTTCCGGCGGTCGCACGTGATGCTGTAGGTCCGGACGACGATGTCGACCTGGTGGTCCTTCAGGACGTTCTCACGCTGCGACGACGGGATCGCGCGGAACTGGACGTGGCCCTCCGGCGAGCCCCAGATCGCCTTGGCGATCTGGTTGACCATGTCGATGTCGAAGCCCTCGAGGTTGCCCGTGGTGGGGTTGCGGAACCCGAACAGGTAGGTCGTCTGGTCGACGCCGGCGATCAGCTTCCCGCGTTCCTTGATCTTCGCCATGGTCGAGTCGTCGGGGATCGACGTCCCGCTCGGCGCGAGGCTGGCCAGCGGGTTGCAGCTCTTGTCGGTGCCGCCGCCCGCCGTCGAGTCCGGGCCGCCGACGTGGGCGGGCTGCGGCCAGGCGGCGTTGCTCACCGGTGCCGGGTCGACCGGTTTCCCGGGACTCCCGCAGGCCGCCGCCAGTGCCGCGACGACCACCAGCGCGGCCGCCCGGACCGCGTAACCCCGCCTGCTCACCGGTACTCCCTCAGTCGCTCCCGGACTCCCATGGTGACACCCGCCGCGGCGACGATCGCGAGAACGGCCAAACCGGGCGCGAGGAGCGTCAGCGCGCGGTCGCCGTTGTGGGTGCTGTCGAGGAACTCCTGCCGCCCGACGTCGATCGCGTCCTGGAGGCTGTCGTCGAGCCGCCGGAACGCCGGTGCCGAGCCGTCGGTCTTGTCCTCCAGCACGGCGAGGTCGACGGCTTCCTGGTACTGGCCGCCGTCGTCCTGCGAGCGGACCTGCTTGTGCGCCTTGAACCAGTCGTTGGCGGCCTTGGTCGCGTCGGCGACCTTCTTGGCGCCGTCACCGTCCGGGATCAGGCCGCGGGCCTCGGCGAGCAGGCCGCCCTGCCCGTCGGCCCCGGCCAGCTGGACGGCGTTGGTGCCGAAGTCCTTTTCGTAGGTGGCGCCGTCGCCGCGGGCGACCAGCGTCAGCGTTTCGTCGGCGCGGGCCTGCAGCGCCGCGATCCGCGCGCGGACGAGGACGTCGACGCGGTGCGAGCCGTCGTCCTGGCCGCCGCCGACCAGGCTGCCCTGCACGATCAACGCGACCGAGCCCCACAGCAGCGACACCACGACGGCAGCCGTCGCGACGACGAGCCCGACGTTGAGCAGCCGATTGGTCCGGCGGGTCAGGTAGACCTGGGCGACGACGAGCGCGGCCAGCAGCGCGACCACCAGGATCACGGCGAGCCACGGGAAGCCGGTGGCGCTGTCCTGCTCTTCGATCAGCTTCTCGGTGTCGACGCGGTAGAGGTCCTGGGCGGCGGGCAGGATCTTCGCCCGCATCAGCTCGGACGCCTCGCGCAGGTAGGACGCGCCGACCGGGTAGCCGAGCCGGTTGTTCGACCGCGCCGTCTCGACCAGGCCGGTGTAGACCGGCAGCGACTGGTTCAGCACGTCGACCGGGCCGGCGGCGTCGGCGACGTCACCGGAGTCGGAGGCCGCCTTCGCGAGCGCCGCGCCGGCCTCGGCGATGTCACGCTCGTAGCGCTGGCGGAGTTCGGGCGGCTCGGTGCCGATGGAGAGGAAGGCGCTCGCCGCGGTCGCGTCGGCGTCCGACAGTGACCGGTAGACCTGCTGGGACGCGGCGGCGAGGGGCTCGCGGTGGTCGATGACCCCGGTGATCGTGTTGTCGCGGTTCTGCACCGACAGCGTCGCGACGAGCCCGGCGACGAGGGCCAGCAGCACCAGCCCGACGGCGATCACGGTGAGCCGGCCCGGGGTGGTCGCGGCGGACCGGATGATCGCGCGTATCCCCTGGCCAGGAAGGTCCAGCAGGCCCAGCAGACCGCTGCGGCCCCCGGCCCGGTCGCGGCCGTCCGGTGGCGTCGGCGGTGCGGGTCCCGGCGCGGGCGCGGTGGGACCCGGCGCCGTCGCAGTGCTGGTCATCCCCGATTCCTCCCCATGAACGCTACCCGCAGAAAGGTAGCCGAGTCGCCCCGCGCGCGGGCACCGGCACCGCCCGCTGTCATCAGCACGTGATCTCAGAGCCTTGTTCTGGTTAGCCCGCCGCGCCTCACACGCGAGGCCGCGCGTCCGGACGAAAGTCATGCGGCGGGCGACGGCTGAACAAGGCTCTCAGAGGTGATGGGCGAGCGCATACCGGACGGCCTCCGCGCGGTGGCGCGCGCCGATCTTCGCGAAGGCGTTGTTGATGTGGGTTTTGACGGTCGCCTCGCCGATGAACAGCTCGGCCGCGATCTCCGCGTTGGTCAGGCCACGCGCGATCAGGCCGAGGACTTCGGCCTCACGGGCGGTCAAGCTGTCCGGCAGTTCGGCCTTGGCGCGCGACGCGGGCCGGCCGTCGAGCGCGGCGACGAGCCGGTCGGAGACCTCGGCGGTGAAGATCGCCTGGCCGGCGGCCGCGGATCTCAGCGCGGCGGCGATCTCCGCGCGGCCGGCGTCCTTGGTCAGGTAGCCGCGGGCCCCGGCGCGCAGGGCGTCCGCGATCGACGTGTCGTCGGCGTAGGTCGTCAGCACGACGACGGCGGTGCCGGGGTGGTCGCGCCGGATCAGCCGGGTCGCGGCGACGCCGTCCAGCTCCGGCATCCGCAGGTCCATCAGCACGACGTCGGCGGGGTGCTTGGCCAGCGTCTCGACGGCTTCACGGCCGTTGCCCGCCGAGGCCACGACCGTGATGTCGTCGAGCAGGCCGAGCAGCGCGACCAGGCCTTCGCGGACCGCCTGCTGGTCGTCCGCCACGACCACCCTGATCAAGTCCGCACCTCCGCGAGCACGCGCCACCGGCCGTCTTCCGGGCCCGACGCCAGGGTGCCACCGGCGAGCGCGAGCCGCTCGCGCATCCCGGCCAGCCCGAAACCTTCACCTGTTCGAGTGAATTCCCCGAGGTGGTTGGTGACGTCGAGCCGGACGTCGTCGTCCGTGTAGGCCAACCGCATCCGGACGTCCTCACCCGGCGCGTGCTTGCCCGCGTTCGTCAGCGCTTCGCGCGCGATGCCGACCAGCGCGACGACGGCCGCCGACGGCAACGGCCGAGACACGCCCTCGGCGTCGAAGTCCACGGATACCCCGTGGTCACGGGCGTGCGCGGCGGCCACCGCGGCGAGGGCGTCGGCGAGCGGCAGGACGTCCCGGCGGAGCGCGGACACGGCGTCGCGGGCTTCCGCCAAGCCGTCCTTGGCGAGCCGGCGGGACCGCCGGACGGTCGTGAGCGCACCGTCCACATCGGACTTCTCGCTGAGCAGCGCCTCGGCCAGTTCGAGCTGGACCCCCAGCGCTCCCAGCGAATGCGCGAGGACGTCGTGCAGCTCGCGCGCGATGCGCGTGCGCTCGTCGAGCGCGGCGGCCCGCGCGTGCTCGGCCTGCGCGAGCCGCGTCTGCTCCAGTAGCGCTTCCGCCTGTTTCGCCTGCACCTCGTACTGGCGCCGGTTGAGCCCGAGCAGCACGAGCAGGAGCATCACGCCCGGGTCGACGAACCCGGTGGGGTCCGAAACCACCGCCAGCACGACGTCGACCAGGCCGACCCCGACGATCGCGGCGACGCTCACCGAGGTCAGCGTCGCGAACCGGCCCAGCGCGACGATGGCCAGCACGATCGCCGACGAGTCCGCGGCGCCGCCGACGACCGCCGAGGGCACCACGCTGGCGACGGCGAGCAGCACCGCCGCCGTCCGCGGCGACCGGTAGGCGAGCACGACGAACCCGAGCAGGCACGCCGCGGAAACGCCGTAGCAGGCCCAGATCCGCGGATCCGGTTCGCGCGCCGTCAGCAGCGTCGCCGCGACGAAGAGCGTGCCGAGCGCCTGCACCACCAGCCACGACGGCGCGATGGTGTCCGGCAGCAGCGGACGCTTCGGCAACGCTCCCCCTTTACTTGTGGGTCAGGCTGGTGATCAGCTCGACGAGGATCAGCCGGTAGGCGATGAACGCCACCAGCACCACCACGCCGACGACAGCGAGCCCGAGCACGGTCTTCCCGGTCATCTTTCCCCCACGGTTGTGTTCCGTCGCCTTGGCGATGGCCAGGCGGATGAGATCCGACTTGTTCATGGCGACGACGCTACGAACGAAGCGGGGTGGACCGGGACCGTCGGCGGGTGGAGCCAGGGGTGGACTTCAGCCGCGGATGGCCGGGGCGAGCGAGTGCGGCAGCACGGCTTCGGCGTTCTCCGGCCGCTGGACCAGCACCTCGACGTCGTCGGCGAAGCGGTACGGCTTCGCGCCGAGGATGCCGCCGAAGTGCCGCCGCAGCCGGGACATCTCGGCGCGGACGGTGACCGTGCGGCCGGCGTCGCCGAACAGGTCGAGCGACAGCTCGGACGCCGAGCGGCCGTCGCGGTGGCTGGCCAGCACGTACAGCATCTCGGCGTGACGCGGGCTCAGGCGGTGGGTCCAGGTCCCGGCGCCGCTCGTCACCGTCAGGTCGGGCTCCCGGGGCGACCGGACGTCCAGGACGACCTGGGTGAGCGGGGCGACCTCGTCTTCGGTCAGCCGGATCAGCCAGCCGCCCGGCACCGGTTCCACCGCGACGCTGCCGTACGCCGGCAGCCACGCCCGGCCCGGCGCGAGGCCCGACGGCAGGGCGATCCGGTCGACCGGCGCGAGCCCGGAGGCCGCGGCGACCCAGCCGTGCTCGTCGGCCACGACGGCCGGCCCGCCGACTTTCGCGAGCACCGGGACGGCGAAGCCGCGAAGGCGTTCCAGCTCGGTGAGGTGGGTGGTGCGCAACTGCGTCTCCGCCAGCCGCGTCACGGCGTCGACCAGCGCCAACGTCGACGCGTGGACCGTCGAAGCCGGGCCGGAAAGGTCAACGACCCCGAGCAGCCTGCCGTCGCGCGGGTCGTGCATCGGCGCGGCGGCGCACGTCCAGAAGTGCTGGGCCCGGACGTAGTGCTCGGCGGAGTAGACCTGCATCGCGCGCCTCGTGACCAGCGTCGTGCCGATCGCGTTGGTGCCGACGGCTTCCTCCTGCCAGTCGGCGCCTTCGACGAACCCGACCCGATCGGCCCGGCGGCTGACCGCGGCACTCCCGTCGCGCCAGAGCACGTGCCCGCCCGCGTCGACGATCACCATGATGTGCGAGGCCTGCTCGGCGAGGCTGGTCAGGCCGCCGCGCAACGTCGGCAGCGCCTCGGCCAGCCCGCTCGCGCGGCGGCGTCCTTCAAGCTGTTCGAAGGTCAGGACGGGCGCGGTGGGCACGCCGTCCGGGTCGACGCCGAGCCGGCGCATCCGTTCCCAGGACGCGCTGATCACCGGCCGTGGCCTGGTGGGCAGCTCCCGGCCGGCCACCGCCGCTTCGTGCACCCGCGTGAGGACGCGCGCGTGCTGCCGGGGGTCGGCCCCGGCCGGCAACGCTGCCTCGAGGTCCCGCTGACCCAACCGCCGCTCCTCGCGCTCGACGCCCCCAGTCTGCCGTTTCGGCCCGGTGATCGGTAGGTGGGGACAATCTCGCCAAGTTGTCCGGAAGCGGTCGACGACCGGATCATCTTTTGTAGTCCACGACCGCCTTCGCGGCGTTGAGAACCTTCTGCGCGTCGGGGATGTAGAGGTCTTCGAGCGCGTCGGAGAACGGCACGGGGGTGTGCGGCGGCGTCACCATCTCGATCGGCGCCCGCAGCGAGCCGAACGCCTCCTTCGCGACGAGCGCGGAGATGTCCGTCGCCAGGTTGCAGCGCGGCGAGGCCTCGTCGACGACGACCAGGCGCCCGGTGTTCGCGACGCTCTCCAGGATCGTGTGCGTGTCGAGCGGGCTGGTGGTGCGCGGATCGATGATCTCGGCCTCGATGCCGGTCGCGGCCAGCTCACTCGCGGCCTGCTGGGCCATCGCGACCATCCGGCCGATCGCGACGATCGTGACGTCGTCCCCGTCGCGGACGACGTTCGCCTGGCCGAACGGGATCGTGTAGCTGTCCTCCGGCACCTCGCCGCTGGTGTCGTAGAGCGCCTTGTGCTCGCAGAAGACCACCGGGTCGTCGTCCCGGATCGACTGGATGAGCAGGCCTTTCGCCTCGTACGGGCTCGACGGCACGACGACCTTCAGCCCGGGGATGTGCGTGAAGATCGGGTACAGGCACTGCGAATGCTGCGCCGCGGCGCGCAGCCCGGCGCCGTACATCGTGCGGATCACCACCGGCGTGCGCACGTTGCCGCCGAACATGTACCGGAACTTCGCCGCCTGGTTGAAGATCTGGTCGAAGCCGACGCCCATGAAGTCGATGAACATCAGCTCGGCGACCGGCCGCTGGCCCCGCGTCGCGGCCCCGATCGCCGCGCCGACGAACGCCGACTCGGAGATCGGCGTGGTCAGCACCCGGCCGGGGAACCGGTCGACAAGACCCCGGGTGGCCCCCAGGATGCCGCCCCGGGTGTCGTCGTCGTTCACGCCGCCCGCGTTGTCCTCGCCCATCACGATCACGGACTCGTCCCGGACCATCTCCTGCGTGAGCGCCTCGGTGATCGCCTCGCGGTAGCTGATCGTGCGGGCCATGGCGCGCTCCCTCAGTACGAGATGTAGACGTCGGTTTCCAGGTCTTCCCAGGTGGGTTTCGGCGCGGCTTTCGCCGCGGTGACGGCGTCTTCGATGAGCTTCGCGATTTCGGCGTCGAGGTCGTCGAGGACCTCTTCGGACAGCTCTTCGCTCTCGGTGACCCGGGCACGGAACCGCTCGAGGCAGTCGAGGTTCCGGCGGCGGGTGAACTTGACCTCGATGAGCGTCGGGCCGCCGCCTTCGCGGGCCCGGCCGATCGCCTCACCGGCGGCTTCGTGCACGGCGAAGAAGTCGAACCCGTCCACGATCACGCCGGGCATGCCGAAGCCGGCGGCCCGGTCGGCGATGTTGTCCGACGCGACGGACCAGTCGCTCGACGTCGCCTCGGCGTACCCGTTGTTCTCCGCGACGAAGATCGCCGGCAGGTTCCAGAGCGACGCGAGGTTCAGCGCCTCGAGCGTCGTCCCCTGGTTGCTGGCACCGTCACCGAAGAACGCCACACCGACACCGCCGGTGTCCTGCTGCTTCGCGGCCAGGGCCGTGCCGCAGATCAGCGGCGGGCCGCCGCCGACGATGCCGTTGGCGCCGAGCATGCCCTTCGAGAGGTCGGCGATGTGCATCGAGCCGCCCTTGCCGTGGCAGGAGCCGGTCCGGCGGCCGTAGATCTCGGCCATCATGCCCTTGACGTCGACGCCCTTGGCGATGCAGTGGCCGTGCCCGCGGTGGGTGCCGGCGATCGTGTCGCGGTGGTCGAGGTGGGCGCAGACACCGGCGGCCGAGGCCTCCTCACCCGCGTAGAGGTGCACGAACCCGGGGATCTCGCCGGTCGCGAACTCTTCGTGCACCCGCTCTTCGAAGGCCCGGATGGTCCGCATCGTGCGATACGCCTCCCGCAGGGTGTCCGTCATCGACGACGCTCCTTCCCTAGATCGGTTTCCGTACGCAACAAGCCCTTCCGCGCCGCCTCCGCCATGGCCGCCCGGACGTCCACGCACCACGGGCCGTCCGGCTTGAGCTCGACGAACGCGCTCTCGCCGAGCTTCAGTTCGAGTTCGCGCTCGCCGTCGAGCGCGATCACGCCGCCCGCGGCGGCGAGCTCGACCCGCACGCCCGGCTGGAGCACACCCCAGGCCCGCACCCCGACCGGGCGCACCAGGCCGGGCGCGATCGGCGCCTGCACGACGTACGGCGTCTCGCCGACCGGCCCGAGCTGCAACGCGACGCCGTCCGGGCTCGACCGCGGGCTCGGGCAGAGCTGGCCGGCGATGCTGGAGAGGCCGATGCCGTCGGGTTCGGCGAAGGTGCAGTACAGCTCGGTGAGCGACGCCGGATCCCACAGCGCCCGCGCGCCGATGTGCCTGCTCAGGGACACGCAGACGTCCACGAGCGCGATCTCGCGGCGCGCCTTGGTGACGACTTCGAGCATGCTGACCCGGTGCGTGACGAGGTCGGGATCGATCTGGCCGGTGGTGATCAGCCCGGCGGCCAGCCCGGCGACGGTCGCCTCCCGCATCTGCGGAAACGCGTTGTTGGTCCCGGTGGAAAGAGCGAGCAGGGGGACGTCGTCGCAGGCCGCCGCGGCGACCCGCGCGGTCCCGTCACCCCCGAGCACGACGATGACGCCGGCGCCGGCTTCGACCATCCGGCGTACGGCGTTGGTGGTGTCCTTCGCGGTGCCGCTGAGCGGGTCTTCGCCGAGGAAGTCGACGGTCGGCCAGGTGCCTCCACGCCCCAGCGCCCGCAGCACGGCGGCGGAGATGCCACCGAGATCGGTGGACACGAGGGCGCGATCGACCCCGGTCACGGCGAAGGCGGCCAGCAACCGCTGGACCATGTTCGCCTTCTCCGCGGTGGGGAACACGGAAGCCTGCGCGACCAGCCGGCGGATGTCCCGCCCCGACGCCGGATTCGCGACGATTCCCGCCACCGTTTCGCCCAACCTGACCTCCCGGTTCCGCTTCGGGTACCAGGAGACTCCTCCAGGCGTGGTGCAGGGAAGGGTTGCAGGCCGTTGCAAGTGCGGTGCTGGGTGTAGCGGGGCGCGGCGAAGATCACAAAGGAGGTGCCGAGGCCCGGGCGTGGCTGCCGCACCGCCGTTCGGCGCAATGACCGACGTCAACCGATCGGCTCAGCGACGCATCGTCACCCCGGGACTGAGCAGTGTGGACAGTCCAACCGGGAGCGGGCGCTTACGGCACCAGGCTGGCCGTGCCGACGTAGGTGAAACCCGCCTCTTCCACCGCGCCGCGAACGGCGTCTTCCGCCAACGCGAAGTCGGCGCGCACCACGACCCGGCCGGCCGGGACGTCGACGTCCACTTCGGTCACTCCGGGCAGGGCGGTGATTTCCTCGGTGACCGACTGCGCGCAGTGCCCGCAGCTCATCCCGGAGACGGTGTACCCGTGCTCGATCATGGTGTGGAGCATACGAAAAGGGCCGCCACCCCGAACGGGTGACGGCCCTTTTCCAAGATCAAAGTCAGATCACGGTGACCGACGTGGCCTGCGGACCCTTCTGGCCCTGGCCGATCTCGAACTCGACGCGAGCGTTCTCTTCCAGGCTCTTGAAGCCGTTACCCTGGATCTCGCTGTAGTGAACGAAGACGTCGCCGCCACCGTTGTCGGGGGTGATGAAGCCGAACCCCTTCTCGGAGTTGAACCACTTCACAGTGCCCTGAGTCATCAAAAATCTCCATGTGTAACACCAAAAAAACAGGAAGCCACTTCGGCGCCCCGGGTCAGCACGGGGACGGTTTGCTTCCTCGGCGAGGAGACACTACGCCCGCGGGATTCTGCGAGCGTGACTCAACACGAACACAAAAATCGAGACCATCTGAAGTAAAGCACAGTTGACCTGCGCCGACAAGCCGTCTTCACCCGGGAGAGGTGAGCTATTCGCCACTCGCCGGGCGCAGCCCCTCGGCCGAGAACGGCGAACGCCAGGCAGTCTCGTGCTCGGCGACGACGACGGCGTCGTCGTGCGCCTCCGCGCTGGCGCTGAACAGCACCGGTACGACGCCGGACTTCCGAGCTGCTTCTGAAGCGTGCTGGTGATCGGCCACGTCGAAACTCCCCTCGTTCCCTGCCCGCTGCGATGCGGGTCATGACCGCGATGGTGCCATGCGGCACCGACAGAAACCCGGTTCTTTCCCGCCGGGACCCGGCCGGGAAGGTTCAGCGGCGAACCACCACCGGAACACGGCCAGATTACCTGACTCAAGGCCGTGCTACCACTGAACATTCCCGGCGTTTCCCGGATCGAAACAGAGCAAAACCGTTACTGGGCGGGAGGTTGCGGGCGCGCCTGGCCCAGCAGGGCCGACAACCGCACGTCCGGCGTCACCACATCGGGGTCCGTGCGCACGTCGATGACGCACGGACGCTGCCGCACCAGCGCGCTGGCGATGATCGGCTCGAGTTCCTCACGATCGTCCACCGTGTACCCCGCGGCCCCCAGTCCACGCGCCCACGAGGCGAAGTCGGTCAACGGGATGGACACCCCGGAGAGCCTGCCGTGCGTGCGGGCCTGGTGCATGGCGAGGGCGCCGTGCAGGCCGTTCTGGAACACCACCACCATCACCGGCGCCCGGTACCGGACGGCCGTCTCGATCTCCTGGCCGGTCATCAGGGTCCCGGCGTCCCCCACCATGGCTACCACGGTCCGCCGCGGTTCGGCCAGTTTCGCCGCGACCGCGGCCGGCACGGCGTAGCCCATGGCGGCGTTGCTCGGGCCGAGCTGGCTGCGCGGCGCCGTGAAACACCAGTAGCGGTGCATGAACTGGGCGAAGTTGCCGGCGTCGCTGGTGACGATGGTGTCCTCGGGCGCCAGCTTGCGCAACGCCCGGACGACGTCCACTGGGTGGACACGCGTGTTCCCGCTGGTGTCGGGCGGGGTCATGAAGGTGTGCACCGCGGCGTTCGCCGCCGACGCCCGCCGCGTCCGGGGCGAGGCCACCGCCCGCAGCTCCCGCAGGAACGGCTCGACCTCGGAGTCCACCCGGAACGTCAGCCCCCGCCGCCGCGGGCTGACCTCGATGCCCAGCCCCACCATGACCAGCGTCTGCTGGGCCGTCGGGTAGCGGTAGTTCTGCGTCGTCACCTCGTCGAGCTGGGTGCCGAGCGCGAGCACGAGGTCAGCACGTTCCAGGGCGTCGAGCTGCCGGGCCGGGATGCCGAGCCCGAGGTGACCGGCGTAGCGCGCGTGGTTCTCCGGGAAGGCGTCTTGGCGCCGGAAGGCGTTGTAGACGGGCAGCGCGAGCTCGTCGGCGACCAGGATCAGCTCGTCACGGGCCGCCCGGGCCCGCCCGCCGACGACGACCACCGGGTACTTGGCCTCGTCCACCAGCTGCGCCACGGCGTCCGCCGAACGGCCCAGCGTCCCGGACGCCGGCGGCCGCACCCGCGCCATCGGCTTCGCCGCGTCGTAGGGCATGCCCCAGATGTCGCAGGGCACACCGAGCACGACCGGCCCCGGACGCCCTTCCTGCGACGTCGTCAGCGCGTGCGCCAGCAGGCTCGGCAGGCTGTCCGGGTCCGTCACCCGCAACGTCGACTTGGCGATCGACTCGAACATCGCCGTCAGGTCCGACGTCGGCAGGTCACCGGCGGCCCACGTCGTCGGCTCGGCGGCCGGCGTCTCCAGGAGGACCACCATCGGCGTCTCGTCCTGGTACGCGGTCTGGACGCCGATCGCCAGGCTCGCCGCACTCGGCCCGCGGCTGGCGAGCAGGACGGCGGGGCGCTCGGTGAGCTTGCCCTCCGCCTCGGCCATGAACGCCGCGCCCGCGTCGTGCCGGGCCGAGACCAGCGTGATCTCGCGCTCGCGCTGAAGCGCGTCGAGCAGTTCCAGGAAGGACTCACCGACCACCGCGTACACACGGCGGACGCGCGCCTCGGTCAGGATCCGTACGGCCGTCTGGGCGACGGTCGCTCCCAGTTGGTATCTAATGAGGAGAGCTTATGCGGGCACCGTTCAGTGCAGTCAAGTGATCTTGGCCGAAACCCGGTAAGGATGGACTGAATGTCCGCTTTGCCCGACTGGATCCGATCAAGGGAGCGAGGACCGAAGTCTTGGCCGCCACCGAACATGAAACCGTTTTTACTTACGGCGCACCGGCGTTGAAGTACGGCACCGGTGCCAGCGACGAAATCGGCTACGACCTGACGCAGTTCGGTGCGCACCGGGTGCTCGTCGTGACGGACCCGCAGGTCGCCGCGACCGGGTGGCCGAGCCGCATCGCCGACGGCATCAGGGGTTACGGCATCGAGACCGAGATCTTCGACGGCGTACACGTCGAACCGACCGATGTCAGCATGCAGAAGGCGGTTGACTTCGCCCGTGGAACCGGTCCGTACGACGCCTTCGTGGCCGTCGGCGGCGGCTCCTCGATCGACACCGCGAAGGCCGCGAACCTGCTGACCAGCAACGACGGCGACCTCATGGACTACGTCAACGCCCCGGTCGGCGGCGGCCGTGCACCGGACCGCCCGCTGAAGCCGCTCGTCGCCGTGCCCACGACCACCGGCACCGGTTCGGAGAGCACCACCGTCTGCGTGCTGGACGTGCTGTCCCTGCGCGTCAAGAGCGGGATCAGCCACCTGCGGCTGCGCCCCACCCTCGCCGTCGTCGACCCGCGGCTCACCGTCAGTCAGCCCGCCGGCGTCACGGCCGCGAGTGGCATGGACATCCTGTGCCACGCCGCGGAGAGCTACACCGCCAAGCCGTACACCGAGTTCGACCGTAAGCGCCCGGAGCAGCGCGTGCCGTACTGCGGCGCGAACCCGCTGGCCGACATGTTCGCCGAGCAGTCGCTGCGGCTGCTGTCGTGGGCCCTGCCCGCCGCGGTCGCCGACGGCTCGGACCTCAAGGCGCGCGAAGCCATGGCACTGGCCGCGACGTTCGCGGGCCTCGGGTTCGGCAACGCCGGCGTGCACATCCCGCACGCGAACGCGTACCCGATCGCCGGGCAGGTCAGGGATTTCCACCCGGACGGCTACCCGGGTGAGGAACCCATGGTGCCGCACGGGATGGCGGTGTCCTTGACAGCGCCCGCCGCGTTCCGCTTCACCTTCGACGCGGCGCCGGACCGCCACCTGCGGGTCGCCCGCCTGCTGGCGCCCGACTTCGAGTGGCCCGGCGACTTCGCCGATCACCTGCCCGCGGTGCTGATCGACCTGATGCGGCGGATCGGCATCCCGGACGGCATCGGTGCCGTCGGCTACACGGAGTCCGATGTGGACTCGCTCGTCGAGGGAACCCTGAAGCAACAGCGGTTGCTGGCCACCGCACCTCGCGAGGCCTCCGAAGAGGACCTCGCCGGCGTACTGCGCGAGTCGGTGTCCCTGTGGTGAACGGCTACCCGCACTGGCAGACGGTTCCGTTGCGCTGGAAGGACAACGACGTCTACGGGCACGTCAACAACGTGGTGCACTACTCGCTGATGGACACGGTGATCAACACGTGGCTGATCGAGCAGGGCGGCCTCGACGTAGAGGCCGGGGCGGTGATCGGGCTGTGCGTGGAGTCGCACTGCGGGTATCACTCATCGGTTTCCTTTCCTGGAGCGTTGCGGGTGGGCCTGCGGGTGGCGCACCTGGGGAAGTCGAGCGTGCGCTACGAGATAGGGATGTACGCCGCCGACGAGTCGCTGGTCGCGGAGGGCCACTTCGTGCACGTGTTCGTGGACCGCGAGTCCCGCCGGCCGGTTCCGGTGTCCGGCAAGCTGCGCGAAGCGCTGGAAGCACTACAGCCTGGCTGATGTGCCCCGCCGGCGGCGCTGTTTCTTGGGTACGTCCGATCATGCACGACACCACCGACAAGAACCGGCGATCGGCGCGAGTTATCCACAAGTGGTGACAAGAAGGGCGAGTTATCCACAGATTCGCGGCGAGGGGTTCCGCGGCGGTTCGGCGGCGGTAACGTGGACGGTATTGAACATGTCCACAGTGGACAGGCGGTCAGCCGGCCCGCGCGGTACGCGGAACCGGCGAAGGCCGCCGCGGCGGTTGACCATCGGCAGCTGTCCCGGCAGATCCTGCAGCGGCTGTCGTGCCACCGCCGGCAAGGTCACCAGAGGCAGATGCCAGGGCGCCACTGGCAAGGTCTCCCGTGACAGGCGATTCGACGTCACCAGCTGAACAACCGGCGGCGGTGGCAGTCGCGCCACTACTGGCGGCAGCAACTGTCCCGGCGGCGGTGGCAGTCGCGGAAGGACCGGCAGCAGTTGCGGGTCCACCTGCGAGGTCGCCTGCGGCGGCACCGTCGGCAGGGCCACCCGCCGTAGGTGCCGTGCTGCCATGGGCCGAAAGACCGGCAGCAGTGGTAGTCGCGGCACCACCGGCGCCAACTGCAGCGGTAATCGGGGCACCACTGGTGACTCCAGCTGTGGCGCCGCCGATGGAGCCGCGCGCGGCCCCATCGGCGGAACGACCGGCGGCAGTGGCACCACTGGCGAGGCCGGCTGCGGCGGCATCCGCGGCACCACGGGCAGAACGACCAGCGGCAGTGGCACCACTGGCGAGGCCGGCTGCGGCGGCATCCGCGGCACCACGGGCCGAACGACCAGCGGCAGTGGCACCACTGGCGAGGCCGGCTGCGGCGGCATCCGCGGCACCACGGGCCGAACGACCAGCGGCAGTGGCACCACCGGTGAAGCCGGCTGCGGCGGCATCCGCGGCACCACGGGCCGAACGACCAGCGGCAGTGGCACCACCGGTGAAGCCGGCTGCGGCGGCATCCGCGGCACCACGGGCCGAACGACCAGCGGCAGTGGCACCACCGGTGAC
>NZ_JBIUTB010000003.1:870562-1269631 GCF_044741685.1 Amycolatopsis sp. NPDC088138
TGAAGCCGGCTGCGGCGGCATCCGCGGCACCACCGGCGAAGCCACCCGCGTCGCCACCGGTGCCAACTGCTGTACCGACCACGCCGGCCGAACCACCGGCACCTGCAGCCGCAGAGTCCGTACCGATTGCCCCGGCAGTCGCGGCGGTCCCTGCGACTGCAGTTGTCCCGCCAACCCCGGCCGTCACCGCCGGCCGGGCGTCATCAGTGGCTGCTCCCCCAGCCACCGGCGCCGCCCAGGCCTGCATCAGTTCCGCGTAGCGGTGCGACCTCACCAGCAGGTCGGCGTGACGGCCCACCGCGGTCTCGCGGCCGTCCATGACCAGGACACGGTCCGCGCGCAGCGCGGACGACAGCCGGTGCGCGATCACCACCAGCACACCACCCCGCGCGGCGAAGGCCCGCTCCGCGCGGGCTTCCGACACCGGGTCGAGATGGGAGGTGGCTTCATCGAGGATCACGAACCGCGCCGAACCGGCGTACACCCTGGCCAGCGCGAGCAACTGCGCTTCGCCCGCGGAGACGCCTTCGCCACCGTGGCCGATCTCGGCGTCGAGACCGCCCAGCCGATGCAGCAGTGCGCCCGCGCCCACTGCCGCGGCGGCGGCGGTGAGCGCGTCGTCCGAGGCTGAAGGGGCGAACAGGGCGACGTTGTCGCGGACCGTTCCCGCGAAGACGTACGCCTCCTGCGGGATCAGCGCGACAAGCTCGTGGCGCAGCGCGGCGGGCACGTCCCGGACCGGGACACCGCCGAGCAGCACCCGGCCTTCCTGCGGCGTGAGCATGCCGGTCAGCAAGCCGGCCAGTGTCGACTTGCCGATTCCGCTCGGGCCGACCACGGCGAGGTGCTCCCCCCGGCGAAGCCCCAGGTCCAGACGACGGACCACGGGTTCGGCCGTCGCGCCCCAGCCGAACGTCAGGGCGCAGACCCGGACGTCGGTGCCGCACGGGGTCGCCGTGCCGTCCTGCTTGTCGGGCAGCTCGGCCGTCTCCGACAGACGGCGGAGCGCGACCAGCAGGCGCAGCACCACGGTGCCGGCCGTGGCTGCGAGGCCGCGCAACGCGGGTTGCATCGTCGTGGCCAGGTAGACCAGCGCGCCCAGCGCCGCGCCCGCGGTCAGCGCACCACTGGCCACCAAGCCTGGGGCGAGCGACAGGGCGAGCAGCAGCGGCACGAACCCGCCGAGCGAGATCACCAGCGACCGGAGGGCACTCGACCGCGCGACCCGCACGGCGGCCGCGGCCTGGGCGTCGACGGCGTCGTACACCGCCAGCGCGGCGATCGGCTCGGCGCCGCAGGCCACGACGTCGCGCATCCCGGCCAGGGACGCGCCGGCCGTCGCGGCCGTGTGCTCGTCGGCCAGGGCCAGCGCGCGCTGGCGGCGCGCCAGCGAAGGAAGGAGACAACCGAACACGACCAGGGAGGCGACCACCGGCACCGCGACCGGGAGCACCAGCGCGCCGGCGACAGTCATCAACCCGGCCAGGGCCGAGGCCGTCGTCACCAGCATGGCGCGGGCCTGCACCAGCAACCCGGCCGTCGCGTCGCGAACGACCTCGACGTGCTGGGTGATCCGGGCGACCCCGCTCGAGTCGGGCTGGTTGCGCGGCGGGGACTCGTCGTGCAGGACGCCACGCACGACGGCCGTCACGAGCGCGTCGCGCAGCGGTTCGACGACCTTGCCGAGCTGGTGCCAGACCATCCGCGAGCCGAACGCGCCCAGGACCGCGGCCAGGCCGAACAGCGCCAGCCAGCCGAGCCCGGTGCCCGGGTCGCCGACGGCGAAACCACGGTCCACGGACAGCTCGACCAGCCGTCCCGAAAAGAAAGCAGGGAGCCCTTCGAGCACCGAACACACGAGCAGCACGACGCCACCACGCCACTGCCCGGTGAGCGCGGACCAGTACAACCGGCGCAGGCTCACTCGTCGTCCTCCGTGAAGACGCCGCGGTACCCCGGCTCCTGCCAGAGGGACGCGTGCGGGGCGACCGCGCGGATCCGGCCCTCCTCCAGCCAGACCACGAGGTCGGCGCGGGCGGCGGTGCCGGCCCGGTGGGTCACGACGACGCGTGTCCGGCCGGGCAGCGCGGCGGCCAGGTCGCGCTCGACCGCGGCCTCGGTGACCGTGTCGAGGCTGGCCGTCGCGTCGTCGAAGATCAGCACGCGCGGGTGGTGCACGATGGCGCGGGCCAGCCCGAGGCGCTGGGCTTCGCCGCCTGACAACGGCGTTTCGGCCAGCGGGGTGCGGTAGCCGTCGGGCAGGCGGACGACGACTTCGTCGACCTGCGCGGTCCGGCAGGCGCCGCGGATCGCGGACTCGCCGGCCCACGTGCCGTAACCGACGGCGTCGGCGACCGTCGCGCCGAGCAGCGCGGGGCGTTCGAACGCGTAGCCGACCACCGCGCGCAGCTCCTCGCGGCGGATCCGGGAAAGGGGACGTCCGTCGAGCAGGACGTTCCCCTCGTCGGGCGTGACCAGCCCGCCGAGCACCCCGGCGAGCACGGACTTCCCGGCGCCCGAACGGCCGACGATCGCGACGCACGTCCCGCCGCGGATGGTCAGGTCGACTTCGGCCAGGGCGCCCGTGACGCCAACCCGGCGCAGGTCCAGCCGGCCGGCGCCGGGCCGCAGCGGGAGCTTGCCGGGCGTGGGTACGGGCTCGTCGAGGACCTCGACGAGCCGTTCGGCGCAGCCGCGCGCCCGCGACAGCATGGTGAGCAGCGGGATCTGGGTGACGAGACCGAGGGCGAGCGCGACGTAGCCGAGCACCGCGACGACGTCGCCGACGCTGAGCCGGCCGGCGAGCACGCCGAAGCCGGCCGTGGCCAGCACGGCCAGCTCGACCGCCGGGGTGAGCAGGCCCGCGCGCCAGACCATGCGGGCCTGCGTGCGCCAGATGCCCATGCCGGCGAGGGTCAGCTTCGGCAGCGGGCGCAGCACTCGTTCGGCTTCGCGGTCGGCGGTGCCGGACGCGGCGATCGTGCGGAGGCCGGCGACGGCGTCGACCATCCGGGCCGCCAGCTCACCGGAAACCTGTTGGTAGGCAAGGACATCGTCGGTCGTGTGCTTCAGGTGGCTGCGGGCGAGCAGCAGTCCGAACGGGATGCTGCCGAGGAACACGAGCGCGAGCCGCCAGTCCAGCAACGCCAGCAGCACCACGGCGCCGGACGAGATGACCAGCATCGAACCGCACTGGACGACGATCGTGACGATGCCACCCGCGCCGACACAGTCGCCGGTGAGCCGGCTGATCGCGTCGCCCTCGGCGATCTTCGAGCGGGTGCCGAGTGTGAAGAGCTTGTCCGAGAGCGTGCGGCGCAGCCACGCGGACGCGGTCGCGGTCACGCGGGTGGTCAGGATGCCGCCGACGACGTCGGCGGCGATCTCCGCGCCGCCGACGATCAGCAGCCAGGAGACCTCGGGACCGCTGGGGCGGCCCGCGACCACGGCGTCCACCGCGGCCGCGAGCGCACTGGGCAGGAGCAGCCCGGCCGCGGTGGCGACCAGGGCCGTGACGACGATGGCGGCGAGTCTCGGTCGATCGAGGCCGGCCACCCGGGCCAGCAGCCGATCGGCGGAGCCGCGCATCTCACTCCTTCGGACGAGGTACCGCGAAGGCGGTTCCGGGGCCAGAATGAACGTGCGGGAGCGGCGCACTTGGCCTGTGCCGCTCCCGCACTGTTCACCTAGGCACTACTTGCGTGCGATCTGCCAGGTCAGTGGCAGGTCAGCAGCGAGAGCGTGCTGTTGGTGCAGGAGGCCAGCAGGCTCAGGTTCGACGGCGCGCCGCCGCCGCCACCGTGACCGCCACCGTTGCCGGCGAGCGCGTCCGGGGTCTCCAGGGCCTGCAGCTCCAGAACGAGTTCCATGGAACATCCTTTCGGTTGTACTTCGATTCCGCCGGTCCTCAGCGACCGGAGGTGTGGGGGGACGGCGTGCCGCCCAGGAAGGGCAGCACCTCCTTGCCGTCCAGGAGAGCGGCGAGCGCGAGGAGGATCCCCGCGCCGCCGGTGGTGACGTCCATCGACAACCGCAGCAGCTGGTTGCCGGGGAAGGCGAGCCCGCCGCGGAACGGCACCGCGTACCAGGCCAGCCGGGCCAGGTGCAGGTCGATCGCGTCGCGGACGCGCTGTTCGGGTGCCGCACCCATGCCGAGCGCGACCGCGAGCCCCAGCCGGCCGTAGAGCAGGCCGGGGTGGATCACGAACTCGCCGCGGCACGACTGGCGCAGCTCGGGCAGGCTCTCGCAGGCGGCGGCTTCGGGCTGGTGCCGCGCCAGCTGCTCGGCGACCACGAGGATCCCCGCGCTGCCGATGCCGGCGTACGGGAGCGTCCGCGTGGCGCCGTCTCGGACCTGCAGTGACGCGTCGTCGGCGAGCACGCATTCTTCGAGGTCCCGGCTGAGCGCCTGGTCGGCGAACGCCAGCCACGCGGGCTCACCGGTGCGCTCGAACAGCCGGATGAACAGCAGCGCCGGGCCGGACCAGCCGGACAGCAGGCCCGCGCGGGCGAACTTCCCGGGTGGCGCGGCGGTTTCGAGCGCCTCGGCCAGCCGGACCGCGGTGGTCAGCGCCTGCCTGCCGAACTCGTTGTCCTGCCGAGCCGCGGCGAAGTGCAGCTGCGTCAGGCCGATACCAGCGAGCCCGCCTTCGAGCGCGTGGTCGGTGGTCTGCTCGACCAGCCGCGCGGACGATGCCAGCAGCCGGCTCGCCTCGTCGTGGTGCCCGAGGTTCTCCAGCACGTAGGCGATGCCGTAACTGCCGTCGTAGAAACCGGGCCGGGTCGGCGGGTCACGGCGGACCGAGTCGATCAGCCAGCGCTCGTGCTCGGGGAACCGCCCGACGCCGGTGACGTCGAGGGCGTGCAGCACGCCCGCGGCACCGACGCCGAAGCAGGCGCCGCCGACCCGGAACTGCTCGATGTCGCCGGGGAACAGCCGGTCCTGACGCTCCGGTGTCGCGCTCGCGAGGATCGCCTCGGCGATCTGCTTGCGGACCAGCGGCCAGTCCGGTTTCTCCTGGTCGAGCTCGGTGTGGACCGGTGCCGGCTCCGTGGACTTCGCACGCGGAGCCAGCACCGAGACTGCGGCGTCGGCGTACCCCTCGGGCAGGCCGAAGCGGCGTTCGACGAAGTCGGCGATGCCGCGCAGCTTCGCCGGCGCCAGCTCCAGCAGCGCGGACAGCGGCAGGAAGATCCACAGCCGCAGCGCCGCCAGGGCGTGCTCGTCGATCTCGAAACCGACCCGGTCGGCCGGCGCGCGGAAGCCCGGGGCGCCGAGCGCGGGCCGCTCGCCGGACTCGACGTCCGCGGCCATCTCGAAGTCGATCAGCGAAACCCGGCTCTCGTCGTCTTCGTCGATCAGGATGTTCAGCGCGTGGAGGTCACCGAAGACGAAGCCGCGGGCGTGGATCGCCTCGATCGTCTCCTCGACCTTCGCCAGCACGGCCAGCGCTCGTTCGGCGTATGCGGTGAGGTCGGCTTCGGTGGTGTCGCGCCTGGTCAGCGGGTAGTTGCGGGCCAGCCAGTTGCCGAGCGACGTGCCGGGCATGTACTCCATGGCGAGGTAGTGGTGTTCCCAGACGGTGAAGGTCTCGATGGCGCGGGGCACCCCGGGGACGCCGGTCAGCCGGTCGAGCACGCTGTGTTCACGGCGCAACCGCTCGACGGCGTCGATCTGTGCCCGGTCCAGGCCGGCGTGCGGCCGCGCCTCCTTGAGGACGACCTGGTCACCGCCCGCTTTCGGGTCGGCGAGGTAGACGCCGCCGCCGTTGGAGAAGTGCAGCGAGCTCGTCACCCGGTAGGGGAACTGAGCCGGGTCGCCGGCCTTACGCGCAGCGATACTGCTCTGCAAACAGGGCGGGATCTTCACCCAGTCGGGCACGGAGAACGTCGGTTCCCGTTTGTCGGGAACGAGCCTGCCGTCCGGCTTGCGGATCGCCAGGACGCGGTTGCCGTCGTGTTCGACCCACTGCTCGGCGAATCCGCCGTAGCGCACATACAGGGGACCGTCCCCATAACGCAAGTCGCTCAGGATATAGGCCCCGTGCTCGCCTTCGAGGCGCACCGACAGATCGTCCAGGACGCGCTTCAGCTCGTCTTCATTCGCCGGATAAATCGTGATCAGTTTCCCACTGCCGTCACGGGGGGCGTATTTCGAGTTCCGGGCGAGCAGGATCAGCGCCGAGCGCAGGTGCTTGTAGGCGACGCGGTACTCGAGACAGTACTCGTGCACCTGCACGAGCACCCGGCGAGCGTTGTCCAGACCGGCGGAGACGTGGATTTTCCAGCCCTGACCGGGTAATTCGCGGCCTTCGGGGTGCAGCACGCGCCACACGCCACGCTGGGCGGTGACCCAGCCGGCGTCCGGCGCCGGCAGCGCCGTCGCGAACTCGCCGACCGACGCACCGATTTCCTGTTGTTCGTCGTAGAACAACGGATCGGCGAAGCAAAATGCTTCGTAGCGCAGGTCCATCGAGATAACCCCTCTGTGCGTTCCCCGGTGCAGCGCGGCCCGGGACGAGGAATATTCCCCCATGCCGGACGGGTCCACGCCAATCCGCCAACCCGGGGGTTCAACTGGGCTATCCGAGGTAGGCAAAAGAGGCACTTACCAGGCGGTAGCCGAACCCAGCGTGATTTCCACGCGGCAACCAACCACCCTGTCGGGGTGTAACACGAAGGTTTTTACGCCATTCCTGCAGGTCCGAACAAGACCCCGCCGGAATAAACCACCGAATTGGCAGAATGCCATCAAGGGCACCTCGTGATCAATTTTCCCGATAGTGCGAGGTCAGGTTGGCCGTCCGGTCCACTGTGGATCACCTCGCGTGGCCCCCGCCACGCCCGCCCCACACGGCCGACGGGCCGTCCGGTACCCCGGGGTAAGTTGACGCCGGCGGACCGGAAGGAGGAACGGGTGATCTTCGGATTCGCCGTGACGGTCGCCGTGGCTGCCACGCTCGTCGCGCTCTGGAGCTTCGTCCAGGCGGCCCGCAACCGGGAACCGGACAACCCGCTCCTGATCGCGCTCGCGGTCATCGAGGTGCTGCTGGTCGTCCAGCTGGTGATCGGGATCGTGCTGCTCGCCGGCGGCGAGCGCCCCGGCAGCCTGGCGACGTTCCTCGCCTACCTGATCGGCTGCCTGGTCGTGCTGCCCGCCGGCGCCGCCTGGGCGCTGGCCGAGCGGAGCCGGTCGAGCACGGTCGTGCTCGGCATCGCCTGCCTGGCCATCCCCGTGATGGTGCTGCGACTGAACGAGGTGTGGAGTGGAGCAACAGCGTAGGACGGCCACCGGCCCCGGACGGGTGCTCGTCGCCGTGTACGCGATCTTCGCGCTGGCCGCGACGTCGCGGGCCGGCGTCCAGATCAGCACGAAGTTCCACGAAGCGCCGCTCGCGTACATCCTCTCGGCGTTCGCCGCGGTCGTGTACATCGTCGCGACGATCGCGCTGGCCCGCCGCGGCGACGGCTGGTGGCGCGTGGCCCTGACGGCCTGCTCGATCGAGCTGCTGGGTGTGCTGACCATCGGCACGCTGAGCATCGTCGACGCGGCCGCGTTCCGGCACCCGACCGTCTGGTCGGTCTACGGCGAGGGCTACCTCTTCATCCCGCTGGTCCTGCCGGTCATCGGCCTGTACTGGCTGCGCAAGACCGCCCCGGCGCGCGTCACCGCCTGACCGCGCAGTCGAGGAGCACCCCGGCCGTGGCGGCGTCCGGCCCGATCCGGGCCGGCGGCACCGGACGGCACTGCTTCGCCTCCCAGCCGATCCGCCGGCTCAGCTCGGCCGCGTCTCCGGCGACGTCGGCACCACGTCCCGTCCCGCCGCTGCGGCCGATCTCGAGGTACACCTGCGGAAGCAGCACGTACCGCAGCTTCCCGGCCGCCACCCAGCCCGGCAAGTCCGCGGCGGCGGGCACCGGATCGAAGCCGAGGTAACCGCCGAGCGGCGCCACGTGCGCGTCCGTGTTCAGCAGGAAAGGGTCAGCGCCGTACGTCCCGCCCTCGACGGCGAGCGTGCTCCCCTTCGCGTACGCGAGCACTTCGCGCTGTCCGGGACTCAGCTCGTACGCGCTGTTCATGAAGCGGATGTACGCGGCTTCGCCACCTTCGCCCGTCTTGGCACCGACGACGCTGCTCATCGCCGACGTCGACGGCGGCCCGGCGCTCGGGTCGGCGGACTCCAGCACACTGACCGGTCGCACCGCGGTCTCGACGACGTAGGCCAGCGGACCGGCGAGGATCGTGGCCAGGCCCGTCACGATCGGCACCACCCGGGACCGCAGCAGGGCCGCGACGACCGTGAGCAGCGCCAGCGCGACGACGGTGTACCGCAGCCACGGCAGCCATTCGGGCGTCCGGTCCAGGATGACGAACGCGAGCGCGGCGGTCGCCAGTACCGCGGCGGGCAACACGAACCAGGCGCTGCGCCACCGCCACGCCGTGACCAGGCCGGCCGCCGAAAGCGCGGCGATCGCCGGCGCGAGCTCGGCGGTGTAGTAACCGTGGAAGATGCCGCCGGTGAACGAGAACACCGCGGCGCCGACGACCAGCCAGCCGCCCCACAGCGCCCAGCCCGCCTTGGTCTCGGGCGCGGCACCGCGGGCCCGGCACGCGGCGACGACCAGCGACCCGAGCGCGAGCGGCAGCAGCCACGCGATCTGCCCGCCGACCTCGGCGTCGAACAGCCGCAGCGGCCCCGGACCGCCGCCGAGGGCCGCGCCGACCGTGGCGCCGTACCCACCGCCGACGCCGGTCGCGCCGCCGACCAGCCGCGTCACGCCGTTGTAGCCGAAGGCCAGCTGCCACACCGAGCCGTCCGTGGTGCTCCCGACGAACGGCTTCGCGCCCGGCCACAGGCTCACGACGACCGGCCAGGACAGCGACACGACCAGCGTCACCACGCCGGCCAGGGCGAGCCTGGGAAGCCGGCGTTCCCGCGCGCCGAAGAAGTATGCCAGCGCGAGCCCTGGCAGCACGATCCACGCGGCGAGCATCTTCGTCAGGAAGCCGAGGCCGACGAACACGCCGGCCCACACCAGCCAGCGCGTCCCGCTCCCTTCGACCGCTCGCGTGACGCAGTACGCGGCGAGCAGCAGGAGGAGCACGAGCAGCGTGTCGGGCACGTTGTCCCGGTTGATCGCCGCGGTGATCGGCGTCAGCGCGAACAGCGCCGCGGCGAGCAACGCCGTCCCCGGGCCGGCCCAGCGGCGGACGACCCGGTGCAGCACGAACACCGCGGCGACGCCCTCGACGGCCTGGACCAGGGCGATCGCCCAGGGGTGGAAGCCGAACACGGTCACGCCGAGCGTCTGCGTCCAGAACGCGAGCGGCGGTTTGTCGACCGAGACGAACCCGGCCGGGTCGAAGCCCGCGAAGAAGAACGCCTCGACGTCCCGGGACATCGAATGCACAGCAGCGGCGTAGTAGGGCTGCAGCGTCCGGCTGCCCAGCGCCCAGCACCAGAGCGTCGCGGCGACGACCAGCACGGCCCCCAACGCGACGCGTTCACTCCTTGCCGTCATGACTCCCCCTCCGGATCCCCGTGTGAAGGACGCTAGGGCGGCGCGACGCCGGAGTCCTCAAGCCCGGGATTGATCCGGGATCTCCACCCATGGGTTGAGCACGGGAACAGTAGGTAGCCCACCTCCCGGCAATAAATGAGGGTTCGCCGGACGACTTTCGTCGGTTCCGGAAATTCGCCTAGTAAACGGACAATCCTCACGTTCGGTCCCCACCGGCTTTTTCCGTGCGGCTGTCCCCGTCGCACCCATAAGGAGTGAGCGTGAAAGTACGCTTCGGCAAATTCGTCCTGCTGGCCGCGAGTACGGCGTTGGCGGTGGTCGGCCTCGCCGGCCCCGCGACGGCCGAGACGTCGATCATCGGCGGCAGCAACGCCTCGAGCGGTCCCTGGGCGGCGCGGCTGTTCGTGAACGGCCAGCAGAACTGCACCGCGACGATCATCGCGCCGCAGTACATCCTGACCGCGAAGCACTGCGTCAGCAGCCCCGGCACGTACACGTTCCGGATCGGCAGCCTGGACCAGACCAGCGGCGGCACGACGGCAACCGGTTCCACGATCACCCGCTACAACGGCCCCGCCGACCTGGCGATCGTCCGGCTGACGACGTCGGTGAGCGCGACGTACTCGCCGCTGGGCAGCGTCGGCGACGTCGCGGTCGGCCAGAACGTCTCGGTCTACGGCTGGGGCGCGACCAGCCGGTGCGGCTCCGAGATCAACTGCCAGTCGCGGTACCTGAAGGTCGCGACGGTCCGGGTGAACTCGATCGGCTGCAGCGACTACACGGGCGGCGTCGCGGTGTGCGCGAACCGCGTCAACGGCATCACGGCAGGCGGCGACTCGGGCGGCCCGATGTTCGCCTCGGGCCGCCAGGTCGGCGTCGCGTCGACGAGCGACCGGTCGAACAACACGGCGTACACGAACATCACGCGTTACCGCAGCTGGATTTCCAGCGTCGCCGGCGTTTAGAAATCCCGAGGACGGAAGAAAGCGGTCAGCTGGGCCCGGTCGAGCCGGGCCCAGCTTCCCGTCATTTCGAATACCGCGACGGCACCGGTCGGGAACGCGTCGATCGCCGTTCTTCCGGCAAGCTGGAAGGTCACCTCACTGACACTGGGCTCATGCCCGACGAGCGCAAGCCTCGTGACGTCGTCCGGCGTCCGACGCGCGATGTCCAGGTAGTCACCACCGTAGAGTTCCCCGTCGTACTCGACCGGCGGCTGCTCTTCGAACTCCCCGGAGACGAGCTGCCAGGTCTCCCGCGCCCGGCGGGCGGTGGAGCAGCGCACGCGCTCGGGCAGGTAGCCGTTTTCCCTCAGCCAGCGACCGGCCTTGGGAGCGTCTTTGAGTCCTCGCGGCCCGAGGGGACGTTCGTGATCGTCGACGCCGTCGGGCCAGGCGGATTTGGCGTGCCGGAGAACGAGGAGCATCCGGGTCTGGTCCACGTCACCACCCCCGCTGCCTCGAAGTCAGCTGAGCAGGCCAGTCGGCCGTCCATCGGTTCCGGTCCACGCGCGAAGCCTCCCACGCAACCGTGCCTACTGGCGACGGGACAGCCGCCGAGCAGGGAGTTCGAGTGGGCCGCCTGGGGCTCGAACCCGGAGCCTACGGATAAAGCCTGCTCCCGACGCCGCGGCAATCAGCTCGCGATCGCATTGCCAGCGGCTTCTACCAGCAATTTTAGGCCTGCAGAGTTCACCGTAACGTGAGCTTTCAGCAACTCTGGGCTCCGTTCGTCCAGCTGTGCTCACGACGAGCCCGCCGCTTGTCATCGGCGATCGATTCCTCCACACTCGGTGAGCACTGAACGTGTTCGAGGGGTTGGTTTCAGTAGTGGACGGTCCTGGGTTCCACGTCGACGTCGGCAAAGTCGAGGAAGCCGCGAACGGCATCAAGCGAAGCGTGACCGACCAGTCAAGCTTCGAACTGCGCGACCTGTGTGGCGACACCGGCCTGTACGGCCACGACGGCATCCACAACTCGCTGATGAACTTTTGTGTCCGCTGGAGTGACGGACTCGACGTCTTGACCGACGACGCCGACGCAATCGGCGACGTCCTCACTAAGGCAGCCGCCGCGTACCGAGCTACGGACTCCGCCGCTGCCGGCTCGCTCACCACCGACCCGGGCCAGGGGCCAGTGGACGATGGCTGAACTCGGAGACACCACCGACCCAACAGCCCTCGTCCCAGGCAAGCCCGAGGCGATCGAGGAGAACGCCCGCGTACTCAACGCCCGCGGCAACCTCGCCGGTCAAGCCGCCGACGGGCTCAAAGCCATCGACACCGGAGCCTGGGAAGGTCCCGCCGCCCGCGCGTTCCACGACAAGTTCAGCTACGAACCGAACAAGTGGTTCGATGCCGCCGACGCCCTGCACCGGGGCGGGTCACTGCTGACCGACTACGCGCGCACGCTCCGCTGGGCCCAGACCCAAGCTGGCGAAGCCGTCGCCCAATGGAACAACGCTCAAGCCGCCACCCAACAGGCCAAAACCCGGCATGACGCCAGCGCAGCCGAAGCGCAGGCCAACAACCAGCCTCCACCACCGTTCACCGATCCCGGTGAAGCCGGGCGGCAAGCCGCCCGCGAGACTCTGAACCGCGCCCGGGCACAGCTGACCGAGGCTGGAAACTCCATCGCCGGCATGCTCGACACCGAAGCGGACGTAGCACCACAAGAGTCCAGCTGGCTCGACGACGCCGGCAACTTCCTCGCCGACCTCGGCACCCACGCCGCGAACAGCCTCGCCTCGTTCGGCAACGCCATGCTCAACCACCCCGTCGACACCGCTGCCGCGGTCGGCGGGATGGCGCTGACCGCGATCAGCTCGGCAGGCGAAGGCGCGGGCATCGCACTCGACGCCACCGGCGTCGGCGCCATCGCCGGCGTGCCCCTCAACGTCGTATCCGCAGCCGGCATCGCCGTCGGCGGAACGATGACCGTCGGCGCCGTCGGCGACCTCGCCCGTCACGCCGCTACCGACGACCACGTCGAACCCGTCAAGCCGCGTTCCAACCCGACCAAGCCCACCAAGACGGACCGGCTCAAGGAACACCTGACCGACAAGGACCTCGACGGAGCCCGCCGCGAACTGAACGGCGAAGTCGTCGCCCGCAAGGGTGACGGCACACCTTGGGACCACGTCACAGAAGTCAGAGAGGCTCAAAACGGCCTCTCGAACCAGATCAACCGGCTGAAACGCCAGCTCAGCGACTCGCGACTGTCGCCTGAAGATCGCCCTGCCGTCGAGGCCGAGCTATCCGAGGCAAGCCGGCTGCTCGACTACAGTGAGCAGTGGGTACCACGCGGATAGCAAGAAGCACCAACAGTTGACACGAGGAGCCATGGGGACCAGTCCTGACGTCGACGAATCGCTGACCCTCGAGCAGATCGAAGACCGCCGCTGGGGCAACCCACCAGCCGACGCGACCCGGCTGATCAAGACCGTCTACGAACTCCGGCACAAACCGGTCGGCGACATGGACACCGAAGACCTCCGCGTCCTGCTGCTCCAGCAAGAGAGCCTCGACGTGCTGGTCCCCATCGCGCTGACCCACCTCGAGCAGAACCCACTCGCCGAAGGCGACTTCTACCCCGGCGACCTGCTCACAGCCGCGCTGAAGACCCCGCAGACGTACTGGCAGCAGCACCCCGATCAACGCCGCCACGCTTCAACCGTGATCGCAGCAGTCGAGGCCCTCGGCAACCTCGATGACCACGACGCACCACACGACACCATTTGGCAACAGATCAACACGTTCCGCGGCTGACAACAGCCTGAACTACTTTGAATTGATGGTGATCGACGAGGCACCGATCGGTGTTCGCGAAGTACGGCACAGTCTTTGACTGGTTCGACAGCCTGCTGCTCGGCCTGATCGTCACACCCAAGAACGACGTCAACCGGAGTGAGGTCAAAGCGCGGCATGGGCGAACACCAATGCCGAGATGCCTTCCTCGACGACAACCGCCCGGCCGCCGTCCTCGGCTTCGTCCCTGGCCTGGTCAGACTTGCGCTTGCGGCGCATCAAGGCGCGCATCACCGGTCTAGCTCCCGCAACTGGAATTCGATCCGCGCTCGGCAGGGCAGCTGTTCGCAGTCGGGAAATACCCGATCGAAGGGTTCGACATAGGGCGAGGGCCGCCGCCGGTCCTTGACCTTGTCGAGGTTGGCAACGGCGACGTCGTCCAGGTCAGGCGGCGCCGTTGTTTCTTGCACTCCGTGGCGAACGTGGAGAGACATCGTCTCTGCTGCGGGATTAATAGATCTTGAGAAGGACGCTGCACAGAAAGGCCACAGCGCAAACGTGGACTTCGGCGAGCCATACAAGAGGCTGCTTAACCTCCGCCCGGCCGAACGCGACGCTCGCCAGGCTTGCTGACCAAGGTAGCCATGGAACTCGGCCGCCACGCACCTGAAGGCCAACCCGGCCCGTCACAGCCCACCTCTGACTTTCCGAGCCGGTGACCCGCGACACAGCCGCCGGGCACTCGGATGCGGTACCTCAGTCGTCCAGATAACCCATCAGCGCCCAACCCGGGGACAACCCGGGGAGCCGATCTTGACTGGTCGTCCGCTGACCAGGGAGTTTGAGTGGGCCGCCTGGGGCTCGAACCCAGAACCTACGGATTAAAAGTCCGCAGCTCTACCAATTGAGCTAACGGCCCGTGTGCTCAGCTTAGCCGGGACCCGGCCGGCGGCCGTCCGCGGGTGGATCAGCCCGCTGTGAAGGTCAAGACTGGTCTTGCCCCGGCCGGCCTGCCCATGATGACGTCCATGCCTGACGAAACCGGTTCGCTGCTGATCCTCACCGGGCCGCCCGGGGCTGGGAAGTCCACCGTCGCCCGGTCGGTCGCCGAAGGGGCGGCGCGGCCGACCGTTCACCTGCACACCGACAGCTTCTACGTCTGGATCCGGACCGGCTTCGTGCCGCCGTACCTGCCCGCGGCCGCTCAGCAGAACGAGGTCGTGCTGGGGGTGCTCGCGGAAGCCGCGTGCGGGTACGCCCGCGGGGGTTACGACGTGGTGCTCGACGGCATCGTCGGGCCCTGGGCGCTGCAGCCGTTCCGCGACGCCGCGAAGCGGGACGGCCTGGACCTGTTCTACGTCGTACTGCGGCCGAGTCTCGAGGTGACGCTCGCCCGCGGGACCGCTCGCGAAGGCCGGGAACTCACCGAGATCGAGCCCATCAAGGGGATGCACGGGGCGTTCGCCGCCTTGGGTGAGCTCGAGCAGTACGTGCTCGACACCTCGGAGCAGAGCGCCGAAGAGACCGCGTCCGCCGTGCGGCTTCGGGGCCGCACGGCGGACTTCGCGCTCTGACGCTCCCTTATGGACGGATCAGCACGTCACGTAAAGACCTGTGTACGCCGTGCACTTCTTCGACGCCGCGTCGTTCGCGGCGTTCGGGTCGGCCGGGGTGCTCGCCGCGCGCTGGGCGGTGGTCGTGAACGCGCCCCAGGCGAGGATGCCGCCCTCGGACGTGAACTTCGCCGTCGCCGAAGCGCCCGCGGCCAGGGTGCCGACCGTGCAGCTCAGCGTCGCGCCGGACTTGGTGCAGCCGGTCGTCGAGGTGACCGTGCGGTTCGAACCCGGGTTGACCGTCACGCGGACGCCGGTCGCCGAGGCCGGGCCGGTGTTCGACACCGTGACCACGTAGTCGACCCGGGCGAACACGCCGATGCGCGGGGTGGCCGCCAGCGCGACCTTGACGTCGGCCTTCTGCGCCGCCGTGATCGTGACGGCCGGGCCGTCCTCGACACCGAACGCGTAGTTGTCGCCCGCGAACTGGTGCTGCAGCGTGTACTGGCCGCCGATGGCGTCTTCCTTGACGCGGAAGGTGAACGTCACCGTCGCGCTGTCGCCGGGGGCAAGGTCGCCGACCCCGCCGCGGAAGCTGCTCAGGTACTGCGCGCACGGCACGATCGAGCCGGTGCACGACACGAGGTCGACCAGGTCGACGATCGGCGATTCCTTGGCGTAGACCGCGGCCTTCGCTCCGGTGATCGTGAAGTCCGTCGGGTTGTAGAGCTGCTCGGTGACCGTGAACGTGTCGCCGGCGCCGAGGGTGGTGTCGCTGACGTCGAGGTCGCTGGCGGGCGGGGCCGCGGACGCGACAGCGGGCGCCGCCATGAGGACCGCGGCGGTGAGGGCGGCCAGAACGGCGGCTCTTCGACCGGTTCGCTTCATAGTTCGTTCTCCTGTTTCCGAACCGAGGGTGCCGCTCCGACCGGTGGGGACTGGTGCTGCGCAGCAGGTGACGAAGATCAGATCGCCGCTCCCGAAGATTCGTTACCGGGTCCGCCAAACCGTGTCTGAACTGGGGTTATCGCCCGTTGCCCGGTCACCGGGCGGCGCCGCGAACCGAAATTGTCGTACCCCTGTGACACGCTCCGCGCATGACCGAACACATCGTCTACGGGCCGCGGCTCAGCGGTGAGCGCGCCGAGCTGACCCAGGTCGCGAGCGAGCTGCAGGCGCTGACCGAGACCGTCGACTACTACCGGCGCACGTTCGAGCTGAAGTGCGCCGGCCTGACGCCTGCGCAGCTTTCGGAGCGCTCGGTATCACCGTCGTCGCTGTCACTGCACGGGCTGCTGCGGCACCTCACCGGCGTCGAACGGTGGTGGTTCCGGATCCAGTTCGCGGGCGAGGACGTCCCGAACCTCTACACGTCCGACGACGACCCGGACTTCGAGTTCACGGTGCTGGACGGGGAAGTCGAGGAGGCGTTTGCCTTGTGGCACGCCGAATGCGAGCGGTCACGGGCGATCGTCGCGGCGAGCACGCTGGATTCGACCGGCACCCGGATCAGCACCGGCACGCCGTTCACCCTGCGCTGGCTCATGTTGCGGATGATCGGCGAGTACGCGCGCCACTGTGGACAAGCCGACCTGATCCGCGAACGGGTCGACGGCGTGACGGGCGAGTGAATCAGTCCTTTCAGTCCTTGCGGAACCGAAGGAGGAGACCGGAGACGAGCGGAATGACGATCCAGCAGGCGTAAGCCCAGCTCGTGAAGAACGCGACCGGGATCGACACGGCGAAGGCGGCGATCATCACGCCGGACCCGCGGTAAGTCTTGCCGAAGAGCTCCGGCGGGGTGTCCGCGCGGTACAGGTGGTGGCGCTGGATCTGCCAGACCATCAGGGCGAACACGCTCATCGCGACGACCTGCACGATGGCGTAGAAGACGAAGCGGAATTCGAACGAGCCTTCTTCGCCGAGCACCTTCGTGGCGAAGGGCATGATCACCTGCATCAGCAGCCAGACGAAGCTGAGCCTGATCAGGCCGCCGGTCACCCTGGTGACGTGCTCGAAGAGACGGTGGTGCGCGCGCCAGTGCCCGCCGATGACGGCGAAACTGATGAGGAAGGAGATGTATTCGGATCTGTGATCGCCGAGTGAGTGCAGCAGCTCGGTGGCGGAGGGCCCCTCCGGCACCGACAGCTCGAGGGCGAGCAGGGTGATGGCGATGGCCACGACGGCGTCCGAGAAGAAGACGAGCCGCTCGGCGGCGAACAACCGTTCCTCGGATGCGGCGGCGGTGTCTTCGCCGGGCGTGGCGTCAGTCATGGTCGGAAAGGGTGCCAGACGCGATCGGGTGACCGAAGCCGAGGTCGCCTGGCGTGGCTCAGCAGGCTTGGTTCAGCAGGCGCCGGCTGAGCGGCCGCGGTCAGACTCTGGCGGGTGACTGCTCAGCCGTGGCCGAGGCCAGGTGCGTGCGATGCTGAGGCCATGACCGTCGACCCTGATTCCGGGCTGTTGTCCCCGGTGCGGGCCGGGACCCCGGCCGAGTCTTCGACCGGTGATGAGGCCTGGTTGCGCGCCATGCTCGACGCCGAAGCTGCGCTCGCGAGAGCGCAGGCCCGGCTCGGCACGGTGCCTTCGGCCGCGGCGGACGCGATCACCGAGGCCGCGGGTAGCGCGCGGATCGATGTCGTCGAGCTGGCGCGGGGGTCACGGGCGACCGCGAACCCGGTTGTCGGGCTGGTCAAGGCGCTGACGTCGGCCGTCGGCGCGATCGCGCCCGAGGCTGCCGAGTACGTGCATCGCGGCTCGACCAGCCAGGACATCTTCGACACCGCGATGATGCTGGTCGCCGTCCGGACGCTGCGGCCGCTCGTCGACGACCTCGACGCCACCGCCGAAGCGTTGGCCGAGCTGGCGCGCGAGCACCGGGACACGGTCATGGCCGGCCGGACGCTCACGGCGCACGCCGTGCCGACGACGTTCGGGCTCAAGGCCGCGGGCTGGCGGCAGCTGGTCCTGGACGCGGCCGTGCGGGTCCGCCGGGTGCTGGACGGCGGCCTGCCGGTCTCCCTGGGCGGTGCGGCCGGAACGCTGGCGGCGTACATCGAGTACGCGCGCCTCGCCGACGCTGGGCCGGGTGAGACTGCGCGTGCGGACGCTGGGCCCAAGGTTGAGAGCGCCGGGCCGGTCGACATTGGGGCTGCGGGCGCCGGGCCTGCGGAGGGCGGAGCAACAAGCGCCGGGCCTGCGGGGGCCGGGCCGGTCGACGCCGGGTATGCGGAGCGGTTGACCGCTGCCTTTGCCGAGGAGACCGGGCTGGCCGCGCCGGTGCTGCCGTGGCACTCGCTGCGGACGCCGGTCGTGGACCTCGTCGGCGCGCTCGCGTTCGCTGCTGGTGCGCTTGGCAAGCTGGCGGTCGACGTCGTCACGCTCACGCGGACCGAGCTGGGTGAGGTCACCGAGCCGGCCGCTGAGGGACGGGGTGGGTCGTCGGCGATGCCGCACAAGCGCAACCCCGTGCTGGCGACGCTGGTGCGCTCGGCCGCGCTGCAGGTGCCCGTGCTGGCCGCGGGGGTCACGCAGTCGATGCTGACCGAGGACGAGCGGTCGGCCGGGGTCTGGCACGCCGAGTGGCAGCTCGTCCGGGAATGTCTGCGGCTGACCGGTGGGGCCGCGTACACGGCCGTCGAGCTGACGCGGGGGTTGACCGCTCATCCCGGCCGGATGCGGAACAACCTGGCCTCGACGCACGGGCTGATCGTCTCCGAGCGGCTGTCGGCCGTCCTCTCGCCGCTGCTCGGCAAGGCGAAGGCCAAGGAGCTGCTCGGGGAGGCGTCCCGGCGGGCGGTGCACGAAGACCGTCCGCTGCGCGACGTGCTCGACGAGGTTTCCGCGGTCACCGACGTATTGACCCCGGCTGCGCTCGACGCTCTGCTGGACCCTGCCGGGTACACCGGCGCGGCGCGCACGCTGGTCGATCGCGCTCTCGGTGACGGCACCGCGGCCGGCGGAGAGCGCCCCGACCTGGGCTGAAGGGTCCGCGAAAATTCTTTGAACCGCCTTCGCCGAGTGTCCGTGTAGTGGGTATCAGGCAGCCGCACCGAGCGGCGGAAATCCCTACGGACACAAGGAGAACTTCCATGCTTCGCACGCGCATCGCCGTCTCCGTCGCCGCTGTGGCAGCCGGGCTGGCAGTGCTCACCGCTTGCTCGGGCGCCGAAACCGCACAGCCCGTCGTCGCTCCGGCGGCGGCCGGTGGTACCGGCGGCGGCCAGCAGCTGGGCAACGCAGCCCCGGCGTCGAACGAGTCGAAACTCGTCGTCGCCGATGTCGCCAGCGTGGGCCAGGTGCTCACCGACCAGAACGGCATGACCCTCTACCGGTTCGACAAGGACACGGCCAAGCCGCCGAAGTCCAATTGCGACGGTGACTGCGCCAAGGCCTGGCCGCCGATGCTGGCCACCGGGGACGTTCAGGTCCAGGGCGTCGACAAGAGCCTCGTCGGCAAGGTGACCCGGACCGACGGGACCGAGCAGATCACCGTCGGCGGGTGGGCGCTCTACCGCTACGCCAAGGACACCAAGGCCGGCGACGCGACCGGCCAGGGCGTCAGTGGCGCCTGGTACGCCGCGAACGCCAAGGGTGGCAAGGCCGGGCAGGCCGCGACCGAAGCCGGTGTCGTCAAGCTCAGCGCCACCAAGATCGACGGCCTCGGTGACGCGATCACCGACCAGAACGGCATGACCCTCTACCTGTTCACCAAGGACACCAAGAAGGCCAAGACCTCCGCCTGCAACGGTGACTGCCAGAAGACCTGGCCGCCGGTGCTCTCGAACGGCAAGGTCGAACTGCAGGGCATCGACTCGAAGCTGCTCGGCAGCATCAAGCGCGCGGACGGCACCGAGCAGGTCACCATCGGCGGCTGGCCCGTCTACACCTTCTCGAAGGACCTGAAGCCGGGCGACGCGAACGGCATGGGCGTCAACGGCACCTGGTTCGTCATCGAGCCGGCCGGCTGCAAGCTCGGCACCAACCCCGCGACCGCCGCCACCAGCCAGGCTCCGGCCAGCAGCGGCGGTACGGGAAGCAGCAGCTCCAGCGACTCGGGTGGCTACAGCTACTGACCACCCGAACCCACTGATCTAGTGCGCGAGGCCCGGCGGACGCTCTTCACGAGCGGCCTCCGGGCCTTGCTCGTTGTGGTCGCGACGCAGGAACGGACGGCGACGCCGGGGCGCCTCGGTGTCCGCGACGGCGACGCGGTCGCGGTCGGCAACCGAGCGGTCGGCAGCGGCACCGTCGACGACCGGGACGCGCTCCGTGTGGTCGTTGTCGACGACACGATCGCGGTCGGTGCGCTGCTCGACGACGGTGGGCTCGTCGACCACCTCGTCTTCTTCAGGCACGAGAATCGTGCGGCGGGCCGGGAAAACGGCGATCAGCAGACCGAGCGCGGCGACACCGAGGTGCAGCCAGGTGTCGGCGGGGCCGAGGTCCATCGGGTTGCCGGCGGTGGCGAACGGGTTGTTCGAGATGAGGCCGTCGATCATCAGGCCCCAGACGAACAGGGCACCGTAACCGATGAACAGCAGCCAGCCGAACGTCCGGGCGCGGCCCGAACCGAACGCGAGCAGCAGGCCGACCACGCCGGTCACGACGCGGACGAGGCTGGTCAGTGGATTGCTCGAGAACCGCCACAACCCGGCGTCGTGGTGGCCGGCGAAGTTCCCGATGCCGGTCCTCGTGAATCCGATGATGCCGACGATGATGAACGCGATCCCGGCCAGTCCGGCCAGTACCTGCGCCGGCTGCAGGCCGCGAACCCGGATGCGTGCGCCTTTCGCGTGAGCCATGACTCCAGTCCTTCCCAGCATGTGGTGACGACTGTCACCGCACCCAGGTACCCCGCGACCACTGTGCGCGAAACGAGGCGAAAACCCCCAGACGTCCGATCACTGGCACCGCACCGATGACAACGATGTCGGAAATCGCCCGACCATCCACAAAGGACTGGCGAATGGCCTACTGGGCCGTGTCGGCCAGCGCGCCGTGCGCGCCCGAGCGCGGCAACGGCCACGGCTGGACGCCGCCGGTGGTCTCGACCTGTCGGACGGCCGGCGCCGGGGCCGTGCTGTGCGCGCCGATCCAGGTGAGGATGTCGGGGATCTGGGACTTGAAGGTGTTCATGTTGTGCCCGGCGTCCGGGATGCGCCACGACGAAAACCGCAGTGGCGGACGCACCGCGAGGCGGATTTGGTCGATGGCAAAGCTTTCGTAGCTCTCTTTGTCACCCGCGATGGCGAGGATGTCCACCGGCGACGGGTGCAGGCGGACGTTGAGCCGGACGTTGTTGGCGTCGTTGATGTCCTGCCGGCCGTGGAAGAGGTCCTCGGTCTCGGCGTCGACCTGCGCCTTGTCGTAACCGCTGACGCTGACCGCCTGCCCGTACCACTGCGGGTGCCGGGTCACCAGGTTCATCGCGCAGTACCCGCCGGACGACCAGCCCGCGATCGTCCAGGCGCGGCGGTCCGGGGCCGCGCCGAGCTTCTGCAGCGCCCAGTCCCGCAGGTCCGCGCTCAGGTAGGTGTCGTTCGCGGTGCCGTTGACCTCGTCGACGCACTCGGTGTCGTGGCCGACCTTCGGGACGCCCGTCGGGTCCGGCACGATCACCACGGTCGGGGCCAGCACGCGCTTGCCGATCGCCGCGTCCAGCTGCTCCGGCAGGTGGTAGCCGCCGGTGACGACCTCGGGGCCGGACGGGTAGTTCGGGATCCACTCGACCACCGGGAACCTGAGGTCCTTGAACGTGGGGTCGAAGTACTGCGGCGGCAGGTAGACGGTGACGTCGCGGGTGAGCTGGGTGCGCCGCCCGGTCACCTTCATGTGGACGACGGTGCCCTTGCCCTCACGGGCGTGCGCCACGGCCGTGTCACGCAGCTTCTCGAGGTCCTCGCCGTTCTGCGACGCCTCGGCGTCGGTGCCCTGCGCGGAGTAGACGCCGGTGCCGAGCAGCGAGCCGACCGTCGGGAAGAACCCGCCGATCATGTTGCCCCCCATGCCGACGGAGACGACCAGGAAGACGACCGCGAGCAGGATCGTCGCGCTGCGCCACAGGCGCTTGCGCTTCCAGCGGTCCCAGAACCACGGCACCGCGACGATCGCGAGCAGCGTCAGCACGACCACGATGATCATGTTGACCGGCGAGTCCAGCCGGATGCTGCTGAGATGCATGGGACGGGTCCTTCCAGGGCGGGCAAAACGCGCGCCCGATGACGGGACTCGCGTATATAGCACGTTTGACCCACCACCTGCGTTGCGGCCCTGTGAGTTCCGTCATAGGGCCGCAACGCGGGACTCGCTCAGCGCTCTCTCAGGAATTCACCTCGCGAAAGCGCGCTTCAGCACCGTGATCGCCTGCGTGATCGCGGCTTCGGCGGCGTGGGTTTCGCGCATCGAGTTCACCATCACGAAGTCGTGGATGGTGCCCTGGTACCGCACGGCCGTGACGGGCACGCCGGCCTGGCGCAGCTTCGCCGCGTACGCCTCACCCTCGTCGCGGAGGACGTCGGCCTCGCCGGTGATCACCAGGGCCGGCGGCAGGCCGGAAAGCTCTTCCAGCGACGCGCGCAGCGGGGACGCGGTGATCTCCGCGCGCTGGGCGGGGTCGGTCGTGTACTGGTCCCAGAACCACTTCATGCCCTCGCGGCCGAGGAAGTAGCCCTCGGCGAACTTCGTGTACGACTCGGTGTCGAAGTTCGCGTCGGTGACCGGGTAGAAGAGCACCTGCTGGAGGAAGGTGACGTCGCCGCGCTGCTTGGCGAGGATCGTCAGCGCCGCGGTCATGTTCCCGCCGACCGAGTCGCCCGCGACGGCGATGCGCGAGGTGTCCAGACCCTTCTCGGCGCCGTGCTCGGCGACCCACTTCGCCACGGCGTAGCTCTGCTCGATGGCAACCGGGTAGCGCGCCTCCGGCGAGCGGTCGTACTCCGGGAAGACGACGGCGGCACCGGTACCGGCGGCCAGCTCGCGCACCAGGCGCTGGTGGGTGTGGAAGTCGCCGAACACCCAGCCCGCACCGTGGACGTAGACGATCACCGGCAGCGGCCCGGAAACACCCGCGGGGCGGACGATCCGGGTCTCGACCTCGCCGGTCGGGCCACCCGGCACGTTCAGCACCTCGATCTCGGCGTCGGCCATGGCGACCTCGCCGTCCTGGACACCGTCGACGGCCTTGCGCCCTTCCTCCGGCGGCAGCTGGAACAGGTACGGCGGCTGGTCGGTGGCCTCGGCGAACGCCTGCGCGGCCGGTTCCAGAGCGAGGTTGTGCGGGTTGGCGGTCATGTCGTCCTCCTCGGGGGCGGTGAAGCTGACAGCACTGAAGGTAGCTCGCAACTTAATTGTGCACAACTTAATGACGTCCAATGAGATTAAGGGCACTTAGGTTGCATCGCCGCATCGAGGACGGGACGATGGAGAGTTACGAGAGAGGAGCACGCCATGGCATCGCTGCGGCTGGACGACCAGCTCTGCTTCGGGCTGTACTCGGCGTCGCGCGCGGTGACCGCGCTCTACCGGGTCGTCCTGGAGGACCTCGACCTGACCTACCCCCAGTACCTGGTCATGCTGGCGCTCTGGGAGCGGGACGACCGGCTCGTGAAGGACCTGGGCGCCGAGCTGAGCCTTGACTCGGGGACGTTGTCGCCGCTGCTCAAGCGGCTGCACGCGGCCGGCCTGGTCGAGCGGAACCGGCAGGCCGACGACGAGCGCGCGGTCATGGTCAGCCTCAGCGAGACCGGCAAGGCGTTGCGCGAGAAGGCCGAGCGCATCCCGGACGTCATCGGTACCGCGATGGGGCTGGACGAGGACGGCGTCGCCCGGATGCGGGCCGAGCTGGACCGCCTGACCGAGTCGGTGAACGCCTACCGAGAGGCTCGGTCCCCTGCATGATCAACCACGACGACGCGCTCAAGGCCGTCGAGAGCAGCCTCGACCGGCCGTCGGCGGCCCGGATCTACGACTACTTCATCGGCGGGAACACGAACTACGCGATCGACCGCGCGTTCGCCGAGAAGGTCCGCGCCCGGCTGCCGCTCATGGGCGACTACTGCCTGACCAGCCGCCAGTTCCTCGGCCGCGCCGTGCGCGAGTGCGTGCGCGCCGGGATCCGGCAGTTCGTCGACATCGGCTCCGGCCTGCCGACCGCGGGCAACGTCCACGAGGTCGCCGACGAGACGCGCGAAGAACTCGACACGCGGGTGCTCTACATCGACAACGAGCCGATCGCCCTCGCGCACTCGACGCTGCTGCTCGCCGACACCGCCGACCCGCAGCGCCACCACGCGATCGCCGCGGACTTCCTGCAGCCGGCCGACCTCTGGGACCGCGTGACCGCTTCGGACATCATCAACGTGCGCGAGCCGGTCGCGCTGGTGATCAACGCCGTCATGCACTTCATCAAGGACGACCAGAACCCCGACCGGCTGCTCGCCTTCTACCGCCGGAAGCTCGCCCCCGGGTCATTGCTGGTGCTGTCGCAGATGACCAACGAGAACCCGGTCAACGACGACGAGCGGCAGGCGCTGATCGACCTGCTCGAGTACTACGAGACCACGACCAACCCGGGTTTCCTGCGCACGATGGCCGAGTTCGGACGCTTCTTCGGCGGCTGGCCGATGCTGGAGCCCGGGCTCGTCTACGCGCCGGCGTGGCACCCGGACGCCCACACCGTGTTCGCCGGTTCGCCGTCCGAGTCGCGGGTGATCGGCGGCGTCGCCCGCAAGCCCTGATCCACCTGGCTTCCACCCCCGGGTTGACGTTCCGGGCCGCCGGAGCGAGCACCGTGGTGTCCACGCACCGCGGAAGGGAACGCTCGTGAACAGCTCGGTCAACATCCTCATCGGACTCGTCGTCGTGGCCTGGATCCTCTGGCGCCAGACGCAGAAGCGCCCGGTCCGCGAGGACCGCAAGCCGACCGTGCTGCTGATCCTGCTGGTGCTCGGGGTCCTCCAGCTGAGCACGTTCTTCAAGAACGCGTCGTCGTCGGGCCTGGTGATCGGCCTGCTCGTCGGCAGCCTGGTGCTGGCCGCGGGCTTCGGCGTGGTCCGCGGGTACACCGTGCGGCTCTGGCGCCAGGACGGGCAGCTGTTCCGCCAGGGCACCTGGCTCACGATCGTGCTGTGGCTGGCCGGCATCGGTGTCCACATCGGACTCGACGCGCTGATCGACAGCAGCGCGAAGGGCCTGGGCACCGCGTCGATCGTGCTCTACCTGGCCGTCACGCTGGGCACGCAGCGGCTGGTCGTCCAGTCGCGCGCGAACCACGCCGTGCACGTCTAGGACGCTTCGCGCAGGCCTTCCAGCACGTCGAGGACGGCGCTCTTGCCCAGGTCGACGGCCTTGCGCAGCACCTCGGGATCACGTTCCAGCACGGCCACGTCCGGCGAGCCCATCGGCGGCCGGACGCTGAGGATGCGCGGGTCGCTCGCGAGGATCTCCTCGTCTTCGACGTCCCGGCGGTAGGTGTCGTGCCAGGCGGCGATCGTGCCCGGCGCCTGGCGGCGCAGGAACCGCGGGACGACGACGTCCTGCACCCGCGGCGGCCGCAGCGGCAGCTCGTCGGCGCGGCGGGTGCGCAGCACCAGGACATCCGTGGCGTCCTGGGCGAGCGCGGTGCGGAACGGGATCGGCTCGGCCACCCCGGCGTCGACGAACCGGCGCCCGGCCATCGGGATCGGCGGCCCGGCCAGCACCGGCATGCAGGACGACGCGGCGAGCGACACCTTGATCGCGTCGACGTCGTCGATGAACGGGTGCAGGTCGGTGGACTCGCCGGTGTCGGCGTCGGTGGCCAGCGGGTGGAACGTCACCGGGTTGGCCAGGATCGCCGGGAAGTCCATCGGCTCCAGCACCGAATAGACCTGGTGGACGAGGTATTCGAGGTCGATCACCGCACGGCCGCGCAGGGTGTGCAGCGGGTTGATGATCCGGCGCATGACGACCGGGTTCCACCAGGTCCGCACGCCGGTCGAGGAGCGGCCGCAGAGCAGCCAGGCGCCGTTCAGCGCGCCCGCCGACGAGCCGTAGACGGCGTCGAGCACGGGGGTGACGCCCAGTTCGTCCAGCGCCAGGACCATGCCGCTGGAGTAGGTGCCGCGGCTGCTCCCGCCTTCGATGGCCAGCGCGAGGCGCCGGCCGTCCGTGCGTTCGCCCGGGACACTGCCGGTCGCCATCCGTTCGGAGATCAGTTCGAGTACCGGGTGCACTCCTCCCATCCTGGTCTTTTACGCCGATTCGTCGACCCGTTTTGCCTCACTCGGCAGGGTGAAGTGATGCGCGCCTCGTTGCACTGCACCTAGTTGCATAGGACCCTCGAACCATGGCTTTGGAGCACGCGATCCTCGTTTCGCTGTCCGAGCGCACCGGCTCGGGCTATGAGCTGACGCGCCGCTTCGAGAAGTCGATCGGGCTCTTCTGGAGCGCCACCCACCAGCAGATCTACCGCGTGCTGAAGCGGATGGAAGAGGCCGGCTGGGTGGCCGTCGACGTCGTCGCGCAGTCGGGGCGGCCGGACAAGAAGGTCTACACGGTCAGCGAAGGCGGACGCGCCGAGCTCGTCCGCTGGCTCGCCGAGCCGGACCCGTCGGCCGGGCCGGTCGAACTCGCCGTGAAGATCCGCGGCGCGACCTTCGGCGATCCCGGCGCCGTCGCGGCCGAGATCGTCCGGCACCGCGCGGCGCACGCCGAGCGCCTCGACGTCTACCGGCAGATCGAGAAGCGCGACTTCCCCGCCCCGGCCGGTCTCGAAGGCCGGCACCTGCACCAGTACCTGGTCCTGCGCGGCGGCATCCGCGTCGAGGAGGGCCAGGTCGAGTGGTTCGACGAAGTGCTCGCCGCCCTCCACCACGAGAAGGACGCCCGATGAGCGAATACCCGAACTTGCTGGCCCCGCTGGACCTCGGCTTCACGACCCTGCGCAACCGGGTGATCATGGGGTCGATGCACACCGGCCTCGAGGACAAGGCCGCGCACTTCCCCGAGCTGGCCGAGTACTACGCCGAGCGCGCCCGCGGTGGGGTCGGGCTGATCGTCACCGGCGGGTTCGCGCCGAACCGCACCGGCTGGCTGCTGCCGCTCGCGTCGAAGCTGACCACGTCCGCCGAGGCGCGGCAGCACCGGCAGCTCACCGCGCCGGTGCACGAGGCGGGCGGCAAGATCGCGCTGCAGATCCTGCACGCGGGCCGCTACGCCTACCACCCGCTGAGTGTCTCCGCGTCGAGCCGCAAGGCGCCGATCAACCCGTTCCGGCCGCGCGCGCTGACCGGTTACGGCGTGCACCAGCAGATCCGCGCCTTCGCCGACTGCGCCGCTCTCGCCCGGGACGCGGGCTACGACGGCGTCGAGATCATGGGGTCCGAGGGCTACCTGATCAACCAGTTCCTGGCCGAGCGCACCAACAAACGCACCGACGACTGGGGTGGCAGCCCGGAGAACCGCCGCCGGTTCGCCGTCGAGATCGTGCGGCGGACGCGGGAGAAGGTCGGCGACGACTTCGTCATCATCTACCGGCTTTCGATGCTCGACCTCGTGCCGGGTGGCCAGCGCTGGGAGGACGTCGTCGCGCTCGCGAAGGACGTCGAGGCCGCCGGGGCGACGATCATCAACACCGGCATCGGCTGGCACGAGGCCCGGGTGCCGACGATCGTCACGTCGGTGCCGCGCGCCGCGTTCACCTGGGTCACCGGGAAGCTCAAGCCGCACGTCGGGATCCCGGTGGTGACGTCGAACCGGATCAACATGCCGCAGGTGGCCGAGGAGGCCCTGGCGAGCGGCGACGCCGACCTCGTGTCGATGGCCCGGCCGTTCCTCGCCGATCCCGAGTGGATCCGGAAGGCCGAGAGCGGGCGTGAGGACGAGATCAACACCTGCATCGCGTGCAACCAGGCCTGTCTCGACCACGCCTTCAAGCGCAAGCCGGTGTCCTGCATGGTGAATCCGCGCGCCGGCCACGAAACGACGTTGACGCTCGCCCCGACCCGCCGCTCGAAGCACGTCGCCGTCGTCGGCGCCGGGCCGGCCGGGCTGTCGTCCGCCACCGCGCTCGCCGAACGCGGCCACCGCGTCGAGCTGTTCGAAGCGGACGACGAGATCGGCGGCCAGTTCGGCATCGCGCGGAAGATCCCCGGCAAGGAGGAGTTCGCCGAGACCATCCGCTACTACCAGCGGCGGCTCGAGGTGACCGGCGTGAAGCTGCACCTCGGCACCCGCGTCACCGCGGCGGACCTGACGGACTTCGACGAGGTCGTGGTGGCCACCGGCGTCGCGCCGCGGGTGCCGTCGCTGCCCGGCATCGACCACCCGAAGGTGCTGTCGTACGTGGACGTCGTCCGGCACGGGAAGCCGGTCGGCGACCGGGTCGCGGTGATCGGCGCCGGCGGGATCGGCGTCGACGTCAGCGAGTTCCTGACGCACACGGACTCCCCCGCGCTGAACCTCGACGCGTGGATGGCCGAGTGGGGCGTCACCGATCCCGAGCAGGCGCCCGGCGGGCTCGCCGAGCCGAAGCCCGAGCCGTCGCCGCGGCAGGTCTACCTGCTGCAGCGCAAGAAGTCCGGGATCGGCGCCGGGCTCGGCAAGACGTCCGGCTGGGTGCACCGCGCCGCGCTGAAGGCGAAGGGCGTCGAGCGGATTCCCGGCGTCACCTACGACCGGATCGACGACGCCGGCCTGCACCTCACCGTCGACGGCCGGGCGCGGCTGCTCGAAGTCGACACCGTCGTCGTCTGCGCCGGTCAGGAGCCCGTGCGGGACCTGGCCGACGAGCTGACGGCGGCCGGGCGGCCGGTGCACGTGATCGGCGGGGCCGACGTCGCCGCCGAACTCGACGCGAAACGCGCGATCGACCAGGGAACGCGGCTCGCGGCCGCGCTGTAGCCCGGGATGCCTCCCGCACTGGCAGGATGAACCCCGTGCGAGACGTATGCGTGATCGGGCTCGGGCTGATCGGCGGGTCGTTGCTGCGCGCGGCGGCCGCGAGCGGCCGCACGGCGTGGGGAGCGGCGATTTCCGAAGTGGACGCCGACGCGGCGAGCAGAGCGGGTTTCGACGTCACGACGGACGTCGAAGCGGCTTTGCACCGGGCAGCCGCGGACGACGCGCTGGTGGTCATGGCCGTCCCGCTGCCGGCCGTCGAGGACCTGCTGCGCCTGGTCGCCCAGCACGCGTCGCACTGCCTGCTCACCGACGTCACCAGCGTGAAGGCGCCGGTGCTGGACGCCGTCCGCCGCCGGGTGCCGTACACGCGGTACGTCGGCGGGCACCCGATGGCCGGGACGTCGCACTCGGGCTGGCTGGCCAGTGACGCTTCGCTGTTCCGGGGCGCCGCGTGGGTCGTCGCCGTCGAAGAGGACACCGATCTCGAAGCCTGGGCCGAGGTCGCCCAGCTGGTGCTCGACCTCGGCGCGCACGTCGTGCCGCTGCCCGCGGAGTCGCACGACGAGGCCGTCGCGCGGATCTCGCACCTGCCGCACCTGTTCGCCGCGATCCTCGCCACCATCGGCGCCGAAGGTGGCCCGCTGGCGATGTCGCTGGCGGCCGGGTCCTACCGCGACGGGACGCGCGTCGCCGGGTCGAACCCGCACCTCGTGCGCGCGATGACCGAAGGTAACCGGGACGCGCTGCTCCCGATCGTCGACGAGGCACTCGGCCGGCTCGGCGCCGCGCGCGGTTCGCTGGCGTCGACCGGCGGCCTGGCGGCGACGATCAACGCGGGACACGAAGGCGCGCAAGCGCTTGCGGCCAGCCTCGACGTCGAGCGGGCGGGCGTCCGGATCAGCCTGTCCGCCCCGGACGCACGCGACGGCCTGATCGCGCTCGGCGAGCGCGGCGGCCGGATCACCGGCCTCGCGGACGGGATCGCGACCGGCGAAGTCCAGTAGTCCGTGAAGGCCACCTTGAGGGACTCAGAGTCCCTCAAGGTGGCCTTCACGGACTTGGGAACCTACTGGGCCGGCGGAGCGGGCGGGGCGGGCGGCGGGTTGTCCGGGGTGTCGTCGAACTTGTTGAGGAAGTCCTTCGCCTTCTCGACGCCGCCGTCGATCTGCGAGTCGTGGCCGGCGAACTTCGACTTCGCGAAGTCGGCCGCCTTGTCGAGCCCCTGCTCGATCTTGTCGTTGTGCTCGCGCAGGGCCTCTTCGGCCTTGCCCTTCAACGCGTCGAAGTCGATTCCCATGAGTGCATTGAACCGCACTCGTGTCACGTACGCCGGTGATAGGGCAGAAACCGCCTGACCAGCCGCAACGGCGTGTGTTCGACCAGGTCCGGCCCGCGGACCGCGTCGAACGCCGACTCGAGCTGGTCGACCACCCCGGCCAGCTGGTCGCTGTCCGGCAGTGGCAACGAGTCCGGCGCCCGCTGCTCGCGGATCGACGACGCCAGCTCGTCGAGCGCGGTGGTGATCAGCTCGACGTCGGCCGGGGCCGGTGGGGTCACCCCTCGCCCGATCGTCACGCCGACCTCCGTCACGGCGTCGGCGACCCGTTCCTGCGCGGCGATGACCGGCCACCACGCCACCGCCTGGCGGCCGTTGGCCGACGGCTCGACGACCACCTGCTGGAACGCCGTCCGCAGGTCGGCCAGCGACCGGTAGGCACCGCGCCGGGCCCGGGACCGCGCCAGCCGCGCGTCCCCCGAAGACGCCTCGACCAGCGCGCACTCGACGTACTTCGCGACGGCGTCCAGCCCGTCGGCCAGCCGGCCGCCGACCTGGGGACGGCGGCTGCCGGGCCACAGCAGGTACCCGAAGACCAGGACGATCACGCAGCCCAGCACCGTGTCGACCAGCCGCGCGACGACGACGTCCCAGCTCCCGGTGTTCGCCAGGTCCATCTGCAGGATGATCAACGGCGTCACGAACGCGCTGAGGATGCCGTAGTTGCGCACCTTCCCGACCGCGACGCCGCCGGCGAAGATCGCGATCAGCGCCACCAGGATCCAGCCGCGCCCGCCCGCGGCGAGCACCACGGCACCGATCCCGACGCCGACGACCGTGCCGATCCCGCGCAGCACCGCGCGGCCGAAGACCGAGCCGAAGTCCGGCTTGAGCACGATCCCGACGGTCAGGGTGATCCAGTACGAGCGTTCCAGCGGCACGAGCAGCCCGACGACCTCGGCGATCGCGACGCACAGCGTCAGCCGGGCCGCGGCGATCCAGGTCAGCGGGCCGGACGCGAGCGAGCCCGCCCACGTGCGCAGGCGCCGGTACCAGGGGGTCGGCTCGCGGCGCTTCCGGTCGTCACCCTTCCCGATCCGGACCAGCCCGGCGTACAGCGCGGCCCGCAGCGGGTCGGCGTCGTCGTCGGGTTCCGGTGGCGGTTCGGGCAGCGGCTGGCTCGCCAGCACGGCCGCCGACAGCGCGACGAAGTGGTCGATGACGTCGCCGGACACGCGACGCCCGGCGTTGACCATCGCCACCGACGCCTCGACCGCGGGGGTCGTCGCCGAGAGCAGGTTGAGCAGCTGGCGGTACGCGGCGTCGCGGCCGGACAGCCACGAGCGCGCGGTGAGCAGCTGGTCGTAGGCGGTGTTCATGGCCGTGGTCAGCCGGTGGCGGGCCACCCGCGAGACGGCCTCGTCGGTCGCCGAGAGCATCGCGGCCAGCTCGACGTAGACGTGCGCGACGGCGCTGCGCTCGGCGCTGGTCGCGCGGACCGTCCAGGTGACGAGCGCGACCAGCAGGCTCCAGACCGCGCCGATGCAGAAGTAGCCGAGCAGGATCTCGACGCGCACGCCGGTCGCGTGCTGGCCGGTGCCGAGCACGCAGAACACGAACATCTGCAGCCCGGCGACCGAGGCGTTGCTGCCGGCCGCGCTGATCAGCGCGGACACCGCGGCGACCAGGATCACCGCGGGCACGGACAGCGCGGGCGTGCCGCCGGTGAGCAGGCCGACGACGTAGCCGGCGGTCGCGGCGAGCGTCGCGCCGCCGAGGCGTCGCGCGCGGTAGCGGTACGGGCCCGCCGACTCGGACAGGACGGCGGGCAGGGCACCGGTGGAGATCAGGGCGCCCACGGCGATGTCGCCCATCGCGTAGCCCACGGCCAGCGGGACGGCGAGCGCGATCACGGCCCGGGCGACCATGTTCCAGGGCACCGGGACCGGCTTGCTCCGCAACAGCTGGACCAGCCAGTGCGGCGCGGCGATGTCGGGGCGCGGCGTGCTCACGCCCCCATCTTGACCTACGCTGCCGGGAACGCTTAATTATCAACCTGTCAACAACGTGGGAGGTTCCGGTGGGCCGCAAGTACTCCTTCGAGGTCAACCGCACGAGCACCGCGCCGCCGTCGGCGTTGTTCGCGCGCGAAGCCGACGGCCCGCGCTGGGCGGAGTGGGGAAAACCACTGATCATCCAGGCGAGCTGGGTCCGGCAGGGCACCGAGGAGCCGAACGGCGTCGGCGCCGTCCGCGCGGTCGGCCTGTGGCCGGTGCTGATCAAGGAGGAGACGGTCGAGTACGAGCAGGACCGCCGGCACGTCTACACGTTCTTCGGGCCCAACCCGATCAAGGACTACCGGGCCGAGGTGTTCTTCACCCCGACCGTCGACGGCGGCACGCACCTGCGCTGGACCGGCTCGTTCACCGAGCCCGTGCGCGGCAGCGGCCCGATCGTGGCCGCCGGTCTCAAGAGCGCCATCCGGCTGTTCTCGGCGAAGCTGGTCAAGGCGGCCGAAACCGGGCACTGACCTGGGTGCCCCAGGCCACACAAGATCGTTCTGACGCAACTCCGCGCCCCACCCCCGCGTCACCCTTTCGGGTAGTCCTCGACTACCGCTCGGAAGGGGGACGTGGGGATGTTCAGCAAGAAGCGACACGGACGAGTGACAGCGGTGGTGGCCGCGGCGGTCTTGGCCCTCACGGCGTGTTCGAGCGCCCAGCCGGCGCCGCCCGAGCCGAGCCAGCCGAACCCGGCCCCCGGCGGCCGCGCCGGCACGACGCCGCCCGGGCCGTACGCGTTCGGCACCGTGCAGCAGAAGGCGCCCGCCGTGGCGAACGGCGAGGTCCAGGTCGTCCGCAAGATCACCACGGACAAGCCGTACGTCTTCCTCACGATGGACGACGGCGCGGTCAAGGACCCGGACGCGCTCAAGCTGATGCAGCAGTCCGGCACGCACCCGGTGCTGTTCCTGAACCAGAAGTACGTGAAGGGCCACGAGGCCTACTTCAAGCAGATCCTCGACGCGACCGGCGCGACGCTCGGCGACCACACGGTCGACCACCCGAACCTCAAGGGCAAGCCGTTCGAGTTCCAGCGCAAGGAGATCTGCGACGACGCCGACGACTTCCAGAAGGGTCTCGGCGTGCGGCCGTCGATCTTCCGGCCGCCGTTCGGCAACTACGACCACACCACGCTGCGCGCGGCGGCCGCGTGCGGGATGCGCGTCGCGGTGCTGTGGACGGCCGCGGTCAACGACGGGCACGTCCAGTTCCAGGCCGGCGACAAGCTGAAGCCGGGCGACATCGTGCTGATGCACTTCCGGAAGACCTTCAAAGAGGACTACACGGCGTTCGTCGAGCAGGCGAAGAAGGACGGGCTCACGCCCGTCCCCCTCGCCGACTTCCTGGGCTGATCGCTAAAGCACCACGGTTGGCGTGACAACGGTCCGGCGGCACGTCACGTCACCCAGGTGCACCAGGATCTGCGTGGTCCCGCGGGGCACGTTGTCGAGCACGAACCGGCCGCCTTCGTCGGCGGTCGTGGACGTCGTCCCGTGCTCGGCGACCCGCACCTCGACGCCGTACTGCCCGGCCGGCACCAGCCAGCCGTCGATGCGGTGCTGCTTGCCGATCTTGGTCAGGTTGATCATCACGGTCAGGTCGCTGACGGTGAAGGTGATCGTGCCGGTACCACTGCCGCGCACGCCGGCCAGGGTGTCGAGCCGTTCCCAGCGGGCGACCTCGACGTCGAGGTCCTCCAGCGCGAGCGCGAACTGGACCCGCTGCACCAGGTCGTCCGGCACGGGATCGAGCTCGTCGAGCAGGCGGCCGATGTCGGCCAGCAGGATTTCGTCGTCCGCGGAGGCCGTGCCTCCCGGTGCCCCGACTTCGTTCATCGGCTGCCCCCTTCACTGGCGAGGAGATCGCGCATCTGGTCGAGGCAGCGCCCTCTGGTCGGTCCGACGCTGCCGCGCGGCATCCGCAACGCTTCGGCGACGAGCTGGTACTCCGCGCGGCCCGCGAGAACGGTCAGCCGGAGCAACTCCTGACAGCGGTGGGGCAGCCGGACGAAGGCGCGCCAGACCCGGCGGTCGCGGTCGGCGCGGACGGCTTCGTCTTCGGGAGCCGGTTGGGTGCTGGGCATGGCTTCGGCCACCTCGTCGCTCAGCGGGACGGGTTGCATGCGGCGGCCGTGGGGGTGGGTGGCCTCACGCCGGGTCGTGGTGATCAACCAGGCGGCGAGGGCCTTGGGATCACGCAGCTTCCCGAGCTGGCTGAAGAGCGCGAGCCACACGGTCTGGACGACGTCCTCGGCGACCGAGCGGTCGAGCCCGTTCGCCCGGGCCACGTGCCAGACGAGCGGGGTGAGCTCGTCGACCAGGCGGGCCATCGCCTGACGGTCGCCTTCTCTGGCCGCGTGCATGCAGGCGGCATGCAGCTCGGCGCCGGTCAGGCCCTCCCAAGGAGGATCAACCTCTGCGGTTTGCACGTCGGTCACCGTATCTGCCCCTCTTCGGAAACGTCTTCGAGTCGGCTTCGGCAGTATCGCGGGTCCTTCGGGGGGAAGGAGCGTGCAGGTGGATCTGGGATACATCAAGTCTCTTAGTTCGTCGGTCGCTCTCGGTCAACGGCTTCGTGGGAGGTACCGGCCGACGCGTGGACGCGCGCCGACCGGTACTCCCCTCCCTCACGGGCCCGCTCCCCAACGGGCCCCGCCGGATGACCCCTCCCCCGAAGGGCACCCGGCCGACGGTGTCCGGGGGCCCCCTCGGCTCCCGGCCACCGCGTTTTCCTCCGAACCCGGCAACCCCCTGCCCGATCCGATCTCCGTGCTTGGCTGCTCCACAGGACGCAGTGGGGGGACCCCCAGATACACGAATGCCGAAGTTTTTTCGAAGCTCGACGGAACGCGGCTACTTGATCACCGAGAGTGCGGCGGCAAGCGTTTGTGCCCATCGGGCGTAACCCGCCGGGCCGGGGTGGAACCGGTCCGACGCGAAGGCCGCGGGGTCGAGGAGGTCGGGAGCCATCGGCACGTGGGTGACGCCGGGGCCGCGCGCCACGGCGGCCGCCGCCGCGTCGAGCGCGGTGGACCGGGCGGCGAGGACGTCCCGTAGCGGCCGCGGGAGTGACGGGAACCGGGACATCGGCGGCACCCCGGCGAGGACGACGTCGACCGGGCCGAGCCGGCGTCGCAGGTCGACGACCAGGGCCAGCAGGTCACGGCGGTAACCCGCGGCGGTCCGCAGCTCGATCGTGTCGTTGACGCCGAGCGCGACCACGACGAGGTCGGCAGGCCGTACCTCCGGCGCCAGCTCGGCGCGCACGGTCCGGGCGTTGGCCCCGGTCCGGCCGACGGCCTGCCAGCGCACGGCCCGGCCGTCCTTCGCGAGTTCACGGGCGAGGCAGCCGGTCAGCGCTTCTTCGTGGGTGGCCGCACCGACGCCGTCCACAGTGGATTCGCCGAGCACGGCCAGCCGGAAGGGCTCACCGGGGCCGTCGACGAGGCCCTCGGCCGGCCCGGCGGCGCCAGGCAGCCGTGGCGTTGTCCGTTTGACGTACAGGGCTTGAGCGGCGAGAAGGAGGATCACGCCTCGACGTTAGTTGGCGCCGTTCTTCGCTTCGCGGAGCTTGTGCCAGCGCTCGTACATGCCGTTGAGCTCTTCGAGCATGAACGACAGGAAGTCCCGCATCTCGGCGAGCCGTTCGCCGGCGGGTGAGCCCTCGCCGAGGGCCTCGATGCCGTTCTCGGCGGCGTCCCGCCACATGATGATCATGCGGTCGCGCTTGAGGAACGTGGCGTACCAGAGGTCGTCGAAGAGGCGGTAGTGGTCACGGCGCTCGCCGGGCTCGCGCTCCTTGGCGACCAGGCCGATCTGCTCGAGGAACCGCACGGCGCCGGAGACGGCCGCCGGGCTGACCGACAGCTGCGAGGCCAGGTCGGCCGCGGTCAGCCGGCCTTCGTCGGTGGTCATCAGGGCCGCGAACACCCGCGCGGACATGCGCTGCATCCCGATCTGCGAAAGGACGAGCGCGAGGCTCTCGACGTACCGGCGGACGGCGTCTTCATCTCTCTTCGTGTCAGGCGTCGTCATCGGCCCATCCTCCCGTACCGGTCCGTCAAGATCACTCCATCCAGACATTTTCTTAACTTCACAACTTCGTGAAATCAGTGTAGCTTCCGAAGCATGGAAAATGCCATCGCGATCTCCGGCTTGCACAAGTCGTTCGGCCGGACCAAGGCCTTGGACGGCCTCGATCTGCAGGTACCTACTGGGGAAGTACACGGTTTTCTCGGCCCGAACGGCGCCGGGAAGTCGACCACCGTCCGGGTCCTGCTGGGTCTGCTCCACGCGGATTCGGGGGACGTCCGGCTGCTCGGCGGCGACCCCTGGAAGGACGCGGCGAGCCTGCACCGCCGCCTGGCCTACGTGCCCGGCGACGTCAACCTCTGGCCCAACCTCTCCGGCGGCGAGGTGATCGACCTGCTCGGCCGGCTGCGCGGCGGGCTCGACGAGAAGCGCCGCGCCGACCTCGTCGAGCGGTTCGACCTCGACCCGAAGAAGAAGGGGCGGACGTACTCCAAGGGCAACCGGCAGAAGGTGGCCATCGTCGCCGCGCTGGCGTCCCGGGTCGACCTGCTGATCCTCGACGAGCCGACGTCCGGCCTCGACCCGCTGATGGAGGCGACGTTCCAGTACGCCATCCAGGAAGAGCGCGAACAGGGCCGCACCGTGCTGCTCTCCAGCCACATCCTCGCCGAGGTCGAGGCGCTCTGCGACAAGGTCAGCATCATCCGCAACGGCCGCACGGTCGAGTCGGGCACGCTCGCCGAGCTGCGGCACCTGACCCGGACGTCGATCACCGCCGAGCTGGCCGGGCCGCCCAACGGGCTGGCGAAGCTGGAGAACGTCCACGACCTGAAGGTCGACGGCAACCGCGTCCGGTTCGACGTCGAAACCCGCTCGCTCGACGAAGCGCTGCGCCAGCTGACCCAGGTCGGCGTGCGGAGCCTGGTCAGCCAGCCGCCGACGCTGGAAGAGCTGTTCCTGCGCCACTACACCACCGAGGCGAGCGCGAAATGACCGCGACCCTCTCCCGCGAAGCCGAGACCGCGCCCGCGCACGAACTGGCCGGCACCTGGCACCTGACGCGCCTCGCGCTGCGCCGCGACCGCGTGATCCTGCCGATCTGGATCGTGCTGCTGAGCATCGTCCCGGCCAGCACCGTCAAGACGTTCGCGCAGTTCTACCCGACGGCCGCCGACCGGGCCGGCCTGCAGGCGGGCGCGACCGCCAACCCGTCGTACGCGCTGCTCTACGGGCCGCCGTTCGACCTGACCACCGCCGGCGGGTTCATCGCCTGGCGCATGTGCGGGTTCCTGGCGCTGCTGATCGGGCTGATGGCGGTCTTCACCGTCACCCGGCACACCCGCGCCGAGGAGGACACCGGGCGTGCCGAGCTGCTCGCGTCCGCGGTCGTCGGCCGGTACGCGGCGCTGACCGCCGGCGTGCTGGTGTCCGCCGGGGCGAGCGTGCTGATCGGCCTGATCCAGGTCGGCTCGATGATCGGCGCGGGCCTGCCCGCGGCCGGTTCGCTCGCCTTCGGCGCGTCGATCGCGCTGGCCGGGCTGGTGTTCACCGCCGTCGCGGCGGTCGCCGTCCAGCTCGCCGAGTACTCGCGCACGGCCAACGGGATCGGCACGGCCGTGGTCGGCGCCGCGTTCCTGCTGCGCGGCGCCGGTGACTCCACTGTGGACGCTCGCTGGCTGTCGTGGCTCTCGCCGATCGGCTGGGTGCAGCAGATCCGCGCGTTCGCCGTCGAACGCTGGTGGGTGCTGCTGCTGCCGGTGGCGCTGGCCATGGTGATCGGCGCGGCGGCGTACTGGCTGCTCCCCCGCCGTGACGTCGGGGTCGGCATCCTGCCGCCGCGGCCGGGCCCGCCGCGCGCGGCCGCGAGCCTGCGGTCCCCGCTCGCGCTGGCGTGGCGGCTGCACCGCGGCCCGCTGCTCGGCTGGACGATCGGGATGGCCGTCGTCGGCGCGGTGTTCGGCTCGATCGCCAGCGGCATCGGCGGCCTGGTCGGCTCGAGCCCGCAGGCGCTGCAGATCATGGAACGGCTCGGCGGCGCGCACAGCCTCACGCAGGCGTTCCTCGCCACGATGGCCGGCATGTTCGCCATGGTCGCGTCGCTGTACGGCATCCAGGCGGTACTGAGGATGCGCGGCGAGGAGACGGCGATCCGGCTCGAACCGGTGCTGGCGACCAGCGTCGGCCGGCTGCGCTGGGCCGCGGGCCACCTGCTGTTCGCCTTCTTCGGCACGGCGCTGCTCCTGCTGGCCGGCGGCCTGTTCCTGGGGCTGGCCAACGGCCTGCGCACCCACGACGTCGGCGGCTCGGTCGGCGACATGCTGAGCGGGATGCTGGTCCAGCTGCCCGCGACGTGGGTGGTGATCGCGCTGGCGGTGACGATCTTCGGCCTGCTGCCGGCCTACTCGGCCGCGGCCTGGGGCGTCGGCGCGCTGGCCCTGCTGATCAGCCTGCTCGGCCCGATCCTCGACCTGCCGCAGGGCGCGCTGGACGTCTCGCCGTTCCAGCACCCGCCGAAGATCCCGGGCCACGCGTTCGTGGCGACGCCGTTGGTCTGGCTCCTGGTGGTCGCGGCCGTCGCGCTGGGCGCGGGGCTGGCGGGCTGGCGCCGCCGCGACGTCGGTTAGCGCTCAGTCCTGGCTCGTTGTGACCACCAGCGAGGTCGACGTCGGGGTGGGGGTGGTCGTCGACGGCGTCGGCGCCACCGTCACCTCGACGAGGCTGGTCGACGTGGTCGGCGGCGCGGTTTCGACGGCGGTGACCGTCGACGCCGGTGGCGCGGGAGCCGTGACGGTGACGGGCCGGACGGGAGCGGACGACGTCGGCGTCGGCTGGCTGAACTCGGCGGGCCGCGAGGCCGGGCGGCCCGCGACGAGCAGTGCGGCCACCAGCAGTCCGGTGGCGAAGCCCGCCAGCCCGATCACGACGGCGGAGCCCCAGCTGGGTCGGGTGGACATCCGGGCACCCCCTCGCAACGCGAAGCGCAGGTACGAGGAAACTCGCGTCGATCTTAGCTCTTGTTACACACTGTTCGCATTGAGCGTATTTGACTCAACTTTCTTGCATCCGATGCGCTCATGTGCCAGGTTCACGATCATGGGGGCGTTGAAGAACCGGGATTTCCGGCGACTGTGGCTGGCCGACCTGGTGAGCCAGCTCGGCAGCCGGATCGACGTACTGGCCGTGCCGCTGCTCGCGACCACCGTGCTCGGCGCGTCGGTCTTCGAGGTCTCGCTGCTGCGGACCGCCGAGACCCTCCCCTACCTGGTGCTCGGCCTGCAGGCCGGCGCCTGGTGCGACCGCGTGCGCCACCGCCCGGTGCTGATCGCCGCGGACTTCGGCCGGGCCGCGCTGATCGGCTCGATCCCGGTCGCGGCGCTGTTCGGCGTCCTCGGGCTGCCGCAGCTGCTGGCGGTCGTCTTCGGCGTCGGCTTCCTGACGATGTTCTTCGACATCGCCCACCAGACGTACCTGCCGCGGCTGGTGACGCGCGAGCAGCTGCCGGACGCCAACGCCCGGCTCGCGACGAACCTGTCGATGGCCGCGGTGGCGGGCCCGAGCGCGGCCGGGTTCATCGTGCAGGTCCTGGGCAACGCGACGGCACTGGCCGCCGACGCCCTCAGCTACCTGTGGTCAGCGCTCTGGCTGCGCCGGATCAAGACGCCCGACGTGCGGCCGGAGCCCCGGGAGCGGCACCTGCTGCGCGAGATCGGCGAAGGCCTCCGGGTGGTCCGCGGCCACCCGATCCTGCGGGCCATCAGCGCGTACTACGCGTTCACGAGCTTCTTCCAGTCGATGCACCTGGCCATCGTGATCGTCTTCCTCAGCCGCGAGGTCGGCCTCGCGCCCTGGGTGATCGGCCTGCTCAGCACGTCCTCGCTGACCGGCGCGCTCGCGGCGGGGCTCACCGCGCGCCGGCTCGGCGACGGCGTCGGCGCGGTGCGCGCCTTCTTGAGCGGCTCTCTGCTGTTCGGCCTGGCGTACCAGCTCTACCCGTTCACGGATCGCGGCTGGGCGCTCGGGTGCTACGTCGTCGCCGGGTTCTGCGCGAGTTACGGCGTGATCGTCAAGAGCGTCTTCGGCACCAGCTTCCAGCAGGCGATCACGCCGCCGGAGCTGCTGGGCCGGGTCAACTCGATCACCCGCACGCTGATCTCCGGCGTCATCCCGCTCGGCAGCCTCGCCGGCGGCGGACTGGCGGGACTGCTCGGCATGCGGGCCACGCTGCACGTCGCGGCCGCCGGGATCCTCGTGTCGGTCGTGCTCCTGGTGCCGCTGCGGAAGCTGCGCGACCTGCCGGTCATGGCGTCCTGAGGCCGTCGACGACCACGCGGACCAGGTGCGCGCTCCCCGGCGAATACCGCTCGACGGCCAGGCAGCCGACGATGAGCGCGCGCAGGTCGTCCCCGTCGATGTCCGCGCGGACGGCACCGGCGGCCTGGGCGCGTTCGAGCAGGACTGCGAAGGCGACGCGGAAGTCGTCACCCGCGTCGGCCTTGAAGCCGGTGCCGGTGGACTCGGTGAGGGCGTCGCAGAGGGCGCGGTTGAGCGAGGCCTGCGTGATGACGCGGGCGAAGTAGTCGAAGAACACCTCGCCGGGGTCGTCGGCGGCGGCGAGCGCGCGCGCCTCCTCGGCGAACTGGTCGATGCGTTCGAGGACGACGGCCTGGAAGAGCGCTTCCTTGCTGGGGAAGTGCCGGTAGACGGTGCCGGCCCCGACCCCGGCCAGCCGCGCGATGTCGTCGAGGGGCACCGCCAGCCCCTCGGCGGCGAACGCCTCTTCGGCGGCAGCCAGGACCTTCGCCCGGTTGCGCCGCGCGTCCGCGCGCAGGCCGGTTTTCTCCATCAAGATCCTCCTCGTTGACAAACGGAACGATGGCTCCGTATTGTCGTAAGCGGGTGCACCGTTCCGATTCAACGCCCATCCTCCCAGGAGAATTCCGATGCCACGTACCGTGCCCGAAATCGTCGAAGTCGTCCGCCACGCCATGGAGACGGTCGACGCCTCGGCGCTCTCGGACGTCTTCGCCGAAGACGCCGTCTACGAGCTGCCGTTCCGGTCCGAACGCATCGAGGGCCGCGACGCGATCCTGGCGGCCCTGACCGCGGGCGGCGTCCGCGGTCGCGCGCTGGGCTTGGAGAAGACCGAGGTCACCGTGACTTCGTCGGCGACGGGCTTCGTGCTGGAGCTGGTCGCCGTCGGCCGCACGTTCCGGTTCCCGTCGTCGGTGGGCATCGTGACGGTGGTGGACGGCGAGATCACCTCGTACCGCGACTACCCGAACGTCGCGGGCGCGTCCTCGGCGGCGCGGGCCGTGTTCGACGCGTTCCTGGCAGCGTCCATCGAGAACCGCTGGGACGACCTCGCCGATCTGTACGCCGAGGACGTCGTGATCGAGATGCCCTTCACCCCGGCCGGGGTCGAGCGCTTCACGAAGGGCCGCGAGGAGCTACGCCGCCGGTTCCGGGCCGCGGCCGCGGTCCGGCGGATCGTCAAGGCGGACAACGTGATCGTGCACGAGACGTCCGACCCGGCGGTGCTGGTGGCGGAGTTCGACCTGCACCAGGAAATGGGCGGCGAGACCTTCGTCTCGACGTACGTGATGGTCATGACGGTCGACGGCGGCCGGATCACGTACTCCCGCGACTACGCGGACACCGCCGCGTCGGCGGAGCGGATCCGCCGGTTCAGGGAGTCGTCGCCTGCTGACTCGTGACCACCCGGCCGACCGCAGTCCGGCAGCGCTGACCAGCCTGGCCGCACCCGGGCCGACCGAACCAGGCGCCGACCGAGTCCGTGAATGTCGCATTGAGGGACTTAGAGTCCCTCAATGCGACATTCACGGACTTCGGCTTACGTCGTCAGGGAGTCGTCGCCTGCTGGCTCGTCGGCGGGATGAACAGCCGCTGGAACGTGCTGCTCGTGTACTGCCACACCCCGGGGATCAGCAGCACGCCCGCCAGCGCGAACACCGGGAAGATCAGCCGCTTCTCGACCTTCTTGCCCGTCCGGAAACGCAGGGCGCGCGGGGGCCGGATCTCGTACCAGGTCTCGCCCGCGATGGGCACCGGGAACAGGAACGGGCAGCCGGCCTCCGTCAGGGCGTCGCCGAGGCAGTGGGTCAGGCAGCCCGCCGCCACCGCGATGCCCAGCCAGCCGGTGATCGACTCCAGCTCGCCCGCGCGATCCGGTGGGGCGGTGAAGAACCACCACGCCACCGCCGCGCCGCTCACCGGCAGCAGCCAGTCGCCCAGTGCGCCTTCCGCCAGCATCAACCCGAAGATCACCACGCCGACGACGGCCCACGGGCCGCCCGTTTCGGTGGCCCACGACGTCAGCGCGCCGAGGCCGGCCGCGAACAGGACCGTGTGGGAGAGGTGGCGGTGCTTGCCCGTGACGTTCTCGTCGCGGGGACCCTTCGTCAGGGCGTAGATGCCCGCCGAGACGCGGCGCAGCACCCACGAAAGGGCGCCGGTCAACCAGCCCAGCAGGCGGGACGCGCTGGCGCCGGGGTGATCCAGGTCGGGCAGCAGGGCGAAACCCGCCGTCGTCGCGGCGAAGATCACCGCTTGGTGCACCGAACCCGCGCCGACCGCGGGCGCGATGGCCAGTCCCGCGCACCACCCGGTCAGGGCATGCGTGCGCCCCATCATCGTGCCGCCCCCAGAGTCCGCGAACCGATCAGTCCGCAGGACCGTAGCGGGGGATCAGGCTTGCGGGTCCTCCGACACGCTCAGGTGTTCGGCCACGCCGGTGAGCTCGATCACCCGGCTGACCGCCGGGCTCGGGACCACCGCGAGCTGGACGTCCTGCTCGCCGGCCTGGCGCTGGGCGCGGAGCACCACGTTCAGCGCGGAGGAATCGAAGAAGGTCACCCCGGTCAGATCGGCCACGACCCGCTGCGCACGCTTGTCCGCGATCAGGCCGGCCAAGGCCTCCTGCAGCTGCGGACTGGTGAGCAGGTCGAGCTCGCCGGTGACCACCACCCGGGGCTCCGTCGCTTCGGTGTCCAGCGTGATGCCGAACCCGGGCGGGGTGGCGTTCTGGTCGGCTGCGGGCATGCAGTTTCTCCTCGTCAGGCGCTGCTCCTGCGCCGGGTACGCGCCTGTTGTCTCAAGCGGCAACCGTGTCACCGTGCCTTCCACGGCCCGGGGCAGGACCCCGGCGCAACGCGAGGATCGACCCCGCACCGGACACGGTCAAGGCAACTCCGGGGCCAACCCTAACCCAGTGAGCGACCGAGCCCGCCACGGCCGCCACCCTTTCGCGCGGAGTGCTCACGTGCGATCCGATCCTGCCTGTTCAGCGTGCTGCCGGGAGCCTTCTTCAGTGCGCACCGACGGCCTTCCTGGCCGCCCTGCGCTGACGGAGGAACAGCTGCCGCCGTTCGATCTCACCGAGGCCACCCCAGATGCCGTAGGGCTCCTGTACGGTCATCGCGTGCGCACGGCACTGGGCCAGCACCGGGCAGGCCTGGCAGATGGCCTTCGCCCGCGCCTCACGCCGCTCCCGCGCCGAACCCCGCTCGTTGTCCGTGTGGAAGAAGAGGCTGCTGTCGGCACCCCGGCAAGAGCCGTTCAGCTGCCATTCCCACTCTTCAGCAACCACATTGGGCAGCCGGCTCACGTCAGCCATCTCGTCCCTGCCTTTCCCAGGATCAGCACGTCGACCGCTATGTGCCCGCCGGTGGAGCGGATCAAACCCGGGTTTGGTTTGCTCACCCCACGGGCATCTCGCTGACCGGGCGTGAGGGACACCGCCAGTCACCCAGCGCGAGTGCGGAGAAAGGAACAAACGTGGAGGACAACGCCCCGCTCGTGCCGGAGGGCGCACAGGTCATCGAGGTGCGGACGGCCGCGATCCCGCACGTCGTGCCGACGCTGCGGACCATCGTGGCCGACATCGCGATGCGCCAGGACTTCGACCTCGACGCCGTCGAGGACCTGCGGATGGCGGTGGACGAGGCCTGCTCGCTGCTGCTCCCCGCCAGTGCGGACGGCAAGCTCACCTGTGTCTTCTCGTGGCGCGGGCCGCGCATCGAGGTCTCGGTGTCCGTCCTGTCGGATTCGCCCGAACACGGCGACGACACCGGACTGTCCTGGCAGCTGCTGACGGCGCTCGCGACGTCGGCCGAGCGCACCGTGACCCCCGAGGACGGGCGCTACCTGTCCCGGGTCGACCTCGTCCGGGAGAGCCAGGCGGCCGGCTCGTGACCGATCCCGCCGGGAGCAGCGGGAACGACCTCGACGTCGGTGCGCTGTTCACCCAACTCGCCGGTCTGCCGGCGGACTCCCCGCAACGGGAGCGCATCCGGGACACCCTGGTGCGGAACCACCTCGAACTGGCGCGGAACCTGGCGCGCAAGTTCCGCAACCGCGACGAAGCGATGGAGGACCTGGTCCAGATCGCCACGGTCGGGCTGATCCACGCCGTCGACCGGTTCGATCCGGCGCAGGGCACGGACTTCCTGGCGTTCGCGGTGCCGACGATCTCCGGCGAGCTGCGGCACCACTTCCGGGACAACAGCTGGTCGGTGCGGGTGCCGCGGCGGCTCAAGGAGCTGAACGCGAACATCTCGGCCACGCGCGAAGAACTCACCGTGCAGCTCTCGCGCGCGCCGCGGCCGAGTGAGATCGCGTCCCGGCTGGGGGTGCCCATCGAGGACGTCTACGAGGGCCTTCGCGCCGGTCAGGGCCGCTACGGCGCGTCGCTCGACCACTTGCTGGAGAACGCGGCGCACACGCGGTTCGGGGCGCCGGACGCCGAGCTGGGCCAGGCCGAGCTGCGGGAGGCGCTGCGGCCGATGCTGGAGAGCCTGCCGGACCGGGAGCGCAAGATCGTGGCGCTGCGGTTCGGCTCGGGGATGAGCCAGTCGGACATCGCGCGCCGCGTCGGGGTCTCCCAGATGCAGGTGTCGCGGTTGCTGGCTGCGACCTTGAAGAAGCTGCGTTCGGGCCTGGACGAATCCGAGCTGGCCGACGGCACCTGATTAGCTGTTCGCGAGCTTGGGTACTTCGCGGACAGTACCGAAACTCACTGGGAGGGGGACCCGATGACGACGTCCAAGATGCCGCAGCGCATGGCTGTGCAGGCTGCCCCGCTGACGGTGCTTCTCCCGGCCGATGTCACCGCCCCGGCGCTGGCCCGCCGCGAGGTCCGCACGGCCATGCTCGGCTTCGGCCTGTGCGAAGCGCAGCTGGACGACGTCCTGCTGGCGGCTTCGGAGCTGGTCACCAACGCCTTCGAGCACGGCGAGCGCCCGGAGCGGATGGAGCTGGATTACACCGACGGCCGGCTGACGCTGCGGGTGTACGACGTCGGCCGGAGGCTGCCCGAGCTGCGGGCGCCGTCGCCGGCCAAGGCCCGCAGCCGCGGGCTCGTGCTGGTCCAGGCGCTGTCCGAGGACTGGGGCTTCGAGCGCTGTGACGGCGGCAAGTACGTCTGGGCGGTCTTCCGGATCCCGGAAGTCTCCTAGGGCATCACAGCAGTTCGCGGGCGGCTTCGGTCTCCCCGATCCGCTGCCGGAACGGCTTGCGGTCGAGCGCGTCGACGATCTCGTCCAGCAGGGCGCGCAGCGAATACGGCAGCTCGGCTTCGAGCGTGTCCCACGCTTCGTTCGTCGCGGTCCACTCCCCCTCCAGCACGGGCAGCAGGTCGCGGGTCTTCGGCGTGAGCGAGACGATCCGCTGCCGCGCGTCGGCGCCGGGTTCGAGGACGACCAGGCCGGCTCGGCTCATCTGCGCGACGGTCTGGCTGGCCGCCGAGTGCGTCACGCGCATCTCGGCGGCGAGGTCGCGGATGGCCAGCGGCCCCTTCGCCAGCAGCGCGCGGACGACCGCCGAGTACCGCGGCCGGTAGTCCTCGACGCCGAGGTCGGCGAGGAACGTCGCGACGTCGCCGTCGAGCAGCTCGAGGACGTGCCGCAGCCGGGTCCCCAGCCCGTCCGGACCCGAAGTCATGGCCATGACGGCCGATCATAGGTGTGCTTGGATCGCGGCATGGAGAACCGGAAGATCACCCGTCTCGGCCGTGAGGTCTCGGTCGTCGGGCTCGGCTGCTGGCAGCTCGGCGCGGACTGGGGCGAGGTCGACGAGAACGACGCCCTCGCCGTGCTGCACGCGGCGGCCGACGCGGGCGTCACCTTCTTCGACACCGCGGACGTCTACGGCGACGGCCGCAGCGAGCGGCTGGTCGGCCGCTTCCGCGCGGACCACCCGGACGTCTTCGTGGCGACCAAGATGGGCCGCCGGGTCGAGCAGGTGCCGGAGAACTACGTCGCCGCGCACTTCCGCGAGTGGAACGACCGGTCGCGCCGCAACCTGGGCATGGACACCCTGGACCTGGTCCAGCTGCACTGCCCGCCGACGCCGGTGTACTCCACGGACGCCGTTTACGACGCCCTCGACGCGATGGTCGACGAGGGCCGGATCAAGGCATACGGCGTGAGCGTCGAGACCTGCGACGAGGCGCTGGCCGCGCTGGCGCGGCCGAACGTCGCGTCGGTGCAGATCATCCTCAACTGCCTGCGGCTCAAGCCGCTGGAGCGGGTGCTGCCGGCGGCGTCGGACGCGGGCGCCGGGATCATCGCGCGGGTGCCGCTGGCGTCCGGGCTGTTGTCCGGGCGCTACACGGCGAGCACGACGTTCGCCGCGGACGACCACCGGAACTTCAACCGGAACGGTGAAGCCTTCGACGTCGGCGAGACCTTCGCCGGCGTGCCCTACGACGTCGGGCTGGAGGCCGTCGAGCGGCTGCGCGGGCTGGTCCCGGAAGGGCAGACGCTGGCGCAGTTCGCGCTGCGCTGGATCCTCGACCAGCCGGGCCTGAGCACGGTCATCCCGGGCGCGCGCAACGCTTCGCAGGCCACGGCGAACACCGCGGCGGCCGCGCTGGCGCCGTTGCCCGAGGAAGCGGCGGCCGGGGTCCGCGCGACGTACGAGGAGCTCATCCGGCCGCTGGTGCACGATCGCTGGTAGGCCCGGCATGATGGGCCGATGATGACGCCCGAAGAGCTCCTGACGACGACCAGGACGGTCCGCAAACGGCTCGACCTCGACCGGCCGGTGCCGATCGACCTGGTGAAGCACTGCATACAGGTGGCGTTGCAGGCACCGAGCGGCTCGAACACCCAGCGCTGGCAGTGGCTGGTCGTCACCGACGCGGACCAGCGGGCGGCGCTCGGCTCGATCTACGGCCGCGCCTGCAACGAGTACCTGGAATCGGGCAACGCGGCGGGCAAGCTGTTCGCGGACGACCCCGAGCGGGCGCCGGTGCAGCAGCGGGTCGGCTCCAGCGTCGCGTACCTGGCCGACAAGATGGGCGACGTCCCGGTCCTGGTGATCCCCTGCCTGGAGACGGCGTCGGACGAGCTGCCGGCGGGCAACCAGGCGGGCATGTGGGCGTCCCTGCTGCCCGCGGTGTGGAGCTTCATGCTGGCCGCCCGTTCGGTGACGCTGGGCACGGCGTGGACGACGCTGCACCTGAAGTACGAGCAGGAGGCGGCGGAGGTACTGGGGCTGCCGAAGAACGTGCACCAGGCGGCCCTGATCCCGACGGCGTTCTACACGGGCGAGACGTTCAAGCCGGCGGCGCGGCAGCCGCTGGAGGAGGTCCTGCACGTCGATCGCTGGTGAGCCATGAAGGCCTCCTTGCCGGGACGAAGGGGGACGTCGGCAAGGAGGCCGTCACGGCCTTTCGGCGGTCGGGTGGCTCTCGTGCTCAGCCGGTGTACGCCTTGAAGATGGTCGTGAACTCGTACGCCGACTGGGAAATCCCCGAGCAGTAGGCGACCGCGCCGCCGCCGGGGCAGCTGCCGTTGTCGCGGCCCGCCGACCAGAAGCCGATGCTCGCCACGTGGTTCGACTGGGCGTAGGCCAGCAGCTGCCGGGCCGCGGCCTGGTCGGTGACCGAGCCCGTGTCGTTGCGGCCGATCATCGGCGTCAAGCCGAGCAGTGCCTTGATCTGCGCGTCCGACTTCGACGGCCAGATCGTCTTCAGCTGCGCCAGGGTCGCGTTGGCCGCGGAGATCAGCGCGTCACCCCACGAGCCGCTGTACCCGAAGTCCATCAGCATCGGGTTGACGACCACGTTCAGCCCGCGCGACGCCGCGTCCTGCAGGATCGACACCGAGAACGGGTCCATCCCGTAGTCCTGGCCCTGGATCCGCATCGTGTAGCTGATGTGCGTGCCGCGTTGCTGCTGCAGCCGCAGGAGCGCCTGGTTGACCGTCGCCGTCGGGATCGACGCCTCGACGTCGACGTCCAGGCTGTTGCTGCCCACCGCGTCCAGCGTCTTCACGTACGCGTTGTAGAGCGCGTCCACCGAGCCGCAGACGTTCTCCAGGTACGGGCCCAGCGCGCCGCCCGAAGCGACCGTCACGCCGCCGCCGATACCGCGCAACGCGTTGACGTCGTTGATGATCCGCGCGTCCAGCAGCGGAACCGTGCCGCCCCACTGCGGGTCGCAGCCGAGACTGCTGCCGAGTGCGAAGGCGAGCGTGAAGTTCTTCTGGCCGGTCGTGTTGGCCACCGAGACCAGTGACGGCGTCGCCATCGTGATGTCGATGTACGGCGACACACGCGCGCTGCCCCCACCCGGCGGCGGCGTGGTGGTCGTCGTCGGAGGTGTGGTCGGGGTTGTCGGTGTCGTGGTCGGTGTGGTGGTGCCGCCGCACGGCTGGCCGTTCAGCTTGCAGTTCGCGGGCAGACCGCTGCCACTGACCAGGAACCCGAAGCTCGCCGACGCCCCGGCAGCGACGTTCCCGTTGTACTCGCGGTTGGCGAACGAGTGGTGCGAGCCGCTGGCGGTGTCGAGCGCGTCCCAATAGGACCCGAGCGTAGAGCCGGCCGGCAGGTCGAACTCCAGCTTCCAGCTCGTCAGCGCGGCCGAGCCCGCGCTGATCGTGTACTTGGCCTGGTAACCGGAACCCCAGTTCGAGTCGGTGGAGAACACCGCGGACGGGGAGGTGGCGGCCGTCGCGGGTGAGACGACGAGCAGGGCCGCCGCCGGGAGCACGACGGCCGCGAGCGCGGCGAGGGCGAGTTTCGACTTCACGGCTTCTCCGCTCAGCGCACGGTCAGGGTGAGACGCTGGATGCCCCAGGCGTCGGCCTGGGAGCCGGGCAGCCAGACGTCGACGATGTCGTCCTTGATCCAGCTGCCGATGTCCGCGGCGTAGCACTCGCCGTAGCCCGGGACGGAGAACCTGGTGCCCCACGGGATGTTCCGCGCGTCGACGGCGCAGAACCCGGGCCCGGCGCTGTACCCGAGCGCGGTCTGCGCGACGTCGTTGTAAGAAGTGACGCGGTAGCTGAGCGTCGTGCCCGCCGGGATCCGGTAGGTCGCGAGCCGGTTGCCGCCGTCGAGACGGTAGGCGGTGGAGATCTGGCCGAGCGAGCCGGGTGAGTTGTCCTCGGCCGTCATCGCGTAGAGCTGGTAGTTCGCGTTCTGGCACGGGCTCGCGTCGGTGACCGTGAGCGTCGGCTGGCCCCAGTCGCTGATCCACTGCAGGGCCTGGCCGTTGCGGAACGCGCGGTAGGCCTTGGCGCCGCTGACCCGGGCGAAGGTGAAGGTCACCTTGCCGTCGGCGCCGAGGCCGCCGCTGACCGAACCGGGCGCGGGCAGCCGGTTGGTCACGTCGACGGCGCCGACGAGCGTGCCGGGGCCGTGGCCGCCGGTGACCGGGCGGTCGGGGATCGTGCCGGTGTAGAAGTGCTGGCACGCGGGCAAAGCCGCGGCGGACGCCGGGGCGGCGGGAACGACGAGCAGGCTGCCGGCGGCGAAGGCCGTCAAGGCGAGGAGCCGGGAAAAGCGCATGACGGGAGACCTCCATGGCGGGGACCGGGGCGGAGGTGACGCAGGTGGGAGGCGCGGGTTCGCCGCGAAACCGACGTTAAGTGGCCTGGACCACACAGTCAATAGGTCTAGACCTTTTAAGGTTCCCGGTAGCCCGAACGGCTCAGAGGTAGGCGACCAGCAGATCGGCGATCGCCGCGGGGTGACTCAGTGGGGCGCAGTGCGGGCCGTCGACCTCGTCCGGTGTGAGGCCGAGCCGCTCGCCCGCGATCCGGCGCTGGAAGTCCGGTGTGAAGAACCGGTCGCCGCGGCAGAGCACCACCCGGGTCGGGACGTCCGGGTGCGCGGGCAGCGGCCACGGCTCGTCCCACTCCTTGCTCACCTGGTCCCGCACCCGCTTCTGGCACTCTTCGGCCAGCGAGGGTGAGACGCCGTTGAAGTACGTCTCGGCTTCGCTCAGCCCGGTCGGCGCCGCGAAACCCGTGTTCCCCCACCACTGTCCCGGCTGCTCCCCCGGCGCCGGGATCATCCCGGCCAGGTACACCAGCACCCGCGCCCGCACCTTCGCCGCGACCAGCGGCGCGGTGAACCCGCCGTACGAATGCCCGACGACGGCGACGTCCGTGCGGTCGCCCAGCGCGGCCAGCACGGTCTCGGTGAACTCCGCGAGCCCGGCCGCCGGGTCGGTGATCGGCAGGTCCGGGGTGACCGCGTCGTGGCCGCGGGCCTCGAGCTCGGGCACCAGCCGGTGGAAGTCCCAGCCGCTGCCACCGCCGCCGTGGATCAACGCGAACGTCGTCATGCCGGCCAGCTCAGCAGCGGCGGAGCATGTCCGTCAAGGCGGTCTTCTCGCCCTGCGTCACGGTCAGGCCGTAGTAGTGCTTCACGACGATCCAGTCGGTCGCGTAGGTGCACCAGAACGCCACGAGCGGCGGCTTCCACTGGTCCGGCGCCTTGTCGCTCTTCTGCTGGTTCAGGTTGTCGGTGACGGCGAACAGCTGCGGCCGGGTCAGGTCGTTGGCGAACTGCCCGCGCTTCTCGGTCGTCCACGACTTCGCGCCGCTCGCCCAGGCCTGCCCGAGCGGGACCATGTGGTCGATGTCGAGGTCGGTCGGCTTGGTCCACGTCTCGTCGTCGTAAACGCTTTTCCAGGTACCGGCCGTCGCCCGGCATTCCTTGTCCGTCTTGACGTCCACGCCGTCGCGCTTCAGCACGACTTCCCGGGTGTCACAGCTTGACCCCTGGCTCGCCCAGTGCGGGAACTTCTCACGGGAGTAGCCGTCCATGGACGTGCGCGCGGCGATGGTCAGCTCACCGAGCTGCTTCTGCGCGTCGGCGGCACCCACCGGAACGGGGCCCGCGGGCGCGGAAGACGTCGATGACGCCGACGGGGTAGCGCCGGCACCTCTGCTCGTCACCCAGTACCCGAAGAGCGCGACCGCCAGGATCGCGACTACCAGCAGGATCCGCTGCGTCACGCTGAGCCGAAAGCTGCGGGTCGCCAAGATTTTCTCCTCTCACCTGGGGGTCCGCGCGGCGTAGTCTCGCTGCTGTCGACGAGGGACAACCGCGCCGACACGACGACCTGGCACGAATGTGACCTCGCCCACCCATGGCGGGGATGTCACATCGAGCCCATGAACTGCGACTACCGGAGCAGGACGAGCCGGAGGGAGCAGGCCGATGCCCGGTCGGCTGAAGAAGTGGAACTCGAACTTCGACGACTACCTGCAGCGCAAGGCCGCCGAAGGCGGCAACGTCGTCGCCATGGCCCGGATGGGCGCGGCGATGCGCGAGCGCGGGGACGTCGACGAGGCCGAGTCGTGGTTCCGCAAGGCCGCGATGGGCGGTGACCGCACGTCGATGACGGCGTTGGCGCACCTGCTCCACGAGCGTGGCCTGCTGGAAGACGCCGAGCGCTGGTTCCACGAGGCGGCGCTCGCCGGCGACCCCCACGGCATGTTGAACCTCGCGCGGTCCTACGAGCGGCGGGGCAAGCGCGACGACGCCCAGCACTGGTTCGGCGAGGCCGCGCGCACCGGCGACCTGTCGTCGATGGCCGCGCTGGGGCACCTGCTGCGCGAGCAGGGCAAGACCGACGAGGCCGAGTCGTGGCTGCGGCAGGCCGCCGACGCGGGCTTCACCGGCGCGATGATCGACCTGGGCATCCTGCTGCGCGACCGCGGTCAGGCGGCGGAGGCCGCCCGCTGGTGGCGCGCGGCCGTGCTGGCCGGCGACCTCGGTGGCGCGTGCCAGCTGGGCAGGCAGGCCGAACGGATGGGCCGTCCCGGCGACGCCGAGACCTGGTACCGGCAGGGCGCGACCGGCGGCAACGTCGAGGCCGTCGTCCGGCTCGGGCTGCTGCTGCACCGCCGCGGTGACATCGAGGAGGCCGAGAGCTGGTACCTCGACGCCGCCGAGCACGGCGACCCGGCCGCGATGACCAACCTCGGTGTCCTGGCCCGCAACCGCGGCGACGAAGGCGAGGCCGCGGCCTGGTACCGCAAGGCCGCCGAGCACGGCAGCGTGCCCGCGCTGACCAACCTCGGGCACCTCGCCGAGCACCGGGACGACCTCTCCGAGGCCGAGCACTGGTTCCGCCGCGCCGCCGAAACCGGCGACGTCCAGGGCATGCTGAGCCTGGCCCGGATGCTGCGGTCCCGGGGCTCCGCCCATGAGGCCGAGCTGTGGCTAGCCCGCGCGGAGCACGCCCAGGGAGACCACGAGCACCAGCACTGAATCCGGATGAACGAGCGGAAAGTGACGCTCTGCTGACCCGAACGGACGACGAATCACCCGACTAGATCTATTGTGTGATCCAACTCACACCTCTAGCCTGGGATGGCTCCCACCACCGAGCAGCCCCCGAGGAAGTGCCGCGATGCCGTGGTCACCGAATCACCCCGACTCCGTCGACGCTCTCTTCGAGCGCCGCCGGGCGCCGGTCCTCGCGCTGGCCGAAGACGCCAGGACGGTCGCGGAAGCCTGCCACGGGATGTCCCGGCGCTTCCACCGCGGCGGCAAGCTCGTCGTCTTCGGGAACGGCGGCCCGAGCACCGACGCCCAGCACGTGGCCGTGGAGTTCGTGCACCCGGTGATCGTCGGCAAGCGCGCGCTGCCGGCCATTTCGCTGACCGCCGACGTCGCGACCGTCACCGGTGTCGCCAACCGCGTCGGCCTCGCGGACGTCTTCGCCCACCAGCTGCGGATCCTCGGCGAGCCCGCCGACATCGCGCTGGGTATCTCCACCGACGGCGAGTGCGTGAATGTCCGACGCGCCCTCGAAACCGCCCGTGACCTCGGTTTGCTCACGGTCGCCCTGACGGGTGGTAACGGCGGCGCGATTGCCGCGACTACTGGGCTGGACCACGTCTTCATCGCTCGCTCGGGTGATCCCCGGGTCGTCAAGGAGGTGCACGTGACCACCTACCACGTGTTGTGGGAGCTGGTGCACGTCTTCTTCGAGCAACCCGGTGTCCTGACCCCGGAGGTGGCGTCGTGAGCGCCCGTGACGCCGACAGAGTCGCCACCCCCGTCTGCCACGACGGGGTGTGCATCACCTGCTCCGACACCGCGGTCGAGGTGACCGTGGTCGAACTCCTGGACCTCGGGTTCGCAGTCGTGGAAACCGGCTCCGGCCGGGAAGAGGTGAGCGTGGCGCTGGTCTCGGCCGGCGTCGGCGACCGAATCCTGGTGCACGCCGGAGAAGCCATCGCTCGCCTGGAGAATTCCTAGCCGAGGAGTTGACGCGCCATGACGCGGGAACAATCCCCCGTGGGCGCGGACGGTCTCGAAGCGCTGTACCCGTTCCTCTACGCGGGGACCAGTGACGTCGACGCCGTCCTCGATCAGGTCGAAAAGTCCACTGTGGACAAGGTGCACGAGATCGTCGCCCTGCGGGCGCAGGTGCTGGCGGCCGACCGCGAGCGCCTGTTCGCCTGCGCGCAGGACGTCGCCCGCGCGTTCGCCGGTGGCGGCCGGCTGCTCGCGTTCGGCAACGGTGGCAGCTCGACCGACGCCCAGGACCTCGCGAGCCTGTTCCTCAGCCCGGCGGGGGACGCCCGTCCGCTGCCCGCGTTCGGGCTGACGAACGACATCGCGGTGGTGACCGCCCTGTCCAACGACATCGGGTTCGACGTCGTGTTCGCCCGGCAGCTGGCCGCGTTCGGGCGTCCCGGTGACATCGCGGTGGGCCTGTCCACCAGCGGGAACTCCGCGAACCTGTTGCGCGCTTTCGACGAAGCCGCCCGGCGCGGCATGGTGACCGTCGGCATCTCCGGTTACGACGGGGGGAAGATGGCCGAGCTCGACAGCGTCGACCACCTCTTCGTCGTCCCGTCGCCTTCCGTGCACCGCATCCAGGAAGCCCAGACGACCCTTTACCACGCGCTGTGGGAACTCACCCTCGGCGCGCTCGACGAGCTTGGGGTTGATCAGCCGTGACGCACGCCCAGCAAGAAGAGAAGCCCATTCACATCCTCTGGATCAACGCCGGCCTGTCGTGCGACGGCGACTCCGTCGCGCTGACCGCCGCCACGCAGCCGAGCATCGAGGAAATCGTCCTCGGCGCCCTGCCCGGCCTGCCCAAGATCGCGGTCCACTGGCCGTTGATCGACTTCGAGTGCGGTCCCGAGACGGGGGCCGACACGTTCATCGAGTGGTTCCACAAGGCCGACCGCGGTGAGCTGGACCCGTTCGTTCTGGTCGTCGAGGGGTCGATCCCGAACGAAGCGATCAAGGAAGAGGGTTACTGGTGCGGCTTCGGGAACAACCCCGAGACCGGCCAGCCGATGACGACCAGCGAGTGGCTGGACCGGCTGACGCCCAAGGCGCTGGCCGTGCTGGCGGTCGGCACCTGCGCCACCTACGGCGGCATCCACGCGATGGAGGGCAACCCGACCGGCGCCATGGGCGTGCCCGACTACCTGGGCTGGGACTGGAAGTCCGGTGCCGGCATCCCGATCGTCTGCGTGCCCGGCTGCCCGACCCACCCGGACAACCTGTCCGAGACCATCGTCTACCTGCTCTACCAGGCCGCCGGCCAGGCGCCGATGATCCCGCTCGACGACCACCTGCGGCCGCAGTGGCTCTTCGGCGCGACCGTGCACGAGGGCTGCGACCGCGGCGGCTACTACGAGCAGGGACAGTTCGCCGACACCTACGACTCCCCGAAGTGCCTGGTGAAGCTGGGCTGCTGGGGCCCGGTCGTGAAGTGCAACGTGCCCAAGCGCGGCTGGATCAACGGCGTCGGCGGCTGCCCGAACGTCGGCGGCATCTGCATCGGCTGCACCATGCCCGGCTTCCCCGACAAGTTCATGCCGTTCATGGACGAGCCCCCGGGCGCGCACGTGTCGTCGCTGGCCAGCGGCGCGTACGGGTCGGTGATCCGGCGGCTGCGGCAGATCACCGAACGCAAGCTCGACAAGGAGCCCAAGTGGCGGCACACGGGCAAGAAGCTCAACACCGGCTACAAGTCCTCGTGGCGCTGAAAGGGATCGGGACATGACGGACAAGGGCGTCAGCACCAAGGGCCGGACCGACCTCGTCGAGATGGCCTGGGACCCGATCACCCGGATCGTCGGCAGCCTCGGGATCTACACGAAGATCGACTGGGCGGCCAAGCGCGTCGTCGAGTGCCACAGCACGTCGTCGGTCTTCCGCGGTTACAGCATCTTCATGAAGGGCAAGGACCCGCGCGACGCGCACTTCATCACCAGCCGGATCTGCGGGATCTGCGGCGACAACCACGCGACGTGCTCGGTGTACGCCCAGAACATGGCCTACGGCGTCCGCCCGCCGCACCTGGGCGAGTGGATCCTCAACCTCGGCGAGGCCGCCGAGTACATGTTCGACCACAACATCTTCCAGGAGAACCTGGTCGGGGTGGACTACTGCGAGAAGATGGTCGCCGAGACCAACCCCGGCGTCCTGGAGCAGGCCAACCGCACCGAAGCGCCGCACGCGCGCGACCACGGGTACAAGACCATCGGCGACATCATGCGCTCGCTGAACCCGCTGGAAGGCGAGTTCTACCGGGAAGCCCTGCAGGTCTCCCGCAGCACGCGCGAGATGTTCTGCCTGATGGAGGGCAGGCACGTCCATCCGTCCACTTTGTACCCGGGCGGCGTCGGCACGGTCGCCACCGTGCAGCTGTTCACCGACTACCTGACCCGGCTCATGCGCTACGTCGAGTTCATGAAGCGCTGCCTGCCGATGCACGACGACCTGTTCGACTTCTTCTACGAAGCCATCCCCGGTTACGAAGAGGTCGGCCGGCGCCGGATCCTGCTCGGCTGCTGGGGCAGCCTGAACAACCCGGAGTACTGCGACTTCAGCTACGAGAACATGGAGTCCTGGGGCCGGAAGATGTACGTGACGCCCGGCGTCGTCGTCGACGGCAAGCTCGTCACCACCAGCCTGCTCGACATCAACCTCGGCATCCGGATCCTGCTCGGCAGCTCGTTCTACGAGGACTGGGCCGACCAGCCGATGTTCGTCACGCAGGACCCGCTGGGCAACCCGGTCGACCAGCGCCACCCGTGGAACCAGCACACGATCCCGCGCCCGGCCAAGCGCGACTTCGACAGCAAGTACTCGTGGACGATGTCGCCGCGCTGGTTCGACGGCAAGGACCACCTGGCCCTCGACACCGGCGGCGGCCCGATCGCGCGCCTGTGGGTGACCGCGCTCGCCGGGCTCGTCGACACGCCCTACGTCAAGTCGACCGGGCACAGCGTGACGATCAACCTGCCGCGCACGGCGACCAAGCCCGAGGTCAGCTTCGAGTGGAAGATCCCGCAGTGGAGCAACGCGCTCGAGCGCAACCGCGCCCGGACGTACTTCCAGGCGTACTCGGCCGCGATGGCCCTGCACTTCGCCGAGCAGGCGCTGGGTGAGGTCCGCAAGGGCAACACGAAGACGTGGGAGCCGTTCAAGGTCCCGGACGAGGGCGTGAGCTGCGGCTTCACCGAAGCGGTGCGCGGCGTGCTGTCGCACCACATGGTGATCAAGGGCGGCAAGATCGCGAACTACCACCCCTACCCGCCGACGCCGTGGAACGGCAGCGTCCGCGACAACTTCGGCACGCCGGGCCCGTACGAGGACGCCGTGCAGAACACGCCGATCTTCGAGGAGAACACGCAGGAGAACTTCAAGGGCATCGACATCATGCGCGCGGTCCGCAGCTTCGACCCGTGCCTGCCCTGCGGCGTCCACATGTACACCGGCAAGGGCAAGGTCGTCGAACGGCTGCACACCCCGCACGCGTTCGGCGGGGAGATCGCATGACGGACGTCGGCCAGGTCGGGGAACGCATCGAGCGGCTGCTGGGCGAGTTCTCCGGCCCGGACGCCGAGGTCGCCGAGGAGCTCGTCCACACGCTGCTCGAGTTCTACGGCGCGGGGCTGGAACGGATCGTGGAGATCGTCGACCGCCCGCTGCTGGACCGGCTGGCCGAGGACGACCACGTCCGGGGCCTGCTCGTGCTGCACGACCTGCACCCGAAGTCCACGCACGAGCGCGTCGCCGAGGCGCTCGACAAGGTCCGGCCGTTCCTCGGCTCGCACGCCGGCGACGTCGAGCTGGTCGAGATCGACAGCGAAGGTGTCCTGAAGCTGCAGCTGCAGGGCACGTGCGACGGCTGCCCGTCGTCGACCGTCACCGCGAAGTACGCCATCGAGAAGGTGGTGCGGGAGGCGGCGCCGGAGATCTCCGACGTCGTCGTGGCCGGGGTGGTGCCCGAGCAGACCGGCCCGGGCGGACGTCCGCTGCTGCCGCTGGTCGACTGCCCCGTGGAGGTCCCGTGACGGGCGGACTGCGCCGGTTCCGCAACCCCGTCCAGCGGACGGCACCCGGCGAACGGTGCGAGCTGTGCGCCGAGCCGATCGGCGGCGAGCACGGGCACGTGATCGACCTCGAATCGCGGGCGATCATGTGCACCTGCCGGGGCTGCTACCTGCTCTTCACCCACCGCGGGGCGGGCGGGAAGCGGCACCGCGCGGTGCCGCAGCGGTTCCGGCACGCCCCGCGGTTCGGCCCCGGCACGGCGTTGTGGGAGTCGACCGGGATCCCGGTGAAGACGGCGTTCCTGTTCCGCAACTCGGTGCAGGACCGGACGGTCGCGTTCTACCCGAGCCCGGCGGGGGCGACCGAGTCGCTCCTGCCGCTCGGCACCTGGGACGAGCTGCTGGCCGAGACTCCGGGGTTCGCCGACGTCTCCGACGACGTCGAAGCGCTGCTGCTGAACAAGCTCGACCTGGGTTTCGAGTGCTTCCTGGTGCCGATCGACGTCTGCTACGAGCTGGTCGGGATCGTCCGGACGACGTGGCGCGGCTTCGACGGCGGTACCGAGGCGCACGAGGCCATCGACGGTTTCTTCGCGAACCTGCGGGACCGCAGTGAGGTCGTGGCGGATGGCTGAGCTGACCTTCGACTGCATCGACGTCCAGCCGCTGAAGTACGCGGCTTCGCCGACGCTGGCGTTCAAGCTGCGGATCACCGAGCTGTCCGGGCAGCCGATCCACGCGATGGTGCTGCGCGTCCAGATCCGCATCGAGCCGCAGCGGCGCCGCTACGCCGACGACGAGTCCGAGCTGCTCACCCACCTCTTCGGCGACCGCTCCCGCTGGGGCGAGACGCTGAAGCCGTTCCAGTTCACGACGGTGTCGGTCATGGTGCCCGGCTTCACCGGCGCCACCGAGATCGACGCCGAGGTCCCGTGCACCTACGACCTGGAAGTGGCGGCCGGCAAGTACTTCCACGCGCTGGCCGAGGGCGTCGTGCCGATGGTGCTGCTGTTCAGCGGCACGGTGTTCGGCAAGGGCGGGCCCGGGTTCTGGGTGGAGCAGGTGCCGTGGCACGCCCAGGCCGAGTACCGGATGCCGGTGAAGGTGTGGGACGAGCTGGTCGAGCGCTACTTCCCGAACGTCGCGTGGATCAAGCTGCCCAAGGACACCGTCGACGCGCTGCTCAAGTACAAGGCGCGGCACGCGATCCCGACCTGGGAGGCGGCGATGGAACGACTGCTGGCCGGTGAGCCGTGAACGTGCTCGAGCAGGCCCGCGCGGTCGGGGACGCCGTGCTCTACGAGGGTTACCTGCTCTACCCGTACCGCGCGTCGGCCGGGAAGAACAAGGTGCGCTGGCAGTGGGGTGTGCTGATGCCGCCGTCGTACGCCTCGGCCGACATCGGCGAGCACGCCTCGGCGCGCGTCGAATGCCTGCTGGAACCGCTCGCGCACACGATCCTGCACGTCAAGCTGCGGTTCCTGCAGACGCGGACACGGCTCGGGTGGGACGAAGCCGTCGAGCACGAGATCGACTTCGAGCTGCCGCTTTCGGAGCTCCCGGTCGAGTCGCCGTTCCAGGTCCCGGGCGAGCTGGAGGGCACGAACGAGCTGTCCGGCGTCCTCACCGTCCGGGTCGACCCGCTCGACGGGCCGTTCGGCGGCACCCGGCTGCACGTCGAGCTGCACAACACGACGTCGTGGCCCGCCGACGGCGTCCGCGAGCACGCTCTCCGGCACGCGCTGCTCGCCGCCCACCTCGTGCTCGGCGTCGACACCGGGCACTTCCTGTCGATGCTGGACCCGCCGGAGTGGGCGAAACCCGCCGTCGAAGCGTGCCGGCAGGAACGGCTCTGGCCGGTGCTGATCGGCGACACCTCGCGCAGCACGGTGATGCTCGCGTCGCCGATCATCCTCTACGACGACCCGTCGATCGCGCCGGAAAGCCCGGGTGACCTCTTCGACGGCACCGAAATCGACGAGATCCTCACGCTGCGCACGATGACCCTGACCGACGAGGAGAAACGCGAGGCCCGCGCCACCGACCCGCGTGCGGCGGCGATCGTCGACCGGGTCGACACGATGCCGCCCGAGCTACTCGAACGGCTGCACGGCGCCGTCCGGTCCGTGCGGCCGGTCGAGCCGTCGGTGACCGTCGCGGGCGTCCGCGTCACCGCGGGATCGCGCGTGCGGCTGCGGCCGAACCTGCGCGGCACCGACGCCCAGGACATGTTCCTCACCGGCCGGGACGCCACCGTCCGGCTCGTCCTGTCCGATGTGGACGGTGGCACGCACGTCGCGGTGACCCTCGACGACGACCCCGGCGCCGACCTGCAGCACGCCCACGGCCGGTACCGGTACTTCTCCCCCGACGAGATCGAGCCCCTGGAGGTCGCGGAATGAGGCCACGAGTGCTGGTGGCGGGCATCGGCAACATCTTCCTGAGCGACGACGGCTTCGGCGTCGAGGTGATCAAGGAGCTCGAAGGCACCGAACTGCCGGAGTGGGTGCAGATCGCCGACTACGGCATCGCGGGCATGCACCTGGCCTACGACCTGCTGGGCGGTTACGACACGACGATCCTGCTCGACGCCACGCCGCACGGGAAGCCACCCGGCACGCTCTCGCTCATCGAAGCCGACGTCGACGACCTAGCGGCGTCGGCGTCGATCGACGCCCACGGCATGCAGCCCGAGGCGGTGTTCCGGCTGTTGCGGCTGCTCGGCGGGGACGCCGGGCGCGTGCTGATCGTCGGCTGCGAACCCGGGTGCCTCGACGAAGGGATCGGGCTGTCGCCGGCGGTCCAGGCGGCGGTGCCGGCCGCGGTCCGCGCCGTCACCGAACTGGCTTGGGGCACCAGCCCGACCCTGCCCGACAAACAGAAGACGGAGGTCTGAGCCCATGTGCCTCGGGATTCCGGGCGAGATCATCGAGATCAGCGAGGATCGACCGGACCTCGCGAAAGTCTCGGTCAGCGGCGTCAAGCGGCTCATCAACATCGGCCTGCTGGACGACGACCCACCGGTGCCGGGCGACTGGATCCTCATCCACGTCGGCTTCGCACTGTCCAAAATAGACGAAGCGGAGGCGGCGGCCGCGCTGGACTTCCTCGAGAGCATCGGCAAGGCGTACGAGGACGAAATGGCCGCGCTGCTCGAATCGCAGATCGAATAAGGAGACGTCATGCGTTTCGTCGACGAGTTCCGCGACGCGGAGAAGGCGCGGGCGCTGTCCGCGAAGATCACGTCGCTGTGCGAGCCGGGCCGCCAGTACAAGTTCATGGAGGTCTGCGGCGGGCACACGCACACCATCTACAAACACGGCCTGGAGGACTACCTGCCCGAGAGCGTCACGCTGGTGCACGGCCCCGGCTGCCCGGTGTGCGTGATCCCGATGGGCCGCGTCGACGACGCCATCCACATCGCGCGCCAGCCCGGCGTGCTCATGACGTCGTTCGGCGACATGATGCGCGTGCCCGGCTCCGGCGGGAACTTCTTCGACTCGAACGCCGAAGGCACCAACATCCGGATGGTGTACTCGCCGCTGGACTCGCTGAAGATCGCCCGGCAGAACCCGGACCTGCGGGTCGTGTTCATGGCCATCGGCTTCGAGACGACGACGCCGTCCACCGCGATGACGCTGCTGCGCGCGGCCGCCGAGGGCATCGAGAACTTCTCGGTCTTCGCCAACCACGTCACCATCATCCCGGCGATCAAGGCCATCCTCGACTCCCCCGACCTGCGGCTCGACGGCTTCATCGGCCCGGGGCACGTCTCGACGGTGATCGGCTGCCGTCCGTACGAGTTCATCGCCCGCGACTACGGCAAGCCCGTTGTCGTCGCCGGGTTCGAGCCGCTCGACATCCTGCAGTCGATCTACATGCTGATGGTGCAGCTGTCCGAGAAGCGGTCCGAAGTCGAGAACCAGTACTCCCGCGTGGTGCCGTGGAACGGGAACATGGTCGCGCTCAAGGCGATCAACGAGGTCATGGAGCTGCGGCCGTACTTCGAGTGGCGCGGCCTCGGGTTCATCTCGCACTCCGCGATGGCCGTCCGCGAGAAGTACGCGTCCTTCGACGCCGAGCGGATCTTCGAGATCCCCGGCCTGCGGGTCGCCGACCCGAAGGCGTGCCAGTGCGGCGAGGTGCTCAAGGGTGTGCTGAAACCGTGGGAGTGCAAGGTGTTCGGCACCGCGTGCACCCCGGAGACACCGATCGGGACGTGCATGGTCTCACCCGAAGGCGCCTGCGCGGCGTACTACAACTTCGGGCGGTTCAGCCGCACGCGCGTCCGGGAGGCGAGCCGGCATGAGCACGTCTGAGCAGCGCTCGACGATCCCGGTGCCGATGACGACGTCCGACCGCGAGCAGCAGGTGCTCGACCGGATCGACCGCGCCCGGCGCCGGCGTGCGAAGGTCCGCGAGGAGCGCATCACGCTGTCCCACGGCGCGGGCGGCAAGGCGACGCAGACGCTCATCGAGGCCGTGTTCCTCGACGCCTTCCGCAACCCGCTGCTGGAGCCGCTGGAAGACGCGGCGACGTTGACCATCGGCGACGCCCGCCTCGCGCTGACCACGGACTCCTACGTCGTCTCGCCGCTGTTCTTCCCCGGCGGCAACATCGGCGACCTGGCGGTCAACGGCACGGTGAACGACCTCGCCGTCTCCGGCGCGCGGCCGCTGTACCTGACCGCGGGGTTCATCCTCGAGGAGGGTTTCCCGGTCGAGGACCTGCTGAAGATCGTCGAGTCGATGAGGGCGGCGGCTGAATCCGCCGGCGTCCAGATCGTCACCGGCGACACCAAGGTCGTGCAGCGCGGCAAGGCCGACGGCGTCTACATCAACACAGCGGGGGTCGGTGTCCTCACGCGCACCGGCCTCGGGGTGGCCACCGTGAAGCCCGGAGACGCCGTCCTCGTCTCCGGGCCGATCGGCGACCACGGCGTCACGATCATGCTGGCCCGCGGCGAGCTGGACATCGACGCCGACCTGGAGTCCGACACCGCGCCGGTGCACGACCTGGTCGCCGGCCTGCTGGCCGCGGTCCCGGGCGTGCGCGCGATGCGGGACGCGACCCGCGGCGGTGTCGCGACGATCCTCAACGAGATCGCCAAGGCGGCGGACGTCGCGGTGGTCGTCGACGAGAACACCATCCCGGTCCGCACCGAGGTCCGCGGCGCGTCCGAGCTGCTCGGCATCGACCCGCTGTACGTCGCGTGCGAGGGCCGGATCGTGGTGGTCGTCGACGGCGCGCAGGCGTCGGACGCGCTGGAGGCGTTGCGCTCGCACCCGCTGGGCGCGGACGCGGCGGTGATCGGCCGCGTCGCCGACGACCCGCCGGGCCTGGTGCTGCTGAACACGGCGTTCGGCGGCACCCGGATCGTGGACCTGCTGGTCGGGGACCCGCTGCCGAGGATCTGCTGAATGCACGAAATGTCGATCACGCAGTCGGTCGTCGACGCGGTCGTCGCTCGCCTCGGCGAGGCGAGCGTGTCGTGCGTCCGGCTGGAGATCGGCCGGCTGTCCGGCGTGGTGCCGGACAGCGTCCGCTTCTGCTTCGACGTCCTGTGCAGCGGCACCTCGCTGGACGGCGCCCGCCTGGAGATCGAGGAGCCGTCCGGGCGGGCGCGCTGCCGCGACTGCGGCGCCGAGTTCACCCTGGACGACTTCATCCTGCTCTGCCCGTGCACCAGCGCGAACGTCGAAGTGCTGGCCGGGCGGGAACTGCGCATCACATCGGTAGAGGTGGTCTGACATGTGCGACACGTGCGGTTGTTCCGACACCACGGACGTCCGGCTCACCGACCACGGCCACACGGTGGTGCTGGAGCAGGACATCCTGGCGAAGAACGACGACCTGGCTTCCCACAACCGCACGCACCTGCGCGCGGCCGGCGTCTTCGCGATCAACCTGATGAGTTCGCCGGGCGCCGGCAAGACGACGTTGCTGGAGCGCACCATCCGCTTTCTGGACACACCGTGCGCGGTGATCGAGGGCGACCAGGAGACGATGCTGGACGCCGACCGCATCAAGGCCACGGGCGCCCCGGTCGTCCAGATCAACACGGGTGCCGGCTGCCACCTGGACGCGTCGATGCTGCACCGGGCGCTGCACTCGCTGGCGCCGCCGCCGGGGTCGACGTTGTTCATCGAGAACGTCGGCAACCTGGTCTGCCCCGCGCTGTTCGACCTCGGCGAGGCCGCGCGCGTGGTGATCCTCTCGGTGACCGAGGGGCCGGGCAAGCCGCTGAAGTACCCGCACATGTTCGCGGCGACGGACCTGGTGCTGCTGAACAAGGTCGACCTGCTGCCGTACGTCGACTTCGACGTCCCACAGTTCGTCGAGGACACCAGGCGAGTGAACCCCACGGCGGTGATCCTGCAGGTCAGCGCCACCCGCGGCGACGGCCTCACCGAGTGGTACGACTGGCTACGGCAACCTGCCCGAAGCTGATCCCGCCGTCGTTCGTCGGCACCCTCTGGTGAGTCAGCACGCGGAATCCTTGGCTCTCCAAGTTTTCCACGGTCCGATCGAGCAAGAAGACGTTCTGGAACACACCCCCGGACAACGCGACGGTGGTGCTGCGCTCACGGAACCGGTCGCAGGTCCGGGCAATGGCGTCGGCGACACCGTTGTGGAACCGCGCGGCTCGCGTCGCCGTGCTGCTGGGGTCGTCCAGAAGAGCGGCGATGAGGTCCTCACCGTGAACGACGTCGTCGATCCGCGCCCGATAGGCGGTCCGCTCGGCCGGATCGGCGAGCTGTTCCAGCTCGATGGCGGCCTGACCTTCGTAGTTGACGGTCTCCCGCACCCCGAGCAATGCCGCGGCCGCGTCGAAAAGTCGTCCCGCACTGGACGTCAACGGTGAGTTGAGACCGCTGCGGATGAGCTTGACGACGTCCTCCCGCGCCGGCCGCCCCAGCGCGTCCACATAGGACTGGCCCATCCGCCAAGGCTGCCGGATGGCTTGCGCCCCGCCAGGCATCCTCACCTGCCTCAGATGCGTGAGGCGCTCGTAGGTGGTGAGGTCGGCGAGGAGGAACTCACCACCCCAGATGGTGCCGTCGGGCCCGAACCCCGTCCCGTCGAAGGCAACCCCGAGCACGGGCCCGTCCTCGCGATTGTCGGCCAGGCAGGAGGCGATGTGGGCGTGATGGTGCTGCACGCCCAGCAGCTCGACGTCCTGCTCGAGTGCGTATTTCGTGGACAGGTACTCGGGGTGCAGGTCGTGCGCGATGAGCACGGGGTCGACGGCGAAGAGCCGTTCGAAGTGGGTGATGCCTTCGGTGAAGGACCTGAGCGTCTCGTAGTTCTCGAGGTCGCCGATGTGGTGCGAGACAAACGCGTGGCGGCCTTTGGCCAGGCAGAAGGTGTTCTTGAGTTCGGCACCACAGCCGAGAAGGTGCAGTTTCGTGGCGTGTTTCAGGCTGACGGGCTCGGGCGCATAACCCCGCGAACGCCGTTGCAACTGCTCCCGGTTACGCACAATCCGCACCACGGAATCGTCGGTCCGGATGTGAATAGGGCGATCGTGGGTGAGCACAGCGTCGGCGATGGTGTCCAGCCGCTTCAGTTCCTCATCGCGGTAGACGATGGGCTCATCGGAGACGTTGGCACTGGTCAGCACGATCGGCCCGGTCTCCTGGAGCAGAAGATGGTGCAGCGGAGTGTAGGGCAGCATGACCCCGATCCGCCGATTCCCGGGCGCGACAGCCTGTGCCAGCTCCCCCTTCTTCGGCAGCAACACAATGGGCCGTTGCCGACTGCTCAACGCCGTTTCCGCAGCCTCACTCACCTCGGCGATTTCCCTGGCCTGCCTCAAATCGGCGACCATGACAGCAAAAGGCTTGTCCTCCCGATGTTTCCGCGCACGCAGCTTCCGAGCGGCCTCTTCATGCCGAGCCCCGACAGCGAGGTGATAACCGCCGAGCCCTTTGACGGCCAGAACTCCCCCTTGCGCCAACGCCGCAGCAGCTTCGCGGATCGCGTCACCACCCCCGGGCTCGAACCGCAAGGCAGGCCCGCAAGCCGGACAACAGACAGGCTGGGCGTGAAACCGCCGATCCCCGGGGTCGTCGTACTCCCGCTTGCACTCGGCACACATCGCGAACCCGGCCATGGTCGTGAACGGCCGGTCATAGGGAACCCCGGTAACAATGGTGAACCGCGGTCCGCAGTTGGTGCAGTTGACGAACGGATACCGATAACGCCGATCGCGCGGATCCCCCAGCTCACGCAGGCAGTCGTCGCAGGTGGCGGAGTCGGCGGAGATCAGGGTATCGGCAACACCCCCGCCGGGACTCTCGACGATGACAAACCCGACGTCACCCTTCGCCGCGATTTCCCGGACCTGAACCTCGTCGACAACAGCCAGTGGCGGCGCTTCGGTCTTGAGCGCCGCCAGAAAGGCGTCAACGGCCTCCCCTTCGACCTCGGCGAAAACCCCGCGAACGTCGTTTCCGACGAATCCGGCGAGCGCGAGCCGCGAGGCAAGCTGGTGCACGAAGGGCCGAAACCCCACCCCCTGCACAACCCCGAAAACCCGGACGGCCACCCGCACGCGCTCAGTCTGCGCCCACACCGGACCATTCGGCCAGCGCCGGGAGGTCCGGTTGCTGCCGCAGGGCGTCCAGCACCACGTTGACCGCCGCTCGCAATGGCGACCCACGACGCACCGCCGCCACGATCGTACGGTTCACCGGCGTTGTCAGCTCGCGCGTCGCCACCCGATACCGGCGGTCCACGGCCAAGCCCGGGAGCAGCGCGATCGAGAGCCCGGCCTCGACGTGCTGCAGGGTCATCAGGTAGTTGGCGAAGCGGCACACCACCCGCGGCTCGAAGCCGGACTCGCGGCACAGGCGCAGCGTCAGGTTCGCCATGTACGACTGCGGGACGTCCAGGGCCCACGGCTCGTCCGCGAACGCCGCCAGGGAGACGGGCGGGCCGCCCGTGGCCGTCACCAGCACGATCGGGTCGGTGGCCAGCGGGACGATGTCCAGGTCCGGGCCCAGGGGCAGCTCGACGAAGTCGGTCGTCGTGATGATGACGTCCGCGTCGCCGCCGCGCAGGGCCGGGATGCTCTCGTGCGGCTCCAGCTCCAGGAGCTCGACGTCCAGGTGGGGGTACGCCGCCGCGAGGCGGGTCGTCGCCGGGACCGCCATCGTGTGGATCGCGCTCTGGAACGCGCCGAGGCGGACCAGGCCGACCGGCTCGTCGCCGAGGCCGCGCAGCTCCGCCTCGACCGTGTCCATGTGGTCGAGGATCGCTCGCGCGCGCCGCGCCAGCATCAGGCCGGCCGGCGTCAGCCGGACCCGGCGGCCGGTGCGTTCCAGCAGCTGGGTGCGGGTTTCCGCTTCGAGAACGGCCAGCTGCTGCGACACGCTCGACGCGCTCAGGTTCGCGTCCTGTGCGACCGCGCGGACCGTGCCCAGGGTGTCGAGGCGGCTCAGGAGCCGCAGGCGCCACGGGTTCAACATCCACTCATTGTTGTGCAGGAAAACCGAACAAGACAGTCGGAATTGTGAGATGGACGTGACGCTCGAACCGGACTTACCGTCAAGGGCATGGCTGCTCCGACTTCCGAAACCACCTCCGCAGACGTCTTCTGGGCCGACGCCGACAAGCACCTGGTGCGCTACGGCGGCGCCTTCACCCACGAAATCATCGACCACGCCGAAGGCAGTTTCGTCTTCACCGAAAACGGCCGCCGGATCCTCGACTTCACGTCCGGCCAGATGAGCGCGATCCTCGGGCACTCGCACCCCGAGATCGTCGACACCGTCCGGCGGCAGGCCGCGAAGCTCGACCACCTGTTCAGCGGCATGCTGAGCCGCCCGGTCGTCGACCTCGCGCGCCGCCTCGCCGAGACGCTCCCGGCCCCGCTGGAGAAGGCGCTGCTGCTGACCACCGGGGCCGAGTCCAACGAGGCGGCCATCCGGATGGCCAAGCTCGTCACCGGCAAGCACGAGATCGTCTCGTTCGCCCGGTCCTGGCACGGCATGACGCAGGCCGCGGCGAGCGCCACCTACAGCGCCGGCCGCAAGGGCTACGGGCCCGCCGCGCCCGGCAACTTCGCCATCCCGGCGCCCAACGCGTACCGCCCGGACTTCACCGACGCCGACGGTCACCTGGACTGGCGCCGCCAGCTCGACTTCGGGTTCGAGATGATCGACGCGCAGTCGGTCGGCAGCCTGGCCGCGTGCATCGTCGAGCCGATCCTCAGCTCCGGCGGCATCATCGAGCCGCCGCCCGGCTACTTCGCCGCGCTAATGGAGAAGTGCCGTGAGCGCGGCATGCTGCTCATCGTCGACGAGGCCCAGACCGGCCTCTGCCGCACCGGGAACTGGTACGCCTTCGAGCGCGACGGCGTCGTCCCCGACATCCTCACGCTGTCCAAGACGCTCGGGGCCGGCCTGCCGCTGGCCGCCGTCCTGACCAGCGCCGAAATCGAGCAGGAGGCGTACGACCGCGGCTTCCTGTTCTTCACCACGCACGTCGCCGACCCGCTGCCCGCCGCGGTCGGCAACACCGTGCTCGACGTCCTGGCCCGCGACCACCTCGACGAACGCGCGCTGCAGCTGGGCGGCCTGCTCCGCCACGGCCTCGAGCGGATCGCGCACCGGCACGAGGTCGTCGGCGACATCCGCGGCCGCGGCCTGCTGGCCGGCCTGGAACTGGTGGTGGACCGGGAAACCAAGCGCAGTTCGGACGAACTGGGCGCGCACGTCACCCGCCGCTGCCTCGAACTGGGGCTGCACATGAACATCGTGCAGCTGCCCGGAATGGGCGGGGTGTTCCGGATCGCCCCGCCGCTGACGGCGTCCGAGGAGGAGATTTCCCTCGGGTTGTCCATCCTCGACGAGGCGATCGGAGACGCCGTCAAGACGCTTTGAGACCCGTTCGTGGCCCCGACGGGGGATCCACCGTGGTGAGTGCGGCCGTCCGTCCCCCAGACATATCCACAACCGATCGGGTTGTGGACAACTTGCCTCGCAACACCGGCAACGGAGCCCTTCGTCGGTAGGCCCCGATACGCTGGACAAGGGCACGCCCCCCTAGGGAGGGCGGGTGGCCGCCTGGGCGGCGGATGGCTGCGCGGGATGAGGTGGCCCGGGGCATACGCCCGCTCGCTCAGTGAGGCCGGGGCTGGTGTTCGGCCGCGACAGCGTCCCGGTGGCGATCGCCGTCTCCGTGATCGGCCTGGTCGCGCTGTTCGCCGAGTGGCGCGACCCGTCGCTGCCGGTGGACCGCCCGGTGCCGCGCCGGGCGTGGGTGTGGTCGGCGGTGGCGCTGAGCTGGTGCGGCTGGGAGCTGCTGTCGTTCGTCTTCGAGCAGGCGGCGGGCGGCCTGTCGCTGACGCACCCGACCATGAGCGACCTGGTCGACCCCCTCCTGACGAGCCGGTGGGTCCAGGCGCCGGCGATCACGGGCTGGTTCGCGGCGGGCGTCGCGATGCTGCGCGCGGCGGCCGCGGCGAGGCGATCGTGAGCAGCCGGGTCGTCACCGAGCTGGGCTTCGGCCTGATCGTTCTGGCCGCCATCGGCCTCTGGGTGGCGAGCCACCTGCTGCCGAAGCGGATCCCGAAGCTGACCAGCGTGCTGGCCGTGGTGATGCGACGGCGGAGTGCGCGGATCGCGTTCGTGCTGGCCTGGTGGTGGGTGGGCTGGCACTTCTTCGTGGGCCACTAGCGCGCCCACTTGGCGATGGCCTGCTCGGTGACCGGCCTGAAGAGGTTGACCAGCGTGCCGTCCGGGTCACGCAGGAGCAGGGAGCGGTTGCCCCACGGCATCGTCGTGGGCTCGTTGACGAACTCGATGTCACCCTGCTGGAGCCGCGCGTACTCGGCGTCGACGTCGTCCACGAGGAACTCGATGATCGCGCTGTGGTTGTCGGCCGGCCGTGCCGAGCCCGGGGCGAAGATCCCGACCGTGCGCGTGCTGCCGATGGCGAGGGTGAACGACGGCGTCTCGACCTCGGCGAAGTCCGGCGTGGCCCAGGTCGCGGTCAGGCCGGTGACGTGCTCGTAGAACCCGACGAGCCGCGCGACGTCGTCGGTGATGATGCGGAGGGAAGCGATCTTCGTGGTCATGACGACGACGTTAAAGCCAATACCGGACAGGATCCGCCCGGTATAAGAAAGAACCTCCTTGCCGGCCCGGGGAGCCGGCAAGGAGGCCTCTTTCAGGACGGCGTCAGAAGCCCGCCGTCACCCTGGTGAAGTCCCAGTCGTTCTGCGCGATGCCACTGCACGCCGACTGCACACCGCCGCCGGGACACCCGCGGTCCCGGTTGACCGACCAGAACGCCAGGCGGCCGATCTTGTTCGTCTTGGCCCAGTTCGTGATCTGGGTCCACGTCGAAAGATCGGTCAGCTCCTGCTGATCGGACAGGCCGTTCATGCCCGAGATGCCCACGTGGTTGTACGCCGTGGCGTCGTTCCAGCCGAACGTCGACTTCAGCTTGTCCCGCAAGCCGTTCGCCGCGCCGGTCGTGCTGGCGTACATGTTGGCGCCGCCGCCGAAGTCGAACGGCATGATCGTGTAGATGTCGACCCCGGCGCCCAGCGCCTTCGACTGGTCGATGAGCCGGTTGCCGTAGTAGTTCGGGCCGGTCGTCGAGGTGCCGAAGGTCAGGATCGTCTGGATCCCGGGGTTGTTCTGCTTCACGATCTTCAACGCGTTCAGGATGCGGTCCTGCACGGCCTCGTTCTCGAACTCGTCGGAGTTCTCGATGTCGATGTCGATCGCCTTGAGGCCGTACGCGTTGATCACCTGCTGGTAGGCGCCGGCCAGCGCGGCCGGCGTCGAGCAGTTCGGGCCGAGCTTGTTGCCGCTCCAGCCACCGAACGACGGCACGACCTGGCCACCCGCCGCCTTGATCTGCGCGATCGCGGTGGCGTCCGCGCTGCCGCTCAGCGGACGGCTGCTGTCCCACGCCGGGTTGCAGCCACCGGAGGCGTTGACGAACGCCATGGTGAACCACTTGACCCCGGTCGCGTTCATCACCGTCTGCGGGTTCGGCGGGCTGCCCCAGCCCATGTAGAGGTACGGCGCACCGCGCCCACCCGGCTGGTTCGGGGGCGTGGTGGTCGGCGGGGGCGTCGTCGTAGGCGGCGGTGTCGTCGTGGTGGGAGGAGTCCCCCCGGCCGCACACGACCCACCGTTGAGCTTGCAGTTCGACGGCGCGACGTACGAACCCGAGTACGTCACGTTGAAGCCGAAGCTCGCGCTGCCGCCGTTGCCGACGTTGCCGTTCCACGTGTTCTTGACCGTGACGTGCTGGCCGGCCGCGGTGTAGCTGCCGTCCCAGAGCGACGCGATCTTCGCGCCGCTCGGCAGGTCGAACTCCACCGTCCAGGTCGGCAACGCCGAGCCCGAGCCGTTGGCGATCGTGTACTTGCCCTCGTAGCCGGTGCCCCAGTCGGAGCCCTTCGCGAAGGTCGCGGACACGCCGCCCGCCGCGTTCGCCGGCGCGATCACGAACATCGCGCCGATCGTGGCGGCCGCGGCCGCCAGCCCGAGTGCGGGCAACCACCGGCGGGTCACGACAGGCCGTTCTTCATCGCGCTGATCAGCTCACCGTTGGTGGTGTCACCGGACAGCTCCCAGAAGAACGCACCGCCGAGGCCCTGCTGCTTGGTGTAGCTCATCTTGCCGCCGATGGTCGACGGGGTGTCGTAGCTCCACCAGTTGCTGCCGCACTTGGCGTACGCGGTGCCGGCGATGGTGCCGGTCGACGGGCAGGCCGTCTTGAGGATCTTGTAGTCCTCGATGCCCGCCTCGTACTTGCCCGGCGCCGCACCGGTCGCGGTGCCACCCGGCGTCGACTGCGTGACACCGGTCCAGCCGCGGCCGTAGAAGCCGATGCCCAGCAACAGCTTGCTCGCCGGGACACCCTTGCTCTTGAGCTTCTGGATCGCGGCGTCGGAGTAGAAGCCCGGCGTCGGGATGCCCGAGTACGACGTCAGCGGCGAGTGCGGGGCGGTCGGGCCCTGCGGGGCGAAGGCGCCGAAGTAGTCGTACGTCATGACGTTGAACCAGTCGAGGTACGGCGCCGCACCGGCGTAGTCGGCGACGTCGAGCTTGCCGCCGTTGGTGCCGTCCGCCGAGATGGCCGAGGTGACCAGGAACGACGAGCCGAACTTCGACCGCAGCGCGGAGATCAGGTTCTTGTAGGCTGCGGCACCACTGGCGTCACAGCTCAGGCCGCACGCGTTGGGGTACTCCCAGTCGATGTCGATGCCGTCCCAGACGTCGGCCCAGCGCGGGTCCTTCAGCAGGTTGTAGCAGGACTGCGCGAACGCGGCGGCGTTCTGCGCGGCCTGGCCGAAGCCGCCGGAGTACGTCCAGCCGCCGAACGACCAGATCACCTTGAGCCCGGGGTGCAGGCGCTTCAGCTTGCGCAGCTGGTTGAAGTTGCCGGCGACGGGCTGGTCCCAGGTGTCGGCGACACCGTCGACGCTGGTCGAGGCGTCGTAGGTCTTCTGGTAGTCGGCGTACGGGTCGTCGTTGGCCGTGCACTGGCCGTTCTTGACGTTGCCGAACGCGTAGTTGATGTGGGTCAGCTTCGCCGCCGAACCCGAGGTCTCGATGTTCTTGACCTGGTAGTTGCGGTCGTAGACGCCCCACTGGACGAAGTAGCCGACGTTCTTCAGGCCACCGGGCGGGGGCGGCGTGGTGGTGGTCGGGGTCGTCGGCGTGGTGGGCGTCGTCGGGGTGGTCGTCGGCTGGGTCGGGGTCGTCGGCGTGGTGGTGGGGGTGCCACCGCCGGCGTCGCAGGAGCCGCCGTTCAGCTTGCAGTTCGCCGGCGCGGAGTAGGTGCCGGAGTAGCTGACGTTGAAGCCGAAGCTGGCGTTGGCGCCGTTGCCGACGTTGCCGTTCCAGGTGTTCTTGACGGTGACGTGCTGGCCGGCCGCGGTGTAGCTGCCGTCCCAGAGGGAGGCGATCTTCGCGCCGGACGGGAGGTCGAACTCCACCGTCCAGGCGGCCAGCGTCGAGCCGGAGCCGTTGGCGATCGTGTACTTGCCCTCATAGCCGGTGCCCCAGTCGGAGCCCTTGGTGTAACTGGCGCTGACCCCACCGGCGGCACTCGCCGGCACGGTGATCAGGCCGACGGTGATCGCGCCGACCGCGGTGAACAGACCGAGGAGGTGCCATCTCTTTCTGGACATTCGTCTCCCTTGACGCAGGTGCTTGTGCGACGTTCCGGGCACGGCGTTCACGAACACCACCGACGGGGACCAGTTGGTGTTTTTGTGCCGTTTGCGAAGACGGTACGTGGTCCAGACCAATTATGGAAGCACCAGTACGGAGAGTGCCGAAAGGCGGCTGAACGGCTGATTTCCGTGATCGGCGTTGCGCGTTTACTGGTCCAGTCCAGTTACGCAAAGCAGCCGTTCAAGGGACGGCGAAAGGGAACTTCCGGTTCGCCGCCGAGGTGGTCTTGCGGCGCTCGCGTCAGCGGTTTTCGTTCAGCCACTCGTCGGCGCCACCGATCGGGTCGTGCCCGCTGCCGGTGAGTTTCGCGGCGTGCCGGCGCAGGGCCGCCTCCACCTCGGCCTCGTTCTGCCCGATCCGGTCGGACGCGATCTCCAGGTGCTCCGCGCTCGCCTTGATCTCCCACGCGAGGTCGAGCACGAGGTCCTCGGCCAGCGACACCAGCGCGGTCCAGGCCGCGCAAGGCCCGTCCGGCGAGTCGGAGACGTCGATCTCGGCCGGCCGCATCCACTCGCGGGAGCACCCGCCGCCGGAGTTGAGTGCGTCGGACGCCACGTAGAACTCGTGTCCGATGTGGGGCAGCGTTTCCGCGGCGAGGAAGTGCAGGTCGCCGAGGTCGACCTTCATGCCGGCGAGTTTCGTCTCCTCGAGCAGCTTCGGCTTCGGCATGGCGAAGGAGCTGGGATGACTGGTCACCGTTTCCATCCCTTCGGTGATCAGCCGCTTGATCTCGGTCTCACCGTCGCGGGCCTGGTTCGTCAGCGTCTTCAGCGCGTCCGTCGCCTTGCCGATCACCTCGTCCGGTGAGCTGCCGGCGAACTGCACCTCGGTCTTGTTCGGCGGACTGGCCGCGTCGAGCAGCGTGGCCAGCGCCGGGAGCGCGGCGGTGACCCCGGCCAGGACCGGCGCGATCGGGGTGGGGAACAACGCGGCGACGCCGAACACAGCGGTGACGATGGCGAGACCGTCGTTGACGACGCCCCTGCCCCGGTCTTCCATCGCCTCGAGGGTGCGCCGGGCGATGGTGAGGACGTCTTCCCGGGCCTTGCGCCAGATCTCCTGCTCAGCGCACAGGGTCGCCCCGGCCAGCGCGGCGACGGCGTACTGGCCGTGGATCACGGCCGGCAGCGGAGTGCAGAAGTTCTGGTCGAACGCGAGGATCATCGCCCCGTTCATGTCGTCCCCGCCGATCTTCTTCTGCAGGAATTCGACGTCCTTGAGCACGGGGTTGCCGACGCCGCTGACCTTGTTGCCCTCACTGGTCATCGAGATGGTCCAGGCGGCTTCGCGGAGCTGCTCGAGGTACGGCTCGAAGCCATCGGGGTCCGGAAGGTTCCGCCACGGCCGGAACAGGTCCCGAACGGCCGACTCGAAGTGGCCGTAGATGAGCGTGCCGGCGTCGTTGCCGGACCCGTACTCGAAGCCGTCGACGAACGAGACCCCGAACCCGAGCACCTGGCCGCCCGACGTCCGCTCCGGCTTCCCCGGCGGCGTGATCTGGAGCCCGTCGCTGCCCATCTCCCGCTCGTAGTTGCCTTGGATGTTGAGCGCCCAACCGTGGGAAGACATGTAGAACTCGATCGCCCTGTCAATGATCTTCTCGACGAGTTCGTCGACCTCGGCCGCGTTCGTCATCGCCGTCCCTTCCGTGCCCCGACAGATCACTGGAGCCACGCGCGAAGGGGCCGAACGGGTTAGTGCGCAAACTGATCCGGCTATTCACCGAAAAGAAAGAAGCCCCCCTGCAAGCAGGAGAGCTTCTTGTACTGCTGTCTCAACCAGACGTGCGCCCGAAGGGATTCGAACCCCTGACCTTCTGATCCGTAGTCAGATGCTCTATCCAGCTGAGCTACGGGCGCGTGTTCAGTTGTAACCTAGCACCCGGCTAACCGAGTACCAGCGGAGGCTCCGGGATTTGAACCCGGGAGGGGGGGTTACCCCCAACCGCATTAGCAGTGCGGCGCCATAGACCAGACTAGGCGAAGCCTCCTGGGCCCAACGACCACTGCTCAGATAGGTTACACACCCCCCGAACCCCCTGTGTAACCACCCCCCGTCACGCCCGGCGCAGCAGTCTGAGCAGGCGTGGAGATCGTCCGCCGAGGCCTTCCGCCTCGAACGTCGCGATGCCCACCCGGGGTAGTTCGCGGACTCCGGGGTAGACCAGGTACCTCGGGACCCAGCGCGGCTGGAACTTGGCGTTGAACTTGTAGAGCGTCTCGATCTGGATCCAGCGCGAGAAGAAGTGCAGCACCTTCGCCGCCGTCTTGGCCACCGGGCCGGCGCCGATGCGCTGGCCCTGTTCCATCAGCGCGCGGAACGCCGCGAAGTTCAGCGACACCTGCGTGACGCCGTGGCGGGACGCCGACAGCAGCAGTTCCGAGATCATCAGCTCGTTGACGCCGTTGTCGGCCGTGCGGTCGCGGCGCATGACGTCCAGGGACAGCCCCGCCGCGCCCCACGGGACGAACTGGAGGACACCCCGCACGCGCCCGCCTTGCTCAGCCGTCACCAGCACCGAACCCTTGTCCCCCATGCGCCCCAGGGCCATCGAGAAACCACGCTCGGTGTCCGTGCCGCGCCAGTTCGCCGCCAGGACCTCGAGCTCGGCCAGCTCGCCCGGGCGCAGGTCCTCGGTCCGGCGCACCAGGACCTTGTAGCCCGCGCGCTTCGTGCGGGCCGCCGCCTGGCGGACGCCGCGCATGATGCGGCCGTCCAGCGTGAAGCCGCCGACGTCGACGACGGCTTCGTCGCCGATCTCCAGGACCTCGAGCCCGAAGCGGGCCCAGACCGTCGCGCCCAGCTCCGAGACACCCATCGCCGCCGGGACCCAGCCGTTGCGCTTGCAGACCTCCAGGTACTCCTCGATCGCACCCGGCCAGGCTTCGTGGTCGCCCAGCGGGTCGGCCGAGCAGAGCGCGACGCCGGCGATCACGCGGTAGGTGACCGCGGCCTTGCCCGTGCGGGAGAACACCGCGAACTTGTCGCGGCGCAACGCGAAATAGCCCAGTGAGTCACGCTCGCCGTGCTCGTCGAGCAGCTTGCGCAGGCGGGTGACCTCGTCGTCGGACAGCCGGGGCGCCGGTTCGGCCGAGCGCAGCAGGAAGTACGCCGAGACCAGCACCGCCGCGATGCCGAACAGCAGGCCGACGGCCGCCGTCAGGTCTTCCAGCCACATGCCGTGGAACACCGCCGGCCCGCTGACGCCGACCAGCGCGAGCGACGACTCCGCCATCCGGTCCGCGAAGCTCATCGGTTCCAGCACCGCGCGCGACGCCACCGACAGCAGGATCAGGTTGATCACGAACCCGGCCAGCGCGAGCTCCGCGAAGCTCCGCACCGCGCGCCAGCGCCCGACCACCGGGTCCGGCTTCGCGACGAAGTACTTCCTGGTCGCGATCAGGCCGACCAGCAGCACGACCGAAACCATCCCGGCGCCGAAGACGTGCTTGAGGCCGATGTGCGACACCGTGAGCAGCACCGTCGCGCCGACGGCCAGCTGCCACGCGCGCCGCTTGCGCCGCCGCAGCCCGGCGGCCAGCAGCACCAGCAGGACACCGGTGACCAGCGCGACGGTCGCCGCGGCCACCGTCGCCTCCTGCGGCAGCTCCAGCCACTCCGACAGGTGCCCGCGCAGGTTCCGGCGCCCGGCCGGGACCAGGACTGCGACGAGCGTCATCAGTCCGGCCAGCCGGGTCACCCAGGTGATCACCCCCACGGAAGTGGTCCCCGCCACCCGCCAGGTGGTCTGCGCGCGAGTCCCCGTCACCACCTGTGCAACCCGTTGCAGGCGATCATGCTTCCCCCATTCACCCCCCGGCGAGCTCCACGAACGGCGTCAGCGCCGCCGGGTTGGCCAGCGCGTCACGGCTGACGGCCCGGTCGGGAGCCACACCGGCGAGGATCTTCTTCACCGGTACCTCACACTTCTTACCGTTCAAGGTACGAGGTATCTCGGAGACCACGACGAACCGATCGGGTACATGGCGCGGTGACAGGGCGCTACGGAGCTCTTTCCGCAGCGTGGGCTCGATGTCCTCGATCTTGACGCGGTCGGCGAGCACCACGAAGCAGATCAGCCTGCCGTCCTCGTTCCCGGCCGCCGAGGTGTCCACGACCAGCGAGTCCGCGACCTCGTCGTAGCCCTCGACGACGCGGTAGAACTCCGCGGTGCCCATCCGGACGCCGCCGCGGTTGAGGGTCGAGTCGCTGCGGCCGTAGATCACCGCCGACCCGCGGCTGGTGATCCGGATCCAGTCGCCGTGGCGCCACAGACCCGGGTACATCTCGAAGTACGCCTCACGCAGCCGCGAGCCGTCCGGGTCGTTCCAGAAGAACACCGGCATCGACGGCATCGGCTGGGTGATGACCAGCTCGCCGACCTGCTCCACGACGGCGTTGCCTGCCTCGTCGAACGCGTTGACCGCGGCACCGAGCGCCGGGCAGGAGAGCTCACCGAGCCAGACCGGGACGTCGGGCGCCGACGCCACGAACGCCGCGCACAGGTCGGTGCCGCCGGAGACCGAGCAGATCTGCACCTGGCCGCCGACCTCGTTCACGATCCACCGGAAGCCTTCGACGCTCAGCGGCGCGCCAGTCGAGCCGACCGCGCGCAACGCCGTCAGGTCGTAGCGCTCCGCGGGCTTGATGCCGGCCTTCAGGCAGCTCTGGATGAACGGCGCCGACGTGCCGAAGTACGTGACGCGGTGCTGCTCGGCCAGGTGCCAGAGCGCGGTCAGGTCCGGATGGCCCGGGCTGCCGTCGTACAGGACGATCGTGGTGCCGACCAGCAGGCCGGAGATGAGGAAGTTCCACATCATCCAGCCGGTGGTGCTGAACCAGAAGAACCGGTCGCCGGGGCCGAGGTCGGTCTGCAGCGCGAGCGCCTTGAGGTGCTCCAGCGTGATGCCGCCGTGGCCGTGGACGATGCCCTTGGGCAGGCCGGTGGTGCCCGACGAGTAGAGCACCCACAGCGGGTGCGCGAACTCGACCGGCTCGAACGCCAGCGCCGCGCCCTCGTGCGCCGCGAGCAGCTCGGCCCAGTCGTGCGTGCCTTCCATGCGGCCGTCGCCGACGTACTCGACGAGCACGGTCGCGGCCAGCGACGGCAGCTTCTGCTGCAGGTCGGCGACGGTGGTGCGGATGTCGAACCGGCGGCCGTTGTAGGCGTAGGCGTTGACCGCGAAGAACAGCTTCGGCTCGATCTGCACGAACCGGTCCGCGACGGCGCGGACGCCGAAGTCCGGCGAGCACGACGACCAGATCGCACCGAGGCTCGCCGCGGCGAGGAACGCGACCAGCGTCTGCGGGCAGTTCGGCGCCAGCGCGACGACGCGGTCGCCCTTGCCGACCCCCAGTTCGACGAACGCGGCCCGCGCGGCGGCGACCTGCGCGCGCAGGTCGCCGTAGGTGAGGTGGTTCGCGAAGCCGTCTTCGCGGTGGAAGATCACCGCGGTCTCGTCGTCACCCTTCGCGGCGCCCGCGACGCCGGGGGTGAGCGCGTGCTCGGCGTAGTTCAGCGTGCCGCCCTCGAACCAGACGGCGTCCGGCATCCCGCCGGAGAGCACCTCGCCCGGCTGGTCGTGCCAGCGAACGCCGAGGAAGTCCGCGACCGCCGCCCAGAATTCCGGGACGCGCTCGACGGAGAACTCCCAGAGCGAGGCGTAGTCGTCCACCTCGACACCGCGTTCGGCGCGCAGCCACCGGCGGAAGGCTTCGATCTTGGTGTCGGCGACGTGGCCCGGCTCGGGGCGCCAGAGGACTTCGGGAGCGTCGGCGGTGTACGTCACTCCCCGAGCGTAATCCGCCTAACGCAGGTGTGCGTCGAACCAGTTGAGGGTGCGCTGCCAGGCCTCCGCGGCCGCGCCGGGGTCGGCGTCGAAGCGGTGGTTCGCGCCCGGGTAGTGCACGACGTTGGTGGCCACCTTCGCCGACGCGGCCGCGTCACGCAGGCGCTCCACCTCCGCGCCGCCGGCTTCGTCACCGGCGTCGCCGTACATGCCGAGCCACGGGCTGGTGAGCTTCCCGGCGATCTCGACCAGCGTGGGCAGCTCCGCGGCTTGCTGGCCGCCGACGCTCACCGCGGCGCCCAGCCTCCGGTGCGAGGCGACGACCAGCGCGGCCGAGCCGCCGAGGTCGAAGCCCATCACGCCGAGGAGATCACCCTGGACACCGCGTTCGACGAGCCAGGCGAGTGTGATGTCCGTCGCGTCGAGCAGGTCCTGCTGGGTGAGGCGCCGGCCGTCGAGGTGCGGGGTGACGGTCAGCCAGCCCTCCGTCGCGAGGCTGGCGAGCAGCAGCTTCACCCCGTCGGTGACCCCGTCCGCTTCGTGCAGCACGACCAGGCCGCCGCGTAGCGCGCCTTCGGGTTCCGAAAACGTGAGGCGCAGGGCCGCGCCGTCGGTGCGCTGGTAGTCCACGGTGCTGGTCGACGTCATTGCGTTACTCAATCACTTCGAGGTGAACGGAAGGAACCCCGGCGCCCGCCCGAAGGGAGTCGCGGGACGGCGGCCGGAAAAGATACGGTTGCGGGGCCGTACCGCTGAACCCGAGGAGCGCCGAAGATGTCGTCCGTGTCCCCGCGTGCCGATCTCGAATCGTTGCCGAAATACATCCCTGGCCGGACGATCGAAGGCGCGATCAAGCTGGCGAGCAACGAGGTGCCCGGCGGCGCGCTGCCGAGCGTCGCGGCGGCGATCGCCGAGGCCGCGGCCGGCATCAACCGGTACCCGGACACCGGCTCGCAGGCGCTGCGGGAGCGGCTGGCGCGCGACCTGGACGTCCCGGTCGAGCGCGTCGCCATCGGCTGCGGCTCGGTTTCCCTGTGCCAGCAGACGATCCAGGCGGCCTGCGCCCCCGGTGACGAGGTGCTCTTCGGCTGGCGCTCGTTCGACGCTTACCCGATCGTGACGCAGGTGGCGCACGCCGTGCCGGTGCTGGTCCCGATCACCGAGGGCCAGGAGCTCGACCTCGACGCGATGCTGGCGGCGATCACCGACCGCACGCGCGTCGTCTTCGTCTGCAACCCGAACAACCCCACCGGCACCGCGGTGCGCCGAGCCGAGCTGGAGCGGTTCCTGGACGCCGTCCCCGAGCGCGTGCTCGTCGTGCTCGACGAGGCGTACAAGGAGTTCGTCACCGACCCCGAGGTCCCCGACGGCGTCGAGTACACGCGCAGCCGCTCGAACGTCATGGTGCTTCGCACGTTCTCGAAGGCGTACGGCCTCGCGGGCCTGCGGGTCGGTTACGCCGTGGCGCCGGAGGCGATCGCGGACGCGCTGCGGCAGGTGTACGTCGCGTTCTCGGTGAACATGCTGGCCCAGGTGGCGGCGCTGGCGTCGCTCGACGCCGCGGACGAGCTGCTCGCGCGCTGCGAGGACATCGTCGCCGAGCGCGGCCGGGTGCGGGACGCCCTGATCGCCGCCGGGTACCAGGTGCCGGAGACGCAGGCCAACTTCGTCTGGCTGCCGCTGGGTGACCAGGCGGTGCCGTTCGCCGAGCACGCGCTGGACCGCAAGCTGGTGGTGCGCCCCTTCGCCGGCGACGGTGTGCGCGTGACGATCGGCACGCCCGAGGAGAACGACCTGTTCCTGGCGGCGGCGCGCGAGTTCAGCCGCTGAACTGCTTGACGACCAATTGGATGACGGCCGCGGTGCCGACCACGACGATCACGCCGCGCAGCACCGCCGGCGGCAGCTTCCGGCCGATCTTCGCGCCGAGGAAGCCGCCGGCGGTCGAGCCGACCGCCAGCCACAGCACGACGGGCCAGCTGATCGGCGCGACGAACGCGTAGATCAGCCCGGCGACGACGTTGACCACAGCGGCCAGGACGTTCTTCACGCCGTTGAGCTTCTGCAGCGGTTCCGACAGCAGCATGCCCATCACGGCCATCAGCATCACACCCTGCGCGGCGGTGAAGTACCCGCCGTAGATGCCGATGAGGAAGATGAAGAACATCAGCAGCGGGCCGGCTTTGTGCTCGGCGCCGTTCTCTTCGCGGCGCTTCGCGACCCACTTGGACACGCGCGGCTGCACGATCACGAGGACCACGGCCAGCCCGACGAGGATCGGGACCACGGCCTCGAAGGCGTCCTTCGGCAGCGACAGCAGCAGGATCGTGCCGCCGATCGCGCCGAGGAACGACGCGACGGCGAACTTCGCCGTCTGCCGCCAGTAGCCCTTGAGCTCGTGCCGGTAACCCCAGGCGCCGCTGAGCGTGCCGGGGGCGAGCCCGATCGCGTTGGAGGTCGTCGCCGTCACCGGCGGGTACCCCAGCGCGACCAGCACCGGGAACGTCACCAGCGTCCCCGACCCGACCACGGCGTTGATGGTCCCGGCCCAGATCCCGGCGACCAGGACGATCGCCGCGTGCCACCACGTCATGAAGCACTCACGTGCGGAGCCTAAGCATCGTGGCCGCGTCCCGCGACGCAGATGTGTCTGGTCAGACACCCACCGCGCTTCAGGACGGTGCGAAGACGCAGAACTCGTTGCCTTCCGGGTCGGCGAGGATGTCCCACCGGATGTCGTCGTCCTCGGCCCTGACCAGGGTCGCGCCCAGGGCGAGCAGCTCCGCGCGGTCGCCCACGACGTCCAGGTGCATGCGGTTCTTGACCGTTTTCACTTCGGCGACCGGGTTGAGCCAGATCAACGGGCCCTTGCCGTCGGGGTCGGCGATCGGGATCGGGTCGGTCGGCGGGCGCTCGGTGGCCGATTCGTGGCGGACGTAGCCGATGGCCTGGCACCACCAGTCCGCCAGGGCCTGGTGGTCGTTCGCGTCGAGCGCGAGGTCCTTGAACCGTGCAGTCATGCCGCTTCCTCTTCCGGTACGTGAGCGGGGACCACCGAGGACACCACGCGCCAGCCCAGCGCGCCGTACAGGCCGCGCCCGGCTTCGCTGGCCAGCAGGACGCTCGTGGGCGCCGACGCCGCCACGCCCAGCCGGTGCACGACCACCTTGCCGAGGCCGCGCCGCCGGTGGGCCGGCTCGGTGACGATCTGGTCGAAGACCGCGACGCCCGCGGCCACCGCGACCCGGCCGCGCGCCGCCAACGCGCCCTCCGACGTCACGACCACCTCCCAGACCGGCCCGTCGCCGGTCACCGCCACCTCGTACGACGGCGGGGCCTCGGCCGCGGGGCCGACGCCGGCCGACGTCATCAGGTACTCCGTCTCCCCCGCCGTCCACGCCGGGGTCAGGCCCGCCAGCACCGCTTCGCGCGGGCCGCACGCCTTCAGCCACGTGCCGGGCTCCGCGACCGACCGGGCGCGCGCCGCCACCGTGTCCGGTGTGCGCAGCAGGTAGCGCACCCGGTGCCCGGGCCGGCCGACGTCGACGCGGTGGCCGTCCGGCTCCGCGACCGGGGGCGGTGCCGCCCGCGACACCGCCCAGCCGCGCACCCACGCTGTCAGAGCGTCCATGCCCGCGATCATGGCAGCCACCCCCGACAATTCCCGGCGTGCGGCAGGATGGGGCCGTGGGCGAGGACACCGAGCAGGTCTGGAGCGCGACCGTCGACCACCTGCGCGCGATGATCGACTCCGGCGAGCTGGCGCCCGGTTCGCGGCTGCCCGCCGAGCGCGTCCTGTGCGAGGAGCTGGGCATCAGCCGCGGGTCGCTACGGCAGGCGCTGCGCGTGCTCGACTCCATCGGTTACGTCCAGATCCGCGCCGGCTCCGGCACCTACGTCGCCGAGCAGCGCGAGCAGCCGCTGAGCACCTGGTTCACCGAGCACGACCAGCTCGTCGAGAAGCTGTTCGACCTGCGCGCGACCGTCGAGCCGACGCTGGCCGACCGGCTCGCGCGCCACGCGACGGCCAAGGTCGTCAGCCGCCTCGAGGACAACGTCGCGGAGATGGCGCAGGCCGCCGCGGACGGCGACATGCTGCGCGTCATCGCCACCGACGCCGAGTTCCACCGGGTGATCGCGCAGAACGCGGGCAACGACGACGTCGCCGGGCTGCTGCGGTCGGTCCTCGCGCTGGTCGGCGAGGAGCGGCGGGCCGCGCTGCGGCTGCCGGGGCAGATCCGCAAGGCCGTCGACGACCACCGCGCGATCCTCGACGCGATCCGCCGCTCGGATCCGGCCGAAGCCCGTGAACGCACCCTCAAGCACCTGGTGGACGCGAAGACGTACGCGCACGACTTCGCCGCGCACCCGGAGGACTGAATGGAAAAGGTTCACTTCACCGAAGAAAAGGCCACCATGCTGGCCACCCTCTACGGCCGCGCGCTCGACAGCCGCGAGGCGAACCCGGTGCTGGGCGACCGCGCCGCGGACGAGGCCGTCCGGCAGATCGACTACGACTTCACCAAGCTCGGCATGACCCGCGACGCCGCGGTGAGCGTCGTCCTGCGGGCCAAGCCGATCGACGAATGGGCCGCGGAGTACCTCGCCGCGCACCCGGACGCGATCGTGCTGCACCTGGGCTGCGGCATGGACACGCGGTTCCAGCGCCTCGCGCCGCCGGAGACCGTGCACTGGTACGACGTCGACTACCCCGAGGTCGTCGACCTGCGCGAGAAGCTCTACCCGGCGGCGCCGAACCACACGAACATCGGCACGTCCGTCGTCGACTTCGGCTGGCTCGACCAGGTGCCGTCGGACCGTCCCGCGCTGATCGTCGCCGAGGGCCTGACCATGTACCTGACGGCCGGCCAGGGCACCGAGCTGGTCCGCCGGCTGGTCGCGAAGTTCCCCTCCGGCGAGCTGATCTGCGACCTGTTCAGCAAGCTGGGGATCAAGGCGCAGAAGCTCAACACGCCGGTCCGCAAGTCGGGCGCGACCCTGATCTGGGGTGTCGACGACCCGCGCGAGCTGGAGCGCCACGGCCTGACGCTGGTGTCCTCTTTGGACGCTGGCCACTGGACGACCCCGGAGGTCATGGCCCGGGTCCGGCCGATCACGCGCCTGCAGCTGCGGATGCTGAAGTACTTCCCGCCGCTGGCGAAGATGGCGCACATCGTCCGGTACCGCTTCTAACGGGACTCGAGCACCCGCGCGACGAACTTGTGCACCTTCTCCTCGAGCCGCGCGAGACGCTCTTCCAGCGTGATCGTCTCGAACGGCTGCGGCACGTCGGACTTCAGCTCGCCGCGCACGTACTGGCAGCAGCCGAGGTTGCCGCAGGCGTAGACGCCCAGCGTGTTGCCCTCGCGGCCGAGCTTCCCGGCGCGCTTGCCGGAGAACAGCGTGACGTCGGCCAGGCCGTGGGTCGTGGTGCAGAAGCCGCAGATGCTGCTGCGCAGCCGTGACTTCGGCGACGGCGCGGCCCGCAGCGCGAGACCGACGACCTCGCCGTCGTAGGGCAGCACGAGGTAGGCGCGCCCCGGTGCCTTGGGGTCGCGCCAGCCCAGGAACTCCCGCCGGTCCCACGGGATCTCCTCGGGCCGGGCGGGCAGCGTCACGCCCTTGGCCTCACCGCGGGTGCAGTTGACGAACGAGGCCCGGATCTCCTCCTGGCCGAGTGGCTCCATGATCGGCACCGTAACCGGCGGTGCGGCGCTGCGGCCACGCCTTTTACCGCCGCACCCCATACGATCGACGCCGTGCGCAAGAGCGGCGGGAGGTTCCGGATCGTGCTGCGCACGAGCCTGGGCTTCGCCGGGCTGGGGCTCGGCTCCAGCGTCGCCGGGTCGGGGGTCGTCGCGCTGCTCCTGCTGCTCCAGGGCTTGCCCAACGACGTCGGGGACCGCGGCTGGATCCTCGGGCTCACCGCGGCCGGGATCGTCGCCGTCTCGCTGCTCGCCGGGACCGTGTGGACGGCCTGGCTGCAGCGGCGGACCGCGATCTGGTTCGTGCTCGGGCGCCCGCCCGCCGAAAGCGAGGCCAGGCGTGCACTGCGGCTGCCCGTCGACATGGCCGTCGTCAGCGGGACGCTCTGGCTGATCGGGACCACCGTCCTGGGCGTGCTGGCCGGCGTGCTCGGCTCGGCGGCGGACGCGGCCGCGATGGCCACGACCATCGGGCTCGGCGGCCTGACCACCGTCGGGCTCACCTACCTGGCCGCCGAGTGGGTCGCGCGGCCGGTGATGACGATCGCGCTCGACGTCGTGCCGCCGCGCGGCTCGCTGCCGGTGACCGTGCTGACCCGGCTGATCGTGACGTGGGCGCTGACCTGCGGCGTTCCCCTGGTCGGCGTGCTGCTCGTCGCGACCCCGCCGGACCTCGGCTCGGGTGACCACACCGCGAGCCTGATCATGCTGTCGGTCATCGGCCTGGTCGTCGGCGCGCTCGGCACCGGCCTGCTGGCCCGGGCGGTCGCCGCGCCGCTGCACCGGCTGCGCGTGGCGCTCGACAAGATCGCGCGCGGGGACAACGAGGTCGTCGTCGACGTCGACGACTCCAGCGAGATCGGGCTGCTCCAGACGTCGGTGAACCAGCTCGCCGCCGGGCTGCGGGAGCAGGCGCGGATGCGGGACCTGTTCGGCAGGCACGTCGGCGCCGAGGTCGCCCGGCACGCGCTGGAGTACGGCGCGTCGCTGTCCGGCGACGTCCGCGACGTGACGGCGTTGTTCGTCGACGTCGTCGACTCGACCGCGCTCGCCTACCGGACGCCGCCACAGGAGCTGGTCGGGAAGCTGAACCGGCTGTTCGCCGTCGTCGTCACCGCGGTGAACGCGCGCGGCGGGCTGGTCAACAAGTTCCAGGGCGACGCCGCGCTGTGCATCTTCGGCGCCCCGACGCGCCTGTCGGACGCGCCGACCGCCGCGCTGGCCGCGGCCCGCGCGATCCGGGACGCCGTGCGCGAGACCGGCGAGCTCGACCTCGGCATCGGCGTCTCGAGCGGCCCGGTGTTCGCCGGGCAGCTCGGCAGCAGCAGCCGCCTCGAGTACACCGTGATCGGGGACGCCGTGAACGAGGCCGCGCGGCTCACCGAGCTGGCCAAGGCGACGCCGTCACGGATCCTCGCGAGCGACGCCGCCGTCTCCGGCGCGCTGCAGGGCGAGCGGGCGTTCTGGGTCGAGCACGGCGAGCTCGAGCTGCGGGGCCGCCAGGAGCCGACGCCGACTTGGACAGCCGGCCCGCAACCTCAGGACAGCTGACCCAGATCCGGCCAGCGCAGCACCGTCGAGCCCCAGGTCAGGCCCGCGCCGAACGCGCTGAGCAGGACGCGGTTGCCGGGCGCGAGCGTGCCGTCGCGCCGGGCGTCGTCCAGCGCGAGCGGGATGGACGCGGCGCTGGTGTTGCCGACGCGGTCGATGTTGGCGACCACGGCGTCGGCGGGCATGCCGAGCTGCTTCGCCGTCGCCTGCAGGATCCGGATGTTCGCCTGGTGCCCGACGAAGCGGTCGACGTCGCCGACCATCCAGCCCGCGCGCTCCAGGACCGTCCGCGACGACTCGGCCATGCGCGCGCAGGCGTGCCGGAACACCGCGGTGCCCTGCATCGCGAGGAAGCGGTCACCCGGGTCGTCGGAGAGACGGCGACGCGAGCCGCCGGCCTCGACCCACAGCAGGTCGGCGTGCTCCCCCTCGCTGTGCAGGTCGAACGGCCCGAGCGCGCCGGGCTCGTCGGCGTCGCCGGCCCGCAGGACCACCGCGCCCGCGCCGTCGCCGAAGATCGGGACGGTGGTGCGGTCCTCCGGGTCGATGAGCGTGGTGAAGGTGTCGGCGCCGATCACGAGCACCCGCTCGGCGAGCCCGCCCGCGATGAAGCCCGCGGCGGTGGCCAGGGCGTAGACGAACCCGCTGCACACGGCGTTGACGTCGAACGCCGCGGCCGTGCCGAGCCCGAGCCGGGCGGCGACCTGCGGCGCACTGGCCGGGCAGGGCTGGTCGGGCGTGGAGGTGGCGAGCACGACCATGTCGGCACCGCCGTCCGTGGAGGCCAGCGCCTTGCGGCCCGCCCCGACGGCGAGGTCCACAGTGGACTCCCCGGGGCCGATGACGCGACGCTCGCGGATGCCCGTGCGGGTGCGGATCCACTCGTCCGAGGTGTCGAGCCGGGCGGCGATCTCGTGGTTGTCCAGGACTTTTGTCGGCAACCACGAACCGATTCCGGTCAACACGGCGGCAGGTGCGGGCACGGGAGAGCCTCCCCACGCCGGCGGGTTGGCGGAGACGTCCGGCTGGTCTCTCCACTTGTATGGGCTACCCCCTGGTAGACCGGTCAGTTGTGTTCCAGGTCACTGAAAAAGTTGTTTCATCTTCCCGGCGTCCGGAGTAGTGAGCGCCGTCACGAGCGAGTGAGCCGTCGGAGAACTCGCGGCGAATCGTCGGTGGTCCCGGTTAGCCTGCTGAGGTGCAGACTCCCGACCTCGACCAGCTGGACATCGCCATCCTCGCCTGCCTCCAGGCGGACGCCCGCACCATCGCCGAGACGATCGGCGCGAAGGTCGGCCTCTCGGCCGCGGCGGTGCAACGGCGGATCAAGCGGCTGCGCGAGGCGGGCGTCATCGAGCGTGAGGTGGCCGTGCTGTCGCCGCAGGCGCTCGGGCTGAGCATGACGTTCGTGGTCATGGTCGAGATGGAGCGGGAGAACCTCGCCGTCCTGGACGCGTTCCGCCGCCAGGTCCTCGGCGACGACTGCGTCCAGCAGTGCTACTACGTCACGGGCAGCGCCGACTTCGTGCTGATCGTGACGTGCCCGGACATGGCCGGCTTCGAGGCGTTCACCCGGCGGATGTTCTTCGACAACCCGAACGTCCGGCACTTCACCACGAGCGTGGCGATGGACCGGGTCAAGGTGGGCCTCAACCTGCCGCTGGGCCCGTAGGCGGGCCGATATCCTGAAGCGCTGTCCACCTGGGGGAAAGCATGCTTCGGAATCGTCGGATCTTCCTGGTCGCGACCCTGATCGACGCGCTCGGCAGCGGGCTCTGGGGTCCGTTCGCCCTGCTCTTCCTGGTGCACGCCCAGGGCCTCGGCCTGCTCGACGCGGGCACGTCGCTCAGCACCGGCGCGCTGCTCGCGCTCGTCTCCGGCCCGGCGACCGGCGCCGCGATGGACCGGTTCGGGCCGCGGGCGCTGCTCATCACCGGCAACCTGGTGCGGCTCGTCGCGTTCTGCGCGTACCCGCTGGTGCACACCGGCTGGCAGGTGATCGTGGTCTCGGTCGTCGCCGGGGTGGGCGACCGGCTGTTCTGGACGTGCAACGCGCCGATGGTCGGCCGGCTCACCGAGGGCCGGGACACCGACCGCGTGCTGGCCACCCAGACCGCCGGGCGGTTCGCCGGCGCGGGGATCGGCGCCGGCGCGATCGCCGTGCTGCCCGCGATCACCAGCCCGTGGGCCTTCCACCTGCTGGCGTACGTCAACGCGGCGAGCTTCGCCGTCGCGGCCGTCCTGATCCGGCTGCTGCCGCGGGCCGAAGCCCACGCGGACCGGCCGTCGGGTAGCTGGCGGGCGGTGCTCGGCGACCGGCCGTTCACCGGCTTTTGCGTCACCCACATGGCTTTCACGCTCGCCAGCGCGAGCAAGTTCGCGGTGCTGCCGATCATCGTCCACGACCTGCTGCACGGTCCACAGTGGATCGCCGGGACGGCCATCACGCTCGGCACGGTGGCCGTCGTGCCGGGGCAGCGCCCGATCGTCGCGTTGCTGGCCGGGCGCAGCCGGACGGCCGGGCTGATCGGGGCCGCGACGATCTTCGCGGCCTGCTTCGGGCTGCTGATTCCACTGGACGCGGTTTCGCTGCCGGTGGCGACCGGCTTGATCCTCTTCACGAGCCTCGGCTTCTCGATCGCGGAGGCGATGTTCGGCCCGACCGCCACCGCGGCGGCCGCCGCGGCCGCCCCGCCGGGTGCCGAAGGACGGGCGAGCGCGATCTTCCAGCTCTCCTGGGGCCTCCCGATCGCACTCGCCCCGGGCCTGCTCGCCGCCCTGCTCAGCGCCGGCAACGCCCTGACGTGGTCGGTACTGGCCCTGACCTGCGCGGCAGCCGTCCCAGCCCTGCTCGTCCTGCGCCGGAAACTGCCGGAAGCGCTGCGCGAGCCGTCACCATCAGTCGTGGCCTGAACGCAAGGGGTATGTGCCCGGCGTTACACCACAATGGACGGATGCAACCGATCAAGTGAACGTGAGAGTTTCTCCGTCATGACCGTAGGCCCAGGTCATCTCCTCCTCGAACAGTTCGCGCCGCGCGAACCACCGCGAGACTCCAGGAGGGGCCGTGCACACCGAAGCCGTACACCAGAGCCAGTTCGTGGTGCTGAACGAGAGCACCACGCCCGTCCTGTCCCGCCTCTCCTTCCACGCGGAAGAGCCGTTCGCGGCCACCGTGGCGTTCCGGACCGAGCGCGGCCGGTGGATCGAGTGGACGTTCGCCCGTGACCTCCTCGTCGAGGGCCTGGACGAGCCGGCCGGCCTCGGCGACGTCCGCGTCCGCCCGGACCTGTCCGAGGACGACGACTTCCTGACCCTCGAAATCGAGTCACCGGACGGCTATGCGTCGTTCGAGCTGGAGCGTGAAGACATCCGGACGTTCCTCGAGGCGTCCTACGAGCTGGTGCCGCTCGGCGAAGAGAGCGCGCACTTCGACGTCGACGGGCTGATCGAGGAGATCAGCAACGTCTGACCCCTGAAACCTCCCATTCCCGCGGCGAGGAACGAAGGGCGGGTTTCGGCAGCGCTGGAGGCTGCCGAAACCCGCCCTTTCGCTGTTTCAGAAGACAGATCAGCCGAGCCGCAGCGTGGTGCCGGTCGCCGAGAGCGCCGCGCCGATCGGGAAGAAGTACGTCACGGTCGTGTTGCCGCCGGACAGGATGCCCTGCGCCGAGTTGCCGGCGATGAAGCCGCCGCCCGAGTCACCCGCGGCCGAACGGACGTTGGTCGCGGTCATGCCGTTGACCGTGCCCTCGGCGTAGCGGACGCTCTGGTTCTTGGCGCCGACCGTGCCGCAGGTCCAGCCGGTGGTCGAGCCGGCCTTGCAGACCGAGGTGCCGGTCGCCGCGTTCGACGAGCCGCGCACCGCGGTGCCGTTGTTCATCTGGCCGACCGGGGTCCAGCTGCTGTTCGTCCGGACCGAGGCGTAGTCGCTGCCCGGGAACCGGTAGGTGCCCCACGAGCCGAGCGCGGCGCCGTTGGACCCGGTCAGCGCGCCGCCGCCGGTGAGCGCGGCGCAGTGCCCGGCGGTGAGGAAGCCGGTGGTCGTCGAGAACCCGACCGAGCAGCGCGACGAGCCGCCGATGTAGTAGGCGTCACCACCGCGGATGTTGGCGTACAGGGAAGGCTTCGCCGTCGTCTCGAGGATCGTGATCGACGACTTGTCCACACCGGACTTCGCGATGAACGTGTCGGCCGCGCTGTTGTGGCCCTGCAGCACGGTCATCGTGACGCGGTTGGTGGTGGAATCCACGCCCCAGCCGGTGATCGAGGCGGGCGCCGAGCGGTCGGCCGCGTTCAGGGTGTCCACAGTGGAGTCGAGCTGGCGCGCGCTGAACTTCACGAGCTCGGCTTCCGCGCCCGCTTCGCGGATCTTGCCCAGCAGGGCGGCGTTCGTCGTCTCGACGTGCGCCTTGCCCGTCGTGGCGTTGTAGGTGACGCCGCCGAGTGCGTCGCCGAGGGTCGCGGAAACGGCTTCCGAGACCTTGTTCGCGACGTCCTCGCTCTTCAGCCGGGCCACCGCCTGGTCGTGGGTCAGGCCGAGGTCGCGCTGCATCGCGGGCACGATGTCGGGGTTCAGCAGGTCCTGGCCGGACGCGGGAACGGCGATCGCGGCGAGCGCGCCCGTCGTCATCACGGCTACGGCAGCGGCACCGAAGAGTCTGGCGATCTTCATGCTTCTCCCTAGTGGTGGTTACGCGCGGCTCCCCACCGGCCACGCAGAGGAACTCCCCCGGCAGAGCGTCCCCGTTGTGGGCGTTACGGTGCAATCCGGGCACCGAGCGAATGGGTATACGCATTCACCTCGGACGTATCCCCTGCTCCAGGCGGCCCCAAGAGGGTTGTGTCACCCGGTCGGACAGGTCCGTAAGTAGGGTTTCCGCGAACTACTTTCGGTAGTCGGCGCCCCTCCCGGAACGCGTTAACCACTGCCGGAACGCCTGAGCCGCCGACGTTTCCGGCGCGCGGCGACGCGGGACCGGCGATTCCACCGGCGAACCGGTGACAGCCGGTAGGCAGACGTGCGAGCACGGTACCGACCACCTATTCGGTTAAAGGTTTACGGACCGTTGAGCGCTGCTTAGGCTCCGCGCACAGCCCCCGGTGTGCGTCGAGGAGGTCATATGTGGCTGACCGCGCCCCGCCCCACCTCCGTCTCCGTCCGGTCCGGACCGGCCCGCCTGACCGGCCGCGACGCCGAGCTCGACGCCGTCGCCGGCGTGCTCCGGCAGCGCCCGGCCGCCGTGGTGATCGAGGGTGAGCCCGGCATGGGCCGCACCCGCCTGCTCGCCGAGATCGCGCGACGCCCCGAGTTCGACGGCGGCCGCGTGCTCGGCGGCGCCTGCCAGCCACTGCGGGAACCCTTTCCCTACGGCCCGATCCTGGACGCGCTGCGGTCCGCGGGCGACGCGCCGCTCGGCCCGCTCAGCCCGGTCGCGGGTGTGCTGCGGCCGCTGCTGCCCGAGCTCGCGGAAGCGCTTCCCCCGCGGCCCGAGCCGCTGGCCGACCCGGTCGCCGAGCGCCACCGCGTGTTCCGCGCGGTGCGGGAGCTGCTGACCGCGTGCGGGCCCGCGCTCGTGCTGATCGACGACCTGCAGTGGGCCGACGAGGACACCCTCGACCTCCTGCGGTTCCTCGCCGGGTCGATGCCGCCCGAGCTGGCCGTGGTCGTCACCCACCGGTCCGCCCCCGACGCCCGGCCCGGTCCGCCCTTCCGCACCGGGCCCGACGTGCACACCGCGCGCGTCGCGCTGGGCGCGCTCGACGTCGCCGCGGTGCGTGAGCTCGCCGTCGAACTCCTCGAACTGCCCCGCGTCACGGCCGAGTTCGCCGCGAAGCTGCACGAGTGCACGGCCGGGATCCCGTTCGTCGTCGAAGAAACCCTGCGCGCCCTGCGAGACGCGGCCGAACGGCTCCCGGTCGGCGAAGTCCTCTCCGACCGGTTGCTGGAGAACCTCGAAGTCCCGGTGCTGCTGCGGGAAGCCGTCACCGAACGGCTTTCCGGACTGCCCGAGCCGGCGGTGCGGCTGGCCGGCGCCGCCGCGGTGCTCGGGGTCGGCGCCGAAGCCGGGGTGCTCGGCGAACTGGCCGGGCTGTCCGACGACGACCTGCGCACGGCGTTGCTCGCCACGCTGTCCGCCGGGGTGCTCGGCGAGGCCGGCGACAGCAAGTACGCCTTCCGGCATCCGCTGGCGCGCAAGGCGGTCTACGACACGGTGACCGGACCGGAACGCGCGCTGCTGCACGCGCAGGCGATCCGGGTGCTCGCCGCGCAGCCGTCACCCCCGCTCACGTTGCTCGCCCGGCACTCCCGCGCGGCGGGCCGCGTCGACCAGTGGCGCCACTACGCCGAAGCCGCGGCCGACGAGGCGATCGCCCGCGGCGAGACGTCCCGCGCGATCGACCTCCTGCAGTCGGTGCTGGCCGAGCCTGGCCCGGCGCAGTCCGACGTCGGGCGTGTGGCGGGAAAGCTGAGCCAGGTCGCGCTGCGAGGTTTCCGCCCGGACGTCATCGGCACGCTGGAGCACGTCCTCGAAGAGGTGGCGCTGCCGCCGTCGGTGCGCGGCTCGATCCGGTTGAGCCTCGGCATGCTGCTGGTCCGGACCATTGGGCAGCTCGGCCGCGGCCGCCTGGAGGTCGAGCGCGCGGTCGGCGAGCTGGTCGATCGGCCCGACCTGGCCGCGCGCGGGATCACCCTGCTCGCCCAGCCGATCGACGGGCTGACGCCGGTGTCCTGGCACGAGCTCTGGCGCGCCCGCGCGGGTGAGGTGTACGACCGACTCGAGGACCCCGAGCTGCGGCTGGCCCTGACGGCCGACCGGATCGCGGCCGCTTCGCACGTCGGCGACGGCTCGGCGTGGACCGAGTTCGAGGCGATGTCGGACACCGTCGGCACGGTCGCCGAGCGCGTCCAGCTGGCCCGGCTGTGGTGCAACCTCGCCGACGGGCAGGCGTGGGCCGGCTACCTCGACCGGGCGCAGCGGCTGGTGACCGAAGGCGTCCGGCGCGCGACCGACGCGGGCGCGCTGTACGCGATCGGCCTGATCCAGGGCACCCGCGTCCGGCTGGACTGGGTGCGCGGGCAGTGGGCCGGCCTCGCCGAAACCGCCGAGCAGCTGCGCGACAGCTATCCGGAGCTGGGCCCGATCGTCATGGAGTCGTCGCTGGTGCTCGGCGGGCTCGCCGCCGTCCGCGGGGAGTTCGCGGCCGCGCAGCGGCACCTGACCGCGGCGGGCGTGCACGCGCCGGACCAGGGCCCGATCCCGGTGGTGCTGTCGGCCGCGGGCGTGCTGATCAGCGTCCGCCTCGCGACCGACGACGTCGACGGCGCGTGCGCGGTGGCCGACACGGCGGTGGCCGCGGCCGGGCGCAAGGGCGTCTGGATCTGGGCGGCCGCGCTGGTCCCGGCGGCGGCGCAGGCGTACGCGCGGGCCGGGCGCTGGCCGGAGGCGGACAGCGTGGTGGAAGCGTTTGCGCGGGGCATCGAAGGCCGGGACGCACCGTTCGCGACGGCCGCACTCGTGGCCGGCCGGGCCGTGCTGCTCGAAGCCCGCGGCAAGCACCTGGCCGCGGCCGCGCTGTTCGACGAAGCCGCGGCGGGCTACGGGGCGTTGCCGATGCCCTACCCGGCGACGGCCACGCGGGAGCGGGCCGCGATGTGCCGCCTCGCCGCCGGCAACCGGGACGCAGTGGACGAGCTGACCGCGGCGGCCGAGGCGTACGAGCAGCTCGGCGCCACCCGCGACGCCGGGCGTTGCCGTCACCAGCTGCGTGAGCACGGCGCGTGGGCGCCTTCCCAACGCGGGCGGCGGGGTTACGGCAGTGAGCTGTCCCCGCGCGAGCGCGAAGTGGCACGGATGCTCGCCGAGGGCCGGACCAACCGCGAGATCGCGGACGGCTTGTTCCTGTCGCCGCGCACGGTCGAGCAGCACGTCGCGAAGGTGCTGCGGAAGCTCGGCGCGCGCTCCCGCACGGACGTCGCGCGCAAGATGCCCGCGGACGTGACGACCGCGCCCGCGGGCTGAGCACGCCGAGGTCGGCTTCGCGCTGTGGTGCTCGCTGGCGGGGCGACCGTGATCGACCTACCGTGACCCGGTGACCGAAGAGGCTGTTCCCGCATGGCGCCGCCGGACCGCCGGTGAGACGCGCTGGCCCGCGATGGGCGTCGTCGTGGCCACGCTCGCCCTGCAGCTGGCCCTGCCGGGCGAGGTCGCGGTGCGGCCGTGGTGGCTGCTGCCTTCGCTGTCGGCGTTGCTCGTGGGCTCGTTGCTGCTGGTCAACCCGGGCAAGATGGACCACTTCAGCGCCGTCGAGCGGGTGATCTCGCTGCTCGTGGTGGCCGCGGTGACGCTGGTCAACGGCGGGTCGGCGGTGCTGCTGGTCTACGGCATCGCCACCGCGACGCTCACCGCCCCGGCGGGCGCGGTCCTGCTCAGCGGCGGCATCGTCTACTGGACGAACATCGTGGCCTTTTCGCTCTGGTACTGGGAGTTCGACCGCGGTGGCCCCGGTCGGCGGGCGCTGGGCCGCCACGTGTTCCCGGACCTGCAGTTCCCGCAGATGGCCGACCCGGACCTGGCGAAGCTGGACTGGGAACCGTCCTATTTGGACTACCTGTACTTCTCGTTCACCAACGCGGCGGCGTTCAGCCCGACCGACGTCCTGCCGCTGCGGATCTGGGCGAAGATGACGATGATGCTGCAGGCCGCGATCTCCCTGGTGCTGGCCCTGATGGTGGTTTCCTGGGCGATCAACAACCTGAAGTGACGCCCCCGGCGGACCGGGGGCGTCACTTCGGCGGTCAGCGGCGGGCGATGGTGAAGCTCTGGCCGTCCGAGCCGATCGCGCCCGGGGTCCAGGTGCCGGTGCCGCGGTCGTCGGCGCTCAGCGCGGACGGGCTGGTCGAGGCCAGGTTCGTCCCGTTGAACTTGACGCCGGTGAACTTGATGCCGCCGGAGATCGTCGGGTAGGAGTCGGTCGGGGACTCGATGATCGCCTCCGCCGACGCGTGCTTCGAGGTCAGGGTCTTGGTGGTGGTCTTCGTCCAGCCCTTGGTGGAGTCGGTGAGGTCCAGCTTGTACGTGTTGGTCGCGGTCCGCGTCACGGTCGCGGTGATCTTGTCGCCCGCGCCGACCGACACGTTGTAGTACACCGGCGCGGCCGGGTACATCTCGTACCAGGCCGAATACACCGCACGGCCGCTGGAGCAGTCCGTCTCGACGCCGGTCTGCTCCACAGTGGACGATCCGTCGCCGTCGATGCCGACCCACGGGGCGAACAGGTCGTTGCTGGAGCGGCACGTCACGGTCGGTTCGGTCCAGCTCGCCGTGGCCGTGGTGAAGCTGCCGAAGCTGACGTAGCCACCCCAGTTGCCCCCGGCGAACTGGTGCCCATGGAAGTGCACATCAAAACCGTGCGCCCCGTACTCGACCGCGGCGTGGGCCGGGCCGGCCATCGCCAGTCCGGCGGCCGCGGCGGCGGCCACCGTGAGCACGCGGACAGCACGCGAAGAAACGAATCTGGTCATGACGGAGACTCCGTTCACAGGGTGGGGACCCGGGAAAGCCGTGGGACCAGTGTTGAATCCGCGACAACCGGAAGGTAGCTACTTTCGAAGGGTCTTCACATTCCGGGAACGAATCACGATATTTGCCGGATTTACTCCGAAATGGACGAAAAGAGACTCTTCAATCCCGCGCAGTCGCCACAACCCTCTGTTGTGCGGCTACCGTGTCCGCGTGGACCTCGACGCGGTGCGGACCTTCCTCGCGGTCTGTTCGGGAGGCCAGTTCCAGAGCGCGGCCGACGAGCTCGGCATCACCCAGCAGGCGGTCTCGAAACGCATCGGCGCGCTCGAGCGCAAGCTCGGCGTGACCCTCTTCGCCCGCGGGCCCCGCGGTGCCACGCTGACCGTGGACGGTGCGGCGTTCCTGCCACACGCTCGAGAGCTTCTCCGGGCTGAAGACCGGGCCCTCGCATCGGTGATGCCCGGCCGGCGCGCGCTCAGGGTCGACGTGCGCAACCGGCGGACGGCGCCTGCCACGCTGCTGCACGCCTTCTACCAGCAACACCGCGAGCTCGACCTGGACGTCGTCGCCTTGCCCGACCTCGACCTCGAGGCGGCGCTCACCGCCGTCGCGAGCGGCACCGTCGACGCCACGTTCCGGGGCCTGACCGATGCGAAGAAACAACTCGCGGGTACCGGACTTTCGAGCGCCCTGGTCATCGAGGACCGCCATGAGCTCCTGGTCGGCCCGAACCACCCGCTTGCCGACGCCTCTTCCGTTACGCCACACCAACTCGCGGACCACCGGATCTGGATGCCGGGCCTGCCGCGCGGGGACGAGGTCGCCACCTACTACGACGAACTCGCCACCGCCTTCGGGATCACCATCGACGTCCTGGGTCCCGCCTTCGGAGCCGAAGTGCTGCTGACCGAGATCGCCGAGTCTCCGACATTGGCGAACCTCATCGGCGAAGGCTCCCGCTACCTGTGGCCCGCGCACTACGACCTTCGCCGGATCCCGATCGTCGACCCCACCCCGGTCTTCCCGCTCTGGGTCGTCTGGCGCACCGACAACCAGCGCGCCGACCTCGCCGAGCTGCTCGCCTACCTCGAAACCGATCTGGCCGGCCGGCGAACCGGTAACACCTGGCTCCCGTCGTGGGCTTGCGACGAACGAAAGACCCGTGAAGGCCTCCGCGGGGGAAGAGGCCTTCACGGGTCCATGGAGCTCACCAACCGCCCGGTCAGGTGAGCGGGGCTACTGGGCGGCCTGCGCGTGCGCCGTGTCCACGAACTTCGTGGTGTACGTCTTCGACAGGTCGATCTTGTCCTTCTTCGGCTTGACGTTGCTGGACGAGTCACCCAGCACCTTCAGGACGTTCTGCGCGCCCGCCTCGTCCATCCGGCCGTCCTTGGTGAACATCGGCAGGCTGTCCTTGAGCGACTTCACGTACAGCGCCTTGTCCCCGCCGGCGAACGACGGCGGCATGATCGCCGCGACGTCCTCCGGGGTGTGCTTCGAAAGCCAATTCAGGGACGCGACATAGGCATTCGCGAGTTTCTGCACGATGTCGGGATAACGCTCGACGATGGTGCAGCTCATGTACAACGAGCTCGCCGGGTACAACCCACCCAAAGCGGCTTTGGTGCCCTCGACCGTGCGCATGTCGTAAAGCACCTTCGCCTGGCCGGTGTTCGTCAGCTGCGCGATCGTCGGGTCGGTCGTCATCCCGGCGTCGATCGTGCCCTGGTTCAGCGCGGTGATGAACGTTTGCCCGGCGCCCGCCTTGTACGGCGTGTAGTCCTTCGAGCTGACGCCGCCGCGCTGCGCGAGCGCCTTGGTCAGGAAGTCGGTCGACGAGCCGAGCGACGTCACGCCGAGCGTGCGGCCCTTGAAGTCCTTGCCGGACTTGACCTCGCCGGCCTTGGCCGTGGCGACCATCTCCGCCTCACCCGGCACGTTCGCGAACTGCACCACGCTCTGGATGCACTGCTCCTTGGCCTGCAGGTCGATCGTGTGGTCGTAGAACCCGACCACCCCCTGCACCTCGCCGGCCAGCAGCGACGTCTCCGCGTTGGCCCCGGACGGCTGGTCGAACAGCTCGACGTCGACGCCCTGCTTCTGGTACTCGCCGAGCTGCTGCGCGAGCTGCGCCGGCAGGTAGATCACCTTGGACAGGCCGCCGACCATGATCTTGACGTGCGGCCGGCCGCCGTCCCCGAAGTCGATCGAGCGCGAGTCGCGGCAGGCGGTCACCCCGCCCGCGGTGACGGCCAGCGCGGCCGCGATCGTGAGTGTCCTCTTGAGACGCATGTCAGATCCCCTGCGCCTGGGAGCCGACGTTCGGCCGCCAGCGCAGCAGGCGGCGTTCCAGGGTGCCGATGCCCCATTCGGCCAGCAGCGCGACGACGGTGATGATCAGCATCCCGGCGTACACCCCGGCGGTGTCGAACGTGCCCTGCGCGTTGCTGATCAGGAAGCCCATGCCGGCCTTGGCGCCGGTGTACTCGCCGACCACCGCGCCGATCAGCGCGAAGCCGAACGCGACGTGCAGCGAGGAGAGGATCCAGGACGTCGCGCTGGGCAGCACGATCGACTTCAGCACCTGGCCGCGCGTCGCGCCCAGGATGCGGGCGTTGTCGATCAGGTTGCGGTCCACCTCGCGAGCACCGGTGAAGGCGTTGAAGAACACCGCGAAGAACACGAGCACGACGACGGTCGCGACCTTCGACGACAGCCCGAGCCCGAACCAGATCACGAACAGCGCGGCGAGCACGATGCGCGGCAGGGCGTTGGCGGCCTTGATGAACGGCGCGAGCACCTGCGCGAAGTACTCACTGCGGCCCAGGATGACCCCGAGCACGACCCCGGCGATCGCGCCGATGACGAAGCCCAGCAAGGCTTCCTCGACGGTGGTGAAGATGTTGTACCAGATCGAGCCGAAGTCGGTCCCGGTGCTGAACCACTCGACCAGCCGCTGCCAGATGTTCGACGGCTTCGAGTAGAAGAACGGGTCGATCCAGTACGTCGCGGTCAGCTCCCAGCTGCCCAGCCAGACGACCACGATCGCCAGGCGCAGCAGCCAGATGTTGCGCTTGCGGCGCGAAGAAGCCTGCTTCGCGCGGGCCATGATGTCCTGCTCGGTCTCCAGGACCGGCAACGGGTTCGTGTTCACCGCCGGGGTGTCAAGCGACATTGCTCGCTCCCTTCTCGCGGGCCTTGTCGACCTCGCTGCGCAGCGATTCCCAGATGTCGGCGTACAGCTTGCGGAACTCCTCGGTGAGCCGCAGCTCCTCGACCTTGCGCGGCCGCTCCAGGGGAATCTCGAAGACGTCCTTCACGGTGGCCGGCGACGACGTCAGCACGACGACCTTGTCCGCCAGCGCGATCGCCTCGTCCAGGTCGTGGGTCACGAAGATCACCGCGGCCCCCGAACCGGACCACAGCCGCAGCAGCTCGTCCTGCATGAGCGCGCGGGTCTGCACGTCCAGCGCCGAGAACGGCTCGTCCATCAGCATGATCTTCGGCTTGGTGACGAGCGTCTGGGCCAGCGCGACGCGCTTGCGCATGCCGCCGGAGAGCTGGTGGGGGTAGTACTTCTCGAACCCGGCCAGCCCGACGCGGCCGATCCAGTCGGCGGCCTGCGCGCGGGCCTCGGCCTTCGGCACCCCGCGGAAGCGCGGCCCCGACGCGACGTTGTCCAGCACCGAGCGCCACGGCATCACGGCGTCGGTCTGGAACATGTAGCCGACACCGTCCGGAATGGACTTCACGTCGGTGCCGTTCACCTGCACCCGCCCCGCGGACGGCGGCTGGAGCCCGGAGACCAGCGAGAGCGTCGTCGACTTGCCGCAGCCGGTGGGGCCGACGACGGCGACGAACTCGCCGGGCTGGACGGTCATGGTCAGGTCGCGGACGGCCGTGTGCACGGAACCGGACCCGCTCGGGAACCGTTTGGTGGCTCCGGTGAGTTCGATCAGTGGGGGAACCATGGGGAGGTGACTCCTTCGTCACGTGGTGGGGATCACGCTGGAAGGCACGTTAAGTACGCGTGGCGGTCAGGTGAAGCTTGTCGACGTTCTGCGTCGCCGCCGCGCGTTATGCATGTTTTGCTCATTTAGCGCATGCCCGTGAGCTGGGGGTATGTTCCCAGCCATGCCAAAGTGGGCGCTCTTCCCGCGGATGCGGTTCAGCAGGCAGGTGCTGCTGCTGCAGATCGGCGTGGTCGTCCTCGTCGTCGGGCTCGGCGTCGCGCTGGTCAGCGTGCTGCTGCAACGGACCCTCACCGACCAGTACGGCCAGCGGGCCCTGGCCATCGCGAAGTCGATGGCGGCGGACCCGGTCGTGGTCACCGAAACCACCGCGAAGGTCCCGGGTGGCGCGCTGCAGGAGCGGGCCCTCGCGGTGCGGGAGCGGACCGACGCGCTGTTCGTCGTGATCACCGACGACAACAGCATCCGGCTCGCGCACCCGACGGCGACCGAGATCGGCAAGCGCGTCAGCACGTCGGCGGACCGGGCCCTCGCCGGGTTCGACGAGGTCAGCGCCGTGCAGAGCGGCACGCTCGGGCTGTCGGTCCGCAGCAAGACGCCGATCTGGACCGCCGATCACCGGCGCGTGGTCGGCGAGGTGAGCGTCGGGTTCGACGTCGCCGACCCGACCGGCGCGTTCAACCGGCTCCTGGTGATCACGCTGATCTTCGCGGGCGGCGCGCTACTGCTCGGCGCGGGCGCGTCCGCCCTGCTCAACCGGCGGCTGCGGCGCGTCACGCACGGCCTCGAGCCGCACGAGCTCACCGAGCTGCTCTACGAACGCGAAGCCGTGCTGCACGGGATCGGCGAGGGCGTGCTGGCCGTCGACGAGGCGAACCGCGTCTCGGTGCGCAACGGCGAGGCCGAGCGCCTGCTCGGCACCGAGCTCCCGATCGGCGCGGCGATGGCCGAGCTCGAGCTTTCGCCGCGCGTGCACAAGGCCGTCGCCGAAGGGCGGCCGGTGGACAACCTGCTGGCCGTGGCCGGGAACCGCGTCCTGGTGATCAACTCGCGCGCGGTGCGCCTGGACGACCGGCCGATCGGCACCGTGCTGACCTTCCGCGACCGCACCGACCTCGACACGCTCACCCGCGAGCTGGACGGCATCCGCTCCCTGTCCGACGGCCTGCGCGCGCAACGCCACGAGTTCGCGAACCGGCTGCACACGCTCTACGGGCTGCTGCAGCTCGGCCACCACACCGAGGCCGTCGAATACCTGCAGACGCTCACGGACTCGCCGTCGGCGCACCCCAGTGAGCTGGGCGACGCCGTCGCCGACCCGTACCTGCAGGCGCTGCTGGTCGCGAAAACCGAGCAGGCGCAGGAAAAGGGCCTCACGCTCAAGCTGGCCGACGACACCTGGGTGCCGGCGGCGGTGACCGACCCGATCGCCGCCAACACCGTGATCGGCAACCTCGTCGACAACGCGCTGCACGCCGCGCGGATGGGCCCGCGACGCCCGGCGACCGTCGAGATCGGCCTGCTCACCGACGGCACCACGCTGCACGTGTCCGTTGTGGACAGTGGGCCGGGCGTGCCGGCCGACCTGCGCCGGACGTTGTTCGACGAAGGCGTCTCGACGAAGATCGCACCCGGGCACGGACTCGGGCTCGCCCTGGCCCGCCAGGCCGCGCGGGCGCGCGGCGGCGACGTCTGGCTGGCCGACCCCGGCGAAGGCGAGGCGGGCGCGCTGTTCGTCGCCAAACTGCCCGGAATGCTGACGGAGGACGGATGATCCGCACGCTCATCGTGGACGACGACTTCCGGGTCGCCGGCGTGCACGCCGGGTTCGTCGAGGAGGTCGACGGCTTCGCGGTCGTCGGCACCGCGCACACCGCGGCCGAGGCGCGGGCCCGGGTGCGCGAGCTGACCCCCGACCTGGTGCTGCTCGACGTCTACCTGCCCGACGAGTCCGGCCTCGTGGTGCTGCCGGAGCTGCAGACCGACACCATCGTGCTGTCCGCGGCGACCGACAGCGCGTCGGTGGCCGCGGCGATCCGGGCCGGCGCGCTGAACTACCTGATCAAGCCGTTCACCACGCGGCAGCTGGCCGAGCGGCTGACGTCGTACGCGCGGTTCCGCGGCCTGCTCGCCGAAGGGCGCGCCTTCGCCCAGGACGACGTCGACCGCGCGTACCGGGTGCTGCACGACCAGGACCGGACGTCCGCGCCGAAGGGCCAGTCGACGGCGACGTCACGGCTGGTCTCGGAGCAGCTGCGGCGTGCGGGGCGGCCGCTGTCGGCGGCGGAGGTCGCCGGTGAGCTGGGCATGGCGCGCGCGACGGCGCAGCGGTACCTGACGGCGCTGGCCGAGTCGGGCACGGTGCAGATGCGGCTGCGCTACGGCGCCACCGGCCGTCCGGAGCACGAATACCGCTGGTCCGGCGCCTGACTCAGCGCCCGGAGCCGTACTGGTACTGCTGCATCATGCTCTCCGCCGCGTTCACCCACTGCTGGACCGGGTTGGTGGTCGACGGCGGCGTGGTCGACGGCGGGAGGTCGACACGCGGCACGTCCTCTTCCGCGGGTGCCTTCTTCGCCAGGCCCTTCGCCTGCACCTGAACGCGTTTCGGCGTTTCCTGCTTCGCCGGCACCGGTACATAGACGGTGGTCGGCGGCGGTGCGACGGCCGGCGCCTGGGGCTGCGGTTGTGGTTGCGGCGCGGGGGCGGCCGCGACGGCGGGCCGCGGGTCCACCTGCGCGACGTCGTCGGGCGGTGTCTGCGTGAACATGCTCCCGCCCAGCAGGCCGCCGGCGACCCAGCCGGCCGCGACGAGCAGCACCGCGGCGCCGCTGCCGAGCCAGGTGCGGGCGCGGCGGCGGATCACCACGGACTTCTCGCGCAGGTCCCGGTCGCACACCGGCGGCCGGGTGTAGATCGGCTCGGCGAGCTCGGGCAGGTCGTCGTCCGTGCGGCGCCGCTTGGGCAGGCTGGCCGCGATGATGCCGGTGCGATCCAGCAGCTCGACCGCCGCGGGTTCGCTGGACGAACGGGTCGCACTGCGCTGTGCGGTGCGCGGCATCAGGACCTCCGGTAAGGGGCTCGCGGACCCCACGCATTCTGGACCATTTCAGACGGCCTTGTCAGAAACGCAACTCCATTGAGTGACGCGTTGACGATCTTCGCAGGCCGCGAAGAGTGATCCAGAGTGGCCCAGGTCTCCTTCCCGGACCAGAGCGTTCGCCCGAAAGTCGCAAGCGGAGAAAAGAGTTTCAGCTTTTCATCTGTTTCAGGCCCAGTCGCGCGAGGACGGCGAGCGGCCGCTGGTAGGCGGAACCGAGCACCCGCGGGATGGCGTCGATCACGTACGCGTCCGGTCCGATGAGGACCCTCGCGGACTTGCGCTCGATCCCGCGCAGGATCGTCAGTGCGGCCTTCTCCGGCGTGGTCTGCGCGATCCGCTCGAAGCCCGCCGCGGCCTGCTCCTGATCACCGTCGCCGCCTCGCGAGTTGCGCACGATGTTGGTTTTGATCCCACCGGGGTGCACGCAGCTGACACCGACCGGGTGGCGCGCGATCAGCATTTCCTCGCGCAGTGCTTCGGTGAATCCGCGGACCGCGAACTTCGCCGCGTTGTACGCGCTCTGCGTCGGGACGCCGACGAAGCCGAACACGCTGGAAATGTTCACGACGTGCCCGTCGCCGGAGGCGATCAGGTGCGGCAGGAACGCCTTCGTGCCATTCACGACACCGCCGAGGTTCACGCCCATCAGCCAGTCGAAATCCTCGAAGGTCATCTCTTCGACGGTGGCGCCGAGCGCGACACCGGCGTTGTTCACGACGACGTTGGCCCCGCCGAAGTCGCGCACGACCTCCTCGGCGTGCGCGAGCACGGCGGCCCGGTCGGCGACGTCGAGCGTGTACGCACGCGCGTTCTCGCCGGCCAGCTTCGCCGTCTCCTCCGCGTTCGCGGTGTCGACGTCGGAGAGCGCGACCCGCGCGCCCCGCCGGGCGAACTCCAGCGCCAGCGCCCGGCCGATCCCCGACCCCGCCCCGGTGATCACCGCGACCTTGTCCGCGAACTGCTTCATCGGCCCTCCCGCCTGTTAGGTGTTACTCCCGAGTTACGGATATTAGCGGCTGTGAGCTTGCTGTGGGTGTGCTGATTGTGTCGGAGTGACGCCCTATGGTGATCTGGACGAGTCCGGGGGTGACAGCGGCGAGGAGGCGATGCACGTGCGGCGGCCCGCCGTCCTGCTCTCCCTCGCCGCCGTCCTGCTGCTCGGCGCGTCCTTCGTCGTGGTCGTGATGGCCCGCCGTCCCCAGTCCGCGGGCGCGACCACGCCTTCGCTCGAAGCGACCCCGGCCTCGACCGTCGACCTGCCCGCGGTGTCCAGCCCCGCGGTCGGCGCCCTGTTCGTCGACGGCGCGCACTACTGCACGGCGAGCGTCGTCCACAGCCAGCAGGGTGACGTGCTGCTGACCGCGGCCCACTGCATCCACGACGGTGAGGGCGGCGACTACCTCACCGGCGTCACCTTCGCGCCCGCCTACCACGACGGTGTCGCGCCGTTCGGCTTCTGGACGGTGTCCGACGAGCTCGTCGCCGGCGGCTGGAGCGATGCGTCGGACCAGGACCTCGACGTCGGCTTCGCCACCGCGCACCAGGCGGGCACCACGCAGTCCCTGGAGAGCCTGGTCGGCGCGAACACCCTGGTCACCGGCGGAGCGTTCGAGCAGGCGATCACGCTGACCGGCTATCCGGACGACTCCGAGACCCCCGCGGTCTGCCAGAACACGACCAGCCGGCAGGACACCTACCAGCTCAAGGTGGACTGCGCGGGCTTCCCGACCGGCACCAGCGGCGGGCCGTGGGTGGTCGGCCAGGACCCGCGGACCCGGCTCGGCACCGTCGTCGGCGTCATCGGCGGCTTCGAGTACGGCGGCGACGATCCCGACACGTCGTACTCGAGCTACTTCGACACGGACGTCCAAGCGCTCTACCGGCAGACGGCCGCCCGCACCTGAACCGGCATGATGCGGGTATGACCGACCCCGTCGACGTACCCATCAGCGGCGAGCCGATCCGGCTCGGCCAGTTCCTCAAGCTCGCCGGCCTCGCCGAAGACGGCTCCCACGCCAAGGACCTGATCGACGCCGAGGAGGTCACGGTCAACGGCGAGGTGGAGACCCGCCGCGGCCGCCAGCTGACCGACGGCGACGTCGTGGCCGTCGGCCCCGACCGCGGCAAGGTCGTCCTGGTCCACTAACCCACGTTGGTGAGCGGCGGCAGCCCGATCGACGCGGCCAGGGCGTCCAGCTCGCGGCGCACCGGGCCGGCCAGCGGGACGCCCAGCGCCCGGCACTGCTCGAGGTGCTGGGCCTCGCGCCAGCCGGGGTAGCGGATCGGGGCACCGCCCTCCCAGCCGAGCATGCTGCCGAACAGCGCGCTCGCCGCGCGGTAGAAGCCGTCGGCGCTGCGCAACGTCGTCGGCGCGATGGCCATCACCAGCAGCCCGGTGTCGTGCTCGTGGTCGGCGACGCCGGAGAGCACCCCGGCGAGGACCTCGACCAGCAGCGTGAACCCGGCGGCGGCCTCCTGGCCGGGGTGGTCCATGTCGAAGACGAACTCCGGGTACGCGCCACCCGGCGCGGCCATGCCCAGCGGGTTCATCGGCTGGCCGGGTTCACCGCCGGCCGCCAGCACCAGCCCGATCATCGCGTGCGGCAGCGCCCGGGCCGCGTGGTGGCCGGCCCGGCCGAACGGCCCGACCCCGCGCAGCGAAATCATGCCGACGCCGAAGCGCCCGGCCCGCGTCACCGCGCGGTCCATCGCGTCGCCGACGGCCCAGAGGCCGGACGCGCGCCGGTAGTCGAGCAACGCCGCGGCGCCGCGGTCGGCGATCATCAGCGGCTCGGCGTGCGGCACGACGTGGCCGTCCTTGAGCAACGGCAGGTGGGTCCGGGTCAGCTCGGCGACGCCGGTCCCCGGGGAACCGGTCAGATCGCCGTGGCAGAGCGCTTCGGCGGCGATGCGGGCCCGCGCTTCCGGGAAACCGTGGGCGGCGAAGACGTGTGCCACGAGGGTGACCAGCTCGTCGGCCCGCACGCGGGGCCAGGCCTGTTCCGGGATCGGGGTTTCCGGCTTCTTGACGTGGACGCTTTCTTCGAGGATGCCGGGTTCGGGGCGGGCGGAACGGAAGGGACGCGGTCTGAGGGGCACTTCCCCGACCTTGCCCAAGCGCGGGCAGCAGCGTCAACGAGGTCGGCGACAGCCAACCCGACCGTGTGATCCGGACCTCCGAAGAGTCGTACCCTGGGCGGCATGTGCCGAAACATCACCACCCTCCGGGGACTCCAGCCGTCCGCGACGGACGAGGAGATCGAGGCCGCGGCCCGTCAGTACGTCCGCAAGGTGACCGGTGTGCAGTCGCTGTCGGACGCCACGCGCGAGCCGTTCGAAGCGGCCGTCGCGGAGATCACCGAAATCACCACGAAGCTGCTGCAGCAGCTGCCCGAACGCCGTCAGCCGCCGGCGACCGTGCCGCCGCTGCGCCGGCCGGAGGTGCGGGCGCGGATCGCCGCTAAGCAGCTGCGCCAGCCCTGATTCCACGGAATTGTCGGTGGGTCCCGTTAGGGTTCCCGGCATGAGCGGACAGGCTTTGGTGCTGGGTGGCGGCGGGGTCGCCGGGATCGCGTGGACGACGGGACTGCTGGCCGGGCTGGCCGAGCGCGGGCAGGACCTGACCGGCGCGGATCTGATCGTCGGCACGTCGGCGGGCGCGACGGTCGCGGCGCAGATCACCAGCGGCGTCGCGCTGGCGGACCTCTTCGCGCGCCAGGCCGACCCGGCGCGGCAGACCCCGGAGATCCCGGCCGAGATCGACATGGAGAAGTTCGTCGCGGACTTCGGCGCCGTGTTCGCGGACGCCGGCTCGCCCGCCCAGGTGCGCCAACGGGTCGGCGAGATGGCGCTAGCGGCCGAAACGGTGCCCGAAGCGGACCGCCTCGCGGTGATCGCCGCGCGGCTGCCGTCCCACGACTGGCCGGCCCAGCGCATCGTCCTGGTGGCGGTCGACGCGGAAACGGGCGAACCACGGCTGCTCGACCGCGAGTCCGGAGTGCCGCTGGTGGACGCGGTGGCGGCGAGCTGCGCGGTCCCGGGCATCTGGCCCCCGGTCACGATCGACGGCCGCCGCTACATCGACGGCGGCGTCCGCGGCGAGAACGCGGACTACGCGGCGAGCGCCACCCGCGTCACCGTGATCGCGCCGATGGGCCTCGAATCGCCGCTGCCCGGGGAGAAAGCGCTCCTCGCCGTGCTGGAGGACCTGCGAGCGGCGGGCGCGGAGATCGCGGCGCTCAGCCCGGACGAAGCCTCGGTGGCGGCGATCGGCCAGAACCCGCTGGACCCGTCGACCCGCACCCCGGCCGCAGAGGCAGGCCGGACCCAGGGCGCGGCTTTGACGCTCACCTGGAGCTAGCGTCCGCACGGCGGTGTCGCACGAAGGTGCCGACCCCGCCTCCCAAGCCGAGCAGGACCACCACGCCGCCGACCGCCATCGTCGTCTCGTGGGAAACGCCGTGGTCGAGCGCGGCCCGGTGCTCACCGGGCCACACCCGGACCCGGACCGCGCTGCCGGTGACGAGCCCCTTGCTCGGCCGGACGGTCGCCGTCGTGGTCCGCCCGTCGGGTCCGGCGAAGTCAACGTCAACGGTCTGGCTCCGGCCGACGGCGACGATCCGTCCCGGGAAGACCCCGGCCGAGCGGTTCTCGTCCGCTCGCGCCCTCGCGCTCAGCACGATCATCACCAGGCCGCCGAGCACAACCACCACGGGCACCAGGTAACTCAGCCGTCTCACCATGTCCCGAGCACGCCCCGGGCCGGGCTCAGGTTGCCGCGAAAGACCGTCGGCTACCCTCGTCAGCAGAGGTAGCGTGTCCGAGCGGCCGAAGGAACATGTCTTGAAAACATGCGAGGGGGCAACCTCTCCGTGGGTTCGAATCCCACCGCTACCGCAAGCCGGCTGACGCGCGAAGCGTCAGCTCTCCACCTCAGCCAGGTGCTCCAGCACCCGGCCGAACGCCGAGGCGATCGTCGCCTGCTCTTCAGGGCTCAGCAGGTCGATCAGGTGCTCGCGCACCCCTTCGACGTGGGTCGGCGCCGCCGACTGCAGCAGCGTCACGCCTTCGTCCGCCAGCTCCGTGATGACGCCGCGTTTGTCCTCCGGGTCGCGGACCCGCCGGACCATCCCCGCGTCCTCGAGGCGGCCGATCTGGTGGGACAGCCGGCTCTTCGTCGATCCCATGAGCACGGCCAGCTCCGTCATCCGCATCCGGTGCTCCGGCTGCATCTCCAGGCAGACGAGCACCTCGTAGTCGGTCAGCGAGACGTCGTGCCGGTCGGCCAGTTCACGGTGCAGCCGCTGCCGCAGCTTCAGGGTCGCGACGATGTAGGAGCGCCACGCCGCCATCTCGGCATCGTCCAACCACTGCACAGGCCGCTCCTCGGTCATAAGGCAGCGTAGAACGTTGATCAAGGGACCGCGCGGTCCGAGTCCGAGTTGTCTACCGGTAAAAATGCCGTTGCAACATCGCCCGAAGGTGGGGTTACGAAAAGGTTGAGACTCGGCGCGAAAAGGCGCATTCTGCTTGTCGGTGGATGGTCGGCCAGGGTATAGGCGCGACGACGGCGACGTGCCGGCCCGGCTCCCCGCCAGAGAGGTCAGGTGGTTGCGTGACGGGTGATTTTCGCGGTTGACCGCCAGCTGCGTCCCCGCGACCGGAACGGACACCTACCGGGTCGGTCGTGACCGAGGCCCGAACCGGCCTCACTGCGAACAGCACCGCGCGGGCTTCCATGCGTTCACGCATTCGGCGTCGATCGGGCCTGTGTCAGGCCGCGGTCTCAGCAACCGTGGCGACAGCGCCTGAACGCCGGTCCGTACGCGGCCAGCCGCTCTACTAGAGACAACCTCGGTACAAGTCCTGGGCGTGGCCGCGAAGGCCGCGCCCAGGACGTTGTCCGGCTACGATCTGCCGCGTGAGATTCGACGACGACGCGGGCCTGGACGCTTCCGAAGTCCAGGACATGCGCGGCAGCGGTGGTGGTGGCGGCGGGATCGGCGGCCGCGTGGCGCTCGGTGGTGGTGGGCTCGGCGTGGTCGGGCTGATCATCTACTTCGTGATCTCGCAGCTCGGCGGGATCAGCCCGGGGGCGGTGAACCTGGGCAGCGGCGGCGGGCTCGGCAGCGTCGGCTCCGGGCAGCAGGTCGACAACTCCCAGCTCGCGAGCACCTGCAAGACCGGCGCGGACGCGAACAAGAACCACGACTGCGCCATCGTCGCGATCGTCAACTCCGTCCAGGACTACTGGGCGCAGCAGTTCGCGCGCTCCGGCTCGACCTACCGGAAGGCGCCGACGAACTTCTTCAACGGCGGCGTCCGCACCGGGTGCGGCAGCGCCACGTCGGACACCGGGCCGTTCTACTGCCCGGCCGACTCCGAGGTCTACATCGACCTGAGCTTCTTCGACGAGCTGAGGACGCGCTTCGGCGCGCAGGGCGGCCAGTTCACCGAGGCCTACGTCCTGGCGCACGAGTACGGCCACCACGTGCAGAACCTGCTCGGCACGTCCAAGAAGGGCACCGGCACCGGCCCGACGTCGGGCTCGGTCCGGCTCGAGCTGCAGGCCGACTGCTACGCGGGCGTCTGGGGCAACCACGCGACGACCACGCCGACCGACACCGGCAAGCCGCTGATCCTCGACATCACGCAGGACGACATCGCGTCCGCGCTGGACACGGCGTCCCGGATCGGCGACGACTACATCCAGACCAAGCTCGGCGGCGGGCAGGTGGACAGCTCGCAGTTCACCCACGGCACGTCCGCGCAGCGCAAGAAGTGGTTCACCACCGGCTTCCAGACCGGTGACCCGGCCCGCTGCGACACCTTCGGCACCAACAACCTGGGCTAAGACATGACGAAGGGGCCGCCCCGAGGTCGGGACGGCCCCTTCTGCCTGTCCTCAGGCGGTCAGCGCGTGCGGGTCACCGGCGACAGCGTGCGCGGAGAAGTTCCGCTGCCCGCTGCGTTCGGCGGCCTTCTGCTTGACCGTCTTCGCCTTGCCCGGCTTGACGCCGTTGATCGTCTCGGTGCTCGTCGCGTACACACCGAGGGCCCAGGCGACGCCGTCCGCGTTGCGGTCCAGCGCGACCCGGTCGATGTTGCCCAGGTTGTCGCAGGCCTGGTGGTAACACGGGTCGAACGCGATGTTCGCCGTGCCGCCCCACTTCGCCGCCTGCGCCGGGGTCTTCAGGACCTCGGCGCCGGTGTCCAGGCCACCGGCCGGGATGCCGACGGCGATGAACTCGCCGTAGTCCGAACGGCCGGTGAAGTCGGTGCCCTCGAGGGACACACCCCGCGCGGCCTGCAGGTAGTCGACGAAGGTCTTCTCGATCTGCGCCGAGCCGTACGGGCCCGGGCCCGCGCCGACACCGTCGGAGTCGTCACCGTCGTAGGCGAAGTACCCGGCGTTCGGCGAGCCGATCATGTCGAAGTTCAGGTACAGCGCGATGTCGAGCTGCTGCTCGAAGCTCAGCGAGTCGACGTAGTAGGTCGAGCCGATCAGGCCGAACTCCTCCGCGCTCCAGAACCCGAAGCGGACGGCGTTGTTGACCTTCGGGCTGCTCCCCAGCTGCAGCGCCGTCTCGAGCAGGGTCGCCGAGCCGGTGCCGTTGTCGTTGATGCCGGGGCCGGCCGGGACGCTGTCGAGGTGCGACCCGAGCATCACGACGTTGTCCTTGCGCCCGGACTTGGTCTCGGCGATGACGTTGTAGCTGGTCCGCGCCTCCTGGAAGGCCCGAAGCTCCAGCGTCACGGACTGGCCGCCGAGCGTCGCCAGCTGCGCGCCCGCGGCCGCGGTCACGCCGCCGGTCGGGATCTTCGCGTCGGCCGGGTCGCCGAGCGTCCCGTTCAGGTCGCCGTCGGTGTTGTTGTAGACGATGGCGCCGATCGCGCCCGCGGCCGCGGCCGTCGCCTGCTTCTGGGCGAACGGGCAGCCGCCGCGCTTGATCAGCGCGATCTTGCCGGCGACGTCGGCGGTGTAGTCGGTGGCCTCGCAGCCGCTGGTGTCGTCGACCGCGACGACCGAGAGCGGCGCGGTGATGCCGCCGACCGGGGTCGACGGGGTGTACTCCATCGCGATGATCGGCACGTTCGCGCCGCCGGCGGTGAGCTTCTCGGCCAGGGTCTCCGCGTAGGTGAACGGGAACTCCTGGCGGGTCACCTGGAAGCCGGCCGCCTCGAGCTTGGTGGCGATGTACTCGGCGGACTTCTTGTGGCCGTCGGTGCTGGCCGCCCGCGTGCCGCCGTTGGTGTCGGCGATGCGCTGCAGCGCGATCAGGTGCCGGTTGACACCGTTGATGTCGACCTTCTTGACGAGCTGTTTCGCCAGCGCGGGGCCGTCGGGGGCGGTGTTCGCCGCGGCGGCCGGGGTCAAGCCGAGCACGAGCGTCGCGCAGGCGGCCAGGGCCACCGGCGGGACGAGTCTTTTTCGGAAGAGTGACATGGTTGCTCACTTTTGTGCGATATGGGAGGTACGTCAATGCGTCATTCGGCGGGACTCTCACCCACCGGTATACGGTCGACGCATGTACGCGATCACCATCCGTGAGCCAGGTGAGCCGGACGTTCTCGAATGGACGGAGGTCGCGGATCCGCGGCCCGGCGCCGGCGAGGTCCTCCTGGACGTCGCCGCGAGCGCCGTCAACCGGGCCGATCTGCTCCAGCGGCAGGGGCACTACCCCCCGCCGCCCGGCGCCAGCGAAACCATCGGTTTGGAGTGCTCCGGCACGATCGCCGAACTCGGTGAGGGCGTGGAGGGGTGGAACGTCGGCGACGAGGTCTGCGCGCTGCTCGCCGGCGGCGGCTACGCGGAGAAGGTCGTCGTCCCGGCCGGGCAGCTGCTGCCGGTACCGGGTGAGGTCGACCTGATCACCGCGGCCGGGCTGCCCGAGGTCGCCTGCACGGTGTGGGCGAACGTCGTGATGCACGCGAAGCTCGCCGAGGGCGAGGTGCTGCTGGTCCACGGCGGCGCCGGCGGCATCGGCACGCACGCGATCCAGGTGGGCAAGGCACTGGGCGCGACCGTCGCGGTCACCGCCGGCTCGGCGGCGCGGCTCGAAAGCTGCCGCCAGCTCGGTGCCGACCTCACGATCAACTACAAGGAAGAGGACTTCGTCGAGGTGCTCCGCAAGGAGACCGGCGGCGCGGACGTCGTCCTCGACAACATGGGCGCGTCCTACCTGGGCCGCAACGTCGACGTCCTCAAGACCGACGGGCGGCTCGTGATCATCGGCATGCAGGGCGGGGTCAAGGGCGAGCTGAACGTCGGCGCGCTGCTCGGCAAGCGGGCCGACGTGTTCGCCGCGGGTCTGCGTTTCCGGCCACTGGACCAGAAGGCGGCGATCGTCGCCGACGTCCGGGAACGCCTGTGGCCGCTCGTTTCCGACGGTGCGGTCAAGCCGATCATCGGCCAGGTGATCCCGATGGCCGAAGCCGCGTCCGCGCACCGGGCCATGGAAGAGGGCAGTGTGTTCGGGAAGATCCTGCTGACCGCGAAGTCTTAACGCAGCTCTTCGAGCACCCTGACGAGCTGGTTGATCTCGAAGACGTTGGAGTAGTGGGCGAGCCCGATCCGCACGGCGCCGCCCACTTCTCCGACGCCGAGTGACGCGAAGACGCCGGCCGCTCCGTCGTCGGCGAACGCGCACAACCCTTGTGAGGCCAGGTATTCGGCGACTTCGGGCGATTTCTTCCCGGCGACGGCGAAGGCGAGCGCGGGGATCCGGCGCATGGCGTTGCCGATGACCATGATGTGCCGCAGCGACAGCAGTTCCGTCGACAGCTGCGCGAGCAGCCCGGCGTGGTACGACTTCGCCGAGCCGAGCGAGGTGACGAGGCGTTCGCGGCGCGACCCGGAGGCGGCGTCGTCGAGGCCCGCGAGGTAGTCGATGGACGCGATCAGCCCGGCCAGCAGCGGGTAGGCGTGCGGGCCCAGCTCGAGCCGGGCCGCGCCGCGTGCCGCCGGGTCGAGCGAGACGGACGAGATGCGTTCGATCAGTTCGGGGTCGCGGAACACCAGCGCGCCCACCGAAGGGCCGCCCCAGGCCTGCGCGGACACGACCATGACGTCGGCGCCGAGGGCGTTGATGTCCAGCGGCAGGAACGGCGCGGCGTACGTGGCGTCGACGACGACCAGCGCGCCGACGCGCTTGGCGAACTCGATGATCGTCGGGACGTCCGGCCGGGTGCCGACGGACCCCGAGGCAAGCGTGACGGCGACGGCCTTCGTGCGCGCCGAGACGAGCTGCTCGTACTGCCACGCGGGCAGCTCGCAGGTCTCGATGTCGATCTCGCCCCAGCGCACGACCGCGCCGACCCGCTTCGCGGCGCGTTGCCACGGCGCGAGGTTGGCCTGCTCATCGAGCCGGGAGACGACGACCTCGTCACCGATCGTCCACCGCTCGGCGAGTGCGTCACAGAGCCGGCGCAGCATCACGGGCGCGCTGGGTCCGAGCACGACGGCGGCCGGGTCGGCACCGACCAGGTCGGCCACGGCCCTGCGGGCCGCGGTCACGATGCTTTCCGCGCGCTGTGAGGCCGGAAACGCTCCACCCGGCCCCGACACCGGGGCTCGCATCGCCGTCGAAACAGCCGAAGCGACCTGTTCCGGGACCAGCATTCCGGCGGCGCCGTCGAAGTGGATCCAGCCGTCACCCAGCGCGGGAAAGAGCCCACGGATACGAGCGACGTCGAACGCCATGGGGACACCGTACGGACGTGCGGTTTCGCCGTGCGCCCGGGGTTGGGTGGAGAACCACCGGGAAGACGGTTTACGGCTACGCTCGGACACGGACACCCCGCGGGCGTCGCGGAGCGTGTTGAACACGGGCCAGGATGGAGCACATGACCGAGCCGAACTTCCGGGAATCGGGCACAGCGGGTGACGCCGGCCAAGAATCTTCACCCCACGTGGTGGTAGTCGGACCGGACGGCGAACCCCTCGAGGGCGCGGAGCACGCCGAGGCGGTCGGCGAGCTGATCGAAGAGCCGGCCAAGGTGATGCGGATCGGCACGATGATCAAGCAGCTCCTGGAGGAGGTCCGCGCGGCCCCGCTCGACGACGCGTCCCGGAACCGCGTGCGCGAGATCCACCAGACCTCCGTGAAGGAGCTGTCGAACTCGCTGGCGCCGGAACTGCGCGACGAACTGGACCGCCTGGTCCACCCGTTCACCGACGACTCGACGCCGTCCGATGCGGAGCTGCGGATCGCGCAGGCCCAGCTGGTGGGCTGGCTGGAGGGGTTGTTCAGCGGAATACAGACCGCGCTGTTCGCCCAGCAGATGGCGGCGCGGGTCCAGCTGGAGCAGATGCGCCGGGGTCTGCCGGCGGGTCCGTCGGCGGCCGCGGGCATGCCGGGGCTCGAGGGGCACGGACCGGGGATCTCCGGGACGGGTCAGTACCTCTGAGATTTGGTCCGTGAAGGCCTCCGTCCCGGCTCTTGTGGCCGGGCAAGAGGCCTTCACGGCTTTCTCGGGGCCTTCTGAGTTGTCCACAGGCTGGTGGAGTTGTGGACAACCTCTGTGGACAACCTGCTTTTCGAGGGTCTAGTCCGAGGGCGCCGATAGACTGGACTTGGGGACGCCCCCCTGGGAGCGGTGGGGGATGTCTGGTCCCTCTAGGGCCGGCCGGAGCAAAAGCTGCCTGCCGTGGCTTGGGGCCTCGGCGGGGGCGCTGTCTGCTGAGCGGCGGCTGCTCGTCGGTGTTCCGGTAGCCGAGCCCACTTGGTTGGCCGCGCCAGCGTTTATCCGCGCGAAGCAGGCCACCGTTCCTCCGACGGCGGTCTGCCCCGCGCCATCTCGTGGTTCGGCTGGCCGGCTGGGCCCACCGCGTGCTCCGCGGCCTTCAGGACAGCGAGCGGAAGAACGTCCGGATGTCGCCGATCAGGGCGTCCGGTTCCTCCAAAGCCGGGAAGTGGCCTCCCCGGGGAAACTCCGTCCAGTGGACGATTTTGTCCGTTCGCTCCGCCAGCGTCCGGATCGGCAGGCCGATGTCGTCCGGGAAGACCGCCACTCCGGTCGGGACCGTGTTCGACGGCGGCGGGGCTCCCCAGCCTCCGGTCAGCGCCGCGTACAGGCGCGCCGACGAGTTGGCCGTGCCGGTGAACCAGTAGATCGAGACGTCCGCCAAGAGGTCGTCACGGTCGATGAGGTCCTCTGTCGTGTTCGAGAACGACCTGAACTTCTCCGCGATCCACGCCAGCTGGCCCGCCGGTGAGTCGTGCAGGCCGTAGGCCAGCGTCTGCGGCTTCGTCGACTGGATCATCGCGTAACCCGTGCCCTCGTACGAGAACTTGCGTCCCTTCTCCAGAGAGCGTTGTGCCGCAACGAGTTCCGTGCCGCTCAGGCCCTCGAAGTCACTTTCGTCGCGGGCGACCGCCGAAGCCAGCATCGTCACGTGGATCCCCCGGACCCGCGCGGAGAACTGAACCGCCAGCTCACGCGAGATGATCGCGCCCCAGTCACCGCCGTGGGCGCCGAACTCCTCGTAACCCAGGCGGGTCATCAGTTCCGCGAACGCCCGCGCGACGCGGTCCGGGCCCCAGTCCGGCGTCGGCGTCGGGCCGGAGAACCCGTAACCGGGGATCGACGGGACGACCACGTGCAGCGCGTCCGCCGGGTCGCCGCCGTAGGCGCGGGGATCCGTCAACGGGCCGATCACGTCGAGGAATTCGACGATCGAGCCCGGCCAGCCGTGGGTGAGCAGCACCGGCGTCGCGGCCGGTTCCGGGGACTCCACGTGCAGGAAGTGCACGTTCGTCCCGTCGATGGTCGTCGTGAACTGCGGGAAGGCGTTGAGCCGCGCCTCCTGCGCCCGCCAGTCGAAACCCACGCGCCAGTACTCCGCCAGCTCACTCACATAATCGACCGGCGCGCCGAGCCGCCACCCGGCGCCGGCGGGCTGGTCGGGCCAGCGGGTCTTCGCGAGCCGCGTGCGGAGGTCGTCGAGGTCGGCCTGCGGAACGTCGATGCGGAACGGGGTGATCGTCATGCCACGACCCTATGAACGATCGCGGACAGTGAGAGTCCTCGATCAGAGGGAATCCAGCACCCGGTCGACGCCGCGACCGTCCACTGTGGACGACGCCGTCGCGGACAGCGTCCGGCGGAGCGAGGCGTCGGACAACAGCTCGCGCAACACCGCCGTCGCCTCCGGCAGCCGGGAAGCGAGCGTGTCCGCGTGGCCCAGCCCGGCCGCGAGGCCCAGCTCCAAAGCGGCCCGGTAGCCCTGCTCCTGGTTGGCCACCAGCTGCACGGCCGCCGCCGGGACGCCGAGGCAGCACAGCTCCACGAACGTCACCCCGGCCGCGCTGATGGCGACGTCGGTGGTCGCGAACAGCTCCAGCAGCGCCGGGCTCGGCGCCGCGACCCGGATCGACTGGTCCGGCCGCAGGGCGGGCAGCGCGGGCTCACCCCGCACCAGGACGTCCGCCACGAACGGCAGTTCCGTGTCGCGCAGGGCGCGAAGCAGCAGCTCGACCGTCTTCGTCCACTCGGCGCCGCCGCCGAGGACCACCGTGACGTGCAGCGGCGGCGCGGCGGAAACCCGGCGAGTGCGCAGGACGACGTCGCGCAGCGGCGCGTAGGCGATTCCGCGCAGCAGGACGTCCGAGCCGTCGTCCGGCCGCGGGCCGGGCGCGAAACCGGAGTCGACGACGACGTCGGCGGGCCGGCGGCCGTACCCGCCGTCCTCGATCGAGACGAGCTTCGCCCCGGCCGCGTTGACCTCTTCGCGCAGGTCACCGAGGCCGTAGTGGTCGACCACCACCGCGTCGAAGCCCGACGCGTTCCACGTCCCGAGCCGCGGCACCGCCAGCTCGTCGAACCGCGCGGCGAGCCATTCGGCGTTCGCCGTGCTCCCGGCGAACGCGACCTCCCAGCCGCGCGCCACCGCGCGCTCGGCGTAGGCGACCACCCGCGAGATGTGCCCGGCGCCGATCGACGCCGACGAGTCCGCCCGCAGGAGCAGCCTCACTGGCCGACCTTCTTCTGCTCGACCTCGGCGTTCAGCGCCACCAGGTCCGGCCGCGAGCGCAGCAGCGCGACCACGGCCCGCCAGTCGCCGACCCGGTCGCCCAGCTCGGCCACCACCGCTTCCAGGAGCGACCAGTCCTCCGCGGTGTCCAACGTCACCCGCAGGTCGCCGGCCGCCGGGCTCACCACGATCCCGGTGCACGAATAGCGCGAAGGCTGCGAGTAGATGCCCGACGTGACGTGTTCGCGGTGCGCGCCCGTGGCGGTCGCGACCTGCTCGGCCAACGCCGAGGCGCGCACCAGCTCGGCGTCGAACCCGCGCGGCAGCGTCCGGACGAGCGTCGTGCTGACGTAGTCCAGCGACGGCTGGGCCCGCCAGAGCGTCGCGAGCTGGCCGATCAGCGACGGGTCCAGCAGCGGGCAGTCGGCGGTGAGCCTGATCACGGCGTCGGCCGGGTGTTCGTCCAGCGCCAGCGCGAAGCGCGCGAGGACGTCGTCGAGCGGACCCCGGACGACCGCGGCACCACACGAAGCGGCCTCGGCGGCGACGGCGTCGTCCGAGGCGTCGGCCGAGGTCGCGACGATCACCTGGTCGACGCCGGGAGCGGTGGCCGCGGCCCGGACGACCCAGCCCAGCACACTGCGGCCGGCCAGCGGGCGCAGCACCTTGCCGGGCAGCCTGGTCGACGTCGACCGGGCCTGGATGACGGCGTTGACACCGGGCGCTCCACGCATGGGTGACATGATGTCCGACGGCACCCAACCCCAAACGCGGAGGTCAACGATGTCCGAGCTGGATGGCTCCAGCATCCTGCTCACCGGCGGGACCGGTTCCTTCGGCAAGGCGTTCATCGCGCACGCCCTCGCCGAACTGAACCCGAGCCGGTTGGTCGTGCTCTCCCGCGACGAGCTCAAGCAGTACGAAGCCCGGCAGTTGTTCAACGACGACCCGCGCCTGCGCTGGTTCATCGGCGACGTCCGCGACCGGCGCCGGCTGGAGCGCGCCATGCACGGCGTCGACTACGTCGTGCACGCCGCCGCGCTCAAGCAGGTCGACACCGGTGAGTACAACCCGTTCGAGTTCGTCCAGACCAACGTCATGGGCTCGCAGAACGTGATCGAGGCCGCGATCGACACGGGCGTCAAGAAAGTCGTCGCGCTGTCGACGGACAAGGCGTCCAGCCCGATCAACCTGTACGGCGCCACGAAGCTGTGCGCGGACCGGATGTTCATCAGCGGCAACCACTACGCGGCCGCGCACGTGACCCGGTTCTCCGTGGTCCGCTACGGCAACGTGATGGGCTCGCGCGGCAGCGTCATCCCGTTCTTCCGCAAGCTCGCCGAGCAGGGCGAGTCGCTGCCGATCACGCACAAGGAGATGACCCGCTTCTGGATCACGCTCCCCCAGGCCGTGCGGTTCGTCGTCGACTCGTTCGACCAGATGCGCGGCGGTGAGCTGTACGTGCCGCGGATCCCGAGCATGCGGCTGGTCGACCTGGCCCAGGCGATCGCGCCGGGCAGCGAGATGCACGAGGTCGGCATCCGGCCCGGCGAGAAGCTGCACGAGGAGATGATCGCGCCGGACGACGCGCGCCGGACGGTCCAGCTGGCCGACCGCTACGTCGTCCAGCCGCACCTCGCGGGCTGGGGTTACGAGTCACCGGCGGACGGCAAGCCGATGCCCGACGGGTTCGCCTACCGCTCCGACACGAACGACCTGTGGCTGGACGCGAAGGAGCTGCGCGAACTGGTCGAGCAGTATGGCTGAGCCGTTCCTGCCGTACGGCCGCCAGTCGATCAGCGACGCGGACATCGAGGCGGTCGTCGACGTGCTTCGTGGCGACTGGCTGACCACCGGACCCGCGGTCCAGCAGTTCGAGACGGACCTCGCGGCGCACACCGGCGGCACCCCGGCGGTCGCCGTGACGTCGGGAACGGCCGCTCTGCACGTCGCGTACGCGGCCGCGGGCATCAAACCGGGTGACGAGGTCGTCGTCCCCCCGATGACGTTCGTGGCGACGGCCGCCACCGCGGCGCTGTTCGGCGCCAAGGTGGTCTTCGCCGACGTCGAAGCGGACACCGGAAACCTTTCGGTCGAAGCGGCCGCCAACGCGGTGACCGAACGCACGAAGGTCGTCGCCGCCGTCGACTACGCGGGTCACCCCGCGGAGCTGGACGCCCTCGGCAAGCTCGCGCACGACGCCGGGGCGCTGCTGCTGGAGGACGCGGCGCACTCCGTCGGCGGCGCGTGGCAGGGCCGCCCGGTGGGCTCGATCGCCGACCTGACGACGTTCTCGTTCTTCCCGACCAAGAACCTCACCACCGCCGAGGGCGGCGCGGTCGTCACCCCGGACGCGCACCTGCTGGACCGCGCCCGGAAGTTCCGCAACCACGGCCTGGTCCGCGACCGCGCCGAGCAGCGCTACCCGGACGAAGGCGCCTGGCACCAGGAGGTGCACGAGTTCGGGCTGAACTATCGGCTGCCGGACGTGCTCTGCGCGCTCGGCAGCAGCCAGCTCACCCGGCTCGCGGAGTTCAAGAAGCGCCGCGCCGAGATCCACGCCCGGTACACCGCCGCGTTCGCGGACGTCGACGGCGTCGCGACCCCGCCGAGCCGCCCGGGCGCCGACCCCGTGTGGCACCTCTACCCGCTGCGGGTGCTGGAGGGCCGTCGCAAGGCGCTGTTCGAGCACCTGCGCGGGGTCGGCATCGGCGTCCAGGTCAACTACATCCCGGTGTACTGGCACCCGGTGTTCGAGGACCTCGGCTACCGGCGCGGGCTCTGCCCGAACGCCGAGGCGTACTACGAGCAGGAGCTCTCGCTGCCGCTGTTCCCGTCGCTGACGGACGCCGACGTCGACCGCGTTGTCGACGCCGTGCGCGCGTTCTTCTAGACGAGGTCCCAGGTCAGGGGCGTGCCCTTCGCGGCGTCGACGCGGAAGGTGCGCCCCACCACGGCCGTGATCTCGGCCGGGGCCAGGCCGCCGGCGGGCCGGATCGACCGCACGTTCGCCGCCGTCACCTCGTCCCCGGCCCGGACGTCCTCGACGACGTAGAGGGACCGGCGCAGCCGCAGGCCCTCCTTCTCGCTCTCGCGCGGGCCCAGCACGGGCTCGCCCAGCGCTTCCCACGCCCGGTGCGTCTCGGTCACCAGACCGGCCAGTTCCAGCGGCTCCAGGGAGAACTCCGAGTCGACGCCACCGTCGGCGCGGGCCAGCGTGACGTGCTTCTCGATCGCCACCGCGCCCAGCGCGACGGCCGCGACCGGCGCGCCGATGCCCGGGGTGTGGTCCGACAGGCCCACCAGCGTCTGCGTCAGGCCGGCCAGCAGCGGCAGCCCGCGCAGGTTGCTCTCCCGCGGCGATGCCGGGTAGCTCGCGGTGCAGCCGAGCACGATCAGCTGGTCGTTGCCCGCCGCGCGGGCGGTGCGGACGGCGGCGTCGATCTCGGCGACGTTCGCCATGCCGGTCGAGATGACCAGCGGCTTGCCCGTGCGCGCGCAGAGGTCGATGAGCGGCAGGTCGACGATCTCCGACGACGCGATCTTGTACGCCGGCGCGTCCAGCGACTCCAGCAGCTCGACGGCCGTCGGGTCGAACGGGCTGGAGAAGATCTCCAGGCCCTTGGCGCGGGCGCGCTCGAAGATCGGCGCGTGCCACTCCCAGGGCGTGTGGGCCTTTTCGTACAGTTTGTACAGGTTCTCGCCGCCCCAGAGGGAGTGCGAGTCGCCGATCCGGAACGCCGGGGCGTCGACGTCGATGGTGATCGTGTCCGGCCGGTAGGTCTGCAGCTTGACCGCGTGCGCGCCGGTCTCCGCGATGGCGTCGACGATGGCCAGGGCCCGGTCGAGATCGCCGTTGTGGTTGCCGGACATCTCGGCGATCACGAACGGCGGGTGGCCCGGGCCGATCTGGTGCGCGCCGAACCGGATGTCGTGCATGGGTGCCGCCTCCCAGGTGGAACGGGTCAGGTCACGTCAGAGTCTTGCGCAGCTGCCGGAACCCGCTGACGGCAGGCGCGGCTTCGGCGTACCCGGCGCGCTCGAACAGCTTCGCCGAAGCCGTGTTGTCCTGGTGGACGGCGGCCAGCACGACCCGGACGCCGAGGTGCTCCCGCGCCGCCCGCTCCCCCTCGGCGAGCACCGCCCCGGACAGCCCGCGGCCGCGGCTCTCCGGGGCGAGCGTGATGCTGACCTCCCAGCCGTCGCCGTCACGCCGGTCGAACCGGACGGTGCCGACCGGCTCATCGTCGTGGTCGACGACGAGCAGCAGCCGCTCCTCGTCCGCCAGCACGCCGCGCAGCCAGCCGAGGTGCTCGGCCAGGGTGACCACCGCCGCCGACCGGGACGACTGCCGCGTACGCGGGTCGTTGCGCCAGCTCAGCAGCAGCTCGGCGTCGGCTTCGGTGGCCTCCCGGGCGCGCACCTACTGAGCGACGACGGGCTCTTCGACCCGGTCCTCGAGACGGCGCAGCCGGTCTTCGTAGCGAGAGATACCCGCCAGCCGTGCCCGGATCTGCGCGTGCTGCCGCTGGATCTCCTCGATCAGCGTGCGGGCCTCGGCGAGCTGCGGGGTGTCGGCGTTGGGGACCAGTGAGATCGACTCGCGCAGCGTCTCCAGCCGGCCTTCCTGGGCGGCGACGTGCGGGATCAGCCGGTCCAGCTCGGCGCGGGCCCAGCCCAGGTCGCCACGGGCCTGCTCGAGGTTGTGCTCGGCGCTGTCGAGCCGGCGCCGGTGGTCGGCGGTGGCGTGCTCGAGGTTGTTGACCCGGTCGGCGAGCCCGCGGGTGCGCTCGTCCACGCGGAAGTCGACGACCCGGACGATCCGCTCGAGCAGGCCTCTGCCCAGTTTCTGCACTGCCATGAGGGTGTTCCTTACGTGGGGTGGGGACGCGCGTCAGCGCAGGAGGGTGGTGTCACCGGTCTTGGTCCAGGAGTCCAGCAGCCGCCCTTCGGCGGCGATCTGGTGCTCCGGACCCACGATGCAGGAGTCGCCGGCGGCGTGCTCCCACGACGTCTGGTCCGGGTTGTCGATGAACGAGAACCCGGTGAGCACGAGCTGCGCGCCCGGGAACGACGTCCGCGCGATCCAGGCGGCCAGGGTGCCGGTGGTCGACCACGTCGGCTCGTCGCGCGTGGGCAGGCCCAGCGCGTCCGACAGGGGCAGGACGACCTCGCGGTTCGACACCGGGACCGCGCCGAGGTCGGCGGGCCACCAGCCCGGCAGGTCCTCGGGTTCCCAGTGCATCCGGCCGGGCTCGACCAGCAGGTAGAGGCGCTTGCGGTAGTCCTGGAAGACGTACGGCGTCGCGCGGATCGCCCGGTTGAACACCACCACGTGCGTCCGGGAGCCGACGACCTCCTCGCCGGGCTTGTCGACGACGAAGCCGTTGACCCGGATGACCAGGTCGCACGCGTCGATCGCCTTGGCCCGCTGGGGGTCGGGGGGCAGTGGCTGGTTGCCGACCACGGCCACCGAACGCGGGTCGGGCCGGTCGGCGTAGGCCGCGAGCAGGTTGACCATCAAGCTCGCCGCGCCGAGAGCAGCAGTCATAAGCCGAGAAAGTACCAGGACGCTGCACCCGGGCAGGTGCATAGCGGCCAGAACGTTTACCACAGCGACGGGGTGGCCAGGACGCCGCTCATCCCATCGGTACCCTCGTCCACGTGCATGCCACCAGCACGGTTCAGGCCGCGGACTCACCCGTAGCGACGCCGGCCCCGCCGACGTCGGACAGCAAGACGTTCTCGCGCGCCTTCGCCGATATCAAGGCCGGTTTCTCCGCCCGCGAGCTGTGGGGTCACCTCGGCTGGCAGGACATCAAGCAGCGCTACCGCCGTTCGGTGATCGGGCCCTTCTGGATCACGATCAGCCAGGCGGTCATCGCGCTCGGGCTCGGGCTGCTGTACTCACAGCTGTTCCACTCGCCCATCGAGGTGTTCCTGCCCTATCTGTCCACCGGCTTCATCCTCTGGGGCTTCATCAGTGGCTGCCTGGCCGAGGGCATGGAGACGTTCATCGCCAACGAGGGGATGATCAAGCAGCTCCCGGCGCCGCTGAGCGTCTACATGCTGCGCACCGTGTGGCGTCAGACGCTGCTGCTCGCGCACAACATGATCGTCTACGTGGTCATCCTCGTGATCTTCTTCAGCGCGCTGAGCGGCCCGTACTCCTTGGGCTCCCCGGACGGCCTCTGCCACGTGGACCTGTACTGCCACCCGGGCCTGAGCTGGAACATCCTGCTCGCGATCCCCGGCTTCCTGCTGCTCGCGCTGAACGCGGGCTGGGTGACGCTGCTGCTGGGCATCATCTCGACCCGCTTCCGCGACATCCCGCAGGTCATCAACTCGCTGATCCAGCTGCTGTTCTACGGGACGCCGATCGTGTGGCCGGTCGACCAGCTGCTCGGTGGCGGGGCCCGCGCGAGCATCTCGTGGGTGCTGCCGATCATCCAGCTGAACCCGCTGTACCACTTCATGCAGGTGGTCCGGGCACCGTTGCTCGGCCAGTCGTTCACCGCGGGCAACTGGATCGTGGTCGGCTCCATCACCATCGTCGGCTGGGCGCTCGCGCTCGTCGCGATGCGCAACTACCGTGCCCGCGTCTCCTACTGGGTGTGACAAACATGGTCAGCATTGACGTTCAGAACGCCTACGTCGACTTCCCGATCTTCGACGCGAAGACGCGGTCGATGAAGAAGCGCGTCCTCGGCAAGGTCGGCGGCAAGATCGGTACCGACACCAAGGTGCCGATCATCGAGGCCCTGCACGACGTGACCCTCAACCTCCGCGAGGGCGACCGCGTCGGCCTGGTCGGCCACAACGGCGCCGGCAAGTCCACGCTGCTGCGGCTGCTCGCCGGGATCTACGAGCCCACCCGCGGCTCGTCGAGGATCACCGGCAAGATCGCGCCGGTCTTCGACCTCGGCATCGGCATGGACCCCGAGATCTCCGGCGAAGAGAACATCATCATCCGCGGCCTCTTCCTCGGGATGACGGCCAAGGAGATGGAGAAGCGGGTCGACGACATCGCGGAGTTCACCGAGCTCGGCGACTACCTGCAGATGCCGCTGCGGACCTACTCCACGGGCATGCGGGTGCGGCTGGCGCTCGGCGTCGTCACCTCGATCGACCCGGAGATCCTGATCCTGGACGAGGGCATCGGCGCGGTCGACGCGGCGTTCCTCAACAAGGCGCGTGACCGGCTCAAGGACCTCGTGAAGCGCTCGGGCATCCTGGTGTTCGCGAGCCACTCCGACGAGTTCCTCTTCGAGCTGTGCGACTCGGCCCTCTGGATGGACGAAGGGCACCTCAAGCAACAGGGCTCGCTGCGGGACGTCCTCACCGGGTACAAGGGCCGCGACCCGTTCATCGACATGAGCAAGGAAACGCTGCAGCGCCTGGGCATCGAGCCGGTGGCGACGACGAACGGCGGGGAATGATGGCCAGCGAGACCCGGCAGCTGCCCGACGGCGCGGTCGTCGGCGTGGTCGTCACGCGGCACCGGCGGGAGCTGCTCGCGGACTCGCTGAAGGTCATCGCGGCCCAGACCCGGCCGGTCGATCACCTCGTGGTGGTCGACAACGGCCCGGACAACTCGGCCCGCGAGGTCGTCGAGAACTACCCGCTGCCCTGCACGTACCTGCCGTCGCACCGGAACCTCGGCGGCGCCGGCGGGTTCGCGCTCGGGATGCTGCACGCGCTGTCGATGGGCGCGGACTGGGTCTGGCTGGCCGACGACGACGGCCGCCCGGCCGACGAGAACGTGCTGGCCATCCTGCTGGAGGAAGCGGAGAAGCGGGGCCTGGCCGAGATCTCGCCGGTGGTGTCGAACATCGACGCCCCGGAGAAGCTCGCGTTCCCGCTGCGCCGCGGCCTGACGTGGAAGCGTTCGCAGTCCGAGCTGGGGGTCGACTTCCTGCCGGGCATCGCGTCCCTGATGAACGGCGCGCTGTTCCGCGCGTCCACTTTGGACGTCGTCGGCGTGCCGGACCTGCGGCTGTTCTTCCGCGGCGACGAGGTGGAACTGCACCGCCGGCTGGCTCGCTCGGGCCTGCCGTTCGGCACGTCGCTGAAGACGAAGTACCTGCACCCGGACGGCTCGGACGAGTTCAAGCCGATGCTCGGCGGCAAGTTCCACGCGCAGGACCCGGAGAACGAGGTCAAGCGCTACTACACCTACCGCAACCGCGGCTACCTGTTGTCGCAGCCGGGAATGCGCAAGATCGGCGCGCTGGAGGTCGTCCGCTTCGGCCTGTACTTCATCGGCGTGAAGCGCGACCCGAAGGCGTTCCTGCAGTGGCTGAAGCTGGTCCGCCAGGGCCGGGCGGAGAAGTTCTACCGCTACTGAAACTGCCCTTCCAACGGCACCGGAACGGCTTCGACCCGGACGTCGGTGAGCTCGGCGGCGGGCACGGTCTGCCGCCACACCCGGTAGTCCACTTCGGACAGACCGAGGTCGCGCGCGGTCAGGAAGTCCTCGTCGACGAGGATCAGGTCGGCGGCGTCCCGGGTCCGGCCGAGGATCTCGAAGGTGCCGCCGCGCCAGCGGCAGAGCGTCCGCACGAACGTGAGCTCGTCCAGCTCGACCTGGTCGACGGCCTTCATCCGGAAGCCGTAGGTCTCCCCGAAGTCGGCCGGCGCCGGCGCACCCGGCAACGGGTGCAGCACGACCCGGCCCGGCCCGGCGAACTCGGCGTCGAAGTCGCCCCCGCGGTAGCGGGCGGTGTACCCGCGCCGCACCAGCGGCGGCAACGACACCGGCGGCGGGAAGAACGTGGCTTCGCCGAAGGCGTCCTTCTGTTCCGGGATCCAGCCGACCTTCCGGCTGTGGTACTGCCCGAGCCGCGTCCCGGCGTCGTCGGCCCGGTGCACCCACAGCTCGGCGCCGACCGGGATCTCGACCAGCCGCAGGACGTACTCGGGCAGCGGGTGGTCGACGCCGGGGAAGTAACCCGTGCCGAGGAACGGCGGCGGGTACACCCGCGCGACCCCGAACTCGGCCGCGATCTCCCGGTCCGACGCGCCGTAGGAGGTGCGGAACGGAAAGGTGTGGCCGGCCGGGAACTTGAGCAGGTACAGCTCGTCGAGCGGCCCCCAGCCGGGGATCTTCGCGAGCCCGTAGTTCCGGATCATGGCGGCGGTGTCGAGCTCGGCGACGTCCTCGGCGCGCCCGGCGAAGCCTTGGACGCGATGCGGTTCGAAGCGCCCGGGCACGATGACGTTGCCGAGGTAGAGCCCGACGAGGCCGGGCTTGACCGGCAGCTGCACCACGGTGCCGCCCGCCAGGCCGGCAGGAGCGTCAGAACTCATCGGTTTCCTTCGGTCGGTTCAGGCTGTCGGTGCGCACCTCACGGAGGTCGCTGACCATGTCCTTCGGCACCGTGGCTTCGAAGGTGAACTGGTCCATTCGCTGGAAGCCGACCTCGGGGTGTTCCTCCGGCTTGGCCCAGGTCTCGGCGAGCCAATGCCCGTCGCCCCGCCCGACCACTCCGATGAAGTACGTGCCGTCTTCTTCGTGGTAGACCTCGAACTCGTGCTCGAGGAAGGTGCCGTAGGTGCGGACGGTGTACCACTCGTCAAGATCGGCGATCGGCACCAGCCGCCAGGGCGTGCCGTCCCGGTAGAGCTGCATGTCGGCCGGCACCCGCTCGGCAGCGGGGTAGACCTCGCCCTGGAACACCGCGTACTCGGCGGGCGAAATCCTACGGTGTCCCGGCACTCGAGCCTCCTCGGCCACGTACGTCGAACCAACCCCGGTCCGGGAGGTACACCCCGGCCAAGGACTCCGTCCCGTCCGAGTGGACGAGGTACATCTCGGCTCGGCCACGGTAGTCCGCTCGCGTCTGGATCCACTCCGGCACCCCGCCGCCGGTGTAGCCCGTGCCGAGGAACGGAGGATCCCACGGACGCGGCGCTGGCTGGCCGGAAAGCACTTGCATCTCGTGCGCGGTCCCGGCATCCGTACCGCCGTAGCTGATCTCCATCTTGCTCGCGTCGCCGGGGTACCTGACCTGGTACGCGTGCGGCGCGCCCGCTTCGATCGGCGTCCACCCGGCGCCGTTGTCGTCCAGTGCGAGCTTGCCCCGGAACTCGGCCGGAGTTCCGTACTGGGCGGTGTCGCTGCCGCGCGCCACCGATCCGCCGACCTGGCCGGGGTCGAAGGTCTTGGTGTCGCCGGTGCTGAGCTCCACGTAGCTGGTCCTGTTCTGCAGCGTCGCTTCGCCCATCTCCGGCTTCACCACCTTCGTCATGATCTCGCCCGGGTTGGCGGGCAGCTCGTTGCGCACCGCGACGATCTCCGCTCGCTGGGCCGGGGTCAGGTTCGCCGTCGGTTGCATCGTCATCGCCAGGTGCCGGTCCGGGTCGTAGCCCAACCTGGCTGCGGTGGCGCGGATCTGGTCGTCCGTCGAGGTCGGGCGGGTCTGCATCGAGTCGCGCGTGTACTGGCCGTGCAGCTCGTCGTCCGTGGCGTGGTGGCCCCGGTTGTTGTCCATGCCGCCGCCACCCGGCGGGGGCGGCGGGGGCGGAGACGGGGGCGGGGGTGGGCCTGAACCGCCCGCCGCGGTCTTCTCGGTCGGGGCGTCCACACGCTTGCCCGCCGCGGTCATCGTGTCGGCCGCGTTCGCCTCGGTGGTCTGGTAGTGCTCGCGGACCGCCTTGGTGCGTGCGCCGGCGTCCTCGACCGCCTTGCCCGCGCGGGTGACGTGCTCCTTGGCCCCCGAGACGGTGCTGTTGAGCGTCCCGGTCATCGTGGAGCCGACCACGCCCATCGACTGGGCGCCGAAGTTGGCCCCGGAGACGGTCCGGCCGACCGCGTGCACCTTGTCCTTCGTGGCGCCGAGGTTGCTCTCCATGGTGTGCAGGGAGTCCGTGTGCAGCGCGTACCCGCCACCCGCGGAACCGCCGCCTGCCGGGTGCGGCTCCCGCGCCGGGCGGGGCTCGGTCGGGTGCGGGGTGGACGACTCGTGGTGCGTCGGCGTCGTGTCCGTGTGGTGGGGCGTGCTGGTGTGGTGCGGTGTGCTCGTGTGGTGGGTCGCCATGTCAGGCCTCCGACGGCTGCGCGTCGTAGGGCTTCGCGGCCTGGTAGGCGCCCATCGCGAGGCCGCCGACCGTGGAGAACCGGTCGAGGCCCTTGGTGAGCTTCTCCATCGCCTCCAGCAGCTTCGCCAGCCGGCCGCCCTGGCGCGCGAAGCCCTCCAGGAGCTTGCTGATCTTGCCGGCGATCTTCGACGCGGTCGCCGCGGCGCGGGCCGACGCGACCCCGCAGAACGCGGCGATCGAGCCGCCGAAGGTGCACACCGCCGAGGCCGCCGCGATCAGCGCGTCCCGGATGAGCTCGGCGATCACCGACGAGATCAGGCCGAAGACGATGCCGCGCAGGGTGCAGACGAGCATGCCGGAGATGCCCGCGACGGCCGCCGTCCCGTCGAGCGTCTTGCCGAGTGATTCGAGCTCCTCGGCCATCTTCGTGAGGCTGTCGCGGTAGGCGTCGGCGGCCTGGCCGGTCCACTCGGCGACGCTGCGCAGGTCGTCCCGGTGCTCCTGGGCGACGGTGTGCATCTCGGCCGCCGCGGACTTGAGCTGGTCGACGTTGGCGTTGATCTCGTCGGGATTGCCCAGCAGGGCGTCCAGCGGCTCGCGCAGGAAGCTGATGTGCTCCAGCAGCCAGCCGACACCCGCGTTGAGGACGGCACCGAGCGGGTCGGCGGCGGCGCCGATGGTGTCGACGACGGCACCGGCCGCGCTGATGGAGACGTCGAGGACGTGCGAGCCCTCGGACTCGGAGTCGGCGGTGATCGAGTCGACGAGGCCGGAGTAGGTGTCGAAGATGCCGGCGCCGGACGTGGCGGTGGTCATGTCGGGGTCCCCTCAGTCGCGGCGCATGATGCCGGAGTCGCCGAAGTCGTCGTCGTCCTCACGCGGTGGTCGTGCCGGGCGGCGTGGCGGTGGCGGCGGCGCCGGCGTGGCTTCCGGCTCCTCGTGCTGCCAGAGCCGGCGTTCGCGGATCGGCTCGGGCGCCGGCGGCTCCTCGGGCTCCTCCGGCGGGACGTAGCCGGTGACCATGTGCATGGCCTCGGAGTCCCCGCCCAGCGGCGCGAACGCGGCCGCGACGTTCACCGCGGCGTCACGCTGCGCCTTGCGGGCGAGCTTGAGGATCTCCTCGGCGAGCTTGGCCCCGGACCTGCCGGCCACCGCGGCGTCGGTGAGCTGCAGGTCGGTCAGCGAGCCGTTGGGCGCGACCCCGACGCGGATCGTCCCGTCGGGCGAAGCGACGGTGGTGCCGGCGGCCTCGAGCCCGACGCGGAACTCTTCGGCCTTCTCGCGCACGTCGGCGATCTTCGTCTCGAAGTTCGCCAGCCATTCCTCAGGTGTCATCCCGGCCTCCCCGCTGTCCGACGCGCAGCGAAGGCTACTGGTTCCGCGACCAGCGTGGACGCGAAAAGCCCCGCACCGGGTGTCCGGTGCGGGGCTTTCGCGTCTGCCGTTATTCGCCGATGACGGGCGGTGCGGTGCGCATGTCGGTGCCGAAGACCTCGTCGGGGTCACCCTCGACCAGGTACGTCGGGCGCGAGTGCTCCGTGTCCTCGTCGCCTTCGCCCTTCTGGCCCCGGCCCATGCCGCCGCCCGAGCCCATGCCACCGCGGCCCGCGGCGCCACCGCCCGCGCCCAGCCCGCCCATGCCGCGCCCGGCGGCCGCTTCGGCCGCGCCGATGCCACCCGGCCGGGCCGCGCCCGAGGCGGCACCCGCGCCGGTCGCGCTGCCGGCACCGGAGCCACCGGGCCCGAAGCCGGAACCGCCCCGGCCACCGCCTCCGGCGCCGCCGCCGATCTTGGAGTTGTAGGCCTCGTCGCCGCCGAACCCGCCGCCCATGCCGCCACCCATCGGCATCGGGCTCATCGGCATGCCGCCCATGGACGTGTTCGGGTTCGACGTCGACCCGCTCGGCACCCCGCCCGGCAGGAAGCTGGACGGCGTGGTGGTGCTCGCCGGGAGCAACCCGGCGCCGGTGGTCGAACCGGGCCCGGAGATGTGCGGCGTGACGTTCGGGCCGGGGATGTTCCCGCTGGTGAAGTTGTTGCTGCTACTGCTGCTGTTGTGGCTGCCACTCGGCGTGTTCACCGAGCTGGCACCCGGCATGTCGACGCCGGACGGGTTGTTGATCCCGTTCTTGTCGCCGGTCCCGTTGGGGTCGCCGGTGCCGCCCCCGGTGCTGAAGCTGGGCGGCGGCGCGAAGGCAGGCTGCTTCGACGCGGCCTCGTAGAGGTTCTTGTCGTAGGTCGACATCACGCCGGCGGCCTCGTCGTGCGCGGCCTGGCTGTCCTTCTGCTTCTGCAGGGACTTGTCGACGTTGTCCGGCAGGCTGAACGGGTTGGACGTCGCCCAGTTCTTCATCTCGTCGGTCCAGCTGAACGGGATGGGGGCCGGCATCGAGTTCTTGGCGGTGGCAGCTGCCTGGCCCTGGTCGTAGATGGTCTCCGACGCGAGCTTCGCGTTCTGCCCGTTCGCGTCCGACCACTTGCCGAGGCTCGTGAAGTAGGACTGCGCGTTCGTGGCCGCGCTGCCTTCCCAGGTGCCCTTGGACGCGTTCACGGCCGTGTTCATCGACGTGCCGAACTTCTCGAAGACCTTGTGGACCTCGTGGTAGGCGGTCGAGACGTCGGAGACCTGGTCGACGTTCAGGTTGCTGTCGAGGTAGGCCTTGAGCTGGGTGTGGTCGCTGCCCTTGTAGTCCGCGTTCGGCGCGTTCAGGCCCGAGACGTACTCGACGTCACGGCCCTTGGTGGCCGCCGCGACGTTCTTGTCGCCCATCTCCTGGGACTGGTTCTTCGCCTGTGCCTGGGCGATCCACTGCTGGACCGGCCCGAACAGCCAGCTGCCGGGGTCGACGCCCTCTTCGGCCTTCTGCTGCAGGTAGGCGTCCCGCTCGGCGGGCGCCATTTCCTGGACTTGCTGAGGCGTCTTGTCCGCGGTCTTCGGCAGCGGTCCCTGTCGCGTGCTCATCTGGGTTCCCCTTATCCCTTCGGCAACCGCGGCTCGACGGCCTTGGCGACGGCTTCGGCGATCTGGCAAGCCTCGTCGGACGACTCGACCGCCGTCACCGCCACGTCCACTCGCGACGAATCACCGACGGCCAGTCCGAGCGTGCACCCCGGGGCGGCTCCGTCCGGTGCTTCCTTCGCGCGGCGGCCGTTGACGTCCTTGTCGACGACTCCTCGGCCCGTGTCCCGTACCTGGTCGACCGAGGCGTCATCGCGCACGTTCGTGCCGACCACCATGCCCTTGTCGCTCGCCGAAGCGATCTTCTTCTGGTAGCTGCACGACCGGGCCGAGCCCAGCGTCTTGTTCACCGGGGCGTTGAACTCGCCGTAGCTGCCCAGGTCGCCCACTTCGAGGAGCGAGCAAGGGTCGGTGATCGACTCGGTTCCCCCGCCTGAAGAGGACGAAGAGGACTCCGGTGCTCCGGACTCGCTGCCCGAAGGCGTCTGGGCGGGGGAGGCGGTTCCGCCCTGAGTGCTGGTGCACCCGGCCAGCAGCGCTCCGCCGGCCACGAGCGGAAGCACAACACGAACGAAGAGTTTCGTCATTCCTCAGGCCTGACCGGTCTTCATCTGGGAGAACGCCTGGTTCTCGGTTTCCGAGTACAGGCCCGCCGCCCGGGCCAGCGCCTCGTCGGCCTGGGTGGCGACCTGCTTGAGCTGGTCCAGCACCGCCCTGGCCGATCCCTCGGCGTCGGTCGCGCTCTTCTGGTCGTGCGAGGCGACGGTCTGGCCGTACGGGTGGCTGCCCAGCTGCGGCGCCTGGTCGAGGGCCTGGACTTGGAAGCCCAGCGCGTCGAGGTCGTTGACGAGGTCGGTCAGCGCGTCACGGATCGGCTTGACGCCTTCCGGTGTGATCTTGAAGCCGCCGCTTTTCGCGGCGTCCACCAGCTTCTGCGTCTCGGCCGTGACGCCCTTCACGGCTGCGCTCATGCCGGCCGAGGAGAGCGGGTTGACTATGTCCGCGAACGACCCGCCACCGCCGCCGTCGGCCATCTGCATAGCTGTTCCACCCCGTATCGCTTCGCCCGTGCGTGTCCACCCGGGAGTCTACTAGCCGGGCACCCTCCGCAACTGCCGTTCACCGATCTTCACTTCGGACGCAGTGCCGCCGTGAAAGGTTCCCCGAGGGTCAGAACTGTCCTTCGAGCTGGGCGTAGAGCTGCTGGGCGAGGCGGGCGTTGTCGGCCGGGGCGTAGGTGATCCAGCGCTGGCCGTCGGCGGCCGTGCGGGAGGACATCAGCCAGCGGCCCGAGTCCGTGTCGAACCAGGCCAGCGGGGCGAACGTGCCGCCGCGGGTCTGGGCCGTGAACTGGCCGATGCGCTTCTTCGGCTCCTGGAAGACCCGCTCGATCATCCGGACCTGCGGGCCGCCGCTGCCGCTGGTCGACCGCGGGCCGCTGACGCCGGCGAAGGGGTCGTACGCGTCGTCGCGCCGGGGCCGGCGCGGCTGCTCCGCCGGGCGGGAGATGGTGACCGACTGGCCGGGCGCGGCCGGGGTCAGCGGCAGCAGGTCGACGATCGCCGGGACGATGCCGGTCGGGCGGACCTCCTCGAAGACGAGGAGGTTCTCGTCCTGCTTCACGAGCACGGCGAACTGGCCGTCGGAGGCGACGCGGGCGAAGAGCTGCTTGCCGCCCAGCTCGGCGACCGCGCTGATGGTCAGGCCGGCGCGGACGAAGGTGGCCAGCGCCAGCTCGGTGTCCGCGTCGAGACGGCCGCGCTGCCACAGCCCGCGCCCGCTCAGGTCACGGACCACGGCGTCGCGGATCATCGCCCGCTGCTCGACGGTCGTGCCGACGTGCGGGACCTCGAACGGCGTCGGCGCGCGGCCGAGGCCCAGCTGCTCGAGCAGGATGTCCACCGCTGCCAGCGACAGCGAGAACGTGTGTGGCATCGCTAGTTTCTCCCCCGCGGGTTTCCGGATTCCCGGGAAACGGTAGTCCACCGCGCACGAGTGCCGCAGCTGGACGCTGAACCTGCTGCGCCCTCAGCGAACTCGCTTGCCGCGCGAAGATCGCCGCTGGTCCGATGGGTGCATGGCTGACCAGAAACCCGCACTCGTGCTGCACCTCGCGACCGGCGGCGAGCCGCTGCTGTTCGCGCTGACCACCGAAGAATCCGCGAAGCTGACGGGCAAGCTCGCCCAGCTGGTGAAGACCGGCGCGGTGGAGACCGTGACGACCAAGAACGACGCGGAGGTGGCGATCAACTTCGCCCACGTCGCCGCCGCCTACGTCGACGACCTCAACCGGAAGACGAACATCTTCGGCATGCACGCCTAGCGGGCGGCGCGCGCCAGCAGTCCCGCCTTGATCTCCGGGCGGCTCGCGACCACCAGCAGGAACGTGGCTTCGCGGACCAGCCGCTGCGCGTGCTCGCCCGTCAGCACCGCACGGCTGCCCACCGCCGCCACGAGCGCGCCCGCCGAGCGGTAGGCCAGTTCCGCACCCGCGGCCCTGGCTTCGAACAGCCGCGCCATGTCGCCCGCGGCCAGCCCCTCGTCGAGCGCGTCGCGGACCTGCGCCTGCTCGGCGGCCAGGGTGGCCGCGACCGCCGGCTGCCCGGCCTCGCCGATCAGCCGGGTGGCCCGCCCGACCAGGCCGAGGTGGGCGCAGCCGTTCAGCCGGGCCCCGAAGGTGTTCCCGGCGATGAACTCCGCGTGCGAGGTTTCGTCGTAGACGAGTTCTTCGGGGACGAAGTAGCCGTCGAGGGTCAGCGCGACGGTGGCGGTGCCCTGGACCGCGACCAGGTCGAGCCGCCGGACCGCCAGCTGCGGTCCGGCGGCCGCGTCGACCACCGCGCTGATCAGGTTGTCGCCGTCCCGGCCGCACAGCTGCAGCACGTCGATCAGGCCCCAGCCGCTGACGAACGGCGCCACGCCCGTGAAGGCGTAGCCGCCGTCGACCCGGGTGGCGCGCATGAGCGGCGTCTTCGGGATCACCCCGCCGTACGCGACGCCCGCGCGCACCTCGCCGCGGATCAGCGGCGCCAGGTAGCGCTCCCGCAAGGGGGACGCGGAAGCCGCCAGCCCGGCGACCAGGCCGTTGTGCTGCAACCAGGTGAACGTCGTGCTCAGGCAACCGCCGGCCAGGGTTTCCACGATGGCGGACAGCTGCGGGAGGTCCGCTCCCGCACCGCCCAGCTCGACCGGTGCGGCCAAGCCGTAGAAACCCTGTTCGGCCAGCAGGTCGAAATGGCTCCGGGGCACCTCGCCCTTGACGTCCACCTCGGCCGCGGCCGGGAACAGGACGTCGTCGGCGATCGCCCGAGCACGCGCCACCAGATCGGTCATGCGGTCAGGCTACCCAGCTCAGAGCTTGTACAGGCGCTTCCAGTTTTCGCGCGAAGTCAGCTCCGGCATGGCGCGCTTGTACTGCTCCTGCACCGCCGCGCCTTCCTTGCGCAGCCGCTGGACGACCTTCGCGCCGCGCTTGGCCAGGTCGAACATCTTGACCTTGTCGTAGGACCGGACGCGGACGCCTTCCTGGTTCGCGTCGGTGACGACCGCCGTGTCGAACAGGGCGATGTGCCACCAGTTCGCCTCGTCGATCGGCACCGCGCCGAGCCCGAAGCGGCTGCGGCCGAGGACGCGGTCGAGCACGCGCTTGATCAGCACCAGGCGCTGCATGCTGGGCCGCGGCGCGCTGTTGATGATGCCGATGTCGTTGGAGGCGATGCCGGGGACGTCGGTGGCCTTGTGCCGCTTGGTCTCCGGGTACTGGTCCCGGATCCGGCGGATCTCCTTCATCGCCTCGACGCCACCGTCACGCAGGACTTCAGGGCCTTCGAGGAAGTCCTCGACGGCCTTGATCAGCGTCGCCGACAGCCCGTACTGCATCCCCAGCAGATACCGCACCAGCTGCGCCAGCAGCACCCGCGAAAGCAGGTTCAGGTTGAACGGCGAGTGCAGCGCGGCGGTGATGATGGAGTTGCGCAGGTTGAAGTAGCGGTGCCACTCGTCCCAGTCCTTCATGTGGAAGTCCGCGTGCCACACCCCCGCACCGGGGAGGGTGACGGTCGGGAAGCCGTGGGCGCGGGCGCGGTAGGAGTACTCCGCGTCGTCCCACTGGAAGAAGAACGGCATCGGATACCCGGTGGCCTGCACGACCTCATACGGGATCAGGCAGGACCACCAGCCGTTGTACCCGGCGTCCAGCCGGCGTTCCTGCCGGTTCGGCTTCAACGTCTCCTCGTCCACCCCGAGCAGGTCCGCGGTGGTCAGCGAGTGCTCGACCGGCTGGCCGGGTTCGAGGGTGTTCAACCGGGCGTATTCGGCACCGACGTGCAGCTGGTTGGGGTGGAACAGGTTGAGCATCTGCCCGCCGACGATGATCGGGTTGGCGGCGCGGTTGGAGAACGCCGTCATCCGGATCACCAGGTCCGGCTCCAAAAGGACGTCGTCGTCCATGAACAGGACGTTGGCGTGGGCGGTGGCGGTGTGCCCGGCGACCTCGTAGAGACCGCGGGTGAAACCACCGGCGCCGCCGAGGTTGGGCTGCTTGATGTAGTGCAGCTTGTCGGCGAGGTCCTTCACGACCTGCTCGAACCCGTCGCGGGATTCGACCAGGTCGGTGCCCTGGTCGGCGACGTAGATCGCGTCGAGGGTGTCGAGGGAGGAGACGTCGGCGGCGAGGGCCTGGAGGTTCTTGAGGCAGTCGTCGGCGCGGTTCATCGTGCAGATGGTGACCGCGGTCGGGCGGATCGTGTCGGGGGCTTCGACGGTCCAGCGGACCTGCTCGACCCGCAGCGTCTGGCCGCCTTCGGTTTCCAGGTCGAGCCAGAGGGCGCCGCCGTCGTAGAACTTGTCCAGCTTCCCGGTCAAGACGACCTTGTGCTGCTTGACGTCGGTGACCTGCTCGGCCTCGATGACCCGCGGCTCACCCTCGACGTCGGAGGCACCCATGGACAGCAGCCCCGTGCCGGTGACGACGGCTTCGACCGACACCTCGGTCACGGTGGTCCAGCGCTGCCAGTACGACGCCGGAAACCGCCCGAAGTACGTGTTGCCCGAGACCTTGGAGGCCGGCTCGAGGCTGATCGCCGCACGCTCGCGCACGGCCGAGCCCCACTCGAGCTCGGCGTAGAGGTCCTTGCTCACGATCGGCGCCGGGCCGGCGTAAAGCCCGCGCTGCGCCGTCAGGCGACCCTGCGGAGTGTGCTCGGTGAACCGCGTCTCGGCTGCCGCGCCGGCAGTGGTGGTCGGCGCCGGGGTAGCTGTTTTACCGGGCATGAAGTTCCTCAGTTCTCCTCAGTCGACGGCTCGCGGAAGACGACCCACTTGAGCATCACGAAATTGATCACCGTGGCAGTCGCCTGCGACACGGCCCAGCACAGGGTGTGCTGCCACGCGGACTCCGGCAGCACCTGCAGCATGAGCTGGTTCACCCCGACCGCGACGAAGAACGTCACGGTGTAGAGCAGGACGAACGAGCCGACCTGCGCCTTGCCGTCGCGCCGTCCGCCGGAGAAGGTGAACTTGCGGTTCAGGAAGAACGCCGTGGTCGTGCCCACGATGAAACTGATAGCGCGCGCGACGTCGACCCACGGTGAAGCGGCCATGCCGGCCACCTGGGTCAGGAGGGTGTACGTACCCAGGTCGACCAGGGCGCAGAAGCCACCGATCAGGGCGAAGCGAATGAGCTGCCCGAGCAGTCCGATGGAGGACGGCTGAGCAGCTGCGATGTCGGCTTGCGGATCGGTCGCCACCACTGCTTTACCTCGTTGCCTGAGTCATGGTCACCCGCGCGGGCGCTTGTGCCTTGATGCGCAAAGTGTAGAAGCGAGCACTTCAGGGTCACGTTCCGGGCGTCCTTCGGCGTGGCTACCCTGGTCGGGTGACCCAAGGACCCGAGACACAGCGTCGCACGCTCACGGGCTGGGCGCGGACGTCACCGACCATCGCCGACGTGCTCCGCACCCAGGACGTGGAGACCATCGCGCGCGCCGTGACCCAGGCCGGCGAGCGCGGTGTCATCGCCCGCGGCCTCGGCCGGTCCTACGGCGACCCGGCGCAGAACGCGGGTGGGTTGGTCATCGACATGACGGCCCTGAACCGGATCCACTCGATCGACCCGGACAGCGCGCTCGTCGACCTCGACGCGGGTGTGAGCCTCGACCAGCTGATGCGTGAGGCGCTGCCGTACGGCCTGTGGGTCCCGGTGCTGCCGGGCACGCGCCAGGTGACGATCGGCGGTGCGATCGCCAACGACATCCACGGCAAGAACCACCACAGCGCGGGCAGCTTCGGCAACCACGTCGTGTCGATGGACCTGATCACCGCGGACGGCAAGGTCCGCACGCTGACGCCGGAGGGCCCGGACGCCGAGCTGTTCTGGGCGACCGTGGCGGGCATCGGCCTGACCGGCATCATCGTCCGCGCCAAGATCCGGATGACCAAGACGGAGACGGCGTACTTCCTCGCCGACAACGAGCGCACGAACAACCTCGACGAGACGCTGGAGCTGGTCAGCAACGGCTCCGACGACAAGTACACGTACTCCTCGGCGTGGTTCGACACGATCTCCACCGGCTCGAAGCTGGGCCGCGCGGCCTTCGGCCGCGGCTCGCTCGCGAAGCTCGACGAACTGCCGCCGAAGCTGCGCGCGAACCCGCTGAAGTTCGACGCTCCGCAGCTCGCGACGCTGCCGGACGTCTTCCCGAACGGCCTGGCGAACAAGCTGACCTTCGGCACGATCGGCGAGCTGTACTACCGGAAGACGCCGAAGGAAGCCCACGGCGTCATCCAGAACCTGACCGCCTTCTACCACCCGCTGGACATGTTCGGCGAGTGGAACCGGGCCTACGGCTCCAAGGGTTTCCTGCAGTACCAGTTCTCGACGCCGCTGGGCGCGGCCGAGCCGCTCGAGAAGATCGTCAAGAAGATCGCCGAGTCGGGGCACGTCTCGTTCCTCAACGTGTTCAAGCGGATGGGTGAGGGCAACGCGGCGCCGCTGTCGTTCCCGCACCCCGGCTGGATGGTCTGCGTCGACTTCCCGATCAAGGACGGGCTCAGCCGGTTCTGCCAGGAGCTCGACGACGACGTCCTCGAACTCGGCGGGCGGTTGTACACCGCGAAGGACTCGCGCACCTCGCCCGAGACGTTCGCGAAGATGTACCCGCGGCTCGAAGAGTGGCGCAAGGTCCGCGCCGCCGTTGACCCCGAAGGCGTTTTCGCCTCTGACATGAGCCGGAGGCTCGCACTGTGATCGACGCCGTTGGCAACCCCCAGTCCCTGCTGCTGCTCGGCGGCACGTCCGACATCGCGCTGGCGATCGCCGAGAAGTACCTCGCCGAGAAGCCGCTGCGGGTCGTGCTCGCGGCGCGCCCGTCGCCGCGGCTGGACGCGGCCGCGCAGCGACTGAAGGACAAGGGCGCCGAGGTCGCGACCGTCGACTTCGACGCGAAGGACCTGGCGTCGCACCCCGGTGTGCTGGACAAGGCGTTCGAGGGCGGCGACATCGACGTCGCGGTCGTGGCGTTCGGCCTGCTCGGTGACGCCGAGGAGCTCTGGCAGGACCACGCGAAGGCCGTCGAGCTGGCGACCGTGAACTACTCGGCCGCGGTGTCGGTCGGCGTCGCGCTGTCGGAGAAGCTCAAGGCCCAGGGCCACGGCACGGTGATCGCGCTGTCGTCGGTGGCCGGTGAGCGCGTCCGTCGCTCCAACTTCGTCTACGGCTCGACCAAGGCCGGCTTCGACGGCTTCTACCTGGGCCTCGGCGAGGCTCTCGCGCCGCACGGCGTGAAGGTGACCGTCGTCCGCCCGGGCCACGTCAAGACGAAGATGACCGAGGGCATGAAGGACGCCCCGCTGGCGCAGACGGCCGAGCAGGTCGCGGATATCGCCGTCTCGGCCGCTCGCGCCAGCAAGGACCTGGTGTGGGCGCCCGCGCCGTTCCGGCTGGTGATGTCGGCGCTGCGGCACGTCCCGCGGCCGATCTTCCGCAAGCTCCCCATCTGACGTCTCCACCCGCAGGTGGAGCCGGATTTCCATCCGGGCCCGACCCGCGAGCCGATGTGTCGTGACGGCCGTCGAAACAGACTGTCGTCATGACGAACACCTCGAGTGACCGCGCCAGGCTGACGATGCTCCTGCGCGACGTCGCGCTCCCGATGGCCCTGTTCTACGTCCTGCGTTCCTTCGACGTCGACGCGCTGTGGGCGCTGCTGGTCAGCGCGCTGCCGCCGGCGATCCGCTCCGGGTACGTCCTGGTGCGGCACCGCCGGGTCGACCCGATCGGCGCGTTCGTGCTGGCCATGCTCGTGGTCAACGGCGCGGTGGCGCTGATCTCCGGCGACCCGCGGCTGCTGCTGGTCCGCAGCGCCTGGGTCGGGCTGCTGCTGGCCGGGCTGATGCTGGGGAGCCTGGTCGTCGGACGGCGGCCGTTCCTGTTCCGGGTGATCTGCACGCTCCAGCCGGCCCGCGCCGCCGAACTCGAAGCGGGATGGGCAGCCGACGAGGGCTTCCGGCGGCAGTGGCGCACGGCGACCTTCTGGTGGGGCGTGGGCGGCGTGCTGCTCGGCTGCGCCGTCGTGCTGATGGCGTTCACGCTGCCGGTCGACGTCGTGCCGTTCCTCGACACCGCGCTGACCGTCGGCTGCCTGCTGCTCGGCATGAAGTTCACCCGGGCGCGGTTGATCGCCGGCATCAACCGGACGGTGGATGCGTAGGAGCCAGGTCGACGATGGCCCGGGCCCGGCCCGGCCGCGAAGCTCGGGGCATGGGGAAATCGCTCGTCGCGCTGCTCTGCGACATCGCCGCGCCGGTCGGCGGGTACTACCTGCTGCGGGCCTTCGACGTCGCGCCGATCTGGGCCCTGACGTTCAGCGGCCTGCCGCCCGCGCTGCGGGTGCTGTACCTGGCCGTGCGGCACCGGCGGGTCGACGGCATGGGCCTGTTCGTGCTGTTCATCGTCGGGATCGGGCTGGTGACGTCGCTGCTGACCGGCGACGCCCGGCTGCAGCTGGTCCGCGGCGCGTGGTTCAGCATCCTGATCGGCGTCTGGATGCTGGCGAGCCTGTGGGTGGGCCGCCGTCCGACGACTTACCAGGCCACGCTCGCGCTGATCCCCCACCGCGCCGAGACGCTGGAGGCGCGGTGGGCGGACACGCCGTCGTTCCGCCGGGTCTGGCGGGTGCTGACGGTGGTCTGGGGTGTCGGCGGCCTGGTGCACAGCGGGCTGAGCGTGGCGCTGGCGTACACGTTCCCGGTGGACAGCGTGCCCGGGCTCGATACGGTGCTGTCCATCGCGAGTTTTGTGGTGCTCCAGGTGGTCACCCAGGTTCTGCTCGCGCGGGAGGGCACGATGAACCGGATGTGGGCGCGCCGATGATCGAGATCCCGCCACCCGGTGAGTACCGGCTGGACCCCACGCGGTGCCGGGTCGGCGTGTCCGGCACGCACCTGTTCGGCATGTCGACCGTGAACGGCGAGTTCCCGCTGCACGGCGGCACGGTGCTCGTCAGCGACCCGGTGACGGCGTCGCTGGTGACGGCGGAGATCGACGCGACGGGCCTTGCGACCGGCGACCGGCTGCGCGACACCGAACTGCAGTCCCGCCGGTTCCTGCACGGCCGCGAGCACCCGGTGATCACGTTCACCGAGGGCCGCCCGTGTCAGGACGGGCCGCGGTGGCTGCTGGACGGCGTCGTGACGGTCCGCGGGACGGCGGGCCGCGTCCAGTGCGCGATCGACGCGGTCACGCTGCTGCCGGACGGCTTCACCGCCCGCGCGGCGACGGTCGTCGACCGCTTCGCGTTCGGGATGACGTACGGGAAGCGGATGGGCGGGCGCGAGTTCACGCTGACGCTGGACGTCACCGCACTGCGGGCCTGAGTCAGTTCCCGGCGGCGTGCGCGGGCATCAGGTAGAGGTTCTGCGTGCCCATCCACGGTGAGTCGATGCGCCAGCTCACCAGGGCCGTCAGCGGCGGGGTGCGGCGGGTCGTCGCCAGGACCAGGTCCGGGCTGATCGGGGCGACGCTGTGGTCGAAGTTGTGGAAGTTGGCTTCGAGCAGGGCCCGGCCGAGTTCGCCGCTGCGGCGTTTCGTCTCGGTGATCGCCGGGTCGACCGCGCCGCGGTCGGAGAACTCGTCCACCAGCTCGCAGTCGCACGCGTAGGCGAGCGCGCCGACCTCGCCGGCCGTCTCGACCGTGCGGCCGTGGGCGATGGCCGCGAGTTCCTGGCCGATCTCGCGGTACTCCGTCGTCGACGCGTGGTTGCTGGTGATCGGCGCGAACTGCCGCGGGATCCCCGGCAGCACGTAAACCGCGACGCTGGCGGCGAGCACCGCGCCGGCGCCGGTCCACGCGGCCTGCTTCGCGCGCGCCGGGGCCGCCGTGACGCAGGCGGCCAGGAAGATCGTCGCGCCGATGATGCTCGGCGCGTAGTACCAGTGGTACGGCGGGACGCCGAGCCGGCTGTAGGCGAAGTAGTGCAGCGCGCCGGCGATGGCGAGCACGGCGAACGGCGTCAGGCGGCGGGCCGTCGCCGAGCCGCGGCGGAGCTGGACCAGCCAGGCCACGCCGGCCACGGCGCCGAGCAGCAGCGGCAGGAACGACAGCGAGGCCGCGCCCGGGAAGTTGCGCCAGTACAGAAGGGGGCCGTTGGTGAAGCTGAACGGGCCCCACGACTGCTGGGTGATCTTGATGACCAGCGTGTCCGGCACCGCCGAGCCGAGCACCAGCCAGCTGAACCCGAACCACGGCAGCGTCACCACGAGGGCGCCGAAGGCCGTCCGCCAGATGCCGTCCCAGAAGTCGCGGCGGGCGAGGAACACCACGGCCGCGATCAGCAGCAGGTCGATCCGGACGAGCGCGAGCAGCCCGATCACCAGCCCCAGCCGGCTGGGCAGGCGCTCCCCCGCGTAGACGAGCGCCCAGACGACGCCGGTCGCGCCGAGCGCCACCTCCAGGCCGACCGACGACAGCAGCAGCGGGTTGACCAGCAGCAGGCCGAACGTCAGCGGCGCGAACGACGGCGGCAGGCCGGTGCGGGCGGCCAGCCGGCGCAGGCCGAGCACAAGCCCCACCTGCGTGGCGACGAAAACGATCCCGGCGGCCAGCACGGCGTCGCGGACGACGAAGGTGACCGCGCCGAGGACCAGGACGTTCAGCGGGGACGTCGCGGTGTTCGCCGTGCCCTGCTCGATCAGGCCCCAGTGCGCGTGGAAGGCGAGGTTCTTGGCGTAGGACAGCGTGATGTACGTGTCGTCGATCAGGTGGCGGCTGACCAGGGCGAACACCACGGCGGAGGCCACCGCGGCACCCGCCGGGAGGACCCACGGACGGGTGACGGGCTCGGCCACCGGCAGCGCACCGGTGGCCTCACGGGGTTCTGCGGAGGCGCTTCGCATCACCAGCACCGTACCCTGCTTGTGATGCTTCCGTGATCTGACCGGTATCAAGTGACCCCAGAGCCGTCACTTTCGCCAGGAAAGCGACGGCTCTGGAGTGGGTCAAATTCCGGCGCCGGACCCGTTGGTGCCGTCGGGGTTGGTGTTGCCGGGGTTCGTGTTGCCGGAGTTGCCGCCGCCGCGGTTGCCGAAGCCGCCGCGGCCGTCCATGCCCTGGCCACCGGGGCCGTTGTACTGGCGGTGGATGCCCGGACGGCCGTCGCGGGGGCCGTGGTTCGTGGCCGCCGCGATCCCGCCGACGATGCCGCCGCCGATCAACAGCCCGAGCACGCCGACGGCCACCAGCTGGGTGGCGCGGTGCCCGACGAACCGGCGGAACCCACCCGGCTGCCGTGGGGCGGCCGCGGGAGCGCCCCAGGCGCCGTAGCCGGGAGCGCCGTAGGCCTGGCCGGGGCCGGGCTGGGAGAGCTGCGGGGTGGGCGGGGGCGCTTGGCCGTGCGCGGCGGTCTGGTCGGCAGCAGGTACGGCACCGGGCTGGCCCGGCGCGGCGGCGCCCGGCTGCTCGCCTGCCGCTTGCGCGGCGGACGGCTGCACGGCCGTGGGTTGCCCGGCGGCGGGCTGCGCGGTGGTCGGCACCGCAGTGGTCCGGTCGGCCGCCGAAGCGCCGCCCGGCTGGGCCGATGCGGCCGCAGGCTGAGCTGCGGTCGGCTGGTCGGCCGACGGTTGCCCGGCCGACGGCTGGGCCGTGGTCGGTTGCTCAGCCGCACCGGCCTGGGCCGTGGGCTGTTCGACGGTCGGTTGCTCCGCGCCCTCGTTCGGCGGGACCTGGTTCGGGTCGCGCGGCTGGTCGGTCATGGTCGCTCCTGTGGTCTACGGGGACGAGCGCGCTGCCCGCCCCCACCACCTCAGGGTGACCTCGTCAGCTGTGCTGAACCTGAAGCCAACCTGTCGATCCGCCATGAGAGCCGCGCGAAGGAGTCACAGGTAGAACGACAGGAACAGCGTGACCACCCAGGTCGCGCCGAGCACCTGGAGCACGCGGTCCTTGAGCGCGATCTCCTCGGGCTCGCCCGCGATGCCGCCGTCGACGTCCACCGCGTAACGCAGCACCGCCACCACGAACGGCACCATCGAGATCAGCGCCCAGACCGAGTTGTGCTCGCTCTGGCGGATCTCGAACGCCCACAGGCAGTACGACATGATCAGGATCGCTGCCGACGTCGCCCAGACGAACCGCAGGTAGCTGGCCGAGTACTTCTTCAGCGACGATCGGATCTTCGCCCCGGTGCGCTCGAACAGCATGATCTCCGCGTAGCGCTTGCCGGCGACCATGAACAGCGAACCGAACGCCGTGACCAGCAGGAACCACTGGGAAAGGGCCAGGCCGCCCGCGACACCGCCGGCGATCGAGCGCATCAGGAAACCCGAGCCGACGATGGCCAGGTCGACCACCGGCTGGTGCTTCAGGCCGAAGCAGTAACCGAGCTGGACGGCCTCGTAGACCCCCAGCACGACCGCCAGCTGCCAGCTGGCGAAGAACGACACGCCGAGACCGGCCAGGAAGAACACGACCGCCGACCCGTACGCGACGGGTACCGGCACGATCCCGGCCGCGATCGGCCGGTTCCGCTTGGTCGGGTGCGCCTTGTCGGCCTCGACGTCGACCGCGTCGTTGATGAGGTAGACCGAGCTCGCCACCAGGGAGAAGGCCACGAAGGCGACGATCGCGTCGAGCAGCAGGCCCGTGCGGTCGGTCGACTTCGAGAAGGCGAAGAACGGGGCCGCGAAGACCAGCACGTTCTTGACCCACTGGCGCGGCCGCGCCGTCTTGATGACGCCGCCGACGAGGCCGAACGGCCCACGTTCGGCGGTCGCCGTGGTCGTCTCCGAGGACACTTCAGTCACCGGGGTCTCCGGTGCCTCGGGAGTCACGGCCGCTTCGTCGCTGTCGCGCTGCTCGGTCGTCTCGCTCATGGGTTCTTCTTCAGCTTCCGTCGTATCAGACCACCGACGAGCCCCCCGAGGGCCGCACCGGCCAAGACGTCTGTCGGATAGTGAACGCCGAGTACGAGCCGCGAGGCGAGCATCGGCGGTACCAGGGCGGGCACCAGGTTACGCCCGGTCAATCCGGAGTAGAGCACCGCCGCCGCCGTAGTGGACGTCGCGTGCGACGACGGGAAGCTCAGCTTGCTGGGCGTACCGACCAGGACCTCGACGCTCGGGTGATCCGGTCGCGGCCGCCTGACCACGCGTTTCACCGCGATGGACGCGGCGTGGGCGCCGACGACGCCCGCCGACGCGACCAGCCAGTCCTTGCGCCGCTTCTTGTCGACCGCCGCACCGATCAGGCCGATGCTGAACCAGCCGATGGCGTGCTCGCCGAAGTGCGACATGCCGCGCGCGGCTTTCACCGAGATGTCACTCTTCAGAAAGCCCTGCGCCTTCGAGAGGACAGCGACCTCGCCCGCCGGGGCGCCCTTCTCAAGCATCGAGGGACCCGTCGAGCGGCGCGCCGTCCGTCAGGTGCGGGGCGATCTTGTTGTCGAACGCCGAGAGCGCCGAGCCGATCGCCATGTGCATGTCGAGGTACTTGTAGGTGCCGAGACGGCCGCCGAACAGCACGTTCTTCTCGCGCGCCTCGGTCTTCGCCAGCTCGCGGTAGGCCTCGAGCTTCTCGCGGTTCTCCGGCGTGTTGATCGGGTAGTACGGCTCGTCCTCTTCCTTCGCGAACCGCGAGTACTCCCGGAAGATGACCGTCTTGTCCTTCGGGTAGTCCCGCTCCGGGTGGAAGTGCCGGAACTCGATGATGCGGGTGTAGGGGACTTCCTGGTCGTTGTAGTTGACGACCGAGGTGCCCTGGAAGTCACCGGTCTCGGCGACCTCGGACTCGAAGTCGACGGTGCGCCAGGTGAACCGGCCCGCCGAGTAGCCGAAGTAGCGGTCCAGCGGCCCGGTGTAGACGGTCGGGGTGCCCGCCGGGATGTGCTCGCGGACGTCGAAGTAGTCGACGTTCAGCCGGATCTCGATGTTCTCGTGCTCGGCCATCTTTTCGAGCCACGCGGTGTACCCGTTGACGGGCAGGCCCTCGTAGGAGTCGTTGAAGTACCGGTTGTCGAAGTTGTACCGGACCGGCAGGCGCGTGATGATGTTCTCGCCCAGGTTCTTGGGGTCGTTCTCCCACTGCTTCGCGGTGTACCCGCGGATGAACGCCTCGTAGAGGGGACGGCCGACCAGCGAGATCGCCTTCTCCTCGAGGTTCTGCGCGGCGCCGGTCTCGAACTCCGACGACTGCTTCGCGATCAGCTCGCGGGCCTCGTCCGGGGTGTGGGACTTGCCGAAGAACTGGTTGATCAGGCCCAGGTTCATCGGGAACGAGTAGACCTGGTCCTTGACCCGCGCGAAGACGCGGTGCTGGTAGCCGGTGAACTCGGTGAACCGGTTCACGTACTCCCACACGCGCTTGTTCGACGTGTGGAACAGGTGCGCACCGTACTTGTGCACCTCGATGCCGGTCTCGGGCTCGGCCTCGGAGTAGGCGTTGCCGCCGATGTGGCTGCGCCGCTCGAGGATGAGGACCTTCTTGCCCAGCTCGGCCGCGGCCCGTTCGGCGACGGTCAAGCCGAAGAATCCGGACCCGACGATGACGAGGTCGTAGCCTGCGAAATCGGCTTCAGTAATCTTGGCGGGGTTCGTGTGCGCGCTCACGGGCGTCGAGGGTACGCAGTCCGCTGACCCGGCCCGCACCCGACTATCACAATTCGGCCCACGACACACCTGGAAAGCAGTGCCTGCACCCGAGGACTTCTGGAGCTACTTCGCCGCGGTGGCCACCTACGTGGCCGTGCTGGCGATCCCCGGCGGCGTCGTCGGGTGGGCCGCCGGCCTGCGCGGCTGGGCCCTCGCGGGGCTCGCGCCGCTGCTCAGCTACGCCATCACCGGCCTCGCCGGGCCGTGGCTGGCGATCGCCCACGTGCCGTACGGCCCGCTGAGCGTCGCCGCCTGCACCCTGCTGCTCGCCGCCGTGCTATACGGCCTGCGCCGGCTGGCCGTGGCGCGGGGGTGGATGACACCGGGCGCCGAGGAGCCGCGGGAGCCCTGGACGCGCCGGGCGCACCTGGCCGTCGCCGTCTGCGTCGGGATCGCGACGGCGGTGTCGATCGCCGTGGTGGTGTCCGGCCGCGGCGGCACGACCGCCGTCTTCCAGCGCTGGGACACCGTCTTCCACGCGAACGGCATCCGGTACATCGCCGAGACCGGTGACGGCTCGCTGAGCGGCATGGGCACGCTCAACTGGTACCCCGACGGCTCGTTCTACCCGAACGCCTACCACCTGGTCGGCGCCCTGGTCTACCAGCTGTCCGGGACGTCGATCCCGGTGACGCTCAACGCGGTCACGATGCCGATCGCCGGGCTGTTCGCCCTGGCCATGGTCGCCCTGGTGCGCCAGCTCGGCGGCCGCGCGGTGTTCGCGGGCTGCGCCGCGCTGGTCGCCGGCGGCGCCACGACCGGCGCGTACGAGTCGGTGTCGAGCGGCCTGCTGCCGTTCGCGCTGGGCATCGTCCTGACGCCGCTGGCCGCGGTCGCGCTGCAGCGGTTCGTGGTCCGGCCCGGCGTCGACACCGGCGCGGTGCTGGCGTTGAGCGCGGTGGGCCTGCTCGCCGCGCACTCGAGCGCGTTGTTCGGCGCGATCCTCTTCGCGTTGCCGCTGGTGGTGCAGCGCTGGTACCGGGCGCTGCGCGGCAGTCGCATCGACGGCGTCCCCGACGGCAAGGCCGCCTGGCGGGTCGTGGTCGGTGACGTGCTGAAGATGATCCCGGTGATGCTGGGGGCCGGCCTGCTGGCCGCGCCGCACATCCTGGGCGCGATCACCTTCACGTCCGGGTCGTACCCGTACCACCCGTGGGGCTCGCACATGCCGGTGTGGAAGGCCCTGGCGATGCTGGCGACGTTCAAGCAGGTGCTGCCGGTGCCGCAGATCTGGCTCACGGTGTTCCTGGCGCTCGGCGCGCTCACGCTGGTCGCGTTGCGGCGGATGCGCTGGGTGATGCTCTCGGCGCTGGGCCTGTCGGCGCTGTTCGTCGTCGTCGCGTGCTTCGGCGGCGAAGACTGGGTCATCTCGCTGTCGCGACCCTGGTGGAACGACCGGTTCCGGCTGATGGCGCTGGCCGCGATCCCGATGTGCCTGATCGCGGCGCACGGCATGAGCGAGGCCCAGCGGTGGCTGGCGAAGGTCGCGACCGGACGCGCCTGGGTGCGCGCGCGGCCGTGGCTGACCGGCCGGGTCGGGCTGGCGACGGCGGTGCTGATCGTGGTCGCGATGGGCGTGCTGACCGGCGGGTTCTACCGCGCGGCCAACGCCAAGACGGTCTCGCTGCTCTACTACAACGGCCTGCCCGGCGAGGTGGTCCCGCCGGTCAGCCAGGACGAGATCGACGCGATGGACCGCCTGGGCGAGCTCGGCATCCCGGGCGACCAGAAGGTGCTCAACGACCGCCTCGACGGCACGGCCTGGATGTACGCGCTGACCGGCGTGCACCCGGTGGCCGCCCACTACGACGCCGGCGCGGTGAACCCCGACGCCGTCTACCTGGCGATGCACTTCCGCGACTACGACACCGACCCCCGGGTCCGCGCCGTGACGCGGGCGCTGAACGTGCACTACGTGCTGGTCGGCAGCGGCACCATCCGCCGGGACACGCCGATCGCGCCGGGCCTGCAGAAGCTGGACGGGCTGGACTTCGTGAGCGTCGTCTACCGGAACCCGGGCGCGGTCATCTACCGCATCGTCAAATAGACCTGGATCTTCGAATGGACAAGGCCCTCGTGGCCGCGGCGCCCCGTGCCGCGGCCACGAGGGCCTCCCGTCCCCCAACCACCCCCGGGGTGATCCTTGACGTCTGCTGTGAAGGACGCCTCAGGGACGGCAATCGGTTTCCCGGCTACGCAGATGTCACCCGTTCGGCCTAGCGTGCAGCTCCGGCAGGACATCCTTCGCCACCTGTTCCAGCACCGACTCGTGCCCCTCGTACGGCGACGACGAGCGCGGCCAGTGCGAGATGACGTCGGTGAAGCCCAGCTCGCCCGCGCGGCCCACGGCGTCGCGGAACGCCTCCACGCTGCTCAGTGAGAACACCGGGCACGCGTCCAGGCTGAGGTGACGCTGGATGCCCGCCCGCTCGCGGCCGACGGCGTCGAGCCGCTGGTCGAAGACCTCGGTCAATTCCCTGATACCGCGCCACCAGTCGTCGACGGTCTCGCCGCCCTTGCCGGTGGTCACCCAGCCCGCGCCGAAGCGGGCCGCGAGCGTCATCGTGCGCGGGCCGTTCGCCGCGACCACGAACGGCAGCCGCGGCCGCTGGACCGTGCCTGGCAGGTTCCGCGCGCCACGGGCCTTGTAGTACTCGCCGTCGAAGTCGAACTTGTCGGTCATCAGCAGCCCGTCGAGCGACTCGACGAACTCGGTGAAGCGGTCGGCGCGCTGCTTCGCCGTCAGCTCCGGCGCGTCGAGCACCTCGCCGTCGTAGTGGCGGTGGTCGACGCCCGCGCCGACGCCGAGGACGAACCGGCCGTCCGAGACGTCGTCGAGGGTGGTCAGCTCCCGCGTGAACGGCACGGGGTGCCGCGCGACCGGCGAGGCCACGAACGTGCCGAGCCGGATACGGGACGTCACCATCGCCGCCGCGGTCAGGGTGGGGACCGCGGAGAACCACGGGCCGTCGACCAGGTTGCGCCAGCCCAGGTGGTCGTACGTCCAGGCGTGGTCGAAGCCGTATTCCTCGGCGGCCCGCCACTTCGGCTCGGCCGCCCACCAACGATCTTCCGGAAGAATCACGATGCCTACTCGCACACTGCGGGACCGTATCGGCAAGCACCGACAATCGCACGGACGGGCGGGGCCCCACCCGAACGTGTCAGGGACAATGGCGGGGTGGAGAGACCCCTTCTGATCGCGTCCGACGTCGACGGCACCCTGCTCGGCCCCTCCGAATCCCTCAGCGCCCGCACCATCGCGACCGTCCGCCGGGTGGTCGAGGCGGGTGTGCCGTTCGTGCTGGCCAGCGGCCGGCCGCCACGCTGGATCGCGCCGATCGCGAAGCCGCTCGAGCTGACCGGGTACGCGGTGTGCGCCAACGGCGCCGTTCTCTACGACTGCGGCGCCGAAGAGATCCTCGAGGTCCACGGCCTGCTCGAGCCGGCACTGCTGCACGACATCGCCAGCGCGCTGGACAAGGCGCTGCCGGGCTGCCGGCTGGCCTCGGAGCGCGTCGCGACCGGTCCGGTCGACCACGACATGCGCAACTTCGTGATCGAGCCGGACTACCACAACCCGTGGGGCGACAACGAGGGCCGCACCGGGCCGCGGGCCGAGGTGCTCGGGCACCCGGCGATCAAGCTGCTGGTCAGCCACCGCGGCATGACGTCCGAGGAGATGGCCGAAGCCGTCGACGCGCTGTTCGGCCGCGAGGTCGACGCCACCTACTCGTCGTCGGGCGGGCTGGTCGAGATCGCCGCGCACGGGATCACCAAGGCGACCGGCCTGGCCGATGTCGCCGCGCGCTTCGAGGTCCCGGCCGACCGGGTGATCGCCTTCGGCGACATGCCCAACGACGTCGAGATGCTCAGCTGGGCCGGCCACGGCGTGGCGATGGCGAACGGCCACCAGCAGGTGCTCGACGTCGCCGACGAGGTCACCGGACCGGCCGGGGACGACGGCGTCGCGCAGGTGCTCGAGCGCTGGTTCTGAGGCGTCAGGAGCGGCGGTCGAGCTCGACCGCTTCCTCCGGGGTGGGGGCGGTCCCGCCCAGGTGGGCGGGCAGCCACCAGCGTTCCTCGTCGGACGCGGGCTGGTCCGGGTACTCGGCCTGGGCGCGGTCGACGAGCGCGCTCATCCGGTCGCGCAGCTCCTTCGTCACGACGTCCCAGTCGTCGCCCTTCGCCGGGTGCATCGGCTCGCCGACGAGGATCGAGATCGGCACGTGCCGACGGGTCAGGTCCTTCGGACGGCCCTTCGTCCAGAGCCGCTGGGTGCCCCACAGCGCCATCGGCACGACCGGGACGCCCGCCGCCGCGGCCATCCGGACGGCGCCCGACTTGATCTCCTTGACGGTGAACGACCGGCTGATCGTCGCTTCCGGGAAAACGCCGACGACCTCGCCGTCCTTCAGCTTCTGGAGGGCCTCGCGGTAGGACGCGATGCCCGCGGCGCGGTCGACGGGGATGTGGTGCATCCCGCGCATCAGCGGCCCGGCGATCTTGTTGTCGAAGATCTCCTGCTTCGCCATGAAGCGCGTCAGCCGCTTCGCCGAGCGCCCGGCGAGGCCGCAGAAGATGAAGTCCAGGTAGCTCACGTGGTTGCACGCGATGACCGCGCCGCTGGTGCGCGGGATGTGCTCCGCGCCCTCGATCCGGATGCGGTTGTCGAGTACCCGGAACATGGTCCGGGCCGCCGCGATCACGGGCGGGTACACGAAGTCAGCCATCCCGCCAGGTTACGGGACCGTAGGTTACGGGCGGCTGTACAGCGGGGAAGAACACAAACCGGTCGAACCTCACACCGGCCGAACGGCGTCCCGCCGGACGGGAACCGCGAGCACCAGGGCCACCAGCAGGGCGAACAGCGCGACGGACTGGTGCTTGACGCCTTCGATGCCGTCGCCGAGCGCCGCCATGCCGAACTGCGTCGCCGAGACCGTGAACAGGAACGCCAGTACGACCCCCAGCGCGGTCCGGCGCTGCCACCACGCCCTGGCCAGCACCAGCAGCCAGAGCGGCACCAGCGCGAACAGCCCGAGCGGCGCGATCAGCCCGGTCAGCGACGACACCACGGGCACCCGGTACTCCTGCGCGTGCGGCGCGAAGCCGGCCGACTGGTCGAAGCTGCCGAGGTAGTCCGGCCGCGCGGTGAGCTGGTCGGTCGCGGCGCGGTCCAGCACCTCGAGCGTCCGCCCGGGGTGGCTCGCGAAGTAGCCGATGACGTTGGCCCGGTCCATCCGGTCGCGGTAGCGCGGGTAGAGCGGGTCGATCCGCACCGGGTGCGGGTGCCACCAGCCGTTGCCCGCGTACTGCGCGAACGACGGCGGCAGGCCGAGCGCCGCGAGGTCGGCCTGGGTGTCGTGCTTGCCGTCGACGATGTTCAGGAAGATCGAGTTGACCATGTTGATCTCGCGCGAGTCGTCGCCGGGCAGCTCGGCGAGCGTGCCTTCGGGTGTGACGGCGGGCTGGACGCTCTGCTGCGCGTACAGCGTGACGGCCCCGAGCGCGCCGATGACCAGCACGGCCGCCGCCCATCGGCGGGCCCCGCGCAGCGTGCCCGGCCGGACCAGCACGATCGCGAGCACCAGCAGCGGCAGGATGGTCAGCGTCTGGACCTTGGCGTTGACGGCCAGGACACCACCGGCGAACGTCACGGCCATGCCGACGTAGCTCCAGCGGCCTTCGCGCGCGGTGAGCAGCAGGCCTCCGGCGATCAGCAGCAGCCCGAGGAAGGCCGCGCCTTCACCGAGCACCGCCGCGAAGTACCCGAAGAACGCCGAATCGGCGACGACCAGCAGCAGCCCGGCCGCCACCGCCAGCCGCGCTCGGCGGCCGTACGGCAGGCCGAGCACGATCGCGGCGATGGCCGCAGCCGCGATCAGGCTGCTCAGCAGGCCCAGGACGACCAGACTCAGCGTGGTGGGGAAACCGAAGACCCCGGCGAGCCGGACGGCCAGGTCGGCGAGCCAGCTCTGCGTCAGCAGGTAGGTGGGCTGACACGGCGGCGCACCGGGCGGGGCGCTGTAGGCGAGGTGGATGAACGGCTCGGGCCCGCCGTGCCAGGTGATGCCGGCGCCGCACAGCACTCGCAGGCCGTCACCGTTGTTGGACATCGCGATCGGGCGCGGCACCAGGAACCGCACCACGAACAGGCCGAACGCCGCCACGAAGATCCCGATCCCGAGCGCGGCGTCGGTGTTCAGCCGCTGCTTCGGGACGTCGAGTTTCACGTGGGACAGGGTACGTAGCGGAAGTCCGGGTCCTGGTCGAGGTCGTCGACCACGGACTTCGCCTGCTCGGTCCGCGGGTAGACGGCGACCCAGTACGGCGTGCCGACGCGGCGGAAGGTGGCGACCTCGTACTGGCCCGCGTAGACCGGGTCGATGGTGCAGCGCTGGCTGTCCGCGTAACCGCTGTCGGCCGGGACGGCGACGGTCGGGCGGCGGCCGTTGACGACGTAGTCGTAGTCGGTGGCGAACCCGCCGTCGTGGCGCCCGTCGTGGGCGATGTGCTCGTCGGTGCGGCCGAGGACGTCGACGATGAGCAGCTGGCCACCGCGGGCGGACAGGGCGCCCGGCGCGGCGGCGCTGACCACCGAACCCGGCGGCAGGTACGTGCCGAGCCAGCCGCCGATCTCGGTGAGCTGGGTGCCGTAGGTGTGCCAGTCGCGCACGCGGCCGAGCATGTCGGGGCTGAACACCGAGACGAGCACGGCGATCCCGGCCAGGCCGCAGGCGGTCACCGGGACCAGCCGGGTACCGGTGGGCCAGGCACGCGGGCGCGGCGACGGCTTCACCTCGACGTCCGCCGTCAGCACGCCGTACGCCGCGACGGACCCGACGGCGAGCAGGGGCGGCACCGCGGCCAGCAGCCGCCACGACGGGCCCGCGTCGCCGCCCGACACCACGGCGGCGGCCGCGAGCCCGGCCGCCATGGCGAACAGCAGCCAGATCAGGGCGCGGGATTCGAGCGCGGCGCCCGCCGCGCGGCGCAGCAGCAGCGCGACGGCGGCGACCAGCCCGAGCAGCAGGAAACCCTGGTGCGCCAAGGCGAACCCGGACAGGTACGGCCAGCCGCCGGCGACCTGCGCGCCGAACGGGCCGCCGAGCTTGGCGGCCACCGGGGCGGGCAGGTAGTGCTGGTAGAAGGTCAGCCGCCAGGCCAGCCGCGGAATCAGGAACACCAGCGCGCCCAGTGTGTAGCCCGCGGGGGCCCACCAGGTGTGCTGCTTCTTCACGGCGGCGCCGGCCAGCCACAGGCCGCCCAGCACCCCGACCACCAGGCCTTCCGGGCTGGTCATCACGGCGAACGCGACGAGCACCCCGGCCACGACCGGGCGGCGCGCGGCGAGCGAGTAGCAGACGGCGAGGACGAGGAGCACGAACAGCGGCACCTCGGAGCCCGACGCCCCGTAGACGGCCAGCCCGCCGGCGGCCGCGGTGAGCACCGCGGCGGCGATGCCGATCGCCGGCCGCGGCTCGGTTTCCGCCGGCGCGGCGGCGGCAACAATCCGGTTCGCGAGGAAGTAGGAAAGCAACACGCAACCGAGGGCCGAGAGAATCCCGAACACGATGGCGGTCGATTGCACGTCGGCGCCGAATGCGGCACGCGGAAGGGCGATCAGCACCAACCAGAAGAAGTTCGTATATCCCTCGACGCGTTCACCGGGGTTGAAGACCGGGCCGTTGCCGTCGGCGATGTTCATCGCGTACCGGAACGAAACGAGCGCGTCTTCGGTGACGGTTGCGAACAGCAGTTGGTGAAGCAGCGAAAGGCCGAGTGTGAGCGCGAGCACAACACCGCGCCAGCCGCGATCGGTGCCCAGGCGACCCCAGGTCAGCACCACGATCGCGGCGAGCACCAGCCACGCGATCACGAGCGCGTAAACCACCCGGCCCCCTCACTTCGCCACCCCAGCCGGCCCCGCCAGGTTATCGGTCATCGGGTGGCGAACCACGGGTCAATATAACCCGATCGGGTGGCTCTTCCGACGGTTGAAGTGACGCCCCCGGAATTACCGGCAAAAGGCCTGCTCAGAGCCTTGGCCCGAACTGCCGGTCCGGCCGTTGTCGGCTTAGTCTCCAGCGTGCTCTCCGTCGCCGTCGCCATTGTCGTCATCGCCGTACCGGGTCTCCTGACCGGTTTCGCGGCGGGGCTGCGCGGCTGGGTCCTCGCCGGGCTGACGCCGTTGCTGAGCTACGCCATCGGCGGCCTGACCGGACCGTGGACCGCCGCGGTCGGCTGGTCGTTCACGCCGCTGACCTACGCGCTGTCGACCGTCGTGTTCGCGGCGATCGCCTTCGGTGTCCGGAAGCTGACGGTCCGCCGCTGGGCGCCGGAGCCCGAACCGGGGCTGTGGGCGCGGCGCGGCCACCTCGCGGTGGTGGCGTGCCTGCTGTTCGCGGCGGCGGTCGGCGGCTACGCGACCGTGCTCGGCCTCGGCCACCTCGGCGCGCTGCCGCAGGGGTTCGACGCGGTGTACCACGGGAACGCCGTCCGCTACATCGCCGACACCGGCGACGGCAGCCTCTTCGGCACCGGCCACGTGAACTGGTACGGCGACGCGCCGCCGGTGTTCTACCCCAACGCCTACCACCTGCTGGCGGCCGTGACGTACCGGCTGAGCGGGGCGTCGATCCCGGAGACGCTGGACGCGAACACTCTCCTGCTGCCGGGCCTGCTCGCGTTGTCGCTGGTGACGCTGGTGCGCGAGTTCCGCGGCCGCGCGGTGCTGGCCGGCGCGGTCGCGCTGACGGCGGTGGCGCCGGTGATAGGCGTCTACGAGTCGATGGACCGCGGGCCGCTGCTGCCGTTCGCGCTGGGACTGACGCTGACGCCGCTGGGCGCGGTGGCGCTGCGGCGGTACCTGGAGCGCGCCGCGCCCGACACCGGGCTGGTGCTGGTGCTGGCCGCGGTCGGCCTGCTGTGCGTCCACTCGTCGACGTTGTTCGGTGGCGTCCTGTTCGCCGGCCCGCTGCTGGTCCAGCGCTGGCTCGGCGGGTGGCGACGGATCGGCCGTGACCTGCTGGCTCTGCTGCCGATCGCGGTGGTGTCGCTGCTGGTGGCGTGGCTGCAGCTGTTCGGGGCGCTCGGCCTGGCCAACAGCGCGGTGCCGTACTACGGCTGGCCGAGTGAGTGGCGCGCGTCGACGGCGCTGGGGGCGCTGCTCGGGTTCCAGCACCAGGAGGCGCACCCGCAGATCTGGCTGTCGGTGGCCCTGTTCCTGGGGATCGTGTTCTTCGCGCGGGCGGGCGCGCTGCGCTGGATCGGCCTGACGGCGGCGGTGACGGGCCTGGCGTACATGGCCGTGGCGTCGTCGAACGCGCCGATCGTGATGGCGCTGTCGAGGCCGTGGTGGGACGACCCGTACCGGTTCTTCGCGATGGCGGCGATCCCGCTTTGTGTCCTGACGGCCCACGGCCTGGCGTCGACGCAGGCCTGGCTGTGCTCTCGTGTTCCCCGGCTACCGGCGGTGGCCGTCGCGGTGGTGGTGCTGCTGGGGTTCGTGCTGCTGTCGAACGGCCTGTATTTCCGGTCGAACGGCGCCCGCGTGTCCGCCGGCTACCAGGCGGCGGACCCGTCGAAGCTGCGGGTGACACCGGGCGAGACGGCGGCGATGGAGGAACTCGGCAAGCTGGCGAAGCCGGGCGAGTGGGCGATGAACGACCGTTTCGACGGCACGGCGTGGACGTACGCGCTGTCGGGCGTCCGCACGGTGGCCGGCCACTTCGACGAGACCTTCCCGCCCTCGGACGCGATCCTGCTGGCGAACCGCTTCCGCGACTACGAGACGGACGCCTCGGTGCGCGCGGCGGTGCAGCGGCTGAACGTGCACTGGGTGATCTTGGGCAAGCCGTCGACGGAGCCGGGCAAGCCCTACCAGCCGGGGTTGATCGGGCTGGCCGGGGCGCCCTTCCTGCGGGAGGCGTGGCACAACTCGGACTCGGTGATTTATCGACTCCAGCCCTGAAGTTGTCCACATGTGCGCAGCGCCTGTGGACAACTTGGGTACAAGCCTGTGGGCAGTTGCCCGATCGGGCGGGAAACGGGGTGGAATGCTGTGACAGCCCCGGAAAGCGCGTGAACGTCACCGTGACGAAAGGCCTGGAAAACGGCCCTCGGAGCGGCCGAAGCGGACTAGTTGTCCACAGGCCAAGAAGGAAATCGGCAGGTCAGGCGGGAGTCGCCGTGGGGCGGCGTACCGAGCGGGCTGCCAGGGCCGCGCCCCCTGCGGTGAGGAGGTCGGCGACCGTGAACATCACCCGGGAGGCCACCGCGAACGCCGTGGCCTGGCCGACCGTCAGGCCGCTCGCCGTCAGGACCGCCACCTGGGCCACCTCGCGGACGCCGACGCCGCTGGGGAGGATGAACGCGAACGTGCCCACGGTCATCGCCACCGCCATCGCGCCGACGCAGAGCACGAAGCCGCTGAAGCCGGGGGTGCCGACCGAGTTCGCCAGGAGCCACAGGTGGATGCCCTGCAGGCACCAGGCCGCGGTCGAGGCGCCGAAGACCTTGCCGACGACCTTCCAGGTCAGCGGGTGCGCCAGGGGCGGACGGCGCAGGATCTTCAGGACCAGCGACGTGCCCCACGTCAGGATCTTCGGGTGCAGCATCGCCAGGCCGACCGGGATCAGCACGAACAGCCACAGCGCGCGCGGGCTGTTGCTGAACACCGCCGGGGCCGCCAGCAGCGACACGACCAGCGCCGACACCACGCCGACGCCGAGCTGGATCAGGGAGCCCGTGAAGATCCGGGCGCGGGCCAGGCCCGCCTTGCGGCCCAGCTCCATCTGCAGCAGGTACGCCCAGACCGAGCCGGGCACGTACTTGCCGAGTGAGCCGACCAGGCAGATCTGCGCGCCGCGGGCGTAACCGATCGGCTTGCCCAGGTCGTCGACCATCACCTGCCAGCCCCAGGTGGACACCATGATCGCCGCGACCAGCGCGACCAGGCTCAGCAGCGACGACTGCCACGCCACGTCGTGCAGGGTCCGCCAGAACTCGCCCCAGTTCGACGCGAGCTGCTTCGCCGCGAAGCCGATGACCAGCAGGATCGCGACCCACCTGACGACGTCGAGGATCTTCGCCTTGGCAGACTTCGGCTGCTTTTTGGCAGCCGGCGTCTCCCACTCCGGCGACTCCAGTGTCGTCATCGACGCATCTCCTCAGGCCTGGACGGTGACCAGGCGGCTGAACTCGGCCAGCAGATCGTAACCGTCCCAGACCGCCGAGAACGTCAGGGCGGAGCCGAACGGCACGATCCGGTCGACTCCGCGACCGGCCAGTTCGTACGCGAACGCCGTGAGCTCTTCCGTGGTAAAGCCGAACTGGCCGACCGTCTGGTCCTTCCGGAGCACGATCGGGACCAAATCGGACAGAGAGTCGACCTGGGCGTTCGCGAACGTGCCGGCACCGAGCCACTCGCGCGGCATGATCGCCGCGTCGGTCAGCTCCAAAGTGGCCAGGCCGTTGCCCTCGAACGCGATCTCCTTGACCAGCCCGTCGACCGCCGCGCCGTACGCCGACACGCGCTTCTGGACCGCCATCGCGGGCTCGGTGACGTGCTGTTTCGCCACCAGCACCTCGGCGAGCAGGGTGCGGAACTCCTGGCCCGCGACGCGCGCGCCGTCGGCGTCGCCGACCCAGAACACCGCGCGCGGGGACGAGCAGGCGGCCTGGTCGAACCAGTACGAGTCGTTGTAGAAGCCCTCGGCGGCCGTGCGGCACTCCGCTTCGGACGCTCGCTGCCAGCCGGCCACCGAGGCGACGGCGAACGACGAGCGGTCCGGGAACGTCAGGTCACGCGCGTGCGGCGCGAGCGGGTACTTGCGCAGGGCCGCGACGGAACCGTCGCCGCCCCAGATGACGCGCAGGTCGGCGGCCAGCGACAGGGCGCCACTCACCTCGTCGCTGCGGTCGTAAGTGACCATCCGCTGGGTGGCGGTAATCGCCGCCGCAGTGTCGGCGTCCACTTCGGACAGTGCGGCGTTCAGCGCCTCGAGCACCGCTTCCGCAGCACCGGCCGAGCGCGACGAGACCCGCACGACGTTGTGGTTGCCCGCCAGCGCGGACAGCGCCCAGGAGTAGACGAAGATCGTGTCGACGTTCGCCGGCGGCACGTGGAACACGAGCCCGCGCGGGAACCGCAGCGCGCCACCCGTGGTGTCCAAAGTGGACAAAGCCTTGGCGATCTCCCCCTTGCGCAGGAAGAAACCGAGGGACGCCAGCTCCGGGAACCGGCGCGCGGTGGCCGGGGCCAGCAGCTTGCGCGCGAACTTCGTGATGAACTCGACGACCCGCGGGTCACCGACACGCAGCCGGCCGCCCGGCGGCGACGCACGCAGCTCGGAAACCAGGTCGCCGACCGAAACCGCGTCCGACAAAGGAAAACGCTGGGTAAGGGTGCTCACGCCGCCGCTCCCGAGAAGGTGTCGGAGCAGCCGCGGGCCTCGGCCTTCGGCAGCCGCCCGAGCACGGAGAAGTGCTTGCCCGGCCAGTCGCCGTCGTCGATCCCGTTGTACACACCGAGGTCTTCGGTGAGCAGCACGTGCCCGGGGTAGGACCGCGGCAGCGTCGAGACGACCTCGATCACGCCCGGCTCCCCCACCGGCTGCTCTTCCCACGTCTCCGGGTTGCGGATCACGACGTCGGCGAAGTCCGGGCAGTACAGCGAATTCCCGGACGGGCCTTCGAGGAACACGGTGCCGATCTGCTCGATCATCCCGTAGTAGTTGTGGATCCGGGTGAGCCCGGTGTCTTCCTTGAACCGCCGCCGGAACTCGGTGTTGTCCACCGCGCGGTCGATCAGCTTCTTCCAGCCACCGGAGTGGACCAGGATGCCGTTGGACAGGTCGAGCTTGTGCTCCCGGGCGACCTCGTAGAGGTACTGCCAGACCATGAACGTGAAGCCGAAGATCAGGAACGGCTTGCCGCCGTACTCGGCCAGGAACTTCTTGACGGCCTCGACGTCCGGCTTGTCGTTCTCGTCGAGCACGTACGTGTGCTTGCGGCCGAAGTTCGCCATGCCCAGCACGCCCGCGCCGCGCGCGGAGAACGAGCGGCGGTTCTTGATGATGCCGATGGTGTCGACCATCAGCATCGGCAGCCGCTCACCGCCGAGGACCTCCTGCAGGGTCGCGCCGAGCTGCTTGGTCTGCGCGCCCGCCGCCTCCTTGTCCAGGTAGATCCGCGACGCGCCGGCGCCGGTGGTGCCCGACGACGTGAGGGTCTTGAAGACCTCACTGTCCGGGATCGACATCAGGTCGTGCGTCTTGAACATCCGCACGGGCAGCCACGGCAGGTCGGCGATCGACGCGAACTCAGCGGACGGCGCGATTCCGAGCGACGACAGGATCCGTTCGTAGCCCTCGGAGTTCGCCCGGTGGTGGGACGTCAGAGAAGCGAGCTCGGGCAGCAGCAACTTCTCCCGGTCGGCCTGCGACCGAGTGAACACGCTCATACCTTCGCCTCCAATGACCGGTAGTCGATCTTGCCGCTGGCCAGCAGCGGCACGGTGTCGATCGGGCGCACGTCGAACCCGCTCGTGTGCAGGTGCAGCCGCTCGGACAGCGCCTTCGACGCGTCCTTGCAGATGTCCTTGTCCACGCCCTCGGCGAACAGCACCACCTTGTCGCCGGCGGGCACGGCCGCCACCACGTCGATCCCGACCGCCGCGGTGCGCACGGCCTGCTCGAGATCGTCGAGACTGACGCGGTTGCCGAACACCTTGCCGATGCGCTTGAGCCGCCCGGTGATGAACAGGAAGCCGTCCTGGTCGAGGTACCCGAGGTCACCGGTGGCGAGCACACCGCCGTATTCGTCGCCCTTGGCCAGGCCGGACTCGTCGTCCGCGTAACCCAGCATCACATTGGGCCCACGGTAGACGACCTCACCGACAATTTTCGGGTGCGTCGTCTCCGACCCGTCGTCACGGCGGACGGCGAACGAGCCGCCCGGCAGCGCCGGCCCGGCGGAACCGAGCTTTTCGGCCAGCCGTTCGGCGGGCACCGTCGTCATCCGCGGCGCGGCCTCGGTCTGGCCGTACATGACGTACATCCGGCCGCCGACGGCGATCATCTTGGTGTTGAACTCGGCGATCAGCTCGTCGCGCAGCTTCCCGCCGGCCTGCGTCAGCGTGCGCAGCGTCGGGTACTTCGCGGGGTCGAACTTGAGCCGCCGCAGCATTTCGTAGTGGTACGGGACGCCCGAGAGGGACGTCACGCCGTAGGTGTTCACGGCGTCCCAGAAACCGCGCCCGAGCACGCCGGACGGCTCGATCACGACGGTCGCGTCGCGCACCAGGTGCGAGTTCAGCACCGACAGGCCGTAGCTGTAGTGCAGCGGCAGGCAGGTGGGCGCGACCTCGTCGGAGTCGATGTGCAGCACCTGCGCGATGGCGTCGGCGTTGGAGAGGATCGCCTGGCGGGAAAGCCGGACGAGCTTCGGGTTGCCGGTGGACCCGCTGGTCGGGAGCAACACGGCCAGGTCGGGATGCGGGGTGACACCCTCGGCACTCGAGCGGATCCAGTCGTCGCCGCGGGTCGTGTAACCCGCAGGCGCGTCGCCCGAAGCGGACAGCACGGCGGCCGGCCGGAAGCGTTCGACCAGCCCGGCCAGCACGTCGACGTCCAGTGCCGGGTCGATCAGCGCGATCGCCCGCCGCGTCTCGAACGCGCCGAGGTAGGTCAGCACGCTCGGCAGGTCCACCGACATCCGCGCGAACACCACGCCGACCGGCAGCGAAGCCAGCTCTTCCATCCTGCGGCCGACCTCGGCCGACAGTTCCGCCCCCGCCAGCGTGCGGCCCCCGGCCACATCGACCAGCCGGGCTCCCGCACCCAACAGCGTCACAACACCAAGCCTCCGTCGACGCCCAGCACCTGGCCGGTGATGAAGGACGCTTCATCACTCACCAGGAACCGGATCGCGTTCGCCACGTCCTCCGCCCGGCCGAGCCGCCCGAGCGGCGTCTTGCCGGCGTTTTCGGCCTTCGCGTCCTCGCTCAGGCCCGCGGTCAGGTCGGTCTCGATCACGCCGGGCGCGACCGCGTTGACCCGGATCCCGGACCGGCCGAGCTCCTTCGCCGCCGAGCGCGCGATGTTCGCCACCGCCGCCTTCGACGCCGCGTACACCGTCTGGCCGGCGCTGCCGTACTCACCGACGATCGAGGCGAGCACCACGATCGAGCCGGTCTTCTTCCGCATCATCGCCCGCGCCGCGGCCTGCACGGTGTGCAGCGTGCCGGCGACGTTCGTGCTCAGCGTCGTGTCGACGAGCTCCTCGCGGATCATCCCGAGGAGCGCGTCCTCCATGATCCCGGCGTTCGCCACGACGATGTCGAGCCTGCCGTGCTCCTTCGCGACGCCCCTGACCAGCGAAGACACCGCCTTCGCGTCGGTGACGTCCAGCGCCAGACCGGCCGCGGCGCCGGCCGCCGTAGCTGCCTCCTTGGCGCGAGCCTCGTCGCGGCCGGTGAGCACCACCGTCGCCCCCGCCTCGGCGAGCGCGCGGACGGTGGCCAGGCCGATCCCCCGCGTCCCGCCCGTGACGAGCGCGACACGACCGGAGAGATCAGTCATTCTTCGCCTGCAGCTCGGTGACCATGTCCACGGCGACCTTGAAGCTCGACATGTCGATGACCTGGTCGGTGTCGAACTCGACGTCGAACTCGTCCTCGATGGCCGCGACCAGCGCCATGTGGCCGACCGAGTCCCACGCCTCGAGGTCGCGGTACTTCAGGTTCTCGACGTCCACGCCGGGCTCGAGGTCCAGCGCCTCGACGAAGACCTCGCGCAGCTTGGGGGCAACCGACATAGCCATGACTCCTAGTGTTCCTCGCGCGGGCGGGCGTCCCACGCCTTGACCAAGGTAGAGAGGTCGCCGGGCAGTGTGTTGTCCGGGAGGCTTCCCTTGCCCTTCAGCCACGGCCCGAGCGCTTCGATGGTCTCCTCGTCGACACCGCGGCGGGACAGGCCCACCACGTTGACGCCGGTGACCCGCGCCGGGTTGCCGACGGCGATGGTGAACGCGCCCACCTCGCGGCGCACCGCCGAGGCCATCCCGACCATCGCGCCGGGGCCGACCACGACCTTCTGGTGCAGCACCGCGCCCATGCCGAGGTTCGCGCCGTCCCAGATGTGGCAGTGGCCGCCGGTCACGACGTTGGACGCGATCGTCACGGCGTCGCCGACCAGGCAGTCGTGCGCGATGTGGGAGCCGCGCAGGTAGTAGCCGTCGCTGCCCATCGTCGTGGTCCGCCAGGTGCCCTGGTGGACGCTCACGTACTCGCGGATCCGGTTGCGGCTGCCGATGACGACGCCGTGGCCGTCGTGATCCGGGTCACCGGTCGGCGCCTCGTCCCAGGCGGCCGGGTGAGCGCGGTGACGGTCCTCACCGGGCGTGCCGATCGTCACGTGCGGGCCGATCCAGTTGCCGTCCCCGATCCGCGCCGGCCCGACGACGACCGTGAACGGCCCGATCACGTTGTCCTCGCCGAGTTCGACGCCTTCGCCGATGACGGCGGTCGGGTGGATGCGGTTGGCCACGGGTCGGGTGTCCGTTCGTCGGCGGCTGGGTACTGGGCGTGCTACCGCGCCCGGTAACGTGTGGCCCGCGTTCATGCAGGGCGGCCGGGCGCAGAACCGGCGGCTCACTGTACCGGACGCGCTCAAATCGCCTGCCGAGAGAGACTGCCCATGATCCCCATCACCGTGGTCGACGTCCGCGACGCGGAGGACCTCGTCGTCGAGGTCCTGCGTTCCGGCGCCATCGCACAGGGACCGATGGTCAAGCGCTTCGAAGACGCCTTCGCGGCGGTCTCCGGGACGAAGCACGCGATCGCGGTCAACAACGGGACGACCGCGCTGGTCGCCTCGCTCCAGGTCCTCGACCTGAAGCCGGGCGACGAGGTCGTGACGTCGCCGTTCACCTTCGTCGCGACGCTGAACGCGATCCTCGAAGCCGGCGCGACCGTCCGCTTCGCCGACATCCGGCGCGACGACTTCGCGATCGACCCAGAGTGCGCTGCCGCCGTCGTTACCGAGCGCACCAAGGTGCTCATGCCGGTGCACCTCTACGGCCAGACCGCGGACATGGGCAAGCTCACACCGCTCGCCGCCGAGCACGGGCTGAAGGTGATCGAGGACTCGGCGCAGGCCGTCGGCGCGTCGTTCGAGGGCAAGCAGGCCGGCTCGTTCGGCATCGGCTGCTTCTCGCTGTACGCGACGAAGAACATCACCACCGCCGAGGGCGGCGTCATCACGACGGACGACGACGCGCTGGCCGACAAGCTGCGTGTGCTGCGCAACCAGGGCATGCGCGCCCGCTACCAGTATGAGGTCGCCGGCCACAACTACCGGATGACCGACCTGCACGCCGCCGTCGGCATCCCGCAGCTGGAGAAGCTCGACCAGCTGACCGCCGCCCGCCAGGCGAACGCGAAGCGGCTCTCGGAGGGCCTCGCGGGCACGCCGGGCCTCGACATCCCGCAGGTGCTGCCGGGCCGCGAGCACGTGTGGCACCAGTACACCGTGCTGGTCGGGCCACACGCGTTCCTCTCGCGTGACGAGCTGGCCGCGGCGCTGACCGAGCGCGGCATCGGCAACGGCATCTACTACCCCAAGATCGTCTTCGACTACGACTGCTACCGGGGCCACGACCTGATCCCGGGCGCGCGCGTCGAGGACTTCCCGGTCGCGAAGGCCGTTTCGGAGCAGGCCCTGTCGCTGCCGGTGCACCCGCACCTGACCGAGTCCGACCTGGACACCATCATCGAAACCGTTCGCGAGGTACTGGGCGCATGACGCATCGGATCGCTCTTGTCGGGACCGGGAACATGGGTTCCCTGCACGCCCGCGTGCTCGCCGCCAACGAACGCGTCGACCTGGTCCGCGTGATCGATCCGCGCGAAGAAGCCGGCAAGGCCGTCGCCGAGCGGTACGAAACCCAGTGGACGCCGGAGATCGGCTCACTGTCCGATGTGGACGCGGTGGTGCTCGCCTCGGCCACCGAGGTGCACTACGACCTGGCGCAGGAGATCCTCGGCCAGGGCAAGCCGATGCTGGTCGAAAAGCCGGTCTGCAACAGCTACGAGAAGTCGCAGGAAATCGTTGCCCTGTCGAAGAAGCAGGGTGTCGCGCTGATGTGCGGGCTGCTCGAGCGCTACAACCCGGCGGTCATGACCGCGCGGGCGCTGGTGCAGGAGCCGATCCACCTGATGGCCCGCCGCCACGGCCCGTACGCGCCGCGCATCAAGACCGGCGTCGCGTGGGACCTGCTGGTGCACGACGTCGACCTGGCGATCCAGTTCTTCGGCGGCGCCGCGCCGGCGCGCGTGACGTCCGGCGCCGGGTACTTCCACCCGTCGTCGGTCGAGGGCGCCGAGGACGCCATCGAGACGGTGCTGTCGTTCCCGACCGGCCTGGCGACGGTGTCCGCGTCCCGCTTGGGGCAGAAGAAGGTCCGCTCGCTCGTGGTGTCCGAACTGGACCGGCTGATCGAGATCGACCTGCTGCGCCGCGACGTCACCATCTACCGGCACGTCTCGCACGACTCCGTCACCCCGGACGGCCTCGGCTACCGCCAGCAGACGGTCATCGAGATCCCGGAGCTGGTCACCGCCCGGGAGCCGCTGGCCACCCAGCTGGACCGCTTCTGCGACCTGCTGGAGGGCAAGGTCGACGCCGACACCGAGCGCGACCTGATCCTGCCTTCGCACCACGTCGTCGAGCAGGTGCTCACCCAGGCCGCCGCCTGACCGCGGAACCGGCTCGCTACTTGGTGAGCCGGTTCCCGTTCTTGTCGTAGGCGATCAGCGGGGTCAAGGACGCCGAGTCCGGGACGTCGGCGGGGTTGAACCAGAAGATGACCACATTCGGGTCCTCGGTCCAGTTCACCAGGTTCGCCTCCGCGGTCTTGCCGTGCACCGTCGTCGTGATCCTGGTGGCCTGGCCGACGAAGTAGCCGAACACCGGGATGACCTGGTCCTGCAGGACTTCGCCGCCGTCGGTGGCATGGAAGCCGAAGGAGCGGTCGGAGCCGCGGAACTCGTTGGTGGCCAGCACCGGTTCCAGGTTCCCGCCCTTGCGGAAGCCGGCGACCAGGCCGAAGTGGATGCCCGGCAGGATCTGCGGCTCGTCGACCGTCTTGGCGAAGATCACGATCTCCCCGGCCGCGGTGCTGATCCCGGTGCCGACGACGTCGCCCAGCGGCTTGGGCGGAGGCGAGCTGTCAGACGCCGGAGGCGGGACCGACGACGCCGAGGACAAGGGCGCCGGCGGTTGCGCGACCGGTGCGGAGGACGGCTGGCGCCACTGGACGGCGAACGCGACCACCAGGACGACGACGACCGCGGCGGCGAGCCCGCCGGTGGTCGTCAGGACCCGGCGGCGGCGCCGGATGCGGGTGCCGTCGGCCATGATCCTGGTCAGGTCCGGCTCGGCGAAGGGCTCGCTGGGCGGCTGCCGGAGCGCGGCGCGGAAGTCGTCGAGGTCGTTCATCGCCCGCTCCCTCCGATCAGCGTGTCTTCGGTGTCCGCTTCGATCCGCAGCTTGGCCAGGGCCCGCGAATTCGTGCTCTTCACGGTACCCAGCGAAACGCCGAGTTCGCGCGCTACGTCGGCTTCGGGCAGGTCGAAGAAGTGCCGCAGCACGACGACGGCGCGTTCGCGGTCGGTCAGCGTCTTGAGCACCGACGTGAGCCATTCCCGCTGGGTGACGGCCTGGTCGACGTCGACGCGGTCCGGCCCCTCGGGCATCGTCTCGGTCGCGTATTCGCGGATCGGGCGGCGCCAGCCGTCGATGACGTGGTTCATCAGCACGGTCCGGGCGTACCCGTAGGCGTCCTTGTGGCGGACCCGCGACCAAGCCGCGTAGGTGCGCGTGAAAGCGGTCTGCGCGGCGTCTTCGGCCTGGTGCCGGTCACCGGTGAGCAGGAACGCGGCGTGCGTGAGCCGGGCCGAGGACGCGCGCACGAAGTCCGCGAACTCGTCGTCACCGCGCGCCATGCGTCTCCCCTTTCGCCCCCAGCGACGGCCGGGCCCCGGAAAGGTTGCGCGGGCGCGTCTCAACCTTTTCGAGCGTACGCCCGTAATCCCCGGTGGCCGATCTTGCCTACGAGGGAGCAAACCCATGAAGAAACGCCTCGTCATCGCCGGCACCGTCGCCGTCGCGTGCGGCGCCCTGGCGGTGTCCGGCGTCCTGACCAGCGCGAACGCCGAGACGACGCCAGCCGCGCCGGTGACCGCCGCGGCGCAGCTGGCCGCGGCTCCGGTCTCGCCGCCGCCGACCCGGGCCGCCGCTTCGGAGCACGAGGTGCTCGGCGAGGTGATCGGCACCGGCATCCGCGACAGCTCCGGCGAGCTGGTCTTCTACGGCGTCAAGGTGACGGAACCGCGGCTCCCGCAGACGACGTTCGGCATCATGGGCGGCATCCGCGACGCGGCGGGCGGGCTCAAGGACGTGATCATCGTCAACGAGACCTCGGGCAGCGACAAGGCCCCGGGCTTCCACGGGGTGACCGGCGGCGCCAACCTCGACGGCCACGACGTCCCGAGCTTCGGCTACTACGCGGGTCCGGCGGCGAAGATCACGGCTCAGGTCGGGGGTGCTTCGGTGGTGGCGCACCAGGCCCGCTGGAGCGCGGACCCGAACGTCGTCGTGTTCTGGTTCGACACCGCGGCCGACCCGGGCCGGCTGCGCGCCTACAACGCGGCGGGTGACAAACTGCCGTCGGGACGCACGGACGTCGGCCACGGCTGAAACGTTGCGTAACCGATATCCTGCACTCGGTGACCGGGCGCTAGATTGTGCTCCGTGCGCACCTTGGGGGGAATCTTCGCCGCCGCATGCCTGCTGACCTGCGTCACAGCGTGTTCAGGCGGTTCCACGGCGGCGGCGCCGGCGATCACGTCGGCGTCGCCGTCATCCACTTCCGCGAGCAAGCCGAAGACGACCACGACGGCTCCGACACCGACGTTCGCGGCGGTCGTCTCGCCGGCCAAGGTGACGGCGGCCTGCCCGTTCCTCGGCGGGTCCGAAGTCCGGCAGCTCACCGGAAGGCCGGACGAGCGGGGCGAGGGCACCGAAGGCGCGCCGGAGAAGGTCGGTTCGGGCATGGCCTACCGGTGTTCGTACGGGCTGAACGGCGAGCTGTTCGTCGTGGCGATCCCGGGCGCCCAGAACCCGACGGCCACGATCGGCAAGCTCAACAAGGAGTGCATCGAGGCCGCGGTGCCGCTCCCGGGCATCGCCGAGTACACGACCCAGTGCAAGGGGCCGGACCACGAAGAGATGATCGCGGTGGGCAAGCGCGCACACGGCCAGACCCGGGTCGCGCAGTTCTACGTCCCGCTGACGCGCAGCGACGTGTACCTCTCGATCGCGAAGCTGCTCGGGGACCGGCTCTGATGCCCCGTATCGCGGGAGTTCTCGCGGCCTGTTGCGTGCTCACGGCGACGGCGTGCACGAGCGATCCCGCGCCGAGGCCCGTCTCGACGACACCACCGCCACCTTCCACCTCGGTGGCCAAGCCGACGACAACCGCACCGACGTTCACCGCGGTGGTTTCACCGGCCGACGTCACCGCGGCCTGCCCGTTCCTCGGGAACACGGAACTCGCGGAAGTCCTCGGCAGCACCGAGAAAATCCGGCAACCGATCGAAGTCGAGGCGAAGCCGGCCGGGCCGTCGAAGACCTACCACTGCTCGTACGCCCTCGGCGACCTCTACGTCACGGCCTTCGACAGCGACGAACTGCCGTCGCCGTTGATCGATCAGAAGCGGGAGAAGTGCGAGGGTGCGCCCTCGCCGATCCCGGGCGCCGGTGAGGTCGCGAGCCGCTGCGACGTCCAAGGCGGCACCGCCACGGTCGCGATCGCGAAGCGGAGCCACAAGCAGTCGCGGATCGCGCGCTTCGACCTTGCCAGCCGCACCAGGACGGACGCTTACACGAGCCTGGCGAAGTTGCTCGGCGACCGGCTCTGAGCTACTCGGTGAAGTCTCCCGACGGCGCGCCCCAGCCGGTGGCGTCACCGCCACGTTCCTCGGCCAGCTCGCGGCGGCGGGTGTTCTCCGCGCGTACCCGGTCCACTTCGGACTGGATGTACTCCTCGTCGTAGCGCTGGAACACGCGGGCCGGGTTGCCGGCCACCAGGGTGCGGGGCGGGACGTCCTTGGCCACCACCGAGTTCGGCTGGACCGTGGCGAAGTCGCCGATCGTCACGCCCGCCATGATGACGACCAGGCCGCCGATGAAGCAGCCCTTGCCGATCTTCACCGGCTTGCGCTCGATCAGGTCGCTGCCCGAGTGGTTCTGCAACGTCATGTTCGCGAGCCAGCTGGAGTGGGTGAAGATCAGCGTGTTCAGCCCGATGCTCGTGTGCTCGCCGATCTCGAGGCCGCCGCTCGCGTCGAGCGCGGCGCCCTCGCCGACCCAGCAGTGGTCGCCCATTTTGAGGTTCTCGGGGCTGATGATCTTGACGCGCTCGCGCACGCGGCACGTCTCGGGCAGGCCGTAGTACTTCGCCCGCTCGGCGTCGTTCATGTACTGCGAGACGAGCTCGGTCAGGATCTGCGGGCGCAGCCGGTGGCTGCGCTCGTCATCGAAGAACATCGGCTTCCGAGGCTTCCGTCACCAGTTTTTCGAACGTGCGCAGGTGTTCTTCGGCGACGACGTCGAGGCCGAAGTTCGACCGCACCATCTCGCTCTCGCGCTGCGCGATCACCGCCCGCCGCTCCGGGTCGTCGAGCAGGCCGATGACCGTCGAGGCCACGGCTTCCGCGTCGTCCGGGCGGACCAGCAGCACGTTCTCGCCGTTGCGCAGCTCGATGCCCGGGTAGTTGTCCTCGGTGACCGACGCGATCGTCGCCGTCCCCGAAAGCATCGCCTCCAGGGACGCCGTGCCGCAGCCGCCGTTGAGGTCGTGCGTCACGATGTCGGCCGCCGCGAAGTACGCCGGGACGTCCTCCTTCGGCACCGCGCCCGTGACGACCAGCGCCTCGGAGACGCCCAGTTCGGCGGCCCGCTTGAGGAACGCGTCGTGGTAGACACGGCCGACGATCACCACCCGCACGCCGGGGTGCTTGTCCAAAATGGACGGCAGGGCTTCGATGAGCGGCAAGCGGTTGCGCAGCGGGATGACGTGCCCGAGCGAGACGATCAGCGGCGCGTCGCCGATTTCGTGCTCCGCGCGGACGTCCTTCGTCACCGGCTTCGCGAAGTGGCCGGTGTCGACCGCGATCGGGAAGTACTCCGAGTTCGCGTCGCTGGTGCCGTAGCGCTCGACGCAGTAGTCGACACCGAGCTTGTCGAGGATGACGTACCGCGGCCGGATGTAGGCGAGGATCGGCCGCACGAGCACCGCGTCGAGCATCCGGAACACGCCGCCGTACAGCTTGTTGTCGCTGATCAGCAGGGTGTGGATGGTCAGCAGCACCGGGATGTTCCGCCGGCGCGCGTAGATCCCGGCCAGCCACGACAGGTCGAAGAACTGGCCGTGCAGGTGGATCGCGTCCGGCTTGAACTCGTTGAGCAGCTTCCACAGCCGCCGCCAGTTGCCCGGCCGCACCGACGCGAAGCTCATGTCGAAGTCGATCGACAGGCCGACCTGGGGCATCTTCGTGGCCGGGAGGCGGACGACGCGGTAGCCGTCACGCTCCTCTTCGGCCGGGGCGTCGGCGTAGGCGGCCGTGATCGCCAGGACCTCGTGGCCCTCTTCGACGAACTGCGCCGCCAGCGACGCCGACATGTGCGCGCTCCCGCCCACTCGCGGCGGGAAGAAGTTGTTGACCACCGCGATGCGCATCGCACGTCCTTGGGCAGGGCCCGCGGTGGTGCTCACTCGGAGTCCTTGACCAGCTGCCGCATGCCCTCTTCGACAGTGATCCGCGGCTCCCAGCCGAGCACGTCGCGGGCGCGGGTGATGTCGGCGGCGCGGCGCGTGACCAGCACGTCGCGTTCGTTGAACAGCGGCTCGACGTCGACGCCGACGGCCTCGATGAGGATCTTGGCCAGCGCGGCGATCGAGGTGTCGATGCCGGTGCCGATGTTGATCGGCAGGTTCGCCTGCTCCGACTCCAGCGCCGCGACGACCGCGCGCGCCAGGTCGGCGACGTGCACGAAGTCCATCGACTGGTCGCCGCGGCCGTCGATGATCGGCGGCTGGCCGGCGCGCAGGCGCTGGATGAAGTGGTTGATCACCGAGGTGTAGTAGGCCTCGATCTTCTGGCCCGGGCCGTACACGTTGAAGAAGCGCAGCGCGTTCCAGGACAGGCCCTTGGTGCGCTCGTAGAAGCCGAGCATGTCCTCGCCGGCGCGCTTCGAGATGCAGTACGGCGTGAGCGGCTTGAGCTCGTCGTCCTCGTGCATCGGCAGCCGCTTCGGCTCGCCGTAGACCGACGCGGTCGAGGCGAACACGAGTCGCTCGACACACTCGTCGGCGGCCGCGGCGAAGACGTTGTGGTTGCCGACCATGTTGATGTCGATCGACTCGGCCGGGTCGGCGATCGACTTGTTGATCGACACCGTGGCGAAGTGGATGACGTGCGTGCAGCCGCGCATGGCCTCGCGGACCGCGCCGCCGTAGCGGACGTCCTGCTCGACGAGCTCGACCTTGCCGGTGGCGACGAACTCGTCGACGCGCGCGCGGTCGCCGCGGGTCATGTTGTCGAAGATGCGGACGGTGTAGCCGCCCTCGATCAGCAGGGGGATGACGTGTGCGGCGATGAACCCACCGGCCCCGGTGAACAGGACCTTTTTGTCGGACACCAATTTCTCCTCGGTCGGTGGCTTCAGGACAGTGACTGCACGGCGGCGCGCACGACCTCGCCGACGCGCGCCACTTCGGCGTCCGTCAGGTTGGCGTGCATGGGGATGGCGAGCTGACGCGCGAACGCGTCGGCCGACACGGGCAGCGGGGTCTGGGGGCCGTAGATCGGCTGGAGGTGGGAGGCGTAGGTGCCGAAGTTGCACTGGACACCCTGCTCGCGGATGCGCAGGGCCAGCGTGTCGCGGCTGATCGACGGGGCGACCGTGAGCAGGTAGGCCTGCCACGGGTGCTCGCGGTCGGGCAGCTCGACGGGGACGGTCAGGGCGCTGACGTCGTCGAACGCCTCGTGGTAGCGCTTCGCGACCGAGCGGCGGGCGGCGAGCAGGTCCGGCAGGCGGTCGAGCTGGACGCCCATGATTGCGGCCTGCACGTCCGACATGCGGAAGTTGTACCCGAGCTCGTGGAATTCGGGGATCGGCAGCGTGTTCGAGCCTTCGCGGCTGATCGCCGGCTCGATGCCGTAGGTGTGCAGCTTGCGGGCGTGCGCGATGAGGTCTTCGCGGTCCGAGACGAGCGCGCCGCCCTCACCGGCGGTGATGCCCTTGCGGCCGTGGAAGGAGAACGCGGCGAGGTCGGCGAGGCTGCCGGCCGGGCGCGTCTTGTACGTCGCGCCCGCGGCGCAGGCGGCGTCCTCGAAGAGCCAGAGGCCGTGCTTGTCGGCGATCGCGCGGTACTCGTCGAAGTCGCCCGGCTGGCCCGCGACGTCGACGGCGAGGATGCCGACGGTCCGCGGGGTGATCAGGGCTTCGACGTGCGCCGGGTCGGCGCTGAAGACGTCCGGGCGGATGTCGGCGAACACCGGGGTGGCGCCGGCCTGGACGACCGCGTGGCCCGTCGCCGGGAACGTGTAGTCACCGACGATGACCTCGTCACCGGGCTGGACACCCAGCACCTTGAGGCCGAGGAAGAGGGCCGAACCGCAGTTCGCGGTCGCCAGCGCGTGGGCCGTGCCGGTGACCTGCGCGAACCGTTCCTCGAAACGGCGGCACGCCGGACCGGCCCCGGCCAGCCAGCCGGACCGGAAGACCTCGGCGACGGCGGCTAGCTCTTCTTCGCCCACGGTCGGTTGACCTAGGGCAATGCTGTCGGTCGGCATACCTCTCCCATTGCGTGGGGACCCGGCGAAGTGTATATACGCCGGATCATTCGGTTGACAGCCCCACGCCGAACCCCACTTTCGAGTGATCCCCACGGCGCCTCGCCGAACGTCTTACGCTGGGCACATGCGATTCGGGGTGCTGGGGGCCGTCGCCGCGTGGCGCCCGGACGGCACGCAGGTGGCGGTGGGCGGCCCGCGGTCGCGAACCCTCCTGGCGCTGCTCGCGCTCGAGGCCGGCCGGTTCGTCCCGGCCGAGCGGCTGATCGACGGGATGTACGGCGAGCACCCGCCGGACGGCGCGGCCAACGCCCTCCAGTCCCAGGTGTCCCGGCTGCGGACGGCCCTGAAGGACCTCGCGCCGGTCGAGTTCACCACGGCGGGCTACCGCCTCGACGTCGAACCGGACGAAGTGGACGCACTCGCCTTCGAACGGCTCGTGCGCGAAGGCCGTGCGCTGCTGAAGGCCTCGGAGCACGCACGAGCCGCCGACGTGCTGGGTGAAGCGCTGGCGCTGTGGCGCGGGGACGCCTTCAGCGACTTGGCGGACGCGCCCTTCGCCGTCACCCAGGCCACCCGGCTCGCGGAGCTGCGGGCCGAGGCGGCCGACGACCACGTCGAGGCCCGGCTGGCCCTCGGCCAAGCCGAGGACGTCCTCGCCGGGCTGCGCGAGACGGTCGCCGCGCACCCCCTGCGGGAGCGGCCGCGCGCGCAGCTCGTCCGCGCGCTGCACGTCGCCGGCCGGTCCGCCGACGCGCTGGCCGCGTTCGAGGACGCCCGCCGCACCCTGGCCGACGAGCTGGGTGCCGACCCCGGCCCGGAGCTCGCCGAGGTCCACCTCGCCGTGCTGCGCGGCGAGACCGAGAAGCCGACGATCCCGGCGCTGCCCGCGCAGCTGACCAGCTTCGTCGGCCGCGACGCCGAGCTGCGGCAGGTCTCGGAGCTGCTGGCGCGCGCCCGGCTCGTCACGCTGCTCGGGCCGGGCGGCACCGGCAAGACCCGGCTGGCGATCGAAACCGCCGCGGTCGTCGAAGGGCCGGTCGCGTTCGTCGAGCTGGCGCCCCACGGCGGCGCCGAGGTCGTCGGCGCGGTGCTCGGCGCGCTGGGCCTGCGGGACACCGCGCTGCGGCAGCGCGAGGCGCAGGACCCGGCCGACCGGCTGATCGCGGCGCTGCGCGACCGCACGACGTTGCTCGTGCTCGACAACTGCGAGCACGTCGTCGACGCCGCGGCCCGGCTGGCCGGGCGGCTGCTCGGCGCGTGCCCCGGCCTGCGGGTGCTGGCCACCAGCCGCGAGCCGCTCGGGATCACCGGCGAGCAGCTGGCGCCGGTGCCGCGGCTGGCCGTGCCGCCGCCCGGGACGTCCGCCGCACGGGCCGGCGAGTTCCCGGCCGTCCGGCTGTTCGCGGACCGCGCGGCCGCGAGCGACCCCGCGTTCGCCCTCGACGAGTCGACGATCGGCGACGTCCAGCACATCTGCGCCGCCCTCGACGGCCTGCCGCTCGCGCTGGAGCTGGCCGCGGCTCGCGTCCGGACGCTGCCGGTCGGCGAGATCGCGGCCCGCCTCGACGACCGGTTCCGGCTGCTCGCCCGCGGCAGCCGCACGGCCGAGGAGCGGCACCGGTCGCTGCGCGGTGTCGTCGAATGGAGCTGGGACCTGCTCGACGACGAGGAGCGGCGGCTGGCGCGGCGCATGACGGTCTTCCCCGGCGGCGCGACCCTCGCGGCGGCGGCCGAAGTGTGCGGCGCGGACGACGCCGTGCTGCCGGAGCTGGCCGACAAGTCGCTGGTCGAGGCCGTCGGCGGGCGGTTCCGGATGCTGGAGACGATCCGCGCGTTCGGCGCGGAGAAGCTCGCCGAAGCGGGCGAGACGGACACCCTGCACCGCGCACACGCCGAGTACTTCCTGCGGTTCGCCGAAGAGGCGGACCCGATGCTGCGGACGGCGGCGCAGCTGGACTGGCTGGCCCGGATCGACGCCGACTACGACAACGTCCTGGCGGCGCTGCGCTGGGCGGCCGACGCGGACGTCGTCATCGCGGTCCGGCTGGTCACGTCGCTGGCGATGTACTGGTGGATGCGCGGACGGCGGTTCGAGGGCGCGGTGCTGTCGCTCGAGGTCGTCAAGCGCTGCGGGCCGGAGGTGCAGGCGGAGTACCTCGAGGAGTTCCTGCTCTGCCTGCTCAGCGCCCTGGCCGGGATGCCGGGTGAGGAGGCGCTGGCGCCGTACGTGCCGCTGGCCCGCCGGTACGCCAGGGACTCGATGTGGTCGCCGCGGCACCCGATGCTGATCATGCTGCTGGCCGTCGTGATCGGGCCGCCCGCCGACGACGCCGAGATGTACGGGCGCGGCGAAGTGATGCTGGCGCACGGCGAGCCGTGGACGTGGGCGATGGTCCCGATGGGCCTCGGCCTGCGCTCGATGATGACCGGCGACCTCGTCCAGGCCGAGGAGGGCCTGCGCGAGGGCGCGCTGCAGTTCGGCGAGCTCGGCGAGCGGTGGGGTCTTTCGATGGCCCTGGACCACCTTTCGCAGCTGCTGAGCTGGCGGGGCGAGTACGCCGAGGCGCTGGTGAAGATGGACGAGTCGCTGGCGTTGATGCACCAGCTGGGCGCGACGGACGACGCCGCGGACCTGATCACCCGCCGCGCCTGGACCCGCCTGCTGCAGGGTGACCACGCGGGCGCGCGGGCGGACTACGAGCTCGCGGAGTCGACGGCCCGCCGGTCGGGCATGCCGGAGTCCCGCGCGGCGGCCTACATCGGCCTGGCCACCCTGTCCCGCTTGGACGGTGACCTGCCGACGGCCCGGTCGTGGTGCGAACGGGCGCTGGCGGAGTGCGAAGGCGGCTCGTTCGCGGCGGAGACGGCCCACGCGGCGGCGTTGATCTCGCTGGGCTGGCTGGCCCTGGGCGAAGGCCGGGTGTCCGACGCGGCCGGGCTGTACCGCGAGGCGTTGCAGGTCGGCCGCCGGTGGCACGCGGGTGACGTCGTGGCGTTCGCCCTGGAGGGCCTGGCCGGCGCGGCCGTCCACCCGGAACAGGCGGCGGTGCTGCTGGGCGCGGCGGCGGCCGTGCGCGGCACGGCGATCAGCGGCGACCCGGACGTCTCGGCGGTCCGGGCCCGGGTCCGAGAGTCGTTGGGAGCGGCGGGTTTCGAACAGGCCTACGTGGTGGGACTGGGGATGAGCGCCCAGAAGGCCCTGACTACGGCCGGGCTGGCGGACTGACCAGCGGGACCGCGTACCGGTCACCCGACTTCACCATCGCCAGCAGCGGTTTCGTCGCGACGCCGAGCACGCGCGCGGCCCACCGGCGGCCGTTGCGCCGGGCGATGTCCGGACCGAACCGGTCCATCAGCGCCACCAGCCCCGGCAGCGTCCGCACGAACAACGTCACTTCGCGGATCAGGCCCTCGTCGTCCAGCCGCAGCAGTGCCGCTTCTTCGATCGGCTCGCCGCCGATGCGTGCGGTGTAGACGACCACCCGGGTCCGCTCGTCGCCGACGTCCGTGTGGAAGCGGATCTCCGTCAGGTGCGAGTACGCCACCTCGATCAGCGCCCGCAGTTCGGCGTGCCCGGTGAAGCGCACCCGCGAAGTCAGCGGTGAGTGCAGCACCGCGTCCGCGGCGAACGCGGTCATCGCCAGGTCCACGTCGCCCGTCTCCGCGGCGGTCCGGTACGTCTCGGTGCTCATCGCTCCCCCTTGGTCAGTGCGGCCAGGCCGCGCCACAGCAGGTCCACCGTCAGCGCCACGACCTCGTCGCGCGGGACCTCGCGGTGGCGCCACCACCAGGTCGCCACCGCGTTCAGCGCGCTCTTGCTCGCGTCCGCCAGTACCTCGTCGGCCAGCGCGCGCGGGATGCGGGCGGTCAGGTCGAGGCTCGGGAAACCGTGGAACAGCGACGTCAGGTTGGCCGTCGCCCGGTGCTGGCCCGCCCGGTGCGTCGCCGCGACCGCCGGGTCCGACGGAGACTCCGCGAAGATCATCCGCCAGCCCCGCCCGTGGGTTTCGATCCACGCGAAGATCGCGGACACGCGGCTGCGCAGCAGCACCTCCGGGTCATTCGACGGCGGCAGCTCGGCCCAGCCGGCCAGCAGGTCGTCCACTTCGGACGCCAGCAGGGCCGCGTACAGCTCCGCCTTCGACGGGAAGTGGTCGTAGAGCACCGGCGTGCTGATTCCGGCCGCCGCCGCGACTTCGCGCATGCCGGCCGCGTCGTAGCCCGCCGAGGCGAACACGTCGGCGGCCGCGGCGAGGATCAGCTCGCGCCGCGCTTCCCGGGTCAACCGCTTACCTGACATCGGTTAGGTACGTTACCTGACGGACGTTAGGTAACGCCAGGAGGCAGCGCGGACCGGGGACTCGCGTAGCCTGGTCGATCGTGCGCAACGTGGTGGTCGTCGGGGGTGGGATCGTCGGTCTGGCCGTGGCCTGGGAGCTGACCAGGCGCGGGCTGGACGTGACCGTGCTGGAGAAGGAGCCGCGGTGGGCGGCGCACCAGACCGGGCACAACTCGAACGTCGTCCACGCCGGGCTCTACTACAAGCCCGGCTCCTTCAAGGCGCGGATGTCCGTCGCGGGCAACCGGTCCATCGTGGACTTCGCGCGCCAGTACGGCGTGCCGGTGGAGGTGTGCGGGAAGCTCGTCGTCGCCACCGACGAGAAGGAGATCCCCGCTCTCAACACGCTCGCCGAGCGGGCCGAGGCGAACGGTGTGCCCGCCAAGAAGATCTCGCCTGCCGAAGCGCGTGAGTACGAGCCGGAGGTCTCCTGCGTCGCCGCGCTGCGCGTCGAGTCGACCGGGATCATCGACTTCCCCGCCGTCTGCCAGGCGCTCGTGCGGCTGCTCGACGAAGCGGGTGTCGACCTGCGGCTGAACAGCCCGGCGCTGGCCATCCGCTCCGGCAGCAACGGCGGCGTCGAAGTGGCCACGGGCAACGACGTCGTCGTCGCGGACGGGCTCGTCAACTGCGCGGGTCTGCACTCCGACCGGGTCGCGCGGCTGGCCGGGCTGACGCCGTCCGCGAAGATCGTGCCGTTCCGCGGTGAGTACTACGAGCTCAAGCCCGAACGCCGCGGCCTGGTCAAGGGCCTGATCTACCCGGTGCCGGACCCGACGCTGCCGTTCCTCGGCGTGCACCTCACGCGCATGCTCGACGGCAGCGTGCACGCCGGCCCCAACGCCGTGCTCGCGCTGCGCCGCGAGGGTTACCGCTGGGCCGACTTCTCCGCGAAGGACGTCGCCGAGGTCGCCGCGTTCCCCGGCGTCTGGCGGCTCGCGAAGAAGTACGCGTTCCCGACCGGGCTCGACGAGGTGCGGCGCTCGTTCTCGAAGAAGCGTTTCGCCGCGAGCCTCGCCCGGCTCGTCCCGGCCGTCACCGAGGACGACATCGTCCGCCACGGCTCGGGCGTCCGCGCGCAGGCGATGCGCCGCGACGGCTCGCTCGTCGACGACTTCCTCATCGAGACCGCGCGTGACCAGGTGCACGTCCTGAACGCGCCGTCACCGGCCGCGACGAGCGCGCTGGAGATCGCGCGCCACATCGCCGACCAGGTGTCCGCCTAGCCCGGCAGGTTCGGCGTCACCAGCGGCAGGCCCTTCTTCACGAGGTCGCACGTCTTGGTGTCGTCCCCGACGAACCCGCTGACGACCTGCACCGACGACGTGTCCGTGATGGCCAGGGTCGCGCCGCAGGTCGCGCGGAGGCCACCCATGTTCGGGAAGATGCCCCACTTCTTGCCGCCGACGTCGACGGTCTCGGTCGCCGGGACGCCCTTCGCGCCGGGCCACTCGGTCACCGGGGTGCTCGGGCCGAACCAGACCTCGAACGCCTTCTGGCCTTCGTCGCCGTCGGTGTCGTCCCACAGGCAGAACGTCGCGTTCGGCACCGCGGAGGAGTTGTCCTTTTCGCCCTCGGGCTTGATGTTGGGCAGCTGCGCGACCTGATCCGGCTTCAGCATCGTGCACGGGTCGACCGACAGCAGCGGCCCGCCCGGCTCGGCCTTCGCCGGCCCCGTCGGGGTGATCGACGGCGCGTCCTGCCCGCCGGGCAGGTGCGCCGCGACCTGCGGGACCACCGCCTTGGCCAGCTCGCACGCCTTGTCCAGCGGCGGTTCCGAGACGCTCACGTACGCGAAGGACTTGTCACCGAGCAGCGCGTACAGCACGCAGTCGTCGCCGATGATCGACGGGTACTGGGTCCAGGTGAACCCGGCGATCTGCTGCGGCTCGGACTTCGGCACGGCGCCGGCGATGTACTCGTTGAAGTCGATGTCCGTCGTGTAGCCGACGTTGAGGAGGGCCGACGGCTCGACGTCTTCCTTCGTGCTCCACAGGCACATCGGCGTCTGGAGCCGGTCCTTGTTCTCCTGGACCGAGCGGCCCTTGGTCTCGTAGCCGAGGGCGTCGAGCTGGCCCTCGTCGAGCAGCGTGCAGGCGTCGATGTCCTTGACGATCGCACCCTGACCCGGCACCGGCGACGCCGATCCGCCGACCGCCACCGTGCAGCCGGACACCACGGTCAGGGCCGCCACGGCCACCACGACCTGCCACTTCACGCGCATACGTTGAGTCCTCTCCCGTTCGGCCCGCACGATACTGGGACGAACGGGAGAGCACCGGGGATCCGCCGGATTCAGCGCGGCGTGAGGACTTCCTTGCCGCCGACGAACGGGCGCAGCGCCTCCGGGACGCGCACGGAGCCGTCCTCCTGCTGGTGGTTCTCGATGATCGCGACGATCCACCGCGTGGTGGCGAGCGTGCCGTTGAGCGTCGCGGCGATCAGCGGCTTGCCGTTCTCGCCGCGGTAGCGGACCGAGAGGCGACGGGCCTGGAACGTCGTGCAGTTGGACGTCGAGGTCAGCTCGCGGTAAGCCTCCTGGCTCGGGACCCACGCCTCGCAGTCGAACTTGCGGTGCGCGGACGTGCCGAGGTCGCCGGTCGCGGTGTCGATCACCCGGTAGGGCACCTCGATCTTCGCGAGCATCTGCTCTTCCCAGCCGAGCAGCCGCTCGTGCTCGGCCTCGGCGTCCTCCGGCTTGGTGTAGACGAACATCTCGACCTTGTCGAACTGGTGCACGCGGATGATGCCGCGGGTGTCCTTGCCGTACGAGCCGGCCTCGCGGCGGTAGCAGGACGACCAGCCCGCGTAGCGCTTCGCGTCGTCGTTCAGGTCGAGGATCTCGTCGGCGTGGAAGCCGGCGAGCGGCACCTCCGACGTGCCGACGAGGTACAGGTCGTCGTCCTGGAGGTGGTAGATCTCGCTCGAGTGCTGGCCGAGGAAGCCGGTGCCGGCCATGATCTCGGGGCGCACCAGCGACGGCGTGATCATCGGCGTGAAGCCGTTTTCCAGCGCCTGCGCGATGGCCATGTTGAGCAGGCCGAGCTGCAGCTGCGCGCCGACGCCGGTGAGGAAGTAGAACCGCGAGCCGGACACCTTCGCGCCGCGTTCCATGTCGACGCCGCCGAGCGCTTCGAGCAGGTCGAGGTGGTCGCGCGGGGTGAAGTCGAACTTGGTGGGCTCGCCGACGTGCTTGACGACGGCGAAGTCGTCTTCGCCGCCGACCGGCGCGTCCGGGTGCACGAGGTTCGCCACGGTCCGGAAGAGCTGGTCGAACTCCTCCGACGACGTGTTCTGCTCCGCCTCGGCCGCCTTGACCTGGGCGGCGAGCTCCTTGGCCGTGGCCAGCAGCTGCTGCTTCTCCTCCGGCGGGGCCTTCGGGATCTGCTTGCCCAGGAGCTTCTGCTCGTTGCGCAGCTTGTCCGCGGCCGCGATCGAGGAGCGGCGCCGGGAGTCGAGGGAGAGCAGCTTGTCGACCACTCCTTCGTCCTCGCCACGGGCGCGCTGCGACGCGCGCACGGCTTCCGGGTCATCGCGCAGAGTCCTGGGGTCAATCACGAAGACAGAGGGTAGTCCGTACAGACTGTGCGTCCCTACTGGGTTATCCCGACAGTCTGATCGTTGAAGCGCTCTTCGCGGCCTCCTCATACTTCTGGGAGACCCCGAGGAGGCGCCCCGATGACCGACGAGCTGCTCGCCCGCCACCGCGCTGTGATGCCGTCCTGGATGTCGCTGCTCTACGAGGAGCCGATCGAGATCGTGCACGCGCACGACCGGCGGATGACCGACTCGCAGGGCCGCACCTACCTCGACTTCTTCGCCGGCGTGCTGACGAACTCGATGGGCTACGACGTCGCGGAGATCGGCGACGCGGTCCGCAAGCAGCTCGACACCGGCATCCTGCACACCTCGACGCTGTACCTGATCCGCTCGCAGGTCGAGCTGGCCGAACGGATCGCCGCGCTTTCGGGCATCCCGGATGCCAAGATGTTCTTCACCAACTCCGGCAGCGAGGCCAACGACACCGCGCTGATGCTCGCGACGCAGTTCCGGCGCAGCAACCAGGTGCTGGCGATGCGGAACTCCTACCACGGCCGCTCGTTCGGGACGGTCGCGATCACCGGCAACCGCGGCTGGTCGGCGTCGGCGCTGAGCCCGGTCAAGGTCAACTACGTCCACGGCGGCTATCGCTATCGAAGCCCGTTCCGCGACCTGTCGGACGCCGACTACATCAAGGCCTGCGTCGCCGACCTGGTCGACGTCCTGGACACGGCGACCGCGGGCGACGTCGCCTGCCTGATCGCCGAGCCGATCCAGGGTGTCGGCGGCTTCAGCCTGCCGCCGGACGGCCTGTTCCGGGCGATGAAGGAGGTGCTCGATTCCTACGGGGTGCTGTTCATCTCCGACGAGGTCCAGACCGGCTGGGGCCGCACGGGCGAGCACTTCTGGGGCATCGACGCCCACGGCGTCACGCCGGACATGATGACGTTCGCGAAGGGCCTCGGCAACGGCCTCGCGGTGGGCGGCGTGGTCGCCCGCGGCGACGTCCTCGACTGCTTCCAGGCCCAGTCGTTCTCGACGTTCGGCGGCAACCCGGTCTCGATGGCCGGCGCGACGGCCGTGCTCGACTACATCAAGGACCACGACCTGCAGGCGAACTGCGCGGCCCGGGGCCGTCAACTGCTCGACGGTCTGCGTGCCGCCGATTCGCCGATCGTCGCCGAGGTCCGCGGCAAGGGCCTGATGATCGGCATCGAGCTGATCAAGCCGGGCACGACTTCTCCCCATGTTCCGGCGGCCGCGCGAATGCTGGAGGAAACGAAGAAGCGCGGCCTGCTGATCGGCAAGGGCGGCCTGCACGGCAACGTCCTGCGGCTCGGCCCGCCGATGACCTTGACGGCAGACGAGGCCCAGGAGGGCTTGGACATCCTGGTCGACGCGCTGGCGGCCACCCACGCGGCACTCGCCTGAGCTGAGCAGCCCCCGATTCCAGCCTAACGGGAGGGCCTGACACTCCCGGGTCCGTGAAAGCCGTGAAGGCCACCTTGAGGGACTCTGAGTCCCTCAAGGTGGCCTTCACGGCTTTGGGCGAGCGGAACTGTCGGCCTGCCTCGGTAGCGTGGAAATCGGGGGCTGCTCAGCCCCAGACGAAGCGCACCACGTGCTCGGCCAGTTCCTCGCCGGCGTCTTCCTGCAGGAAGTGACCCGCGCCCGCGATCACCGGGTGCTCCAGGCCCTGCGCGCCCTTCAGGGACCGCTGCAGGACCGGGGCCAGGCCACCCGTGATCGGGTCGCCGTCGGAGAAGGCCACCAGGAACGGGACGTCCAGCTCCACGAGGGTCTTCCAGGCTTCGCGGTTGGCCGCCGACGCCGGGTTGTCCGGCTGGTAGGGCACCAGGCGGGGCATCGCCCTCGGCGCGGCCTTGTACATCTCGTTCGGGAACGGTGCGTCGTACGCCGCGCGCACCTCGGGCGAAAGCGAGGAGTTGCAGCCCGACTGGACGAACCGGGCGACGTCCAGCACCTGGGCCTTCTCGATGGCCTCGCGGAAGGCGTGCCAGACGGCCGGCATGTCGTGGTCGCCGGTCGGCAGGCCCGTGTTGGACGCCACCACACGCGCGAAACGCGAGGGGTGCTCCGCGACCAGGCGCAGCCCGATCAGGCCGCCCCAGTCCTGGCCGACGAGCGTGACGTCACGCAGGTCCAGGGCGTCGAACGCGAACCCGCGCATCCACTCGACGTGCCGGGCGTAGGTGTGGTCGACCATGTCGCCGGGCTTGTCGGACCGGCCGAAACCGACCAGGTCGGGCGCGATGGCGCGCAGCCCGGCGGCGGCCAGCACCGGCAGCATCTTGCGGTAGAGGTACGACCAGCTGGGCTCACCGTGCAGCAGCAGCACCGGTGGACCGTCCGCGGGGCCGGCCTCGACGTAGCCAACTCTGATCACGCCGCCGTGCGGGTCGTCGAGCTCGACGTACCGCGGCTCGAAGGGGAAGTCGGGCAGGTCCGTGAACCGGTCGTCCGGTGTCCTCAGCAGGCGCACGAACCCCACGCTAGTGGGAACAAGAGAGCCGGGCCACGCACGTGGCCCGGCTCACCTGGATGCCACCGGATCAGGAAATGCCGACCGCCACGACGAGGCCGAGGCCGATGTGCGCGGCCGCGACGACGATGCTCACCGGGGCGAACTTCTCGCTCTCGATGGTCGACGCCACGTCGATGCGGGTCGCCCACTCCAGCAGCCGGACGGCGACCACCTGGACGATGATCCCGAGCAGGCCGTAGACGAGCGAGGTGATCAGGCCCTCGGTGAGGTCGCTCGCCGAGTTGAAGATCGCCACGACGACGATGAACGACATCGCGAGCAGGCCGGACGAGGTCACGATCACCGCGTTCGGCAGGCCCGCGTGCACCAGCTTCGACAGCTTGCCGGGCGTGGTCCAGTCGATGGCGTAGAAGCCGGCGAACATCAGCAGCAGGCCGATGACGCCGTAGAGCAGGATCGCGCCGATCCCCCGCACGAGGTCGGAGCCGAACGTGTCGGACAGCGCAAGGGTCGTGTTCACGAGTTCTCTCCCAGGAAAAAGAGCTGATCAGCAGCGGTGTTGTATCACGACTCGGGGATGCGGTGTGGGACGAATGCCGCACCGTCGTCGGTGACCAGGCCGCCGGTCTCCCGGATGCCCAGCCCCGCGGAGCTGTCGCCGACGATCCACGCGCCGAGCGCCGGCCGGTAACCGTCGAACTCGGGCAGCGGGTCGAACGCCTGGTAGACGAACCCTTCGGCGCCGTAGACGCCGTCGGTCTGGGTCTCGTAGCCGGTGGCGACGATCTGGACGTTCGCCCCCTCGCGGCCCAGTTTCGGCTTGCGGACGTACTCGGTGAGGATGCCGGGGTCGTCGGCGAACGCGGGCAGCAGGTTCGGGTGGCCCGGGTAGTTCTCCCACAGGACCGCCAGCAGCGTCTTGTTGGAGAGGATCATCTTCCAGAGCGGCTCGACCCACAGCGTCCGCGGCAGCGACTCGACGGCGTTGCGGCCGAACTCCTCGTCGACCAGCCACTCCCACGGGTACAGCTTCAGCACGGTCGCCATCTGCTGCTCTTCGAGGTCGACGAACCGCTTGAGCACCGGGTCCCAGCCGACCTCCTCGATCGCCAGGCCCACGGTGTCCAGGCCGGCCTCGGCCGCCGTCTCCTGCAGGTAGGCCGTGGTGACGTTGTCCTCGCCGGACGGGTCGGCCGCCGACCAGGTGAAGTGCAGCTCGTTGGACGGCAGTTTGTCCTGCAGGAACGCCCACCGCTCGACGAGCTTCTCGTGGATCGAGTTCCACTGGTCGTCGTCCGGGAAGACGTCGGTCTTCCAGTGCCACTGGAGCAGCGAGGCCTCCAGCAGCGTCGTCGGCGTGTCCGCGTTGTACTCGAGCAGCTTCGCCGGCGACTTGCCGTCGTAGCGCAGGTCGAACCGGCCGTAGACGTGCGGGTCCTGCCGCTTCCACGACTCCGCGATGTGCGGCCAGACCCACTCCGGGATGCCGAAGCGCTGGTAGCCCTCGGTCGTCACGACGTTGTCGACTGCCTCCAGGCACATCGAGTGCAGCAGTTCGACGTCGGCTTCGAGCGAGAGGACCTCGTCCATGTCGAAGACGTAGTGCACGGACTCGTCCCAGTACGGCCGCACCCGGCCGCTGCTGTCACGGGCCGGCGTGCCGTAGACGAGCCCCTGCTCCTCGACGATCCGCTGCCAGTCGCGCCGCGGCTCACGCCGGTCCCGGTACACCTACGATCCCCCACTCTTGCCGGTGCCGCCGGTGCTCCCGGTGCCGCCGCTCTTGCCGCTGATGCCGAAGCCGCCGCGCTGGACGGACTTGCCCGACTTGGTGTTGACGCTGGTCCGCGACGACGGCGCGTCGTAGGAACCACCCGACACGCGCTGGCCGATGGTGCCGGAGCCGCCGTAGTTGTACCGGTAGCTGTTGTAGCCGCCCCCGCCGATCGGCAGGAACAGGAAGCCACCGCTGGAGTACCCGCCGTGACTGGTCACGTACGTCTCGTCGCAGTTGTCGTCGCCCTGGACGATGCCGTTCGAGTCGGTGCAGACGGCGGTGACGTCACCGGCCGGCTTCGCGACCGCGTAGAACGTCGCGACCAGGCCGACGAGCCCGACCGTGACGCCGCTGCCGATGAGGATCTTGCGCCGGGTGGCCGCCTTGGCGTCCGCCTGACGGGCCAGTTCCTCGTCGCGTTCTTCCTGGGCGAGCGCCTGCTGACGGGCTCGCTGTTCGGCGAGCGAAGGCTCGCGCCGTTGCGTGCTGGAGTCCTGGAACCTCATGGAACCGCGCTTCGGCGGCTCCGGGGGCGGCTGGTCCCCAGTGTTGTTGTCCTGCGTCATATACGCTCCGTAATCACCGGCCACCACGAAACCGTGACCACCCTAACCACCCGGATCGCGCACGTCTCGCGCGACGCGGGCATCATGGACTGCGATGTCTTCCAGCGCCGATCGGTTCCCCTCCGCCTCGCAGACGCTGCGCACCCGCGTCGTGATGGGCGGGATCTTCGCGGGCGCGCTCATCGCGCTCGCCCTCAGTGTCGTCTTCTCGTGGGGCGGCGGCATCACAGGCGGCGTCGGCGGAGGTGCCGGCAAGCTGTCGGCGGCCGCCGAAGAAGCCTTCCATTCACCCCCAGGCAGCTGCCTGACCTGGGACAACCCGGATGCGAGCGACGCGCGCAAGGTCGCCTGCACCGAGCCGCACCTGTTCGAGGTGACCACGCTCGTCGACATCGGCGCCCAGTTCCCGGAGGGCGCGCCGACGCCGACGCTGGAGCAGTGGCAGCAGATCGCCCAGCAGAAGTGCACCGCCGACGTGAAGCCGTACCTCGGGCACAACCTCGATCCGTACGGAAAACTCACGACAAATCTCCTGCGCCCGACGGTGTCGCAGTGGGACGACGGCGACCGCCAGCTGCGCTGCGGCCTGCAGTGGGCGGGTCCGGCCGGCAAGCTGCTGCCGACGAAGGGCCCAGCGAAGGGGCAGGACCAGTCGCTGGCCTTCGAGCCCGGCACCTGCCTGGCGCTGCAGGGCAAGGGCGTCGGCGACCCGATCGACTGCGCCAAGCCGCACTCCTACGAGATCGTCGCGACCCTCGACCTCAAGTCGAAGTTCAAGGACGCCTACCCGTCGCAGGACGACCAGAAGAGCTGGCTCGACACCGAGTGCACCAAATCGGCGTCGGACTACACCGGCGGCGCCGACCTCGACGCCAAGCACCTGATCCTCAGCTGGGACCTGCGTGAGCAGGAGAGCTGGGACGCCGGCTCGACCAAGGTCAACTGCAAGGTGGCGGCGCTGCTGCCGGACAAGAGCGGCCTGCTGGCCGTGACCGGCAGCATCAAGGCCGCGCCGGCGGGCACCGACGGCGGCCAGCCGGGTGACGGCCCGCCCGCCGACGGCCCGCCTTCGGACGGTGGCGGCGGCCCGGCGACGTCGAGCTCCGCGCCGCCGACCTCGAAGCAGAACGGCTGATGCCCGTCGAGATGAGCCGGGAGCAGTTCGAAGAACTGGTCTCGGAGGCCCTGGACGAGGTGCCGCCGGAGTTCGCGAAGGCGATGGACAACGTCGTCGTGCTGGTCGAGGAGTTCAACGACGAGGCGCCGGACATCCTCGGGCTCTACCACGGGATCGCGCTGACCGAGCGGACGTCGTCGTACGGCGGGGTGCTGCCCGACCGGATCTCCATCTACCGGCAGCCGATCCTCTCGATGTGCGAGGACGAGGACGAGGTCGTCGAGGAGGTCCTCATCACCGTCGTGCACGAGCTGGGCCACCACTTCGGCATCGACGACGCCCGCCTCCACGAGCTCGGCTGGGGCTGACCCCGCACCTCGCTGGATGACGAATCGGACTCAGCCGGGGCCTGGACGCACCAGGATCGGTGAATGTGAGCTGAAATACCTCATCACCCAGGCGGTGGGAGGCGGATATGCGCACCATGGACACCGGCACCGACGCCGAGCCCGACTACGACGAGCCTGCGGCCGACTCCGGCGACGCCGGTGAGGCCGCGGCGCCCGTGCCGCAGTCGCGCCGGCTGCTGGTGCTCTGCGCCGTGGCCGGCTTCGTGCTCGGCGGCGGCGTGCTCGGCCTGCTCTGGAGCCTGTCCGGGGTGCACGCCGGCGCCCTCGACGACGCCCTCGCGGCGTGCCAGTCGCTCGACCGCGTCGGCGAGCTGCCCGACACGAGCCGGGACGCGCAGCCGTCGCTGACCCCCGGTCTCACGCCGGAGCGGCTCCACCGGATGACCGCCGCGCGCGAGCTCTCCGCGGCGGCGGCCCAGGTGAACGCCACCTACCAGCCGCTGGCCGACCACATCGACGGGGTCAGCCGGATGGTGCTCAGCCTGCACTTCAACGACATCTCCGGGCAGCGGCACCTGGTCCAGGCGCAGGAGATCTGCGGCCGCCTCTAGGCCGGGTGCACCGTCTTCACCGCGAGCTGGTTGCCCGGGATCTTGGTGCTCGCGCAGCCGGTGCCCGGCGCCGCCACGAAGTTCGACGCCGTCTCCTGCGGCAGGTAGATCCGCAGGCCCTTGACGTCGGTCGGCTGGCAGGTCGCGGAGTCGAAGTTCCGCACGTTGACGAACTGGATGTCGGCGACCGCGGACTGGCCCGGGTTGAGCTTGACGGCGTTGCCCTTGGTGCCCTCGCGGAAGGCGTCCTTGCCGACCTGGTGCCCGTCGGTGCCGCCGACGTAGGAGACGCCGGGGAAGCCCTGGATCTCACACGGCTTGCCGCTGGAGTTCGTGATGACCAGCGAGCGGTACAGCGAGCCAGCCCCGGCGTCACCCTGGCCGAGCGCGAGCTTGACGTCCCCGGACTTGCAGAGCCCGTTGTCCGCGGGCGCGGCGACCGGTGAGGACGACGCCGGCGCCGGGTTGCTGGTGCTCGGCGTCGCGGTGGGGGCCGTGGACGAGGTCGGGGACTCGGACGTCGACGGCGTGGACGTGCTCGCCGCCGGGGTGGTCCCGCCACCGCCGCAGGCGCTGAGCGCGAGTACGCCCGCGGAAGCCGCGACGACCGGCAGCAAGCGCGAAAGCTTCGTCCGAACCATTTCAATCGCCTCCCTGGTGTGGTGCTACTGGGTAGACGTACGGGCCAACGACAGGTTGGTCTCGTTGTTAATTCCCCACCGAAAGTGTCCTAAACGTGACAGCATCACACTTTCGTGACGGTCAGAGAGGCGTGTCGACCCAGGTCAGGCAGTGCCACTGCCCCTCGGGCCGCGCCTGCAGCTCGACGATGCCCGTGTTCGGGATCAGGGCCGCATTGGCGATGTCGGCGTGGACGTTCGGGGCCAGCCATTCGGCACTCAGCCGGATCGCGCCGCCGTGGCTGACCAGCGCGACCACCCCGTCCGGGTCGGCCTGCTCGTGCTTGGCGCGCAGCCCGCCCACGGCGTCGAGCATCCGTGTGCGCACGCTCGTGCCGCTCTCGCCGCCGGGCAGCGACGGCTCCAGCTCGCCGAGCGTCCACTTCCGCACGGTGTCCATGTAGACGCGGATCGACGCGTGGTCGGTGGCGCCCTCCAGGTCGCCGGCGACGACCTCGTGGACCCCGTCGACGACCTGCACGTCCAAGCCGAACCGCGCGGCCAGCGGCGCGGCGGTCTGCTGGGCCCGGGTCGCCTGCGACGCGTAGACGGCGACGACCGGCTCCCCCGACAGGCGGCCGGCGAGGTCCGCGGCCTGCGACAGCCCCAGTTCGGTGAGCGGCGGGCCGGGCAGCGCGGTGTCGAGCGCGCCGCGGACGTTCCCGTCGGTCTGGCCGTGGCGGATGAGCAGCAGCCTCACGCCAGGTCCCCCTTGCGGACGGCGTCGGCCCACACGGCCGCGTCCACGAAGTCGTCGTTGCCGGCACCCGGCTGGATCGTCGTGCGGGTGTCGTCGGCCCGCGGGTGCGAGCCGAGGAAGCGCAGGTTGCGGCAGTGCCGGCGCAGCGCCGTCAGCGCGTCGAGGATCCGCGGCTCGGCCACGTGCCCCTCGAAGTCGATGAAGAAGCGGTACTCGCCGAAGTTGTTGCGGGTCGGGCGGGCGTCGAGGCGGGTCAGGTTGATCCCGCGGTCGGCCAGCGCGGTGAGCAGCTCGGCCAGCGTGCCGGTGCGGTTCACCGCGGCGGCCACCACCGACGTCCGGTCGGCGCCGGTCGGCTCCGGCAGGTCGCCCGGCGGGCGGACCAGCAGGAACCGGGTCGCCGCGTCGGTGACGTCGGCGACCTCGGTGGCCAGCACTTCGAGGGCGTAGTGCCGGGTGGCGACGGGCGCGCAGACCGCGGCGTCGAAGTCGCCCTGGAGCACACCGACCGCGGCTGCCGCCGTCGAGGACGACGCCACCGGCTTCGCGCCGGGCAGGTTCGCCTCCAGCCAGTCGCGGACCTGGGCGAGCGCGTGCGGGTGGCTCGCTACGGTCCGGATCTCGCGGTCACCCGGCCGGGTGAGCACGCTGAAGTGCACCGGCAGGATCGCTTCGGCGACGGCGACCAGCGGCGTCGACTCGCTGAGCGCGTCGAGCGTCGTGGGGACGACACCCTCGACGGAGTTCTCGATGGGGACGCACGCGGCGTCCGCCTCGCCGTTGCGGACGGCCGTCATCGCCAGCCGGACGGTCTCGACGGGAATCAGTTCTTCGCCGCCGGCGAGGATCCGCGCGGCCTGTTCGGTGAAGGTCCCCTGGGGGCCGAAGTATGCGATCCGTGACACAACACCCAGGTTACGGGGCCCGGGCGTGGCGACTTTCACTCGGACAGCCGGTACCGGCACCGGTTACGCCGGGTGGCATTTTTTGCGATGCTAGGAGCGTGACCGCCGACTCGGGCACGCACACCGGCCGTGAGGGCACCCACCCGCCGGTCTCCCCTCGCTCCCCGGAGCTGGTGCTGTGCGCCGTCGATGAACCACTCGCCACCGCCTGGACCACCGCCACGAAATCACTGGCCGGCCGGGTCCGGGTGCACCGCGGGTCGGTCCTCGACGTCGTCGCCCAGGCCGTGGTCAGCCCGGCCAACTCCTACGGCTGGATGCGCGGCGGCATCGACGCCGTCTACGCGCGGGCGTTCCCCGGCGTGGAACAGCACGTCCGCAGCGCCGTACTGGCGTTTCACGGCGGTGAGCTGCCGATCGGCGAGGCCGTGATCGTCGCGACGGGCGAGGCCGAGCCGGCGTGGCTGATCAGCGCGCCGACCATGCGGGAGCCCGGCGAGCTGCTGCCGCCCGACACCGTGCACCCCTACCTCGCGGCGCGCGCGGTGTTCCTGAAGTGGCGGGACGGCGAGCTCGACCACGGCCCGGTCCGCGAGTCCGTCGAGACGATCGCGATGCCCGGGCTCGGCACCGGCATCGGCGGGGTGGACCCCGCGACGTGCGCCCGCCAGGTCGCGGCGGCGTGGGACGACGTCTTCGGAAATCGTCACCCGCGGTGATCACCCCAAGATAGGGGGTGGACTACATCACAGCGCGTTCACCGGCCGTAAGCCCTACCGTTAATCGAGCAGGTGAACGTCCGCCAGTGCAGGCGACGGCCGGAGGAGTGTGCGATGACCCGGGTCCGCGAACTCAGCCCCTATGTCGAGCTGCACCGGGAACAGTGGAAAGAACTGCGAAGTTCGACGCCGTTGCCGCTGACGGCGGACGAGCTGCTGCGCTTGCGCGGCCTCGGCGAGCAGGTCGACCTGGCCGAGGTGGCCGACGTCTACCTCCCGCTGTCCCGCCTGATCAACCTCCAGGTCGCCGCACGTCAGCGGCTCTACGAAGCGACCACGACGTTCCTCGGTGACGACTCCCGCGGCACGAAGGTCCCGTACGTCATCGGCATCGCCGGGAGCGTGGCGGTCGGCAAGTCGACCACGGCCCGCGTCCTGCGCACGCTGCTCGCCCGCTGGCCGGACCACCCGCGCGTCGACCTCGTCACCACCGACGGGTTCCTCTACCCGGGCGCCGAGCTGCAGCGCCGCGGGATCATGCACCGCAAGGGCTTCCCGGAGAGCTACGACCGCCGCGCGCTGCTGCGGTTCGTCACCGAGGTCAAGTCGGGTGCCGAGCGCGTCGCCGCGCCGGTGTACTCGCACCTGGCCTACGACATCCTGCCCGGCGAGGAGCAGGTCGTGCAGCAGCCGGACATCCTCATCCTCGAGGGCCTGAACGTGCTGCAGCCCGGCCCGCGGCTGATGGTGTCGGACCTGTTCGACTTCTCGATCTACGTCGACGCCCACACCGACGACATCCAGCGCTGGTACGTCGAGCGGTTCCTGAAGCTGCGGCACACGGCGTTCGCCGACCCGGCGTCGCACTTCCACCACTTCGCCGGCCTGCCCGACGACGAGGCCCGCGCCGAGGCGCGGCACCTGTGGCGCTCCATCAACGAGCCCAACCTGATGGAGAACATCAAGCCGACCCGCCCCCGGGCGACGCTGGTGCTGCGCAAGGACGCCGACCACACGATCAACCGCGTCCGGTTGCGCAAACTCTGACACCGTCACCCCGTTCGTTCACCCACATGTCGTCTTTTCCACTGTGGGCGAACGGCCGAGCACGCGTTGTCGCTCTCGGCGCTCGTTTCTCGGCCGATCGGCCGAGGCGGGGCGTCCAGGCGTAACCGGTTGGCCGATACCGGAGGCCCGTTCCGGAAGCGACCCTGAAGGAGTCAGGAAAACGGCTCTGAGCTGGGGAGGAGGCCCGCGATGTTCACGATGATCCTCACGTGGGTCGGTGCGGTGCTCGGTCTGGCCCTGTTGATCGCGATGGCCGCCGGAACGTTCGTCGTCGACTTCGACGACCGGTTGCAGGAGCGCCGCCGGAAGACTGTGACCTCCGGGGCTACGCCCCGGGCCGGGGGCTTCGCCACCCGGACCCCCCAAAATCTCAGGTAGCCGTCGAACCGGCGGGCCCCATCCGCTGAGTCAGCCCAGTTCGGCCAGCGCTTCCAGGTAACCGTCGGCGTCGTATTCGAGCTCTTCCGATTCGAGCAGCGTGCCCGCCAGCGCGTCGATCAGCTGGTCGAAGATCTCCACGCGGTCCAGCTCGCCCTCCTGCAGGCGCTGCACGGCCTGCCAGGCTTCGGCGGGCTCGTCCTCCCACAGCTGGTCGACGACGGTGGCGCGCAGCACCAGCCGCTCTTCTTCCTCGTCCTCGTCCGCCTCGGCGATGACGAGCGCGCGGCGCTGCTCGGGGTCGCCCGGGTCGAGGTCGACCTCCTCGTCGCCGATCTCCGCCGTCAGCGACGGGACGGCGAACATCCGGCGTTCCAGCGCGTCGGCCAGCTCGGACGGCGACAGGTCGCCGACGTCGCCGAAGTAGCGCTCCAGCGGGGAGTCGTCTTCGTCGTTGTACTCGCCCAGGTACTCGGCGACGGCTTCTTCGAGGGCCGCGGTCGCCGTCTCGGTCAGGCCCTCCCGCTCGGCCGCCCACTGCGCCCAGGCCAGCACCACCGGCTCGACGGCGTCCTCGTGGTCGGCGTCGAGCTCGTACTCCTCGCCCAGCAGGCCCTCGAGGAACCGCGCGAGCTTCTCCGGGCCGACCCGCAGCGGGTTCGCCGGGTCGGTGCGCAGGCCGTGCTCCAGCAGCAGGCCGCCGATCGCGCGCGCCGAGTCGGCTTCCTCACCGCTCGCGACGACGAACTGCTCGACGACGGCCGCCCGCTCGTCGGCGGACCACTCGGACACCTCGGGCACGAGCGACGGCTCCGGCAGGGCGCGGCACCAGGTGAGCGCGACGGCGTGGAAGCGCGCGTAGTCCTCGCTGACGTCGGCCTCGTCGAGGTGGTCGGTCGCGTCGAGGCCGTCGGCGATCATGCGGTGCGCGTCGGCGGGGCCGACGGCCTCCAGCACGACCAGCTCCAGGTCGGCTTCGGCCTGGTCCCGCATCTCCTTGAGGACCTCGCCGGGCTGGTCGATCACCACGAGGTCGCGCACCCGGCCGCCCTCGGTGAAGTCCAGCAGCGCGAGCAGGCCGTGCACCTGGTCGCCGTGGGCGAAGACGATCAGCAGCGACGACTCGTCGCCGTAGACGTCACCGGTGCGCCAGCACTCGCCCGCGGTGACCCGGCCCAGGCCGCCGGCCCACGGCGGCGCGGGGATGCCGCGGCCGAGGACGGTCTCCAGGCCGGCGTCGGCGGCCTTGCGCTCGACGTCGGTCTCCGCGACGACGGCCAGCGCGGCCAGCAGCGCGGCCGCGCCCGGCGTGATCTTGCGCTGCGCAAAGGCGATCAGCTCCAGGCCGAGCGGCTCTTCGCCGTCTTCGACCGGCACGTCGTGGAATTGCCCGAGCACCTCGGAGGCGAGCAGTTCGACGTCCACCGCCGCCGGGTCGGCGCCCAGCGCCGAAAAGTCGTTCAGGACGTCCTTGAACAGACCGGTCACGCTGTGCGTGACGGGTTGGGGGGCCTTCTTGCGGGCGCGACTCACCGGGCTCATGTTCTTATGTTTTCATCGGGCCGGCGAGCAGGTCGCGGTGGCCCTGGCGCGGGTCCCGCCGGCTGCTCGACGGGGAGGCGCCGAGCCGGACGGCGGAACAGGGCCACCGCGACATCACTGGCCAGAAGCGGTGTGACCGCCTTGGCGGGCTCGATGCCGGATGCACGTGCAAACCGGTTCAGCCGGTCAACGAGCCGCGCGCGGGGAGGTTACGGCTTTCGGCAACGCGATGCGCGCGGTGCGGATTTCCGTGATCAGCCGGGTTTTCCGCTTGTGGGTTTCCGCCAGTACGGCGAGGTAAGCGGTGAATTCGTCCGGTGTCCCGGCGCGCTTGTGCAAGGTGCGCAACAGCTTCAGGCGGCGGGCGGCCTCCTGGTAGGCCTGGGGGTCCTTCCGCTCGATCAGCTCGTCGACCTCTTCGCGGAACACCGGGATCGTCTCGGCCGGGTGCTCGGTCGCCCGCAGCTCGGCCAGCTCCCGCGTGACCTGCGGCGACGCCCCGAACCGGACGCAGGCACGCCAGGCCTCGTCGGCGCGTCCGTCGTCCAGCAGGAGCCGGGCCAGCTCGTCGGCGTGCTCGACACCTTCGGCGGCCAGCTCGCGCAGGCGGGCCAGCGCGGCCCGGCGCTGGACCGGCCACTTGCCCGCGTCCGTCGCGGCTTCGCGCAGGGCGGCGTAGGTCTCGCGGCCCGGTTGCGCGTCGAACTCCTTGCGGCGCCGCGCAAGGTCGTCGTCCTCTGCGGGCGGCTGTGACGGTTGTGGCGCTGGGATGTTCTTGTGCGGCGTGAGCGCGCGGGCGGCGTGCGCGATGGCCTCGCTGTGGCGTCCCGCGGCCCGCAGCACGCGCACAATCTTGAGGCTGACCTCGCGCCGCGGCGGCTTGGCCGACAGGATCGCGACCAGCCCGTCGACGTCGCCGAGCACCTCGGCCAGCTGCTCCTGCAGCCGCTCGGCCACGTCCCGGCGGTGGCCGGGCCCGCTCGCGGCGAGCACGTCGTCCACAGTGGACTTGATCCGGCGCAGGCCGGATTCGCCCAGCGGCGCGGCGAACTCGGCGAGGTCGATGGCCGGGCGGCCGGGGCCGTCGAACTCGACCTCGAGGATCCAGTCGGCCAGCTTCTCCGGGTCCGGCGGCCGGGCGGCGCACGCGCGGGCGTACAGCTCGGCGGCGCGGTCCAGGCGTTCACCGAGGTCACCGGGGTGGTCGCCGGCCTGCTCGTACATCTCGCCGATGTCGTCGACCGTGCGGCGGGCCAGCGGCGCCAGGTCGGCGCGGCTGCCGACGTCGAGCATCCGCTGCAGCGTGTCGAGGACCGCGCCGACCTTCGCGGTGTATTCGACGTTCCCGTCGGTCACCGCGGTGTCCAGGAGCCGGTGCGCCTCGCTGACGTCACCGGATTGGGTGGCGGCGCGCAGTTCGAGCGAATGTCGTAGCTCAGGGTCGCGCTCGGCTTGGGCGTGCAACAGGTCCGCCAGCGTCTCCGCGTCCAAAGTGCGCAGGTAGGGGCGAAGATCCGAGTGGGGACTCACGCGCACCAGTCTGCCCGACGGTGCCGTCGCGGCGTGTGGGCCAACCGCGTGCTCTTTTCGGAGCAATACATGACTCTCCGTGATGTCGTCATCGGCGTCGCAAGTCCTCGAACACGGCTTTTTTCGGCCACGGCTCCGGCGCACGCGGCTCCGGTGACCGTGTGTGCCGGGGTCGTGGGATGGCCGTCCGGACCGTCGGCACCATGATCGGCACGACCGGCACCGGCACCCGCGCCACCAGCCGTCGCACGACGACCAGCAGGAGGACGGCGGAGAGCAGGATCGCCGTGCTCGCGGCGAGCGCGCCGGCGAGGGTGCGGCGGCCGTCGTCGAGGGTCAGCTGGACGGCGTACTGGCTCTGGCGGCTGTAGAGCACGCCGAGCTGCTGCGAGACGGTGTACGCGGCGCTGCGCCACGTGGATTCGGGGATGGGCAACGGTTCTCCGGCGACGAGCGCGTCCTCGACCGCGGCCAGCTGACTCCATTCGGCGCTGCGGGTGATCGACTCGTAGGCCTCCCGCCCGGTCTCGGTGAGCTGCCCGGAGACCTGCGCCAGCTGGGCCCGGTAGGCGGCCACGGCGGTGGTGAACGACCGCCGGGTCACGCTGTCCAGGCCGGCCAGCGCGAGGGAGTCGGCGCGGTACATGCCTTCCGCCACGCAGAGCAGGTCGACCGCGGTGGTCTGCTGGTAGGCGGATTCGGCGTCCGGCGCGCGGCGCGCGTAGTCGCGCAGGCCGGCGATCGTGGTGTCGATCCGCTGGGTGAAAATCGCGTACGCCGAAGCCCGGTGGTCGGGTGTCGCCATGGCCTCGCCCCGCTGCGCCTGCAACGAGACCACCGCGCGGGCCGTCCGGTCCGCCGCGGCCGCCGTCTCCGTCGCCTGCTCACGCGTCCGATCCGCTTGGTGGATCAGGAAAGCCGCGATCACGAGCGCGACGACGACAAGCGCGACCCCGGGGACGAACGCGATGCCCAGCATGCGTCCGCGCACGGATCGCAGGTACTTCAAGACGTTCCTTTCCCAGCACCTGGCCCCGCAAGCATCCCGACGACGGTCAACCTATTGAGTGAGAGATTCACCGGTCAACGCCAGTCCGCCATACGGCCGTTAGCGGTCCGTGACGACCGGGGAGAATCGGCCGCGTGACCTTCGACGACGTGACCCAGCGGCTGCGCGGCTTCGCGGCCGCCCGCTCCTGGGAGCCTTTCCACACCCCGAAGAACCTCGTGATGGCGCTGTCCGGCGAGGTCGGCGAGCTGACCTCGCTGTTCCAGTGGCTGACCCCCGAGGAGTCCGACGCGTGGCGCGCGGATCCGGCCCTGGAAGCGAACGTGCTGGACGAGATCGCCGACGTCACGCTGTACCTGCTCCAGCTGGCGGACCGCCTCGGCGTCGACCTCGCCGAAGCGGCGCACGCGAAGATCGACCGCAACGAAGTGCGCTTCCCGCCGCCCGCCTAACCCCAGAAGATGCCGTCGGGGTTGCGGTCGATCTCGGCCAGCAACGCCGGCGGCGTACTGGCGACGGGCGCGTCCGGATAGGTCAGCCACTGCCCGTCCCGATCCGCCCGGCGCACCGACCAGATCCCGTACTCGTCGAGGTGCAGCTGAGCGATCTTCTGCTCGGTCCACTCGGGCCCACGGCACTCCACGATCGTGACGGTCCGCCCCCGCGTCCGGCACTCGACCCGGACCTGACCCAGGACCCGCTGGGCACACCACCGTTCGATCTGCCGCAGCGCGAGTTCCGGAATCGCCGTCATGCCCCCAGTGAACCCGATCCGGGTTCAGAGCAGGGCGACAACCTCGTCATAAGTCGTGGATCCGCTCGACCACCGCGGTACCCCCGCGCCCCTGCACGACGACGTCGACACCCGCGTTCGTCCCACCGGCCACCCGCGCGGAAGTCCTCGATGTCGACAACGCGGGTGGCGAGCTGCGGCATGACGACGTCGTGCCCGGTCCGCAGGTGCGTCTCGGCCATGGCGGCGGTGAGCAGCTGCGCGGCCTTGAAGGTCTGGAAGAAGGTGTCCCGCCACCCGCCGATCAGGCAGACGACCCGATCGGTGTCGAGGTTCAGCACCCCGGGATGCCGTTCGGCGTAGGAAGCCGCGATGGTCGACTTCCCGATCCCGGTGGGCCCGTTCAAGTGGATCAGTTTCGGCACCGCACCGAGGCTACCGAGCAGCCGGCTCGGCCAGCCACCAGCCGCCGAGCAGCGCTCCGACCCCGAGCACGGCGACCACGATCCCGCCCGCCAAGGCCGCGCCGCCGAACATCGAGATGACGTTGATGAACATCAGCAGCAGCCCGACTCCCATCAGGATCCGCCCGCCGACGAGCTTCCTCGGCGCGGCCGCGGCCGGCCGGACCACCGGCGGCGCCTCGAAGCCGAGCGCGACCGGCGCCTCCCGGAGCCCGAGCACGACCGCGTCCAGTTCGGTGGCTCGCCCCAGCCGCGGCTCGTTCGCCGGGACCGTCGAGTCGGCCACGAGGTGCGTGACGCTTCCGGTCAGCTTCTTCGCCAGCTGGACGCCTTCCTCGAGCACGCGGGCCCGCAGCCGGTCCGCGGCGGCCGTCGTGCCGAGCACCAGGACCCGGGTCGGCTTCCGCCCCTCGGCCGGTCCGAAGCCGCCGAGGTCGACGCCGAGCGCGGTGGCCACCTGACGCAGTTCCCGCGCTTCCGCCGCCGTCACGACGCCGTCCCGTTCCGCGATCGCGCGCACCGCCGCCACGAACCGCTCGTGCGTCGCGCGCACCCGGGCCTCGTCCCACCCCGCTTCGGCCGCGAGCGCGGCCAAGGCCGCCACCTCGGGCAGCGAGAGGTGCTGGTCGGCGACGACGCCCGCGAGCAGGTCCAAGTACGCGTCCTCGCCAGCGACCCGGTCGACGGCCTCGGCCATCCACCCCGGTTCGCTCGCCGGGACGTCGACGCGCGGGCGCAACGGCCCCTCGGCGAACGTGGCCAGCGCGGGCAGCGCCGGCGCGGCGGCGAACGTGAAGCCGTGCCGTCCGAAGAGGCTGGTCGCCAGCCGCGCGACCGTGCGCGCGCCGCTCAGCGCCGGCTGCCCCGGCCTCGGCACCCCGAAGGCGCCGGCGACCGTGGCGAGCCGGAAGTTGGGCAGCCGGACGGCGGACCGCGCGGCGGCCAGCACGTCCACGCCCGGCAGCACCGGCGCGCGGGCGCCGAGCCGCGCGGCCTCGCTGCTCAGGAAGGCCGTGAGGACCGGCAGGTCGTGCGCCACGACGACACTGCCGCGGCAGAGGTTCAGCAACGACCCCAGCACCGCCCCGAACGACGGCGCGCCGTCCAGCTCCTCCCGCGTGATGCCGTGCAGGACGACCGGGCCGGGCGGCACCCCGGGCCCCGGGTCCACGAGGGTCGTCAATTCACCGATCACCACGCCGTCGGCGCGGACGCGCACGGCGGCCAGTTCGACGATCCGGCCCGGGCGCAGGCCGGTCGTCCGGATCTCCAGGGCGGTGAATTCGATGCCCTGCGCGGGGTAGCCGCCGGCCCCGAGCAGCGGGAGGGATTCGATCACGTCCGCCAGGTCGTTTCCCCACCGGCGTTTGTGACGCATTTTCGCGGCGGAAACGATGTTCGTGACGTGATCGTGACGGTGACATTCCGCCGGATAACGACTGGTGGTCGATCACGGCCCACCGCGTAACAACGGCGGGAGATTTCCCGAGTACACCGTCGGCACGTCGCGTTCGAGGAACGAGGGAAACCGGCATGAAGCGCCTACCGAATTGGCTGAAGATCGTCCTGGCCGCTTTCGGCGTCCTGTTCGTGCTCGGCGCCGTCTTCGGGAAGGCGCCCGAGCCGAAGCTCGCGGCCGCCACACCGCCGAGCACGGTTCCCACCAGCACGACCAGCGCGACGCCGACCCCGACGCCGGTCGCCGTGACCTACACGATCGGGACCGTCACGGACGGCGCGAACGTTGTGGTGAACGGCAGTGACGGCACCCGGAAAACGGTCCGCGTGCTCGGCGTCGTCGCCCCCGTCACGACGACCGGTTGTTACGCGGTCGAATCGCTGGCCTGGGCCACGTCGACCCTTTACGGGAAAACCGTCCAGCTCGGCGCGGAAACGGTGGACGGCGTCGCCGTGACACTGGCCGGCGGGCAGGATTACGCGGCTCTCGCCATCCAAAACGGTTATCTCAAGTACGCGACTAGTGCCGCGGCCCCGGCGCTCGCCGCCGCCGAAACCACGGCACGGCAGGCCGTCAGCGGCCTGTGGGCGCCGCCGTGCAACGGCGCCATCGACGTCCCGGCGCCGACCCCGACACCCACGCCGCAGCCGCCCGCGCCGGCGACCAAGGCCGCGCCCCCGAAGCCGGCACCTGTGGAAACCAACGAGGAAGCACCGGCCCCGGAACAGGATTCCGCCGCGTACTACAAGAACTGCAGCGCGGCCAAGGCCGCCGGCGCCGCGCCGCTGCACCGCGGCGAGCCCGGGTACCGGGCGGCGCTCGACCGCGACGGCGACGGCGTCGCCTGCGAACGGTGATCTAGCCTGGGCCGATGACCACCGCCGACGGACTGCTCAGCCGGCTCGCGGGCCTCGACCGGCAGGGCCTGGCGACGGTGCTGGCCCACCGGCCGGACGTGCTCGAGGAGCCGTGGCCGCGGCGGCTGGACGTCGTCGCCACGCGGCTGGCGTCGGCCGCCTCGGTGAACGCGGCCCTGCTCGGGTTGACGACGCCGCACGCGCAGGTGCTGCGGGCCCTCCAGCTGTGTCACGCGCTGGGGTTGCGGCCGACGCCGGTCGCCGAGGTCTGCCGGCTGCTCGGCGCGGAACCCGACGTCGTCGAGTCCTTTGTGGACGATCTCGAAGAACGGGTGCTGGCCTGGCGCGAGCCCGGCGGCGTCACGCTGCCGGAACTGCTGCACACGAGGAACTTCCGCCCCGACGGCCTCGGCCAGCCGGCCGCGGACCTGCTCGGCGAGCTCGGCACGACGCGGCTCGCGCAGCTGTCACGGGCCGTCGGGTTGCCGGCCGACGGACGGCGAGCGGAGCTGCTGCTCGGGCTCGTGCGGTTCTTCCGGGACGCCGACGGCCTGCGCGAGCTCGCCGGCACCGCGCCGGAACCGGTGCGGAAACTGTTGCGGGACATGGCCGAGGGCGTTCCCGAGATCAACGCCGTGACACCGCTGCCGGGCACCCCGGAGGCCTGGGCGTTCGAACACGGGCTCCTGTTCGGGACGTACTACGGCAGCGCCGCGATGGCCGTCGAGGTGTCGCTGGCCCTGCGCGGGCCGGAGCACCAGCTGTCGTTCACGCCGTCGGAGCCCGAATGCCCGCGAACGCACGTGGGCACCGAATCGGCCGAAGCCTCGTCGTCGGCCGCCGCGCTGCGGCTGCTCGACCGCGTCTCGGCGATCCTCGAACTCGCCGCCGCGGAGCCGTTTCCGCTGCTCAAGGACGGCACGATCGGGTCGCGGCTGATCAAGAAGGTGGCCAAGGACACCGGTGGCACCGCCGAAGAGATCGAGCTGGCCATCGACCTCGCCGTGCAGACGGGGCTGTTGCTGGTCCAGGAACCCGACCCGCCGCGGCGCGGCCAGAAGGCGGCCCCGCCCACACTCGAGCCGGATCCGGATGTCGTCCGCCCCGCACCCGCGTTGCTGCACCGCCTGCTGCTGACGACCTGGTGGGAGCCCGTGCGTCCGGACACCGACACGCAGGTGCGGCAGTTGGTCGTCCGGCTGCTGGCGCGGCTCGAGCCGGGCACCGGGATCACCGGCGCGGACGCGGTGACGGAGCTGGCCACGTGGCACGCGCCGATGCTGGTGACCGACGAATTCGCCGGACAGGTGGCCGTCGCGCTCGTCGAAGGCGAGCTGATGGGCGTCTTCGCGCACGGCGCCGTCACGGCCGCCGGGCGCGCCTTGCTCGCCCCGGAAAAGCTGGTGGAAGTCACCGAAGAGCTGGTTTCGCGCGCCCGCACGACGGCGTTGTTCGGCACCGACTTGACCGCGATCGTCCCCGGCTCCCCCGACGCGCGGCTCGCGACGCTGCTGGACCGCGCCGCCGACCGCGAGACCCAGGGCACGGCGACCAGCTGGCGGTTCTCGCCCTCGACCGTCCGGCGGGCCTTCGACCAGGGCGTGACCGCCGCCGAGCTGCTCGGCGAGCTGGGCGGGATCGCCTCCGGCGAGCTGCCGCAACCGCTGGTGTACCTGGTGAACGACGTCGCGCGGCGCCACGGCGAGGCGCAGGTGCTGGACGTCGCGAGCGTCGTCGTCGGCGAACCGGCCGTGCTCACCGAGCTCGCCGCGCACCGCAAGCTCGCGAAACTCGGCCTGCGTGCGGTGGCGCCGACCGTTCTTACGTCCACTGTGGACGCTTCCGGCACGCTCGATGCGTTGCGTGACGCCGGTTACGCGCCGACCCACCACACCGGCGACGGGAGCATCGTGCTGCCGTCCCGTGAGCAGGCCGAGCCGAAGGTCACCATCGGCGATCCGCCGGAGGCCACCGACCGGCCGTTCGACCCGCTGGACCACGCGGACCGGCTGCTGGCGGCCCCGCCGACCGGCCCGAACCTGCAACGCGGGCAGCTCGCGCGGGCGATGAGCGACCGCTACGCGGGGCGGCTCACGCCGAAGCAGCAGCAGCTCTGCTGGCAGCTCGAAGCCGGGATCCCGGTGGACGTCGTCTACCGGGCGGACGGTGCCGAGCCCGCGCACCTGGTCGTCGCGTACCCGGAGCTGGACGGCGCCGTGCTCGACGTCTGGTCGCTGGAAGACCACGGGTACCGCAGGCTCGAGCTGGCGCGCATCGACCTGGCTTAGGCCTCGACGGCGGTGAGCTTCGCGAAGGCCACGACGTTGTCGAGGTAGTTCCCGCTGGACCGGTCGAACGCGCCGCCGCAGGTGATGAGCCGCAGCTCGGGCTCCGCGGTGTCGCCGTACACCTCGTCCGTGGGGAAATCGGCCTTGGCGTAGCGGTCGACGCGGTAGACGGTGAAGACCGCCGTCCGGCCGTCGGAGCGGCCGACCCGGACCTGCTCGCCGGAACGCAGGTCCTTGAGCTTCGTGAACGCGCCAGGCACGTGCTTGTAGTCGACGTGCGCGGCCAGCACCGCCGGCCCGACCTCGCCGGGCGAGGGCGCGCCGGTGAACCAGCCGACGGTCGTCGCGTCGGGCGGGACCTCCAGCTCACCGCCCGGGGTGAGCCCGAGGTCGGCGATCGACTCCGCGCGCACCCCGATCGCCGGGATGGTCAGGGACGCCGGTTTCGCCGCCGGGAGCCCGCCGTGCGGCGGGGTGGTCGTGGTGCCGGCGCTCCCCGCGGCGTTCGTGAAGGAGGTGGACGGCGGCGGCGGCGCGACCTCGTTCGTCTCATGCGGCGAGAAGGCCAGGACGAGTGCCACGACCACGACCACGCCGAGCGCGGCGGCGACCGCCGCGATCGCCGGCCACAGCGGTGGGTGCGGCCGCCTCAACTCGCGCGCCGGCGCAGGTAGAGCACCATGCCACCGGACGTCGCCGCGGCGAGCACCGCACCGCTGAGCACGAGGAAGCCGGGGGCGCCCTGGTCGGGCTCGCCACCGCCGGTGGCGACGCCACCGACCGGCTTGACCTTGACCTGGCCACCCGTCGTGGCCTTCTTGGTGGTCGTCGACTTCGGGGCGGTGTGGGTCTTCGTCGACGTCGACGGCTGGTGGGCCGTCGTCGGCGTCGTGGTGTTCTGGACCGGGCGGTGCGGCAGGGTCTCGCAGGCGATGCCGTCCTTGTCGGAGTCCAGGTTGTTGGGGTCACCCGGCGTCGCGTCGAGGACTGCCTGCGCCTCCTCCTGGTACTGGAAGTTCCCGCAGTCGACGTCGCCGACCGCGAGGGGCGTCGCGAGCTGCGCGGAGGCGAGGGAGACGGGGCCGAGGAGAGCGAGCCCGGCGACGGCTGCGGCCGTCGTCAGGGCACGACGAAATAAGGACAACGGAAGTCCTTCCGGGGAAGAATCGGAGGCGAACACGGCACTGGCGCCGCGATGTGTGGTTAATATCGCGGCGCCGCCAGTGCTGTTACGGACGTTTCCGAAAATTCGCACGATCTCCCGGAAACGCCAGCACCCAACAAGAATCTCGGCGCCTCGTGATTCTTCCCCGGCGCGGTGATCGAACCACGTTGACCAGCTGTATTGCCTGTCCGGAAATTCGTTGTAATACGTACCGGTCGGAATGCCGGACGATCTTCGTCACCTCTTCGGGCGAATTCCCCACACACCACGTAACCTGTGGGTATGCCGATCCAGGTACTGCTCGTCGACGACCACGAACTGGTCCGCCGCGGGCTCCGTGATCTCCTCGGCGACGAGCCCGACATCGAGGTCGTCGCCGAAGCGGGCAGCGTCGAAGAGGCCTTGGCGGTCGCGATGCACGTCGAGCCGGAGGTCGCGGTGGTCGACGTCCGCCTCGGCGACGGCGACGGCATCACGCTCTGCCGCGAACTGCGTTCCAAGCCGAACCCGCCGGCGTGCCTGATGCTCACCGCGTTCGACGACGAGGAGGCGATGGTCGGCGCGATCATGGCCGGCGCCGCGGGCTACCTGCTGAAGCAGGTGCGCGGCCAGGACGTGGTGAACGCGGTGCGCGAGGTCGCGGCCGGCCGGTCGCTGCTGGACCCGGTGAGCACCGCGCGGGTGCTGGACAAGATGCGCCACCCGCCGACGGACGAGCTGGCCGCGCTGACCGAGCGCGAACGCGACGTGCTCGAGCTGATCGGCCAGGGCCTGTCCAACCGCGAGATCGCGGAGCGGCTCTTCCTCGCCGAGAAGACGGTCAAGAACTACGTGACGTCCGTGCTGGCGAAGCTCGGCATGCAGCGCCGGACGCAGGCCGCCGCCTGGGTCGCGCGCCGCGAAAAGTAACCGGACTGTCCGCAAGCCGCCGTTCGCTGGGTCCTTTTCAGGGCCCTGTCACCGTCAGCCATGCAGACCGGGGTTTCGCGCGCCCTGGATTCACTCGAACGTGAGTCGAATATATGTTCGAGAATTCGGTAAGATCCTTCCCGAGGACGTGGGAAGGAGGCTTGGATGACCCGAGAAGGGTGAGGGCGAGTCAGTCAGTCGGATGGTTCAGTCGAGTGGCAGGTCGAACGCGACGAGCGTGCCGAGGCTGGGTGAGGAGTTCAGGAAGAACTTCCCGCCCGCGGCGTCCGCGCGTTCGGCGAGATGGCGCAGGCCACGGGTGGCGACACCTTGGGGGACACCGGAACCGTTGTCCCGGACGCGGAGTTTGACGCCGTGCGAGTCCCTGGTCAGGGTGACGCGGGTTTCGCTCGCGCCGGAGTGTCTGACCACATTGGACAGTGCTTCGCGCAGGGCGGCCCGGATGTGGTCGGCCCGTTCGGCGGGGACGTCGGCGAACTCACCGGACAGCTCCAGGGTCGGCGGGTAACCGAGCAGCTCCCCCGCGATGCGGACCTCGCCGCGCGCCGACTCCGCGAGGTCGGCGGGCGTGCCGGTGTCGTGGCGAGGCTCCGGTGACCGAAGCGCGCGCACGGTCCCGCGGATCTCCTCGATGGTCTGGTCGAGCTGGTCGATCGCGTCGGAAAGCCGAGCACCGTCGGCCTGGGCGAACCGCTTGCGCATGTTGCGCCGAACCCGGTCGAGCTGCATCCCGGCGCCGTAGAGCCGCTGAACGATGACATCGTGAAGCTCCCGGGCGATCCGCTCCCGCTCCTCGTAGAGCGCGACACGGTGACGAGCGTTGGCGCCCTCGGCAAGCGCGAGCACCACCCCAGCTTGCGCGGCGAAGGCCACGAGCATCTCGACGGTTCCGGCGGAGAACGGCTCCCGCCCCCGCTTCCGGTAGACGGTGAGCGCCCCCAGCACCCGCCCCCCGGACCCGAACGGCGCGGCGGCAAAGGGCCCATACCCATGAAGCTCGACGGGTACGAAGGGCGCGGTCCGCGGATCGACGGTGAAGTCATCGCTGGCGATGGGCTCACCACCCCGAGCCACCCGCCCGGCAGCGGAGTCCGCGGGGAGGGAGAGTCCCCGCAGCGACTCGCCGGAGCCGGAGTTGGAAGCGCCGCCATCGCCTGCCGGGTTCGTGGCGCCGCCGTCGGTTCCTGGGTTCGCGGCGCTTCGGCCATCGACCCCTGGGTTCACGGCGCTGATGTCGGCTGCCGTGTTCGCGGTGCCCTCTTCAGCGGCCGTATTCGCGATGCCGCCATCGGACCCCGGGTTCCCGGCACTTCGGCCATCGGCCCCCGGGCTCGCGATGCCGCCGTCGGCCGCCGAGTTCACAGTGCCGCCATCGGCACTCGTGCTTGCGGCAGTTCCGCCGTCGGCCACCGAGGTTCGGTCGTCGCCGTCGGCGTCCGGGGCCGGTACGGCGCCGGGGATGGCGAGCGGCTCGTTGGCGGAGGAGTCCAGAGCACCGACCTCGTCGGCGATCGGAGCGGCGGCCGGGTGCGCGGCGGCGTAGTGCGCGGCCTCGACGACCACGCGGCCGTCGTCGGCGCTGACCATGGCCAGGCCCAGGTCGGCGTCGGCGAGTTCGGCCGCGCGCGCGACGACGGTGTCCAGCACCGCGCCCGGGTCGTCGCCGGACAGGGCGGTGCTGGTGATTTCGGTGGCGGCGGACAGCGCCCGCGCGGCAAGCGTCGGATCCATGAGTTCCGTCATTATCGCGCGGCGCGGCGGCGGCGCGGCAAGGACACAGCGGGAATCGATCACACCGGCACTCGCGTGAGGACTCGTCCGTCGCGGACCTCGAGGACGACGTCCGCGCCCTCGGCCTCGTCGGCCCGGTGCGTCACGTGCACGACGGTTCGCCCCGCGAGCGCCTCCCGCAGCCGCGCCCGCACGGCGCACGCGGTCGGCTCGTCGAGGTGCGCGGTGGGCTCGTCGAGCAGCACCAGCCCGGCCGACGGCGCCCCGAGCAGGGCGCGCGCCAGTGCGACGCGCTGCGCCTGCCCACCGGAAAGCCCGCTGCCCCCGCTGCCGAGCATCGTCCCGGGCTCGACGTCGTCGAGTACCGCCTGGTGCAACGCTTCGCGCAGCTGCTCTTCGGTCGCGGCCGGCCGCGCCAGCCGAAGGTTCTCCCCGACGGTGGTCGCGGCAAGCATCGGCTCCTGCGGCGCCCACGCAACGTCCTCGGGCACGCTGACCACGCCTTGCCGAGGCGCGAGAAAGCCGAGAAGCGCGGCAACCAGAGTCGACTTACCGGCCCCACTGGGCCCGACAACGGCGGCGTAGGTCCCGGGCGCCAGGGTCACGTCGACCCCGCGCAGCACGACGGGCCCCTCCGGCCACCCGAGGTCGGCACCGCGCAGCTCGACGGACGGCCGTTCGGCGGCAGTCGCCAGGTCAGCCGAAGATCCCGCGAACTCGACCCGAGCCGGTGGTTGCTCGGCGGGCCGGCGCGCGCCCGCAGCGGTCGACCCGACCAGAGAGCCCGCGGCACCATCCAACTCAGCCGATCGTCGCTCGCTCGACCGGCCGGACCCCTCGGCCGTCAACTCGACCCGAGGCCGACTGACAGCCGGTCGCCGCTCGGCAGCGCGGCCTGCCCCTTCGGCTGCCAACTCGACCCGAGGACGACCGGCAGCCAGTCGCCGCTCGGCGGAACGGCCTGCCCCTTCGGCTGCCAACTCGACCCGAGGCCGGCTGACAGCCAGTCGCCGCTCGGCGGAACGGCCTGCCCCTTCAGTTGCCAACTCGACCCGAGGCCGACCGGCAGCCAGTCGTCGCTCGGCCGAACGGCCTGACCCTTCGGCTGCCAGTTCGGCCAGGGACCCGGCGGCACCTTCAAAGTCGGCCGGTCGTGATGCGGTGGCCGTCGACTCCGCTTCTGCGCTCTCGTCGGGCGGGGACTCGGCCAGGCGGTGGCGCGCCTGCTTCAACGTGTCCCAGTGCTGGGCCACCGGCGGCAGCGTCGCCAGCACCTCCGCCAGCGCCAGCGGCACCAACGCCAGCAGTGGCGCCAGCACCGGGTCGAGCCGTCCCGCTGTCACCGCCTGGGCTGCGAAGGCCGTGCTCACCACAGCCGCCGCCCCACAGACCAGTGTCACCAAGGCCTCCGCCGCGCCTGCTCCGTATGCCTGGCGGCGTGCCTGTGTCGCCAACCCGGTGTCCGCCTCCGCGAGGGCACGGCGATGTTCCGCTGCCCGGCCGAACGCCAGCAGTTCAGCCGCCGCTTCGAAGAGGACCAGGACCCGGGCGGCGACGTCGCGTCGGCCGGTGGCCAGTGCCGATGTCGCCCGGCGCTCGGCTCGCAGTGCGACCAAAGGCGCGCACAACCCGAGGGCCACCGCCGTCGCGAGGGTCCAGCCCGCCGCGGGCAGTACCCATGCCTGGACGGCGATCGCACCGGCCGCGACCAGCGCGATCACCAGCGGCGGTGTCACCACCCGGGGCAGCAGGTCGCGCACCGTGTCGACGTCGGCGACCAGGCGTCGCTGTCCCTCGCCCGCGCGCAGGCTCCGCGCGGGCCCGAGGCGGACCAGGGAATTCCACAGCCGCTCGCGGAGGCGGCCGGCGATGCGGAACGCCGCGTCGTGCGTGACGAGGCGTTCGGCGTACCGGAGGCCGGCGCGGCTCAGGCCGAACGCGCGGACGCCGACGACCGCGACCGTCAACGTCAGGATCGGCGGCTGCTGGGACGCCTTGGCGATGAGCCAGCCGGACGTCGCGGTCAGCGCGACCCCGGCGAGCAGCGCCACCGCTCCCAGGAAGGCGCCGCCGAAGAGCCGCCCGTCGAGGAGGGCGCGCCAGGGCAGCGGCGGTGCGGCAACGTCTACTGTGGACAGCTCCGAAGAGTCCGGCGCAGAAGTCGACATATCGACCGCCGCGGTGCGTTCGTGGGCCGCGATCACCGCCGCGGCTCCGTTGTCGACGGCGCGCTGCACCGCGTCGAGCACGAGACGCGCGCTGGCCTGGTCGAGGTGGGCGGTCGGCTCGTCGAGCAGGAGCAGCCACGCGCCGTCGCGCACGCGGAGCAACGCCCGCGCGACGGCGACGCGCTGTTGCTGCCCCAGCGAAAGCTTCGCCACCGGGCGGTCCGCGAGCCCGGCCAGGCCGAGTTCCCCCAGCACGGCGTCCGAGCCCACTTCGTCGCGGACCGTGCCGCCGGTGAAGACCGGCGACTGCGGCACCCAGGCGACCTGCTCCCGCCAGCGCGCGAGGTCGGCGTCGGCGAGGTCCGTCGTGCCGACGGTGATGCTTCCGTCGTGCGCGGGGACAAAACCGAGGAGCGCCGAGAGCGTCGTCGACTTGCCGCCGCCGCTGGGCGCGCGGAGCCAGACCGTCTCGCCCGGGCGGACCGTGAACGTCTCGCCGTCCGGTGCGAATCCGCCGCGACGCGCCACCCGCAGCGAAGAAACCCGCAGGTCACGGCCATCAACGAGCGCGCTACCGGCGGACGGCGCGGGCACCGCCAGCAGGTCGGCAACACGACGGACCGCTTCGACGCCGTCCTCGCTGGAGTGGAACGCCGCGCCAACCGCGCGCAGCGGCTGGTAGCACTCCGGCGCGAGGATCAGCACGCCCAATCCGATGGCCAGCGGCAGGTGCCCGCCCGCGAGCCGGACGCCGATCACGACCGCCACCAGCGCGACCGACAGCGTCGCGATCAGTTCGAGCACGAACGCCGAGGAGAAGGCGACCTTCAACGTCTTGATCGTCGCGCGGCGGTGGCGTTCGGAGAGCTTCCGGACCGTCTCGGCCTGTGCGGCCGCGCGGCGGAACGCGGTCAGCACCGGCAGCACGCGCACCAGTTCGAGGAGCCGCTCGGACATCCGGTGCGTCGCGTCGGTGGCGCCGGCGACGCGACCGGCGGTGTACTTGCCGACCAGGATCGCGAACATCGGCAGCAGCGGCACGGTCAGCGCGACGATCACGCCGGACGGCCAGTCGGCGAACAGGATCGCCGCGCCGGCACCGAGCGGCACGACGGCCGCCGTCACCAGCGCGGGCAGGTACTCGCGGAAGTACGCGTCGAGCGCGTCGAGGCCACGGGTCGTCAGCGCGGTCAGCTCGCCGTGGCCGCGCCGGGCGATCCATTCGGGGCCGAGGCGCAGGGCGTGGTCGACGGCTTTCGCGCGCAGTTCGCGTTGCGCTGTCGCGGCCGCGCGAGCCGAGACCGTGCGCACCGCCCAGCCGGTGCTCGCGCGCGTCGCGACGAGCGCGAGCAGCGCGACCAGCTGGGCGGTGCGTCCCCCGGAACCTGCTCCGACGATCGCCGCGAGGACGTCGGCGAGCAGGAATGCCTGTGCCACCAGGGCGGCGGCGTTGAGGAACGACAGGAACCCCACCAGGGCCAGCGCTCGGCGCACGGCCGGCACAAGGGCCGGCAATGCGCCGAGCGGGCCCTTTCCCGGCCGCACCGAGTCCACTGTGGACTCCGAGGCGAGAAGAGGAGCGCGACCGGGAAGCTGCGTCATGGTGCGTGGACCGCCGGGATGTGCTGGGTGCCGATGCGCTTGCGGAACACCCAGTACGTCCAGCCCTGGTAGATCAGCACGGCGGGGGCGCCGAAGACGGCGACCCAGGTCATCACCGTCAGCGTGTACGGGCTCGACGCCGTGTCGGCGATGGTCAGCGTGTTGGCCGCGTCGAGCGTCGACGGCAGGACGTTCGGGTAGAGCGAGCCGAACATCGTGACGGCGGCCGCGGCGATCATGACCCCGAGCGCGGCGAAGGCCTGCCCGTCGCGGTCGGCGCGCAGCCGGAACCAGGCGACCGCCGCCGCGACGGCGGCGACGCCGAACGCGAGCAGCGTCCAGAGCGTGCCTCCGCGCCATTGGACGACCGCCAGGAACGCGACGATCGGCACCATCGCGAACGGCAGCAGCCGCAGCGCCAGGTGACGTGCGCGTTCCCGCAGGTCACCGGTGGTTTTGAGGGCGAGGAACGCGGCGCCGTGGGTGATCGAGAAGGCGGCGATGGCGACCGCGCCGAGCAGGGTGTCCCAGCGGAACGCTGCGAACGCGGAGCCGACCCGGTTGCCTTCGGCGTCGAGAGGCAGGCCGAGAACGCTCGTCGCGAGGACCAGTCCGACGCCGAGCGGCGGGATCCACGAGCCGATCATGATCACGCGGTCCCAGGTGCGGCGCCAGCGGTCGGAGTCGACCTTGCCGCGGTACTCGAAGGCGACGCCGCGGCCGATGAGGGCGAGCAGCAGGAGGAGAAGCGGCAGGTAGGCGGCGGAAAAGAGGCTGGCGTACCAGCCGGGGAAGGCGGCGAACATCGCGCCGCCGGCGACGATCACCCAGACCTCGTTGCCGTCCCAGACGGGTCCGATGGTGTTGACCATGACGCGGCGTTCGGTGTTGTCGCGCGCGAGGAACGGCAGCAGCATGCCAACGCCGAAGTCGAAGCCTTCGAGGAAGAGGTAGCCGGCCCAGAAGAAGGCGATGACGCAGAACCAGACGATCGCGAGGGTCATCGCACGCCTCCCGCTACCACGCCGGCCCGACATTTGCCTTCGGCCGGGCCTCGGTGGCCCTGAGTTATCCACAAGTGGTCGAGTTGTCCACAGATTTGCTGTGGGTAACCCGCGAGAGTGACCAAGCCGATACGCTGGGTTCGGGGCCGCCCCCCGGGACGGGTGGGGGCTGCGTTGCGGGCGGGTGTGCTCATGGTGGCCACCTCAGTAGGCGAACGCGAGCGTGTCGCCCGGTTCGTTGTCGTCGTCCGTGGGTTTCGGCGGGGGCATCACCGCGTCGACGCCGCCGCGGATGTACTTGCGCATCAGGTACAGCTCCACCACGCCGAGGGCCGCGTACACCGTGGTCAGCGCGATGAGTGACGTCCAGACCTCGCCCGTCGACAGGTGGGAGACGGCGCGGGCGGTGAACATCCAGACGCCGTCGACCCCCGACGGGTTGGGCGCAACCACGAACGGTTGACGGCCCATCTCCGTGAAGATCCAGCCCGCGCTGTTGCCCAGGAACGGGGTCGCGACACCGGCCAGCACCAGAAGCGGGAACCAGCGGCCCGTCGGGATGCGGTCGCGGCGGGTCAGCCACAGCGCCAGCAGCCCGATGCCCGCCGAAACCGCGCCGAAGCCGATCATCATGCGGAAGCCCCAGTACGTCACCGGGAGGTTCGGCACGTAGTCGATCGGCTTTCCCGCGAGCGATCCCAGGTCCGGGTCGTCCGGGTAGTTCGTGCCGTACTTGGCCTGGTACTCCCCGATCAGGTCCTCGACGCCCTTGACCTCGGTCTTGAAGTCGTTGTGCGCCAGGAACGACAGCAGCGCGGGCACGTTGAACGTCTTGACGTCCTCGCAGTTCGACCCCGCGACGTCGCCGATCGCGATGATCGAGAAGCTCGCCGGCTGTTCCGTGTGGCACAGCGCTTCCGCCGACGCCATCTTCATCGGCTGCTGCTCGAACATCAGCTTGCCCTGGGTGTCACCGGTGATCGCCAGGACGGCGAACGCGGCGATGCCGACCCAGCCGCCCAGGCGCAGCGACGTGCGCCAGACGTCCTGGTGGTCGCCGCGGCGCCACAGGTGCCAGCCGGCGATGCCGACCAGGAACGCCGCCGCCACCGAGAACGCGCCGGCCAGCGTGTGCGGAATCGCGGCCAGCGCCGTGTTGTTCGTCAGCACCGCCCGGATCGAGTTCATCGTCGGCTTGCCGTTCTCGAACGTGACGCCGACCGGGTGCTGCATCCACGAGTTCGCGGCCAGGATGAAGTAGGCCGAAGCCATCGTGGCCAGCGAAAACGCCCAGGCGCACGCCAGGTGGACCTTCTTCGGCAGCCGGTCCCAGCCGAAGATCCACAGGCCGAGGAACGTCGACTCGACGAAGAACGCGACGAGCCCTTCCATGGCGAGCGGCGCGCCGAAGACGTCGCCGACGAAGCGGGAGTACGCGCTCCACGTCATCCCGAACTGGAACTCCTGCACGATGCCGGTCACGACGCCCATGGCGAAGTTGACCAGCAGCAGCTTGCCCCAGAACTTGGTCATCCGCAGGTGCCGCAGCTCGCCGGTGCGGACCCAGCGGGTCTGCATCGCCGCGACCAGGATCGACAACCCGATGGTCAGCGGGACCATCAGGAAGTGGTAGACGGTGGTGATGCCGAACTGCCACCGCGCTAGCTCTAGGACCTCCACGTAGCTCAGCGTGCTCCGGACCCGGGAGCGCGACCAGTTCAACTGGTCCCGATGTGCCCAGGACCAACGTCCTGGGTGACTACAACCGGTCGAGTGCCTGCCGGGCCTCGTCGGCGACGGCGCGCCGCGGGCCGGCGTCGCCGAGCTCGAGCACGTGCTTCAGGGCCAGCGCGTACGCCGTGTCGAACGCCTTCTCCGCGTCGACCGGGATGTCCGGCCGGACGCCGACGCCCTCCCAGTTCTCCCCCGTCTCCGGGTGCAGCGAGCGCGCGATCGAGACGGTCACGTCGAGGTAGGTGTCCACCTTGTACTGCTCACGCGGGTGCGCGCCGCCGCGGCTGGCCTCGCCGACGGTCTTCGCGCGGCCCTGCTGCTGCAGGGAGAACGCGAGGTCCTCGCCGCCGGAGAACGTGCGCGGGCCGGTGAGGACCCAGATCGGCTTGGTGCCGCCGAACTTCGCGCCCGGCACGTACGGCAGCGTCCACATCTGGGTCGTCTTTTCGCCTTCGCGCTCGTAGATGTCGAGGTAGTGAACCTGCTCGTCGACCAGGTAGCTCTGCAGCAGCGCGCTCGTGCCGGGGGTGCCGCCGCGGTTGCGGCGCACGTCGAGCAGCAACGCGTCGGTGGGCGCCACCAGCGTCATCGCGGCCGAGATCGCGGGCCCGGACAGCTCGGCCGGGTAGAGCAGCGTCGTGTCGAGGTAGCCGACGTTGCCCGCGAGCCGCTGGACGGACGCGATGCCGAAGGCCTCCAGCTCGGCCTCGAGCCGGAAGGCTTCGGAGTCGACGGCCGCGTCGCCGTCTTCGGCGACCGGGTCGGCGTGGTGCCGCAGCCGCAGGTGCTTGTCGCCGTTCACCGACTGGAGGTCCTCTGTGACGGCCGTCGCGAACTCGGCGTCGCTCAGCTCCGCGTACGCGCCTTCGCCGAGACGTCCGCGAAGCACCTCCGCCAGCTTCGCCGCCACGTCCGGGAAGATGTAGTGCCCTTCCAGCCGGCGGATGACCTCGTTGACCTGCGCAGCGCGCTCCTCAGACCCCATGGTGAGCAACCTACCGCAGCCCACAACCGAAAATTCGGCATGCCGAAGAAAATTGTGCGACTTCCCTGGAAGGCAAATTCATGGCCGCCGATTCAGCAATTTCGCGCAAGCCATCAGCTTGCCTCCTTCTGAATGTCCCCTTTATCGTTGAAGTGAAAGGGGCGAAAGAATACTCATGACTACCGCGATGGTGGCGTTGATCAGCGCGTTCGGCCTGGTCCTCGCCGTGGAGCTGCCGGACAAGACGCTGGTCGCGACCTTGGTGCTGACCACCCGTTTCCGAGGTGGGCCGGTTTTCGCCGGGGTGTGCGCCGCGTTCGCCGTGCAATGCGTCATCGCGGTCGCGTTCGGCAGTGTGCTGACTCTCCTGCCGGACCTGGTGCTTTCCCTGGTCGTCGCGACGATGTTCGGTCTCGGCGCTTTCATGCTCCTTCGCGAAGGATTCAGCGACGCGGACGAAGCCGGCGAAGACGCTTCGCGCACGGGCCCCTCGCCAGCGTCCTTCGCACGCTCCGCGCTGACGTCCTTCGGTGTGCTCTTCGCCGCCGAGTGGGGTGACGCCTCCCAGCTCGCGACGGCGAGCCTCACCGCCCGGATCGGCAACCCCCTCGCGGTCGGCGTCGGCTCGTTCGCCGCGCTCGTCGTGGTCGCCGGGCTCGCGGTGTTCATCGGCGGCAAGATCCGCAACCGGATCAACCCGAAGCTGATCCAGCGGATCGCCGGGTTCCTGTTCGCCGGGTTCGCGGCTTTCGCCCTGCTCCAGCTGGCTTTCTGAGCCGGGCGTACAGGCCCTTCACAGGATCACGCGGTAACCTTTCGGGAACGAATGGGTGAGGGCAAGGTGAACACCACCTTGCCCTTCTCCATGTCCCCGGAGCCAGGAGAACCGCAGGTGACCTCGCCGAAGCCGTTGACCCACGCCGTCTCGCCCGTGCACGGGCGACTCGCGCTCGGGTGCATCGGCCTGGCCGTGGCCATCTCGATCGACCTGCACCTGCGCCTCTCCGGCCAGGTCAGCCCCATCTGGCAGACGCTCTCGGAGTACGTCTACGGCAAGCTCGGCAGCTCCTCGGCCGCGCCGCTGTTCAGCGCGATGTGCCTGGCGCTGTCGCTCGGCTCGGTCGCGCTGCTCACCGGCATCGCCAAGGCGCACCGCCCGGGCACCACGGCCGTCTGCGTGCTGATCGGCGTCTGGTCGGCCGGCCTGCTGGTGTGCGGGCTCGTGCCCGTCGATCCGGACGGGCAGGCGCGTTCGCTGTCCGGACAGGTGCACAACATCGCCGCGCTGACGGCGTTCGTCGCGCTGCCCGCCGCCGCGTTCGTGCTGACCCGCCGCGGCCGCGACCGCTGCCCGTGGGAGCCGCGCCGCACCACGATCCGGCGGCTCGCCACGGCGAGCTTCGCCAGCATCGGCATCGTGCTCGCCGGCTTCGTCTGCACGCTCGTCATCGGGCCCGCCCAGCAGGACATCACGCTCGGCCTGTTCGAGCGGCTGCTGTTCACCGTCGACGTCGCGTTGTTGCTGACCATGGTCCGGCCGCTGGTGGCCGTCTCCCGGCGTTAGTTCGCCTGACCCGGCCCGACCAGGATCGGCTCGACGCCGTGCCCGGTCAGCCACCACGACTCGTACGCCGGATCCGGCCACGCGGACAGCTCGGCGCCGTCGTCGAACGTCAGCACGAGGCTGCCGGAGCGCAGCCGCACCGCGGTCACGGTGCGGCCGAACAGGGCGAGCACCGGCGCGAGCGCGGGCCCGGTCGCCGGGGTCAGGTCGTGGCAGCGGCCCTCGGCGTCCCGCACCCGGAACGACGTCTCGACGACGAGTTCGGCGTCGACCCTGGCGTCCTCGCCCACCGGCTGGTCGACGAGTTCGAGGCGCACCTGGAAGTCGAACGCGGTCCGGCGGACCGCGCAGCCGACGAGTTCTTCGGGAACCTTCACCGCACCCCCGGACCGGGTCACGGCGGCTCTCCGGCGGGCCGCCTCCGGCGACCACGAGATCACATCCCGGCGCCGGTGCGCCAACTACGCGTCCGTTCGGAGCACCTCGGTCAGCCGAGCGGCCGCAGCCACCACCTGCGGCCCCACCTCGGCGGACTTGAGGGGTTCGAGGGAGACGACGCCGACGCTCGCGCGCAGCCCGGGCACCCCGCGGACCGGCGCGGCGACGCCGGAGGCGCCCGCTTCCAGCTCGCCCGACGAGGTCACCCAGCCGTCGCCGCCGGGGCGCAGGGTCATCGCCTTGCCGGCCGCGCCCGAGTTCAGCGCGTGGCGGCTGCCGACCCGGTAGGCGACGTGGAAGCTCGTCCAGGACGGCTCCACGACGGCCACCGCAAGCGCTTGCGGCCCCTGCGCGACCGACAGGTGCGCGGTCGCGCCGACCTTCTCGGCCAGCTCGCGCAGCACCGGCCCGGCGGCGTCGCGCAGCTGTGGCAGGACCTGCCCGGCCAGCCGGAGCAGGCCGACGCCGAGCCGGACCTTGGTGCCGTCGCGCCAGACCAGCCCGCGCTCCGAGAGCGGCACGAGCAGCCGGTAGACGGCCGCCCGGCTGGCCCCGATGGCCACGGCGAGCTCGGAGATGGTCGCGGCGTCGCCGCCGGCGTCGGCCACTGCCTGCAGCAGCGCCAGGCCCCGGTCGAGCGTCAGCGACCCCTCCCGGCTGGTCACAGCAAGCCGAGTTCGCCCATGTCGGCGACCGGCTCGTCGAACGACGCCGCCGCGTACGACGCGAAGAGCTCGCGAACGGCCTTCGCGGCGGGCTCGGACAGCGCGCGGGCCTCGTCGGCCAGCACCTGGCCGTCGGTCTCCTCCAGCGCCGCCCGGACGTCACCGCCGGAGAGGCTGCGGGCGGAGGCCACCAGCAGGTTGAGGAAGCCGTGGTGCACGAACCCGGTGCCCGGGTCCGCGTGCCGGACGGCGCGGTGCAGGCTGTTCGTCGCCTTGAAGGACGCGCCGCTGGACCCGCTGACGACGGCCAGGAAGTCCGCCACCTCGTCGACGCTCGGGAAGTTCTCACCCGCCTTGCCGCCGCAGCGGATCTTGGGCCAGCTCCCGTGCTCGATCACCTTGCGGACGCCGTCGAGCCAGCCGACGCCGCGCCGCGGCTCGACGACCCGGATGACGTCCTCGGGGACGAACTCCGAGACGCGCTCCAGCCACACCTCGTCGACGTCCGACGGCGCGGGCATCTCGACCATCCGCAGCGCGAGCAGCTCACTGCGCGACTCGACGATGGAGATCGCCTTCGGCACCCCGCCGAGACCGGTGTCGATGATCAAGGAAAGCGGCAGCGGCTGCTTCGGCTTGATTTTGATCAACTCGGTGATCAGCTCCGGCAGCCGGGACGCCTGACAGAGAAAAACCCCCAGTACACCTGCGTGTTCGGACTCCCGGCTCGCGAAATGCGCGCGCAGGGCTTCGGGCATGGCCGCATCGCCCGGAGGGAACAGCGCCGAGTCGTCGACGAGCCTCGCGAACAGGGGAGGAATCCCACGGGGGCCGGGGGGCGTGAGTTCCACAGCGCTTGACACGAATGACACGCTAGTAGCGTACGACATGAGGACAAAATCGTTCGCACAACGGACACGTCAGAAGGGGACGTCGATGCCTTACTACCGGCGAGTAGGCGAAATCCCGCACAAGCGGCACACCGCGTTCCGGAAGCCGGACGGCGGGCTCTACGCCGAGGAGCTGATGGGCGTCGAGGGCTTCTCCGCCGACTCCGCGCTGCTCTACCACCGCGGACTGCCGACGGCGATCGTCGACGCCGTCGCCGTCGAGGAGGACCGCGGCTCGCTCACCCCGAACCACCCGCTCAAGCCGCGGGCGTTCAAGACCCAGGACCTCAAGTTCGGCGGTGACACCGACGCCGTGACCGACCGGCGGCGGCTGTTCGGCAACGCCGACGTCACCATCGGGTTCGTCACGGCGACCGCGCCCAGCCCGCTGTACCGCAACGCGGCCGGCGACGAGCTGTTCTACGTCCAGGGCGGCTCCGCGACCGTCGAGACGATCTATGGCAGCCTCGAGGTCGGCGACGGCGACTACCTCGTCATCCCGACGTCGTGCACCTACCGCGTGCTCCCGCACGGCGAGGTCGGTCTCTTCGTCCTCGAGGCGCGCGGGCACATCGGGCCGCCGAAGCGCTACCTGTCGGCGAAGGGCCAGTTCCTGGAGCACTCGCCGTACTGCGAGCGCGACGTCCGCGGGCCGTCCGAGCCGCTGCTGGCCGACGGCGAGGACGTCGAGGTGCTCGTGCGCCACCGCGCCGGGCTGACCCGCTACACGTACGCGACGCACCCCTTCGACGTCGTCGGCTGGGACGGCTGCCTGTACCCGTGGGCGTTCAACATCGACGACTTCGAGCCCATCACCGGCCGTGTGCACCAGCCGCCGCCCGTGCACCAGACGTTCGAGGGCCCGAACTTCGTGGTCTGCTCCTTCTGCCCGCGGAAGGTCGACTACCACGCGGACTCGATCCCGGTGCCCTACAACCACGCGAACGTCGACTCCGACGAGCTGATGTTCTACGTGCGCGGCAACTACGAGGCCCGCAAGGGCTCGGGGATCGGCGTCGGCTCGCTGTCGCTGCACCCGTCCGGCTTCACGCACGGCCCGCAGCCGGGCGCGGCGGAGGCGTCGATCGGTGCGGAGTTCTTCGACGAAACCGCCGTCATGGTCGACACTTTCGCGCCGCTCGACCTGGGTGAGGCCGCCGACGCGTCCGAAGACCCCGGTTACGCGTGGACGTGGTCGCGCCGCGGCCCTAAGGGATAGTCAAGTTTCGGCAACGCGCCCCCAGTGCTCCCCCGCCGGCCGGATAATGGACTTTCCGGTCGGCGGAGGGGGCATTTTCGATGATCAATTCCCAGCCTGCTCGAAGAAAAAGAAAAATTCCTCCTTTCATCGCCGCGATCGTGGTGGCGGCCGGGTTGATCATCGGAATCCGGGCCTGGACCAGCGGATCCGACGAGGCTGACGCTCCGAAGTGCACCGGTGACGACGCGATTGCGCTGAACGTCGCGTCGTCCCCGGAAAAGGTCGGCATCGTCCAAGAAGCCGCAAAAGCCTACTCCGGACGGTCGGTCGCCGGACATTGTGTGGACGTGATCGTGAAGTCGAAATCGTCGGGCATCGCGATGCTGGCGCTGGCGAACGGCTGGAACGAAGCCACCGACGGCCCGCGCCCCGACGTCTGGACACCGGCCGCGAGCGGCTGGGTCAACCTGCTGCGCGTCAACGCCAAGGGCGACACCGGCTCGATCGTGCCCGACGGCAACCTGGAGTCGATCGCGAACTCACCGCTGACGATCGCGATGCCGAAGCCGATGGCCGAGGCGCTCGGCTGGCCGGCGAAGCCGATCGGCTGGAAGGACCTGGCGTCACTGGCCACCGACCCGGCCGGCTGGGCGAAGTTCGGGCACCCGGAGTGGGGCAAGTTCCGGCTGGGCAAGACGAACCCGAACATCTCGACGGCCGGCCTGAACGCCACGATCGGCGCGTACTACGCCGCGACCGGGACGTCGTCGGACCTCACCGCCGCCGCGCTCGAGAAGCCCGAGGCGAAGCAGTTCGTCACGAACATCGAGCAGGCGATCGTGCACTACGGCGACAACACGCTGACCTTCCTGACGAACCTGCAGAAGGCCGACGACCGGGGTGCCGCGCTGTCGTACATCTCGGCGGTGACCGTCGAGGAGAGCTCGCTGATCGGCTACAACCAGGGCAACCCGACCAACGACCCCACGAAGGTCGGCCAGCACGCGCCGCCGAAGGTGCCGATCGTCGCGATCTACCCGTCGGACGGCACGCTCAACTCCGACCACCCGTTCGTCACGCTGAACTGGGCCGACCAGACGCGCAAGCAGATCGCCGCGGACTTCCTCGGGTACCTGCGCGGGCCGGAGACGCAGCAGAAGTTCGCCGCGCTGGGCTTCCGGTCCTTCGACGGCAAGCCGGGCCCGCAGGTGACCACGGCCAACGGCGCGCAGCCGGACGCGAAGATCAGCTTCCTGCAGCCGCCGTCGCCAACGGTGCTGTCGAAGCTGCTGACCACCTGGACCGAGCTGCGCAAGAAGGCGAACGTGCTGCTGGTCGTGGACGTCTCGGGCTCGATGGGCGACGAGGTCAAGGGCACCGGCAAGAGCAAGATCGACCTGGCGAAGCAGGCCGCGATCGACGCGCTCGGCCAGTTCGTGCCGCGGGACCAGGTCGGGCTCTGGCAGTTCTCGACCCACCTCGACGGCGACCGGGACTACCAGGAGCTGCTGCCGGTCCAGGCGCTCGGCACGGGCGGCAAGGAGACGCTCGCGTCGCGGCTGAGCGGGCTCACGCCGCAGGCCGGCACCGGGCTGTACGACTCGTCGCTGGCCGCGTACGAGTACATGAAGGCGCACGTCGACCCGACGGCGATCAACGCCGTCGTCGTGCTGACCGACGGCCGCAACGAGGACTCCGGCGGCGTCGACCTCGATCACCTGCTGCCGCAGCTGCGGCCCGAGGGCAACGCGGAGACGGTCCGGTTGTTCACCATCGCCTACGGCGGCGACGCCGACCAGGACGTGCTGAAGCAGATCGCGGAGTCGACCGAGGGGTCGGAATACGATTCGTCCAAACCGGACTCGATCAACCAGGTCTTCACGTCCGTGATCTCGAACTTCTGATGAAGTTCGCTCGTGAGCTCGCCGAACCGTGGGGGCTGTTCCTCGGCGCCGCGTCGGCCGGGGTGGCGTGGGCCGTGCAGCTGCCGGTGGTCGCCGCACTCGGCGTGGGTATCGCGGTGCTGGCCGCCCGCGCCGGCGTCGCGGTCGCCACTCGCGAGCCTCCACCTCGTGAAGCGCGGGTCCTGGACGTCACGCCGGGATCGGCCGAAGCCAACTGGCTGCAACGCGCGGAGCACGCCGCCGAGGGGTTCGGCTCGCTGAGCGACTCCCTGGACTCGGGCCCCCTCGCCGACCGCGTCGCCGACATGGAACCGGTGGTCCAGGAGACACTGTCGACCCTGCAACGCCTGGCCGGCCGCGCATCGGCGACGGGAAAGGCGTTGTCCCGCGTCGATCTCGAGGCCGTCGCGCGGGAAAAGCGCCGCCTGAAAGGGGAATTGAAGTCGGCCCACGAGGACGTCCGCGGTGATCTCGAGTCGGCGTTGAGCGCGGTGCAGGCGCAGGCTGACGTCCACGCCCGGCTGTCGGGAGCGCGGGACAAGCTGCTGGCACAGCTGCAGTCAGGCGCGCTGGGTCTGGACAGTCTGGTGGCGCGGGTCGCGGAACTGACGGCGGCGACCACGGACTTCGCGGTGGACACGGGCGCGGTCCGCGAGCTGAGCGACCAGCTGGAGGGAATCCGGCAGGGAGTCCTGGAAACGGAACAGGCGACGCGTCGATCGTTGGGCTAGCAAGGATTTTGCCGCGGGCGGGCCTCTAGTGGAACCAGACATCCCCCGCCGCTCCCAGGGGGGCGACCCCGGGTCCAGTTTATCGGTGGCCGGTGACAAAGGGGCCGGGAATCGGTCTGGCTGAAGGAGTTGTCCACAAGGCAAGGCGGGTGTGGACAACTCTGGTGCGCACGGCCGAGCGGTGGACCGCTGCTTGACCGGATCACCCTCTGGTGTGAACTTCCCTCCCATGAAGGCAGAGTCGCGCACGATCGCGCGGAGTCAGTGGGTTCTGGACGCGAAGGGTGTCGACGACGAGCCGGTGCCGCCGTCGGTGCTGGCCGAGTGGCGGCGGTACCAGCGGTCGTCGTGGGCCGCGCGGCGGCGGCACTCCGTGGTCGAGATGGCGAGCCTGGTCGTGACCGCCACGATTCCCGCGCTCGCGGCCTTCGCCATCGACGCGCGGATCATCGCCGCCGTCGGGTCGCTTGCGGTGCTGGTCAACGGGGTTCGCGCGCTCGGCGGGTACAAGGAGAACTGGACCAGCCGGACGCGAGCGCGCTACGCGATCGAGAAGGAGGTCGCGCTCTTCGCCGCCCGTCACGGCAACTACGCCGCCTCGGGCGCGGCGGCCGTGCTGGTGGAGACCGTCGAAGAAATCTGCGCCGGGGAGCGTGACGGCTGGGTGGCGCTGCGCCTGTCGTACGGCAACGCCCGGGAGAAGATCACCTAGCTCGGCCGCTCTCGTGCCGGGTCGCAGGTGCGTGCGGAGGGCGGCCAGCGCCGGGTGCGGGTCAGGTCGCCCACTCCGTGCCCGGCACGATGCCGGGCATCCAGATCCGGTGCCCGGCCAGCTGCGCCGGTGTCACCGCGGGCGCCGTCGCCGGCACGTGCGCGGGGCCGCACAGCAGCAGGAGCGGCTCGTCCAGTACCGCCATCGATGCGACGCCGCCGGACAAGGCGACGACGGCGCGGAAGGACGCGTCGTTCGAGCCGTCCCGCACCGCGGCGACCGCGGTCTCGGCGTCGAACCAGCAGCAGTTCGCGAGCGTGCGGCAGGAACGCCTCGCCGTCACCGCGGCCTGCTGGGTGACCGACCGGTCGGCGGCGGCGTCCTGGAACCGGCCCGCGTCCGCGGCGGCGGCGAAGGTGCGCACGGCATCGATGTCCACGGACCGACTCCAGGTTCACAACGCCGGGTTGTGGCTCGCCGCCACGGTGGTTGTTTGCTCCGCGGGCGCCTTGTTCGCTTTGCTCTCCCGGTGATGCGCAGGCGGTCGCTGGGACCGCGGTTCAGGTGGCTTTGGACGGCTTACGCCGTCAGTTCGTTCGGGACCTGGCTCGGGTTCGGGGCCTTCCCGCTGCTCGCGATCCTCGTGCTGCACGCCGGGCCGGTGGCGGTGTCCGCGCTCGCCGCCGCCGGGCCCGCCGTCGGTGCGCTCGTGGCCGTGCCGCTGGGGCCGTGGATCGAGTTCCGGCGGAAGCGGCCGGTGATGGTCGGGATGGACGTCGTCCGGTTCGTGGCCCTGATCAGCGTGCCGGCCGCCTACGCGCTCGGCTGGCTCGGTTTCGGGCAGCTCCTGGTCGTTTCGGTGATCGTCGCCGCGGCGGACATCGCCTTCACGTCGGCGAGCGGCGCCTACCTGAAGGCGCTCGTGCCGCCGGAGGACCTGCTCGTCGCGAACGGCCGGTTCGAGTCGACGACCTGGACCGCGACCGCGCTCGGCCCGCCGCTGGGCGGCGCCGCGTTCGGGCTGCTCGGGCCGGTGACGACGGTGGTCGCGAACGCCGTCAGCTTCCTGCTCTCGGCGCTGGGGATCCGGGCGATCGGCGGGGCGGAACCGCCGCCGGCACGCACCGCGGCACGGCTGCGCGCGCGGGACCTGGCCGAGGGGTGGCGCTTCGTGCTCACCCATCCAGGCCTGCGGCCGCTGTTCTTCAACGTGCTCCTGTTCAACGGCCTGATCATGGCGACCGAGCCGCTGCTGGCCGTGCTCATGCTCGGTCAGCTCGGGTTCACGCCCGTGCAGTACGGGCTCGCGTACGCCGTCCCGTGCCTCGGCGGGCTCGCCGGCTCGCGGCTGACCCCGCGGCTCGTCGCCCGGTTCGGGCGGCACACCGTGCTGTGGACGTCGGGAGTGCTGCGCGCGTGCTGGCTGCTCGCACTGGCGTTCCTGCCCACGGGCGCCGGCGGGCTCGCGTACGTGATGGTCGTCGAGCTCGGCCTGATCTTCTTCTGCAGCGTGTTCAACCCGGTGCTCGCCACCTACCGGCTCGAGCAGCTCCCCGCGGACCGCATCGCGCGGACGCTGTCGGCGTGGTCGGTCAGCACCAAGGCGAGCATCGCCGCGCTCACCGCGACTTGGGGGCTGCTCGCCGGACTGACGGGCCCGCGCGTCGCGATCGGGATCGCCGGGGTGCTGGTGCTCGTGACGCCGTTCCTGCTCCCGCGCCACGACCGCACGCCGGCTCAGCCGAGCCGGACCGTCCCCAGCACCGGGTAGCCGGGGACACCCGTCGCGGACCGGCCCGGGCGCGGGACGCCGGCGATCCACAGGCGTCCGGTCGCCGCGACGTTCGCGGCCGTCGACGGGTCGGCGTCGTGGATGCGGAACGGGATGACCTGGCCGTCGGCGAGCATCGTCAGGCCGCTCACCCGGGCGGAGCCGTGCGGGCTCACCCGCACCGGCCCGTCCGGCACCGCGCGCAGCTCGGTCCAGTGGTCCGCCGGCTGCGGCCCGAGGTAGGCGACCGAGCGCAGCGCGACGGCGATCGCGGCCGCCAGCGCGAGAACCGCGAGCCCGGTGAACACCAGGACGACGAACCCGGTCGCGCCGTCGTCCGCCGGGAAGTCGAGCCGCACCCAAGTCGCGAACCCGGCCAGGGCCAGCAGGAACGCGGCGGCTTCCCACAGCTCGCGGGCGCGGCGACGGCGGTGCGCGACGAGCACGGGGTCGAGCCGCGGCGACGCGGACCAGGCCGTCTGCGGTACGGCGACGGCGTGCGCGGGCGGCGTGTCGTGGATCCGGGCGCGGCGGACCCGCACGACACCGGGGAAGCCGACGAACACCTTCGGCCCCGAGCCCAGCAGCCACACCCGGCGGTCACCGGCCAGCAGCAGCCGGAACGCCTCGTCCAGCCGGACCCGCAGCCACCGGCCGTCCGGCAGCCGCACGCCGACGGTCCGGCCGCTGGCGACCAGCCCGTCCGCGGCGACGTCCACCCGCCGGAACCGCTCGCGCTTGAGCCGTTTCTCGGGCACCCCGACCCGGCCGCGGTGGAGCCAGAACAGCTGGAAGAAGCCGAACAGCACGATGAGGAACACCGGGATGGCGATGCCCGTGCCGGTGAAGAACTGGGAGAAGCCGAGGAGCACGAACGGCCAGCCCGCGAGCCGCTGGTTCGTGATGGTCCGGCCGATGCGGTCGAGGTACTCGCCGAAGATCGGCATGGCGCCGGACGGCATGGCGGGGTCGAACTCGAACGCGCGCACGCGCTTGTGAGCCGGGACGATCTGCACGTGGAGCCCCCACCGTGTCGACACTGGTCACCGACCCTTTCGGTGAACCGGTCATCGGCGTTACCGGATGCTCCGTTCGGCGGAACGAGCCGTGACGGACTCCGCGAACGAGCGACTACCCAGACCAAAGGATTCAGGTTAGGCTCACCTAAGTAGGAGGTGAGCCGTGACCGAAGCACCGACATCCATCCGCCGCCCGCCGGCACCGAACCCCGCCGAGCGCGCGAAGACGATCGCGACCCGCAACGGCCCGGCGTCGTTGATGCCCACCTGCGAACGCGCGGGGCTGGAGTCCGAGCGCGTCGTCCCGGTCCTGCACCACGTGCACCACAGCGGCAGCGTGAGCGTGCTGCTGCCCGACGAGCACCCGATGGTCCGCGCGAGCAAGCAGACCCAGCGCGGCGAGCTGGCCGTGATGGTGGAGCTCGCCGACCAGGCGCCGGTCGACCTGCGCGAGCCGATCCGCGGCCTGCTCTGGATCACCGGCTGGCTGCGGCCGCTCTCGCCGGTCTCCGCCCGCGCGCGAGCGGTGGCGATCGCCGAATCCCGGCCGGACGAGCGGCTGCTCGACGTCGGCCACGGCCTGACGCTGCTGCGGCTCACCCCGGCGTCACTCGTGCTCGCCGACGCCGAAGGCACCCACTCGCTGCGCCCGCACATGTTCAGCGCCGCGACGCCGGACCCGTTCCACGACTACGAGGCGCAGTGGCTGCGGCACCTCGAGAGCGACCATTCCGACGTCGTCGAGCAGCTGGCCAAGCACCTGCCTGCGGACCTGCGCGGCGGCCGCATCCGCCCGCTCGGGCTGGACCGGTTCGGGCTGCGACTGCGCGTCGAGTCCGACGTCGGCGACCACGACGTCCGGCTGGCGTTCTCGAAGTCGGTGGACAGCCCGCCGCAGCTCGCGATGGAGCTGCGGCGGCTGGTCGGCTGCCCGTTCCTGCGGGGCGCGTCAGGCTAGTTCGGCGGGGAAGCCGCCCTTGGCGAGCGGGCCCCAGCTCTCGATCGTCACGCGGATGATGCTCTTGCCCTGCTTGACCATGGCTTCGCGGTATTCGTCCCAGTCCGGGTGTTCGCCCGAAATGCTGCGGAAGTAGTCCACGAGCGGCTCGACCGAATCCGGGATGTCCAGCACCTCGGCGGTGCCGTTGAGCTGGACCCACCGGTCGTTCCACTCGTCGGACAGGATGCAGGCCGAGACCTGCGGGTTGCGCTTGATGTTCACGATCTTCGCGCGCTTCGGATAGGTCGAGATGACCAGCCGGCCCTCGGCGTCGACACCGCAGGTGACGGGCGAGAGCTGCGGGCCGCCGTCGGCCTTCGTGGTCAGCAGGATCGCGCGGTGGCGGGTGGACAGGAACTCGACGAGCTCGGCGCGGTCGACGGTTTCGTTGGTGGCGATAGTCCTGGGCATACCCCGAAGGTAGCGTGCGGCCATGACCTTCACCGCGCGATCGTGGCTGGCCCCGGCCCGCCCGGACTTCCCGGACGCGATCGAGGACCCGCGCGAGCGCAAGGCGATCAAGATCGAGCTGCTGATCGTCTTCGGGATCACGCTCGGCCTGTCCGGCGTGCGCAGCCTGCTGTCCCTTGTGGACTCGCTGTTGCAGTCGGCGCCGCTGTCGCAGCAGCAGGTCCAGCTCAACGTGCCCCAGGCCGCGGCCAGCCTGATCGACCTGCTCAAGCAGCTGCTGTCGGCCGCTCAGCTGGTCGGCTGGGGCGCGCTCGGGCTGTACCTGCTGTGGCGCGCGGGCGTGAAGATCACCCAGGTGGGACTGGACCGCCGGTCGCCCGGCCGTGACGCGCTGCTGACCGTCGCGCTCGCCGCCGTCATCGGGATTCCCGGGCTGGCGCTGTACTTCATCTCCTACCACCTGGGTTTCAGCCTGGCGGTGCAACCGTCCACATTGAACGACACGTGGTGGCGGCCGATTTCGCTGACGCTCTCGGCCTTCGGCAACGCCTTCGCCGAGGAAGTGCTGGTGATCGGGTACCTGCTGACCCGGCTGCGCCAGCTCGGCGTCCGCGAGAACAACGCCCTGTTCGGCGCCGCCGTGCTACGCGGGTCGTACCACCTGTACCAGGGCTTCGGCGGGTTCGTCGGGAACCTCGTCATGGGCTTGGTGTTCGGGCGGCTGTGGCAGAAGACCAACCGGCTGTGGCCGCTGGTGGCCGCGCACACCCTGTTCGACTTCGTGTCCTTCGTCGGGTATGCCCTGCTTAAGGGTCACCTTTCCTGGCTGCCCTGACTAAGCTCGGGTGGTGATCGACGAAACGACACCTCCCCGGGTGGACAGCGAAGTCGGACCCCTGCGCGCGGTGCTGCTGCACCGGCCCGGCAACGAGCTCAAAAGGCTGACGCCCCGCAACAACGACCAGCTCCTGTTCGACTCCATCCCCTGGGTCGACCGGGCCCAGGCCGAGCACGACGCGTTCGCCGACGTGCTGCGCGGCCGCGGCGTCGAAGTCCTGCTGCTGGCCGACGCGCTGCGCACGGCGCTCGAAGACGTCCGGGCGCACGCTGCGGGTGTGCACGCCGCCGTCGACGACCGGCGCCTCGGTGGCGACCTGGCCGACTCGCTGCGGTCGCACCTTTCCGGCGTCGACGCGGCCGGCCTCGCCGAGGTGCTGATGGCCGGGATGACGTTCGAGGAGCTGCCCTCGGCCGAAGGCGCGTCCCTGGTGCGGATGATGAACCATCCGCACGACTTCGCCGTCGACCCGCTGCCCAACCTGCTGTTCACGCGCGACTCGTCGGCGTGGATCGCCGACCGGGTGGCGATTTCGTCACTGACCATGCCCGCGCGGCGTCGTGAAACGGCCGTGCTGGACCTGATCTACGCCTACCACCCGTACTTCCGGCACGCGGCCCGCGCGTACGGCGCCCATTCGGCGCCGATCGAAGGCGGCGACGTGATGCTGCTGGCGCCGGGCGTGCTCGCCATCGGCGTCGGCGAGCGGACGACGGCCGCCGGCGCCGAGTCGCTGGCCCGTTCGGTGTTCGCCGACGGCATCGCGCACACGGTGCTGGCGGTGCCGATCGAGCAGTCCCGCGCGACCATGCACCTCGACACGGTGTGCACGATGGTCGACGCCGACGCGGTCGTGATGTACCCGCTGGCCCGCGACTCGCTGACGGCGTTCACCCTGCGCCCGACCGGCGACGGCGGCGTGAAGGTGGCCGGCCCGGCGCCGTTCCTGCTCGCCGCGGCCGAGGCGATGGAGATCGACCGGCTGCGCGTCATCGACACCGGCCTGGACCCGGTCACGGCCGAACGCGAGCAGTGGGACGACGGCAACAACACCCTCGCCCTGGCGCCCGGCGTGGTCGTCGGTTACGAGCGGAACGTCGAGACGAACGAGCGTCTCGAGGCGGCGGGCATCGAGGTGCTGCCGATCACCGGGTCCGAGCTGGGCTCCGGCCGGGGCGGCCCGCGCTGCATGTCCTGCCCGGTGCGCCGCGATCCCCTGTGAATTAAAGTAAGCCTTCCCTAAATGGCATTGATGATTTAGGGAAGGCTTACCAAAATTAGGTTCGTCTTTCTTTAGGAATGGTAACCTAATAGGGGGTAGATCACCACTCTGAAGTGGCATTGATTCACAATCTGACGTACCGTTATGGGCATGGCCCTCATCAACAAGAAAGAACCGCGCTCCAAGTTCTACGAACTGCTGCAGGCGCAGATCCACAACGAGTTCAACGCGTCCCAGCAGTACATCGCGCTCGCGGTGTGGTTCGACGCCGAGGACCTCCCGCAGCTGGCGAAGCACTTCTACAAGCAGTCGGTCGAAGAGCGCAACCACGCGATGGCGCTGGTGCAGTTCATGCTCGACCGCGACCACCACGTCGAGATCCCCGGCACCGGGGAGGTGCGCAACGACTTCTCCGGCGTCACCGAGCTCATCGAGCTCGCGCTCGAGCAGGAGAAGGAGGTCGCCACCGACATCTCCGCGATGGCCAAGGCGGCTCGCGCCGAAGAGGACTACATCAGCGAGCAGTTCACGCAGTGGTTCCTCAAGGAGCAGGTCGAAGAGATCTCGCAGATGAACACGCTGCTGACGATCGTCAAGCGCGCGAACGGCAATCTGTTCGAGGTCGAGGCGCACCTCCACCGCGAGTCCGTCGGCGACGCCGGCGCGGACGCGCAGATGCCGCCGGTGGCCGGCGGAGCGCTCTGACAGCTTCCCACCACGAAGAACGAAAACCCGGGCTCTCCCCCTGTGGACAGCCCGGGTTTTCCGTGTGCGGCGCCGGTCAGCCGGCGCAGTCCTGGTTGAGGCTCATCAGGCTGGTCTGCACGACCCCGGTGTCGTCGAGCCGGAAGTGGTACTCCGACGTGCTGAGCGCCGGGGCGACGACGCCGCCCGGCTCGTCCTTGGCCTCGGGGTAGGCGGCGAGCACCTGGTCCTTCGTGGATCCGGCGCCGACACCTTCGAGGGTGTGGGCCGTCTGCGCCGGGGTGACGACGGTGAGCCCGACGGCCTTCGAGATGACCACGGTCGCCGTCGCGGGGACTCCGCTGCCTTGCACCGTGTAGGTGGTGCAGCTCCCGCCGGGCTGGGCGTCGCTGAGCGTCACGCCCTGGGCGTTCACCTGGGCCTCGGACATGCCGAGCTTGATGTTGCCGAAGCCGTCCGACGCGAGCAGCGGCCCGGTCGAGACCGGCGCGAGCTTCGACGGCGGCTGGGCCGACGGCGGCCGCACGGTCCGCGAGGGCGCGGAAGCCGGTGGCGAGGAGGCTTCGATGTCGTTCGTGCTGGTCGGCGCGCCGATCGACGACTGGGGCGGCCGGCCGGGTGTGAGGTTCTCGGGAGGCTTGACGCTGATCGAGGACCCGCCGGCGGTTATCACCGCGGTGCCCTCCTCGGTGTGGAGGCGCACCATGGTGAGCCCGCCGGCGACGACCACCACGGCCGCGGCGACCCCGGCCACGGTCAGCGCGCCCTGACGACGCCGACGACGTCGGCGTGCGCCCGCGACGATCACCGTGCCGGCGTCGGGTGGCGGAGGCAAGTCGAGCCGCTCATCGGCGAACAGGGCGCGCAGGCGCTGCTCCAGTTCGTCCTCGGAGATGTTCAACCTGCTTCACTCCCTTCGCCGTCGGTCGCCTTCAGCTTCATCCGCAGCGACGCGATCGCCTTGCTTGCCTGGCTCTTGACGGTGCCCTGCGTGACGCCCAGGGCACTCGCGATCTCCGCTTCCGAGAGACTTTCGTAGTAACGCAGCACCATCACCGCGCGTTGCCGCGGCGGCAGTGTTCGTAGCGCGCGCCACAGTGGCTCGTGCTCGAACGGGTCGTCCGGCACGTGCGGACTGGTGTCCGGCAGATCGGCCACCAGGTTTTCCCGGCGGGTCCGACGCCAGCGGCTGACGTGCGCGTTCGCCATCGAGCGGCGGACGTAGGCCAGCGGGTCGCCGGTCTTGTCGTGCACGTAGGCCCAGCGTGAACCCATCTTCTCGAGCACGGTCTGGACCAGGTCCGCCGCGTCGTGCGGATTGCCGGTGAGCGCGTGGCCGTACCGCAGCAACCCCGGCAGTGTGGCCTGCACGAAGTCCCCGAAGTCGGCGAACTCACCCGGCAACGTCGCGGCCCTCCCTCGGCCTGCGCTGGTCACCCAGGTATCTCCCCCGGTGAAGACGGGTGCCGCAGCGGTCACCGTATCGCCTCCCATCGGGGTCGGGTAGCCAGAAGCCGAGTCACCTTCCTCCCCAACACGCATCACAACCCCCTCAGGTTGCCCGCGTCCCCGCACGAATTCGGAGACGCTGTGATGCGCTCCGCGTCAGCGGAGCGCGAGCGACTCCGGCAGCTGGAAGCCGCCGTCCGCCTGCACGGTGAACTCGTGGACATCAACGACGGCGTCACGCGCGATCGGCCCGTAGACGTGCGGGAACCAGATCCCGGCCGGGTGCGGCGGCTCGCCGTCCTCCCAGCGGACCGGGACCCCGAGCTTCGCCGGGTCGATCTCGAGCAGCACCAGGTCGGTGCGGCCCTGGTAGAGCGCGTTGGCCGGCAGGTGCGCCGTGCCGAAGTCGGAACAGTGGATGAACCCGACGTCCTCCAGCGACGGCGCCCGGTACTCGCCGCCTTCGCCCACTTCGGCCCACTCGGCCGCCCCGCAGATGTGGAGTATCACGGTGAGAATGGTCCCACCGGCGCGATCCGGCGGCGGTGTCTCGTGCGCCACATAATGCCTGGTTGAACGCTCATCCAGCACGACGAAGGGGCCGTCCCTCGCGGGACGGCCCCTTCGTCGTGCTGGATCGGATCAGCGCAGGGTGAGCTGGCGGCCGATCAGGCCGTCGCGCGCCCGTCGTTCGGCGGCGTTCAGCGGCTCGGCGTCGAGGGACTTGAGGGCCGTCTCGAGGCGGACGCCGAGGGCGTCCTTCGTGTCCGCCCACTCGCGGGCGTGGGCCTCGGTGTCGAGGTCCCACACCGGGACGAGCAGGCCGTGCGCCCGGAACGAGCCCGCGTAGCGCGAGCCCTCACCGAGGCCGAGCTCACCGGCCGCCGACAGCCGCGCCAGGGCCTGGAGCAGCAGGTTCTCCGGCTCCGGGCGTACCCAGCGCAGGTGCGCCTTGTCGCCGGCGAGCACCCAGTAGGCGCCCGAGCCGAGCCGTTCGGTCGGCATGATCGCGGCGTTGGCGCGCTCGAGGGACACCGCGACGTCACCGGTGGCGTCCGCGTCCTCGGGCAGCCACCAGGCGAAGTCGCTGTGCAGCGTGACGTCCAGGTCGGCACCGGGGGTCAGCAGGTCCTGCAGCCGGGCGTTCTCGTCGGCCGACGGCGGGGTGGTCGTGTCCGGCACGCCGAGGACGTCACCCTCCTTGGCGTCCAGCAGCCACTTCAGGGAGCGGCCGAGGTCGCGGCTGATGTCGGAGGACCGGGTCTGCACCTGCAGGCCGAGGTACCGCTCGCCGTCCGAGCGGACGAACGCGGCCGCGGCCATCGGCAGCACGGTGCCGAGGGTGACGTCACCGCCGTCGACGAGGGTGAGCTTCGCCGTCGCGGACGGCACGAACTCCCGCAGCGCGATCAGCTCGGGCTCCGCGGCCAGGCCTTCGAACGGCTGGCCGACGAAGACGTCGCGCACCTTCGGCTTGCGGTCCGACGCCTGCTTGGGACCCTTCTTGCGCGCGCCCTTGCCCACTGCTGCCTCCTCTGGCTCGGCTTGGAACGCTATCGAAGGGTTAGTCTCGCGACGTGTTCGACCCCCGCGATCCTGAGTTTCTCGAAGACCCCTACCCGGCTTTCGCAGCCCTCCGTTCCCAAGGCGACGTCCATTTCCACGACGGGCTCGGCCTGGCGTTGACGGTGTCCCACGCCGCGTCGTCGGCGGTGCTGCGCCACCGCGGCCTCGGCCGGATCTGGCAGGACGCGCAGCCGCTCGAACGGTTCGCCTCGTTCAACCTGCTGCACCGCAACTCGCTGCTGGAGAACGAGCCGCCGGCCCACACCCGGCTCCGGCGCCTGATCGCGGGCGCGTTCGGCCGCGGCCACGTCCAGCGCCTGCGGCCGATGGTCGCGACGCTCGCCGCCCGCATGGTCGACGACCTGGCCGCGGCGATCGCCGCCGACGGCAGCGCGGACCTGCTGGAGCACCTCGCCCAGCCACTGCCGGTCGCGGTGATCGCCGAGCTGCTCGGCGTCCCGGGCACCGACGGGCCGCGGATGGTGCAGCTGTCCAACGCCATCGTCAAGATGTACGAGTACGGCCTCCCCGAGGCGGAGCGCGACGCCGCCGAGCAGGCCGCCGAGGAGTTCGTCTCGTACGTCCGGTCAGTGGCTACTGCCCGAGCCGGCACTCCCGGCGACGACATCATCAGTGACCTCCTCAGGAGTGAGCTGACCCCGGACGAGCTGGTCGCCACGGCGGTGTTGCTCCTGATGGCCGGCCACGAAGCGACGGTCAACGTGCTCGGCAACGGCATCACGGCCCTCCTCACCCACCGTGACCAGTGGGACCGGCTGCTGGCCACGCCCGCGCTGCTCGACTCGTGCGTGGAGGAGCTGATCCGGTTCGACGCGCCCCTGCAGCTGTTCGAGCGGACGGCGACCGAGGACGTGACCATCTCCGGCTTTGTGGTGGCACGCGGCCAGAAGATCGGCGCGCTGCTGGGAGCCGCGGCCAGGGACCCGAAGGTGTTCGAGGACCCGGACCGCCTCGACATCGGCCGAACGCCGAACGCGCACCTCGGGTTCGGCATGGGGATCCACTACTGCGTGGGCGCTCCTCTCGCTCGGGTGGAGATCGCCGCGGCGCTGACCGCGTTGACGGAGAAGGTGCCGGGGCTGCGGCTGGTGGAGACGCCGCCGCGGCGACCGGAGTTCGTGATTCGGGGGTTGCGGGAGCTGCGGGTCACGGCTTGAGGTGTGACCTCACGGCTGGTGGGAGGCCGCAGTAGCCGGATCCGTGGGTTGCCACGGGTCACGCCAGGCGGGCAGCGGCTGATGGAGACGCCGCCGCGGCGACCGGAGGTCGTGATTCGGGAGCTGCGGGTCACGGCTTGAGCTGTGGCCTCACGGCTGGTGGAAGGCCCGCTGTAGTGATCGGTTCCGTGGGTTGAGTTGCTGCGGGTCGCGCCGGGCGGTGGGGTGGTGGAGACGCCGCCGCGGCGACCGGAGTTCGTGATTCGGGAGCTGCGGGTTACGGCTTGAGCTGTGGCCTCACGGCTGGTGGAAAGCCAGCTGGGGTGGTCGGTTCCGTGGGTTGGGTTACTGCGGGTCGCGCCGGGCGGTGGGGTGGTGGAGTCACCGCGGCGGTTGCGGGCGGCCCCATGTTGCGACTTCGGCCTTGGTCGCGGTTGCAGGTGACCAAGTGGCACGACGTGAGCTTTGGTCACCCCTTGCCCGGCTGAGCGAAAAGGCTGCTCCCTCACGGCAGGTGGCGCACCGCGGCCGGAGTTGCGGAGCCTCGAGTCGCGGCCTTGGCCGTGGTCGCGGCGCCCGGTCCCGCGGCGAAATGCTCGGCCGGGGCCTGCGGAGGCACACCGCGGCGGGCGAATCCGCGAGTGCTGCCAGTCGCGGACGGAGCTGTGGTCACGGCGGGCGGATCTGCGAACCGTGGTCTTGGTGCCTCCTTGATGGCTGGGCCGGCACGCGATCCAGTGGTCGAGACGAACCGGATTGGTGCGCCGTGGGCTGAGTGTGTTGGGGGCGCTCATGGGGTTAGGCCGGCGAAGAGGTTCGTTTCCAGGCTGGAGTCTGGGGCTGGATGGGCTCGGTGGTAGTCCTCGAAGGGCCAGGCCTCCCGCTCTATTTCGCGGGAGTGGGTGAAGAACGGGTGGGCCGGGTCCACCTGGGTGGTGTGGGCCAGGAGTGCGCGGTCTCGGGTTGCGAAGTGGTTCTCGCAGCGGATTTTGGTGGTGATCGGGAGTTTGTCTTCGGGTGGTAGTTCGTCCAGGACCGGGCCCATGGCTGATTCGAGGCCGGCTGCGAGGGTCGCCTGGTGGATCGCCTCGAACCACGCTCGGCTCAGGGTTGCTTGGTAGTACAGCTTTTGCGGCTGCCACGGGTCGCCGGTGCCTGGGTAGCGGGTGGGGTCGGCAGCTGCGGTGAAGGCCTCGGTTGTCACCTCGTGGGTGCGGATGTGGTCCGGGTGGGGGTAGCCGCCCGTTTCGTCGTACGTGATCACCACGTGCGGGCGGAACTCCCGGATCAGGGCGACCAGTGGGGCTGCCGCCTCTTCGAGCGGGAGGGCGGCGAACGAGCCTTCGGGTGGTGGCTCGCCGTCGGCGGGGAGGCCGGAGTCCGGGTGGCCGAGGAACTGCTGGCGGACGCCCAGGATCTCGGCCGCCGCGGCCATCTCGCGGCGGCGGATGGCCGGGAGGTCGGCCCAGGTCTCGGGGTGGTCGAGGGCCGGGTTGAGGACGTCGCCGCGTTCGCCGCCGGTGCAGGTGGCTACCAGGACGTCGACGCCTTCGGCGGCGTAGCGGGCGAGGGTTGCCGCGCCCTTGCTGGACTCGTCGTCGGGGTGAGCGTGGACGCTCAGGAGGCGGAAGGTCACGCGATGCTCCTCTTCGGACTTGAGGACTTCGGGAAGAACGCTGCGGGGACGAGGGTCAGGGCCGACAGCGCCAGGGCCCAGGTGAAGGTGGTGCCGAACGCCGTGGGGGCGGTGGTGCCGGCCAGTTCGTTGTGGAGGATCGCCGCCAGCAGCGCGGTACCCAGCGATCCGCCGATGCGGTTGACCACGTTGAACGCGCTCGCCGCTCGGGGGATGCGGGATCGCTCGAGGGAGCCGTAGAGCGTGGTCATGCCGGGGGTTGTCGCCGCGCCCAGGCCCGCACCGCGGATCAGAAGGGACACGGTCAGCAGGACGCCGTCGGGAGACGAACCCAGCTGTGTGAACGCGATCGTGCCCAGCAGGGACAACGCGATCCCGGCCAGCATCATCGTGCGGGGACCGAAGCGCGCCAGGAGACGACCGCCCGCCAGCAGCACCGCTGCCGAGCCCACCGCTTGCGGCGCCAGGAGCAGGCCCGCCTGCCACGCGCTCGCGTGCTCCACCTGCTGGTAGTACAGCGGGAGCAGCAACATCGAGCTGTACAGCGACGCGCCCAGCAGGAACGTGCTCGCACTCGCGACCGCGAAACCCCTGTCCCGGAACAACTTCAGGTCCAGTACCGCCGATCGAGCACGGGCCGCGTGGACGCCGTACGCGAGCAGCAACGCCGCTCCGGCGAGCGTGGCCACGACGACGCCTTCGGCCAAGCCGTACACGAACGCGCCCAGGCCCGGGGAAAGCAGCGCGATCCCCCGGACGTCGAGGGGTTCTCGCACCCCGCCCGGTTCCGGGGCCGGAAGCAGACGGCGGGCACACACGAACGTCGCCACGCCCAGCGGGACGATGCCGAAGAACATCCAGCGCCAGCCGAAGCCGGCGACGAGGGCGCCGCCGAGCATCGGGCCGAGGGCCGGGGCGACCGTGGCCGGCAGCGTGATCACGCCGATCATGCGCCCCAGCGCCGGGCCCGCTTCCTGCGCGAACACCGCCTGGCCGACCGGCTGCATCAGGCCGCCGCCCAGGCCGTGGAGCACCCGGAACCCGACCAGCGCGGGTGCCGACCACGCGAAGCCGCACAGCAGCGTGCCCGCCGTGAAGAGCGCGACCGCGGTCAGCCAGACGGCGCGGCCGCCGAACCGGTCGGTCAGCCAGCCCGACAGCGGGATCGCCGCCGAGGCCGCGAGCAGGTACGCGCTGGCAACCCACTGCACGGTGGTCAACGGGCTGCCGAGGTCGTGGGCGATCGAGTCGATCCCGACGGTCACGATCGTCGCGTCGAGGATCGACAGCACCGCACCCATGATCAGCACGCCGCCGAGCCGCCACAGCGCCTTGTCCGGCCGGACTGCCGTCGTCATGCCCACCCCCCTTCGTTAGGTCCGACCTCAGATTAGGTCGAACACACTCATTGGGTCAAGCACAAGTTTGGGTTCGACCCAGTAGAGTGACGGCATGAGCGAGGGACTCCGGGCCCAGAAGAAGCACGAGACCAGGAGGAACATCTCCGACGTCGCGACCGGCCTGTTCATCCGCAACGGCTTCGAAGACGTGACGATCGCGGAGATCGCCACCGAGGCGCGGGTGGCCAAGATGACCGTGACGAACCACTTCCCCCGCAAGGAAGACCTGGTCTTCGACATCCGCGAGGACTTCGCGGCCTGGCCGGCGACCCTGATCCGCGACAGCGCCTTCCACGACACGCGCGAGCTCTACTTCGAGGCCCTGGGCGCCGAACACGCGCTGGTCGGTTTTTCGGGCCGGGGGTTCGTGCGGATGATCAAGGACAGCCCGGTGCTGACGAACGCGCTGCACGAGATGCACCGCGAGCGCGAAGCGGCGCTCACGCACCTCCTGATCGGCCGGCATCCCGAGCAGGAGCTCGAGCCGGTTCTGGCCGCCGCGCACCTCACGACCGTGCTGCGGGTGCTCTTCCAGGAGGTCTTCGACCGGACGCTCGAAGACGAGCCCAGGAAGCAGATCGCCGACGCCGTCTGGCCGATCGCGGAACAGGCCTTCGACCAGCTCGAACCGGTCTTCGGCCGGTACTAGCGCGCGGCGCCGGCCGGGCGCTTCGTCCGCAGCTCGGGCTCCGGCGCGCCGTCGACCTTCAGCACGCGCAGGTCGCGCAGGTCCATCGCGTCGGACGGCGCCAGCAACGCCGTGAACCGCCGCACGACCAGCGCCGTCACCACCGCGAGCGCGGCCGCGGCCAGGTCGGTCACCGCGACCAGGACGACGCTGTCCGCCATCGACTGCACGTCGGTGCGGAAGCGCCAGACGATCGTCACGCCCAGCATGACCCAGTTCAGCAGCCAGGCGCTCCACCAGACGACGACCTGACGGGACGGCTTCGGGCGGACGTCGCGCGGGCGGCCCAGCACCGCGTGCTCCAGCTCGCCGACGACCGACAGCGCCATCGGCAGGTTCGCGACCGGCACCAGGATGCCGACCAGCACCTGCCACACCGGCCGCGGCGGGTCGTCGCCCGAGCTGTCGGCGGCCGCCTGCCGGGCGACCAGCAGCCACCAGACCGACAGCCCCGCCGGCAGCAGCGCGAGGATCGAGGCGAGCAGGCCGGCGGTGAGCACGAACCCGTCGGAGAACGCGACCACCGAGCGGGTCAGCGCGGAGTCACGGCCCTGGACGAGCAGCACGTACCGCCAGATCTCGGCTCCGGCCGCGACCACGGAGAGCACGGCGAACGCGAACAGGATGCCGACCAGGCTGCGGCTGAGGACCCGCACGCGGTCGATCGGGCGAACGCCGTCGGAAGCCGTGCCGGGCACCGACGTCGGACGTCGCCAGACCAGGTTCGGGAAGCCCCAGCGCGGCGGCACCGGGTAGGACGGCGGGCCGTAGTAGCGCTCGGGGGCCACTGCCCGGCGACGCGGCCACGCACCCGGCGGCGGGGTCGCCACCCAGCGCAGCTTCGGCCGGTGGTGCGGACGGCGGTGGTACGGGTACGGCTCCGGGCGCGCGGCCAGCGCGCGGCCCTGCAGCTGCTGCGCGTTCGGCGGCGGCGTGGCCGGGCGCGGCCAGTACCCGGGTGGGTACGGCGGTCCCGCCGGAGGCTGACCCGGGTGCAAGGCTAGATCACTTCGGGGTCGATGCCAGGGTGCTCGCCGACCATCGGACGGCCTTCGCGGTGCCACGCGCCCATGCCGCCGGCGACGTTCACCGCGTCCCAGCCGCTCTGGTTCAGCCACGCCGTCGCGCGCGCGGACCGGCCGCCGCTGCGGCAGATCACGTGGATCGGCTGGTCGTCGGGCAGGTCGGTCAGCTCGCCGACGCGGGCCGGCAGCTCCCCCATCGGGATGTGCACCGCGCCGGGCGCGTGCCCGGCGGCCCACTCGTCGTCCTCGCGGACGTCGAGCAGCACGAGGCCGTCTTGGGGCAGGTCGCGGACCTCGGCGGTCGGCAGTTCAGCAGGGCTCACCACGTTGACCATGCTGCCACGTCGGGGCGTTGCCCGCGTGTGAGGTGTGCGTACGAACGGGCCGTTCGCGACGGAAGGGGTGCGAACGGGCCGTTCGTGCCGGAATCCACCGCCGGGATCGGCGTGACTGGAGGGCATCTCGCGTGACTGGAGGGGCATCTCGCGTGATTGGGGAGGCATCACACGTGATTGGAGGGGCATCACGTGTGATTGGGGGGTCGACACGGCGAAGGGGGCCTTCCGCGGACTAGTGCGGAAGGCCCCCTTCGGGATGGTGCTAGTGCGAGACGGCTTTTTCGGCGCCCGCGCCCGTCAGGGCCCGGACCTCCATCTCGGCGTACTTCTTCGGGTTGCGCTCCTTCGACAGGACCGTGCCGAGCCAACCCAGGAAGAACGCGATCGGGATCGAGAACAGGCCCGGGTTGTCGAGCGGGAACCAGTGGAAGTCGACGCCCTGGATCATCGACGCGCTCTTGCCCGTCTTGGCGTCCACCGGCTTGCCGGAGACCGCCGGGGAGAACACGATCAGCACGATCGTCACCAGCAGGCCGCCGTAGATCGACCACAGCGCGCCCTGGGTGTTGAACCGCTTCCAGAACAGCGAGTAGAGGATCGTCGGCAGGTTCGCCGACGCCGCCACCGCGAACGCCAGTGCCACGAGGAACGCCACGTTCTGCGTCTTCGCCAGGATGCCGCCGAGGATCGCGAGCGCGCCGATCACCAGCGCGGTGATGCGCGCGACGCGGACCTCGCCGCCGGTGGAGACCGCGCCCTTCTTGATCACGTTGGCGTAGACGTCGTGGGCGAACGACGCCGACGCCGTGATCGTCAGGCCCGCGACCACCGCGAGGATCGTGGCGAACGCGACCGCCGAGATGAACCCGAGCAGCACCGGCCCGCCCAGCTCCAGCGCCAGCAGCGGCGCCGCGGAGTTCGTCGTGCCCGGGGCCTTCGCGATCTTGTCCGGCCCGACGATCGCGCCGGCGCCGTAGCCCAGCACCAGCGTGAACAGGTAGAAGATGCCGATCAGCACGATGGCCCAGACCACCGAGCGGCGCGCGTCCTTGGCCGTGGGGACCGTGTAGAAGCGCATCAGCACGTGCGGCAGGCCGGCCGTGCCCAGTACCAGCGCGATGCCGAGCGACAGGAAGTCCAGCTTCGTCGTGCCGTTCTTGCCGTACTGCTTGCCCGGGTCGAGCAGCGCCGCACCGCCCTTGCCGCCCTTGTCGACGGCGGCCTGGAACAGGTCGGACAGGTTGAAGCCGTACTTCCCCAGCACCCACAGCGTCATCGCGAACGCGCCGATGATCAGCAGCGCGGCCTTGATGATCTGCACCCAGGTGGTGCCCTTCATGCCGCCGATCAAGACGTACAGGATCATGATCACGCCGACCACGGCGATCACCAGGTCCTGCCCCAGTTCGCTGTCGATGCCGAGCAGCAGGTTGACCAGACCACCCGCGCCGGCCATCTGCGCCAGCAGGTAGAAGAACGAAACGGCCAGCGTCGAGACGGCCGCCGCGGCGCGCACCGGACGTTGTTTCATCCGGAACGCGAGCACGTCGCCCATCGTGAACTTGCCGGTGTTGCGCAGCAGTTCCGCGACCAGCAGCAACGCGACGAGCCAAGCGACCAGGAAGCCGATCGAATAGAGGAAGCCGTCGTAGCCGTTGACCGCGATCGCACCCGCGATGCCGAGGAACGACGCCGCCGAAAGATAGTCACCGGAAATCGCGATGCCGTTCTGCGGGCCGGTGAACGCTCGCCCGGCGGCGTAGTAGTCGGACGCCGTCTTGGTGTTGCGGCTGGCCCGGAACACGATCACCAGCGTGATCGCGACGAAGACCAGGAAGATGATGATGTTGAGGGTGGAGTTGGAACCCTCCACGCCCGCGGCGAGGTTCATCGGCCGGGCTCTCCTTCGATGCTCGCACGGATCTCGTCGGCCACCGGGTCGAGCTTCCGGTTGGCGTACCGCACGTACAGCGCGGTGATCACGAACGTCGACACGAACTGCAGGAGCCCGAAGACCAGGCCGACGGTGATGTTGCCGGCCAGCTTGGTGCTCATGAACCCGTGCGCGTAGTCGGCGAGGAGCACGTACAGCAGGTACCAAAGCAGGAACAGCGCCGTCATCGGGAACACGAACACGCGCAGCCTTCGGCGCAGGCCGGTGAATTCGGGACTTTCCTGGATCCTTTCCCAGTCTGTTTGCGACTCCGCGCCACCGACGTCTTCCTCGGTGCTGCTCACAGCGGATCTCCACCTTCCAAGTTCTCGTACTGTCCGTACTGTTTGAAGCCAACGGACCGTAAAGAGTTAACGGTGTGGTTGGTAAGCCCCCAATCGGGCGCTTGACCTTGTGTAGAAATTCCGCTTGAGATTCGCGAGGGATGTCCGTTTAGCGGACACGAGATCACTCGATCGGGTAATGCATTCTGACGCCGAGTCAGCAGATCACTTACGATGCCGCCCGCGACCGGCGATGCGGGTCTTCTCCTCGGCCTGACCGAACCGCGCGACGGCCCGATCGCGCATGAACCCGAGCGGGTCCGGCGCGTGCAGCCTCAGCATGATGTCGTGCACGTGGTCCGGGCGGCCGTATCCGGTCACCCGGCTGACCAGATACGTCGTGACGAACGCGACCGGCACGGTGATCAACGCCGGCTGGGTCGCGAACCACGGCGCCCAGCCCCCGGTGTAGCCGCTGACGATGTTGACGACCAGCGCGACCAGCACCAGGCCGCCGCCGACGAACATCCCGGCCAGCGCGCCGGGCCAGGACAGCTTGCGCCACCAGATGCCCAGCACCAGCAACGGGCTGAACGTCGACGCGGCGAGCGCGAACGTCATCCCGACCGACAGCGAGAGGTCCTCCGGCCGCAGCGCGACGGCCAGCCCGACCGGGAACAGCGCGACCAGCACGGTCGCCACCCGGAAGTCCCGCACCCGGCCGGGCAGCAGGTCGGTCGACACCACCCCGGCGACACTCACCAGCAGGCCGGACGTGCTGGACAGGAACGCCGCGAACGCACCGGCCGCGGTGACCGCGCCGAGGATCTGGCCGCCGATGCCCGGCAGCATCGCCGAGGGCAACCGCAGGATCGCCGCGTCCGTCTTGCCGGTGACCAGCAGCTCCGGCACGTACATCCGGGACAGCGCGCCCAGCAGCGTCGGGAACAGGTAGAACAGGCCGAGCAGCAGCAGGACGTGCACGGTGGTGCGGCGCGCGGCCTTGCCGTCGGGGTTGGTGTAGAAGCGGACCAGCACGTGCGGCAGGCCCATGGTGCCCAGGAACGTCGCGAAGATCAGCGAGTACGTCTGGAACAGGTCGGTCAGGCTGCCCGAGCCCGGGTGCAGCCAGTTCCCGTTGTCGGCGACGGAGTCGCTGACCACCGGCACCGGCGTGCCGGCCAGGAACTTCAGCGTGGTGCCTTCGGAAACCGTGTGCGGGGCCAGCGGGGTCCAGTGCGTCGGCCCGGCGGCCGGGCCGTTGTCCGCGTAGCCGTACGCGTAGAGGAACGTGTCCGAGTCGACGTGCAGGGTGACGTCGGTCTGGACGTCGACCGTGGTGTCGGTGGTGAAGACCGGCGGGGCGGCCGTGCCGAGCGGGCGGAAGCCGTCCGGGCCGCCGCCGGCGAAGAACACCATGCACAGCACGAACGCGGGCACGGCGATCGCGAACAGCTTGAGCCAGTACTGGAAGGCCTGGACGACGGTGATGGCGCGCATGCCGCCGGCGATCACGTTGAACGCGACCAGCACCATCACGACGACCGCGCCCGCCCACGCGGGCACCGGCAGGATCGTCGCGAGCGTCAGGCCGGCGCCCTGCAGCTGCGGGACCATGTAGAGGATCCCGATGAACACGACGAACGCCGTGGAGAACCGGCGCAGGCCGATCGAGCCGAGGCGCATCTCGAGGAAGTCCGGCAGCGTGTACGCGCCGGAGCGCCGCAGCGGCGCGGCGACGAAGAGCATCAGCGCGAGGTAACCGGCGGTGAAGCCGATCGGGAACCACAGCGCGTCGGCGCCCTCCTTGAGCACGATGCCGGCGATGCCGAGGAACGACGCCGCGGACAGGTACTCACCGGAGATCGCGGCGGCGTTGCGCCGCGACCGCACGGTGCGCCGCGCGACCAGGAAGTCGTGCGTGCTCGTGGCGGACCGCGAGGACCGGTGACCGAGGTAGAACGTCACCACGGCGACCAGCACGATGCCGGTCAACGCCCACGGGTTCAGCTGCACGGAGGAATCCTCGCACGGGGTGGCGCGAACTAGTTTTCGATCATGTCCACGAAGGCGCGTTCGTTGCGTTCGGCCAGCCGGTTGTACCAGAGGCCGACGCCGAACAGGAACGGGAACGGCAGTACGCCGAGGATCAGCCAGGGCACCGGGATGCCCGCCAGCGTCAGCCGCGAGAACCCGGGTAGCAGGTAGAACAGCACCGGCAGCGACCCGAACACGACGACGACCAGCAGGGACAGCAGCAACGCCGTCCGCAGCTGCACCTTCACCAGGTGGTCCCGGACGAGCAGCTTCCCCCAGCTGGTCTGTTCCTCCAGCTCGACGCGGGCGCGCAGGGTGCCGGCGCCCCGCCGCGGGTCGTTGAGGATGACGCGTTCGCGCTTGGGTTTCGAGTGCTGCTCGTGCTTCGCCGGCTCGTCCGGCGCGGGCGGCAGCGGCTCGACGACGGCCTGCTCGGTGGGCTGCGGCAGCGGCCGCTGCGGGCGTCTGCCCAGCGTCGGATCGGGCTCGCGGACGCCGTTCGCGCGCCGGTCGTAGAAGTCTTCGGTCATGACCGGCCCCGGCTCAGCCGTTCCGGCCTGAACCGACCAGCCGGTCCTTCAGCGCGCGAGTGTGGCGCCGGCTGACCGGCAGCACCTTCTCCTCGTTGCCGATCACGACCTGGTAGCCGCCCTGGCCCATCCGCAGCTCGGTGATCAGCGGCAGGGCGACCAGGAACGACCGGTGGATCCGGACGAACCCGGCCTTCTCCCAGCGCTCTTCGAGCTGCGCCAGCGGGATGCGGACCAGGTGGCTGCCCTCGGTGGTGAACAACCGCGCGTAGTCACCCTGGGCCTCGACCCAGCGGACCGAGGAGCGCGGGATTAGCTTGGTGGTGCCGGCCAGCTCGACCGGGATGACCTCGTCGTCGTTCTTGACGCCGGGCTCGCCGCCGACGGCGCCGGGAGCGGGCGCCGCGGCCGAGGCCAGCTTCTCGATGACGCGCGTGATCGCGCGGTCGAGGCGGTCCTGCTGGTACGGCTTGAGCACGTAGTCGAGGGCGCCGAGGTCGAAGGCGTTGACCGCCTCTTCGGCGTGCCCGGTGACGAACACCAGCGCGGGCGAGGGCCGGAGCGCGGCGAACACGCGTGACATCTCCATGCCGGACAATCCGGGCATGTCGATGTCGGCGAAGACGGCGTCGACGATCGGGAGGCCACGGTCCTTGCGTTCGCGTAGCCTCGGGTCGTCGGTCGACAGCAGCCTCAGCGCCTCCGACGCGTCGATCGCCGGGAACACCTTGGCCACGTGCGGGCTGTTGCGCAGGCAGTGGACGAGTTCGTCCAGACCTCGAGGCTCGTCGTCCACAGCCAGGACCACGAGCTTCCGGGTGTCATCGTGAGCACTCACAGTGAAACGCATCCTGCCCATTGCCGAGTGCAATGTCCAGCCCCCGTCCGCCTGAAGTGGGGAGACCCGCGGGCGACAGCGCCGCCCGCGGGTCCCTTAATCAATGCACGAAGGTGAACCAGTTGAGGTTCACGAAGTCGGCGGGCTGGCCGCTCGTGAACGTCAGGTACACGTTGTGCACCCCGGTCACCGCGCTGGTGTTCGCCGGGATCGTCCGCCAGCTCTGCCAGCCGCCCGTGCTGCCGACGGCGAAGCTGCCGACCGGCGCGTTGGACAGGCTGTCGAGACGCACCTCCACCAGGCCACTGACCCCGCCGGCCGCCCCGGACGCCACCCGCGCCTGGAAGTTGGTCGCGGCGCTGCTCCCGAAGTCCACCCCCGGGTAGAGCGCCCAGTCGCCGTTGCCGGCCGGGCCGATGTTCTGGCCGCCGCCGGTGTCGGTGGTCGTCTGCTTGGCGAGGCCGTTCTGCTGGCTATACGACTCGGCCTGGATGGTGCTGTACGCGCTGCCGCCGCCGGACGGCGGAGTCGTGGTGGTGGTCGGCGGTGTCGTGGGTGTGGTCGTGCCGCCACCGCCGGAGCCGCGTGTGCTCACCGTGACGTAGTCGACGACCATCGGGTGGCCCGGCACGATCCCCGGCCCCGGCGTCGTGGTGCCGGAGTTGTTGTTGGGGAACGCGCCGCCGATCGCGACGTTCAGCAGCACGAAGTAGCCGGCGTGGTTCGTCATGTTGGCCCAGGTCGTCGCGTCGACCTGGTTCTGGCTGACGGAGTGGAACTGCTGCCCGTCGACGAACCAGCGGAACACCTGCGGGCTGGCGCTCGCGTCCCATTCGAAGCGGTAGGTGTGGAACCCGGCCTGGCAGGTCGCGCCCGGGCAGGCCCGGTTGTTGACGATGCCGGTGGTCTCGTTGCACGGGCCGCCGGGGTTGACGCCGCAGTGCATGACGCCCCAGACGGAGTTGATCCCGTTGACGTTCTCCATGATGTCGAACTCGCCGATGGCGGGCCAGTTCCACCAGTTGCCGCGGTACGGGCCGCCGAGCGCCCAGAAGGCCGGCCAGTAGCCGAGCGCGGCGGCGCCGGTGACGTTCGGCATCTGGATCCGGCTCTCGATCCGCATGACCCCGCCCGCGGGCGGCTTGAAGTCGGCGCGCTGGGTTTCGATCCGCGCGGACGTCCAGTTGCCGGCGCCGTCGCGCAACGGCGTGATGCGGAGGTTGCCGGCCCCGTCGAGGGCGAGGTTCGACGGGCTCGACGTGTAGTCCTGGATCTCGCCGGTGCCCCAGTTGCCGGGGCCGCCCGGGTAGGCGTGGCCGGTGTCGACGATCCAGTTCGAGCCGGACGGCAGGGCGCCGGAGCCGCCGGTGAAGTCGTCGGCGAACACCGTTGTCCAGCCGGATTCCGGGGGTGGGATGGACGCTGCCGCGGGGACGGTCAGCGGAATGGCGATGAGCGCGGCGCCGGCCAGGGCACCGAGGGCGAATCTTCGGGAGTGGGGCATCGGGGACGACCTCCTCGTCGATCCGGATTTGTTGCGGGTCACAACAAAGCCCGTTGACGAGGAGACCTCCCGGAACGCGGTGATCGCCAGAGGCGTTACGAAGCAAGAGTGATACAGGTCACAAAGTGTGCCCCGAAGTACTCGAATCGGACAGTCCTAGAAGGGCTGATCCGATGACGTGCACGGCGTCTTCAACCCCCGGCAGCGTACGCAGGTGCGGCGTCCGGGCGACGTCGTTGACCACCGTGAGCGCGGCCTGGACGCGCACGCGCGCCGGGTCCGGGCCCAGGTCCGGGCGGGCGTCGAGCAGCAGCCGGACCCAGGCCTCGACGTACTCGCGCTGGGTGCGGCGCAGCTCGTGCCGCTCGGGTTCCGGCAGCAGCCCGACCTCGGTGATCAGCAGGTCGACGACGTCGTGGTGGGCCAGCGAGTACCCGGCGTAGGACCGCAGCAGCGCGGGCAGCGACGCCGTCCGCAGGCCCTCGCCGAGCGCGTCGGCGCCGGTGCTCAGGGCCGTCATCAGCAGCTCGGCCTTGTTCTCGAAGTGGTGGTAGACGCTCGGCCCGGCGATCCCGGCCGCCGCGCCGACCTCCTCGATGGCCACGCTGTGGAAGCCGCGCTCGGCGAAGAGCCGGGTCGCGGTCGTCAGCAGCAGCTCACGCCGGGACGCGGGCTCGACGGCCGGTTCGGGAGCCCGTTCGCCCAGGTCCGGGAGCCGGACGGCGGCGACCGCGGCGGCCAGCGACGTCATCAGCTCGTCGTAGGACGGGCGCGGCAGGTCGACGCGCTGGAAGGAGACGCTGACCAGCACCGCGAGCACCGACCAGGCCAGCAGCGCGGCCTGGTCGGCGGTCAGCTCCGGGCGCCCGTCCCGGAGCTGCCCGGCGAGCTGCCGCGCCAGCCGCCGCAGGGGCCTGCCGACGCGGTGGCGTTCGGCCGGCTCGAGGTGGCGGGACTCGCGCTGCCACAGGACCCCGACGTCGCGGCGATCGAGCGTGGCCGTCGCCACTTCGGCGAAATCGGTGACGGTGAGCGCGGTCAACGCGTCCTCGACCACCGCGGCGAGCAGCTCCTGCTTGCCGCGGAAGTGCCGGTACAGCGCGGACGGGCCGATCGCGACGGCGTCGGCGATGTCGCCCATCGCGACGTGCGGATAACCGCGGCGGACGAACAGCTCCGCGGCCGCGGCCACGATCAGCGCGCGGCGATTGCGCGGCCGGGTGCCGCGGGCGGGTGCGGACACTCAGTGGACCCCGCGGTCGCCGTCGGTCCAGTGCCGCTTCCGCAGCTCGCGCTTGAGGATCTTGCCCGCACCGGACATCGGGAGGGCGTCGGTGAACTCGAACGTGCGCGGCACCTTGTACCCCGCGATCGCCTCGCGGCAGAAGTCGCGCAGCTCGTCACCGGCCGCCTCCCGGCCGTCCAGCAGGACAACGACGGCGTGCACCCGCTCGCCCCACCGCTCGTCCGGCACGCCGATCACCGCGCACGCGGCCACGGACGGGTGCTTGGCCAGCGCGTTCTCCACCTCGGCCGAGTACACGTTCTCGCCGCCGGACACGATCATGTCCTTGATCCGGTCGACGACGAAGACGTACCCGCGCTCGTCCATGTAGCCGCCGTCGCCGGTGTGCATCCAGCCGCCGCGCAACGCGGTCGCCGTCTCCTCCGGCCGGTTCCAGTAGCCGAGCATCACGTGGTCTCCGCGGCAGACGATCTCACCGACCGAGCCGCGCGGCACCTCGACGTCGTCGACGTCGACGATCCGGACCTCGGCGTGCGGCGCCGCCCGCCCGGCGGCCCGGCGCAACGCGGGATCGTCGTGGTCTTCCGCGGACAGCAGCGTCGCGACCGGTGACAGCTCCGTCATGCCGTACGCCTGCACGAAACCCGCGCCGGGGAACACCTTCCGGGCGCGGTCGAGCACGGCTTCGGAGATCGGCGAAGCGCCGTAGACGACGTGGTTCATCGACGTCAGGTCGTGGTCGGTGACACCGGGGTGGTCGACGAGCAGCTGGATCATCGTCGGCACCAGCAGCGTGTCCGTGACGCCCCGGCCGCTGATCGCCTCGAGCACACCGGCCGGGGTGAACATCGGGACGATCACGTGGGTCGCCCCGACGAGCTGCCCGGCCGCCCAGGCCGCGCCGTCGGCCAGGTGGAACATCGGCGCGGCGTGCAGCAGTTTCCCGCGGGCGGTGAGGAAGTGGCCGGTGGCGAGGCTGCCCAGCGCCGACGTCAACAGGTTGCGGTGGCTGAGCATAACGCCCTTGGGCGTACCCGTGGTGCCGCCGGTGTAGTAGACGCCGAGCAGGTCGTCACCACCGCGGCGCGCGTCTTCCACCGGATCGGCGCCGGCGACGAGGTCTTCGTAACCCAGCATCCCGTCCGGCGTCGACGTCTCGCCGATGTGGACGACCGTGGTCACGCCGGCTTCGCGCAGCTTCGGCACCATCGGGACGAAGGCGTCGTCGACGAGCAGCACACGCGTGTCGGATTCGGTGAGCGAGTAGGCGATCTCCGCCGGGCTCCAGCGGATGTTGATCGGGTTGAGCACGGCGTTCGCCCACGGCGTGGCCAGGAGGTACTCGTGGTAGCGGTCGGAGTTGAGGGCGAGGATGCCGACACGGTCACCGGCGCCGACACCGAGCTCCTTGAGCGCCCCGGCGAACCGGGCGACGCGGGCGGCGACCTCGCCGACGGTCCGGACGCGATCGCCGTACTCGGTCATCGGCCGGTCGGGGCCCTGCTGCACGGCCTGGTGGAGGGTCTGCGTGAGGTGCATCCGCCGCTCCTTTGCGGTCCGGTCCCCTAGCGCTGATTCACATAGCCTAGCGTTGATTCACTTAGGAAGCCAGACCTCGGCGGCCACAGGGGCCGTCGAGGGGAGTTACTCGGTGCCTTTCGGATGTCCTGTGCTCGCCAGGACCACCCAGACGATCCGCCTGCATGGATCAGGGCAGTACCAGATCCGGCCACCCGCGGTCACTTCGTACTGCCACTGATCGAGTGCCTGGCCACCGATCTCACGCGTGGCGAAGGAACCCATCAGCCGGTGCTGGCGCGCCGGATTCTCCGGAGCCAGTGGCCTTTCGGTGAGGACGATCCACGCCTCCCACGTGTTGGACTTCGCGACCTGGCAGAGGGCATCCCAACCCTTCGCCGCCTCGGAGGTCGCGAACCGGGCCTCCCAGCCGCCGGGTCGGGCCGGCGGCGCAACGCGGTCGCCGCGTTTTGCGGGTATCGCTCAGATGTCCGCGGGGGCCGGGACGGGACCGAAGTCCTCCTCGATCGGACCGGTGAGCTTGCCGGCGAGCGCCGGATCGGCGTGAATGGCGGCGGTACTGCGCCACTCCGTGATCGTCTGAGCGAGGACTGACCACTGCCCGAGCTCCGCGGAAGCCTGAAAGGCTCGCGCGAAGTCGCGGACGAACTGTGCCTGCTCCGCCTCCGGCAGGACGTCCACCCACGGAAACTCTTCCAGCAGTGCCATCGCCACCACGTCAGGCGGCAAGTGAGCCAGCACGTTGCGCAGCGCACGCGCCGCCGCCACCGAGCCTTCCGAAGCCGAGTTCGCCCGGTCTTCCCTGGTCAAGAGCAGGGCAGCACCATCACGACGGCGAACTCTCACGTCGCCTTCGTCGGCGAGCGCCGCGACACTCTTGGGATCGCGTTGCAGCTCACTCCACTGCACCTCGGTCGTGGCCATGGCTCAATTCTGAACTTTTTCAGAAGTCTTCGCAAGTCTGCTTCCGGGGGCCCGAACGGCTGACGCTTGCTCAGAGGCCGAAGCGGGACCAGGCTGCCTTCTGCGTCACGGCGTCGAGCACCGCGGACGCGGCCGCCGGGGCGCCGACGCCGAGGCGGGCCAGCAGCGGGCGCTTCGGCTCGGCGACCGAGATGTCCGCGTCCGGGTACCGCTCGGTGATGATCTGGCGGAGGCTGCCGAGGCCGTCGATCAGCCCCAGTTCGGCGGCCTTCGCGCCGAGCCAGACGTCGCCGGTGAAGAGGTCCTCGGTGTCGGTCAGGCGCTCGCCGCGGCGCTCCTTCACCCAGCTCACGAACAGGTCGTGGAGCTGGGTGTGCATCTTCTTCAGCCACTCGACGTCTTCGGGCTTCTCCGGCGAGAACGGGTCGAGGCGCGACTTGTTCGCGCCCGCCGTGTGCAGCCGCCGCTCGATGCCGAAGCGCTCCAGCAGGCCGGTGAACCCGAAGCCGCCGCTGATCACGCCGATCGAGCCGACCATGGACGTCCGGTGGGCGAAGATCTCGTCGGCCGCGCAGGCCAGCCAGTAGCCGCCGGACGCGGCGACGTCCTCGCAGAACGCCAGTACCGGCACGCCCTTCTCGTCGGCCAGCTGCCGGATCCGCTCGGCGACCAGGCCGGACTGCGTCGGCGCGCCGCCCGGCGAGTTGATCAGCAGCGCGACGGCCTTCAGCCGGTCGTGCCCGAACGCCCTGGTCAGCGCGGACTCGACCGCGGTCAGGTTGATCGCGCCCCTGGCCAGCGGTGACGGCGACGGCGTGATCACACCGTGCAGCTTCACCACGGCCACGACGTCCTTGCGCTCGACCCGGTCGGCGAGACCCGGGATCCGCGAAGCCAGCTTGTCGGTAACGCTCATGGAGCCAGGCTAGACGGATTCAGCCCATGGGGAGGATGCCGGATCGGGTGCCGTTGACGCCGTTCGCCTCGGCGCCGTTGAGCTGCGCCGGACCGCCCTGCGACGGGACGTCGGCCTCGCCCGTGTCGGCGTCGGAGCTGTAGTCCGGCATGTTCGGGCGGACGCCGGGGACGAACTTCGGCACCCGGAGCGTCACCTTCATGCCGGCACCGGGCGCGGTCTCGACCATCACCGCGTAGTCGCCGCCGAACACCTGCTGCATGCGCTGGTTGATGTTGCCGAGCCCGACGTGGGCACCGGTGCGGTGCGCGCTCTTGAGCTCGTTGAGCCGCCGCGGGTCCATGCCGATGCCGTCGTCCTCGACGCTGATCAGCGCTTCGGTGCCGTAGTCCTGGGCGATCACCGTGACGCAGCCGCCGCTGGGCTTGCTGGCCAGTCCGTGCTTGACCGCGTTCTCCACCAGCGGCTGGATGATCAGGAACGGCACGACCACGCTGAGCACCTCGGGCGCGATCTTCATCCGCACCTCGAGCCGGCCGCCGAAGCGAGCGTTCTCGATGGTCAGGTAGCGGTCGATGTTGCGCAGCTCCTCGGCGAGCGAGGTGAACATGCCCGACGTCCGGAACGAGTAGCGCGTGAAGTCGGCGAAGTCCTGAAGCAGCTCTCGCGCCTCTTCGGGGTCCGTGCGGATCAGCGCGGAGATCGTGTTCAGCGCGTTGTAGACGAAGTGCGGTGAGATCTGCGCGCGCAGCGCCTTGATCTCGGCCTGCTGGAGCTGCTGCTTCGACTCGTCGAGCCGGGACAGCTCGAACTGCGTGCAGACGAACTGCGCGACCGCGTCGGCCATCTGCACCAGGCGGCCGCGGGTGCGGCCGACGACGATCAGCGCCGCCTCGGTCTCGCCTTCGACCAGCAGCGGCACGATCACCGCGGTCTTCATCCGGCAGGTGCCGCGGTGGTTGCAGGGCATCCGGTCGTGCGCGACGACCTCACGGCGGTGTTTGCGGATGGCCGCGCTGACGGCGTCGACGAGGTCGACGTAGTGCTCGTTCGCCTCGCCGTCCCAGGACAGCAGCGTGCCCTCGCTGTCGGTGATGCCGACGGCGACGCAGTCGAGCATCTGCAGCAGCTGGGTGGTGATCTTGTCGGCGGCGTCCTCGTCCAGGCCCGAGCGGAGGTTCGGCGCCGCCTTCGACATCCGGTGGACCGCCTGCAGCATGGCGTCCTCGATGACGCTGGCCGGCTTGCGCTGCTTGAACAGCAGCACGACCACCACGATGACGAGCAGCACCACGATCGCCCACGGGACGATCTGCTCAAGCGGAAACCCGGACACGGCGTCCATGCTCTGCGCTCGACCAACCGGGTGCAAGGCCTGTTCCCACTTTCTGTTCAAACGTGACGACCGAGGGTGGGGATGACCCTACTAAGAGTCGGGTAGCTGCCCCCATGGTCACTGTCGGCAACGCGCGAGAGGCTGGTCCTGTTCCACCGGTTCCGGGAAAACCGGCAGGAAGAGCGCGGTTTCGGGGACCGCGGCCGTGGGGGCGCCGACCCCGGGACGGGCGACGGCGGAGCACCTGCCGCCGAATGGGGGAATCCGGTGCGTGACGTCGCGACCACGCATGTCACGCACCGGATCGGCCCTACTTCAGCAGCCGGGACATCCGCCGATCGGCCAGCGGCTTGCCGCCGGTCTGGCAGGTCGGGCAGTACTGGAACGACTTGTCGGCGAAGGAGATCTCGCGGATCGTGTCGCCGCAGACCGGGCACGGCAGCCCGGTGCGGGCGTGCACCCGCAGGCCCGAGCGCTTCTCGCCCTTCAGCCGCGCCGCCTTCTGCCCCACCGAGCGCTGGACGGCGTCGGACTCGATCTCGACGATCGCCTCGGCGAGGGTTTCCAGCGCGCCGTCGTCGAGCTTGCCGATCGTCGCGTACGGCGAGAGCTTCGCGCGGTGCATGATCTCGTCGGAGTAGGCGTTGCCGATACCGGCGATCAGCGACTGGTCGGTCAGCGCCCACTTCAGCCGGGTGTTCCGCCCGGCGAACAACTCCCGCAGCTGAGTGGCGTCGAGGGTGAGGGCGTCGGGGCCGAGGCGCGCGACGCTCGCGATCTCCTGCGGATCCTTGACGATCCACACCGCGAGGCCCTTCTTCGTGCCGGCCTCGGTGAGGTCGAAGCCGGGCCCGGTGGCGGACTCGAGGTGCACCCGCAGCGAGATGGGGCCCTTGCCCGGCCGCAGCGGCGCCGCGGCCAGCCCGTCCGACCAGCGCAGCCAGCCCGCGCGGGCCAGGTGGACGACCAGGTGCAGGTCACCGGCGACGACGTCGAGGTGCTTGCCGTGCCGGGTGGCGCCGGTGATCTCGCGGCCGTGCAGCTGGGTCCACGGCGGGGTCGCCGTCTTCAGCACGCTCAGCGATGCGACATCGATCCGGAAGATCGTCTGGCCGACGGCGTTTTCTCGCAGGTGGTGAGCCAGCGCTTCGACCTCGGGTAGCTCGGGCATTCCGTCAGTCTCACCCTTTCGGCCGAAATCCGGTACGGCTTACTCGACCGGGTGCAGCGGCCCGTCGAAGTCCGGCAGCGAGTGCCGCTGGATGGTCTTGGAGATCTTCTTGACCTCGCCCTGCACGGTGAACATGCCGCGGATCGTGCCGACCCAGCGCTCGGACGGCCGGTCGCCCGTCACGTCGCCCTCGGTCTCGGCGACGACCGTCCACGGACGGCGCAGGATCCACCGCAGCGGGAAGAACAGGATGATCAGCAGCAGCGCGAGCAGCACCCACGCGGGGATGTTGACCTGGTCCGGGGTCCACACGACGAGGATCACGGCCAGCAGCGCGGTCACGACGATCATCGCGATGCCGGGGCCGTAGCTGCCCGCGACGTCGTGTTCGAAGTCGTCCGCGGTCGCCGGAGCCCGCCATTCCATCTGGGCACGGACCACCCAGTCGCGGCCGTCTTCGCCGCGCACCAGCCGGTTCATTCAGTAGCCTCCCGGGCCGCCCGCAGGGTGAGCACGACAACGGTACCGTGCGCGGCCCAGCGCGCGCGAGGGAGGAATCGGACATCCCGCGCCGCGGAGTTGATCACCGCTGTTCAGGACCCCGACGGCACGGTCGCGGCCGAATCCGGCGATTCGCCCGAATCGGTGACTTCGGCGCTGCTGCTAGAGCACGGTTTCCCGGAGGTCGGCGTCACCGTTGTCGAAGGCTCGGTCGAAGGCTCAGTGGACGGTTTCGTCGATCCGGAGTCGTCGCCGGTCGGGTCCGGCTTGGTCGTCTCGGTCGGCGAACCCGTCGGACGCCCGGTCGGCGACAGCTCGGGTGCGTTCTCCGGCTCGTTCGGGTCGGTCGACTCGGTGATGGTCCAATCCGGGCTCGAGGTCTCCGTGTCGAGCCTCGGCGCCGTCGACGAGTGGCCGGGCGTGCTGAACGTCGAAGGCGCTTCGTCGTCGCGCGGGCCGAGCCCGTCGGTGCCGGCGTCTCCGGTGTCCCCGCCGCTCGTCTCGCCGGCCGGGACGTCACCGCCGGCGGCCACGCCGGGAACCTCGTTCGCGCCGAGCTGGTGTCCCCCGGTCCGTGACTTGGCCGGGACGGTGATCCCGGTGCCACGGCCGTTGAGCACGCCGATGCCGATCCGCGGGTTCTGCGGGGGCGGCGGCTGCTGGTGCGTCCCGCTCGGCGGCACCACCACGAGCTCCGGCGCGCCGCCGGTCAGCCCGACGTCCTGCACCGGTGACGAGCCGAACAGCACCGGCCCGGCGGCGACGCCCACGGCACCCACGGCCGCGGTCGACGCCAGCGCGAGGCCGATCTTGACCTTCGAACCGACCAGCACGCCCTTGACCGTGGCACCGAGCCCGGCCAGCACCCCGCTGCCGCTGACCGCGGCACCCGCGGCCGGCACCAGCAGCACCAGCACCCCGGCGTGCGCGCGCAGCGACGAGCAGACGTCGCGAAGCTCGTCCTGGGTGGCGCGGCACGACGGGCAGCCGTGCAGGTGCGCCTTGATCCGCTCGGCTTCGGCGCCGGTGACGCTGCCCGCGGTGAACCCGCCCAGCTTCTCGACGACCGCGCGGCACGAGTCCGGCCCGCGGTTCACCGAAAGGTGTGCCTGCAGGTAGGCCGCGCGCAGCCCTTGGCGGGCCCGGCGGGCCAGCGCCGCGGTGGCGTTCGCGCTCAGCCCGAAGTGGGTGGCGACCATGGCGGGCTGCTCGCCCTCGACCTCGGTCTGCCACAAAACGGTCCGCCAGCGCTCGGGCAGGCTGGTGAACGCGGTCGTGATCAGCGTGTGCTCGGCGGTGCGGGCGTGCGTGTCCGCCCCGGCGCCGGCGCGGAAGGTCAGCTCGTCGTCGGAGACCGGGACGTCACGGCGGGCGCCGTGCCACTCCCAGGAGACCCGGCGGGCGACGGTCAGCAGGTAGGCGCGGACGTAGTCCCGGGGACCGGCGCCCCGGCGCAGCGCCTGCAGCACCCGGAAGAAGGTCTCCGCGGTGATGTCCTCGGCCTCGGACCGGTCGGAAGCCAGGCTCTGCGCGAGTCTCCGGACGGCGGCCGCGTGCAGCTCGAACAGCTCTCCGAACGCCGCGTCCTCACCGTTTCGCAACCGATGCAGCAGTGCCTGCTCGTCGGATTCCGAGGCCGCTGGTGGCGGCACCGTGCCCAGCTCGGTCATCCGGCCCGGCACCTCCTCCCCCGAAGGTTCTCCCCATTCGGTCGAATGGGGACACCATACGGAGGGAAACAGCCGTCGTCACCCCTTGTACGCCAGCTGTGACACCGAAGCACCGGGTCAGGGGACCGAGGACCCCGCTCATCGGAGCGGTTTCGGGAGGGTATAGAGTACTCATCACAGCAGCCGCAAGGAAGCTGTACGCGGATGTAGCGCAGCTGGTAGCGCATCACCTTGCCAAGGTGAGGGTCGCGGGTTCGAATCCCGTCATCCGCTCAGGTTCCGAAGGGCCTGTGTCGACAGAAAGCGTCGACACAGGCCCTTCGCCGTTTCACCCGGGGGCCGAGCCCCCGGAGCCCCACGGTGCCGTTGCCGGACTGCCGTGTTCCGGTGGGTGCTACTCTTTGCGTCTTTCGGTCCATTGTCTGGACCAATCGCTCTAGGCGGCCCGGCTTGAAGTTCGGCCGGACAGTGGTCTGAACCATTCAAGTGAATTCTCCACACTGGTGAGTACTTGTTGTGAGAGGAGTCACATGGTCAAGAAGCTTGTTCTCGCCGTTGTCGCCGCTCTCGCTCTTCCGTTCCTGGTCACCGGCGCCGCCTGGGGACACGGGTACACCACCACGCCGCCCAGCCGGGCGTACAAGTGCAAAACCGGGGCCGTGACCAACTGCGGGGCCATCCAGTACGAACCGCAGAGCACCGAAGGCCCGAAGAACTTCCCCAGCGGCGGCCCCGCCGACGGGAAGCTCTGCTCCGCCGGCGTCGCCCGCTTCGCCGAGCTCGACGACCAGCGCGGTGGCACCTGGCCGACCACCAAGCTCACCAGCGGCGCGACGTACACGTTCAAGTGGACGCTGACCGCCGCGCACTCGACGACGTCGTTCCGCTACTTCGTCACCAAGAACGGGTGGAACCCCTCGGCGCCGCTCACCCGGGCGCAGCTGGACACCACGCCGTTCCTGACCGTGCCGTTCAACGGGCAGCAGCCCAGCACGTCGGTGTCGCACAGCGGCAAGCTGCCCTCCGGCAAGAGCGGGCGGCACATGATCCTCGCCGTCTGGGACATCGCCGACACAGCCAACGCGTTCTACCAGTGCTCGGACGTTACTTTCTGACCTGGTTCGTGCCGGTTCGGCAACTGTTTTCACTTCGTGTTCCGCTCTCGTTCCCCGGTTGCCACCTTTTCGGGTGACAACCGGGCACGAGGGTGTCAGGCATGACCGAACTGACTCGTCGCCGTCTTCTCGGATCTGCCGCCGGGGTCGCCGCCACCGCGGCCGCGGCCACCCTGATGCCCCCAAACGTCCAGCGCGCGCTCGCCCAGGGCGCCCCCAAGCACGGCTCGCTGAAGGACATCGAGCACGTCGTGCTGCTGATGCAGGAGAACCGCTCGTTCGACCACTACTTCGGCACGCTGTCGGGCGTCCGCGGGTTCGGCGACCCGCACGCGGCGCGGCTGCCGAACGGCAAGCCGGTGTTCTACCAGCCGGACGCCGAGAACCCGGCGGGCTACGCGCTGCCGTTCCACCTCGACACGCACGCGACCAACGCGCAGAAGATCCCGTCGACGTCGCACGCCTGGCAGGTCCAGCACGACGCCTGGAACGGCGGCAAGATGGACAGCTGGCTGCCGGCGCACCGCAAGGCCGACGGCAAGAACGGCCCGTACGTGATGGGCTACCACACCCGCGCCGACCTGCCGTTCCAGTTCGCGCTGGCCGAGGCGTTCACCATCTGCGACAGCTACCACTGCTCGGTGTTCGGCCCGACCTGGCCGAACCGGATGATGTGGATGACCGGCACGATCGACCCCGACGGTGAGAACGGCGGCCCGATCCTCGACAACAAGGCCCCGGCCGGCGGCTACACCTGGACGACGTACGCGGAGCGGCTGCAGGCGGCCGGCGTCAGCTGGAAGGTGTACGAGCAGAGCGACACCTACGGCTGCAACATGCTGGAGAACTTCGCGAACTTCAAGAACGCGCCCGCCGACTCGCCGCTGGCGGTCAACGGCCTCACGCACCGCCCCGAAGGCCAGTTCGAGTACGACGCGCGCAACGACAAGCTGCCGACGGTCTCCTGGATCATCTGCACCTCGACGGCGTCGGAGCACCCGCAGTACACGCCGGCCGAGGGCGCGGCGTTCGTCGCGTCGAAGATCGACGCGATCGCGGCGAACCCGGAGGTCTGGGCCAAGACGGTCTTCATCCTCAACTACGACGAGAACGACGGGCTGTTCGACCACGTCGTCCCGCCGACGCCGCCCGCGGGCACGCCGGGCGAGTTCGTCACCAAGACGTCCCCCGGCGGCACCCCGGGCAACGGCCTCCCGGTCGGCGCCGGCTACCGCGTCCCGGCGATCGTGATCTCGCCGTGGACCGCGGGCGGCTGGGTGTGCAGCGAGAACTTCGACCACACGTCGACGCTGCGGTTCCTGGAGCAGGTGACGGGCGTGGCGGAGCCGAACATCTCGCAATGGCGCCGCAAGACGTTCGGGGACATGACGTCGGCGTTCCGCTTCAACGACCACAAGTCCCAGCCGCCGGTGCTGCCGGACACGTCGGGCCCGCTGACGCTGTCCCGCTACGAGGCGGCGAACCTGCCGGCGCCGACGTTCCCGGGCACCGACCAGAAGCCGCCGAAGCAGGAGCCGGGCGGACGGCCGCGGGTGCCGCGCCACTGACGTTCTTGCGGACGGCCACCCTCGTTCCGCGAGGGTGGCCGTCTTCGCTTACACGGCGGTGGTTTTGAAGGGATCGTGCTCGGCGAGCAGCTTGTCGAGCCGGGCCTGGTCGACGCGGGAGACCACGGAGGTCTCGTCCTGTCTGTCCCGCACGCACTTGGCGAGCGTGAACGCCGAGGTGACCAGGAAGAGCATGCCGAGGGCGAGGAACCCGCGAACCCAGCCGTCGACGGGCAGGTACACGATCCCCGCGGTGACCGCGGTGAGGGCGAGCCCGAAGGAGATGGCCGCCTGCGCGTAGAACGCGGTGGTGGTGGGTGAAGCTGCGGACGAACCGGACTTGGTCATGTGACCACGGTCTCGCCGAGCACCCACGGGTGTCTTGAGCAGTACTACTCAGCCCGGATTGCGATGCGGCTACAGCTCGTAGACGTCCAGGACCGTGGGGGCCACCGGGGTCAGGTGCGGGTCTTCGCGCTCCGTGACCTGGCCTCGGGCCATGCGGTAGACGCGGAAGTCGTTGTCGTGCTCGGTGTCCTGGTCGTCCCAGACGTGCAGCAGGCCGTACGAGCCCGCGGCCAGCTCGCCGACCCTGGTGAACATCTCCAGCAGGTCCGGGGCGAGTTCACCGCCGTGCTTGTCGAAGCCGCCGAAGTGGAGCATCGGCATGCCCGCGCTCCAGCGGAGGTCGACCAGGTCGAAGTCGCCCGCATCGCGGATCGCGCGGTGCACGCGGTCGACCAGGCGCTCCAGGAGCGCCGCGTCGTCATCGCCGCTCGCGGTCGCCTGGATGGTCACCCAGCCGTGGTATTCGAACACCTGGAGAACGGTAGCAAGAGATCAACCAGCGCAGATGCCGGGCTCAGCGGGCCAGCGCGGAGGGCTTCCCGTCGCGGCGCAGGACGTTGCCCAGCACCCCCTCGCCGAGGCGCTCGAACGCCGACACGAGCGGCTCGCCGAACACGCAGAGCGTGCGCTCCCACGGGTGCCCGAGGGTGCCGAACGAGAAGTCCCTGGCCAGGAACAGGTGGTAGTCCGCGCGCGGGAACACCGGCACCGGCCAGCGGGCGCCTTCGGTCATCAGGTGCGGCCGGACGCGGTAGGACTGGTGCTGCCAGTGCAGCGCCCACAGCCAGTCGTCCGGGCCGCAGACCTCGCGGAACGCGGCCTGCGCGACGGACGCGACCTGGTGCTCGTCGACCGCCCACGGGCCGAGGCGGAACTCCGCCGACGCGCGGTCGAGGTCGCCGGGCGAGAGGTCCCAGGTGCGCGACGGCGCGGGCTCGCGGAACCCCGGCCAGGCGTGGGCGTAGGTGCTCGGCCAGAACGCCAGCTTGTCGTACACCCAGTACCAGGCGGGCTCGTCGGCGACGCGGGAGACGGCTTCCCAGGCTGTATTCACTGTTTCGACCTCTGACTTGGCCAGGCACGAAAGAACACGCGAAAGCTTCGTGTTCGGTCTCCGGTTTGTCCAGTCCTCGTCCGCTCCGCGCGAACTGTGTCACTCGACCGGGTGGGTTCTGTCAGGTTGTCACCATGCGGATCATCTTCGTCCACGGGGCCTTCGTCCGCGACGGCGCCTGGTGGTGGCAACCGACGGCAAATGTACTCTCCAAGCACGGTTTGCGCAGCTCAGCGGCGGTGTTGCCGAGCTGCGAAGCCGACCCGCGCGGTGACCTCCACGACGACGCCGCGGCGGTGCGCGCCCTGCTCGACGCCTCGGACGAACCCGCGCTGCTCGTCGGTCACTCGTACGGCGGAATGGTGATCTCCGAGGCCGCCGCCGGGCACCCCGCGGTGCAGCGCCTCTTCTACGTGACGTCGTTCCTGCCGGACGCCGGCGAGGCGCTCGCGGACTTCGGCCCCGGCGAGCCACCGCCGTGGCACCTCAGCCACGGCGACGGCACCGCGGGTGTCCGGGAGGAGTTCGTGCGGCCGCGGTTCGCGCAGGACTTCGACGACGCCACCTACGCCGAAGCCGCGGCCCGGCTCACCGCCCAGAACGAGGCGGTGTTCGGCCAGCGGGCGAACCACGCGGCCTGGCGGGAGATCCCGTCGACGTACGTTCTCTGCGCCGACGACCTCGCGACCCTGCCCGAGACGCAGCGGCAGCACGCGGCGCGCGCGACCGACGTCGTCGAGCTGGCGGTGCCGCACCACCCGTTCGTCACGCGGCCGGACCTGGTGGCCGGTGTCCTGCTGGCTCAGACGACGACGTAGCCCAGCAGGAACTCCTTCGTCTTGCCCTCGCAGCGGCCGTCGAGCGAGTCGAAGTGGCTGGCGCCGGCGTTGCAGCGGTAGAGCGCCCGCGAACCGGACCAGGTCGGGGGGCTGGCGTAGATGTAGCCGAGGAAGCCGAGCGACTGCTGGCCCTCGCACTTGCCGCTCTGGTCGGGCGAGGTGAACCAGTCCTTCTGGTCCTTCACCTTGCAGGCGAACAGCTTCCGCGTGCCGGGCTCGGCCGTCGCGACCAGCTCCCCGAAGAGGCCTTCCATCTTGAAGCCGCCCGGCGGGCCGACCTTCTTCGTCCCGCTGAAATGCCCGCCGTCCGGTTGGTGGAAGCGGACCAAAGGCACCTTGACCGGATCCGGTTTCCCCGCGGTCGACGTCGGAGCCGTGGAGCTCGCGGACGTGCTCGGCGACGGCGTGGGTTTCTTGCTGCTGCTGTGCTTCGTGGTCGTCGGGGTCGCGGAAGACTTCGGTGTGGGACCCGGCGCGCCCGCGGCGACCGGGGTCGTACCGTCCGGCTTGAGCAGGAAGACCGCGGCCAGCGCGGCGATCACCACCACCGCGGCGCCGGACAGCACCCACGGCAGGCGCCGCTTCCGGGGCCCTTCCCAGTCCACTGTGGTCGGTGACGGCGCGGCGACCTTCGCCGTCACCGGCTCGAAGACGATCGTCGGCAGCTCGCCGGGGTCGACGGCCCGCGTCGGCGCGTCGGTGATCGTGGTGCGCGCGGTTTCCAGCAGCCGCCGCAGTCCGGCCGCGCCGAGACGGTCCGAAGTGGACTGCGTGAGCAGGCCGAGGACGGCGTCGGCGAGCGGGCCGCGGCAGCGCTCCAGCACCGGCCGGTCGTACATGATCGCGTGCAGCGTCGCGGCCGTCGTCGTCCGCTGGAACGGCGCCCGGCCTTCGGCGGCGTGGAACAGGGTCGCGCCGAGCGACCACAGATCGGACGCGGGAGACGGGCCGGCCCCGGCGAACAGCTCGGGCGGCATGTAGCCGGGCGAGCCCATCACCCCGCCGGTCTGGGTCAGGCCCGGGTCGTCCATCGCCCGCGCGATGCCGAAGTCGGCGAGCTTCACCCGGTCGCCGGGCAGCACCATGATGTTGCTGGGCTTGACGTCCCGGTGCACGATGCCGGCCGCGTGCGCGCTTTCCAGCGCGCTCAGCACCTGCAGGCCGATCTCGGCGACGCGGTCGTTCGCCAGCGGCCCCTCGCGCCCGACGACGTCGGCGAGCGTCGGCGCGATCACCAGCTCCATCACGATGAACGTGGCGCCGTGCTCGCTGACGACGTCGTACACCGTGACGACATTGGCGTGGTTGAGCCGCCCCGCGGTGCGGGCTTCGCGCAGGACGCGTTCGAGGTGCACCGGCGAGGCGCCCGGCGGCGTGGCCAGCTCCTTCAGGGCCACCGGCCGCCCGAGGAACTGGTCCTCGCCGCGCCAGACGACGCCCATCCCGCCACGGCCCAGTTCGGCCGAAATCGCGTACCTGCCCGCGATCAGTCTCATCGTCGCCCCCCTGAGCGCTCGGGGGCGATGCTAGAAGACGACCAAGGAGACGCCGGGAGAGGGCCCGGCGCCTCCCCGGTCTCAGGCGGCGTCCCAGAGGGTCAGGAACGCCGAGGCCTCGCTGCGGGCCCAGGGCCGCAGCCGTTCGCGGTCACGCGCCGAGAGCTGGTACTCCTTCGCGCGGCGGACGTCGATCACCAGCGCCTCGCCGCCCGGGAGGATGTCCGGCATCGCCTGTTCCAGCACCCACAGCGCGAGCTGGGCCGACGCCTTGCTCAGCGGCTCCTCCTTGAAGTAGAGCCAGGTCGCGTAGCGGCGGCCGTCGCTCTTGCGCAGGCCGAGCTGCGGGCTGACGCCGATCTCGAGGTCGCCCAGCCGGCACCGGCCGCGACCGACCTCCACCAGCCGCGGCGACTTGCGGCCGAGGTACCGCAGCCAGCCCTCGGCGATGGCGCTGTAGTGCGGTTTCGTCTTCTCGTCCGCCGCGTTGACGAGCGCCCGGAGCGCCACTTCGTCCTGGTTCGCCGCCCGTCCGGAGCGCACGGCGTTGGCCGCCCGCCGGTAGTAGTTGAACGCGGCCCGCGCCGGGGCCTCGTACAACCGGCGCTGCCGCCGGACGAACGACGACCGCGACGGTCCGGTGCTGGCGCTGTAGCCCACGAACGTGGGCAGGGTGATGTAGGCCATGGCCCTGCCTTCCTCCATCACACCACCCGCGGTCGCGGGCGGCATCTCCCCTGTACAACGCCCATTTTAGAACATATGTACGACAGTTTCGGGGGCCTGACGGGTGACGGGCGGGACTAGTTCAGCGTGAAGGTGACCAGGTCCGCGGACTCGCTGCGCGTGACGCCAAGGCCGCCGAGCGACCGGGTCGCCGCCGGCGCGTACGGCCCGCCCGCGGCCGCGGCCTTCAGCAGCAGCACCTGGCGGATGCCGTACTTCCGCAGGACCGCGACGCTGTGCGTGTCCGGGAACGTCTTCGCGGCCTGCATGATCTCGTCGTACTGCGGCGGGAGCAGGCCGTTGTGGCCGTTGGCCAGCTGGGGGAAGCCGTCGGTCGACCAGAACTGGTAGACGTATTCGCTGAACTCCCCGAGGCCCTGCGTCACCGGCAGCAGCAGCGACGGCGGGGGCGAGCTCTCGAAGACCTTCACCAGGTCCGGCGGGATTCCGGTCACCGGCGAGTGGGGCTCGGCCGGCACGCCTTCGAGCAGCGCCAGCAGCAGGGACGCCCCGATCAGGGACCGCAGGTACGGGGCGTCCGGGCGCTCCCGTGCCAGTTGCGCGCACCGCGTGAGCGCGCCGGCGGCGAGCAGGGCCAGCAGCAGGATGACCCACAGCATGAGCCGGCCCGGCGTGCGCAGCGCGTCCCAGCCCGGCAGGTAGCGCCAGAGCAGGTAGTAGGTGAACTGCCCGCCGAAGAACTGGGAGCCGAGCGCGAACGCCGTCACGACGACCGCCGAGACCCCGAGGCCCACTCGCACCCGGACCGGCCAGGCGCTGACGAACAGGCCCGTCACCGCGAGCAGCAGCAGCGCCAGCCCGGGGAACAGCAGTTTCTCGGGCGCGCCCGGCAGCGAAAGCCACCCCGGGTCGGCGAAGACGCCGCTGCGCAGGTTGAACGGGCCGTGCTGCCAGAACCAGGTCTCGGTCGGCGCGGCCAGCAGCCCCTGCGGGGGCGACGAGTAGTACTGCACCTCCGACCAGGAGCGGGTGAACCCGTACTCGTCGACGACCCGGCGGTACGGGATGGTCATCAGGTACGTGACGACGACGAGCACGACGGCCCCCACCCCGTCGGCGACCACCAGCCGGGTGCCGAACGGGCGCCGCCGCCGCACCGCGGCGACCAGCAGGACGACGCCGATCCCCCCGAGCAGGTAGACGAACGGCATCCCGGTCGCGAACCCGAGCGTGACCTGCCACGCGGCGACGACCCAGCCGGCGAGGGCCCACCACGGCCGGGACAGTTCCGGACGGCGCCCGTGCCGCAGCGAGAAACCGTGGCCCCTCGCGAGCGCGAACAGGGCCAGCGCGATCCCGCCGCTGGACAGGATGTTGAGGTGGCTGATGTGGCTCAGCCGCCACGGCGCCCAGGCGAACGCGATCCCGCCCATGGCCGCGGCCGCCCAGTTTCCGCCCAGCTGGCGCACGAGCAGGTAGGCGCCGGTGAAGGCGAGCGCGCAGGCGAGCAGGAAGGCGGCGTTGTAGCGCAGGAGCGCGGCGTACTGGCCGTCACCGAAGACGCTCAGCGGCAGGTAGCCGAGGAGGGAGTCCGAGAAGGCGTAGCTGCCGCTCGCCGGGAACAGGGTGTTGCCCGTCCAGAGACTGCCGCCCGTGGTGACGACGTGGTGCTGCCACGCCAGCTGCCACGCCTGCAGCAGCGGGTCGCCGGGTTCGCCGGTGACCAGGGACCTCGGGTGCAGCACGACCGGGAGGTTGAACAGCGCCGAGAGCACGAGCCCGGCGAGCACGGCCAAGACCGCTTCGCGGGCCTTCGCGCCGGTGGTGCGAAGGCGGCCGGCGACGTCCCCCGGGCGCGCCGTCTCCTCGGTCACCAACTGGAACTCCTCCCCCGGACTGCGGCCTTTCACGACGAGCCTCGCACGGCCGCCACCGGGACGGCCGGACCCCGCCTGATCTTCAGCGTGCCGGGACGAACCGGCGCCGGGGCGGAAGGGACTCCCGAAAGCGCGTCACTTGCGCTACGTTGCCGATCAACCTCAAACCGCAACCTTGCAGGTCGGCCGCGCGTGCCAAACTGTTGCCCGAACGGTGGATGGGGGTCGGAACGATGAGCTGGCAGGAAGAACTGCGCCGTCTCGACGCGGACCTGGCGGCCGGCCGGATAGAGCCTGCGGACCATCGCAGGCAGCGTGAAGAACTGCTGGCGCAGGTGTCCGGCTCGACCGCGCCGTCACCGGTGCCCGCTCCGCTGCGCCGCCCCTCCTGGCACAGCACGAACCCGGCGCATCCGGTCACGCCGGTCAACCCGGTCAGCGCCGCGCGCCCGCCCGCGATCCCGCCCAGCCGGGTCGAGGTGCCGTGGGCCCGGAAGCCGAACCCGGCGGGCCCCCGCCCGCACCAGGTGCCGGCGACCAGCGGGGTACCGGCGCTGCCCGATCACATGACCACCGCGCCCAGCCCGGCCGACATCACCCCGACCCGCTACCTGGCCGTGGAAGGCCGGGTCGACGGTTCGACGAGCCGGTTCCCACCGATCGGCCCGCCCGGCACCGCGAGCCCGCCGGAGCGGGACGCCGCGCCCGCCGACAGCGGGCGCCACCGCGACGCCGACGGCAAGCGCCCCACGTGGCTGTTCCTCGGCCTCGGGGTGCTCGTGGTGCTCGCCCTGATCGTCGGCGCCACGATGTGGCTGGGCTCGGACGAGCCCACCGCGGACAACCAGCCGACCAGCCCGTCGATCGTGCCGAGCGCGCCGTCCGGTGTGCTCAACGGCGTCGAGGACCGGCTGCCGGAGCTGCCGGGCACCCAGAACACCGCCAACTCGACCATGTCGCTCGACCGGGCCGTCGAGCTCGGCGTGCTCGAAAAGCCGTCGGCCGAGGTGCTGCGCAAGAGCGGCGCCACCGAGGTCGTCTTCCGCGGTTCGGCCGTGGAGGCCGGCAGCAACCTCGTGCTGGTGGCACCGACCCCGAAGGCCGCGAACGCCGAAGCCGCCGTCGAGCAGCTGTACCGCAGCGCGCTGAGCAACGGCTTCGCCGAAGTGCAGGCCGACCTGCGCACCGCCGTCGGGAGCACGGGCGACACCCAGGTCCGGGCGACCTGGTACACCTCCGGCGGCATGATCGTGAACGTCGGCGTCTCGCAGCCCAAGAAGAAGAGCGATACGCCGCTGACCGCCCGGTTGGACCAGCTCGTGATGGCGTTGCGCGCGGTCCTGCCGCCCGGCTGATCCGGACAGCACACCCACATCACCCGCGACCCCGCGGCGGACGGGTCACGAAACGACCCTCGGCCACGGACCCGATCGGCCCTGCGTGCAGAATGTCCCCTGAGTCTGCGAACGCGGGTCCGCGACAAAGAAGGGGGCAGGTTTGTCCTGGCAGGAGGAACTTCGCCGGTTGGACGAGGAGCTGGCGGCAGGCCAGCTCTCCGCTGACGACTACCGGGCCCGACGGGACGCCGTGCTGTCCTCCGCAGTGAACGCCGATCCGCAGGCCCAGCAGGCCTCGCAGGGGGCCTCGGCGGCCGACAGCACCCAGATCATCACACCGGTCAGCCCGCCGCCCCAGCAGCCGCAGCAGCAACCGGGTGGCAGCGAGGCGGACCGGACGCAGATCGTCAGCAGCGCCGACGCGGCCGGGGGCGAACGCACCCAGGTGGTGCCCGGCACACAGCAGCAGTCGCCGCCGTACCAGCCGCCGTGGGCGACCGGGCCGTCGGTGCCGGGCGTGCCGCCGCAGGCGATGGCCGCCGGTGGCCTGCGGCCGAACGGCCCGACGTCGGGCGGGTTCCCGATGCAGCAGCAGCACCCACAGCAGCAGCCGTGGAACACCGGTGGCGACGCGGCACCGCCGTGGGGCGCCAGTGAGTACCCGCAGATGTCGCCCGGCCCGGACTGGGTCAGCCAGGGCCCGGAGACCTTCGAGACCACGTCTTCCGGCGGCAAGAAGAAGTTCGCGATCATCGCGGTCTCGGTGCTCGTGGTCGCCGCGCTCGGCGTCGGCGGCTACCTCGTGTTCGGCACCGGCTCGAACAACCAGCCGACCCCGCCGGCGGCGAGCTCCTCGGTGCCGCCCGCGCCGACCAGCACCGTGCGGCCGAAGGACGACCTGGAGATCGCCAAGCTCCCGGCCCCGCCCGGCGAGAAGACCGACATCCAGACCTTCGCCGACGTCGAGCGCGCCGCGTTCCTCACCCCCGAGGAGAACGCGATCTACAAGACCGCGGGCGCCTCGAAGGTGCGGATGGCCGCCGCCGGGCTGCCGGACACGGTCAAGGCGCTGGTGCTCACCGCGCAGACGACCTCGAGCAGCTCCGCCAACGTCGCGCGCGACGACCTGACCGACCTCGAGCGGTCGAAGTACACGATGAAGGCGTACTCCGGCTCGGTGCCGGACGGCGTGAAGGCGTCGCAGTTCGCCAAGTCGGCCGACTACCCCGCCGTGATCCGCGCGCACTACGTCCACAAGGGCACGCTCGTGCGGATCGAGGTGTCCGGCTCCGACCTCGACAAGATCAGCAAGACGTTCGACGACATCCTGGAAGCCCAGCTCGCGGAGCTGCCGGCCAATGGCTGAGCGCGCCGGCCGGGTGACCACTGCTTGCACGGTGGTCACCCGCGCCGGTCTGCCCTCGGCGCGGGTGCTCGCCCGTACCTACCGGCAGCACCACCCGGACCACGATTTCCTGGTCCTCGTCGTGGACGGGACCAGCGGCGGCACCGAGGACGGCTGCCGTGTCGTCGGCGGCGACTGGCTCGACCTCGACCGCGACGAGTTCCACCGGATGGCCACCTGGTTCCCGGCGGCCGACCTGGTCGACGCCGTCAAGCCGCTGCTGCTGCACCAGCTGCTCGAAGACTCCGACGTCGCGGTCTGCCTCGGCTTCCAGACCCGGGTGTTCGCACCGTTCGACGACCTCACCGCGAAGGCCGCCGAGCACGACATCGTGCTCGCGCCGCGGGTACTCGCGCCGGTCCCGCAGGACGGCCTCGAGCCGGGCCGCGAACCGGCCGACCGCGCCTTCCACGAGGACTTCGTCGCGGTCGGCAAGGGGGCTCGCCCGTTCCTCATCGCCTGGGCGGACGGCCTCCGGTACGCCCCGATGGCCCCGCCGTCCGTCCCGTCGCCGCCGGTCGAGCACTTCTTCGACCGCGTCCCGGCGCTGTACCGGCACGTCGTGACCCGCGACCCCGGTGTGGCCGCCGGGTTCTGGAACCTGCACGAGCGCAAGCTCGCCGAACGCCCGGACGGCACGGTCACCGCCGGCGGCGCGGCGCTGCGCTTCCTGAACTTCCACGGCTTCGACCCGGAGCAGCCGTGGCTGCTCAGCACCCAGTGCCCGGTGCGCCCGCGGGTCGTCCTCTCCACCGAACCCGTGCTGCGAGGGCTGTGCGGCGGTTACGCCGAGGCGCTGACCGAAGCCGGGCACACCGGCGAAGAGGTGCCGTACGGCTTCGGCCGGCTGCGGGACGGCACCCCGCTGACCCGGCCGATGCGGACGCTCTACCGCGACACCTGGCTGCGCGCGCACCGTGCCGCGACCACACCCGCGCAGTTCGCCCCCACCGTCGTCGACGAGATCCCGCCCCCGCCGTTCGGGGACGACCACGGCGCGGCGTTCCGCGAGTGGCTGTGCGGCCCCGGTTCGCCGATGGCGCGGTCGGCCGGGCTCAGCAGGCTCGCGTTGTGGCTGTGGGCGGGCCGTATCGACCTGCAGACGGCGTTCCGCGAGCCGCAGCACGAAGACGGCCCCGCGTTCCGGCAGTGGTGTGCGACCCACGGCGTCGACGAGGGCCTGCTGCCAGGGTGGGCGCTGCCCGCCGAGCCGCCCCCGGTCACCGGGCCCGTCGACGAGTTCGGCGTGAACGTCGCCGGGTACCTCACCGCCGAGCTGGGCCTGGGCGAGATGGGCCGGATCGTGCACCGGGTGGTCGCCGAGGCCGGCGTCCCCGTGGTGTCGGTCGTCGAGGCACGGTCGCTGTCGGCGGCGGTCCGCACCGCGCTCGCCGCGCCGGACACGGTGAAACGGCCGCGGTTCCCGGTGAGCATCCTCGCGGTCAACTCCGACTACACCCGGCTGTTGCTGGACAGCCATCCCGAGCTGGGGCACCGGCGCTACCGGATCGGGCTCTGGGCGTGGGAGCTGGAGGACTTCCCGACGACCATGCGCGGGGGTCTCGACCTGGTCGACGAGGTGTGGGCGCTGAGCGACTTCACCCGCCGGGCGATCGAGCCGCACTCGACGGTGCCGGTGAAGACGTTCCCGATGCCGGTGCCGGACCCCGGAAAGCCCGCCCGGATCCCGCGACGGCCGGGCGACCCGGTGCGCTTCCTGTTCGCCTTCGACTTCAACAGCACCGGCCAGCGCAAGAACCCGTGGGGCGCGGTGGCCGCGTTCCAGCGCGCGTTCCCGGGCCGCGACGACGTCCGCCTGGTCGTCAAGGCCACCAACGGGCACCTGCACGCCGCCGCCGTGGAGCGGTTGCGGTACGTCATCGGCGACGACAAGCGCATCGACCTGCTCGAGGCCTACCTCAGCGTCGAAGAGCTCGGCAACCTGTACGCGTCCAGCGACGCCTACGTCTCCCTGCACCGGAGTGAGGGCTTCGGGCTGACCGTCGCCGAAGCGATGGTGCGCGGGCTCGCGGTGATCGCGACCGACTACTCCAGCACCACGGAGTTCTTCCACGACGGCACGGGCTGGCCGATCCCCCACGGGATGATCGAGGTCGGCGAGGGCTGGCCGCCGTACCAGCCCGAGGCCGTCTGGGCCGACCCCGACCTCGACGCCGCCGCGAAGGCGATGCGGGAAGTCGCGGACGATCCGGAGGAGGCCCGCCGCCGCGGTGAGGCCGCGCGGGCCCACGTGCTGCGCACCCGGTCGATGGCGAGCGCGGCGGCCTGGGCCGAGACGCAGCTTCGCGCCGCGTACGAGACTTGGCGCGGCCGTGACTTCGGCACCGCCGCCGACGCGCCGAAGTCCCCGCTGGCCAGGGCCGAGGAGGCCCTGCACTGGCAGCCGGACCCGGCCGGCCCGCACCGGTTCCCGCTGGCCCCGGTGTTCCGCCGCGCGGTCCGGCGGGCGCTGAGCCACTACGACGGCAACCAGCGCCGGATCCTGCGCACGCTGACCGAGAGCACCGGCGAGGCGATCGGCGGGCTGGCCGGCCGGTTCGACGACAAGTCGACCGCCCAGGACCGGCGCCTCGGTTCGCTCGAGGCCGAGATCGCCCGGCAGAACGCGCGCATCGAGCAGCTCGAGGCGCGGCGTCCCGACGGCCCCCGGCGGCCGGCATGACCCAGGAGACCCCGCAGGTCCCACGGTCGCCGCTGCCACCGGTGCACGAGGCCTTCCTGCCGCGTGAGCACGCGCTGCACCGGCCGCGCCACGGCCGTCGCCAGGCCGTCGCGCTGGTCTGCGCGGCGGTGTTCTTCGGCACGCCGGTGCTCGCGTCGGTGGCCGGCGTGCACCCCGGCCAGTTCGAAAACCGCGCCCTGACGTCGTTCCCGGGCCTCGGCCAGGGCTGGTCGTTCTTCCCGCAGCTGGGCCAGTGGGCGACCGACCACCTGGCGTTCCGCGAGCAGGCGGTGCACGCGGGTGACGGCATCAGCCGCGGGTTGTTCGGCGAGGCGCCACCGCTCGACGGGCAGCGGCCCCAGGACCAGCAGGGCCCGATCCCCGCGCAGCCGCCCGCCCCCGCACCGCTCGTCAACTACCCGAAGGTGCTCGAGGGGAAGAACGGCTGGATGTACCTCGGCGACGAGATCGCCAGCCACTGCAACCTGAAACAGCCACTGGCCCAGACCATGGCCGAGCTGGACCGGCTGCGCGACGGCGTCCGCGCGTCGGGCCGCCAGTTCGTGGTGGTCGTGGCGCCGGACAAGACCACAATCGCCCCGGAGTACCTGCCGTCGAACTACGTCGGCAAGGACTGCCGGGAGCGCACCGCCGCCGAGTTCTGGCAGCGGGTCGACGCCGACAACTCGATCCTCGACCTGCGCAGCGGGCTGGAGGCGCAGGGCCGGGCGGTCGGCGCGCCGGTCTACGGGCCGCAGGACGCGCACTGGTCGGACGAGGGCGGCATGCTGATGGCCCGGTCACTGGCCGAGTCGATGAGCCCCGGCAGCACCGCGAGCTGGGTGATCAAGCCGAGCGACCCGTGGCAGATGCCGGCCGACCTGCCGCCGCTGATCGGGCACACCGGAACGACCAGCGGGCGGCACTACGAGGTGCTGACCGACGGCAAGCGCGACCAGACCCGTGAGGTGCTCAGCGACCTCAAGGCACCGCTGAAGCTGACGTCGGCGAGCGGCACCGGCACCTACCAGGGCAAGGTCGCCCTGCTCGGGGACTCGTTCACCTATCGCGCGCTGCCCTACCTCGCCGCGACCTTCGGCAACATGACCGCCCAGCACCACAGCGCCCTGCTCACCGACACCGGCAGCACCGTCGGCGACATGTTCGCCGACAACCGCGTGGTGGCGATCGAGGTCGTCGAGCGCACCCTGGCGTCCGGCACCTTCGGGCTGCTCGCCCCGCAGGTCGTCGACAACATCCTGGCCAAGCTCGCGGCCCGCCCGATCCGCTGACCGGGTGGCTCGCCACCCCCGACCCGATGGAACACCGCATGTCTGACGCACGCGTCGCGGACGCTCTCTCCCGCCTCGAGCAGCACGCCAACCTGAACCTGCCGCTGCGGCGGGGCGACGTGCTCGGCCGGCTCGCGTTGCGGTTCCTGTGGCGCCGCCAGCTGAAGTGGCAGATCGAGACGAACCTGGCGGCGCGGGACGCGGTCAGCGCGCTGTCCGACGAGGTCCGCGCCACCGAGGGGCAGTTCCAGCGCTGGCTGGCCGACCACGGTGAGCTGGTGCGCGCCGAGTCGCTGCACCGGGAGCTGGAGTCGTTGTACCGCAACGACCAGAACCTGGCCGCGGGGCTCAACCAGCGGCTCTACAGCGCGGTCGGCGGGCTGCAGGCGCAGCTGTCCACGCTGGCGTTGCAGGTCACCGACTCCGCGGAGGGCTCGGACGGCGTCGAGGCGCGGCTCAAGGAGCTCGAAGCACAGCTGGCGCAGGTGCAGGCCGCGGCGGAGCAGGCCCGGCTGCGGCACGTGCAGGTCGACCTGTTCCTCGACCGCGCCCGGCGGGAGTCCACAACGGACACCACGCCCGCCGCGGCCGCCGCGGTGCCGGACCGCGACTCGTTCCTCGAGGTCGCGGTGGAGGCCCTGCTCGACGGCTCGGCCGAGCGCGCGCGGGACGCCGTGCGCGCGTACCTGCCCGTGGTCGAGGAGGCCCGGAAGGCCGGTGCCACCGGCGCGGTGCTGGACATGGCACCCGGCCGCGGCGGCTGGCCGGAGGTGCTCGCGGCCGCCGGCGTCCGCTACCGCACGGCGTCGCGCAACACGCTGGTGCGCAAGCAGTGTGCGGCGGTGGACGTCCAGGTCGCCGACGCCGACCCGATGCGGCTGCTCGAAGAGGCGACGCCGGGTTCGCTGGGCGCGATCACGGCGTTCCGCTTCGCCGAGCGACTGGAGCCGGCCGCGCTGGCGCGGTTCGCCGAGCTCGCGGCCGCCGCGCTGCAGCCCGGCGGCCCGCTGGTCGTCGAGACCCCACTGGCCTCACCGGACTTCCACCTGGACCCGTTCGCGCTGCGCCCGGTGCACCCGGACTTCCTCCGGTTCCTCACCGAGGCGGCCGGGTTCTCGCACGTCGAGGTCCGGCTGCCGGGCGAAGCCGGGATCCCGGTCGCCGACCCCGCCGGGCGGGATCGGTACTGCCTGCTCGCGTGGCGGTGACGGGCGTGCGCCACCGGATGTGGACGCCGCTGCCGCCCGAGCGCAGCGGCATCGCCGACTACAGCTTCGAACTGCTGGAGACGATGGCGGGCCTCGCCGACGTCGCGGCGGTCAGCAGGTACCCGGGTGACGCCCGTGCCCCCGAAGGGGTGCCGGTGCTGGGTCCGGACGACGTCCCGCCGGACGACGACGCCGTCGACGTCTACCAGATGGGCAACAACACCGAGTTCCACGAGTGGATCCACCGGCGGGCGCTGGCGGTGCCGGGGCTGGTGGTGCTGCACGACCCGTCGCTGCTGGACTTCTCGCTGAGCTACTTCGGCGGGATCGAATCGCCGCGGTTCAAGGACGAGCTGGCCCACGCGCACGGCCCGATCTGGGGTGACCCGGCGGACCCGGCGCTGGTGCTCGGCTGGCCCGCGGTCGACGTGGACGGCGTCAAGCACCTCGACCGGCAGACGATGAGCTTGGAGCGGCGGATCGTCTCGGCCAGCCGCGGCGTGCTGGTGCACGACCCGTTCCGGGCGGGGCAGCTGCGCGAGCGGTACCCCGAGGTGCCGGTGTTCACCGTGGCGTCCGCGGCGCCGGTGGTCGAGGACGACGCCAAGCGCCCGGCCGTCCGGGCCAAGCTCGGCTGGACCGGCGACGAGGTCGTCTTCGGCGTTTTCGGCGGGTTCACCGCGATCAAGCGGATCCGCGTCGCCGTGCTGGCGTTCGCGCAGGTCCGGCGGCGCTGGCCGCAGGCGAAGCTGCTGATCGTCGGGCACGCGCGGGAGAAGGACATCGAAGCCGACGTCCACCGCACGATCGCCGAGCTCGGGGTCGGCGACGCCGTGCGGATCATCCCGAGCCCGGACATCGACGAGTTCCAGGACCTGATCGTCGCGACCGACGCGCTGATCGGCCTGCGCTGGCCGACCGCGGGCGAGACCAGCGCGGTGATGATGCGCGCGTTCGGCATCGGCCGGTTGTTCATCACCAGCGACCTTCCCCAGCACCGCCACTACGATCGCGAGTTCTGCCGGCTGGTCCCGATCGACCCGCGGCGCGAAGCGGTGGAGCTGGCCGCGCACCTGGAACGAGTGGTCTCCTGGCCGGAAGAGGCCCGGGACGCGGGCCGCAAAGCACGCGAGTACGTCCGCCGGCACGCCTCGTGGCCGGTGGTCGCCGCGGCCTACCGCGACGCCGCCGAGTCCGTGCGCGGGCCGGTCCCGCCGCCGGTGAAACCGTCACGGGAACGGCCGGGTGTCAACGTGTTCGGCGACGTCCGCGCGGCCGGCGTCCGGGCCGACGCGACCCGGCGGCTGGCGTCCGTGCTGACCGGCAGGCTGCCCCGCTCGACCTTCACCGAGTTCAACTCGCGGGTGCCCGACCGGCCGTTCGAGGTGCCGCGGCAGCTGGCCGACCAGCGCCGCGGCAAGGACTACGCGACCGACCTGTGGCTGGTGGACGCGCCCGAGTTCCCGTTGATCCCCCAGCACTCCTTCGACCGCTACACCATCGCGTGGTGGGCGGGCGAGCTCCCGGACCTGCCCGCGACCGGTCTCCCCCAGCTGTCCGATGTGGACGAACTGTGGGTGCCGTCCACGCTGGCCGCCGGCCTGGTGCGCGGCAGCACGGACATCCCGGTCACCGTGGTGCCCAAGGTGGTTCCGGTCGCGGACGGCACCGGCGACCGCGCCCGGTTCCGGCTGCCCGAGGCCGGCTTGGTCGTGCTCACGACGTTCCACTCGTCGTCGGACGCCGAGCGGAAGAACTTCCGGGCCGCGATCACGGCGTTCCGGCGGGCCTTCCCGGCGGGCGGGGCACACCTGGCCGTCGCGGCGATCGACCTCGACCCGGCATCCGAGCTGGCGGACTGGCTCGACCGCGAGGTCACCGCCATCGGCGGGACGGTGCTCGGCGGCAGGCTGCCGGAGGAAGACCGCGGGCTGCTGCTGGCTTCCTGCGACATCTACCTTTCGCTGCACCGGTTCGAGACGTTCGGGCTGGACATGGCCGAGGCGATGGCCCGGCGCAAGCCGGTGGTCGCCACCGGCCACGGCGGCAACCTCGACTTCATGCCGCTGGGCGCGGCCGCTCTGGTGGGCTACGAGACCTACGTCGCGAAGGACGCCGAACCCGGCTACACCAACGGTTTCACCACGTCGTACCCGCTCGGGCACCCGTGGGCCGAGCCCGACCTCGGCCAGGCCGTCCAGTGGCTGCGCAAGCTCGCGGCGAACGCCGGGCTCCGGACGTCGATGGGCGAGCGGGCCGCGGAAGCGGTCGCGGCCGTGTGCGGGCCGGACGCCGTCGAGGCCGTGGTGACGCGGCGGCTGGCAGCCGTCCCGAAGGAGCCCGCCCGCCGGCCGTGAGGGTTCAGCCGCGCCGGGCTTCCAGCTCGGCGATGCGGCCCGACGCGGCGGCGAGCAATGCCTCCAGCTCGGCGACCCGCGCTTCCAGCCCGGCCGTGTAGCGGGCGCCCCGCGTGCGCTGCCGCTCCTGTTCGGCCCGGGTCTGTTCCAGCTGCTCGAGGTAGTCGGCGGCCCGCCGGTGCGTCTCCTGCAGTTCGCGCAGTTCGCCCTCGATGCGGCGGGCGTAGCCGATCTCGGCCGCGCGCCCGGCCCTCAGCTCCTCCAGTGCCTTCGCCTGCTGCAGGACGTCGTAGCGCTCGAACTCGTCGAAGACGTTCGCCGGCGCGCTGAGCCGCGACAGCGCCTCGGCGTCGTCGGACCGGGCGTAGAAGCGGTTCAGGCCGTCGAAGAGCCCGCACTGGTAGCCCGCGTCCAGCAGCATCGGCTCCCACTCCTGGTGGGTCTGCGTCTGCGCGCCGGGTTCGGTGGCCTCGACGACCAGCACCCGCGGGCGGTGCCGGGTCCAGTCCGCGCCCTCGATCACCGCGCGCTCGGCCCCTTCGACGTCGATCTTCAGGAAGTCGACCGCTCCCGGGTGCTCGTCCAGCACCGCGGCGAGGGTGGACAGCTCGACCTCGACGGTGCTCACCCGCCACCCGTTGTCGTCGCGGTAGCGGACGGCCAGCTCGTCGTCCAGCGTCGACCAGCCCCACTCGTTCTCGACGACGTGCAGCTTCGCCGTGCCCGGACGGGCGCCGACCGCGACGTCCAGGGTCAGGTCGCCGGGGCGGGCGGTGCGCAGCTCGCGGGCCTTCGCCGGGATCGGCTCGATGTTGATCCCGCGCCAGCCGAGGTCGTAGAAGTGCTTCGTGACCGAAGCGACCAGCGGGTCACCCGCGCCGATGTCGACGTAGCGACCGTCGGCCTGACCTGCGAAGACGCGGGCGAGGACCACGTCCTCGGCCTGCTGCGCGTAGGAGATCATGGCAGGGTGATGCCGGCCTTCCGCGCCTCCAGCTGCAGGTCGTGGTCGACCATCATGGCGACCAGGTCTTCGAAGCCAACCTCGGGCTTCCACCCGAGCTCGGTGTGGGCCTTGGTGGCGTCGCCGACCAGGAGGTCCACCTCGGCGGGCCGGAAGAACCGCGGGTCCTGCTCGACGTACCGCGACCAGTCGTCGATGCCGGCGTGCTTGAACGCGAGGTCGACGAAGTTGCGGACGCTGTGCGTGCGCCCGGTCGCGACGACGTAGTCGCCCGGCTCGTCCTGCTGCAGCATCTGCCACATCGCGCGGACGTAGTCACCGGCGAAGCCCCAGTCGCGCTGCGGGTCGAGGTTGCCCAGCATGAGCTTTTCCTGCAGGCCCAGCTTGATCCGCGCGACGGCGTTGGTCACCTTGCGGGTGACGAACTCGATGCCGCGGCGGGGGCTCTCGTGGTTGAACAGGATGCCGGAGCAGGCGTACAGGCCGTAGCTGTCCCGGTAGTTCACGGTGATGTCGTGGCCGAACACCTTCGCCACGCCGTACGGCGACCGCGGATAGAACGGCGTGTCCTCGGTCTGCGGCGACTGCCGGACCTTGCCGAACATCTCCGAGCTGGACGCCTGGTAGAAGCGGATGGGGTTGTTCTGGCTGCCGCCGACCATCCGGACGGCGTCGAGCAGCCGCAGCACACCCAGGCCGGTGACGTTCGCCGTGAGCTCGGCCTGTTTGAAGCTCAGTGCGACGAAGGAGATCGCGCCGAGGTTGTAGACCTCGTCGGGCTGCACCTGCTCCAGGACCCCGACCAGGCTGGACAGGTCCTGCAGGTCCCCCTCGACGACCTCGACGAACGGGTACTCCGCGCGGATCATGTCGATTCGGGGGTTGTTCTGCCCCTTGACCAGGCCGAAGACCTCGTACTGCTGCTCGTGGAGCAGCTCGGCGAGATATTGCCCATCCTGACCGGTGATACCGGTGATCAACGCACGACGCACCCGCTGAGGATAGCCGGGCGGCCATTCGGCCGGGCAGGTTAGCCCGAAGGTGTGATGTCCGCCGTGTCGGTGAACGCCGTCCCACCCCCGGACGCCTACTGAGCAGAGCATCGGCCGGGAAGGAGGCGCCGTGATCTGGATCTGCCTGGTCGCCGTCCTCGCCGTCGTGTTCCTGGTGCGGGCGTTCCGCGTGGTGCGACGGGTGCGGCGCGGCTGACCTGTGGTTGGGTCGACCGCGTGCCCCAGCTCGTGACGCGCCGGATCACGCCGGCCGGTTTCCTGCTCGCTCTGCTGCTCTTCCTCTTCCTGCCGTGCCTGGCCGCGTCCTGCGACGCGCCGGACGGCACCCGGACCGAGGTCAGCTACTCCGGCGCCGACCTGGTCACCGGCCAGCAGAAGGTCACCGGCGTCGACGGCCTCGGCCTGACCCCGCCGCAGCAGGCGGCCCTGGCGGACAAGTTCGACATGCCCGGTCTGGTGCAGGTCCTGGCCATCGTCGCCGGGGTGCTGCTCGTCCTCGGGCTCGGGACGGCTTTCCTACGGACCCCGAAGGTCCGGGCGTTGACGGCGGTCGTCGTCTCCGGGACGGGCGCGGTGCTGCTCGTGGTGACCGAGGTGTTCGCGCTGGGGAACCTCACCGACAACGCGCGCCTGATCTCGGCCACCGTCTCGTCGCTGTCACCGGGCCAGAGCACCAGCACCGAGGACGAGGCCGTCGCCGCCGTCGAGCTGCGGCTCGGCTTCTGGCTGTCGGTGAGCTTGCTGCTGCTGATCTTCCTGCTGAACGTCTTCGCCGCGCTGCGCCGCTCACCCGTCACGGCCGACGCGGAGTGACCAGCCCGGACTCGTAGGCGAGCACGACCAGCTGGGCGCGGTCGCGGGCGCCGATCTTCGTCATGATGCGGCTGACGTGGGTGCGCGCGGTCGCCGTCGAGATCACCAGGTGGGCGGCGATCTCGTCGTTCGACATGCCGCCCGCGACCAGGCCGAGCACCTCGCGTTCGCGGTCGGTGATCTCCCGGACGGCGCTGGTGTCGATCCGCCGGTTCTCCGGGCGGCCGACGAACTCCTGGATCAGCCGGCGTGTGACGGTCGGCGCCAGCAGCGCCTCCCCGCTCGCGACGACGCGCAGCGCGCGCAGCAGCTCGACCGGCTCGGTGTCCTTGAGCAGGAACCCGCTGGCGCCCGCGCGCAGCGCCTCGTAGACGTACTCGTCGATGTCGAAGGTGGTCAGCACCAGCACCTTCGTCCCGGCCAGCTCGGGGTTCGCGGAGATCCGGCGAGTGGCTTCGAGGCCGTCGACACCGGGCATCCGGATGTCCATCACGACGATGTCGGGCTGGTGCTCGATGGCGAGCGCGACGGCCTGCTCGCCGTCACCCGCCTCGCCGCAGACGTCGAAGCCGTCCTCGGTCTCCAGCAGCACCCGGAACCCGGCGCGGACCAGCACCTGGTCGTCGGCCAGCAGGACGCGGATCATGCTTCTCCCTCGATCGGCAGTTCGACGAACACTTCGAAGCCGGTTCCGGCCGGCTGGGCCGTGAACCGCCCGCCGAGCGCCGCGGCGCGTTCCGCCATGCCGCGCAGGCCGTGGCCCGGCGTGGGCTGGGCATTGCCGCGGCCGTCGTCGCGCACCCGCAGCGTGAAGGCGCCCGGCCGGCGCTCGAACCGGACGTCGACGTGGCTCGCCTGGTCGGCGTGCCGCACGACGTTGGTGAGCGACTCCTGCAGGATCCGGTACCCGGCGGCGTCGACCGGTGCGGGGAGCTCGCCGGGCTCGCCCTGGACGTCGACGGTGAGCCCGGCGTCACGCGCGTGGGCCAGCAGCTCGGCGGCCTGGGCGAGGCTCGGCGCCGGCGCCTTGTCCTCCCCGGACCGCAGCACGGCCAGGGTCGCGCGCAGGTCCTTGAGGGCGGACGCGCTGGCCTCCTTGATGTTGAGCAGCGCCTCCTTCGCCTGCTCGGGCCGCCGGTCGGCGACGTGCGCGGCGACGCCGGCCTGGACGTTGATCATGGCGAGGCTGTGCGCGACGACGTCGTGCACCTCGCGGGCGATCCGCAGCCGTTCCTGTTCGGCGAGCCGGTGCCGGTGCTCGTCGGCCTGCTCACGCCGGGCGGCGAGCGCGTCCAGCTGGTAGCGGACGGCCGTGCCGATCCCGACCACGGCCGTCAGCCAGACGACGAGGAACCCGGCGCCGAACTCCAGCGCGAACGACCCCGACGTGACGATGTGCCCCAGGTAGAGCGCGGCCAGCGCACTGGCGCCGGTGATCCCGGCGACGAGCGGGCCGCGCTGCCGGGTGAGCACGAACAGGGCGATGGTCGGCACGATGATGACGGGCCCGCCGGGGAACCCCGAGGCGTAGTAGCCGAACGCGGACGCCGTCGTGACGAGGAAGAGCGTCAGCGGGAAGCGGTGGACGAGCAGTAGCGTCAGCGTGGTGGCGACGAGCCAGGCACCGGCGGGCGGGGTCATCTGCGACACCCCGGTCTGCCACCGCGACGCGCCGCTGGTCGCGCCGAGCACGAAGACCGTGACGACGACGGTGCGCACCACCCGCCCCACCCACGGGGACAAACGTGTCTGCGGCGGCCGTCTCATACCGCGAAAACTACCGCCCGGACGGCCGGGGCGCGTCCGTCCTGAAGCGACTCTCCGCGTACGTCGGGCGTCGTAGTCAGTCGAAGATGAGCGGCAGCTTGGACGCCGTCTCCTCGTCGGCCGGGGTGTAGGTCGACACGGTGATCTCCGAGCGGCGGCCGTAGTAGAGGTAGGTGAAGTTGAAGCAGAGCAACCCGGCGTCGGGGTGCAGGTACCGCTTCGTGCGGATCGGCTCGGAGTTGACGTCGTGGTGCGGCCAGAGCTCGGCGAACAGCGGCGACTCCGCCTTCAGCCGCTTGACCAGCTGCTTCCACGCGGGCTCGGCGACGTGCTCGGCCATCGCCGCGCGGAACGACGCGATGACGCGCGGGATGTTCGTGTCCCAGTCCAGCATCCGCTCGCGCCACTGCGGGTTGAGCAGGCACTGGACGAGGGTGTTGCGGTCCTCGAACGGGATCGCGTCGACGTCGCCCATCAGCCAGCTGTAGGCGCGGTTGTAACCCAGCAGGTCACAGCGGGCGTTGCGCACCGCGACCGGGTACGGCTCGAGCTTCTTCAGCATCAGCTCCAGCTGCGGCGAGAGGACCTGGCAGTCCTTCTCGCCGTCCGGCTCCGGCGCACCGGCCAGCCGGAAGAGGTGGGTGTGCTCGTGCGGGTCGAGGCGCAGCGTGCGCGCGATCGCCTGCAGCACCTGCTCGGACGCGTTGATGTCGCGGCCCTGCTCGAGCCAGGTGTACCAGGTGACCCCGACCCCGGCGAGCTGCGCGACCTCCTCGCGGCGCAGCCCCGGCGTGCGGCGGCGGCCCATGAGCGGCAGGCCGACCTGCTCGGGCGTGATCCGCTCACGCCGGCTGCGCAGGAACCTCGCCAGCTCCTGGCGGCGGAGTTCGGATTCGACGGCAGCGGTCATGGTGCCAGGATGACACGCTCCCGAACCTGGTACCAGGTAGTGGCGGTACCCGGATAAACAACAACTGGTACCAGTTTAAATCGAGGCCGATCGTAGTACTCATGACCACGACCCAACTCGCGCCGGACACCACCGGCGTCCCCTCCCGGCCGGGACTGACCCCCGCCGGCCTGGTCACCGTGCTGCTGGGGGCGGCCCTCCCGATCATCGACTTCTTCATCGTCAACGTCGCGCTCCCGACGATCGACGCCGACCTCCACGCGTCCACGGCGACGCTGGAGATGGTCGTCGCCGCCTACGGCATCGCGTACGCGGTGCTGCTGGTGGTCGGCGGCCGCCTCGGCGACTCGTTCGGCAGGCGGCGGCTGTTCTTCGCGGGCCTCTGGCTGTTCACTCTGACGTCCCTGGCCTGCGGGATCGCCCCGACCGCGACCACGCTGGTGATCGCCCGCGCGGCGCAGGGAGCGGCGTCGGCGCTGCTGCTGCCGCAGGTGCTCTCGATCATCCAGGCGACGACGTCCGGCGAAGAGCGGTCCCGCGCGCTCGGCCTGTTCGGCGCGACGGGCGGCCTCTCGACGGTCGTCGGCCAGCTCGCCGGCGGCGCTCTGGTGGCGGCGAACCTGTTCGGCACGGGCTGGCGGCCGATCTTCCTGGTGAACGTCCCGATCGGGGTGGTCGTCCTGCTGATGGCGCGCCGCCTGCCGGAAAGCCGCGCGCACAACCCGCTGGGCGTCGACCGGCTCGGGACGGCGCTGCTGGCCGCGACGCTGCTGTCGTTCCTGGTGCCGCTGATGGAGGGCCGCGCGCTGGGCTGGCCGGTGTGGACCATCGTGCTGCTGGCGCTGTCGCCGTTCGCCGCGGCGGCCTTCGTGCACGTCGAGCGGCGGCTGGAACGACGGGGCGGGACGCCGCTGCTGCCGCCGTCGGTGATGCGCCTGCCGAGTGTCCGCCGCGGCCTGACGGTGGGAGTCCCGTTCTTCGGCACGTTCGGCGCGTTCATGTTCGTGATCGCGATGACGCTGCAGGAAGGCCTGCACTTCGGCCCCCTGGGCGCGGGCGCCGTGCTGACGCCGATGGCGGTGGCGTACTTCGTCGTGTCGATGCTGAGCAGCCGCCTGGTGGCGCGCTACGGCCAGAAGGTCGTCGCGCTCGGCGGCCTGATCACGGTGCTCGGCATGGTGGCGCTGCTGTGCACCTCGCTGGCGCAGTGGCCGAACCTGACGATCCTCGACCTGGCGCCGTCGATGGTGGCGATCGGCGTCGGCAACGCGCTGGCGATGTCGACCTTGTTCCGGATCGTGCTGTCCCACGTGCCGACGGACCTGGCCGGGGTCGGCTCCGGCGTGATGACGACGACCCAGCAGACCTCGCTGGCGCTGGGCGTGGCTGTTCTCGGGAGCCTGTACGCGGCGCTGTCGGCGCCGGGCGTTCTCGGAGTCCGTGACGCGTTCGCGCTGGTCATCGGCCTGGTGGCGGTCCTGGCGGCGGTGGTCGCGATCACCGCGCGGCGGCTGCCGGACCCGCGGGTCTGAAACCGGCCGGAATTCACCCGTCGGAAAAGTGCGCTCCCGAGCGACGATGAGGGTGTGACGGAACCTCGGGTACGACCGGACCCGGCCTTCGCGCTGCTCGGGCTCTACGAGACCGCGCTGCCGGAGGTCTACGGGTACCTGCTGTCCCGGTGCGGCGACCGCACGCTCGCCGAGGAGCTCACGTCCGAGACGTTCCTCGGCGCGGTCGCCGCCTGTCGCAAGGAGTACGCACCTCCAGTGAGCACCGGGTGGCTGATCGGCGTCGCCCGGCACAAGCTCGCCGACCACTGGCGGCGCAGAGAACGTGAGGAACGCGGCTTGCGGCTGGTTCACGACAGCGAACCGGACGTCGAGGACCCGTGGGACGAGCGGCTCGACGCCCTGCGCGCGAGACAGGTGCTCGAATCCCTCGGGCCGCACCACCAAGCGGCGCTGACCCTGCGCTACGTCGACGGCCTCGGGGTGCCCGAGGTCGCCGGCCACCTGGGTCGCAGCGTGCACGCCACCGAGGCGTTGCTCACGCGGGCCCGCGCCGCGTTCCGGCGTGCCTACCAGGAGAAGGAGGGTCGCGATGCCTGAGCCGTTCGACGCGCTCCGCCGGCCCTCCGAGCGGGTCGACCCCGACCCGGACTTCGCCGCCGAACTGCGCGACAACCTGCGTCGCGCGCTCTTGAACGGAGCCGACATGACCACCACTGAAGCACCGGCCACGAACGCCGAACTGCGCTCGCTGACGCCCTACCTCGCTGTGTCGGACGCCCGCGCCGCGCTCGACTTCTACGTCGACGTCTTCGGCGCGGTGCGCCGCGGCGAGCCGTACCTGATGGACGACGGCCGCATCGGGCACGCGGAGCTGGCCATCGGCGACGCCGTCCTGATGCTGGCCGAGGAGTACCCGGAGATCGGGCACGTCGCGGCCGAGGGTGGGGCGTCGGTGCGGGTCGAGGTGCCGGACGCGGACGTCAGCGTGACGCGGGCGCTGGAGCTGGGCGCGACGCTGATCCGCGCAGTGAGCGACTCGCCGTACGGCCGCGGCGGCTCGTTCCGCGACCCGTTCGGCCAGCGCTGGCTGGTGTCGCAGGCGGTGCCCCGGTCCGCACCCCAGCCCGAGCCGCAGCCGAAGCCGGGCGAGTCGATGTACTTCACGTTCCAGGTCCCGGACGCCGAACCGGCGAAGACGTTCTACGGCGCGGTGCTGGGCTGGCAGTTCACGCCCGGTTCGGCCGAAGGAGCTTGGGGCATCGAAGGCGACGGCCGCCCGGGCGGCCTGTGGGGCGGGCCGGGCCGCCAGGTCGGCTGGAAGCTGATGTTCGCGGTGGACAACCTGGAAGCGGCCCTGACGCGGGTCCGCGAGCAGGGCGGCGAAGCGGGCGAGGTCGAGAACCACCCGTACGGCTTCACGGCGGACTGCACCGACAACCAGGGCATCGAGTTCTGGCTCTGGGAGCAGCCCGCGACGTGAGCAATCCCATCCGCCGGGAGGCTCGGACCGGCGGACACTCGGAAGCATGGCCGGGCAATGGACGCCACGTGACCCCGACGAGCTGACCGCGGGATGGCGGTTGTGGCTCGAACTCGGCTCGTCGGCGTGGCCTCGGCCGGGCTGGGACGGCACTCCCGACGAAGCCGTGCGGGGGCTGCGGGAGCTGACCGCCTCCGGCGACGAGATCCTGGCCGGGTACCTCGCCGCGGGTGGGGACACCGAGGCCGCGGTGGCCGGGCTGGTGCGGTCGATGCACCTGGCCGCCAGCTGGATCTGTGAGCTGTGGTCGGGCGACACCGCGCCCCCCGACGGGGAGCGGCTCGCCCTGCTGCACGGCGATCTCGCCGGGTTCGCCGACCACGCCGACGGGGTGCGGACGTTCCTCGCCCAAGGCGGCGGCTGGGCCTCGCTGACGCTCTAACGGCCCGCCGCGTAGCCCTGCATGCCGCGGGCGTTGGCCGCCGCGTGGAGCAGGCCGTCCGCGCGGGAGACCGCCGACAGGCGGCCGAGGGCCCAGTCGCCCGCGTCCACGAGCTGGTGGCCGCGGGCCCGCAGGCCGTCCAAAGTGGACGCTCCGAGCCGGGACTCCACGACCAGCTCGCGCGGGTTCCAGGAACGCGGGTAGAACGAGCTCGGGAACGCCGTCGTGTGCCAGGTCGGCGAGTCGATCGACTCCTGGAGGTTCAGGCCGCCGTAGACGTGCGCGAGCCAGAAGCACAGCTGCCACTGGTCCTGCTGGTCGCCACCCGGGGTGCCGAAGGCCAGCGTCGGGACGCCGTCGCGCAGGGCCAGGGACGGCGACAGCGTGATGCGCGGGCGCTTGCGCGGGGCCAGGGAGTTCGGGAGGCCCTGCTCCAGCCAGAACATCTGCCCGCGTGAGTCCAGGCAGAAGCCCAGCGACGGGATCGCCGGGCTCGACTGCAGCCAGCCGCCGGACGGCGTCAGCGACACCAGGTTGCCCGCCGCGTCGACGACGTCCAGGTGGACCGTGTCGCCGCGCGTCTCACCCTGGGGGCCGACGGTCGGCTCGCCCGTCGCGCCGCCCTCGGCGCGGACGCCTTGCAGCGAGTCCAGGATCGCCGGGAGACGCGCGGGGCCACGGGCGTCCCCGGGGCGCAGCGAAGGGGACGCCTCGTCGGTGATCAGCGCGCGCCGGGAATCGGTGTAGGACGCGGAAAGCAGCACGTCCAGCGGGACGTCCGTGTCGCCGTACCAGGCCTCGCGATCCGCGAAGGCGAGCTTCGCCGCTTCGACGGCCAGGTGCACGGTGCGCTCGGACGCCACGCCGTCCACAAAGGACAGCTCGTCGCGGAAGCCGTGGATCAGCAGCGCCTGCTGCAACAGGGCCGGGCCCTGCGTCCAGCCGCCCAGCTTCACCAGGCGCCAGTCGTCGACGTCGACCGAGACCGGGTCCTCGTAGCCGGCCGACCACGACGCCAGGTCGTCGCCGGTGAGCAGGCCCGCGTGGTCGCGCCCGGAGTCGTCGCGGAACGCCTGGCGGCTGAACGCGTCGATCGCCTCGGCGACAAACCCCTGTGACCAGGCACGACGACCCGCGTCGATCTGCGCCTCGCGACCGGAGACGGCTTCGGCCTCGCGCAGCAGGCGCTCCCAGGTGTCCGCCAGCGTGGGGTTCCGGTGCAGGCCGGACGCCGGTTTGCCGCCGGGCAGCCACAGCTCCGCCGACGTCGGCCAGTGCTCGACGAACAGCCGCTCGACGGCGCGGATCGTGTCCCCGACCCGCGGGACCAGCGGGATGCCGTTGCGGGCGTAGCCGATCGCGTACGACAGCACCGTGCGAAGCGACTTCGTGCCGTAGTCGCGCAGCAGCAGGAGCCAGCCGTCCCAGGCGCCGGGGACGGTCGCCGGGAGCAGGCCGCTGCCCGGGATGAGGTCCAGCCCGAGCGACGCGAAGTGTTCGGGCGTGGCCCCCGCGGGCGACGGGCCCTGACTGGCCAGCGCCCGCGGGGTCGGGTCGTCCGCCGTCACGAAGAGGCCGGGTACCTGGCCCGCCGGTCCGCAGAGGTGCGGCTCGGCGACCTGCAGGACGAACCCGGCGGCGACCGCCGCGTCGAACGCGTTGCCGCCGCCTTCCAGCACCGCCATCCCGGTGGCCGAGGCCAGCCAGTGGGTTGATGCCACCATCCCGAAGGTGCCGGCCAGCTCGGGCCTCGTCGTGAACATGCCCCGATAGTACGCACTGCTAACGAATTACCAAGAGGCCGGACGACGCCGCTCCGGCTCGTACGGCTGCGTGATGATCTCCATCCCGTTGCCGCCGGGATCGAGGAAATAGACACCACGGCCGCCGTGGTTGTGGTTGATTTCGCCGACCTGCTTCCCCATCGGATCGGCGTGGTAGGTCACGCCGGTTTCGACGAGCCGCGCGAAGACGGCGTCGAAATCGTCCTCGGGGATCAGGAAACAGTAGTGCTGCAGGCGAAGGTCCTGCTCAGGGACGGTCGCGAAGTCCAGGCGGACGCCGTTGCGGACCTCGACCGGGATGAACGGGCCCCACTCCTGCCCGACTTCGAGGCCGAGCAGGTTCGCCAGGAATTCGGCGGATTCCCGGTTGTTCCGGGACGGGACGATCAGATGGTTCAGTTCAACGGAAACGGATACTGACACGGTTGAAATGCCTCCGGGGCACTCCCGCCACCTCCATGCCTCACCCAGCCGGTGACCGACACGCGATGCCGTGCCGACGATCTTAGCCAGCGAGACGCTCTCAGGCGACCTTGATCCGCGCCGCCGCCCGCGGCCGCCCGACACCCTGCCAGGACAGCCCGGCCTCGACGATCACCCGCGGGTCCAGCAGGTTGCGGGTGTCGACGACGTCGATGCCGTCCATCAGCTCGGCCATCGCGGTCCAGTCGAGGCGCTTGAACTCGTCCCATTCGGTCAGCACGACGACCACGTCGGCGTCCTTCGCGACCTGGTAGGCGTCGTCGACCACGGTCATCCCGGGCAGCTCGCTGTCGACCGCCGGATCGTAGGCGACCAGTTCGGCGCCGAGCGCGCACAGCACCGAGGACACGGCGAGCGCGGGCGAGTCGCGCAGGTCGTTCGTGCCGGCCTTGAAGGCCAGGCCCAGCACGCCGATCCGGGCGCCGGCCAGCGTGCCGCCGACCGCGCCGGCGATCTTCGCGACGATCCGGTCGCGCTGGGCGATGTTCTCGTCGATGGCCGAGGTCAGCATCTTGAAGTCGTAGTTCACCGACTCCGCGACCTTGACCAGCGCACTCGTGTCCTTCGGCAGGCACGAGCCGCCCCAGCCCGGGCCGGGCTTGAGGAACGTCCGCCCGATCCGCCGGTCGTACCCCATGCCCTCGGTGACGAGGTTGATGTCCGCGCCCAGCCGCTCGCACAGCTCGGCGATCGAGTTGACGTAGGACAGCTTCAGCGCGAGGTAGCAGTTCGCGGCGTACTTCACCAGCTCCGCGCTCGCCGCGTCGGAGACGACGACCGGGGCCGCGAGGTCGGCGTACAGCTCGCCGACCCAGCGCGCGGCCGCGAGGTCGTCCGAGCCGACGACGATCCGGTCCGGGCCCAGGAAGTCCGCGACCGCGGTGCCCTCACGCAGGAATTCGGGGTTCGACACCACCGGGACGTCGGTGCGGCCGAGCATCTCCTCGATCCGCTTCGACGTGCCGACCGGCACGGTCGACTTGGTGACCAGGGCGCAGCCGGCGGGCAGGACGTCGCCGATCTCGGCGGCCACCGCCTCCACCGCGCGCAGGTCCGCGGAACCGCCGGCCCCCATCGGCGTCGGCACACAGAGGAACACAGCCGCCGCGTCGCGGACCGCGTCCCGCGCGCCGACGACGAACTGGAGGCGCCCGGCCGCGACACCGCGGCCGACCAGCTCCGCCAGCCCCGGTTCGAGGATGTCCACACGCCCGGCGCGCAGCCTCGACACCTTCGCGCGGTCGACGTCCACGCACGTGACGTAATGACCAAGACTGGCCAGGCAAGCGCCCGTGGTCAGTCCGACGTAACCCGTTCCCACCACCACGATCCGAGCAGGCGTCATGGTGCTGAAGGTGACAGCCGGAGTTGACCACCGCGCTAACGGAACCGGTCGCCCTTGGGAGCGGTGAGCGAAGACACGAACACCCCCCATGCGAACGAGCGTTAACCTTGGGCGAATCGAAGGACGAAGGGACCGCATACATGCAGATCACGGACACGGCCGCACTCGTCACCGGGGGCGCGTCCGGCCTCGGCGGGGCGACGGCGAAGGCTCTCGCGGCCAAGGGTGCGCGGGTGTTCGCGCTCGACCTGGCGCCGTCGATCGAGAAGGCCGAGCAGGTCGACGGCATCACCTACGTCGAGGCGGACGTGACCGACGTCGAGCAGGTCGAGGCCGCCGTCGCCACCGCGGCCGGGTCGGGGGTGCCGCTGCGGACCGTGGTGAACTGCGCCGGCATCGGGCCGTCCGCGCGGATCCTGTCCAAGAAGGGCCGCCACGACCTCGCGCTCTACGCGAAGGTCGTCCAGATCAACCTGATCGGCTCGTTCAACGTGCTGACGATCGCGGCCGAGGCGATCGCGCAGACCGAGCCGCTGGAAGACGACGCCCGCGGCGTCATCATCAACACCGCGTCCATCGCCGCCTTCGACGGCCAGATCGGGCAGGTCGCCTACTCGTCGTCCAAGGGCGGCATCGTCGGCATGACCCTGCCCGCGGCCCGCGACCTGGCCTCGCACGGCATCCGCGTGCTGACCATCGCGCCCGGCATCGTCGACACCCCGATGCTCGCCACGGTCGGCGACGACTTCCGCGCGTCACTCGCCGCCGGTGTCCCGTTCCCGAAGCGCCTCGCGCGCCCGGACGAGTACGCGCAGCTCGCGCTGTCGCTGATCGACCACGACTACCTGAACGGCGAGGTCGTCCGGATGGACGGCTCGCTCCGCATGGCCCCGCGCTGACCCCGAGGGCGGCACTTTCACGTGAAAGTGCCGCCCCCAGGTGGTCACTTTCACGTGAAAGTGACGCTTTGGTCAGCGGGTGAGACGGACCTCCAGGCCGACTCCTGCTTGCGTGACGGAGCAGCGGCCGAACGCGCTTTCGGCGGCCAGTGCCTCGAACTGCGCGGGGGTGAACGCGCGGCGTCGCAGCCAGCCGAGCGTCTGCCGGACGGTGAAGCCGCTGATCGCGCCCACGTTCATGCCGTCGACCTCACGGTTGATGTCCGCGCTCGTGGCCTCGTGGTTGAGGTCGTGGATCACCGCGAACCCGCCCGGCCGCAGCACCCGGCGCATCTCGTTCAACGCCGTCACCGGCTGCCGGAAGTTCTTGAACGCGGCCTGGCAGACCAGCAGGTCGAACGACTCGTCGGCGAACGGCGCCGTCGTGACGTCCCCCTGCTGGAAAGCGACCTCCACCCCGGCCTTCCGGGCCTCTTCGAGGGCGATCTCGACCATCGTGTGGCTGATGTCGAGGCCGGTGACGCGGTAGCCGAGCTTCGCCAGTTCGACGGCGAAGAACCCGGGGCCGGGCGCCACCTCCAGGATCTCGGCGCCGGCCGCCAGCCCGGCCGTGACCTCGGCCGCCTGCCGCCGGTACTGCTTCAGCTGCGCCTCGGTCCCCCGGTTCTTGGCGTACCAGCGGGCCTGGCGGCCCTCCATCTCGGGCACTTTGTGCTTGCGGGTCGTCTCCATGGATCTCTCCTCTTCGGTTGAGCCGAACCGGAGAGCCGCCCGGTTATCCTTACCGGTGCCACCTCGTGGCCGGGCGTGCTCGGTTCGGGGTCGAGGACCCCGGGCGGTGTGCCAGCACCCCCGGGGTCCGTGCTTATTTCTCTTTTTCCAACAACTCCGCCACGTCAGCGGGGAGTTCGCCGGTCTCGTAGAAGCGCCGCCAGGCATCGATGCCGGGCAGGGCGCCGCCGGTCAGTTCGGCCAGGAAGGCCCTCGTCCAGTCCACCTCGGCGAGCGTCATGGCCAGGTTGTACTCGACCTCCACCAGGAACAGCCGGGGCATCATCGGGCGCAGCTGCTCGAGCGTCGCCCGCTGCGCCTCGACGTGGTCGTCGAGCTGCGCGATCCGCTGCCGCAGCAGGCTGATCGTCTGGTCCGGGCCGAGCACACCCAGCATCGACAGGCCGGCCTGGAACCGCGGGGGCTCCTGCTCGACCGTGCCGACGAGCTCGCGGACCCAGTCCTCGAACTCCGCGCGCCCGGCGTCGGTGATGCCGTAGACGGTCCGCTCGGGCCGCCCGCCGTCCTTGACGCTCTCGACGGTCTCGAGGAAGCCGTGTTTCTCCAGGTTCGCGACGACCGTGTAGAGCGAGCCCCACTTGATCGGCATGTCGGCTTCCTTGCCGCGGTGCTTCAGCACGGCCGCCATCTCGTACGGGTGCATCGGGCGTTCGAGCACGACGGACAGCACGGCCAGCCCGAGCATGTTGCCGACCTTCCGCCGCTTCATCCTGCCTCCTCGTGAACGAATACTCGTGGACGAGTATACGCAAGACGCGCCAGCAGGCAAGTGTCTTAGTCGACGAAACAATCAGATGTCGAACATGTACGGGATCTCGGCCTGGGCGCGCTCGCTGATCCACTCGCGCAGGGCCCGGGTCGCGAGGACGTCGTCCTCGTTGTAGCGCAGGAGCCGCTCGCGCTGGCTGTCGTCCGGCACCTCGCCGTCCATGCCGACGGCGTCGCGGTACCAGCGCATCGACGCCTCGCCGCCCGCCTCCGGGTCGCGCCAGGAGAACCCGGCGGCCGGCGCGATCACCTTCAGGCCCTTGCCCTGGGAGCACAGGAACTGGTCGGTGACGCTGCGGAAGAGGTCGACCCACTCCTCCGAGTCCACAAAGGACTGGACTTCCTTCTTCGTCGGAATGCCGGGGTGGTCGCCGAAGCGCTCGACCGAGCCGAAGAGCCAGCGGTTCTCGGCGAGCGCGTTGTAGCAGTAGGCGCGGAAGGTCAGCCCCGCCGCTTCGGTGCGCTCGCGGACGTCGGTCAGCCAGGCCCAGAACTCGGCGAAGGAGCGGGCCTCGTCGCCGGTCGGCAGCGGGTCCCACGTCGCGAACGCGCGGTAGCCCGGCTCCAGGCCGATGTCGGCGCCGGTCAGCAGGCAGCCCCAGAGGTACGCGCCGGCGTCACCGAAGCTCTCCATGTCGACGTCGACCTCGACGTCGCCGCGTGGCACGTCGACCCGGTCGACGCGGCGGACGAGCGTGAGGCCGGCCAGCCAGGCGCGGGCGAGCACCACGGCGTCCGGGAACGTCACGCCGGTCCAGTTGATCACCGGCGCTTCGCCGGCGGGGTCGAGCGCGGCCAGGTTGTCCACAGTGGACACGCCGGCCCGGCGCAGCTCCATCGCGTCCTCACCGCGCACCACGAGGCTGACGTCCCGGGTCTCGGTCAGCATCGCTTCGCACGTCGGCCACCACGGGCAGCGGCGGCACTCCAGCACCCGCGACGGCTCGGCCAGCGGCTCCTCGCCGTTCGCGGCGGCGTTGGCGATGGCGAGCCGGTCGGCGAAGCGGGCCTGGTACTCGGTGATCGCGCTGCGCCCGTTCGGCCAGGTGCCCGCGGTGAGGTCGTGCCAGACGACGACGTCGGCGTCGAGGCCGATCACGCCGCCGAGGACGAGGCTTTCGTCGGCCTGCCCGAGCGTCTGCAGCATCCGGCGGATGTGCACGAGCCGGAGCTGGTCCCGCGGCTGCGAGCGCACCTTGCGGCTGCCGTCGGACGCGCGGTGGGCCGGGTCGAGGTCGGTCATCTCCGTGACGATCGCGCCGGTGCCGCGGTCGGTGATGCGGTGGCGCACCACGAGCACCGGGGTGTACCCGCGCTCGGTGCGGACGAGGAGGTCGATGCCGCCGCGCCGGTGCCCGGCCGGGTCGACCGGCAGCAGCGCACCCCAGATGTAGCGGGCTCCGGCGGCGAGGGCCTGCTCGGTGCGTTCGACGCGCTCGCCCGCCGAGAGGTCGCGGTCGATCTTCACCCACTGCTCGGGACCACCGGTCGCGGCCATCAGCCGCTGCACGATGTCTTCGCGATGCGCTGCGGCGTCGGCGATCCGCTGCTGGGCCGTCGGGTCCGGCGGCGACAGCGGGACCTCGCGCATCGAGGGATCGTGTTCGAGGTGCACACGCCGGCGGCAGCGGCTGACCGCTCCCGCGTCGAGTACCACCTCGCCCTTCATGGAGATCACTCTAGAGGCCACCGCCGAGCCGCCATGCCCGCCACGGGCAAGACCAGTAAGTTCGACCTCGACACGTCGCAGGAGGTGCCATGGCGCGCAAGGCCAAGGTCGAGGGTGAAGGCCGATTCACCCCCAAGAAGGCGAAGAACGCGATCGCGGTGGCCAAGGTGCTCGGGCCGGTCGTGATCCCCGTGGTCGCGCCGTACGCCGTGCGCGCGGCGGGCGCGGCCCGGGAGGTGTACGACCGCTACCAGGCACGCAAGCTCGGGGTCGCGGTCGACCAGCTCGGCAACTACACGGGCCGCGGCGCGGCCCTGCACGCCCGGATCGCGGGCATCGCCGAGGGCTGCCGGGAGCTGCAGAAGTCCGGGAAGGCCACCCCCGCGGACGTCGAGTTCGCGAAGGACTCGCTCGGGACGCTGGAACAGCTGTCGGCGACGGTCCGCGCGGCCGAGCGGATGCCGGCGGCGCGCCGGAAGTCGGCGCACCGCGCGGTGGCCGGCGAGCTGGAGCGGTTGGAGGGCCAGCTGCTGCACCGCCTGGGCATCTAGGCGCTGTCCTGTAAGGCTGCTCGATGGGCTTCGTGATCCAGGTGGTTCCTGGCGGTGCGGGCGGGTCGCCCTCGTACCGGGTCGTACTTGGGTGATCCGCCCGTGCCGTCAGGGGCCGCCTGGGCGCGAAGACCGCGAGCGTGGCTTGCAGGACAGTGCCTTGGCCTCAGCGCATCCCCACCTGCTGGCTCTCGGGCTCGATGAGCGCGACGTGCCGCTCCTGCTCGCGCGGGTACGGGCCGCCGGTGTACTTCTTCGAGATCTCGTCGATGATGGCCCAGCCGGCGTCGCCGTCGACCCATTCGACGACTTTGCCGCGGAGGATCACCGGCTGGAACGGGTTGTCCGCGGGCGTCAGGGAGATCGCGACCCGCGGGTCGTTCCGCAGGTTGCGCGCCTTGCGCGAGCCCGGGCCGGTGAAGACGGCGATGTGGTCGCCGTGGGTGCCGATCCAGAGCGGGACGGCGTGCGGGCCGCCGTCGGGCAGCACGCTGGCGAGGTGGGCGATCGGGGTGCCGGCGAGGATTTCGCGGACGTCGTTGTCGATCATGGTGCTGGGCTCCTTCAGTTTTCGACTGCGTAGTGAAGATGGGTCACGCCGGGCGCCGGGACAACTTCCAGGAGGCGCAGCCCCACGTGCGCGGGCAAAGCTTGGAAGAACGGACGGCCGCCGCCGAGCAGGATCGGCACTTGGTGCAGGACGACCTCGTCGACCAGGCCCGCCTTGAGCGCTGCGGTCAGGACACCGCCGCCCATCAGGCCGACGTCCTTGGCACCCGCGATTTCGCGCGCCGCCGCGATCGCGTCCTCGACGCCGGTGGTGACGAGGGTCTGCCGGGCGGTCAGTTCGGGCGCCGGGCGGTGGCTGAGCAGGACGAGCGGGGCGCTCGGGTGCGGGCTGCCACCGCCGAAGTGCTCGGAGTCCTCGTAGGTGTTCCGGCCCGCGACGATCGCGCCCACCCGCCCGGCGGCGGCGTCGAAGACCCGGGCGCTGGGCTCGCTCAGCTTGAAGCCGTCGAACACCTCGCTGGGCGTGTCCCCGCCGAAGTACCAGTCGAAGAGCATCCCGCCGTCGCCGAGCCCCTGGCCGGGGCGCGGCCCGGCGCCGGTGATGTACCCGTCGACCGAGACCGCGTGAGCGCCGAAGACCTTGCCCATCTCGTCATCCTCTCAGAGTTCCTTCAAGAGACTCCAGAACCGTAGCAGTCAGAGTTCCCTGAGGGAACCCGAAGGCGTAGACTGGGCTCATGCAGCGCACGAACTTCGGCGGGATGACGTGCTCGATCGCCCGCACGCTCGACGTCATCGGGGAGCCGTGGTCACCGCTGATCCTGCGTGACGTCTGGGTCGGCTTCACCCGGTTCGAGCAGCTCCAGGCGGACCTCGGCATCTCGCGCAAGGTCCTGACCGAGCGGCTCAACCACCTCGTCGAGCACGACGTCCTCGAACGGCGGCCCTACGACCAGCGGCCGCGCTACGAGTACGTCCTGACCGAGCGGGGCACCGACCTCGTCGACCTGCTCATGGTGATGGCCGACTGGGGTGACAAGTGGCTCGCCGGCGAGGCCGGGCCGCCGGTGGTCTACCGCCATCACGCGTGCGGCGAGATCAGCGCGGCCGGCCTGCGGTGCACCCGCTGCGGCGAGCCGATGCACGCCCGCGACGTCGACCCGCTGCCCGGTCCCGGCGCGGCCGCCTGAGACAGCGAAACGGCCGGGCAGCGTGCGCCGCCCGGCCGTTTCCCGTGGTGGAGGGCTACTTCACGAAGCCCTTCTTGACCATCCAGTCGTGGGCCACCTTGCCCGCGTCCTGACCGTCGACGTCGACCTGCTTGCAGAGCTGGACCATCTGCTCGTTGTCGATCGCCGCGCTGATCTTCTCCAGCGGGCCGCGGATGTCCGGGTGCTCCTTGAGGAAGTCCGTGCGCAGCGTCGCGACCGCGTTGTACTGCGGGAACGCCTTCTTGTCGTCCTCGAGCACCCGCAGGTTCAGCCCGGAGATCCGGCCGTCGGTGGTGAACACCTCGCCGACCGGGCACGTGCCGCCCGCGACCGCCGAGTAGATCGTGCCGATGCCGAAGTTCTCGATCTTCGGGCTCTGGAAGCCGTAGGCCTTCACCGCGGCCGGGAACCCGTCCTGGCGGCTGGTGAACTCCGTCTCCAGGCAGAACACGTTCTGGTCCGGCTTCTGCTTGAGGAACGCCGCGAGGTCCGACGTCGTCTTCAGGTTGTTCTTCGCGCCGTACGCCTCGGTGACGGCGAAGGCGTACTGGTCGTTGAGCGGCGAGTAGTTCAGCCAGGTGACGCCGAACTTCTCTTCGTCCGCCTTGGCCGTGGCTTCGTACTGGGCCTTCTCCCCGCCGGGTACCGGGAGCTCGTTGCCCTGGTAGTTGATCCAGCCCGTGCCGGTGTACTCCCACGTGACGTCCGTCTGCCCGGACAGCAGCGCCTGCCGCGATGAGTTGGACCCCTTGATGTCCGACAGGTCGACGACGTCCGCGCCCGACGCGGTCAGGGCCATCTCGGCCATGTACGCCAGGATGATGTTCTCGGTGAAGTCCTTCGACCCCACCGTGACCTTCAGCCCCTGCAGCGACGGGATCGGCTGGATCGTGCCCGGCTGGATGTCGTAGGGCACCGCCTGGTTGACGGTCAGCCCGCACGCCGAGAGCGTCGCGCCCAGCACCGCCGCGCCGAGGACTGCCGTAAAACGCCGGAGTTTCATCGCAGCCCCTTCGGTCCGAAGAACTGTTCGGCGACCGCGCCGAGCCAGTCGACCAGCAGCGCGAGCGCCACGGCCAGCACCGAGCCGGTGACCAGCACCGAGGTCAGGTTCAGCTTGTACCCGGTGTCGATGAGCAGCCCGAACCCGCCGGCGTTGACGAACATGCCGAACGTCGCGGTGCCGACCGCCAGCACCAGGGAGGTGCGCAGGCCGGCCAGGATCAGCGGGACGGCCAGCGGCATCTCGACGCGGAACAGCACCGCGGTCGCCGACATCCCGATGCCGCGGCCCGCGTCGATCAGCGACTCGTCGACCTGCTGGATGCCGACCATCGTGTTCCGCAGCACCGGCAGCAGCGAGTAGAAGGCCAGCGGCAGCGCCGCCACCCACAGCCCGCCGGTCGCGCCGGTGACGATGAACCACAGCACCAGCACGCCGAGTGCGGGCGCGGCCTGGCCGATGTTCGCGATCGCCAGGAAGATCGGCGCGAGGAACCGCGCCCACGGCCGCGTCACGATCACCCCGAGCGGCACCGCGACCAGTACGACGATCGCGGTCACCACCAGCGTCATCAGCACGTGGTCACCCAGCGCCGTGAACAGCGACGTGGCGTTGAGCGTCTCCTTCTCGGTCGCGTTCAGGCCGCTCGAGAACACCCAGATCAGCGTTACGGCGACGATCACCAGCACGACGACGGGCTGCGCGAACAGCCGGACGCGTTCCGCGCGCTTGGAGCCGGATTCGGTGGAAAAGCCGGTATCGACGGCAGCCGTCATGCGGACACCTCCTCACCGTTCGTGTGCTCTTCACGCAGGTGCTGGATGGTCGCGATCACGGTGTCCAGCTGGATGGTGCCCGCGTACTCGCCGCGCGCGCCGGTCACCGGCACCGAACCGCCCTCGGCGAGCATCGCCTCGAGCGCGTCCTGCAGCGTGGACTGCAGGCTGACGATGTCGCGCAGCGGCCGGCCGGCGGTCGCCAGCGACGATCCCGCCGTCAGCTCGCGCGCGTGCGCCCAGCGGATCGGCCGCTTGCGCTGGTCGAGCACCAGTGCGAAGTGCTTGCGCTGGTCTTCGAGCTTCTTGCGGACCTCGGCCGGGTCGTCGTCGACCGTCGCGGTCAGCGCGTCCTGCTGGAGCTCGACGTCGCGGACCCGCAGCAGCGTCAGCTGCTTCAGCGAGGCGCCCGCGCCGACAAAACCGGCGACCGTGTCGTTGGCCGGGTTCGCCAGGATCGCTTCGGGGGTGTCGTACTGCAGGATCGAGGACTGGTTGCCCAGCACCGCGATCTTGTCACCGAGCTTCACGGCCTCGTCGAAGTCGTGCGTGACGAAGACGATGGTCTTCTTCAGCTCCGTCTGCAGCCGCAGGAGCTCGTCCTGCAGGTTGCCGCGGGTGATCGGGTCGACCGCGCCGAACGGCTCGTCCATCAGCAGCACCGGCGGGTCGGCCGCCAGCGCGCGGGCGACGCCGACACGCTGCTGCTGGCCACCGGAGAGCTGCCGCGGGAAGCGGTCGCGGAAGTCCGACGGGTCGAGGCCGACCAGGTCCATCATCTCCTCGACCCGGTCGTTGACCTTCTTCTTGTCCCAGCCGAGCAGGCCGGGGACGACGCCGATGTTCTGCGCCACGGTGAAGTGCGGGAAGAGCCCGGCCTGCTGGATCGCGTAGCCGATCCGGCGGCGCAGGGTGTCGACGTCCAGCTTGAGCGCGTCGTCGCCGCCGATGGTGATCCGGCCGGACGACGGCTCGATCAGCCGGTTGATCATCCGCATCGTGGTGGTCTTGCCGCAGCCGGACGGGCCGACGAAGACGACGATCTTCCCGGCGGGCACGACCATGGAGAAGTCGTCGACGGCCGCTTCACGGGTACCGGCGTACTTCTTGGTGACGTGCTCCAGTTCGATCTCGACGCCGGAGACTCCGTCTTCTTCTGTCACAGCGTTCTCAGCCACGGACACCCCTCGAGATGGTGAAGCGCTTGATCAGGACGTAGACGCCGTCGAGGATCAGGGCGAGGATGACCACCCCGACCGTGCCGGTGACGGCTTGGTTCAGGGAGTTCGTGCTCCCCGCGTTGGTGAGCCCGGAGAAGACCTCGGCGCCGAGGCCCGGGCCCTTCGCGTAGGCGGAGATCACCGCGATACCCATCAGCATCTGCGTGGAGACCCGCATCCCGGTGAGGATCGCCGGCCAGGCCAGCCGCAGCTCGACGCGGGTGAGCACACCGAAGCGGCTCATCCCGATGCCGCGCGCGGCGTCCGTGATCGCCGGGTCGACGCCGTCGAGCCCCACGATGGTGTTCCGGACGATCGGCAGGAGGCCGTAGAGCACCAGCGCGATGACGGCGGTCGTCGGACCGAGCCCGGAGATCGGGATCAGCAGCCCCAGGAGGGCGAACGACGGCACCGTCAGGATCGTGCTGGCCAGCGCGGTGGCGAGCGCCGAACCGATCGGGCTGCGGTAGACCGCCACCCCGATCAGCACGCCGAGCACCGCCGCCAGGATCGTGCACTGCACCACCAGGCTGGTGTGCAGGTAGGCCTCCAGCCACAACTTGCTCGCCCGGTCCGAGATGTACTCGAAGAGATTCATCCGTGTCCGCACTCCCGCCCGCGTCCGTGAGGCTTCACCCGAACGGGCTAGCTCCTGACCGACGGCTCAGTACCCACCGTGCTCCGAAGCCAAACCCCCGTCCCAGGCCTCATTGATTCCGACACCGTTCCGTATCTCAGCGTGATCGGCAACAAAAACGCTGAACCGATCCCGTTCGGAAACCGTGAACTTCGTGTGTGCTCACTTGACGGGATCGGAAGATCACCCGTCGGGGCGTCACTTAGGCTGCTCGGCATGAGCACTCCAGGACGGCGCCCCGCCGTGCTGGGTGCTACTCGCGGGGTGTTGCTCGCCGTGACCGCGGGAGCGCTCACCGTCACCGCGCACCAGCTCGCCGACGGCGGGCTGCCGGACCCGGCGATGACCGTGCTGCTGAGCGCGCTGTTCGGCTGGACGGCGACCGCGCTGGCCCGCAAGGCCCGCGGCCCGCTCGCCACGATCACTCTCCTGGGTGCCGCCCAGCTGGTGATGCACCTGCTGCTCACGACGCTCGCCGGGCACCACGACATGTACGCGATGCCGGGTGAAGGCCGCGGCATGGTCGTCGCGCACGCCGTCGCGACCGTGCTCACCGCGCTCCTGCTCTCCCGCGCGGACGAGACGCTGCTCTCCCTGCTCGCCGCGTTGCGCGCGGTCCTGCCGCGGCTGCTCGGCCCGCTGCCGGTGCCGGTCGCGCCCGCCTCCCTCGTCCCGGCCCGCACCGCGGCGCCGAGCCACCTCGTCGGCGTCGACCTGCGCCGGATCCGCGGGCGGCGCGGCCCGCCCGTCCACTCCTGACTTCGAACTTTCCCCCTTCACGGCCCGGTCCCCGAACCGTGCCGTCCCCTTTTTGAGTTCATCAGGAGTGAACCCATGTCCCAGCACGTCTTCAAGCGCGCCGGTTTCCTCGCCGCCACCATCGGTGTGGCCGGTCTCCTCGGCACCGGCGTCGCCTCCGCGCACGTCACGGCCAACGTCTACGGCGCCCAGCCGACGAAGGGCGGCTACGCGGCGATCGTGTTCCGCGTGCCGAGCGAAGAGCCGACGACCATGACCACCAAGGTCGCCGTCGACTTCAAGGCCGACTACGGCATCGGCAGCGTGCGGACCAAGCCGGTCCCCGGCTGGACCGCGCAGGTCACCAAGTCGAAGCTGCCGACGCCGATCACCAAGGACAACGGCACGCAGATCACCGAGGCCGTCACCGCGGTGACGTGGACCGCGGCGGCGGGCAGCGAGCTCAAGTCCACGGACTACCAGGAGTTCGAGGTCAGCTTCGGCCCGCTGCCGTCCAACGTGGACGAGGTCGAGTTCCCGGCCCACCAGACCTACAGTGACGGCAAGGTCGTCGACTGGAACCAGGCGACCCCGGCGGGTGGCGAGGAGCCGGAGCACCCGGCGCCGGTCGTCAAGCTGGCCGCGAAGGCCGCGGAAGGCGACGAGCACGCGGGCATGACCGCGGGCACGGCGGCGACCACCGGCGAGCACACCGAGGCCGCGGCGGCGACGTCCGACAACACGGCGCGCTGGCTCGGCGGTGCCGGGCTGCTCGTCGGCGCGATCGGCGTCGGCGTCGGTGCCGGCGCGACCATCCGCGCCCGCAAGGCCACGGCGAAGTCTGGAGGCGCCAGCTAAATGCGAAAGGCGCTCGTCGCGCTGGCGTTGACGGTGGTGGCCGTGCTCGGCACGGCCACCCCGGCGCTCGCGCACAACGTGCTGATCTCCGCCGACCCGGCGAACGGCTCGTCCGTCGCGGCCGGGCCGCAGAAGGTCAGCTTGACGTTCGACCAGTACGTGCAGGGCGCGGACGTCAACCAGATCGCGGTGACCGGACCCGGCGGCGGCCAGTGGGCCGAGGGGCCGATCAGCGTGGTGAACAACGTCATCAGCGCGCCGCTGCGGCCGCTCGGGCCAGCCGGGAAGTACACCATCGGCTACCGGGTGCTCTCCGCCGACGGCCACCCGGTGACGGGTGAGCTCACGTTCACCCTCACCACCGCGGGCTCCGGCACGCCGGCGACCGTGGACGCGGCGAAGTCACCCGGCGGCTCGACCGCGCAGGCGACGTCGCAGTCGTCCTCGACCGGGGTGCCGATCTGGGTGTGGATCGCCGGCGCGGTCGTCCTGCTGGCGATCGGGCTGACCGTCGCCCTGCGCGCGGGCGGCTCGTCGGAGGGTTCGGAAGCCAAGTCGGACGCCAAGGCCGCCGAAGAGAAGAAGTAGAACGATGACGCAGGCCGAGACCACCACGAAGCCCCGCTACGCGACGCTGCTCTGCGTCGTGACCGCGGGGCTGCTCGGCGCCCTCATCGGCGTCGCGCTCACCGCCACCACCCCGGTCCCCGGTGTGGTGCAGCCCGCCGCGGTGGTCTCGGCCGGCATCCCGATCGTCCGGGTGCTGCTCGACCTGGCCGCGGTCACCACGATCGGCCTGTCCCTGCTCTCGGTCCTGGTCGGCTACGACCGGCCGAAGCTCACCGAGCCGATCATGCGGCTGGCCCGGCCGGCCGGCGTCGCGGCCGCGCTCGTCTGGGCCACGACGTCGGTCGTCGCGCTGGTCCTGCAGACCGCGGAGTACAAGCCGGGCTCGTCGACGCTCTCGGCGGCCGACATCGGCGACTACATCGCCAACGTCGGCGCCGGGAAGGCGCTCGTCATCGTCGCCGCGCTGTCCCTCGCGCACGCCGCGATCGGCGCGCTCGCCCTGCGGTACGGCGAGAAGATCCCGGCCGAGGTCCGCGTCGGGCTCGGGCTGTTCGCGCTGCTGCCGCTGCCGGTCACCGGCCACGCGTCGAACTGGAGCTACCACGACTACACGATGATCTCGATGGAGCTGCACGTCATGAGCGCCGTCGCCTGGACCGGCGGCCTCGGCGCGATGACCGTGCTCCTCGTGGCGAACCGGACGCTGCTCGCGCACGCGATGCCGCGGTTCTCGAAGCTCGCGACGCTCTGCCTGGTCATCTCCGCGGCGACCGGGCTGTTCAACGGCCTGATCGAGATCTCGCTCAACCCGACCATCGGGTTCTGGGCGGCGATCTTCACCACGCCGTACGGGCAGCTGCTCATCCTCAAGCTCGCCTGCACCGGCGTGATCGCGCTGCTCGGCGCGAACCTCCGCTGGCGGCTGATGCCGCAGATCGTCCGGCACAACCGCACGGCGCTCGCGTCGTGGGCGACGCTCGAGCTGACCGTCATGGGATTGGCGTTCGGTTTCGCCGTGGTGCTGACGCGGGCGCCGGTCGTCGCCTCCTGATCGCACGTCCACGCAGGTAGAACCGGGTGTGGAGTCACGGCGTGTAGCTGCAACTTGCGCATTGGAATGACTGGGCATCCATTGGAGGTGACCGGTCGGGCAGAACTTTCTACCTAGAGCAGGCCCCATTCCTGAAGCGGCGAACGGTCTTTCGCAGGGGTCGAATGCACGTGCAGACTGTGGCGCCGGTCACACGAAGTGACAGTTCCGGCTCAGCGGTAACGCTTCCACCGCACGTCCGTTCGGCCGTTGCGGAGGTCGTCCAGACGGCGGAACAGCTCCGGCCGCACCTGGGGCCGGCTGCGCAGGATCGGCAGCACACTGGTCGTCAGCTTCAGTTCGCGGATCCCCCGGAGCACCGCGAAGCCCGGCCAGGACGTCACGTCGAAGCCGTAGGCCGCGGCGAACTTCCGGTACTGCACCGGCGGGTCCCCGAACCGCTCACGGCCGACGGCGAGCGGCGTCAGGTCCCACTCCGGCGGCCCGACGCACGAGGAGTCGAAGTCGCAGAGCACCGGGCCGTCCGGGCCGGGGATGACGTTGCCGGGGTACGCGTCGCCGTGGACCAGGCCCCTGGGCAGCGGGAACTCCAGTTCGGACAGTGCGGCCTCGAGCTCGGCGCAGCGCTCCAGCAGGAACGCGCGATCCTCGGCGCTGATCTCCTCGGCGTCGGACACCCGGGCCCGCACCGCGGCGAACGGCGCCCACTCGGCCAGGCCGTCCGGCGCGGGGAGCGCGTGCACCTGGCGCAGCAGCCGGGCCAGGTCGGCGGTCGTCGCCGGACGCCCGATGGTCGGTACCTGGTGCCAGACGGTCACGAGGTGCTCGCCGACCTCCATCGGCTGCTCCACACCGCCGAGCAGCCGGATCGCCGGGACGCCGTGCTCCTCGAAGTGGCGGGCGACGCGGACCACGGTCCCGACGCGGTGCCGGAGCCGGGTCGAACCGACGATCCGGACCACGACCGGGGCCGTGACCAGCGCGTACACCGCGTTGTTGGTGAACCGCAGCAACCGCGCGCCTGCCGGGTCGAGGTCGAGCAGCGCGCAGGTCTCGGCCAGCACGCCACGCAGCTTCCCGGGGGTGAACCGTCCGTCCAAGACGGTTCCGGCGTTACGCGGCGTAGAAAGCGTGGAGGCGGTCGGCGAGGTCACGGGCGTCGGCGTTGTTGCGGCGGCGCTCGGCCTCCTCCTGGAGGGGCCGCATCCGGTCCTTGACGCGCTCGGACTTGATGCCCTCGGCGCAGTCGATGGCCTTGCCGCCGACCTTGGAACCGTGGTCGAGGTCGCCGTCCAGCAGGTGGTTCGTGGCCAGCGCGCTCAGCATGAAGGTCTTGGAGCGGGCCATTTCGTCGTCGTAGGAGTCGACGGCCCTGGTCAGCGCCGGGATCGCGAACTTCGTGTGCTCGGCGTTCTTCTGCGCGAGGACGGTGTGGACGGTGCCGACCATGGCGTAGACGTCGGTCTCGGTGAAGAACTTCACCCACGACTCGGCTTCGGCCAGGTTGGCGCGCTCGAACTCGTCCTTGCTCCGGCCGAGCAGCTTCACCGCCTGCTCCTCGTTGCCCATCATCGCGTAGGCCCAGGCCTCGTTCGCGCAGAGCACGGAGACCGCCAGCTCGGAGCCGGACTCCTGGGCGGCGATCTGGCCGAGCTGGAACAGCTTCAGCGCGTCGTTCGGGGCGTCCTGGTGCAGGTAGACGCGGCCCATGCGGTACAGCACGTTGGCCACCAGCGGGTGGTTGTCACCCTGCTTGGCCAGGTCCAGCGCGTTCGCGAAGTGGCCGCGGGCGGAGTCCATCAGCCCGGTGTCGAACGAGGTCCAGCCGGCCAGCGAGTGCAGGTCGGCGAGCGCGACGTACAGCCGGTTCTTGACCACGTCGGTGCCGTTGGACTCGAGCATCTGCTGTCCCCAGGACAGCTGCGCCACGACGGCGTCGCGGCAGAACCCGCCGCCGTACTGGTAGTCCAGGGCGCGCAGGGCGCGTGTCGCGGCTTCCACCTGGCGCACGTCGGTCATGCCGATGCGCCCGGGAGCCGGCGTCCGCGCCGGTCCCGCCGACCACGTGCCCGATTCCGGACCGAACACCGCCGCACCCATCGTGACCTGGGCGGCGTGCGCGAGGAACCTCCGTCGCTTCACGGACTCGTCCTCCTCAGCCTGCTGGCCGTCGGCGGAGCCGACGACGCGTATCGCCGTGGCCTCGTCGTAGGCGAGGCCCATGTATCCACGTTGGACACCCAGGCCGTCGGCGATCCGCGTGAGGACGTCGTAGGCCATGACCTGGCGACCCTTGAGGATCTCCGACACCTCGGACTGGGACTGGCCGGTCATCGCGGCGATCTGGCGCTGCGAGACACCGTGCTTGCGAAGGAGCCGGTAGACGGAGCTGATCTCGCGGCTGGCGAGAGCAGCTCTCATCTCGGGCTGCTCCCACGCGTCAGCGGGAACGGCGTGGCTCTGCCGGGCTTCGGCACCGCCACCGTTACTGGCGTCCATCGCGCCCCCTCCACTGTCCGGTCGGGCGTCTGTGAAACAGCGTAAGCAAAGCTGTCGAACCATGTGAACCGAGCGGTCGACGCCCCTGATCGGCCCGGGCGAAGTCCGTTGACCGCTTACCGTGGAACCGAGTCCGGTCACCGCTATGACGCCATTTCGACCTTCTATCGCACCCGGTTTCACCTCACTGTAGTTGTCAGATCTCCGTCACCGCCCGAACACCGGTAGCGATCACGGAGAGCTACGAAAACCGCAGCGTTGTGCAAGGTGCGATGTTGCAGAAGGCAGTTCGAAGAGGACGACAGAGCGGAGAAGGGCGTGGAGTTCGTGGACTCGTTCGCAGGGGGACATGCCGGTACGGCCACTCGCGCCGTGCGGCCGGTGGTCTCTCCCATCTCCGCCGTCCGTCCGGTCACCCCCGCCGCCGCGGTGGACCCCCGCACCGCGGCCGTCCGCCACTACGAAGGCGGACAGCTCGTGTGGCGGGTGCAGTGCGGAGACCTCATCGAGCGCGAACGCGCGGTGACGGTCTTCGTCGAGGACAACCAGGTGGTACTGGTCTCGCCCCCCGGCGAGACCGCGCGGTTGACGTCCGGCCAGCTCGGACAGCTGCGCGCCGCGCTCAACGAAGCCGCCAAGATGGCGGAAAGGTAACGGTGAGCTGATCATGGATCAGGTACTCGGGCAGGTCCTCCGCAATGCGGTCTGGGAGCGCCTCGACATGCTGACCGACCTGGCGAACCGCGCCGACGCCCAGTCGCTCGTCTCGGTCGCGCGCTCCGAACTCCCCCGCCTCACCGAGGCGTGGCGCGCGATGCTGAAGATGCACGAGCCCGACGAGCGCGGCGACTGCCCCACCTGCTCGACCCGGTGGCACCGCTGCAAGGCGCCGTGCTCGGTCTGGCAGGTCGCGCACGAGCACCTGGTGGCCGGCGGGCTCGCCCCGCAGCAGGCCCCGGCGGCCCGCGGGCTGCAGGGCCGGCGCACGAGCCCGGTGCCGACGCAGGGTCGTCCGGTTCCCGCCCCCAGCCCGGCCGAGACCACCGGGCGGCACGCCCTGGTGAACCCGCGTCGCGCGGTCACGGCCTGATCCACCCCTAGTCCGGCGAGCGCGGCCGACCGATCGCCCCATCGGACCCGCGCCAGCTCTCGCCTCGGCCGAGGACTGTTTCGCCCGCACCCCCGAGCAGCGCGAACCAGTCCTCGGCCAACCCCCTGGCCGTCATCGCGATTAATCGAAAAAAATACGCGTTAGGCCTAGCCCGGGCGGTAATCGCCCGCTAGATTGATCATCAAGCACAGCGTGATCACCTCGTTGGTCCGCTGCGCGCCCCGCCCCGTACGTGCGGCCCCGAATTCCGCGGGCCGGTGCCGTTGCACTCCCCTCCCCCGACCGGCACCGGCCCGCGGTTCCACGTCCAGGTGCCTACCGGACCGCCTTCACCCGCAGGACCAGCACCGCGGCCAGCAGCGTCGCGACGGCCGAAGCGGCGAAGAGTCCCGAATAGCCGCCGAGGTACGCGAGCACGAGCGGTGTCAGCAGCGGGGCCACCACCTGCGGCAGCGAATTCGCGATGTTGATGACACCCAGGTCCTTCGCGCGGTCCTGCGCCGTCGGCAGCACCTGCGTCAGCATCGCGAGCGCGACGGCCATGTACGCACCGAAACCGACACCCAGCAGCGGGGACGCGGCGAGCGCGACCGGCCAGCTCTGCCAGATCACCAGCAGCAAAGCGGCCAACGCCATCACACCGGAGGCCGCAAGGACGTACGGCTTACGCCGTCCGGACTTGTCGGAGAAGTGCCCGGCGAGCACCGCGCCGATGACGAGCGCGACGCCGTACAGCCCCATCATGATCAACAGGCCCGTGTCGGGGTCTTCGTAGTGCACCGCGTCCTTGAGGAAGAACAGCAAGTAGAGCGTGCCGAACGCGTTGCCGAGGTTGATCATGAAGTGGCACGACCAGGCCCACGCGAAGTCCGGGTGCCGCCGCGGCGAGACCCAGAGGTTGCGCAGCACCTCACCGGCCGCCGACGACGGGCGGTGCTCGACCGGCAGCCGCGCGTCCGGCGTCCGGAGCACGAAGAAAGCGGCTCCGACCAGGACGATCCCCGCGCAGACCGCGTAGGCGAGCGGTAGCCCGGCGATGCCGAGCATCACGACGACGACCACCGCGCCCAGCACCGTGCCGAGCATCTGCGCGATGCCGACGAGCCCGCCGACCTGCGCGCGCTGCCCGACCGGGACGCGGTCGGCGATGGCCGACATCAGGGTGGCGAGCATGCCGTTGAGCCCGGCCTGCACCAGGCACCAGCCGGTGATCAGCAACCCGACGTCCGGCGCGAACGCCAGCACCAGCAGCCCGACCGCGGCGACGATCGCGCCGACGACCGTCCACGGGTGGCGGCGGCCGAACCGCGAGCACGTCCGGTCCGACAGCAGCCCGACCGCCGGGTTGACGATCAGCGCCACGACCGCGCCGGCCCCCATCACGATGCCGAGCACGAACTCCTTGTTGACCTGGTCGAGCATCTCGGCCTGCTGCGGCAGCAGCACCTGGATCGGGGCGTAGATCCCCAGCCAGAGCGCGATGTTCGCGAAGAACAGCAGGCTCATCCAGCCCGGCCGCACCCGCACGACCGGCTCGGCGAGGGCTTCCGGCAGGGCCGTGGCCTCGGTCGTCTCACTACTCATCCCGCACCAGCTTCCGGTACCAGTGGAACGAGTCCTTCGGCGTGCGCCGCAGGGTCTCGTAGTCGACGTGCACCAGGCCGAAGCGTGGCGCGTAGCCCTTGGACCATTCGAAATTGTCCATCAGGGACCAGCAGAAGTACCCCCGGACGTCGACCCCGGCGTCCATCGCCTCGCGCACCGCGACGAGGTGGCTGTGCAGGAAGTCGATCCGCTCGGGGTCGTGCACGGCGCCGTCCTCGGCGACGACGTCGGCGAAACTGCAGCCGTTCTCGGTGATCTGGATCGGCGGCAGCTTGTCGCGGTAGCGCCGGTGGAAGTCCAGCAGCAGCTCGCGCAGCGCGTGCGGGACGATCGGCGAGTCGTTGGTCGTCATCGGGTAGCCCTCGATCGGGCGCAGGTCGAACGGCAGCGGGTTGCCCGGGCTGGGCGCCGCAACGCCTTGTGGCTCGTAGTAGTTGACGCCGTAGAAGTCGAGCGGCTGGGCGATGGTCGGCAGGTCGTCGGCGAACCCGGCGGGGAGGTGCTCGTGGAGCTGTTCGGGGTAGGTGCCGAGCAGGACGGGATCCGCGAAAAGCCGATTGAGCAGCGCGTCGAGCCACTCGGCGGCCGCGTCGTCCTCCACACTGTCGGCGACGGGCCAGATCGGCGAGTGGTTGTTGGCCGTGCCGATGTTCGTGGCACCGGCCGCCCGCAGCGCCTGGACGGCGAGACCGTGCGCGAGGTTCTGGTGGTGCGCGGTCGGAATGGCGTCGAGCAGGAGGGTCTGACCGGGTGCGTACTCGCCGATCGCGTAACCGAAGATCGACATGACCATCGGCTCGTTCAGCGGAATCCACAGCTTCACCCGATCGGCGAAACGTTCTCCGAGAATGTGGGCGTACTCGGCGAAGCGCTCAGCGGTACCACGGGTGAGCCAGCCGCCCTCGTCTTCGACGGCTTGCGGGGTGTCCCAGTGGTAGAGCGTGACGGCGGGTGCGATGCCGGCTTCGCACACGGCGTCGATCAGCTTGTCGTAGAACCCGAGACCCTCGGAGTTGGGCGCGCCCTTCCCGTCGGGCTGGATGCGGGGCCAGGCGATGGACATCCGGTAGGCGCCGACGCCGAGTTCCGCCATCAGCGCGATGTCTTCGGGGTAGCGGTGGTAGTGGTCGGCGGCTACTTTGGCTTCTTCACCACGGGCGATCTTGCCCTCGGTCGCGGTGAACGTGTCCCAGATGGACGGTCCGCGCCCACCTTCGGTGGTGGCGCCTTCGATCTGGAACGCCGAGGTCGAGACACCCCAAAGGAAGTCGGGCGGGAAGTTCGGGTTCTGCACCGGCTGCTGACCCCTTCGTCAGGCCACCCGCATGGGTGAACATGAAAAGTTCTCATATACTAGGTCTTCACTCGTCCGTGGGGAAGCCCGTCGGCGCGATAAAGTCCCAGATCAGACGAGGAGGAGTGCCGTGTCCGACATCCAGGCCGCGAAGGTGCCGGCAGAAGCGACCCCCCTACGCCGGCAGCCGGTCCAGCAACGTAGCGCGAAACGGGTCGAGCAGATGCTCGACGCGAGCGCGGCGCTGATCGACGAGCTCGGCTACGACGCGCTGACGACCACCCTGATCGCCAAACGAGCAGGGGTCGCCGTCGGTTCGCTGTACCAGTTCTTCCCCGACAAGCGCGCCGTCGTGCAAGCGCTTACCGCCCGCAACCTCGAACGCTTCGTCGGCGCGGTCAACGACCGCCTCAAGCAGCTGGGCCCCGAGCACTGGTGGGACGTCGTGGACTCGATCCTCGACATCTACCTGGAGATGCACCGCTCGGTCCCGGGCTTTTCGAAGGTCCACTTCGGCGACATCATCGACCGCCAGCTGCTCGACGAGACCCGCGACAACAACGCGGTGATCGTCGATTCCCTGACGGACCTCCTGGCTTCCCAGGTCGACCGCCCGGTGGAGGACCTCCGCTTCGCGATCGGCATCGCCAACGAAGTCGCGGACGCCCTGCTGAAGCTGGCGTTCCGCAAGGAGCCGAGCGGCGACGAGAAGATCGTGGCGGAGGCGAAGTACGTGGTGAAGGGCTACCTGGCGGCGCGGTTCGGGGAGAAGCAGGCGTAGTTGTCCCCAGAAGTTGTCCACAGGCTTCCCCAGTTGTGGACAACCCTGGGGCCTGGTCTGCTTTCGGCCGGGTTTGTCCGGGGGCGCCGATAGACTGGACCTGGGGACGCCCCCCTGGGAGTGGCGGGGGCTGCTTTCCGGGCGGGGCCTGGTGGACGCAGGTTTTGCCGGTGGTTCCGGGGCGGGGATCTTGGTGGGCGATCGAGTCTCGTCGGCTTCTGCTCGCGAGTCCGACGATCGACCCGCGGGCGCCTCTTGCCCACCGCCCGATGGGGCTAGCCCGAAAGCCGCGGAGCTGGTGCTGTGGGCCGCGGTCGATCCGGGGATGCACGCCGGCCGGTTGGGCAGCCGGATTCGCCCGTCCGGGGTTGGGGACAAAACCGAGGCCGGGGCCGAAGTCGGTGTTCGGCCCCACGGACGCGGTACCCGGGTCGCCGGGTCCGCGTGCGTTGGTCAGCCGAAGTTCTGGTGCTCGCCCCGGTACGTCGGGACCGTGCGCTCCACTCGGTCGCCCATCACCAGGTGGTAGTGCGTGAAACGCTCGGCCAGCTCGCCCGCCTTCGCGTGCCGGAGCCAGACGCGGTCGCCCAGCTGCAGGGTTCGGGCCGCGCGGCCGGTCACCGGGGACTGGACCTCGCCCGCGCCTTCGAAACCGAGGAACTTCAGGCCCGTCGGCAGGTACGGCGTCGGCTGGCGAGATGGGCCCGTCGGGCCGGAGGCGATGTAGCCGCCGGAATACAGCGTGGCGATCTTGCGGGTCGGGCGGCGGACCACCGGTAGCGCGAACAGCGCCGCCGGGCGGGGCTTGAAGCGGGTGTACGCGTCGAAGAGGGTCGGGCCGATCAGGCCCGAGCCGGCCGCGATCTCCGTGACCACCGCGTCCGCGCCCGTCGACTCGATGCTGCCCGTGCCGCCGCCGTTGACGAACTCCAGGTTCGTCACCTCGCGGACCGCGCGGACCGCGGCGCCGCGGCGGCGGGCCAGTTCGGCCGCCGATCGGCGTTGCATCCAGCCGACCACCAGCTGGTTGACGCGGCGGCCCGCGGCGTCGCCGAGGCCGGCGATCTGGCCTTCGTACGCCATGACGCCGACCAGGTTGAAGCCCGGGCGGGCCACGACCTGGCGGGCGAACGTCGAAGCCTGCTTCGGCGTGAAAATCGGGGACCGCCGGGTGCCGACGTGGATTCCGGGCACCGGGCGCCACGACGCGTCGAGCTCCAGGCAGACCCGGATTTCCGGGTGGCCGTGGCCGAGGGCGGCGTCCACCAGGTCCAGGTGCTCGGGCGAGTCGACCATGATCGTGATCGACGCGCGGGCCTTGTCGGAAGCGGCCAGGCGGCGGAGGGCGTCGTGGTCCGCGGTCGGGTACGCGACGACGACGTCGTCGGTCGTGCCCTGCTCGACGTGCCAGATGGCCTCGGCCAGTGAGTAGCACATCAGGCCTTCGAAGCCCGGCATCGCGAGAACACGCTCGAGCAGTGCCCGGCAGCGGACCGACTTGCTCACCACGCGGATCGGCTTGCCGGCCGCGCGCCGGTGGAGGTCGTCGGCGTTCGCGTCGAAGGCAGCCAAGTCGACGACGGCCAAGGGTGGATCGAGGTCCTTGGTCGCCAAGTCGTACACCGTCGCACTGGTCACGAGGTCTAAAGTACGACAACAAAGCTTGAAACGCGAATACTGTTCACATACTGTCTCGGACATTCGACCGATGGAGGGGGCGCGCATGACCCGGTGGACCAACTGGGCGGGCACGGCGTCCGCCTCACCGCAGCACGTTCACCAGCCGCGGAGCACGGCTGAGATCGCGGGGACCGTCGCGAGCATCGCCGCGGCCGGCCGGACCGTGCGCCCCTGGGGCAGCGGCCACTCGTTCACCGCGATCGCCGTCGCCGACTCCGACGCGCTCGACCTGCGCGGCTGGACCGGCATCGAGCGGGCCGACCTCGAAACCGGGCACGTCACCGTCCGCGCGGGCACCACGATCAAGCAGCTGAACGCCGCGCTCGACACCCTCGGGCTCGCCATGACCAACCTCGGCGACATCGACGCGCAGACCATCGCCGGCGCGATTTCGACCGGCACGCACGGCACCGGCGCCCGCCTCGGCGGCATCGCCACCCAGATCGTGGCGCTCGAGCTCGTCCTGGGCGACGGCTCGGTCGTCACCTGCTCGGCCGACGAGCGCCCGGACCTCTTCTCCGCCGCCCGCGTCGGCCTCGGCGCGCTCGGCGTCATCACCACCGTGACGCTGAAGTGCGAGCCGTCGTTCGTGCTGCGCGCGCAGGAACGCCCGGAGCCGCTGGAGCAGGTCCTCGAAGGGTTTGACGACTTCGCCGCGGACAACGAGCACTTCGAGTTCTACTGGTTCCCCTACGGCAAGAACGCACTGGTCAAGCGCAACAACCGCTGCGAAACGGCGGAGCCGTTGAGCCGGGTCCGCCAGTTCGTCGACTACGAGATCATGGAGAACGTCGCGTTCGGCGGGCTCTGCCGGACGGGCCGGCTGATGCCGCGGCTCGTGCCGTCGCTCAACAGCTTCGCGTCGAACATGCTCTCCGCGCGCGAGTACAGCGACCTCTCGCACCGCGTTTTCGTCACCGCGCGCAACGTCCGGTTCACCGAGACGGAATACGCGGTTCCACGTGAATCAGTGCACGAAGTCCTCGCCGAGCTGCGCGCGCTGGTGCCGAAGCTGCGGGACCCGGTGATGTTCCCGGTCGAGGTCCGCGTCGCGGCCGCCGACGACATCTGGCTCTCGACCGCGCAGGGGCGCGACTCGGCCTACATCGCGATCCACCAGTTCACCGGCATGCCGTACCGCGAGTACTTCGGCGCGTTCGAGAAGATCGCCGGAGCGGTCGGCGGCCGCCCGCACTGGGGCAAGATGCACGACCTCGACGCCGGCGTCCTCCGCTCGCGCTACCCGCACTTCGACGACTTCCTGCGCGTGCGCAAGGAAACCGACCCGAGCGGCGTCTTCACCAACACCTATCTGGATCGCGTTCTCGGACCCGTCGGCTAGAAGAGCGCGGACTGTCACAAACCGCGCTGTTTCAGCGACTCACTGGAGGCCTACGCCGAAGGTGAGGACAAATGCCGAAGAAGTCGCTGACACACGAATCGATGACGTGGCTGTTCGAGGCGAAGTCGGCAGACGGGGTTCCAGTCCCTGCATCGGTCCTGTCCGAGTGGGCCCGGTACACACGGACCATGATCATTGCCCGCAACCGGCACGGCGCATTAGAAATCACCAGCCTCCTGGTCACAGCGACGATACCCGCGTGCGCAGCCTTCGATACCGAAGGTCATTGGATCGCGTTGCTTGGTTCAATCGCGATCATTCTCAACGGCGGGCGTCAGCTCTTCGGATGGAAGGAAAGCTGGGTCAATCGGAAGCGCGTCCGGCACTCCATCGAACGCGAAGTTGCACTTTTCACTGTCGGGGCAGGCAGCTACGGGACACCGAATGCCTCAAGAGTTCTGGTCGAATCTATCGCTGAAATCTGCGCCGAGGAGCGCGCAGACTGGCATGCACGCAAGATGGCCTACGAAGGTCGGTCCGCGTCTGACTCCCGCCTTGATACGAAGCAATGACCGTCGGTTAGAAGAGCGCCGACACCGATTCGCCGTTGTGGATGCGGCGGATCGCTTCGGCCATGGCCGGGGCGATCGAGAGGATCTTCAGCTTTTCGGTGCGGTCCTCCTCCGGGACCGGGACGGTGTTGGTGCAGACGATCTCCAGCACCTCCGGCCGGTCGCCGATGCGCTCGATGGCCTTGGCCGCGAACAGACCGTGGGTGCAGGCGACGCGGATCGAACGCGGCTGCAGCTCGGCGAGCCTGTCGAGCAGTTCCAGCACCGTGCTGCCCTTGGCGATCTCATCGTCGAGGACGATCACGTCGCGGCCGGTGATCTCGCCGATCACCGAGGTGATCTGGACGCGATCGTCGGGGAAACGCTCCTTCGCGCCGGCCGCGACCTGGACGCCGAGGAGCCGCGCGAAGTGCGATGCCTCCTTCGCGTTGCCCAGGTCGGGCGAGACGACGGTGGTGCGCGAAAGGTCGTACTGCCGGAAGTGCTTGGCCAGCTCCTGCAGCGCGTGCAGGTGGTCGACGGGGACGCTGAAGAACCCGTGCACCTGCGGCGAGTGCAGGGTCATCGCGAGCACGCGGTTCGCGCCGGCCGCCACCAGCAGGTCAGCGACCAGGCGGCCGCCGATGGAGATGCGCGGCGCGTCCTTCTTGTCCGAGCGCGCGTACGAGTAGTGCGGCATCACGGCGGTGATCCGGGACGCCGAGGCGCCGCGCGCGGCGTCGAGCATCAGCAGCAGTTCGACGAGGTGTTCCTGCACCGGGCGCACGAGCGGCTGGATGATGAAGACGTCCCGCTCGCGGCAGTTCGCCTGCAGCTGGACGCCGAGGCAGTCGTTCGCGAAGCGCTCGATCTCGACGGGCCGCAGCGGCACGCCGAGCTGCTCGCAGATCTCTTCGGCCAGCTCGGGGTGCGCGCTGCCGCTGAAGACGGCGATTTCTCTGGATTCTTCGTTCACAGTGCTGAAATCGCCTCGTCGATCGCGGTCTCGCCCGAAATCAGTTCCAGGGTGCGGCGCGCGGTCGCGGGGGCATCGAGCAGCGCGACGAGCATCGCGGCGACGTCGTCGCGCGGCACCGGGCCGCGGCCGGTCTTGGCGGCCAGCAGGACCAGGCCGGTGCCGGGGTCGTCGGTCAGCGCGCCTGGCCGCAGGATCGTCCAGTCGAGGTCGCGGGCCTTGAGGTCGTCTTCGGCCGCGCGCTTGGCGCGCAGGTAGACGCGGAAGTCCTCGGTGGCGTCGGGGTTCTCCGGGTTGTCGGCGCCCATGGAGCCGACCTGGATGTGACGCCGCACACCGGCCTGCAGGGCCGCGTCGGCGAACAGGGCCGCGGCGCCGCGGTCCACAGTGTCCTTGCGCGCGGACCCGCTGCCCGGGCCGGCGCCCGCGGCGAACACCGCGGCGTCGGCGCCCTTCAGCACCTCGGCGACCGTGTCCACATCGGAGTTCTCCAGGTCGAGCACGACGGCCTGGGCACCGGCGGCTTCGAGGTCCGCCGTGTGGGCGGGATTCCGGATGATCCCGACCCCTTCGTCACCTCGTGCGGCAAGCAGCCGCTCGAGCCGCAACGCGATCTGACCGTGTCCACCAGCAATGACGACTCGCATGCCACCGACCCTAGTAGGGATCGATCAAGACCGTCAGTCGAGTTCGGCGGGGGCTTCCGCGGTGCGGAGCAGGTGGTCGTAGACGATCTCGTTCACCAGGCGGGAAACCGGGTCTTCCGCCAGCACGACGCGCTCGGTGCGGCCCTCGAGGTCGAGGTCGACGACCGAGTTCGGGTCGGCGGTGACGATCCCGAGGCCGTACGCGCGGGCCCGCGGCAGGCAGTTGCCGACGTAGTCCTCGGTCAGCACGGCCGGCGACGGCAGCACCATCGCGGCCTCGCCGTAGCGGGCGAACGGAACCGCGGAGGCCATCGCGGTGCGCCAGTGGCGCGCGACGGCCAGGACGCCGATGATCTCGGCGGCCGGGGCGGGGGCGGTTCCGGCCAGCTCCGGCCAGGTCCAGGTGTCGACAGTGGCCCGATCGGCCACCGGGCCGGCACCCATCGCGATGCGTTCGGCGTGCACGTCGGTGCGAAGCTTGGCGACCACGCAGACCTTGCGGCCCAGGATCGTGATCTCGGGAAGGACGACGCCGTTCCAGCCCAGCTGGGCCGCGGCGGCGCGGGCGAGTTCGTCGACGCTCGCGGGGAGCTCGATCGGCGGCACCACCCGGCTCGGCATCGACCGGCTGCGCTTCGCGCCACCGGCGACCGTCGAGCGATCGGTGTTCTGAGGTGTAGCCGCCACGTGTCCGCCTCCTTCTGAACTGCACCGCGTCGTGACCGGTGAAACCGGCACCTCACTTGTCTAACAGCGCGGCGGCGCGGCGTCGCCGGGTAGTGCGAGTGGCTGCGATCGGCGGCGCCCAGCGGTCGATGACCGGTCGGTAGGCGGTCATGGGACTTCGGTCGAACGGTGCGGCCAACCGAGTGATCGCGAGGTGAGTGGCACTACCGTCCGCCCGCGAACGACTACCCAGGGCGCGAATCCGGACGTCGGGACCACCTTCGCCCGACTAGCCCGTTCGGCGCAACCCAGGGAGAATCCACAGTGGACGCAGGGCGCTGAGCTGCGGTTGTCCGCCGTCACCCACACGGCGGTGAGCTACGCCGCAGCGGCCGGGCGCGCCCGCGACTAAAGTTACCGATCAGTCACTTAGTCGTCGCCGTGGAGGACCGATGCGCTCCCCGAAGGACTTCTTCGCCCCGCTCGCCCTGGGCGCGCCCGCCCCCGTACGGGAGATCCCGGTGACGCCGTCCCGGATGATCCACTTCTTCGACCCGAGCAACGAGAAGATGGCCGCGAAGGCGCCGGACATCGCGAAAAAGGTCGATGTCCTGCTCGGAAACCTCGAAGACGCCGTGCGCGCCGACCGCAAGGAGGCCGCGCGCGCCGGGCTCGTCGCCATCGCCAAGGCCAACGACTTCGGGAAGACGCAGCTGTGGACCCGGGTCAACAGCCTGGACTCGCCGTGGGTGCTCGACGACCTGGTGACGCTCGTCACCGAGATCGGCGACAAGCTCGACGTGATCATGGTGCCGAAGGTCGAGGGCGCGCAGGACATCCACTACGTCGACCGGCTGCTGGCCCAGCTCGAAGCGCGCGCCGGGCTGACGAAGCCGTTGCTGGTGCACGCGATCCTCGAGACGGCGAGCGGGGTGGCCAATGTGGAGGAGATCGCCGGCGCGAGCCCGCGGATGCAGGGCATCTCGCTCGGCCCGGCCGACCTGGCCGCGAGCCGCCGGATGAAGACCACCCGCGTCGGCGGCGGCCACCCGGGCTATCTGGTGCGCACCGATCCCACCGGGGACGACCTGAACGAAGGCCGGACGACGTACCAGCAGGACCTCTGGCACTACACGGTCGCGCGGATGGTCGACGCGTGCGCGATGCACGGGATCCTGCCGTACTACGGGCCGTTCGGGGACATCCGCGACGTCGTCGCGTGCGAGGACCAGTTCCGGAACGCGTTCCTGCTCGGCTGCGTCGGCGCGTGGAGCCTGCACCCCGTGCAGATCGACATCGCGAAGAAGGTGTTCTCGCCCGCACCGTCCGATGTGGCCTGGGCGCGCAAGGTGATCGCCGAGATGGGCGACGGCACCGGCGCGGTGATGATCGACGGGAAGATGCAGGACGACGCGTCGGTGAAGCAGTGCCGCGTGGTCGCCGAACTGGCCGACGCCCTCGCGGCGGACGACCCCGAACTCGCGGCCGCCTACGACGCCGCCACCAAGGAGATCCTCGGATGACCGAGTTGAAGCCGAGACGCTCTGTCCTCTACATGCCCGGCGCCAACGAACGCGCGCTGGAGAAGGCCAAGACCATCCCGGCGGACGCGCTGATCCTCGACCTCGAGGACGCCGTCGCGCCGGACGCCAAGGAAGCCGCGCGCGAACGCGTCTGCGCGGCGGTGGGGAACTACGGCGAACGGGAAGTCACGATCCGCGTCAACGGCCTCGACACCGAGTGGCACGACGCCGACCTGCGCGCGGCCGCGTCCGCCGGGCCGGCCGCGGTGGTCGTGCCGAAGGTGAACTCGGCGTCCGAAGTGCACAACATCGAGCGCGCGCTGGAGCTGGGCGGCGCCCCGGACCACACGAAGATCTGGGCGATGGTCGAGACGCCCGTCGCGATGCTGCACGCCGAGGAGATCGCGGCCGCGTCCGACCGGCTGACCGTGCTGGTGATGGGCACGAACGACCTCGCCAAGGAGCTGCACGCGGAGTTCGTCCCGGGCCGCGGCCCGCTGCTGGGCGGGCTCTCGCTGTGCCTGCTGGCCGCGCGCGCGACCGGCAAGGTGATCCTCGACGGCGTCTACAACGACGTGAAGGACCTTTCCGGGTTCGAAGAGGAGTGCGTCCAGGGCCGTCAGTACGGCTTCGACGGCAAGACGCTCATCCACCCGTCCCAGGTGGAGCCGTGCAACCGGGTCTTCGCACCGTCCGAAGAGGAGATCGACCGGTCGCGCCGGATCATCGAGGCCTTCGAGAAGGCCGGCAGCGGCGTGGTCACGGTGGACGGCCGGATGATCGAGAACCTGCACGTCGACAACGCGCGCCGGGTGCTCGCGCTCGCCGAGGCGGTCAAGGCCTGACGCGAATGTCGGTGTTCAGAAGTAAAGTGACGCCATGGCCACCAGACAGCCGCTGAAGACGATCCGGATCGAGGGTTTCACCTCGATCCGGTCGGCGACCGTCGCACTCGGTCGGCTCAACGTCCTCGTGGGGGCCAACGGCGCCGGGAAGAGCAACTTCGTCCAGGCGCTCGAGCTCCTCGGCCGGATCGTGGAAAGCGAGCTAGGCCTCTTCGTCGGCCTGAACGGCGGGGCATCGGCTTTGCTCAACACCGACGATGCGGCGCTCATCCACCTCGAGCTGGACGCTCAACCGAACTCCTATGAAGCGAAGCTGGTCCCGGCGGCCGACGACGAGCTGATCTTCGAAAAGGAGACCGTCTTCTTCCAGGCCGAAGGGTATGACCGCCCCTACGGCGAGCCGCTGGGCGGCGGTCACCGGGAAACCCGGCTGGGCCGGGAGGCCGAGCTGCGTCCCGGGCGGGTCGCAGCGCACGTGATCGAGCTGCTCAAGGGCTGCAAGGTCTTCCACTTTCACGACACCAGTGCCGACGCGCCGGTGAAGCGGCTGGTATCGACCGCGGACAACATCACACTGCGCAAAGACGCCGGAAACCTCGCGGCGTACCTGTTCAGGTTGCAGGGCAGCGCGGATCGCGCCGAACAGGCCGCCTACCGCCGGATCGTCAAGACGATCCAGCTGGTCGCACCGTTCTTCCGGGAATTCGTACTGCAACCCGACAGCAACGAGCGGATCCTGCTGCGCTGGCAACAGCAGGACTCGGACGCCGTTTTCTCCGCCAACCAGATGTCGGACGGCACGCTGCGATTCGTCTGCCTCGCGACGTTGCTGCTGCAACCGGAGTTGCCTGCGTTGGTCGTGCTGGACGAACCGGAACTGGGCCTGCACCCCTTCGCGATCGTGCAGCTCGCCGGCCTTCTCCGCCAGGCCTCGGCGCGCAGCCAGGTGTTGATCGCCACCCAGTCCGTGACGCTCATGAACCAGTTCGAGGTCGAAGACCTCATCGTGGTCGAACGGCGAGCCGGCGCTTCCGAGTTCACCCGGCCGGATCTCGCGGCGCTGACAGAATGGCTCGACGAGTATTCGCTGGGCGAGCTGTGGGAGAAGAATCTTCTCGGCGGCCGTCCCGGCCGGGAGGAACCCGCCGAAGCATGACGCGTGACTATCGGCGGCTGCACATCCTGGTCGAGGGGCAGACCGAAGAAATAGTCGTCAACAACGTCCTCGAGCCGTACTTGCGAGGTCGTGGCTGGACGGTGAGCCAGTCGATCGTCGTGACGAAACGGTCGGCGAGCGGTTCGACCCACCGCGGTGGGGTGAGCCATTGGGCCAAGGTCGAACGCGAGATCCGCCTGCTGCTGCGCAACACGGACCTACAAGTGCTCACGACCCTGTTCGACTTCTACGCGTTTCCGGACGACGCGCCCGGGATGGCTTCACGTCCCGCAGCAGATCCATACAAGCGGGTCGAACACGTGGAGAAGGCGATCTTTGCGCAGATCGGCGATCCCCGCCTCGTCCCCCACCTCATCCTGCACGAACTCGAAACCTGGGTCTTCGCGGCTGCCGAACAACTCGGATGGCTGTTTCCCGACCCGGGGCTGGCGGAGCGGCTGAAGGCTGATGTCCTGAACGCGGGCGGACCGGAACTGGTCAACGATCACCCGTCGACGGCGCCGTCCAAACGACTGGCGTCCTACTGCGGAACTTACTCGAAGACGAACGATGGTCCGCTGGCCATCGCGGACCTCGGCATCGATTCGCTTCGCGCGCAATGCCCGCACCTGGACAAGTGGCTCACGACCTTGGACGACGTCAAGGCCTGACCTCCGGTGGCCGGGCTACCCCGTGGCCCGGCCACCGGAGGGGTTCACTTCGGCAGGGTGTCCGTCCACTCGGCACCGATTTCGAACGTCGAGCCCTCGGCCGCCTGGGCGATTGCGCCGTCCGCGGTCACGTACATCGAGGTGTGGTTCACGCGGCCGGTCGCCGGGTCGACGACGAGCAGTGCGCTGCCTCCCGGGCCCGGCACCTGCAGGCCCTGCCCACCCGGCACCGGGCCGACCGCGCGCACGCCCGGGTACGCGGCGATCGCCCGGAACGACGCCGCCCGGACCGCCGGGGGCGCCGGCAGCGTGGACACGAGCGAGATCAGGCCTTCGAGCACCGCCTCCTTCCGCTGGTCCGCGGTCAGCGGGCCGGCGCTCGTCCGGATGTCGCTGTGGGCCACCAGGTTCGCGATCCAGTCCCGCAAGACCGCCGGCTCGGCGGGAAGCTTCTGGATCTGGTTCATGGTCACCGGGGCACCGCCCAGGCTGAAGGGCGTCGGCAGGCCCCACGGAATGACCTTGCCGCCGGACTTGGCGCCGCGGAACCACGCCCGCCCATCGGCGTTGGTCCAGCTCTCGTAGGTGAAGTCCCCGGAAGTCGTCCTGACGTGCCAATAGGTGCCGGTGCCCGCCGGGGCCTTCGCGGCGACCGTGGCCGCCGCGAGCAGGACCTCCTGGCCGGTGACGGCGACCGGCGCCGCGGCCTGCGGGGCCGGCGCCGGGGTCGGAGCCGGGGTTCCGGGCACGGTCGCCACCACGACGGCGGCCGCGGCCGCGACGGCGACCAGTCCGGTGCCGATCGCGAGCGGGCGGACGTGCCGTCGACGGCGGCCGGTGAGCATGTGGTTCTGCAGCCGGTGCCGGCTGCGTTCGACGACGTCCTGGGCGGGCTCGTCGGGGGTCAGCGCCGCACGCAGCGTCTGCAGGTCATTCATCGCGCGCCTCCTGGGCGAGTACGGGGGTGAGCTTCTTGCGGGCGCGGCTGAGCCGGGAGCCGACCGTGCCCGGGGAGATGCCGAGGGCCTCGGCGACTTCCGCGTAGCCGAGGTCGGCCAGTGCCACGAGCAGCAGGACGTCACGCTCCCCCGCGGTCAGCCGTGACAACGCTTTTCCCAGCCGGCCGGCGTCGAGGACGCGGTTTTCGTGGCCCTCGGCGGGCCGCGGTGTCTCCAGCCGCGCGAGCGCGCGGTAGTGCCGGGCCTCCTTGCGGCGGTGCCGGGACACGAGGTTCGTCGCGATGCCGAACAGCCAGGCACGCAGGTCGCCGCGGGTGGCGTCGAACGTCTTCCGGCGGTCGAAGGCGACGAGGAACGTCTCGGCGGCGACGTCCTCCGCGACCTGGGCCCCGAGGCGCCCGGCGACGTACCGGTAGATGGCTGCGAAGTGGCGGTCGTGCACCTCGGTGAACAGCTCGGTGCCGAGCACCGGGGCCGCCGTCATGTGGCTGCCTCTGTCATGGAGATCCTTCCCGTCGGCGACAGTTTCACCACCACTTCGCCGCGGGCCCGCATCTTCTTCCCTCTTTTATCCGACCGGCCACGGACGCTGCGGCGGGCGGAGGCTCTCGTACGCCGCGGCGGCGCGCAGGACGCCGACGTCGTCGAACCGGCGGCCGCTGATCTGGAGGCCGATCGGGCGGCCGTCGTCGGTGTAACCGCAGTTCACGGACACCGCGGGCTGGCCGGACATGTTGTAGGGCACGGTGAACCCGATGTGCTCGAACGGCCGGGCCGGGTCGTTCGTCGGGGACGCCCACTCCGCGGGCGGCGCCGCGACCGGGCAGGTCGGCGAGAGCACCACGTCGAACGACGAGGTCGCGCGCAGGGTCGCGACGCTGATCGTGTCGATCTGCGCGAAGCCGCGGTAGACCTCCACCCCGGACAGGTTCGCGCCGCCCGCCGCCCACTCCGCGATGTAGGGCAGCACCTTCGCGCGCCGGTCGAGCGGCAACGATGTCATGTCCGCCCAGGCGCGGGTGCGCCAGAACGTGTCCAGGCCGCTGAGCATCTCGCGGGTGAGGAACGGCCCGACGGGCTCGACGACCGCGCCCGCGGCCTCGAACGCGCGGGCCGCGGCGGTGACGGCGTCCCGGGTGGCCGGGTCGACCGGGAGACCGGGGCCGGAGTCGAGCTGCAGGCCGACACGCAGGCCTTCGAGCGAACCCTCCAGCGAAGACCACGGCAGGTCGGCGGGAGGCAGGCTCAGGTGGTCACGCGGATCGGGCGCGGACAGGACGCTCATCAGCAACGCCGTGTCGGCGACCGTTCGGGTCATCGGCCCGGCGACGCGGCCGAGGAACGGCGGGTCGACCGGCACCCGGCCGAAGCTCGGCTTCAGCCCGACCAGCCCGCACCAGCCCGCGGGCAACCGGATCGAGCCGCCGATGTCGGTGCCGACGTGCAGCGGGCCGTACCCCGCGGCGCCCGCCGCACCGGCGCCCGCACTCGATCCGCCGGGAGAAGCGGACGGCTGCCACGGGTTCCGGGCCGTCGTGTGGAAGCTCGAGAGGCCGGACGTCAGCATCCCGTAGTCCGGCATGGTCGTTTTGGCCAGCAGGACACCGCCGGACTCGCGGATCCGCGCGGCCGCCGGGGCGTCTTCGGCCGCCGGGACCAGGGCGGTCGCCGCCGTGCCCAGCGGGACCGGGGTGCCGCGGGTCGCGATGTTCTCCTTGAGCGTCAGCGGGACGCCGTCGATCGGGCCCAGCGGTTCGCCCGCGTGCCAACGCGCTTCGGCGCCCTTCGCGTCGTCACGCGCGGCCGACGGGTCGTACGCGTACAACGCGTGGAGCTCGGGTTCCCGCGCCTCGATGCGCGCCAGGACGGCTTCGGTCACCTCGACCGGCGAGAGCGTCTTCGCGCGGTACTGCGCGACGAGTTCGACGGCGGTCAGGTCGGGCAGCTCGGTCATGAGCCCTCCTTCACGAAGCGGGCGGTTCGAAGCGGCCGTCGACGGCGGTCCAGCCACCGTCCACGGCCAGCACGGAGCCGGTGACGAACGTCGAGGCGTCCGAAGCGAGGTAGACGACGGCGCCGGCGAGCTCGTCGGGACGCGCCCAGCGACCCAGCGCGCCCTTCTGCGCGTACGCGTCGTACCACTCCGGGTTCGCCTTGATCTGCGCGGTCAGCGGGGTCTCGACGACGCCGGGGGCGATCGCGTTGACCCGGACGCCGGCCGGGCCGAACTCCGCGGCGGCCGTCCGGAACAGCTGGACGAGCCCGGCTTTGGTGGCCGCGTAAGGGCCCTGACCAGGCTCGACGGTCGTGCCGCGGATCGACGAGAAGCCGATGATGCTCCCCCGCCCGCGCGCGACCATGTCGGCGCCGAACGCGCGGACGACCTCGAACGTCACGCCGAGGTTGAGCGCGATGACCCGGTCGAACTCGTCGCGGGTGTAGTCGAGCAAGCGTTTGCGGACGTTCGTCGCGGCGGTCAGGACCACGACGTCCAGCGGGCCGAGGTCACTCGCCGCGCGGTCGACGGCGCCGGGTTCGAGGAGGTCGATCTCGTACGCCTCGCCGGCGCCGGTCTCGCGCGCCGCTTCGATGTTTCGGTCCGCGACCACCACTGAGGCGCCGTGCGCGGACAGGGCTCGCGCGGCCTCGCGGCCGATCCCGCTGCCGCCGCCGAGCACGACGGCACGACGTCCGTCCAAGCGGAACAGGTTCTCGTAGTTCACGGTCGCAGCACCGCCATCCTCGTCACGGTCAGCTCTTCGACGGCGAAGCGCGGGCCCTCGCGGCCGATGCCGGAGTCCTTCACCCCGCCGTACGGCATGGTGTCCGAGCGGAACCCGGGCACCTCGTTGACGACCACGCCACCGACGTCCAGCTCGTCGAGCGCGCGGAACGCAGTGCGTAGCGACCGGCTGTAGACGCTGGCGTGGAGGCCGTAGCGGGAGGCGTTCACCGCGGCGAAGGCTTCGTCCACATCGGACACCGTGCGGAAGCAGACGACCGGGCCGAAGATCTCCTCGTCCCAGGCTTCGACGCCGTCCGGGACGTCGAGCAGGACGGTCGGGCGCAGCACGGTGCCCTCGACCCCGCCGCCGACCCGGCGAGCGCCGGACTTCTCGATCCACGCGGTGACGCGGTCGGTGGAAGCGGGGTCGATCAGCGCGGAGACGCGCGTCTTCTCGTCGCGGGGATCGCCGATGACGACCTCGTCGAGCCGGGCCAGCACCCGCTCGGTGAAGTCCTCGGCCACCGACGCGACGACCAGCACCCGCTGCACCGAGATGCACGCCTGGCCGGACGCGTAGAACCCGCCGCGCAGCACGGCGTCCGCGGCCGCGTCCAGGTCTGCGTCTTCCGCAACGACGAGAGCCGCGTTCGAACCCAGCTCCAGCAGCGTCTTCGTCGGGGCCGCGTCACGGGCGATGCGGTGGCCGACCGCGGCCGAGCCGGTGAACGAGACCGCACCGATCCGGCGGTCGGTCGTCAGCGCCGCGCCGACGGAAGCGTCGCCGGTGACCAGCTGGACCATCGCCGGAACCGGCGCGATCTCCCTGATCAGGTGCACGAGCCACAGGGTGGCCAGGGGTGTTTGCGGCGCGGGTTTGACGATCACCGGGCAGCCCGCGGCGATCGCGGGGGCGATCTTGTGCGACGCCAGCAAAAGCGGGTAGTTGAAGCCCGCGATGCCGACGACCACGCCGATCGGCTTGCGTTTCCAGAAGCCGACCAGCCCGTCACCCGAGGGCAGCAGGTCCAGCGGGACGGTCTCGCCGTGCAGCCGTGACACTTCTTCGGCGGCGGCTTCCCAGGTGACGATCGTGCGCGCGACCTCGACGCGGCAGTCGACCAGCGGCTTGCCCGTCTCGAGCACGAGCAGGTTCTCGAACTCCTCGCGGCGTTCCCGCAACGCGGAAGCGACGTCGTTCAGCAAGGTGCGGCGAGTACGCGAAGGCAGCGAAGCCACTTCGCGCACGACGGCGACAGCCTCGTCGACAGCCCGAAGCGCCAGCTCGGGCGTCCCGACGGGCGCGGTGCCGACCACGCTGCCGTCGTAGGGGAATACGATTTCCCCTGTGTCCACAGTGGACGTCCAGCCCGCACCGATCGGCAGGCCGTCCGGGTAGTCAGGCATCGTCACCTCCGCTCAGCCGGGCCAGCTCCGCGCGCAGGTTCGGCGCGGCGGCCAGGAGTTCCCGGGTGTACTCGTGCTGCGGTGCGTCGTAGACCTGCTCGACGTCACCGAGTTCGACGATCTCACCGCGGCGCATCACCGCGACGCGGTCGCAGACGTGCCGGACCACACCGAGGTCGTGCGACACGAAGATCAGCGTCAGGGAGAACTGCTCGACGAGCGAAGCGAGCAGGTCCAGGATCTGACCGCGGACCGAGACGTCGAGGGCGCTGACGGGCTCGTCGGCGATGAGCACACGAGGGTTCGGCGCCAGCGCACGCGCGATGGAGATGCGTTGTCGTTGGCCGCCGGAGAACTGGTGCGGGTACCGCCCCGCCGCGTCCGAGGACAGGCCGACGGCGGTGAGCAACTCCGCGACCCGGTCCGGATCGCGATGGCCGAGCGGCTCGGAAACGATGTCCTGCACACGCATCCGCGGGTCGAGCGAGCCCATCGGGTCCTGGAAGACGATCTGCAGTTCGGACCGCAGGAAGCCGAGTTTCCGCTCCGGCAGGTTGTCGATACGCCGACCTTGGAACGACACCGTGCCGGCGGTCGGCTTGTCGAGAGCGGCCAGCAACCGGACCAGTGTGGACTTCCCCGAACCGGACTCGCCGACGATGCCGAACCGCTGGCCGGCCTCGACGTCGAAGCTGACGCCGCACAGCGCGTGGACGTCCCGGCGGGCGTACCGGCGTTCCAGGTCGCGGACTTCGATGATCATCGGCGCGCCTCCAGGTCCGACGCGTCCAGCAGCTTGCGCGTGTACTCGTGCTTCGGCGACGTCAGCACTTCGCGCGTCGAGCCCGCTTCGACGATCTCGCCGTCGAGCATCACCAGCACGCGCTCGCACACCGACGCCACCACCGCGAGGTCGTGCGTGATGAACAGGAGGGCACTTTCACGGGAAAGTGACGTCTTGATGAGCGCGAGGATCTGGGCCTGCACGGTGACGTCGAGGGCGGTCGTCGGCTCGTCGCAGATCAGCAGCGACGGCTCGTTGGCCAGCGCCATCGCGAGGACGACCCGTTGCCGCTGGCCGCCGGACAGCTGGTGCGGGTAAGCGCGGGCCGTGTCGGGCAACCCCACCGAGGAAAGCAGCTCTTCGGCGGACCGGCGACGGCCGTGGATCCGGCCCGGCTCGGTGACCTGACGGCCCACCCGCATGGCCGGGTTCAACGCCGTCATCGGCTCCTGGAACACCATCGCCAGCTCGTCACCGCGCAGCCGGGAAAGGTCCTTTTCGGACATTCCCAGCAGCTCCCGGTCACCGAGACGCACCGAGCCGGACGCGTGCAGTTCGTCGGGCAGCAGGCCCATGATCGCCAGCGCCGTCAACGACTTTCCCGAGCCGGACTCGCCGATCAGGCCGACACGCTCACCCGCGCCGATCTCGAAGGAGACGTCCCGGACCAGCGACGACACCGACAGCCCGGTAACCGAGAGCGTCATACGCGGGCCGCCAATCGGGGGTCGAGGCGGTCGCGCAGGCCGTCACCGAGGAGGTTGAACCCGAGGACAGCGACGGCGATCGCGATGCCCGGCACCAGCGCCAGCCGCGGCTGGACCGTCAGTAATTCTTGGGACTCCTGCAGCATCCGGCCCCACGACGGGGTCGGCGGCCGGGTGCCGAAGCCGAGGAACGACAGGGCCGCCTCGGCCAGCACGGCGATCGCGAACGACACCGACGCCTGGACGATCAGCAGCCCGGAGATGTTCGGCAGCACGTGCCGCACGGCGATGGTCAGCCGCGACCGGCCGCCGGCGCGCGCGGCGAGCACGAACTCGGTGCTCATCACCTGCAGCGTCCCGGACCGGGCGATCCGCGCGAACGACGGGATCGTCGCGATGCCGATCGCGACCATCGCGGTCAGCGTGTCCGCCCCGAACACCGCGCCGAACATGATCGCCAGCAGCAGCGCGGGAAACGCGAGCACCAGGTCGTTGACGCGCATGACGAACTCGCCGAGCCACCGCGGTGACATCCCGGCGAGGATCCCGAGTGGCGTGCCGATCACCGCGGCGATGCCGACCGCGACCACGCCGACGTACAGCGTGGTCCGCGCGCCGACCATGATCTGGCTCAGCAGGTCACGCCCGAACTTGTCGGTACCGAACCAGTGAGCGCCTCCGGAGCCGAGCAGCCGGTGGGCCGCGTCGACCTTCACCGGGTCGAACGGCGTCCAGAAGAACGACAGCACCGCGGCCAGTACGACCAGGCCGACGAGCACCCCGCCGATCACGAGATTGCGCATCACGAACCTCGCAATCGCGGGTCGAGCACGGTGTAGAGGACGTCGACGACGAAGTTGACCAGCAGCACGCCGACCACCAGGACGAGCACGATTCCCTGCACGGTCAGCAGATCGCGCGACGCGACCGCGTCCAGCAGCATCGAGCCGAGCCCCGGCAGCACGAACACACGCTCGACGACCACCGCGCCGATCAGCAGCGTCGCGAGCTGCAGCCCGAGCACGGTGACGACCGGGACGGACGCGTTGCGCAGGCCGTGCCGGACCAACGCCTGGCCAGGACGAAGACCCTTCGAACGCGCGGTGCGCAGGTAGTCCTGGCCGAGCGTGTCCAGCACGGCCGAGCGGACGTAACGCGTGAGCACCGCGCCCTGCACCAAGCCCAGAGACAAGGCAGGCAACACGAGCCCGCGGAAGAACTCACCGAAGTCCTGGTCCGGCGGGGTCCAGCCGCCCGACGGCAGCCAGCGCAGCTGCACCGCGAAGATCTGCACCAGGATGATCCCGGCGAGGAACGCGGGGATCGCGACGCCGATCTGCGACAGCCCGGAAACGCCCGCACCGGACGCCTTCCGGTGCTTGACCGCGGCGAACGTCCCGGCGGGGATGGCGATCACCAGCGCCACCAGCATCGCGGCGCCGACCAGCCAGAGCGTGACGCCGAGACGGTCGAGCAGCTGCGGGCCGATGGTGTCGCGCGTGACGTACGAGCGGCCGAAGTCGCCGTGCAGCACCCCGCCGATCCAGTCGAAGTACTGCGTGACCAGCGGCCGGTCGATGCCGAACTCGGCGCGGGTCTTGGCGAGCAGCTCCGGCGTCGCGTTGACGCCGAGCGCGACCTGCGCCGGATCACCCGGCAGCACGGCCATGAAGAGGAACACCACGATCGACGCGACCAGCACGCTGACCACGAAGATCGCCACCCGGCGCAGCACCTTGGCGGTCATCGCGGCGCCAATCCGGTGAGGTCGAACGACTCGCTGACCTGGTTGGCCGCGAACCCGCCGACCTTGGCCTTCGCCACGATCACGTTGGGGAACAGGAAGAGCCAGTCCGCGGCGGCATCGGTGTTCAGCTGCTTGGCCACCTGCTTCATGTCGGCGACCTGCTGCTCGGGCGTCCCGCTGTCGGCCTCGGCGAGCAGCTGCTGGACGCGCTTGTTGTCGTAGCCCCAGTAATACGTCGGCTTGCCGAACGTCGTGATGTCACGGGCCTCGACGTGCTGGATGATCGACAGGTCGTAGTCGTGGTCGGTGAAGACCTGCTTCAGCCAGACGGCCGGGAAGTCGAGCGGCTCGATCGTCGTCCGGACACCGATGTCGGCCAATTGCGACTGAACGACCTGCGCGGCCGAGACGGCGTAGGGCAGGTTCGGGATCCGCATCCGCAGGTTGAGGTTCGTCGCGCCGGCCTCGCTCAGCAGCGCCTTCGCCTTCGCCGGATCGAACGGGTAGACGTTGGCCAGGTCCTCGTACCAGGGGTCGGTCGGCGGGACCATGCTGCCGATCAGCGTGCCGCGCCCGGCCCACGCCGTGTCGAGCAGCGCCTTCCGGTCGATCGCGTACGTCAGCGCCTGGCGCACCCGCGTGTCGGTCAGCGGCGCGCGTTTGTTGTTGAACGCCAGCGTGACCTCGCTGTTCGACGTGCCCTGGACGACCTGGAACCGGTTGTCGGCCTGGAACTGCGGGATCGAGTCGGGCGCGGTGATCGCGGAGATGACGTCGATGCCGTTGCTGTAGAGGGCGTTGTTCAGCGCGGTCGGGTCCTTGATGTACTTGAGGACCACCGTGGTGTACGCCGGTTTCCGGCCCCAGTACGCGGGATTCGCCTTGAGCACGACCGAGTCGCCGCGCTTGCGGGCGGCCACGACGTACGGCCCGGTGCCGATCGGCTTGTTCGCCAGGTCGGCGACGCCGGTGGGGCTGAACATCGCGCCGAGCCGGCTGGTCAGGCTGAACAGCCAGCCGTTCGACGGCTTCGACAGCACCACCCGCGCGTGGTCCGGCGCCACGACGTCCACGTGGTCGACGACGTCCATTGTGGACTTGATCGAGATCGTCCAGTCGGTCTTCACGCGCAGCAGCGAGAACTTGACGTCCTCGGCGGTGAAGGGTGCGCCGTTGCTGAACGTGACGCCCGGCTGCAGCTGGAAGTCGTAGGTCTTCCGGTCCGGGCTGATCGTCCAGGACTTCGCGAGCAGCGGCACGACCTTTCCCTGCGGATCGAGCTTCACCAGGCCTTCGTAGACGTTGTAGAGCAACGCCTGCGGGATCGCGGCACCGTCGGTCTTGGTGAAGTCGAAGTTCGCCGGCTCCGCCGTGAACCCGACGGAAAGCGTGTCCGGACCAGCGGAAACGCTCGCCGACGAGCCGGCCGAGCAGCCGGACACCACGAGCAGCAGCGCCGCCGCCAGCACGTGAAGCCGGGCTTTCATCTGGCCTCCAGGTAGGTACACTGGTCTGACCAGTAGCCTGCACGCGACGGACGTCGAGGTCAAGGGATGCGGTTCGAACCGGTGGCTCCGGTCCGCGCGTACGAGCGGGTCGTCGAGCAGATCGAGCAGGCCGTGGTCAGCGGTGCGCTCAAGCCGGGGGAACGCCTGCCCAGCGAGCGTGAGCTGATGATCCAGTTCGGCGTCGGCCGCTCGACGATCCGCGAAGCCCTGCGTGTGCTGCAGGCCGCCGAAATGATCCGGTCGCGGCCCGGCGATCCGCGCGGACCGGAGGTGCTGGCGGCGTCACCGGTGGCGTTGCACCGCTCGATGCACCGGCTCGCGCGCGCCGACCACGTCGGGCTCGCGGAGTTGCTGCAGTTCCGGATGATCCTCGACGGCTCGGCTCACCTGCTGGCCGCGGAGCTGCGCACCGACGACGACCTGACCGGCCTGGCCGAAGCCCTCGAGGCGATGCGCGAAGGCGTTTCGCGCGGGTACGCCGAGTTCAGCCGCGCGGACGTCGGATTCCACGAGGTCATCGCGCGGATCTCGCGGAACCCGTTGCTGGTGGTCAGCGAAGAGGTCGTCCGCGGGGTCGTGCTCGAACTCATCGAAGACAAGCTGGAGCACGCCAGCAACCGGACGTCGCTGATGCGCACCTGGTTGGCGCACCACGCCGAAGTGCTCGACGCGGTCCGCGCGTCCGACGGCGCCGGAGCGGCTCACCTGGCCAAACAAGCGTTGTACGACAACTACGCCGAGTACGTCCCGTCCGAGCAACGGCCGTTGCTCACGCCGTTGTTGCGGTGAGGCCCCTACACTCGTCCAGGTGGAATCGACGGAACGCGAAGGTGTCGGCCTGGCTCTGTCCGGCGGCGGCTACCGCGCGATGCTCTTCCACACCGGCGCGCTCTGGCGGCTCAACGAACTCGGCTGGCTGCCGAAGCTGACCACCGTCTCCAGCGTGTCCGGTGGGTCGATCGCGGCCGGCGTCCTGGCCCACTCGTGGCACAAGCTTTCGTTCGGGGACGACGGCATCGCCGACAACTTCGGCAAGTTCGTCGTGGAGCCGATCCGGAAGCTGGCCCGGACCAACCTCGACATCCCGGTGACGCTCAAGGCGATGTTCATCCCGTGGCGCAGCGCGGGTGAGGAACTCGCGCGCGTCTACGCGAAGCACCTCTTCGGCGACTGCCGGCTCGACCAGCTCGCCGCGGCCGGCCCGCACTTCGTGTTCACCGCGACCAGCCTGCAGGACGGCTCGCTGTGGTGGTTCTTCCGCCAGGGCGGCCCGCACGGGCAGATCCCGCTGGCCACCGCCGTCGCCGCGTCGTCGGCGTTCCCGCCGCTGCTCTCGCCGGTCGTGCTCCCCGACCCGCACCAGCCGGACCGCAAGATCGTGCTGAGCGACGCCGGGGTGTACGACAACCTCGGCCTGGACCCGATCGAGAACCAGCGGGCGGTCGTGCTGGTCAGCGACGCCGGCAAGAAGATGAAGCACGAGGACAACCCGAAGCGCAACTGGCCGATGCAGCTGCTGCGCGTGCTGACCGTGATGGACAACCAGGTCCGCGAGCTGCGCACCGGCACGCTGCTGAAGTCCTACGAGGACAAGACGTACGCCGGGACGTACTGGGCGACCTACAGCGACATCGAGCACTTCGAGCTGCCGGACGCGCTGACCGCGCCGGTCGCGCAGACCCGGGCGCTGGCCGAGACGAGCACCCGCCTGACGCGGACGCCGGAACGGCTGCAGGACCAGCTGATCAACTGGGGCTACGCGGCCTGCGACGCCGGCATGCGGAAGTGGGTCGACCCGTCGGCGGTCGCGCCGAAGTCGTTCCCCTACGCGGGATCCGGCGTCGGTTAGGCCGCGAGGTTCGCGTAGACGATGACGTTGTCCTTGTAACTGTGCGCGGCGTGGTCGAACACCCCGCCGCACGTGATCAGCCGCAGTTCCGGCTTGTCGCTGTTGCCGTACACCGCGTCCCGCGGGAACGTCTCCTTCGGCACCTGCGTGACGTGGTCCACGACGAACTTCAGCTTCTTGCCGTCGCTGCGATCGACGTCCACCTCGTCACCGGGCACGAGGTCCTTGAGCTTGTAGAAGATGCCGGGCTGCTTGTCGCCGTCGACGTGCCCGAGCACGACCGCCGGGCCGATGTCGCCGGGCACCGGCGAGAGCTGGTACCAGGCGGCCTGCATCGGCTTGTGCACCGACGGCACGGAAATCGAGCCGTCCGTCTTGAGGCCGACGGAGATCAGGCTGGAGTCGGCCCCGATCTTCGGGATCTTCACCGACGTCGGGCGCAGGCCCTTGAACGGCGCGGTCACCGGCACCGACGACGGAACCGGCGCGGCCGCCCTGGGTGGTTCCGTCGCGGAGCTGCACCCGGCCAGCGCCAGCGCGAGAGCGACCGCGACGGCCGCCCGGCGGACGGTCACCGGGCCATGCCGCCGAAGCCCGTCTCGATCCCGCCCTGGGGCGCGACCTTGACCTGGGCCTTCGGTGCGGCGTTGCCGGGGGTGGTGCCGGTGGTGGTCGACGTGCTCGGCACGTTCGACGTCGTGATCGGCGCGGTGCTCGACGGCGAGCTGGTCGTGGTCGGCGCGCTGGTGCTGGTCGGCGGGGTCGTGGTGCTGGTCTCCGGCGGCGGCGCCTGCTCGAAGTCGACGGTGCCCTCACCGTCGACACCGCCGCAGGTCCAGCTGAACTTGCCGGTGGTCGTGCCCGGCGGCAGCGTCGTGACGCGCACGGAGTAGTGCCAGATCCGGCCGTCGGCCCCGTCCTGGTCCGGGCCGCCGGTGATCTCCAGGTACTGGGTCGCCACGTCCCCGGGCGCGCCGGCCGCGCAGTTGATGGTCAGGCTGCCTTCACCACTGACGCCGACGACGCCGTGGCCGGTGTTGTCCTGGTAGTCGTCGGCCGGCGGCTCGGACCCGTCCGACGTCGTGGTCGTGGTCTCCGGCTTCGTGGTCGTCGTGACGTCGGTGGTGCCCGGCGCCGTGGTGGTCCCGGTCGTGGTTTCCGACGTGGGCGGGGCCGTCGTCCCGGTCGTCGACGGCACGGTGGTCGTCTCCGTCGTGGTCTCGACCGTCGTCTCCGTGGTCGACGGCGTGGTGGTGTCCGTCTCCTGGGCCAGTGCGGCCGGCGCGGCGGCGAAAGTGATCAGCGCACCCGCGGAAACGATCCCCGCGACTCGGTTCAGCGTTCTACCCACGATGGCTCCCAACGACATGGACCTGCAATGCCGCGACTATCGAGGATTCCGCCGTCCGTGTTACTCCGTGAGGGCGATGGACAAATCGCGCCAGAGGTCCTCCGGATCTTCGAGGCCGACGCTGAACCGCACCAACCCCGGCGGCACGCGCTCCTCACCCGGCAGCCACGCCCGCCGCTCGACCAGGCTTTCCACGCCACCGAGGCTCGTCGCGGGGCGGATCAGCCGGACCGCCGCGCAGAGCTTGTCGGCGGCTTCGGCGTCGGCCAGTTCGAACGCGACCATCATCCCGAAACCCGGGTAGCGCACCCGCGTCACCGACGGGTGCCCGTCGAGGCGCCCGGCCAGCAGCGCGGCCGTGCGGGACTGCTCGGCCAAGCGCACCGGCATCGTCCGCAGGCCCCGCAGCGCGAGCCACGCCTCCAGCGCGCCGGGCGTCGATCCGACGCGGGTCCGCGCGCCGCGCAGCTCGTCGGCGACGGCCGGGTCCTTGGCCACGGTGATGCCGAGCAGCAGGTCGCTGTGCCCGCCGATCAGCTTGGTCGCGCTGTGCACGACGACGTCCGCGCCCAGCTCCAGCGGCCGCTGCTGCAACGGCGTCGCGAAGGTGTTGTCGACGACGACCCGGCCTCGCGCGGCGGCGGCGATGGTCTCGATCTCCATGACGTCGAGCGTCGGGTTGGTCGGCGACTCCAGCCAGACCAGATCGGACGTCGCGGCCTCGGCGACCCAGGCCGCGGTGTCGGTCGGCTCGAGCTCGGTGACGGCGAGCTTGCCGAGCTTCTGCGCGTGGGTGAGCACCCCGCGGGTCACGGCGTAGCTGAACGTCGGGACGACCACCCGCGAACCGACCGGCAGCAGGTCCAGCACCGCGGACAGGGTGGCGACACCGGACGCGAACGCCGTCGCGTGGCCGCCTTCGAGCGCCCCGATGGTCTCCTCGAGCGCGTGCCAGGTCGGGGTGCCGTCGCTGCGCGCGTACACGAAGTCGCCACCGGCCTGGTACGTGCTGGTGGCGACGAGCGGGGTGTTCAGCGGCTCACCGGGACCGTGCGGCCGGCCGGCGGCGATGGCCTTGGTGCGGGGCGTCCAGTCGTCCATGCGATCACCGTAACCGCAGGTCATCCCCCGGTCACTGTGACGAAGACGGCCGGCCCGCCCGCGCGTCCGCGGGCGGGCCGACCTGGCTTCAGTGCGCGTACACCTCGAACTCGTACAGCGAGTAGCCGTACTTGGTGCCGCGCTGGACGCCCTGCAGCTTCACGAACCGGGCCTGCGTCGGCGTGAAGGACAGGTTGTCCTGGCCGCCGTCCCCGTTGGTGACGACCGCCGCGTCCGTCCAGTGCACGGCGTCCGGCGAGGTCTGGATCTTGTAGCCCTTGCCGTACGCCGATTCCCAGCTGAGTGCCACCCGCGAAACCGGCTGCACCGAGCCGAGGTCGACGGTGATCGCCTGGTCGTCGCTCCAGTCGCTGGCCCAGCGGGTCGAGGCGTTGCCGTCGATCGCGTTCGACGCCGGGGACGGGTAGAAGCCGGTTTCGGCGCTGGTGGCGCTGACCGTCTTCCCCGGCGCGAGGTTGGCGATGTTGTCACCGCGGTGCGCGGTGTACTCGACGACCTGCTGGAACGTCGGGCGGTTCTGCCAGGTGATCTTGTCCTGCGTGATGCCGCCCAGCGGGTTGTGCACGATCGTGTCGGCACACCACTGGTCGCCCGCGGAGCAGTTCGCGTCACCGGGGTAGACGGTGTTCGCGGCCTGGCCCGCGGCGGTGGTCAGCGAGTCGACGAGCGCCTGGCGGCACGTGGTGACGTTGCCGCCGCCGCAGAACGTGCTGCCGAGCGGGCCGGCCACCGGCTGGCCGAGCACCTGCCGGATGTCCTTGCTGACGTAACCCCACCAGCCGAACTGGAACGACGAGCCCTTGTGCGGCTGGCCGGTGTGCTGGCCGTTGCCGTTCTGGAAGCCGGACGGGCTTTCGTTGATGCCCAGCACGCCCGTCATCGCGTTGTAGGCGTTGTCGCCCATGCCCGGCTTGAACTCCGCCTGGACCAGCAGCGGCCACCACGCGTCGAAGATCCGGATCGCGTCGGCGTCGGCGTAGGCCTTGCTGCCGGGCGTGGTTTCCGTCCGCTGGTGGCCGTTGGCCATCCACGCCTTCAGCTTCGCCTCGGCGTCGGCGGCCGCACCGGTGGTCGGCGTCTTGTCGAGCACCTGCAGCAGCAGCGGCAGGACGCGCTCGGCACGCAGGTCGGCCAGCGCGGCGTCCTCCATCGCCTGGGTCAGGTTGACCCGGGTGACCTTGGTGCCGGTGAGGATCATCGTCTTGACGCGCGTGTCGAGCAGGTCGACACGGTGCACGGCCGACTTGTCGGCGCCCGCCGCCGCGTAACCGTTGGCCTGCGCGTTGTTCCAGCTGACGTAGTAGTCCTGGTTGACCGACTGCGGGTGCTGCGACGCCGGGGTGTAGGTCGCGACGTTGCCGGCCGGGTACCAGCCGATCCAGTCGTGCCCCTGGTCACCCCACACCGGCATGTTCGGGTCCACATTGGACTGACGAGCCGGGTTGGCGCCGGAGTTGAAGTACGCGATGTCCTTCGAGTCGGCGTAGAACCAGTTGAACGTGAAGTTGATGTCGGCCGCGGCCTTCTGGAAGTCCGCCGCGGACTTGACGTAACCCGGGTCGTTCAGCTCCTGGAAGCCGATCAGCGAGTCGGCCTCGTGGAAGAGCGAGGACCGCAGCTGCGCGTACGCCACGGGTTTGCCGCCGACCGTCGCCCGGCTGGTGACCGGGCCGTACTTCGTGCGGTAGGCACGCAGGGTGTACGAGCCGGCCGCGGTGCCGTCGGCCACCGTCGGGCTCCAGGAGTCCTTGACCTCCACGGTGTCCATCGGCAGGCACTGGCCCTGGTAGGTGTAGTAGTTCGAGTCCTTCGTCGGCGCCTTGCCGCTCGGGTCGCACAGGTTCAGCGCGTAGGTGTCGATGATGTCCTGCGCCGACGTCGTCGCGCTCCACGAGTAGTCCTGGCCGCGGCCCAGCAGCACGTACATGCTCAGCCCGGCGAAGGCGGCGCCGCGGGCGCTGATGCCCGGGCCCTGCAGTTCCTGCAGCAGGAGCAGCTGCGGCGCGAAGTACCCGGTCTGCGGGCCGAAGACGGCGACCGGGTGGCCGCTGGCGGTCTTCGAGCCGGACACGACCAGCGCGTTCGACATGCCGTGCTTGTCGGTCAGCATGTCGCCGGGCAGCACGCCGTTGTCGAACATCCCGCGGGCGGGCTCCTGCGCGGCCGGGGCCGGGACGTCCACAGTGGACGGAGTCGCGGTCGACGCCGAGCCGGTCTGGTCGAACACCAGCTGCTGCGGGGTCACCGAACCCTTGTCCGGCGGGGCCTGCCCGACCGGGTTGGCCGGGGTCTTGCCGTACGGGAACGTCTGCCCGTCGTGCAGCGTCTTGACGGCCTCGGGGTCGTCCTCGGACCGCAGGCTCTGCCAGACCTTCTCACCCTGCACGGCGCCGTACTGCTCCTGCAGCGCCAGCTTCGCGACCGCGTTCTGCACCTCGCCGCCGCCACCGGCGCCGAACTCGGCGCCGACCAGCGACGCGAGCGCGACCAGGTCGGTCAGCTTGAACGGGTCGATGGTGCCGGCGTTGGTGATCGCGTCGACGTGCCCGGTCAGCACGTACTCGCCCGGGAAGTAGCGGCCGCTGTGGGAGTCGGTGATGTACTTGTTGATGCCGTCGACGTACGCCTGCGCGTCCGCGAGGCCCTGCGCGCCGCGCGGGCCGCTCGCGGCGACGTGGTCGATCTGCTGCTGCAGCTCGGCTTCGGTGTACGGCGCGTTGGCGAAGAAGCTCTGCTCCAGCTCGCGGTTGGCCTGGGCGCCGCCGGCGAACGACGTCACCTGGCCGCGGGCGGCGTGGCGCAGGACGTCCATCAGCCACAGCCGGTCCTGCCCGGCCGCGTACCCGGCGCCGAACTCGGTGCCGGAGCGGGTGGTGCCGGTGATGTGCGGGACGCCGAGGGACTTGTCACGCACGATCGTCACGTCGGAACGCGGCTGGATCGTGCTGGCGACCTGGTCGGCGGCGACGCCGAACGACGAGTCGTTGAAGTACTGGTTGATCGCCCCGGTGGTCAGCGTCTGGTAGCCGCCGGCCAGCGAGGAGTACTTGCCGAGCTGGTCGGCCGCGTGCGCCGGGCGGGTGCCGAGCACCTTGTGCGCCAGGATGTCCGCGAGGGTGGCGCTGCCGTTTTCGCCGGGCGGCAGGATGTCGCTGCACTGCCCGCCGCAGTAGTCGTTGGGCGCCGCGGCCGCCTCGGCGGCCGGAGCGGTGACAGCGACCTGAGTGAGCCCGGCGACCAGGCCTGCCAGTGCCGTCAAGGTCAAGGTGCGGATGCCACGTCGCATCAAGGCTCCCTCGTTCCAGGAGAGTGACGAAGCGCACGCTACCCACCGGTAGGACAAGTGTGAAGACTTTTCGCGTTTTTCAGTCCTTGGGCGTAGTCCGAACGGCGCAGCCTCGCGCGCGTGGGTACGGTGGCTGCCATGACCTTGGAAAAGCCCCAAATCGACCGCCCGGACGGCACCCCGCCGGCCGACCTCGAGATCACCGACATCACGGTCGGTGACGGTGCGGAGGCCACGCCCGGCAAGTCCGTCACCGTGCACTACGTCGGTGTCTCGCACTCGACCGGCGAAGAGTTCGACGCCTCCTGGAACCGCGGCGAGCCGCTGCGCTTCGGCCTCGGCGCCGGCCAGGTCATCTCCGGCTGGGACCAGGGTGTCGCCGGGATGAAGATCGGCGGACGGCGCAAGCTCGTCATCCCGCCGCACCTGGGCTACGGCGACCGCGGCGCGGGCGGCGTCATCAAGCCCGGCGAGACCCTCGTCTTCGTCGTCGACCTGGTCGGCGTGAACTGACTTCCCCCGGCGGTGGCGGGGATCCCGCCACCGCCGCACCGGGTTTCGCTACCCTCGCCCCCATCGCCGGCCGGACGCCGGCCCAACCAGGGGGTTGAGAATGCGCATTCGCGCTCTGCTTTCCGCAAGTCTCTTCGCGCTCGCCGCGGCGGTCGTCACCGCCGCGCCGGCCTCGGCCGTGGCCAACGGCGCCGACGTCCCGCAGGGGACGTTCAAGTTCGCCGCGAAGCTGACCATGACGGACATCCCGCGGACCGACGGCACGAAGTACAACAGCGCGTGCTCGGGTTCGCTGATCGCCAAGAAGTGGATCATCACCGCCGGGCACTGCTTCCACGACGCGGCCCGCAACCCGGTCTCCGGCCCGGTGCCCTACCCGACGTCCGTGCTGCTGGGCACCACCACCGTGGACAAGCCGGGGGTCACCCGCAACGTCGTCACGGTGTACCAGTCACCGAGCAACGACATCGCGATCGCCGAGCTCGACAAGCCGGTCTTCGGCATCGAGCCGCTGTCGGTCGGCCGCAAGGCGCCCGTCGTGGGCCAGAAGGTCGTGCTCGCCGGCTGGGGCAGCCTGACGTCGGTCGACCCGACGCCGGGCACGAAGCTGCAGCAGGGCCTGATGAAGGTCGCGACGGTCGACCCGCTGTACACCGGCGTGACGGGCTTCGCCCCGACGTCGACGACGAGCGCGTGCACCTACGACTCGGGCGCCCCGTACTTCGTGCCGACGGGCAAGAGCGGCGGCCGCCTGGTCTCCATCGAGAGCGACGGCCCGGACTGCCCCCACGACCAGGCCGAGACGACGGCGCGTGTCGACGTCGTCGCGGACTGGATCGCTTCGCACATCGGCTGATTCCCGGCAAAACGGCCCCCGGCACCGCGCCGGGGGCCGTTTTGTTACTCCAAGCAGCGCATTTCCGGCCCCTGAGCCGTCGCTACGCTCGAAGGTGATCACCGGCGCGAGCCGCCGGTGCGTGACAAGGGGGATCCACCGATGCGCGTTCGCGCTGTGCTTTCCGCTGCCCTTCTGACCCTCGCCGCCGGCCTCGCCACCGCGGGACCGGCCTCGGCCGTGGCCAACGGTTCCGACGTCCCGGCCGGCCAGTTCCAGTTCGCCGCGAAGCTCACGATGACGAACATCCCGAAGCCCGACGGCACCAGGTACAACAGCGCCTGCTCCGGCGCGTTGATCGCGTCCACCTGGATCATCACCGCCGGGCACTGCTTCCACGACGCCAACCGCAACCGCGTCTCCGGCCCGGTGCCGTACCCGACGTCGGTGCTGCTCGGCACGGTCGACCAGAGCACGCCGGGCGTGACGCGCAACGTGGTGACCGTCTACCAGGCCGCCGCGAACGACATCGCGATCGCCACGCTCGACGCCGACGTCACGGGCATCACGCCGCTGACGGTCAACCGGGTGACGCCGTCGGTCGGCCAGCTGCTGACGCTCGCCGGCTGGGGCAGCCTCACCGCCACCAACCCGGCGCCGTCGACGAAGCTGCAGCAGGGGACGGTGAAGGTCGGTCAGGTGACGGCGGCCAACCTGGGTGTCCAGGGTGTCGCGCCGACGTCGACGACGAGCGCCTGCGTGTACGACTCGGGTGCGCCGTACTTCGTGGCGGCCGGCTCCGGTGGTCAGCTGGTCTCGGTGGAGTCGACCGGCCCGGACTGCCCCCACAACCAGCTCGAGACGACCTCGCGCGCGGACGTCGTCGCGGACTGGATCGCTTCGCACACGGGCTGACCTCCTTCCGGGCGTCACCCGGTGGTCCACCGGGTGACGCCCGGCCAGGGAATTCCCCTCAGCGGGGCGTCGGCAATAACCTCGAACGTCGATCATCAAGTCGACGAAGGGGAAGAATGCGCCTGCGCGCCCTGCTAGCCGCTGTTGTCCTGACCACCACCGCCGCCCCTGCCGCCTTGGCCGCGCCAGGGATCGCCAATGGCACGGACGTCCCCCAGGGGCAGTTCGGGTTCGTCGCGAAGCTCGCGATGACGAAGATCCCCCGCCCGGACGGTTCGACGTACAGCAGCTACTGCACGGGCGCGCTGGTCGCCCCCGGCTGGCTTTTGACCACGGGTCACTGCTTCCACGACGCCAACCGCAACCGCGTCTCAGGCAAGGTCCCCTACCCCACCACCGCAACACTGGACCTAACGGACGAAGCCACCGAATCAGGCGTAGCCCGCAAGGTGACCGAAGTGATCCAGGCAAAAGAGAACGACGTAGCCCTAGCCCACCTGGACACCCCCGTGAGCACGGTCAAGCCCCTGACGCTGAACCGAGCGCTCCCCAAGGTGGGCGACCAGCTCACACTGGCAGGCTGGGGCAGCCTGACCAGCACAAACCCCAAACCGGCAACCCGAATGCAACAGGGCACAGTGGCGGTGGCCAACGTGGCCCCGACGACACTGGGAGTCCGCGGCGCAAGCCCAGCAATCACCACAAGCGCCTGCACATACGACTCAGGAGCCCCGTACTTCACAGAAGCGGGCTTGGTAGCCCTGGAAGCAACGGGCCCAGGCTGCCCCCACGCAGGCATCGAAACCACGTCAAGGACAGACGTCCTGGCAGACTGGATCAAGAAGACAACGGCCTAAATACACCCGAATCTCAGCCGTAAGCGAACACCACGCAGAGCCAAACGGGTGATATTCACCACCCCCAACCCGGCGAGAAGCCGAGCCAACCGCACCGTGGGGGGTCCGGGGGGCTCGGCCCCCCCGGGAGGAACAGGGACAACGGGAAGAGGCCCCGACGCGCTAGCGTCGGGGCCTCTGAACAGCGTGGGCGAGGAGGGAGTTGAACCCTCACGTCCTTTCGGACACACGGACCTGAACCGTGCGCGTCTGCCATTCCGCCACTCGCCCGAGTGCTTCCTTGCGGCAGCGAGGAGAACACTAGCAGGTCGTTCGCACGGGTTTCACCGGGGGCCGTGTCGAGGCTCGCTCTCCCGGATAGGATCGGTGCGGAAGTACACGTGTGAGGAGGTTTTCCCCGGTGGGCCGCGCTGAGCGATTCGACAGGCGACTCGAGAACCTGGTGGGGAACACTTTCGCGCGCATGTTCGGTGGCAACGTCGTCACGCAGGAAGTGGCGATCGCGCTCGAGCGGGAGAGTGAGGAGAACGTTCGTGAGCTGGCAGGCGGTCGGCAGCTCGCCCCGAATCACTACATCGTGTCCTTGGGGACGGCTGACCACGAGCGCATGGCCGGTGACGAGCAACGCGTCACCCAGGTGCTGGCGAAGGCGGTGGCCGAACACCTCGCCGCCGAAGGCCTGGACACCTATGGTGACGTCGTCGTATCACTCGAGCGCAACGAGGCGCTGCATACTGGACAGTTCAAGACCCGTTCGTCCGTCGATCCCGACGCCCGCCCCGCAGGCGCCGGTTCACCACGGTCGGCACGACCCAGCAACGCAGGAGACCCAGCAATGAGCCAGCCCCCCGGCTACGGCCAATACGACCAGGGTGACCCGTACGGCCAGCAGGGCCAATACGGCTACGGACAGCAGGGTGGCCAGCAGCCCGGGTACGACCAGGGTTATGGCCAGCAGCAGGGCGGCTACGACCAGTACGGCCAGCCGCAGCAGGGTGGGGCCTACGACCAGGGTTACGCCCAGCAGCAGGGCGGTTACGACCAGGGTTACGCCCAGCAGCCCCAGCAGGGTGGTTACGACCAGGGTGGGTACGCCCAGCCCCAGCAGGGTGGCTACGACCAGGGCGGGTACGCCCAGCCCCAGCAGGGTGGCTACGAGCAGGGCGGCTACCAGCAGGGTGGGTACGACCAGTACGGCGGCCAGCAGCAGGCGCCCGGGTACGACCAGTACGGCGGCCAGCAGCAGGGCGGCTACGACCAGTACGGCCAGCAGCAGGCGTACGGCCAGCCGGCCGGCGACCCGTACGCGCAGCAGCAGGGCGGCTACGGCCAGCCCGCGGCCGGGCGTCAGCTCGCCGCGAGCCTGCAGCTGGACGACGGCTCGAACCGGACGTACTCCCTGAAGCAGGGTGGCAACGTCGTGGGCCGCGGCCAGGACGCCGACTTCCGGCTGCCCGACACCGGCGTCTCGCGCCGGCACCTGGAGATCACCTGGGACGGGCAGAGCGCGACGCTCGCCGACATCGGGTCGACGAACGGCACGACCGTGAACGGCACTCCGGTGCAGACTTGGCAGCTCGCGGACGGTGACGTCATCCGGGTGGGGCATTCGTCCCTGGTGTTCCGTACACAGGGCTGACTCCGGGCGCGAAATACTGTTCCCGCAGAATTGACGTGCGGGGGGACCGCGGCGTACCCGCGTCGCGGCTGCACGGAAGAGTCGGGAGCGGACACACCAAGTGCCAGAGCTGGTCGTACAACTCACCAGGGTGGGCTTCCTCGTGCTGCTCTGGCTCTTCGTGTTCGCCGCGCTCAGAGTCGTCCGCTCGGACCTCTACGCGGCGTCCGGCATGCGTGTCCAGGTGCCGACCTTCGGCCGCAAGAAGGAGAAGAAGCCGCGCGGCGGGAAGTCTCCGCAGCAGCTGCTGGTGACCCACGGCGCGCTCGCCGGGACCCGCATCGCGCTGGACGGCAGGCCGATCCTGATCGGCCGCGCCGACGACTCGACGCTGGTGCTCGACGACGACTACGCGTCGACCCGGCACGCACGGATCGCCCAGCGCGGTGAGGACTGGTACGTGGAAGATCTGGGCTCGACGAACGGGACCTATCTCGACCGGGCTAAGGTCACTGCACCCCTCCGGGTCCCGCTCGGAGTCCCCATCCGGATCGGCAAGACGGTGATCGAGCTTCGCCCATGACTCTCGTCCTCCGCTATGCAGCCCGCAGCGACCGGGGCCTGGTGCGTTCGAGCAACCAGGACTCCGTGTACGCCGGCCCTCGCCTGCTCGCGCTCGCCGACGGCATGGGTGGGCATGCGGCGGGCGAAGTGGCCAGCAAGGTCGTCATCGCCTCCCTCGCCCCGCTCGACGACGACGAGCCGGGTGACGACCTCCTCGCCCAGCTGCGCGAGGCGGTGGCGAACGGCAACGCCGCGATCGCCGAACTCGTGTCGCAGGACCCCGACCTCGACGGGATGGGCACCACGCTCACCGCCGTCCTGTTCGCCGGGACCCGGCTGGGTTTGGTGCACGTCGGCGACTCACGCGCCTACCTGTTTCGAAGTGGTCAGTTCGCGCAGATCACGCGCGACGACAGCTTCGTCAACGAACTGCTCGAACAGGGCCGGATCACGCCCGAGGAAGCGGCGGTGCACCCCCAGCGGTCGCTGCTGCTGAAGGCGCTGACCGGGCACGAGGTCGAGCCGAGCCTCACCGTGCGCGAAGCGCGCCCCGGTGACCGGTACCTGATCTGCTCGGACGGCCTGTCCGGGATGGTCAGCGACGAGACGCTCGCGGAGGCCGTGCAGATCAAGGACCCGCAGCAGTGCGCGGACCGGATGATCGAGCTGGCTCTCAAGGGCGGCGGCACCGACAACGTCACGGTGATCATCGCCGACGTCGTCGACGTCGACTTCGGTGAGGACGCGCCCATCGTGGGCGGCGCCGCCGGGGACGGCAGCGACGAGCGGCACCAGGGCGACTCGCCCGCGGCGCGGGCCAGGGCGCTGACCCAGCCCCCGCCGCAGCCGCGCCCGGAGCTGCCGCAGCCCACCGTGGACCCCAAGGCCAAGCGCCGGAAGCGGTTCCGCTGGCTGGCCGGCGCGCTGGTGGTGCTCGTGGTGCTCGCCGCGGCCGCCATCGCCACCCGCTACTTCGTGCTGAGTCAGTACTATGTCGGCGAAGGTGCGGACCAGGAGGTCGTGATCTACCGCGGCGTCCCCGGCAGCATCCTCGGCATCGACCTGCACACCTACGAGCAGGGCTCGTGCCCGCCGAACCAGGTGTGCACGGACAAGCTGCGCGTCGACCAGCTCCAGGAGGACGCGCGGCTGGCGGTGCAGAACGGCGTCAAGAAGGACAGCCTCGACGACGCCCGGAAGTACATCGACGACTTCCTGCAGCTGCACAAGCGCTTGAACAACTGCGCGCCGGCGGGGACCCAGCCGTCCCCGACGCCGACGCCCCCGGTCACGCCGACGACGACTCCGTCGGCACCGGCCGGTTCCACTGCTCCGTCGTCGGCGAACCAGCCTGCGGGGAGGGACTGCTCGACGCCGAGTTCGACGGCACCGACGACGGGAGGCGGTAACTGATGGGCCAGCCTGCCGCGAACACCGCCGAGCCGCTCGCGGCGCAGTTCCAGACGAACCCGCCGCGGGACGTCCCGACCCGGCGCAACACCGAACTGGTGCTGCTGGGGTTCGCGGCCTTCATCGTGACCATCGCGTTGGTCCTGGTGGAGGCGAACCAGGAGCAGGAACTCACCGCGTCGGTCCTCTGGCTCGGGCTCGCCTACCTCGGCGTGCTGACCGGGGCGCACCTCGCGGTGCGCAAGTGGGCGCCCTACGCGGACCCGGTGCTGCTCCCCTGCGTCGCGCTGCTCAACGGCATCGGCCTGGTGATGATCCACCGGCTCGACCTGGCCCAGGCCGAGAAGGCGCTGCAGAACGGCAAGGACTACTCGCCGGACGTCACCAAGCAGGTGCTGTTCACGGTCATCTCGCTGGCGCTGTTCATCGTGGTGCTGGTGGTCGTCAGCGACCACCGCACGCTGACCCGCTACGGCTACACCGCCGGCCTGATCGGCATCGTCGCGCTGGCGCTGCCCGCGCTGCTGCCGTCGAGCCTCTCCGAGGTCAACGGCGCCAAGGTGTGGCTGAAGCTGCCGGGCTTCTCGATCCAGCCGGGCGAGTTCGCGAAGATCCTGCTGATGATCTTCTTCGCCTCGTTCCTGGTGTCGAAACGCGACCTGTTCATGGTGGCGGGCAAGAAGTTCCTCGGCGTCGAGCTGCCGCGGGCCCGTGACCTGGGCCCGATCCTGATCTCCGCCGTCGTCTGCATCGGCGTCCTGGTGTTCGAGAAGGACCTCGGCACGTCGCTGCTGTTCTTCAGCGTCATCCTGGTGATGCTCTACGTGGCGACCGAGCGGGCCATCTGGGTCGTGCTCGGGCTGAGCTTCTTCGTCGTCGGCTGCGTGATCGCCTACAACCTCTTCGGGCACGTGCAGCAGCGCGTGGCCAACTGGCTGGACCCGCTGGCCACCTACGACGACGCCGGCGGCGGTTACCAGCTCGCCCAGGGCCTGTTCGGGCTCGGCACCGGCGGCGTCGGCGGCACCGGCCTCGGCGCGGGCCGGCCGGACATGGTGCCCGAGGCCGCCACCGACTTCATCACCGCGGCGATCGGCGAAGAGCTCGGCTTCATCGGGCTGGCCGCCGTCCTGATGCTGTACTTGATGGTGGCGATGCGCGGCATGCGGAGCGCGCTCGCCGTGCGCGACACGTTCGGCAAGCTGCTCGGCGGCGGGCTGGCGTTCACCATGGTCATGCAGATCTTCGTCGTTGTCGGCGGGGTCACGAAACTCATCCCGGAGACCGGTATCACCGCCCCGTTCCTGTCGAAGGGTGGTTCGTCGCTGCTGGCGAACTACATCCTGGTCGCCCTGCTGCTCCGGATCTCCGACGCCGCCCGCAGGCCCGGCACCCGTCCGAAACCGCAGCAGCCGCAGGCGCCGATCGCCGAGGCGCACACCGTGCTCGTGCAGCGCCCGCCGTCGGCGAACGGAGGCGCACAGGCATGAACACCCCGCTCCGCAAAGTCGGCATGGCGATGCTCGTGATGGTCATCCTGCTGCTGGCGAACGCCACCTACATCCAGGTGGTGAAGGCCGACGACTACCGCACCGACTCGCGCAACGCCCGCGTGCTCTACGACGAGTTCGCGCGCCGCCGCGGCCAGATCGTGTCGCAGGCGAACGGCGAGGTGCTGGCGAAGGTCGACCCGTCGAACGACAAGTACAAGTACATCCGGTCGTACGTCGACGGCCCGATGTACGCGCCGGTCACCGGCTACTACTCGATCAACTACGGCTCCGGCGGCCTCGAGCGCGCCGAGGACGACGTGCTGAACGGCTCGGACCCGCGGCTGTTCGTCCGGCGGCTGTCGGACATGGTCACCGGCCGCGACCCGAGTGGCGGCAACGTCCGGCTGACCATCGACCCGGCCGTCCAGAAGGCCGCCTACGACCTGATGACGCAGCGGGGCTACACCGGCGCCGTCGTCGCGCTGGAGCCCAGCACGGGCCGGATCCTGGCGATGGTCTCGACGCCGTCGTACGACCCGAACCTGCTCGCGTCCCACACGTCGAAGACGCAGATCGACGCCTGGAACGCGAACATCAAGAACGCCAAGAACCCCATGCTGAACCGGGCGATCTCGGAGACCTACCCGCCGGGGTCGACGTTCAAGCTGGTCACCGCCGCGGCCGCGCTCGAGGACGGCAAGGGCCCGGACACCCCGGTCAACCCGGCACCGAACACGAAGCTGCCCGGCACGAGCGTCACCCTGGAGAACTACGCCGGCGAAGCCTGCCCGGGCGCCACGTTCAAGGACGCGCTCGCGCACTCCTGCAACGTGCCGTTCGCGGAGTTCGCCGGTCAGCTCGGTGCCGACAAGATGAAGAAGACCGCGAGCAACTACGGCATCGGGCAGACGGACCTGACCGTGCCGATGAAGGTCGCGCCCTCCACCGTCGGGCCGCTGGACTCCCAGGGCGCGCTGTACCAGAGTGGCATCGGCCAGCGCGACGTGCGGATCACCCCGCTGCAGGACTGCCTGCTCGCCGCGACCGTGGCCAACAACGGGATGGCGATGAAACCGCAGCTGGTCCAGTCGGTCCTGGCACCGGACCTGTCCACCATCGAGGACTACAGCCCCACCGAGCTCACCGGCACACCGGCGCTGTCGTCGTCGAATGCCGCGATCCTCAAGGACATGATGATCGCTTCCGAGGGCTTCACCAAGGGCGGCGGCAAGCGCCCGGACATCCAGATCGCGTCGAAGACCGGCACCGCCGAGCACGGCACGGACTCCAAGAACACCGCCCCACACGCCTGGTACACCGCGTTCGCCCCGGCGAACGACCCGAAGATCGCGGTCGCCGTGATCGTCGAGGACGGTGGCAACCGCGGACTCGCGGCCACCGGTGGCTCGGTCGCCGCCGAAATCGGCCGCGCGGCGATCAACGCGAAACTCGGGGGTGGATAGCGCATGCTGTCCTCCGGTCACCTGCTGGCCGAGCGCTACAAGCTGACGAGCCGGATCGCCGTCGGCGGGATGGGTGAGGTCTGGCAGGCCAGCGACACCCGGCTCGACCGGACCGTCGCGGTCAAGATCCTCAAGTCCGAGCTGTCCGGCGACGCCGAGTTCCTCCACCGCTTCCGCACGGAAGCGCGGATGACGGCGTCCCTGAACCACCCCGGCATCGCCGCGGTGCACGACTACGGCGAGACCATCTTCGACGGCGATCTGTCGATCGCGTACCTGGTGATGGAGCTCGTCGACGGCGACCCGCTGGCCGGGTTGCTCGCCAAGCACGGCCGGCTGTCGGCGGAGTTCACGCTCGACATGCTGGAGCAGGCGGGCAACGCGCTGCAGGCCGCGCACGAGCAGGGTCTGGTCCACCGCGACGTCAAGCCGGGCAACATCCTGGTGACCCCCGCGGGCCAGGTGAAGATCACCGACTTCGGCGTCGCGAAGGCGGCCGACGCGGCCCCGGTCACCCGGTCCGGCATGGTCATGGGCACGGCGCACTACATCGCGCCGGAGCAGGCGCTCGGGCACCCGGCCGAGCCGGCGTCCGACGTCTACTCGCTCGCGGTGTGCGGCTACGAATGCCTCGCCGGGCACCGGCCGTTCCTGTCCGAGAACGCCGTGACGGTCGCCATGATGCACATCCGCGACATGGCGCCGCCGCTGCCGCCGGACGTCCCGCCCGCCGCCCGCGCGGTGATCGAGGCGACGCTGGTGAAGGACCCGCGGCAGCGCTACAACAGCGGCGGCGAGTTCGCGGCCGCCGTCGCCGCGGTGCGCGCCGGGCTGCCGCTGCCGGCGCCGTCCGGGCTGGTCAACGCGTCCTACTCGACCGGCCAGCAGCCCATCCAGACCGGGCAGCAACCGATCCAGCAGCAGCCCGTTCAGCAGCAGCCCGTTCAGCAACAGCCGGTGTCGCAGCAGATTCCGCAGCAGCAGCCGCACATGCCGATCGGGCCGCCGTCGCCCGCGATGAACCCGATGCCCGTCATCGGGCCGCCGTCACGGCCCGCGATGGGGCCGGTCATGGTGCCGGTCACCCGCAAGAAGCCGCAGTGGGGCTGGTGGGCGCTGCTCGCGGCGATCCTGCTCGTCGTACTGGTGGCGGGCATCGTGCTGATCGCCAAGATGATCGGCAGTTCCGGCTCGCCGCAGCACAACGGCCAGACGACGAGCCAGGTGGTCCCGGGCAGACAGCCGCCCGCGGAGGACCCGCCCGCTTCGAGTGCTTACCCGGCGGATACTCCCGGCACGACCGACGATGGCCAGCAAGGCATCATGACCACACCTTGGACGGAATGGAACGGCATCCAGAGATGAGCACACCCAGACTGCTCTCCAACCGGTACGAGCTGGGCGAAACGCTCGGCTACGGAGGCATGTCCGAGGTCCATCACGGCCACGACGTGCGACTCGGCCGGGAAGTGGCGATCAAGATCCTCCGTGCCGACCTCGCCAGGGATCCGCAGTTCCAGGAGCGCTTCCGTCGTGAGGCGCAGAACGCCGCCGCGCTGAACCACCCGGCGATCGTGGCGGTCTACGACACGGGCGAGACGAACACCGAGTTCGGGCCGCTGCCGTACATCGTCATGGAGTACGTCGAAGGCCGGACGCTGCGCGACATCGTCAAGACCGAAGGCCCCATGTCGCAGAAGCGCGCGATGGAGGTCATGGCCGACGTCTGCGCGGCGCTCGACTTCTCCCACCGCCACGGCATCGTGCACCGCGACGTCAAGCCGGCCAACGTGATGATCACGAAGAACGGCGCGGTCAAGGTGATGGACTTCGGCATCGCGCGCGCGATGCACGACGGCCAGTCCGCCATGACCCAGACCGCCGCGGTGATCGGCACGGCGCAGTACCTGTCGCCGGAGCAGGCCCGCGGTGAGTCGGTCGACGCCCGTTCCGACGTCTACGCCGCCGGTTGCGTGCTGTACGAACTGATCACCGGCGAGCCGCCGTTCACCGGCGACTCCCCCGTGGCGGTGGCCTACCAGCACGTCCGGGAGGACCCGAACCCGCCGTCGTCGGTCAACCCGGCGGTCGCGCCCGAGCTCGACGCCGTCGTGCTGAAGGCGCTGGCGAAGGGCCCGGCGAACCGCTACCAGTCGGCCGCCGAGATGCGCTCGGACCTGGTGCGCACGCTTTCGGGCCAGCGCCCGGCCGCGCCGATGGTGATGTCCGAAGACGAGCGCACGCAGGTGATGAACGCCGATCGCCGTCAGCCGCAGCGTTACGAGGAGTACGCCGAGCCGGACGACGAAGACCCGAAGGCCAAGCGTCGCCGCCGGACGCTCCTGGCGGTGCTGGCGGCGGTGTTCGTGCTGGGCGCGGTGCTGCTGATCATGTGGCTGTCGGGCTCGTTCAAGAGCAACCCGACCGCGGTGGAGATCCCGGACGTGCTGCACCAGACGGTGCCCCAGGCCCAGGAGCAGCTGCGGGGCAAGGGGTTCCAGTCGTTCACGACCAAGAACGTGACCTGCAACGTGCAGCCGACCGACGGCAGCCCGCAGTGCGGTCAGGACGACATCAACAAGGTCGTCAAGATCGACCCGAGCGTCGGGACCCCGGTCAGCACCGACGCGAAGATCACGCTGTACGTGGGTGTCGCGCCGGGCAAGGCCAGCGTGCCGGATCTCAAGGGCAAGTCGCGTGACCAGGCGGAGCAGGCCCTGACCGACGCGAAGCTCACGCTGAACCCGGACGTCACGGAGACCGAGGTCGACGACCCGAACCAGGCCGGCCTGGTGCAGTCGCAGACACCGGCCGCGGCGTCCGAGGTCGACGAGGGTACGAGCGTCAAGATCACGGTCGCGAAGTCCAAGGAACTGAAGCAGGTCCAGGACTTCACGGGCAAGCCGTACTCGCAGGCCGACTCGGCCCTGCGTGCCCTCGGTTTCAAGACCAAGAGGAACGACCAGGCTTCGGACACGGTCCCGAAGGACACCGTCATCACCCAGAACCCGAACGGTGGTTCGGTGGTGGCGGGCACCACGATCACGCTCACGGTTTCGACGGGTCCGGAGCAGACCGACACCCAGATCGAGATGCCGAACCTGGTCGGGATGACGGTCGACGAGGCCCAGTCGAAGCTGCAGAGCATGGGCTGGACCAACACGCTCAAGCAGCAGTCCGACCGGACCAGCAACAAGCCGGAAGGCACGATCACCCAGCAGAGCGCCAAGGCCGGCAGCAAGATCGACAAGGATCAAGCCGTGACGGTGGCGGTCTCGGAGGGCAACGGCTTCCCGACCGGGTTCCCGACGTCCACCACCGGGCCCTGACAGGCACATGAAGAAGGCCCGCACGGTTCCCACCGTGCGGGCCTTCTTTCGTTTCAGGCTTTGTCGAGAAACCCCTGGACGGCGCCGAGAACCTGCTCGGCGTCACTGCCGGCGCCGCAGTCGATTTCGAGTTCCTCGGCCGCGCCCGAGCGCTTGATCTTCAGGGACACGCGGGCCTGGCAGCCACGCAACCAGGCGAACAGGGACCGGCAGAAGACGACGGCGGAGGTGCTGGTCACGCCGACGACAACGGCGTCGAAGAGCTGAACCCGGCCGCGAAGCTCGTCTTCACCTCGCAACCAGGCGGCGAGGTCTCGAAGCTCGCCATCGGAGTTTGGCACGGTGATCGCTACGATCCCAGCCGTCACCCGGTCTCCCTTCGCCCAGAACCGGAGAGAACCCGAACCTTAGTCGTGTTCGACGATCCCCGGGAAGCCTCACCCGGGATTTGAAGATTGCAACTTGCACTCAGGAACGGCGTTGCACGAGCCGTGAGACGACGAGGAAACTCGCGGCGAGCACCACCACCGACGTGACCACCGCCAGCACCAGCGGACCGCCGACCGGTTCTTCGTCGGTCAGGGCGTGCAGCAGCGGGTGGACCAGCGGAATCTTCGCCAGCAGCACGACGACCAGGGTGATCACGGCGGCGAGCACCGTCCAGCCGATCCGGTGCACCAGCAGCCGCGAGCACGGCAGGGCGATCGCGATGCCCAGCAGCGCGCACGCGACGTGGGCGAGCAGCCCGACCCCCAGCGCGGCCGGCTGGATCTTGAGCGACTTGAGCGCCGACCACGCCTCGGTGATCACCGTCAGGACCAGCGAGCAGCCCAGCACGGTGAGGACGGCGCCGGTGATCACGCGCCGCCACTGCCGCGCGTGGCTCAAGGTGACCAGTCGCTGCACCGGGTCCTCGATGTCGAGCAGCGCGATCGTCAGCCAGCACGACACGACCAGCAGCCCGCCGGCGCTCACCCCGAACAACGGCAGCGGCGGGGAGTTCGGGTCGGCGTAGAGGATCACGCAGAGCGCGAGGTAGGCCAGCAACGCGGGCAGGTACCGCTGCGAATGTCCCAGCAGGGCCAGGTGATACCGCGTCAACGCGAGCACGGCGCGACCTCCCGGACCGACCAGCCGTCCTTCAGCGCGCGCAGCAGTACGGCGTCGACCGAACCGGCCTCGACGGTGAGCACGACCTGGGCTCCCTCGGCGACGGCGTGCCGCACGCCAGGCTCGTCCGCCCAGTCGGTGCCGTGCCCGCGCAGCACGACTCGCGTGGTCGGCTCGGAGTCTTCCGCGGTCAGCCGGCCGGCGGTCATCAGGTGCACGACGTCCGCGTGGTCGTGCACCACCTGCGGCCGGTGGTCGGTGAACACGACGCTCGCACCGCGCGCCCGCGTCTCGTCGACGAGCTCGCCGAGGATCGCGTGCGTGGCGACGTCGAGCCCGGACCACGGCTCGTCGAGGATCAGCAGGTCCGGCCGCACCAGCACGGCCTGCGCGAGCCCGACCTTCTGCGCGTTGCCCTTGGACAGCGTCCGCAGCGGTGCCGCCGGGCCGCCGACCAGCGCGAGCCGCTCGAGCAGCGGGTCGATCGCCGAGAGGTCGGTGAGCCCGCGGATGCGTCCCATGTGCCGCAGGTAGGCGCGCGCGCCCATGCGCTGGCCGGCCGGGAAGCGGTCCGGCAGGTAACCGATCCGCGGGCTTCCGCTGACGGTGCCGGTGGTGGCGTGCGAGACGCCGGCCATGATCCGCAGCAGCGTCGACTTGCCGGAGCCGTTGGTGCCGAGGATGCCCACGACCCGCCCGGGCTCGACGCTCAGGTCGACGTCGTGGAGGACGAAGTCCCCGCGCCCGTACCGCTTACCGACGCCCTCGAGCCGGATCACGCAACGGCGGCCTTCTGCAGCGCCTTCGTTGCCCGCTCCAGCTCGGCGACCCGCTTGGCGTCGACCGGGTGGCCGGCCGAAGCCATCCAGTTGGCCAGCATCCGGTGACCGCCCTCGGTGAGCACGGACTCGGGGTGGAACTGCACGCCTTCCAGCGGCAGCTCACGGTGGCGCATGCCCATCACGATGCCGGATTCGGTGCGGCCGGTGACCTCGAAGACGTCGTCCGGGATCGTCTCCGGGAGCACGGTCAAGGAGTGGTACCGGGTGGCCGTGAACTCCTCCGGCAAGCCCTTCAGGACGCCGACGCCGGAGTGGCGCACCTGGCTGGTCTTGCCGTGCAGCAGCTCGGGCGCGCGGTCGACGGTGGCGCCGTAGACGACGCCGAGCGCCTGGTGACCGAGGCAGACACCGAGCATCGGGGTCGACGTCTCCGCGCACTTGCGGATGACGTCCATGCTCTGACCAGCGCGTTCGGGGGTTCCGGGGCCGGGCGAGACGAGCACGGCGTCGAACTCCGGGACGCGGTCGAGGTCCACGACGTCGTTGCGCCAGACCGTGCAGTCGGCGCCGAGCTGGGCCAGGTACTGGACCAGGTTGTAAACGAAGCTGTCGTAGTTGTCGACGACCAAGACGCGCATGGCCGCGAGCTTACCGGCTCCCACTGACTGGACCGTACCGCAAATCACATTTTAGGTTAGGGCAACCTAACTTACGGTGGAGGGTGTGAGCCGATCCCTTCGCGTAGCCGTCGTGGGCGCTGGTCCCGCCGGCATCTACGCCGCCGACATCCTGGACAAGTCCGACGCCGACGTGACGATCGACCTCTTCGAGAGGATGCCCGCTCCCTTTGGCCTGATCCGCTACGGCGTCGCGCCCGACCACCCGCGCATCAAGGGCATCGTGACCGCGCTGCACAAGGTGCTGGACAAGCCGAACATCCGGCTGCTGGGCAACATCGACTACGGCACGGACATCAAGCTCGAAGAGCTGCAGGAGTTCTACGACGCGGTGATCTTCTCGACGGGCGCGTCCGCCGACCGCGCGCTCGACATCCCGGGCGTCGACCTCGAGGGCAGCCACGGCGCCGCCGACTTCGTCTCCTGGTACGACGGCCACCCGGACGTCCCGCGCACCTGGCCGCTCGAGGCGTCTTCGGTCGCGGTGCTGGGTGTCGGCAACGTGGCCCTGGACGTCGCGCGCATCCTCGCGAAGACGGCCGACGAGCTGCTGACCACGGACATCCCGGACAACGTCTACCAGGGCCTCAAGGCGAGCCCGGTGACGGACGTGCACGTGTTCGGCCGCCGTGGTCCGGCGCAGGCCAAGTTCACACCGCTGGAGCTGCGCGAGCTGGACCACTCGCCGAACGTCGAGGTCATCGTGTCCCCGGAGGACATCGAGTTCGACGAGGGCAGCATCGCCGCGCTGCGGGCGTCGAAGCAGATCGACATGGTCGTGAAAACGTTGCAGGAGTGGGCGATCCGCGACCCGGGAACGCGCCCGCGCCGGCTGCACCTGCACTTCTTCCACTCGCCGTCGGAGGTCCTGGGCGCCGACGGCCGCGTCACCGGCCTCCGCACGGAACGCACGGAGCTTACCGGCGACGGGAATGTGCGTGGCACGGGCGAGTTCCACGACTGGGACGTCCAGGCGGTGTACCGCGCGGTGGGCTACCTGTCGTCGCACCTGCCGGAACTCCCGTTCGACCACGTGAACGGCGTGGTCCCGAACCAGGCGGGCCGCGTGCTGGACCTGGACGAGAACCAGCTCCCGGGCGTGTACGTGACGGGCTGGATCAAGCGCGGCCCGATCGGCCTGATCGGCCACACCAAGGGCGACGCGGCGGAGACGATCGCCAGCCTGCTGACCGACGCGGACACGCTGACGGCCCCGAAGTACGACTCCCCGGACGCGATCCTCGACTTCCTGGCGGCGCGCGGAATCCCGTTCACGACCTGGGAAGGCTGGGGAAAGCTGGACGCCCACGAGAAGTCACTGGGCGAGGCCGGCGGCCGCGAGCGCATCAAGGTGGTGGAGCGCGAGGAGATGACCCGGGTCTCCCGCGCCTGAGTTTTCCCAACGCCGTGGCGGCCATTCCCGGGTAGCCCGGGATGGCCGCCACGGACCAGCCCCACGCGAAGTTCTTCCCCGGCCCAGCCCCCGCCCGTCCCTGGGGGGCGTCCCATGTCCAGCGTATCGGGACCTGGTCGCTCAAAAGGGTGACGCGGTGAATCTGTGGACAACTCGCCTGCTGTGGATGGTTTGTTTGCGCTTCAGCTCGCGCCGAGGTAGGCGAGTACCGCCAGCACCCGGCGGTTCGTGTCGTCCGAGGCCGTGATGGCCAGCTTGGCGAAGATGTTCGCCGTGTGCTTGCCGACCGCTCCTTCGCTGAAGTGCAGCCGAGCCGCGATCGCCGCGTTCGAACAGCCCTCCGCCATCAAGCCCAGGACCTCACGCTCGCGCGCGGTCAGGGCGGCCAGCGGGTCGGATGCGTTGCCCGCCACCAGTTTGGCGATCACCTCGGGGTCCATCACCGTGCCGCCCGCGGCCACTCGGCGGACCGCGTCGATGAACTGGTCCGCGTTGAACACGCGGTCCTTCAACAGGTAGCCGATCGCGCCGGTGCCGTCGGCCAGCAGTTCGCGCGCGTACAGCTGCTCGACGTGCTGGGACAGCACCAGGATCGGCAACGCGGGAATTTCGCGGCGGACGGCGAGGGCCACCTGGATGCCTTCGTCCGTGTTCGTCGGTGGCATCCGGACGTCCACAATGGACACATCCGGCCGATGAGAACGCAACGCCGACTCCAGTTCGGGGCCGGTGCCCACCGCGGCGACGATGTCGAAACCGTGGGCGGTCAGCAGGTGCGTCAGGCCGTCTCGGAGGAGGTATTGGTCTTCGGCGATGACGGCCTGGGGTCGCCCTCCTCGGGGGTTCCGGGTGGCGAAGCCCCCGGCCTGGGGCGAAGCCCCAGATGCAGCTGACACGGGACCTCCACCGTCGCGCTCGTCGGCCCGCCGATCGGGCTGGTCAGCGTCAACCTACCGTCGAAGCCGCCCAGCCGGCGCTCGATCCCGCGCAGGCCCGAGCCCCGCGCCGGGTCCGCGCCGCCCGGGCCGTCGTCGACCACTACCAGCGTCAGCAGGTCGTCGTCGAAGGAGACGGTGACGAACACGCGGCGCGAGCCGTGTTTTGCCGCGTTGCCCAGCAACTCCGACACCGCGAAGTACACACACGCCTCCACCGGTTCTTCGACGCGCCCGGGCAGCGAGCCGGTGACCTCCGCCTTCAGCGGGCTGTCCAGCGCGATCGCGCGCACCGCGTCGAGCAGCCCGCGTTCGGACAGCACCGGCGGGTGGATGCCGCGGATCAGCACCCGCAGTTCGGTCAGGGCCTCGGCCGACGCCGAGCGCAGCTCGGCCGCGAGCCTCTTCGCCGCCGCCGGATCGTGGTCCACCAACGCTTCGACCGCGCCGAGCTTCATCCCCATCGCGACCAGGCGCGACTGGATCCCGTCGTGCAGGTCGCGCTCGATCCGCCGCAGCTCCGCGGCCTGCGCGACCGTGACGTCCGTGCGCGTCTGCTTCAGCCGGTCGACCCGCTGGGCGAGCCGGGACGCCTCGGTCGGGCCCAGCAGCAGCCGCGCGAAGCGGACCGCCTGCTTCGCCAGGAACGTCGTCGGGACGAGCCCGAGGAGGAACGCGGCGAGCGCGATCGGGGTCAACGCGAGCGCGTCCGCGGTGTCCGACGGCTCCGGCAGGCCGACTATCGAGAACCACGGCCAGGTGACGTTCCACGTCGCCATGATCGGCCGCCAGATCCACAGGTCGATCAGGCCGAGGAAACCGCCGAACACCAGCACGGCCGTCGGCAGCGCCAGCAGCGCCGACACCGGCGGCAGCACGACGGCCGCCAGCACGTCGCGCCAGGTCGCCCGGTCGCGCATCACCCACCGCGTCCGCGAAAGCTGCACCGGCCACCACGGCTCTTCGTACAGTTGCTGGCCCACCTGGAAGAGGCCGTCGGGCCGCGGGGTCGGCAGCGGCGGCGCCGGCAGGTACGGGGTCGGGATCCGCACGCCCGTCCAGGTGCCGACCTCGCGGCGCAGGGTGTTCGCGATGGTCCGGCTCCACCGCACCACCGGCGCCGCCATCGGCGGGGCCACGAGCAGCAGGGCCACCGGCCACACCGCGAACGCCGTGAGCACCACCGAAAGCGCGAAGATCCCCAGCTGGTGCCCGAGCGATTCCAGCCGCTGGTGCACCCATCGCAACGCGCCGATCTTCACCACCGCGCCGGGCCGGCGGCCGAGCCACCAGCGCGTCCAGTGGCCGTAACCGCGCAGCGCCATCGGTCCGCCGAGCAGCGCGAAGACCGGCAGCAGCAACGTGACCAGCGGGTTCAGCAGCTGCCACATGAACTCGCGCTGCGCCGCCGGGTCCTCCATCACCCACGTGAGCCGCCGGCTCCAGCGGATCCAGAACGCGCGCTTGTAGAGCGTGTTGCCGTCGCGGTACCAGCCGTCGCGCTCCCGTTCGGGTTCCGGTGGCTCGGGCAGGTACGGCGGCTCGATTTCGACGCCGCACCAGCGCCCGGCCAGCACCCGGGCCGTCGCCGAGCGGTGCCGGGCCCATTCGATCGCGGGGCCGAGGAAGAAGACCAGGCCGAGGCACAGCAGCCCGAACGTGAGCAGCTCGAGCAGCACGTCGAGCCAGCTCAGCAAACCGAACGCGGCGAGCGCGAACGCCCGGCCGACCGCACGCACGTAGGTCATCGGCACCTCCTTCCCCGGTGATCCTCGCCGATCGGCCCGCGTCCGCGCACTGCCCGAAGGCCCCCGGCGAGGGTGGGCCCAGCTCTACCCCGGCGTCAGCAAAACCCTACTTGAGCTGGGGATTCAGGAGGATTCTCCGAGGGGCCGCGAGTTCGTAGTTTCGTAGCCATGCCACTCATCGAAGTCACCGACCTCCGCAAGCGCTACGGCAACCGGGTCGCGGTCGACGGCGTTTCGCTCTCCGTCGAACGCGGCGAAATCTTCGGCATCCTCGGCACGAACGGCGCCGGGAAGACCACCACGGTCGAATGCATCGAGGGCCTCCGCCAGGCCGACGCCGGCGAGCTGTCGGTGCTCGGCCTCAACCCGGCGACCGACCGGGCGGCGCTGACCCGCCGCGTCGGCGTCCAGCTGCAGGAGAGCCAGCTGCCGGCGAAACTGCGGGTGCGCGAAGCACTGGAGCTGTTCGCCTCCTTCTACCCCAACCCGGCCGACGTCGACGTCCTGCTCGAGCGGCTCGACCTGCGCGACCACGCCCGCAGTTACTTCGGCAAGCTCTCCGGCGGCCAGAAGCAGCGCGTGTCGATCGCGCTCGCCCTGGTCGGGAACCCGGAGCTGGCGATCCTCGACGAGCTGACCACCGGCCTCGACCCGCACGCCCGCCGCGACACCTGGAAGCTCGTCGAGGCCATCCGCGACGCCGGGGTCACGGTCCTGCTCGTCACGCACTTCATGGACGAGGCCGAGCGGCTCTGCGACCGCGTCGCGATCTTCGACGCCGGCCGCGTCGTCGCGACCGGCACCCCCGCCGAACTCCGCGCCACCGCCGGAGAATCCACTTTGGACGACGCGTTCGTCTCGCTCACGAGGAGTGCCCGGTGAACACGTTCGCCAAGATCACCGCCACCGAAACGAAACTCTTCCTGCGCACGCCGATGTGGGCGCTGTTCGGCCTCCTGCTGCCGCCCGCCCTGCTGCTCGGCATCGGCGCGATCCCCGGTATGTCGGAGCCGAGTGAAGTCACCGCCGGCTACCGGTTCATCGACCTGTGGGTGCCGTCGCTCATCGTCGTCAGCCTCGCGATGCTGGCGCTGCAGGCGATCCCGGGCGCCGTCGCGACCTACCGCGAGCAGGGTGTGCTGAGACGGCTGGCCACGACACCCGTCCACCCGGTGAACCTGCTGGGCGCGCAGCTGCTGATCCACGTCGCCGTCGCGCTGGCGGGCGTCGTGCTCGTGCTCGGGCTGGGCCACGCCGTCTACGACGTCCCGCTGCCTCGCCACCCGCTGACGTTCCTGGTGACGCTCCTGCTCGGCGCCGTCTCGGTGTTCGCGCTCGGCCTGATCGCGGCCGCGCTCGCCCGCACCGCGAAGAGCGCCGGCGGGCTCGCGATGATCGCGTTCTTCCCCATCATGTTCTTCGGCGGTGTCTACCTGCCGCGGCCGCTGCTGCCGGACGTCCTGCGCCGGATCGGCGACTACGTCCCGCCGGGCTCGCAGCCGCTGCAGGACGCCTGGGTCGGCAACGGCGTCCAGCCGCTGCAGCTGCTGGTGCTTGCGGCGTTCGCCGTAGCCGGGACGGCATTGGCCGCACGGCTCTTCCGCTGGGAGTGACCGGGTCTTCCGCCATATTGGTGATGATCATCGTTTTCTCTTGTGGCCGGGCCACCCGGCCGGTAGCCAAGAGGGTGGCCCTGCTCAAACTGGAGGTTCGATGTCCCTGGACGTGTCACCCGCGCTGCTGGAGAAGGCCGAGCGCGGGGAGGTCTCCGACGCCGAATTCGTCACGTGCGTCAAGGAATCCCTGCCCTACGCCTGGGAAGTCATCACCGGCGTCATCGCCGACGCCGAGGGCGCCGCGGACGGCTTCGCCGACAACGAGACGCCGCCGCCGAGCGAAGCCGCTCGAGGACAGCTGCTGCGGGCGCTGGCCTCGGACGCGATCCGCGGCGGGCTGGAGCGGCACTTCGGCGTCAAGCTGGCGTTCCAGAACTGCCACCGGGTCGCCGTGTTCAAGAACTCCGAGCTCGACGGCGACCGCTACCGCGCGTTCGTCTCGCCGCGCGGGCAGCTGCTCAACCAGAGCCCGGAGCTGCGGGACTGCTAGCCCGCAGCGCGGGCAGCACCTCGGTGCCGATCCGCGCGATGTTCGCGTAAGTCCCCTCCGGCGTACCGGACGCCTCCACGAGCATCAGCACGTGGGAGACGCCGGTGCGCCGGAGGCTCGTTTCCAGCGTCCGCACGCAGTGCCCGGCGTCGCCGACCGGGTGAATCGCGCACAGCCGTTCGGTGTACTCCCCCGGATCCCGCGCGGGCCCCGGCCGTCCGTCGACCGTGACGTGCGCGCCGAGCCCGTCGCGCAGCCAAGCAGGCAGCGCTTTGCGGACGACGTCGACGTCGTCCACCTGGCACAACACCGTGGACACGTGACCGGCGGCCGATCCGTAGGCCTCGACGGTCGCCGCCTTCTCCGCGTCGTCGGCGTGCAGGCCCAGCAGCATCGGCAACCCGCGCCGGGCGGCCACGCGCACCGCGTCCGACTTCGGGCCACCGACCGCCACCACGACGTCCGGCCGCCGTTCCGGCGACGGCACCACCGGCACCTCCCGGAAGCCGAAGTGCCGTCCGGCTGCGCTCACCCGGCCCGTCGTGGCGCGCAGGAAGACGTCGAGGCTCTCTTCGAAGCCGGTCTCGTAGCGGTCCAGGCCGGTGCCGAACACCTCGAGGTCCTGCCACGGGCCGCCGCGCCCGACGCCGAGCCGCAGGCGCCCGCCGGAGACGGCGTCGAGCATCGACCACTGCTCCGCGAGCGCCACCGGGTGCGTCGTCGACAGCACGCTGACCGCGGTCCCGACGCCGATCCGCGACGTCCGGCCGAGCACGTGCGCGGCGAGCGTGATCGCCGACGGGCACACGCCGTAGGGCATGAAGTGGTGCTCGGCGAACCAGACGTCGTCGAAGCCGGCTTCTTCGGCCAGCTCGGCGGCGCGGACCGACCGGCGCAGGACGTCGCCGTCGGCCTGGCCGGGAAATCGCCCGCTGACCAGGAAGATCCCGAACCTCACAGAGCCAGCTCGTTCCCCAGGTACCGCACGAACAGCTCGTTGTGCAGCACCCGCGGCGAATGGCGCGTCCGGACGAGCGCGATCGCTTCCGTCACCCCGAGCCCCAGCTCGACGAGCGTCCGCGCGACGACCAGGCCGGACCGGTTGTACCCGGCGTGGCAGCGCACGAGCGTCTTGCGGCCCCCGCGCACGGCCGCGGCGGCGAGCACGGCCAACCGCGCGACCTGCTCGAGCTGCTCCGGGGACAGCGGTCCGTCCGGGATCGGGACGCAGTGGTGCTCGACGCCGTCCGGCGGCCCGTGCCCTTCGCGGCGGTAAAGGCTGATCACGACATCGAACTCGCGCGCGACGACCACCGGCACCTCACCCGTCGCGTCGAACCGGGTGTGCCCGCCGATCCAGAGGCACGGCCGGACCTCGCTCCAGACCGGGTCGTCCACGTACCAGCTCAGTTGACCGCGACCTCGTTGAACCACAGGCGCGGCTCCAGCCACGGGAACACGATGAACATCAGCAGGGCGACCACGCCGAGCGCGAGGACGACGGACAGTGTCAGCTTCGCCGCGAACGGGCCCGGCAGTTTCCGCCAGATCCAGCCGTACATCAGGCTTCCCCGATCTTCGAGAGCAGGTCGCCGTAGTCCTTGACCTGGTTCTTCGGCACCTGCTGGGTGAGCACCGAGGTGATGATGAGCCGCTGCTGGGCGGAGAACTGCGGGTGGCACGTCGTGAGCGTGAGCAGCGCGGCCTGCTGGGCCTTCGGCAGCGTGTCGGCGCCCTTGTACGGGACCGGGTTCACCGCGGTGCCCTGGCTGGGCAGCACGACCTTGCGGCCGAACGTCTCGCTGTACGCGCCGCCGTCCTCGCTGTTCGTGTCACGCAGGGTCGAGACGCCCTTGCACCTGGGGTCGGCACCCTTGCCGCCGGCCCAGTCCTTCATCTCGTCGTCGTACGGGAGGACCTTGTAGATGTAGAAGTCGGTCGAGGTTTCGATCACGATCTGGTCACAAGATGAGAGGTTGTCCAGATCGTTGAACGGGGCGCCCTTGCCGACGCGGTGGCCGGCGACGGCGAAGTTGCCGGGCTCGCCGGGCAGCGACGTGCCCTTGTAGTGGCCGGGACCGACCTCCAGGGCGGCGTCGTCGGTGCCCTCCTGGATGGTGAAGTTGTAGTCGACGCCGAACGTCGGGATGTGGATCCGGGCGAACGCCTTGCCGTCGACCAGCTCGGGGTGCAGCGTGCGGTCGTGCGCCCACTCGCCGTCGAGCTGGTCGCTCGCCTCGGACTGCTTGCCCGCCGAGAACAGGTCGGTCACGTAGAGCTCGTAGACCATGAACAGCAGCACGACCAGGCCGAGCGTGATGAGGATTTCGCCGGCCGTCCGGATCGCCACGCCACCCTTGCCCAGCGGGGCCGGGGCGGGTTTCTCCTTGGTCGCGGTGCCGCCCTTGCCGACGGGGGCGAACACCACGGTCTCCTCGGCCGAGCCGGGCGGCGGGGCCGGGCTGGTGTAGCGCCGGGGAGGTGGACCCTGCGGACGACGCGGCGGCTGCCCCTGGGCCCGTCCCGGCGGCACCTGGCCGCCAGGGGGCGTCACGGGCGCCCGGCGCTGGGGCGCGGGCCGCTGTCCGGGTTGTCTGCGCCGGTCGTCATCCGGTCCTTCGCGCGTAGCCACGCAAGCTCCTCTCAAGCCGCGTCGAACCCTGGGTGACGCCGTTGTCACGGTCCGGGAAATCCGACCACTCCTGGCCGCTGCTTTCCTGCGGTCATTTACGTTAACGTGTGCACGTGGCGCCGGTTGCGCACCCTCAGCGGGACAGCGCCACCTGACGAGCCCGAAGAGCACCGCGAGGAATCACACGATGCCCAAGTCCAAGGTCCGCAAGAAGACCGCTTACACCCCGCCTGCCGACCGGCGTACGCCGGTGAAGGTGCGGGCCGCAGGCCCCACTGGCCTCGCCTGGAAGATCCCGATGTTCGGGTTCATGGTCCTGGGCTTGGTGTGGCTGCTCGTGAACTATATCGCCGGGGACAAGATCTCCTGGATGGCCGACCTGGGCAACTGGAACTTCGCCGGCGGGTTCGCGCTGATGATCGCGGGTCTGCTCATGACGATGCGCTGGCGCTGATTATTACTCCAAATGGCGGCTTGACGTCGAATTACACCGGTGTGACTCATCCCCAGTGTGGATAACCCCTGTGGATAACTACCCCACCTCGTGGGCACCGCGCCGGGCCCTTGTGGTATCGGCCTGGGCCCTCACGGCGTTGCTGGTGCTCGGCGTGGTCGTCGACGCGCTGACCGGCGACCGCGGCGGGCTGGTGCTGTTCGCACTGGCCGCCGTGGCGATCGGCGCGTTCTCGGCGCACGCCACGATCGTCCGGCCCCGGCTGGCCGCCGGGGCCGAGGGCCTGCTGACGCGGACGCTCGGCGGCACGCGGCAGCTGCCCTGGGGCGAGACCCGCACCCGGCTGCGCACCACGCGACGGCTGGGCCGCGACGGCGTCACCCTCGAGATCGAGCACGACGACCAGCTGTACGTCTTCGGGTGGCTGGAGCTCGGCGAGGACCCACGGGACGTCCTGGACGTCCTCAGCACGCTGCGCGCGCGAAGCTAGGTGCAGTTGTAGAGCTGGACCCCGCGGTACGGGACGAGGCCGCAGGTCTGGGCCGCGAACTGGCTGTCCTTCCAGACCAGCAGGCCGACGATCGCGACGACGATGATCACGAGCCCGATGGCCTGCCAGCGCGCCTGGTTGACCTCCGGCGCGTAGAGCAGCGCGACGGTGACCAGCGCCCCGGTCACCAAGCCGCCGACGTGCGCGTAGATCGAGATGCCCGGGATGCCGAAGGTGATGAAGGCGTTCAGGGCGAGCGTGATGAGCAGGCCGGTCGGGTTCAGCCGCAGCTTCAGCACGATCACCGCGTAGGCGCCCATCAGGCCGAACAGCGCGCCGGACGCGCCGGCGGTCGACTTCTGGGGGTCGTCGAACAGCAGCACGGCCGCCGACGCGCCGAGCATCGAGATGAAGTAGAGCGCCAGGTACCGGCCGCGGCCGGTGATCTGCTCCAGGGACCGGCCCATCATCCACAGCGAGAACATGTTGACCGCGACGTGGATCGGGCCGAAGTGCAGGAAACCGCTGGTCAGGACCCGCCACCACTCGCCGCCGCCGAGGGTCGCGCTGCCGTACAGCTCGCCGTACTGGAAAGCGTTCGAGAAGTCGTTGTCCGAGAGGCTCTTCGCCTGGAACGCCGTGAAGAGGAAGACCAGGACGTTCACCGCGAGGATGACCTGGGTGACGAGCACCGACTGGGACAGCCGCGCGCCGAAGACGGTGCGCTGGCCGAAGCCGGCGTCCTGGTAGCTGCGTTGCTGACGGCGCTGCTGCTGGCTGCCGGCCTGCACGCAGTCGGTGCACTGGAAGCCGACGGGAGCTTCCCGGAGGCAGTCCGGGCACGCCGGACGCCCGCACCGGGAACAGCTCAGCCCGGTCGGGCGGTTCGGGTGCCACCAGCACCCGGGGAGGGCGGCCTGGGGTTGCGCGGCGGGGTTCGGCGGTTGGCTCACGATAGGAACCAACCTACCGAAACTCCCGGCCGGTCAGCCCGCGTGGTCGATGGTGACCTTCTCGATGACGACGTCGGACAGCGGACGGTCCGCGGGCCCGGTCGACGTACGGCCGATGGCGTCGACGACGGAGCGCGACTCCTGGTCGGCCACCTCGCCGAAGATCGTGTGCTTGAAGTTCAGGTGGGTGGTCGGAGCCACGGTGATGAAGAACTGCGAGCCGTTCGTGCTCGGCCCGGCGTTCGCCATGGCCAGCAGGTACGGCTTGCTGAACTGCAGCTCCGGGTGGAACTCGTCGCCGAACTTGTAGCCCGGGCCGCCGCGACCGGTACCGGTCGGGTCGCCGCCCTGCAGCATGAAGCCGTCGATGACGCGGTGGAAGATCGAACCGTCGTAGAACGGCCCGGAGTTCGTGCCCGCCGCGTTCGGCTGGGTGTACTCCTTGGTGCCCTCCGCGAGACCGACGAAGTTCGCGACCGTCTTCGGCGCGTGGTCGGGGAACAGGTTCAGGTTGATGTCACCCTGGTTGGTGTGCAGCGTCGCTTTCACGCTTTCATCGTGCCATCTGCGGCGGGCGGCGGGGAAAAGGGGCACGATAGGTTACGGGCAACAGAGCAGTGTCAAAACGATTGATGAGGTGAAGGCCATGTCCCGGGCGACAGCCCAGGCCGTCGATGCCGCCGACAAGCTTGTCTCCGAGGGAGCCAAGACCGGCCGCCGCGTGCAGAAGCAGCTCGCGAAGAAGACGGAACTGACCCGCAAGGAGCTCAAGAAGAGCTCGAAGGCCGCCCGCAAGGAGGCCCTCGCCCGGCTCTCCGAGCTGCGCAAGCCTGGTCGCAAGGCGAAGAAGGCCGCCATCAAGGCCGCGAAGGCGGCCGGCGAGTCGAAGCGTCGCGGCAAGAAGGACTTCAAGTCCGCGAAGAAGGACTTCGCCGCTGCTGTCGTCGAGGCGAAGGCTGCTGCCAAGGGCACCCGCAGCCGTCGTCGCTGGCCGTGGCTGCTCGGGCTGGTCGTGGTCGGCGCGGGCGCCGCCTACGTGCTGCGCTCGAAGCAGGAGCCGCCGGTCGCCCCGGCGCCGCCGAAGGCCACCCCGCCCGCTCCGCCGAAGCCGGCCGAAGCGGCGAAGCCCGCCGCGGCTCCCGCGCCGAAGCCGAGCCCGCAGGCGAACGGCAAGTCGCCGTCCTCGGCGCCTGCCGAAAAGAAGAACTGAAGACGACGCGAAGAGGCCCCCGGGGTGCACCGGGGGCCTCTTCAGTCGTGCTCAGGTGGTGATCAGACCGCGGCGGCGTGCTTGTCGACCAGCTGGCCGAGACGCGGCAGCGCCTCCTCGACGTTCTTCTTGCCGTTCGGGCGCAGCTTGCCGTAGACCTTCTTGATGCTGTCGCGGCTGCTGCGCTCGGCGCGCGAGTCGGTGACGCTCAGCAGCGCGTCGGAAGCCTCGTCCGAGCGGCTGGTCAGGTAGGCGCCGAAGTCGCTGCCGCCCTGGGCGCGGTAGTCGCCGTAGAACGGCTCGAGCGCGCCGACGAAGTCGGGCAGCAGCGTGTCGACGGCCGAGGGGATGATGCCCGGCTTGATCTTCTTGACCGCGGCGAAGCCGGTCTTGACGACGGCACCCGAAACGCCGCCCTTGTCCGAGACCTCAGCGTCCACGAGGCCTTCGAAGTCGCTCACGACAGCCGGGCGACGGCTGGAGTCGAGCAGGATGTCCTTGAGGGTGTCAGCCACGAATCTTGTCCTTTGTCGTTGCAGAGTTGGTGCCCCGCCCCGGGGTGGGGATTCCCCGGCGGCTGCGGTGCGCGAGTCCACGAAGCCTGCGCGTGACGCACAGGGTAATACAAGATCAACTTCACTCACCCGTGTGGCTACGACTACCTAGAGCTTCAGGGCGGTGATGGCCTTCCTGACCACGGAGCGTGCCTTCACGCTCTGCTTCTGGTTCGTCGTCGCGACCACCGCCGCAGCCCCCTTCGAGACCGCGTAGACGGCGCCGTCGTCGGTGGACTGGTAGCCACCCTTCCAGCCGGTCGGGTCAGATGCCGGGTTGGACGTCTCGACCGGGGCCACCTTGTTGACCAGCGCCGTTGCCACCGCGGCGTCTCCGACGTACACCCGGACGGTCAGCTGGATCTTGCCGTCCGGGCGGTAGAAGAAACACGCCGGATGGGGCTGGTCGGCGGACACGCGTACCTTCGAAACGTGCTGACCGTTCGCGTCGGCCACGAACTGGCTGTCGAGGTACGGGCAGTCTTCGGTGTCCCCGGGCTGGGGGTCCGGCGGGAGCTCGGTGCCCGCGGCCGCGCCGGCGGACTTGGACGGCGGACTGGGAGTCGCGGTCCCGGACACGATGGTGGCGCTGCAGCCGGCCAGCAGGGCCACGGCTGGCGCAAGAAGTACGAGTCGTCGTCGCATAGCGTGCTCAGTCAACCATGTCCAGTCACACGAGCGAGTGCGGTCGATAGTTCAAGTACCACACCGTATTTGACCAATCACACATTGTGTTCCCTGGTGGATTAGGGTCACCTAACCTGGCGGTCACGTTTCTTTCCGACAGCCAGCCTGGGAGACGACGAAATGATGGTGTTCGACAAGGGCCGCGATCACGTGATGGCCCTCTTCCGCATTGTGTTCGGTTTCCTGTTCCTCTGCCACGGCGCTTCGCGGCTTTTCGGCCTTTTCGGGGCCCGTGCGGCAGAATTCGGCGCCTGGCCGTCCTGGTGGGCGTCGCTGATCCAGGTCGTCGGCGGCGTGCTGGTGACGATCGGCGTCGCCACCCGGCCCGCCGCGGTGCTCTGCTCCGGTTCGATGGCGTTCGCCTACTTCACCGTGCACCAGGGCGGCGGTCTCCTGCCCATCGAGAACGGCGGTGAGGCGGCCGCGCTCTTCTGCTGGGGCTTCCTGCTCATCGCGTTCGCCGACCGGGGCCGCTGGTCGGTCGCGGGCGTGTTCCGCCGGGCCCCCGCCCAGGTGGAAACCGCTGCTTGACGGGCCGACCGGCCGACATCGGCACCGCCCGGCGTGGGAGCATGGCCGGGCGGTGTCCGTCTTCGGCGTGGGAGGTCCCCCGGCGTGCTCACTTCCGAGCAGTACCTCGGTGCGGTGGCCGAGCGCATCCAGCGCTCCGGTGGCCGGCTGAACTCCGTGCAGTTCGGGCCCGCGGTCGCCGTGGTCGGGCTGTTCACCGAGTCGGTGATGCTCACGACGATGAACTACTGCGTGGTCGCCTGCGCCATCCCGGAGGTCAACGCCGCCGCGCTGTACGACTTCACCAGCCGCGCCACGCAGCACGCCCGCGCGAACGTGCTGGGGACCGTCGGCTGGACGGCGGGGTCGGTCGTCATCGCCGGGCTCGTCGGCCAGCGGGTGTACCCGGACGCCGCGCAGGCCGCGACGGCGAAGTCGGGCAACCAGTTCGGCGGTGAGACGCGGATGGTCGCCGTCGACCTCTCGGCCGGGCAGACGTACGCGTTCGTCGGCACGAAGCTCTGGGGCGCCGCCGTGCAGGGTTCGGTCAACGCGAAGCTGTTGTACTGCTTCCCGCAGCCCGCCGAGGTGTACCAGCAGGTGCAGTGGCAGCAACAACAGCAGCAGCAGCAACAGCTCCCGCCGGCCCAGCAGCCGCCGCCGGGTTGGCAGCAGCAGCAGCCGTACCAACCGCCCCAGGGCCAGCCTCCGTACGGTTACTGACATGGTCGCGTTGCGTGGATGGCCCTCGTTCCCCGAAGAACTGCCCGGGTTCACCCCGGAGACGGCACCGCCGGAGCCGCGGGAACTGTTCCTGGAGTGGCTGGCCGAAGCCGGTGAGCACGTACTGGCGCCGCACGCCGTCACACTGTCCACTGTGGACGCCGATGGCGCGCCGGACGCGCGGGTGGTGATCCTCAAGGACGTCGGGCCCGGCGGCTGGGCGGTCGCCACCAGCTCGGAAAGCCCGAAAGGCCTGCAGCTACGCAAGGATCCGCGCGCCGCGCTGACGTTCTTCTGGCCCGGCCGCGGCCGCCAGGTCCGGCTGCGCGGGCCGGTCTCCCCCGCCGCGCCCGAGGTGTCCGCCGAAGACTTCCTGGCGCGGCCGCCCGCGTCGCGCGTCGAGGCGTTCATCGGGCACCAGTCCCAGGTGCTGCACGACCCGGCCGAACTCGACACCGCCGCCGCGGAAGCCGCGCGTTGGGTCGAAGAAAACCCCGGCGTCGCCCCGGAAACCTGGACGCGGTACCTGGTGGACCCGGACGAGGTCGAGTTCTGGCAGGCCAGCCACGACCGCCGGCACGTGCGGCTGCGGTACCGGAAGGCCGACGGCGAGTGGGTCCGCGAGCGGCTCTGGCCTTGACGCACCGGGGGCGGCGCGGGTAGGCAGGAAATCCGACAAAACGGAGGCCCTGATGCGCCGAACCGTCGTACTCGCCCTCACCGCCACCCTCTCCGCCGGACTGCTGTCCGCCGCTTCCGCCGGTGAGCTGTCCCCGTCCCAACGGCCTGCCGTCTTCGAGACGGTGTTCGCTTCACCGCTCGGCCTGGAAGGCCTGACCACCGACGGCCGCGGGAACCTCTACTCACCGGCGCGCGGCGCCGATCCCTGCCCGGTCTACCGCGTCGCGGCCACCGGCGGCCCGGCCGCGGTCGTCGGCACGATCCCCGCGCCGTGCAGCCCGGCCGGGCTGACCTTCGACCGCCGCGGCCGGCTGTACGTCGCGAACGCCGACACCGTGGTGTCGTTCGTGCCGGACGCGGCGAACCCGCCGGCCGCGACGGTGTTCACCCGCGGCGTCCCCGGCGCGAACGGCCTGGCCTTCGATCGCGCCGGCGCACTGTGGATCTCCGACGGCGGCACCGGCCAGGGCCGCGTGTGGCGGGCGGGCACCGACGGCGTCGCCGCCGAGATGTTCCGCGTGCAGCCGCTGGTCAGCGACGTCAACGTGGTGAACGGCGTCGGCGGCGTGGGCCGGGACGTGCGCGGGCTGCCGCCGGGCTCGGTGACCATCACCCCGAACGGCCGGACCGCCGCGGACACCGCCGGCTCGCAGCACATCGTCGCGAACGGCCTGGCGTTCACCGAAGACGGCACGCTCGTTGTCGCCGACACCGCGCGCGGCGCGCTCTGGCGCGTCCCGATGGGCCGCGACGGCCGGCCGCGCGCGTCGACCGGCTGCGACGCCGCGTTCCCGGCGAACACCCTGTGCCTGGACGACGTCGAGGTCCAGCACCCGTACCTCGAAGGCGCCGACGGGATCGTCCTCGACCGCGCGGGCAACGTCTGGACGGCGGCGAACGAGCGCAACGCGATCGTGCTGGCCCGGCGCGACGGCCGCGTCGTCGAGTACTTCCGCAACCCGGCCGACGCGACGACGAAACTGCGCAACGGCGGGCCGCTCGAGTTCCCGACCAGCCCGGTCCTGCTCCCGGACGGCCGCCTGTGCGTTACGCAGTCCGACGGCAGCCGCCGGGACAACTTCCCCAACTCGGCGGGCGAAGCCGGCCCGGGAAAGCCGGCTCTGGCGAAGATCTCCTGCGTCAAGCGCTGAGCGCGGCCAGGCGCGGCGCCTTCCCGGCCTCGCCGAGGTTCCGCGGCGGCGAGCTCTCCTTCGGCCGCCGACGCGCCTCGCAGCGCGCCGTCGAGGCCCTGCTGATGACCGACACCCGGCAAGTATGGGCCGTTCGGGGGTGTTCCACGCCGGGCCCGGTGTGGCCATGATGGATCATGCGTTCGAAACTGCTGACCGCCGGGCTGGTCCTGGCGCTGACCGCCGCACTCGGTGGTGTGGCCGCGGCCGACACGCGTCCTGGGGGACGACCGAAGCTGACGGACTCGCACCCGTGCCCGAGCCAACCGGGCTTCACCTGCTCGACCCTGACCGTTCCACTCGACCACACCGGCCGCGTCCCGGGCACGCTCGACCTGCCGATCGCGACCGCGGACAACGTCACCGCGCCGAAGGGCGTACTCCTGTTCCTCACCGGCGGCCCCGGTCAGGGCGGCGTCGGCACCATCACGCGGATCGCCACGCAGCGGCTGCCGGAGGTCGCGAAGGACTACCGGATCGTCATGCTGGACCAGCGCGGCACCGGCCCGTCCCTGGCGCTGCAGTGCCCGGGCCTGCAGGCGCAGATGGGCAGTTCGGACATCGCGACGCCGACGCCGGACGCGGTCACCGAATGCGCCCGCATCCTCGGCAAGACGGCGCCGCTGTACTCGACGGACCAGACCGTCGCGGACTTCGACCAGCTGCGCCAGGCGCTGAACGTGCCGAAGATGGTCGTCGACGGCGTCTCGTACGGCTCGTTCACGGCGGCGCGGTACGCGATCGCGCACCCGGGCAACGTCAGCAAGGTCGTGCTGGACTCGGTGCTCCCGCACCACGCGACGCCGTCGGCCTCGCTGTACCTAACCGGGCTTCAGGCCGAAGCGCGTGTGCTGCGGCTGGCCTGCGCGACGGCTCCGGCCTGCGGTTACGACCCGGCCGACGACCTCGCGTGGGTGGTCCGCCACCGGAGCACGGCGGACGGCGTGAAGATCTTCGACACGATCGTCTCGTACGAGTTCGCCGACCCCAGCTACCGCGATCCGGCGGCGGGCGACATCATCGGCGCGCTGCACGCGGCCCGCGGCGGCGCCCCGGAACAGCTGGACCAGCTGCTGGAGGCGTACAAGTCCGGCGGCGACGACCCGGCGTCGTTCAGCTCGGGCCTCCACGCGGCGACGCTCTGCGCGGACCAGCGGTTCCCGTGGGGTTCGGCGGCGACGCCGGTTTCCCTGCGCCAGCCGCTGTTGTCACTGACCTCGCGCACGCTGCCGGCGTCGGCGACCTGGCCGTACACGACGGCGGTGGCGACGCAGCAGGGCTTCATCCAGAGCTGCCTGCCGTGGCCGGCGGAGCGTCCCGGGTCCAACCCGTCGTCGCGGCTCCCGAACGTCCCGGTGCTGCTGCTGAACGGCGACCACGACCTGTCGACGCCGCTGGAATGGGCGAAAGAGGAGGCCAAGCAGGCACCGCAGGGGAAGCTGGTGGTGGTCCCGGGAGCGTCGCACTCGATCCAGAACCGCGAACGAGGCCACGCGGGCCGCGACGCGGTGATCGCGTTTCTCGGCTGAGTGGACGTCCGGTATTCGGCGTCGACCTGGCAGCAACCACTGCGGCAGCCGACGCCGACGGGCCTCGCGATGCTGGATGCGGTCGCCGACCGCGTCCTGGCGCTCGGTGACGGCCGGCTGCGGGTCGCGATCGACGGCCGGACCGCGGCGGGGAAGACGAGCTTCGGGCACCAGCTCGCAGAACGGATCGGTCGTTCCGGCCGGCCCGTTCTGCGGGCGTGCCTGGACGACTACCGCAACGCCTTCAACTACGACGCCGTGGTCAGGCTCCTCCTGGCCCCCGCTGACGCAGATCGACCATTCAGCGGAGCTGTCGATCGAGCGAGGTGCCCGACGCGACCAGTCCTGGGCAGGCTCGGAAGCCGAGGCAGTACACCGGTTTCGGTACCTGCCCGCGGAACGCTGCTACCTCGCGGAGGTGGATCCACGCGCGGTGGCCGACGTCGGCATCGACAACACGGTGTTCGAGCGGCCGACGTTCTTGTGGAGCTGAGCCGCCTTATTGCCTTGCCGCCCCGTGGCGGCGGTGTCTACGTTCCGGTGATGCGTTCACGACTGCTGGCGGTGACCTTCGAGGCGGTCGACCCTGCCGAACCGGCACGCTTCTGGGCCGGCTTGCTCGGCCGGGAGGTCGTCGAGGATGACGGCGGTGTGCTGCTACCGGGCGGGGACACCCAGCTCGGCCTGCGGTTCGTACCAGGCCGCGCCGGCCGGCTGGGCGCGAACCGGATGCACCTGCACCTGACCAGCACCGACCTCGACGACCAGCAGCACACGGTGGCCACGGCGGTCAGCCTCGGCGGCCGCCACGTCGACGTCGGACAGCGCCCCGAGGAGGCGCACGTCGTCCTGGCCGACCCGGCGGGCTACGAGTTCTGCGTGATCGAGCCCGGCAACGGCTACCTCGCTGGGTGCGGTCCGCTGGGTGAGCTCACCTGTGCCGGCAGTCGTCAGGTTGGGGAGTTCTGGAGCGAGGCGCTGGGCTGGCTCCTGGTGTGGGACCGGGGCGAGCAGATCGCGATCCAGTCACCGCGCGGCGGCACGAAACTCGCATGGGACACGTGGGACGGCACACCCGTGGCGCCGAACCAGCAGCGCTTCGAGCTGCTCCCGGACGGCGACCAGCGGGAGGCGGTCGACGAGCTGATCTCCCTCGGTGCGGCTCGGCTCGACGCCCGCGACGACAGCACCGTCGTGCTGGTGGATCCGGACGGCAACGAGTTCTACGTACGGCCGACCGGTCGCCACCCCGGGCCGCTGGCGGAGTGACGGACACAGCTGACTGACACAACGAAGACCAGGTCCGCGGAAACACCGCCTGACCTGGCCTTTGTCACGTCCTGGGGTTGTGGAGCTGAGGGGAATCGAACCCCTGACCCCCGCCTTGCAAAGGCGGTGCTCTACCAATTGAGCTACAGCCCCGGGCGCGGGCGGCGGACCGCCCGCACGGAGACTCAGTTGTGGGAAGCGCCCGCCGGCTTGGCCGGGGTGGTTCCGTTGTTCGAGGGGACCGGAGCGGTCGCCTCGCGCCAGAGGTCGGCTTCGGCCTTCGCCGCCTTGTTGCGCTTGACCACGAACAGGACGCCGCCCGCGATGACCGCGAGTGCCAGCAGCTTCTTCACCGAAGCCCCCTTCTCATTGCTTCCCTTACCCCGCGATGTTACTGCACCCGGCCCGGCACGAAGTCGGCCGGTGCCGGAGCGCGGTGTTCCACGTGGAACCACTGGCACCGCACGTAACCCAGGTCACAACGGCACCGAAATACGGAGCCACGCAACACCGTTGTACTGAGTGGTCGACCACCAACTCAGCCCTGCCGGCACTTCTCTTCCCGGCAGGGCTGACCCGTACCTCAGGGCAGGAACATCCCGGCGCCCTGGTCCCCGACCTGAGGATTCGGCACGACGTCAGTCCGCCGAGCGTCCCCGAGTCCCCTGGCGATCCGCTTGCCGCCACGCCCTCGGTCCTTGAGATCAACAACCAGGCCAACGCCAAGCAGCACCACAACAACAATTCCCAAGACGATCCAACCCATAACAGGCCCCCTTCGTCCCCTCGACGGTAAACCGAGAAGGCAGCAACGGACCCAAAGCTTGACCAAGACTTAGGGCCACGAATTCGACCACTCGTTTCCTGACCGCGCGGTCGTGGGCGGCAGCGTGAGCCGGCGCACCAGGCAAGGGAGGCACTCCCAGTACCTGGGTCACCAGGGTCTCCCAGACGTCCAGAACGCCTGCCAACCTGCTTGAGTCGGCTCTCAGCCAAGCCCTGAAAGGAACGAAGACCAATGGCGGGCAACCAGTTCACCACTCACGCAGACCTTTTTGATCTGAGTGGGAAACACGCACTTATCACTGGCAGCACCAGAGGAATCGGAATGATGATCGCGTGCGGCCTTTTGCAGGCGGGCGCGCGCGTCGTCATCAGTTCACGCAACGCAGACACGTGCGCGGAGGCACAGCGAACACTGTCCGAATTCGGCGACGTTCAAGCAATCCCCGCCGACCTGTCCAGGTACGACGAGTGCCGGCGACTCGCTGATCTTGTCAAAGCCGACTCGGAACGCCTGGACATCCTCGTCAACAACGCGGGAGCGATGTGGCGCGAGCCGCTGGAGACGTTCCCGGCCGAGGCCTGGGACGCGGTGGTCGACCTCAACCTCAAGTCGCCGTTCTGGCTGGTGCAGGCGCTGCTCCCCGCGCTTCGCAAGGCGGGCACCGCCGATGATCCCGCGCGGGTCGTCAACATCGGCAGTATCGCCGCCATCCACGTCGCCGACTCGCCCAACTACTCCTACGCCAGCAGCAAAGCGGGACTCCATCAACTCACCAGGGTGCTGGCCCGAGAACTGGGCCCGCAGCACATCACGGTGAACGCGGTGGCCCCAGGACCGTTCCCGTCGCAGATGATGGCGGCCACGCTCGATGCCATCGGCGACACGATCGCGGCGAAGGCCCCTCTGCGACGGCTCGGCCGCGACGACGACATGGCGGGTATCGCCGTGTTCCTCGCCAGCCGGGCCGCGTCCTACCTCACGGGCACCATCATCCCGGTCGACGGCGGCATCGCCACGACCGCAACCGGTACCTAGGCGGGTACCAGCAGAACCTCCCTTCGCCCGCGGACAGGGCTTACGGTGACGAGATGGCCAAGATCGATCCGCGCACCGAGATCAAGGAGTTCCTCAGCTCCCGTCGCGCGCGGATCACGCCCGAGCGGGCCGGACTGCCCGCCTACGGCGGCAACCGCCGGGTCAAAGGTCTGCGTCGCGAAGAGGTAGCTCTGCTGGCCGGGGTGTCGGTCGACTACTACGTGCGCATGGAGCGCGGCAGCCTCGCCGGCGCCTCCGACGGGGTGCTCGACGCGTTGGCCTCTGCCTTGCACCTCGACGAGGCGGAGCGCGATCACCTGTTCCACCTCGCGCGGCAGTCCAGGGCGCCCGGCGGTCCACGCCGCCGGCGCCCTGCCGTGACGGTACGTCCGGCGCTTCTGCAGGTGCTCGACGCCATCACCGATGCGCCGGCGTGGATTTGCAACGGCCGTTACGACGTGCTGGCCACGAATCACCTTGCCCACGCGCTCTATTCACCAGTGCTGGCCGACCCGCGACGCCCGGCGAACACCGCGCGGTTCGTGTACCTGGATCCCGAATCGGCAAAAACGTTCTTCGTCGACTACGACCAGATCGCCGGCGATACGGCCGCGAAGCTGCGCATGGAAGCCGGCCGCAATCCGCACGACGAGGATCTGTTCGCCCTGGTCGGTGAGTTGTCGACCCGCAGCGAACTGTTTCGGCAGCGGTGGGCATCCCAGGACGTTCGGCTCCACCGGTCCGGACGCAAGCGGCTGCACCACCCGGTCGTGGGCCGGCTCGACCTGGACGTCGAATCGATGGAACTGCCTGCCGAACCCGGCTTGCTCCTGACCGTCTACACCGCGCCCGCCGGCACGGCGACCGCGGACGGTCTGGCCTTGTTGGCGTCATGGGCGGCTAGCCAGGAGAAGCCAGTGCGGTGACCGCTGACCTACGTCATGGACGCAACCGCGGCAACGTCGTCGATAGCAATCGCGGACTACCTAGACGACCGCGTGCTGCTCGTCCCGCGGGCGGCGCTGCGCCCAGGAGAAGATCCGGATGACAAGCATCGTGCTGGTACACGGCCAGTGGCACGACCCTGGACACTTCGATCTCGTCGCCGCTCCGCTGCGAGACTCCGGTGCGGTGGTCGTCGTTCCCGAACTGCACCGGGGATCTTTGGCCGCGGACACCGCAGCAGTGCAGGCCGTCGTGGATGACCTGCACGAGAAGCCGGTCGTGCTCGGCCACTCCTACGGTGGTTCAGTGATCACCGGCCTCACCGGCGCCGCGCACCTCGTGTACCTCGCGGCGTTCGTTCCCGATGAGGGGGAGAGCGCGGCGAGTCTCGGCCGCTCGACCCATCTGATCGGCCCGGCCGTCATACCGCTGGAGGACGGCTCGACCCGCTTGGACCTGGCCATGGTGACCCAGGCGATGTACGAGGGCTGCGAACCGGAGCGAGTGACCTGGGCTCTTGCCTTGCTGCGTCCTCAAGGCCCTGGATGCGGCCGAGGTGTACCGGCCCGACAGGCGTGGCACGACACACCGTCGACCTACGTCGTCTGTTCACACGACCGTGCCGTCGACCCAGACCTGCAGCGGAAGATGGCCCTTCGCTGTGAAACAACGCTGACCTGGAACTGCGGCCACTCGCCGTTCGTGACTGACCCCGAACTCGTCATCGATCTGCTGCGCGACATCCGAAGCTGACAATTCAGGACAACCATGCGGCAGGCAGGCAGCAAAAAGCCCGGTTCGCACATCGCGAACCGGGCTTGACTTGCGTGGGCCTACCAGGACTTGAACCTGGGACCTCTTCGTTATCAGGCCAAGACCACCCGTTCACGATCAAGGCGCATGCCGTTGACTTGGGGCTCGAACGTCCGCAGACGTCCTGCGAGGTACTTGGTGATGCAGCCTGATTGTCAGGCGGCTCGTCAGGCTGCACCTATCACTCTGACTAAGAGTGACTACCTCGCATGCGTGCATTCCCGTACCTCACAGCGACCGACTCGGTACCCTGCGAGTGATGACTCACGTCACCGCTCGCAGAGTGATCCAACACGGCGCCGAGGCGATGGACAGCATCTTCGCCGGCACGTAAGCGGGAGACCGAAGCGGCTGGTCCGGCTGCTATGGCCGGACCAGCTGCTTCGACGTCGCGAATCTCCCTTTCTTCGTCCGCCTACGGAAAACCGATCTTCAGCGGGGCTTGCTCGTCGTCTGCAGTTGAGATGTAGCAGTGAGTCAACCTGCGACGACTGTCTCTCTATGGAGAACGACGCGCACGTCATGGGTCGACGGCGAGCGAGCGGCGCATTTGCAGCGGCTTTGGCGCTCCTCTTGCTTGGTGTTGTGGTGCTGTTGGACTTGATCAACTGGTCGAGCATCGGGCGATGGAGCTTGCCGAGAGCACCATGGTTAGCGACGTTCGCAGCAGCCGCCGTCTTTACAATCATCGGCGGCTGGACCTGGCGGAAACCGGAGCGTCCGTCACGCTCACAGCCGCCAGGTCTGAGCTGGTGGTTGGTGATCACTGCGGGAGTGGTGGTTGGGATGGTCGCTTGGGGCGCGACGAGCTGGCTGCTCGCAGAGGCTGATTCCGCCAAAGACCGCGGCTCGGCACGTGTTGATGCCATTAAGACTGGCCTCGGCATCGGCGCCGGTGCTACTGGCATCTTCGCTTTGCTGCTCGCTGTCCGACGCCAGATTCATCAGGAAAAGGCCACGGCCGACACCACCCTGGATGCTACCGAACGTCGCGTCACCGAGCTTTACACCAAGGCCGTCGAGCAACTCGGCTCGCCCAAAGCCCCCGTTCGACTCGGAGGTCTTTACGCCCTCGAACGCCTCGGTCAGAATCACCCGGATCAGCGCGCCACCATCGTCAACGTCATCTGTGCATACCTGCGGATGCGCTATACGGTTCCGGCGGAGCCGCCTGAAGACGCGAGTCCTGACCAACTTGACCGCTACGAAGACCGAGCCCAAGAAGCTCAAGTACGCATTACCGCGCAGCGCATCCTTCATCGGCATCGCGAGATACCCTCAACGAGCCCAATCTTCTGGGATGACGTCGCCATCATCATCGACCTCGCTCACGCGAACATGGCCGGCGCGGACCTCACCCTCTCGAAGCTCGTAGCTACGGACTTCACGCATGCGAGGCTTGCTGACGCGAACTTCCTGAAGTCGAATCTCTCCTACTCAACTTTCGTGCATGCAGATCTCCGCGATGCCAAGTTGCGTTCCGTGGTACTCGATGGGGCGGACCTCACACATGCAGACCTCAGCGATGCAGAACTCATTGGAGCATCGCTTTGTGAGACTAACCTCACCCACGCGAACCTCAGCCGGGCAAATCTCCAAGGCGCAGACCTCACAGGTGCGGATCTCACTCGGGTCGACCTCAGAGGCGCAAACGTCGAGCTTGCAAAACTGGAAGGCACTAACCTCACCGCTGTGCTTATCGACAAAGATACGCGGATCAACCTTCCGCCAGAGTTCTTCGCGCTGGACGCGGACGAACTGGTGCGCCAGCAGGCCTCCCCAGACGCTGCACCTAAGTGACGCTCGTAGGCTGTCAGCCTTGGCCAACACCCCATGGCTAGTGAACCGCAGCTCGGCGCCATCGCCCGACAAGACGAACCTGCTGGTGCATGGCGGGTAGTCAGGCTGCAGCAAAAAGCCCGGTTCACCAGTGAGGTGAACCGAGCTTTGACTTGCGTGGGCCTACCAGGACTTGAACCTGGGACCTCTTCGTTATCAGCGAAGCGCTCTAACCACCTGAGCTATAGGCCCTTGAACGAGGAGAACTTTACAGGACCCCCGAGGGGGCCCTGCAACCGGGTTACTCCCGTTCCGACAGCGTGACTTCCAGGCCTCCGGCGAGGTCGGCGGACACGTTGTAGATGAACGCGCTGACCGTGGCCAGTGCCGACACCAGGACGATGTTGATCGCTCCCAAGATCGCCGCGATGCCGAAGACGCGGCCCGCGCTGATCAGGGGTTCCGAGGAGGCGTTCGCGCCTTCGCCGCCGACCAGGGAGGAGTACGTGCCGTTCAGCTTGTCCCAGACGCCCATGCCGTCGAGGACCGTGTAGAGGACGCCGACCGCGACGAGCCAGACGAAGAACATCGCGACGCCCAGTACCAGGGACAGCTTCAGCACCGACCACGGGTCGAAGCGCTTGACCTGCAGGCTTGCCCGCCGCGGGCCTCGGCCCGGGCGTCGGAGGGCGCTCGGGCGGGCGCGCTGGGACGAGGCCGACGGGACGGCGGCCGCGGACGGCTCGCCGCCCGGTGGGGTGTCGCCGCTGCCGAAGAGGCGGGGGGCGGCACTGCCGGTCACCACCGGGCGGTCGGCCGGGGAGACGGGTTGCGTCTCGCCGGCCGGGTGCGCTTCCTCCGTGGCCAGCCCGACCGTCGCCTCGGCGTCGCCGCCGTCCTTGCCTACCCGCTGCCAGGGTGGGCTCGCCGGAGTCCCGTTCGAACCCGCTGCCTCGGGATTCTCGGATGGTGTCACGAAGAGTCAGTCCTTACCCGTGCCGTGGAGACGCCGTTCGCGCTGGAACCTACTGCTCCGGCGTCGCCGTCGTTTCTTCACCCGCGTCTGTCGCTTCGACCACGGTTTCTTCGGACACAGTTTCCACCGTGTCGTCCGCTTCCGCAGTTTCCGCGCTGTCACCGTTGGCGACGTCCGAGGGCTCGTCCGCGTTGCGTGCGACGGCGAGAAGAGTGGTGCCTTCGCCGAGATTCATCAGCCGGACCCCCTTCGTCTGCCGCCCTGCCTTGCGCACATCGCCCGCCGGCGTGCGGATCACGCCGCCGCTCGAGGTGATCGCGTACAGCTCGTCCTCGGCGTCGACGATCAGCGCACCCACCAGCCTGCCACGTTTGCGGTCGTGCTGAATGGTGAGCACACCCTTGCCGCCGCGGCCCTGCACCGGGTAGTCCTCGATCGGCGTGCGCTTCGAGTATCCGCCATCGGTCGCGACCAGCAGGAACTTGTCGGGCTTGACCACACTGATGCCGAGCAGTTCGTCGCCGTCGTTGAACCGCATGCCGAGCACGCCGGACGTCGGACGGCCCATCGGCCGCAGTGCCTCGTCCGTCGCGTGGAAGCGGATGGACTGGCCTTCGGCCGACACCAGGAGCAGGTCGTCCTCGGCCGCCGCCAGCACCGCGCCGACCAGTTCGTCACCTTCGCGCAGGTTGATGGCGATGAGGCCGCCGGAGCGGTTCGAGTCGAAGTCGGTGAGCTTGGTCTTCTTCACCAGGCCGCGCTTGGTGGCGAGCACCAGGTACGGCGCGACCTCGTAGTTCTTGATCTGGATGACCTGGGCGATCTGCTCGTCCGGCTGGAACGCCATGAGGTTCGCCACGTGCTGGCCGCGCGCGTTGCGGTTGGCCTCGGGCAGGTCGTACGCCTTGGTCCGGTAGACGCGGCCCTTGTTCGTGAAGAACAGCATCCAGTCGTGCGTCGAGCAGACGAAGAAGTGCTGGACGATGTCGTCCTGCTTCAGCGTCGCGCCCTGCACGCCCTTGCCGCCGCGCTTCTGCGAGCGGTAAAGATCGGTTTTCGTCCGCTTGGCGTACCCCGTGCGGGTGATGGTGACAACGACGTCCTCGACCGCGATCAGCTCTTCGTCGGTGACGTCGCCGCTGAACCCGATGATCTTCGTGCGCCGGTCGTCGCCGTACTTCTCGACGATCGCCATCAGCTCGTCGCGGATGATCGCGCGCTGGCGTTCCGGCTTCTCGAGGATGTCCTTGAGGTCGGCGATCTCCAGCTCGATCTCGGCCAGCTGGTCGATGATCCGCTGCCGCTCCAGCGCGGCCAGGCGCCGCAGCTGCATGTCGAGGATCGCGGTGGCCTGGATCTCGTCGACGTCCAGCAGCTCCATCAGGGCCGGCCGGGCCTCGTCCGCGGACGGCGACCGCCGGATCAGCGCGATGACCTCGTCGAGCGCGTCGAGCGCCTTGACGTAACCACGCAGGATGTGGGCCCGCTCTTCGGCCTTCTTCAGGCGGAACCTGGTCCGCCGGACGATGACCTCGACCTGGTGCTTCACGTAGTGCCGGATGATCTGGTCGAGCCGCAGCGTGCGCGGCACGCCGTCGACCAGCGCCAGCATGTTGACACCGAAGTTCTGCTGCAGCTGCGTGTGCTTGTAGAGGTTGTTCAGCACGACCTTCGCGACCGCGTCGCGCTTGATCGTGACGACGATCCGCATGCCGGACCGGCTGTTGGACTCGTCGGCGATGTCGGCGATGCCGGTGAGCTTGCCGTCGCGGACCAGGTTCGCGATGTTCTCGACGAGGTTGTCCGGGTTGACCTGGTACGGCAGCTCGGACACGACCAGGATCGTGCGGCCCTTCGCGTCCTCTTCGACCTCGACGACCGCGCGCATCCGGACCGAGCCGCGGCCGGTGCGGTAGGCGTCCTCGATGCCGGACGTGCCGAGGATCATCGCCTTGGTCGGGAAGTCCGGGCCCTTGATCCGCACCAGCAGCGCGGCCAGCAGCTCGTCGTCGTCGGCCTCCGGGTTCTCCAGCGCCCAGACGACGCCGTCGGAGACCTCGCGCAGGTTGTGCGGCGGGATGTTCGTCGCCATCCCGACCGCGATCCCGGAACCACCGTTGACCAGCAGGTTCGGGAACCGCGCCGGCAGGACGTCGGGCTCCTGCGTGCGGCCGTCGTAGTTGTCGGAGAAGTCGACGGTGTCTTCTTCGATGTCGGCCAGCATCTGCATGGCCAGCGGCGCGAGCCGGGACTCGGTGTACCGCATGGCGGCCGCGGGGTCGTTGCCCGGCGAGCCGAAGTTGCCCTGGCCGTCGATCAGCGGGTACCGCATCGACCACGGCTGGGCGAGCCGGACCAGCGCGTCGTAGATCGCCGAGTCACCGTGCGGGTGGTAGTTGCCCATGACGTCGCCGACGACGCGGGAGCACTTGTTGTACCCGCGGTCCGGCCGGAAGCCGGAGTCGAACATCGAGTACAGCACCCGGCGGTGCACCGGCTTGAGGCCGTCCCGGACGTCCGGGAGCGCGCGCGCCACGATGACGCTCATCGCGTAGTCGATGTAGGAGCGCTGCATCTCCTGCTGGATGTCGACCGGTTCGATCCGGTCGTGGTCCGGCGCCGGCGGCAGTGTTTCCGTCATGAGGTCCTTCTCGGGTGCGGGGTCCTAGCGGGACGAGTACGGGTGGACGCCTACACGTCCAAGAAGCGCACGTCCTTGGCGTTGCGCGTGATGAACGAGCGGCGCGCCTCGACGTCCTCGCCCATCAGGACGGAGAACAGCTCGTCGGCCTGCGCGGCGTCGTCGAGGGTGACCTGGCCCAGCAGCCGGTTGGCCGGGTCCATCGTGGTCTCCCACAGCTCCTCGGCGTTCATCTCGCCGAGACCCTTGTAGCGCTGGATCGCGTCGTCCTTCGGGAGCCGCTTGCCGCCCTCGACGCCGGCCTTGATGACGGCGTCGCGCTCGCGGTCGGAGTACGCGTACTCCGGTTCGGACCGCGGCCACTTGATCTTGTACAGCGGCGGCCGCGACAGGAAGACGTGGCCGTGCTCGATCAGCGGGGTCATGAAGCGGAACAGCAGGGTGAGCAGCAGCGTGGTGATGTGCTGGCCGTCGACGTCGGCGTCGGCCATCAGCACGATCTTGTGGTAGCGCAGCTTCGACAGGTCGAACTCGTCGTGGATGCCGGTGCCCAGCGCGGTGATCAGCGACTGGACCTCGGTGTTCTTGAGAACGCGGTCGATGCGGGCCTTCTCGACGTTGATGATCTTGCCGCGGATCGGCAGGATCGCCTGGTACATCGAGTCCCGGCCCTCCTTGGCCGAGCCGCCGGCCGAGTCACCCTCGACGATGTAGAGCTCGCACTCCTCCGGCTTGGTGGAGCGGCAGTCCTTGAGCTTGCCGGGCAGGCCGCCGATGTCGAGCGCGCCCTTGCGGCGGACGAGGTCACGCGCCTTGCGCGCGGCCATCCGGGCCTGCGCCGAGGAGACCGACTTGTTGATGATCGTCTTCGCCTCGGCGGGATTGCGCTCGAACCAGTCGGCCAGCCATTCGTTCGACTGCTGCTGCACGAACGTCTTCGCCTCGCTGTTGCCCAGCTTGGTCTTCGTCTGGCCCTCGAACTGCGGCTCGCCCAGCTTGATCGAGACGATCGCGGCGAGACCCTCGCGCACGTCGTCACCGGTCAGGTTGGTGTCCTTCTCCTTGAGCAGCTTCTTCTCGCGCGCGTACGTGTTGACGACACGGGTCAGCGCGGCGCGGAAGCCCTCTTCGTGGGTGCCGCCCTCGTGGGTGTTGATCGTGTTGGCGAACGTGTAGACCGACGGCGTGAAGCCGTTGTTCCACTGCATCGCGACCTCGACCTCGAGGCCGACGCCCTTGGCGTCGAAGGAGATCACGCTGGGGTGGATCGGGTCCTTGCTGCCGTTGATGTGCTTGACGAAGTCCTCGAGCCCGCCCGGGTAGCAGTAGACCTTCTCCTTGACGCGGGCGACCTTGCCCTCGGCGTCGGCTTCGGTCTCCTCGTCGGCGACGCGCTCGTCGCGCAGCGACAGCGTCAGTCCCTTGTTGAGGAACGCCATCTCCTGGAGGCGGCGCGAGATCGTCTCGAAGTTGTAGGTCGTGGTCTCGAAGATGCTGTCGTCGGCCCAGAACGTCATCGTCGTGCCGGTCTCGGTGGCCGGGCCGAGGTCTTCGAGCTCGCCGGGCAGCTGGTCGGTGTACAGCTGGCGCCAGCTGCGGCCGCCGTACTTGACCTCCGCCAGCAGTTTCGTCGACAGCGCGTTCACCACGGAGATGCCGACGCCGTGCAGGCCGCCGGACACCGCGTAGGAGTCGCTGTCGAACTTGCCGCCCGCGTGCAGCTGGGTGAGCACGACCTCGATGGTCGGCTTGTGCTCCTTGGGGTGCATGTCGACCGGGATGCCGCGGCCGTCGTCGACGACGCGCACCCCGCCGTCGGCGAGGAGAGTAACCTCGACCTTGGTGGCGTACCCGGCCATCGCTTCGTCGACCGAGTTGTCGACGACCTCCTGAACGAGGTGGTGCAGGCCGCGTTCACCGGTGGAGCCGATGTACATGCCGGGACGCTTGCGGACCGCTTCGAGGCCTTCGAGCACCGTGATCGATGACGCGTTGTACTCGCTCTTGTTCTCGGTCACAGGCCTTGTTTCTCCTCGTCTCGCGCGAGCGGACGTTCGCTCCCTCCCAGTGTACTTGGCCGCGTCCGCTGACATGCGGCAAGGACACCCCTGAACGCGTCACAGACGGACGAAATCGGTCCGAGCCGAGTCTTGACGTAATTCAGTGCGTCTGGATGCGTTCTCGGGGCATTCAACCGAGCAACGCGCAAGCCGGGTCAGCCGTACGTGTCACGCGGGCCGCGACCCGGCACGTGACGGGGGCCTTTCCGCCAGCTCGGGGCCATCGGACCCTGGATCCGCATGCGCTTGACCACGCCGTTCCCGACCCCCGCCGCGATCTTGGCCAGCAGTTTTCCCTGCAGCAGGCGGAGCTGGGTGGCCCACGCGGTGGAGCTGGCCCGGACCGTCAGCTCGCCGTCTTTCAGCGCGACCGGTTGGGCGTGTTCGGCGACGTCTTCGCCGACCAGGCGCGCCCACTGCGCGAAGACGCGGGCGCCGGAGACGCTCTCGTTCCAGCCGCGGTCGCTGACCAGCCGCGAGACGAGCCGGCCGAGCGGCTGCGGGTCACGCGCGTCCGCGCCGGGTCCCGACCAGCGGCGACGCCGCGGGTTCTGGCCGCCGGTGACCACGCGACGGCGCTGGCCCGGCGGGGCGCCCCGCTCCTTCGCCTTCGCTTTCGCCGCCTCGAGCGCGGCGTGCGCGAGGTCCCGGCCCGTCATCGGCACCTCGTTCGGCCCAGCGGTGCCGTCACGCTCAGTGCCGGAAGTCGGTTTAGACGCCGCGGCGGACCCGCCGCGGGGCGTTTTGTGCCACTCATCTGGCCGTATGGTCACGGGCGGCGATAACTCATTCACCGTGTTATCCACACTGTCCACAGGTTTGTCCCCAGATCGGGTGCGGTTTGTGTCGCCGCTCACACCGGGTGCCCGTTTCGGCGCTCGATCGAACCGTTCAGCCACGCGTGACCTCACCATCCGCCACCACGAACCGGCTCCCCGCCAGCTCGCTGGGCACGTCTTCGTCGACCGCGGCGGTCACCAGCACCTGTTCGGCGCTCGCCGCCACTTCGGCCAGCCGGGCCCGGCGCTTGCGGTCCAGCTCGGCGAACACGTCGTCGAGCAGCAGCACCGGCTCACCCGCCTCCCCGCGCAGCAGCTCGTAGCTGCCGAGCCGGAGGGCGAGCGCGAACGACCACGACTCGCCGTGGCTCGCGTACCCCTTGGCCGGCGCTTCGCCGAGGATCAGCTCCAGCTCGTCCCGGTGCGGGCCGACCAGGCTGATCCCCCGCTCCAGCTCCGCCTTGCGAGCTTCCCCGAGCGCCTTCACCAAGACGTCCTTGAGGACTCCGGGTTGCGCCCGTTCCCCGTCCGGTACGCCGTACGTCTCCGGCAGGGCCTCACCCAGCGAAGACTTGTACGAGATCTTCGCCGGCCGGGAGTCCGGAGCGACACCCATGTACGCCGAAGCCGCGTACGGACCGAGGTCCGCGACGAGGTTCAGGCGCGCGGCCAGCAGCTCCGCGCCGGCCACAGCGAGGTGGTCGTCCCAGACTTCGAGCGTCGACAGCGCGTACGGGTCCTCCCGCCCGGTCCGGCGTTTACCGGCCGTCTTGAGCAGGGCGTTGCGCTGCTTCAGCACCTTCTCGTAGTCCGCACGAACCCCGGCGTACCGCGGCGCGCGCAGCACCAGCAGCTCGTCGAGGAACCGGCGTCGCTCGCCAGGGTCGCCCCGCACGAGCGCCAGGTCCTCCGGGGAGAACAGCACCGTGCGCAGGATGCCGAGCACGTCCCGCGGCCGGCCGACCGCACCGCGGTTGACCCGGGCGCGGTTGGCACGACCGGCGGTGATCTCGAGCTCGACGGTCAGCTCGCGGTCGTCGTTGACCACCGCGACCCGCACCAGCGCACGCTCACAACCGTGCCGGATCAGCGGCGCGTCCGTCGCGACGCGGTGGGATCCCAGCGTCGCGACGTACCCGATCGCCTCCAGCAGGTTGGTCTTGCCGCGACCGTTCTGGCCGACCAGCACGGTCGGCCCCGGTTCGAGGGCGAGATCGGCCTGGGGCCAGGAGCGGAAGTCGGTGACCTGCAGATGTCGCAGATACACGTGGTTCCTTCCCGGACGGGACCTACCCGCCGACCTTCTTCACGGCGTGCCCGCCGAACTGGTTGCGCAGTGCGGCGACCGCGCGCATCGCGGCCGAGTGCTCCTGGCGGGAGGCGAACCGGGCGAACAGCGCGGCCGAGATGACCGGCGCCGGCACCGCGTTGTTGATCGCCTCTTCGAGCGTCCACCGGCCTTCGCCGGAGTCCTCGACGTAACCCTCGAGGTCGTCCAGCTCCGGGTCCTCGTCGAGCGCGCGCACGAGCAGGTCGAGCAGCCAGGACCGGACGACGGTGCCGCGCTGCCAGCCCTTGATCACCGCGGGCACGTCGTCGACGACCTTCGCGGCCTCGAGCAGCTCGAAGCCTTCGGCGAAGGCCTGCATCATGCCGTACTCGATGCCGTTGTGGATCATCTTCGCGTAGTGGCCGGCCCCGACGCTGCCCGCGTGCGAGAAGCCTTCCTCACGCGGGCCTTCCGGGCGGAGCGCGTCGAAGATCGGCATCGCGCGCTCGACGTCGGCCGCCGTGCCGCCGACCATCAGGCCGTAACCGTTGTCCTTGCCCCACACGCCACCGGAGACACCGCAGTCGGCGTACCCGATCTTCTTCGCGGCGAGGAGCTCGGCGTTCAGCTTGTCGTCGGTGTACTTCGAGTTGCCACCGTCGATGACCATGTCACCTTCGGACAGCAGGTTGCCCAGCTCGGTGATGGTCTGCCGCGTCGGGTCGCCTGCGGGGACCATGATCCAGACGATCCGCGGAGCGTCCAGTTTGGACACCAGGTCTTCGAGCGACGTGGTGTCGCTGACGTCCGGGTTGCGGTCGTAGCCGACCACTTCGTGACCGGCCGCGCGCAGCCGCTCACGCATGTTGAAGCCCATCTTGCCCAGGCCGATCAGACCGAGCTGAACCATGAGATCCCCTTACGTGCGAACAAGTTTTGCGGGTCAGCCCGGCAGGCGGACCGGCATCAGGAGGTAGAGGTAGCCGGGGACGAGGTTGCCCTCGGCGTCGGCGGGCTTGATGAGGGCGGGGCGGTTCGGCGTCGTGAACGTCAGCTCCGCCCGGTCGCTGTGGAGCGCGCCGAGGCCGTCGACGAGGTAACCCGGGTTGAACGCGATCGTCACCGGCTCACCTTCGTAGTCGACCTGGAGCTCTTCTTCGGCGCTTCCCTCGTCGTCGCCGCCCGCGGACAGCCGCAGCGTGTTGTCCCCGAACTCCAGTCGTACCTGAGTCCCCCGCTCCGCGACCAGGGAAACGCGCTTGATCGACTCCGTGAGAGCGGACACGTCGATGACCGCGCGTGAGGTGTGCGTCGCGGGCAGCAGCTGGCGGTAGGGCGGGAACTCCGCGTCGAGCAGGCGGGTCGTCGTGTAGCGCCCGGAACCGGAGAGGCCGAGCAGGCCTTCGCCGCTGGCGAGTGCGAGCCGGATCGTGGCGCCGCTCGCGCCGAGCGTCTTGGCCGCCTCGGCGAGGGTGCGCGCCGGGACGAGCACCGCGGCGTCGGCGAGGCCTTCGGCGGGCTGCCAGGTGAACTCGCGCATGGCGAGCCGGAACCGGTCGGTCGCGACGAGGGTCAGCGAGCTGCCGGAGATCTCGAGCCGCATGCCGGTCAGCATCGGCAGCGTGTCGTCCTTGCCCGCGGCGACGACGACCTGGGTGACGGCCTGGCCGAACGCGTCGCCGGCGAGCTCACCCGCGAAGGCGGGCTGGGACGGCAGCTGCGGGTAGTCCTCGACCGGCATGGTCGGCAGGGAGAAGCGCGCGCTGCCGCACGTGATCGTGGCGCGGGCGCCGTCGACGGCGATCTCGACCGGCTGGTTCGGCAGGGACTTGGTGATGTCGGCGAGGAGCCTGCCGGACACCAGCAGGCGACCGCCGTCGGCGATCGTCGCCGGGACGCCCACCGTGGCGGACACCTCGTAGTCGAAGCCCGACACGGTCAGCGCGTCGGACTCGCCGTCCGCACCGGCGTCGAGCAGGACACCGCCCAGTACCGGCACGGGAGGCCGGGAGGGGAGGCTTCTGGCCACCCACGCGACGGCGTCGGCGAGCCCGTCACGCTCGACGCGGATCTTCATGCGCGCATCCTTTCGACGACCGAGCCGTGATCGGCTCGGGCCAGGCCTCGTTCTGGCTGGGCAGTGACCGGCTGCCTCGTCCGGCCGGCCCGCTCTCCGGTTGAGCGACCGGAGCACGGACCAGGAGCAGGGGTTCGGTGCAGGGGTTCACGGTAGGCCGTCGCGGGCACCGCCGTCACCTCGGCCTCCCCTTGACTTTGTCGACTTGACGACACGATCTCGCGGCTGTCCCCAACTTCGTCCTTCGCCTGTTTTTATCTTTTTTCTCTTAGAAGAGATCTAAAAGGCAGTAGCAGTAGTAAGCGTTGTGGATTGTGTGGATTGAGGTCGTTCACGCAGGTCGGAGTGCCTGCGGGCATGTGGAGAACCGTGGTGGTGGATCTGTGGGCAACTCGGGGCGTCGGTGGATGGTTTCGGGAGGCCCTCGATTCGTCCACAGATCGGCCGGGTTGTCCCCATGGTTGTCCCCAGGTTCGGGAGTGTTTCTGGGGGTGGACGACACGGTCCGAATCGCTCTACCGAGTGACGGCGCCCTCCTGTGCACAGCATGTGGGCAACCTGTGGAATCAGCGTGGACAAGGGTGTGGATTCTCTGTGGATCACCTGTGGGCGGGGTGTGGACGGAATCCGGGTCGTCGCTGCTCAGAGATCCGCTGGCGCTGTGGGCAAACTGCCCACACCATGGGGAAACTTCCTTGTGTACAAACAATTTTCGCGAGTTTGCGAAGCGCGCGTACGCGTCCTTCGCTGCTTCGCGGGCCGTAGTGCGCTTCGGACGGTCCAAAGACGACAAAGGGGCGTCCACAGTGCGTGGACGCCCCGAAGTCGTTGCGGGATAAGGGGATGTGCTACTGGCGGGCGCGCTGCTTGATGCGCGACGTCAGCTCCTGCACCTGGTCGTAGATGCGCCGGCGCTCGGCCATCTCCTTGCGGATCTTCTTGTCCGCGTGCATGACGGTCGTGTGGTCGCGGCCGCCGAACGTCTGCCCGATCTTCGGCAGCGACATGTCGGTCAGCTCGCGGCAGAGGTACATCGCGATCTGGCGGGCCGTGGCGAGCGCCTTCGTCTTGCCGGGGCCGCACAGGTCGTCGAGCGTCACGTCGAAGAACTCGGAGATGACGCCCATGATCGTGGGCGCGGTGATCTCCGGGGCGTGGGAGTCGGGGATGAGGTCCCGCAGCACGATCTCGGCCAGGCCGGCGTCGACCGGCTGCTGGTTGAGCGACGCGAAGGCCGTGACGCGGATCAGCGCGCCTTCGAGCTCCCGGATGTTCGCCTCGACGCGCGAGGCGATGAACTCCAGGACGTCACCCGGCACCGCGAGCCGATCCTGCGCCGCCTTCTTGCGGAGGATCGCGATGCGCGTCTCGAGCTCGGGCGGCTGGATGTCGGTGATCAGGCCCCACTCGAACCGCGTGCGCAGCCGGTCCTCCAGCGTCTCGAGGCGCTTCGGCGGGCGGTCGGAGCTGACGACGATCTGCTTGTTCGCGTTGTGGAGGGTGTTGAAGGTGTGGAAGAACTCTTCCTGCGTACCTTCTTTGCCTTCCAGGAACTGGATGTCGTCGACGAGCAGGATGTCGATGTCGCGGTAGCGCCGCTGGAAGGCGACCTTGCGGTCGTCTCGCAGCGAGTTGATGAAGTCGTTCGTGAACTCTTCGGTCGAGACGTACCGGACGCGCATGCCGGGGAAGAGCCGCTGGGCGTAGTGGCCGACCGCGTGCAGCAGGTGCGTCTTGCCGAGCCCGGACTCACCCCAGATGAAAAGGGGGTTGTACGCGCGGGCCGGGGCTTCGGCGACCGCGACCGCCGCCGCGTGGGCGAACCGGTTGGACGCGCCGATGACGAACGTGTCGAAGGTGTACTTCTCGTTCAGCTTCGTCTTCGACGTCTGCGGCTGCGCCGGCGCGGTGTACGGCTGGCCGGCGATCGGCTGGCCGGAGAACGTCGGCCAGATCTCGTGGACCGCGGCGAGCGCTTCGCCCTCTTCGTCGACTTCCTCGTCGGTGTCGTCACCGTCGTCGGGCTTCATCGCGAGGGACTGGTGCTGCGGCAGCGGCGGCGCCGGCTCGGGGCGCGGCGGCGGCAGCATCGGGCCGGGACCCGGCCGCGGCGCGGGCGCCGGCTCGGGGACGGCACCGTTTTCCACCCGGCCGGGTGACGGGACGTAGTGGGGCGCGGCGATCGGGGCGACCGCTTCGGTGCTGTCGACCTTCACCGCGAGCGAGATGGCGCGGCCGAGCCGCCGGGAAAGCGCGTCGGTGATCGCGCCGCGGAGACCGCGTTCGATCGCTTCCTTCGCGAAGTCGCTGGGAGCCGCCAGCAGCGCGGTGCCGTCGAGGAGGCCGATCGGGCGGGTCACCCGCATCCAGGCGCGCTGCTGAGGGGACAACGTCCCGTCGGACAGTTCGCGCACCACCTGCTCCCAGATGACGCCCAGATTGTGCTGGTGCTCCGACACTGGTCCGGCTCCCCTCCCCTCGTCGGCGTGGACGGCCGAACCGGCCCCGGAACGCCCTGGTCACTCCACCCGATGACCGCCTGCGGACCTGGCCGGGTACCGGCACAGCGAATATCCACATAGTTGTCCACAGCTGTGCACTAATGTACGGCGACCCGCGGCGTCGCCACCTGCGGGCTCGTCGTACGCCGGTGGGCACTCCACCACCCGGATACTCGTGCACCTCGACCGGTGACCCGAGAGAGGCACGCTAACAAGCCCCGCTCGCTGCCACAAGGCATCCTGGGCCGCAAGCATTTCACGGTGTACGGCGTGTTGCCATTCGATGCCACGGCGTTGATGATCTCGCCTCGGCCGGCCCGTCGCGGACGGTGGCGGAGGGGGTGCTTACGGCGTGCCGGACGGGGGTGCGTACCCTCGTAAGGTCTCCCGTATGCGACGGGCGCGTTTCGCGTGCCCTGGTTGCAGTCGCTCGTCGTGACGAGGCCACACGTTGGTAGGAGACACCAGAGACTGCCGTGCGCCCGCACGACACGCCAGAAGTGAAGGAAGACGGAAGCCTTCTCTTCCGACGCGACACACAGGAGAAGCAGTGAGCAAGGGTAAGCGCACCTTCCAGCCGAACAACCGCCGCCGCGCGAAGACCCACGGGTTCCGGCTGCGCATGCGGACCCGGGCAGGCCGGGGCATCCTGGCGGCTCGCCGTCGCAAGGGCCGCGAAGCGCTGTCGGCCTGATCCGGCACGTCGGGGCGCGCCGTGCTGCCGGCTGCCGCACGTCTGCGGCGGAGTGAGGATTTCCGCGTGGTTCTCCGTCGCGGATCCAAGGCAGGCAGGCGCCGCCTCGTCGTCCACGCGTTGACCACGGACCCGTCCATGGCCACCGACGCTTCGTCGGCGACCAGGGCGGGTTTTGTGGTGAGCAAGGCCGTCGGGAACTCGGTGGTCCGCCACCGGGTGTCCCGCAGGTTGCGTCATCTCGTTTCGGCCCGGATCGGAACCCTGCCCGCCGGCAGTGCGTTGGTCGTACGGGCATTGCCGCCGTCGGCGACCGCGTCCAGCGCGGAGCTCGGGGCCGATCTCGACGCCGCGCTGCGTCGGCTGGGACTTCTGTCGTCGCGCCGTCCGGCCGGGGATGTCCCCAGCCCGACGCGTCCCGCGGACGCGGCCCCCGACCACGGATCAGCGGTGTGACCGGTATGCGAGCCACCCCCGAGCACTCAGTGCACGACGAGCACGACCACGACGACGAGCCGGGACCCGCCCGGCCCGGACCGGTCGCCTGGGTCCTGTTGCTCCCCATCAAGCTCTACCGCAAGGCGATCTCGCCCTTCCTCCCGCCGGCCTGCCGGTTCTACCCGAGCTGCAGCGCGTACGCAGTCGAAGCCCTCACCCGGCACGGTGCCGGCCGCGGCTCCTACCTCGCGTTGCGCCGGCTGCTGCGCTGCGGCCCGTGGACCATGCCCGGCCGCGACCCCGTGCCCGAGACGTTCTCGTGGCGGCACCGACGACCTGAAACACCGATCGAGGAGTAGCAGCAGTGCTCGATTTCATCTACTACCCCGTGTCCTTCATCCTCTGGTGTTGGCACAAGGTCTTCGGACTCGTCTTCGGGGAGTCGACGGCGATCGCCTGGATCCTCGGCATCATCTTCTTGACGTTCACAGTCCGCGGCATCATGTTCAAGCCGTTCGTGAACCAGGTCCGGTCGATGAAGAAGATGCAGGACTTCGCGCCGGAGATGAAGAAGCTCCAGAAGAAGTACGCGAACGACCGGCAGCGCCAGGCCGCGGAGATGCAGAAGCTCCAGAAGGAGCACGGCGTCAACCCGCTGGGCAGCTGCCTGCCGATGCTGCTCCAGATCCCGGTGTTCATCGGCCTGAACCACGTGCTGCGCGCGTTCACGATGCCGCCGCCCGGTGGTGGCCCGAAGACCGAGAACTACTTCTTCTCGCAGGCTGACGTCCACTCCTACGTGAGTGCGAAGCTCTTCGGTGTCAACCTCGGCGAGGCCGTCTACAACGGTGTCGGGGTCGTCAGCGGTGGTGCCGCGAACGTCGGCTTCCAGTGGAGCGTGCTCCCGGTCGCGCTGCCCCTCATGATCATCGCGTCCATCGCCACGCACCTCACCGCGCGGCACTCGGTGGCCCGGCAGAACGCCGCGTCGGCCACCTCGCAGACCGCGATCATGAACAAGCTGACGATGTACATCTTCCCGCTCGGTGTCCTCGTCTTCGGTGCGCTGTTCCCGCTCGGCCTCCTCTTCTACTGGCTGGCGAACAACGGCTGGACCCTGATGCAGCAGCGCCTCGTCTACACGAAGATCGACAAGGAAGAGGCGGCTCGCAAGGCGGAGGCCGCGGAGAAGCGCGCGACGCTCGGCCCGAAGCCCGGGCAGAAGCCGACCGCTCCGAAGGTGGGCCAGAAGCCCGTCCAGCAGAAGAAGAACCAGCCCGCCCAGACCGGCTCGCAGAAGAAGGTCACCAAGGCGGGCTCGGCTCACGGCTTCGCACAGACCACGCCGGCCGAGGCCGCCGCCGCCAAGGCCGCGGAGGCCGCTGCCGCCAAGGCGGACGGCGCGACGGCGGCGGACCGGACCCCGGCCGCGACGAACGGCCAGAACGGCTCACAGGAGAACGGCACGGGCGTGCCCGGGCTCCTCAAAGACTCGACCAGGAAGTCGGGCCGGAAGCGCCGTTGAGCGCGACCGGTTCGGAGAGGAGACGAATGATGTCGGAGACGATCGACACGATCGACGCCGATCAGGACGACGTGACCCCGGGTGAAACCGCCGACGAGGCGGGCGAGCAGAAGGCGGGAGGTGGCGACGACGTCCTCGTGCAGGAGGGCGACATCGCCGGCGACTACCTCGAGCGGCTGCTCGATCTGCTCGACTACGACGGGGACATCGACCTGGACGTGGAGGCCGGCCGCGCGATCGTGAGCATCGACGGCGGCGAGGACCTCGAGAAGCTCGTCGGCCCGCGCGGCACGGTGCTCGAAGCGCTGCAGGAGCTGACCCGCCTGGCGGTCCAGCAGGAGACCGGCTCGCGCAGCCGCCTCATGCTGGACATCGCGGGCTGGCGCGCCGACCGTCGCGAGGAGCTCCGCGAGCTCGGCCGGTCGACGGCGGAGTCGGTGCTGTCGAGCGGCGAGCGGGTGCGGCTGCAGCCGATGAGCCCGTTCGAGCGCAAGGTGGTCCACGACGCGGTGGCGACGGTCTCGGGTGTCACGAGCGAGAGCGAGGGCGAGGACCCCAAGCGTCGCGTGGTGATCTTCCCCGAGTCCTGACGGACTCGTCAGCGGCCCGCCGGACTTCGGTCCGGCGGGCCGCTTTTTTTATGCTTGGAGGATGCGTCCAGCGCCCGGCGAGGTCCTCCACTTCTCGGAGGATCCGGCGATCACCGGTTTCGTCCCGCACGTCGCCGCGACGGCCCGGCAGCCGGAGGCCTACGTCTGGGCGGTCGACGCGGAGCGCGCACCGGACTACTGGTTCCCCCGCCAGTGCCCGCGCGCGATGGCGTGGGCGACACCGTCGACGACCGACGCGGACCGCGAGCGCATCCTCGGCCCGGGCGGCGGCGACCGCGTCCACGCGATCGAGTACGGCTGGCTCGAGCCGATGCGCTCGACCCGGCTGTTCGCCTACCGGTTCGACGCTTCGGCGTTCCGGCCGTTCGGCTCTTCCGTGTCGCACGCGCTCGTGGCGACGTCGGAGGTGGAGCCCCTCGGCCCGCCGGAGCCGGTCGGCGATCTGCTGGGGTTGCACGAGGAGGCGGGCATCCAGTTGCGGGTGCTGCCGAACCTGTGGCCGTTCGTGGACGCGGCGGCGGAGAGCACCCTCGGCTTCAGCGGCATCCGGCTGCGGAACGCTCGGCCTCGGGTGAGCGAATTACAGGGGTGAGGTTTCACGTGGAACGCGGGGCGCTCTCGGGGCCCTGGGTCATACGGCTGTCTGATCCACGTTGACATCAAAGAGGCTCGACGCCACCTCCGTCAGCGGGCACGAGTCCATGGCGCAGCCGACCGTGACCGGCGTGGCCGCGCGGACCTCGGCTAGGTGTCTCGCGCTGTGAGGTTGGGGACGCGGCTGGCGGGTGGTTGACCGGCGAGTGAGGTGTGGCCGCGGTGGTGGTTGTAGGCCCATTCCTCGATCGGGTCCGGTTGAACCGCTCGACCTTGCCGTTGGTCTGCGGTCGGTAAGGCCGGGTGCGCTTCGGGGTGATCTGCGCGTCGCGCCGGAGGCGTGAGCGATAGCAGGAACCGTTGTCGGTCGGGACCCGCGCGACGCTGATCCCGCAGCCGGTGAAGAACGCCTGCGCCTGGCTCCAGAACGCGGCTGCGGTTTCCTTCGTCTCATCGGCCAGGATCTCGGTGTAGGCCAGCCGGGGGCTTGTGGCCGCCGTCGGGGACGTTGCCGAGCTTTGATGTCGACGTGGACCAAATCACCGGGTGCGGCGGATCAGCCGGCCGGTGGTCCGGTCGAGATGGGTCAGCCGGTAGCGAGTCAGGACCCGGTGCACGGTCGAGGGGTTCAGGCTGAGCAGGTATGCGATGCGGGTCGGGTCCCACCGACGGGCTGCCCGAATCTTGATCACACGCCGTTCGGTCCGGGGTGGCCCACCGGGCGGCGGTGGAGACCGACACGTAGAACCGTTCCGCGGCTCGCCGCAGCGGGCCAGGTGCAGTCTGCCGGTCGGGGGCAGGGTGCATTAGCGATGGGTCATCGATGGCGGCGTCGGTGGGCGCTTGCTTGAGAATCCCGGCTGGGGCGCCTCGGTCTCGGCGGCGGCTGGGCGAGGCTCGATCGCCCGGCTTCGCTAAGAACCGCTCGGGTCGTGCGGCGGTGGCGGTGCCCCGCTCGGCTCCGACTGGGTTGTCTCGTCCTACGGGTTCCTTCGCCGGGTCTTCAAGTCGGGCGCTGGCGGCGGTGGCGAGTGAATTACAGCGATGAGGTTTCACGTGGAACTTGCCGAGCGTCGGCCGTCATGTTTCACGTGGAACCGGGATCTCGTCGATCCAGCTTCCTCGGTGCCCGCAGGTGAGTGGAGTTGTCCACATCTGCGGTCTGTCGACTCGTTTTCGCGTCGACATCAGGGACAATCGAACGAGCGCGGTTTCACGTGAAACCCGCGGACGAGGAGTAACCGGAGTGAGCTTGGAGCAGGCCGCGGTAGCGGTGCGGACCGCGGCGGAGCGAGTGTTCGGTGCGCACGTCGACCAAGCGGCTGGGTATGTCGAACTCCTCGAGAGCCACGGCGTCGAGCGGGGGCTGATCGGTCCTCGGGAGGTCGAGCGGCTGTGGGAACGGCACGTGCTCAACTCGGCCGTCATCGGCGAGCAGATGCCCGAAGGGGCTCGCGTTGTCGATGTCGGGTCGGGTGCGGGGCTTCCGGGTGTACCGCTCGCGATCGCGCGACCGGACCTCGATATCGTCTTGCTCGAACCTATGGCCCGCCGGGTGGACTGGCTGGCCGAGGTGGCCGAGAAGCTGGAACTCCCGATCACCATCGTCCGTGGACGCGCGGAGGAGCGGCCTGTGCGTGAGCAGCTCGGTGGCGCCGACATCGTCACCGCTCGCGCGGTCGCCCCGCTCGCCCGGCTCGCGGACTGGTGCTTGCCGCTGGTTCGTCCGGACGGTTTCCTGGTCGCCCTCAAGGGTGCCAGCGCGGCGGACGAGATCGAGCGGGACGGTGCCGCCATCAGGAAGGCAGGCGGCGTCGACCCGTTGATCGTGGAGTGCGGTGTGGCAGTACTAGAGGTCCCCAGCACGGTCGTGAAGATCCGTCGCCTGCCGTCGAAGACGGGGAAGGCGCGGAGCAGGAAGCGCTAGCGCAGACAACGGGCCGCGGTGTTCCACGTGAAACGACGCGACTCGTCCACCGACCAGACGTCTATATGGAGGAGGTGTCGAGACCGGTGAATCCCCCGCCGTCCGACTCCACGGAGACCAGCCACGACGTGGGCTGGACGCCGATCGCCGAAGAAGCCACTCGCGCCGCGCGTCTGCTGCACCCGGACGGGACGCTTCCCCGTCCCGGCCGCCGCCGCGTGATGACCGTCGCCAACCAGAAGGGCGGCGTCGGCAAGACCACCAGCACGGTCAACCTCGCCGCCGCGCTCGCCGTCCACGGGCTCAAGACGCTCGTCGTCGACCTCGACCCGCAGGGCAACGCGAGCACCGCGCTCGACGTCGACCACCGGTCCGGGACGCCCTCCATCTACGAGGTGCTCATCGGCGAGGTGACGCTCGCCGAGGCGGCCCAGCCGACCGAACAGTCCCCCAACCTCTTCTGCGTCCCCGCGACGATCGACCTCGCCGGCGCCGAGATCGAGCTCGTCTCGATGGCGTCGCGCGAGTCCCGGCTCAAGGAGGCCATCTCCTCGGAGATCCTCGACGAGATCGGTGTCGACTACGTCTTCATCGACTGCCCGCCCTCGCTCGGCCTGCTGACGGTCAACGCGATGGTCGCCGCGCAGGAGGTGCTCATCCCGATCCAGTGCGAGTACTACGCGCTGGAGGGTCTCGGGCAGCTGCTGAGCAACATCGAGCTCGTGCAGCAGCACCTCAACCGCGAGCTCCGCGTCTCGACGATCCTCCTCACCATGTACGACGGCCGGACCAAGCTGGCCGACCAGGTGACGAACGAGGTGCGGAACCACTTCGGCGACACTGTCCTGAAGACCGTCATCCCGCGCAGCGTGAAGGTGTCGGAGGCACCCGGGTACGGCCAGACCGTGCTCGCCTACGACCCCGGTTCGCGCGGGGCATTGAGCTACGTCGACGCGGCGAAGGAGATCGCCGAGCGAGGTGCACTCATGGAAAGGGGTAGTTCGACATGACCGAGCGCAGAGGAGGGCTGGGTCGCGGCCTCGCCGCTCTCATCCCGACCGGGCCGGCCGGCGGTCCGCTGCCCGCGCCCGGTGAGGGGTCGGCCGCGGAGAAGAAGGCGGCGGAGGAAAAGGGCTGGTTCGCGGCGAACGGTCAGGCGAAGCAGCACAGCGGCGAGGTCGCCGGCGCGGTCTACCGCGAGATCCCGGTCGGCTCGATCAAGCCCAACCCGAAGCAGCCGCGCCTCGCCTTCGACGAGGAGGCGCTCGCCGAGCTCGAACACTCGATCCGCGAGTTCGGGCTCATGCAGCCCATCGTGGTCCGCGAGCTCGGGAACGACGAGTACGAGCTCGTCATGGGCGAGCGGCGGCTGCGGGCGTCGCAGCAGGCGGAGCTCGAAGCGATCCCGGCGATCGTCCGGCAGACCGCCGACGAGTCGATGCTGCGCGACGCGCTCCTGGAGAACATCCACCGCGTCCAGCTGAACCCGCTCGAAGAGGCGGCGGCGTACCAGCAGCTGCTCGACGAGTTCGCGGTCACGCACGAGGAGCTGGCGAGCCGGATCGGCCGCAGCCGGCCGGTCATCACCAACACGATCCGCCTCCTCAAGCTCCCCCTGCCGGTGCAGCGCCGGGTCGCCGCGGGCGTCCTGTCCGCCGGGCACGCGCGTGCGCTGCTGTCGCTAGAGGACCCCGAGAGTCAGGAAGAGCTCGCCGCGCGCATCATCGCGGAGGGCATGTCGGTCCGGGCGACCGAGGAAGCCGTCACGCTCAAGAAGAGCGAGAAGCCGGCCAAGCCGAAGCCCGCGCCGCGCAAACCGATCCAGGCGCCCGGACTGCAGGAGCTCGCGAACCGGCTCTCGGACCGGTTCGACACCCGCGTGAAGGTCGACCTCGGCCGCCGCAAGGGCCGGATCACGCTCGAGTTCGGTTCGGTCGACGATCTCGAGCGCATCGTCTCGATCATCGATGCGAATGGGGCGAATCGGACACCGGATTCCGATTAGGGATCACCCCAGGGTGTTTCGTCACGGTGATGATTGCGTTTTGCCGACATCGCCACGACGCTGAGCGACGAGGGGGAAGCGTGCAGGATCCGACCGGATCGATCGGCCGCGCGCTCTGGATCGGGGGTGGGCAGTGGGCCGGCAAGTCGACGGTCGCCCGGCTGCTCGCCGTCCGGCACGGGCTGACGGCGTACCACTACGACCACCACGACGCGCGCGGTCACTTCGATCGCCGGATCGCTCGCGGCGAACCCGTCGAGCGCGATCCGGAGCAGAACTGGGTCCGCCGCACGCCGGAGGAGATGGCGGCCGACGCGCGAGCGATCTTCGGGTTGCGGTTCGAGTGGGCGCTTGACGATCTGCGCGCACTCAGCTCACCGCGGCCGCTGATCGCCGAGGGGTGGGGGTTGCTTCCGGAGTTCATCGTGCCGCTGCTCGACTCGGCTCGCCGGATGATCGTCATGGTGCCGACCGAGGAGTTCCAGCGGCACCAGGCGGCCACCCTGCCGCGAAGGCGCGAGAACTCGGCGTCCGGGTGCTGGAAGTCGACGGCTCCCGGAAAACAGAAGAAGTGGCCGACCTGGTGGCCGACCACTTCCGTCCGTACCTCTGACGCAGACCTCAGCGGGAGATCGCGCGCCCGATCAGGTCGGCGAAGACCGTGCCGAGGGACTTGCCCGCCGCGTCGATCGCCATCGGGACCGTCGACGTCTCGGTGAGCCCGGGTGACGGGTTCACCTCGAGGAAGTGGACCGTGCCGTCGTCGGCGACGATCGCGTCGGTTCGCGAGATGTCCCGCAGTCCGAGGACGCGGTGCGCGGCGACGGCTAGTTCGGCGACGGCCTTGGCCGCGGCGTCGTCGAGCCGGGCCGGGGTGAAGAAGTCCGTCAGGCCGGCGGTGTAGCGGGACGTGTAGTCGTACACGCCGCTCTCCGGCACGATCTCGACCGCCGGCAGGGCCTCGGGACCGTTCTCGCTTTCGATGACCGTCACGGCCACCTCGACGCCGGCCACGAACCGCTCGGCGAGCACCGTATCGCCGTAGGCGAAGCAGCCGACCATCGCCGCGGGCAGTTCCGCCGCCTCGCGCACCACCTGGGTGCCGAGCGCCGAGCCGCCCTGGTCCGGCTTGAGGATCAGCGGCAGGCCGAGGCGCTCCACCATCGCGTCGAGCACCGCCTGGGCGCCGAGCTCGCGGAAGGTGCTGTGCGGCAGCACCACCCAGTCCGGCGTCACGAACCCGGCGTTCTCGACGAGCGCCTTCGCCGTCGGCTTGTCCCACGCGCGGCGGCAGCCCTGGGAGCCGGTGCCGACGAACGGCACCTCCAGCATCTCCAGCACCGTCTGCACCGAGCCGTTCTCACCCTCACCGCCGTGCAGCGCGACGACAACCGCGTCCGGCCGCTGGGTGCGCAGGCGCTCCAGCAGGCCCGCGTCGGTGTCCCACTCCTCGATGCCGAGGCCTTCGGACTTGAGCGCCGCGGAGAGCCGCCGCCCGGACCTCAGCGAGACGTCGCGTTCGTGCGAGAGCCCGCCGGCGAGCACGGCAACGGTACGGTCGACCACCGTGGAAACTCCTTAGCTGGATTAAAAACTCAGACCGTGTCCGGAGACGGGTTCTGCGGCCCCTGGATCTGGCGCGAGCCCACGTTACCGAAGGTGCGGGCCAGGTCCATTTCGGACTCCAGCACCGCGGCCAGCCGCCGGACGCCCTCGCGGATCCGCTCCGGCGTCGGGTAGCAGTAGGACAGGCGCATCTGGCGGCTGCCGAACCCGTCGGCGTAGAAGCCGGTTCCGGACGCGTACGCCACGCGCGCGGTCACCGCGCGCGGCAGCATCGCCTTGGTGTCGACGCCTTCCGGCACCGTCACCCAGACGTAGAAGCCGCCGTCGGGCTTCGTCCACGAGCAGCCCGGGGGCAGGTACTGGTCGAGCGCCGACAGCATCGCGTCGCGGCGCTCGCGGTAGTTCTCGCGGAACTTCTTGATCTGGCCCTTCCAGTCGTGCGTGGCCAGGTACCGCGACACGATCATCTGGTTGAAGGTCGGCGGGCACAGTGTCGCCGACTCGGCGGCCAGCACGAGCTTCTCGCGCACGGCGTGCGGCGCCAGCACCCAGCCGACGCGCAGACCCGAGGCGAACGTCTTCGAGAACGAGCCGAGGTACACGACGTTCTCGGGGTCCGTCGAGCGCAGCGCCGGGTACGTCTGCCCGTCGAAGCCGAGCATCCCGTACGGGTTGTCTTCGACGACCAGGACGCCGTGCTCGCGGCAGATCTCCAGGATCTCCCCGCGGCGCTCCACGGCCAGCGTCACGCCGGCCGGGTTGTGGAAGTTCGGGATCGTGTAGAGGAACTTGACGCGCCGGCCGGCCTTCTCCGTCTGGATCAGCGCCTCGCGCAGCAGTTCCGGCACCAGGCCGTTCTCGTCCATGGCGACGTGCACGACCTGCGCCTGGTACGCGGCGAACGAGCCCAGCGCGCCGACGTAGGACGGGCCTTCGGCGATCACGACGTCACCCGGGTCGCAGAACAGCCGCGTGACCATGTCCAGGCCCATCTGGGAGCCGACGGTCACCACGACGTCGTCCGGGTGGGCCTTGATGCCCTCCAGCGCCATGATTTCGCAGATCTGCTCCCGCAGCACCGGGACGCCGTGCGCCGAGCCGTACTGCAGGGCCACCAGGCCGTCTTCGGCGATGATCTCCGCCACCTGCGCCGAGAGCGTGTCGAGCGGGAGCGCGGCCAGGTTCGGCATGCCACCGGCGAGGGAGACCACCTCGGGCCGGCTCGCGACCGCGAACAGGGCCCGGATCTCGGAGGCGGTCATCCCGGCGGTGCGCGCGGCATACCGCTCGAGGTGCGGGTCGAGGTTCTGGCGGCCGCTCTGCGGCTTGCTGGGGCGGTTCTCGGTCATCGACGATTCACCCGGGGGTCGGTGGACAAGGCCCGCTCCCGCACGGGAGCGGTAGATCCATCGAGTGTAACCGGGCACCCATCCGGGACCCCTGACCTTTCGGTGCTTGTCACATCGGCCTACCATCGACCCTGGCTCCCGTGTTCGTGCTGTGGTTCCGCGCGGCTTGACGACCGGGCAGCCTGTCAGGGGAGCGCAGGTCAGGGAGGTCGCGGGTGTCGCGTCGCGTCGTGGGCGTCACACTGGACAACCTCGAGCACTTGCCGAAGAGCTGTCGCCGGTGTGTGTACTGGGAGCTGGCCCCGCACCTGAAGAACCAGGCCGAGGAGTTCGGCGCCACCGAGGTCGAGAAGGAAGCCTGGGTCTCGAGCGTGCTGCTCGAGTGGGGCTCCTGCGGTCGCATCGTCTACAGCGACACGCTGCCGGTCGGGTTCGTGCTGTACGCCCCGCCGAACGCCGTCCCGCGGTCGCTGGCCTTCCCGACGTCCCCGCCGAGCGCGGACGCGGTGTTGCTGACGGCGTTCCAGATCCTCCCGGAGTTCCGCGGTGGCGGCCTCGGCCGGATGCTCGTCCAAGCGGTCGCGAAGGACCTCACCAAGCGCGGCGTCCGGGCCATCGAGGCGTTCGGTGACGCTCGCCCCGACGAGTCGGACCCGGACGGCGGCCACAGCTGCGTGCTGCCGGCGGCCTTCCTGCAGAGCGTCGGCTTCAAGACGGTCCGACCCCACCAGAAGTGGCCGCGTCTGCGCCTGGAACTGCGTTCGGCGATCACCTGGAAGGAAGACGTCGAGGCGGCGCTGGAGAAGCTGCTCGGCCAGGTGACGATCACCACGGCCGAGCCGAGCCTCGGCCGCGCCTGACCTTCCCGCAAACGTTTGCGTCCGTGTTACCGCAGGCCGGTAACACGGATTCCGCAGTGTGTGCACGGCTGTGGAAGAAGCGCCGAGTTATCCACAGAGCGCTGATAGACGCGGTGGACAAGCTGTGGATGAGTACACCAAAACCTGGGGACGGCGGGTGCGCGTCCCCAGGTGTGGTGGAGCAGGTGAAGAAGAGCCGCTAGGGGTTGTGGTCGCCCTATTCGGCCTTGGCGAGCTCGTGCGCCAGGACGTCGGCGAACGTGAACGTTCCCGTCGGCTGGTCGCCCTCGCCGAGCAGGTACAGGCGCTTGACGGCGATCAGGATGCCCTCGGCGACGATGTCGCGGAAGGCCGGGTCGCCGAGCTTGCGGCTGTCGTCCGGGTTCGTCAGGTAGCCGATCTCGACCCGGACCGCCGGGCAGCGGGTGCGGGTGAAGATGTCCCACGACTTGTAGTGCGTGCGGTTGTCCTGGAGGCCCGTGCGGGCCGCGACCTCGCGCTGGATGAAGCCGGCCAGCAGCTCACCCACGGTCGACGTCGTGCCGTTGCCGTTGCCGAAGTGGAAGCTCGCGACACCCTGGGCGCGGGGCGACGGGTTCTTGTCGCTGTGCAGCGAGAGGAACAGGTCGGCACCCGCGTCGTTGGCGAACTTCGCGCGCTCCAGCTCCGTCGGGCTGTGGTTCGGGCCGCGGGAGATCAGCGCCTCCATGCCGGTGGCCTTCATCCGGCCTTCCAGGCGGCGCGCGAGGTCCCACGCGATGTCGGCTTCACGGAGACCGCCGGCGACCACGCCGAGGTCGTCGCCGCCGTGGCCCGGGTCGATCACGATGCGCTTGCCACGCAGCCGCGGACCGGCCTGGCGCACCTGCTCCTGCTCGCGCAGGAACACGGGGCGGCCGCCCCGGGCCCGCGGCGAGGACAGGCGGTGCAGCTCACGGATGGTCGCGGGACCGCACATGCCGTCCGGCGTCAGGCGCATGTCGCGCTGGAACGTCTTGAGCGCGCGCTCGGTGGCCGCGCCGAAGTAGCCGTCCGGGCGGCCGGCGTCGAAGCCGAGTTCGGTGAGCCGCTCCTGCAGCGTGAAGACGTCGTCACCCTGGATCGGGGCCGCGATCGTGTACGACAGCAGGCGGCTGCCCAGGTGGTAGCTGGCGCCCTTGAGCGCCTGGAACGTGGCCTGACCCACGACGCCGTCGGTCATCAGCCCACGGCTCTGCTGGAAGGCCCGCACGGCGTTCTCGACGGCGACATCGAACGTGTCGTAGGCGTCGGTACCGGTGACCGGCGGGAGCAGGTCCATCCCGGCCAGGATGGACCTGATCTCGGCGACGTCCGGACCGGCGTCACCGCGGCGGAGTACCCGCATGCACTCCTCGCTCTTCCTCAGGCGCCGACTCGGGGGGTTCGGCGCGGGCAAAAACTTCGGGGAAAACCATCACTGAGATGTGCTCAGGTCTTCTATTGTGCCTTGCGAACTCTCGGTGACACCGCAGGCCCGGTCGGTGCGTCAAGAGCCCGATCGTGGTGAACCGCCAGTGGCCCTCGTCACCCAGGATTCACCCACACCGGTGAGATTCCCCCGAACGACGAGAACCCGGGGCCCGCGGGAAGGTTCCCGCAGGCCCCGGGTTCGCCGGGCTTGTTCGGTTCAGAGAACGTCGGCGAGATCGGACAGCAGCGCGGCCTTCGGCTTGGCGCCCACGATCTGCTTCACCGGCTTGCCGCCCTGGAACAGGATCAGCGTCGGGATCGACATCACCTGGTAGTCACGCGGCGTGTTCGGGTTCTCGTCGATGTCGATCTTGGCGATGGTCAGCTTCTCGCCGTTCTCCGCCGCGATCTCCTCGAGCACCGGGGCGACCATCTTGCACGGCCCGCACCAGGTGGCCCAGAAGTCGACCAGAACGGGCTTCTCGCTGGTCAGGACCTCGTCGACGAACGTCGCGTCGGTCACCTTGACGGTGTTGGTCATGATTTCTCCTTCAGGTGGTTGTACGCCGGAAAGTCAGTTGGTGCCCGCGCCGTAGCCGCCGCCGACGAGCTCGGCCGCCTCGTGCGCGCCGGATTCGCCGTGCTCGGCGAGCCAGCGTTCCGCGTCGATCGCCGCGCTGCAGCCCGAGCCGGACGCGGTGATCGCCTGCCGGTAGGTGCGGTCCACCAGGTCACCGGCGGCGAAAACACCGTCCAGGTTCGTGTAGGAGCTGCGGCCCTGCGTGATGACGTAACCGTCCTCGTCCAGGTCGACCTGCCCGCGCACCAGCTCGCTGCGGGGGTCGTGCCCGATCGCGACGAAGAAACCCGACACGTCCAGGGTCGACTCGGAGCCGTCCTGGGTGTCCTTCAGCTTCAGCGCCTCGACCTTGGTGTCCCCGACGACGCCGGTGATCTGCGAGTTCAGCTTCCACTTGATCTTCTCGTTCGCGCGGGCGCGCTCGAGCATGATCTTGGACGCGCGGAACTCCTCACGCCGGTGCACCACGGTGACGGACTTCGCGAACTTCGTCAGGAAGGTCGCCTCCTCCATCGCCGAGTCGCCACCACCGGCGACCACGATGTCGTGATCGCGGAAGAAGAA
>NZ_JBIUTB010000004.1:0-40125 GCF_044741685.1 Amycolatopsis sp. NPDC088138
AACGCCCGGTCCCATTCCGAACCCGGAAGCTAAGCTTGACAGCGCCGATGGTACTGCAACCGAAGGGTTGTGGGAGAGTAGGACACCGCCGAACTTACGTGAGTGAAGGGCCCGGCCCGGTCGAGAACCCAGGTTCTCCCGGCCGGGCCCTTTTCTTTATGTCTAGACACGGGTGTGTCGTCCCCGCAATCACAGGTGTCGACCCTCCAATCACGCGTGTCGACTCTTCGATCACGTGTCGACCTCCTGATCACAGGCGCCGGCGCGCTGGTCACCAGTGCCGGCGCTCGGATCACACGAGCCGGAACCCGCGATCACGGGTACAGGCCCGCTGGGGTCACGTGTCGACTCTCTGATCAGGCGTGCCTCCCGTTCAGCCACGAGCTGGCTTCCCCATCCCGCGAGCCGACCCTCCAGGTACGCGAGCCGACCGTCTGGGTACGTGAGCTGGCCGGCCAAGGTTCGCGAGTTCCGGCCTCAGTCGCGCGAGTCGCGACCCGGACCACGCGGAACCCGGCCGGAACCACACGGGTCGCGGCCGGATCACGCGAGTTCCGGCGCTGGTCACGCGAAATCCGCGCCCCCAGTCCGGAGCGATGCCCGCCCACTCACGAGTGATGCCCCCGGATCACGCGAGATGCCTCCCCGGACACACGCGATGCCTCACCCGAGATCCGGCCGTCCCCGCCGAGCCAGCGGGCGTCGGCGCAATGGTGACGACAACACCAGGGACGTCGTCGTCTCCCCGTACCTCTGCACCTTCTCGACCAGCTCCTCCAGCTCCGCCGTGTTCCGGCACAGCACCCGCAGGATCCAGCACTCGTCACCCGTGACGTGGTCCGCGGCGATGACCTCCGGCAGGGGCAGCACCGCCGTCCGGAAGCGGGGGGTGTCCAGGCTGCGTACCCGGGCGCGGACCAGTGCCTCGATCGGCAGGCCCAGCTTGGTCGTGTCCACGTTCGCCGCGTAGCCCGTGATCACGCCGCGTTCCTCGAGACGGCGGACCCGTTCCGTCACCGCCGAGCCGGACAGCGATACCCGGCGGCCGAGCTCGGTGAAGCTCAGCCGGCCGTCGGCCTGGAGGAGCTCGATCAGGTGCCAGTCGACGTCGTCGAGGTCCACCGCGATTCTCCCAACCGGACGCAGGCAACACAGCGAAATCCCCGGCTGAACCGGGGGCGAACCCCGATTCTGCCCTGTGTCCGCGACGCCGTGATCAGCAGGATTACGCCTATGACACGCACACTCGCCTTCCCCGCCCCGGCTCCCGCCGACGCCGTCGTCTACTTCGGCGCGGAGCTCGGCTTCGAGGTCGATCCGGACGACCTCGCCCGGGACCTGGACGCCGGCCGCACCGCCGGTTACGTCGTCGTCGAGACCCGCGCTCCCGAGGCGTTCGCCGCCGCGCACATCCCCGGCGCGGTCAACCTGCCCTACCGGGACATGACGCCCGAGAGCACCGCTCACCTCGACCGCGACCTCGTGTACGTCTGCTACTGCGAAAGCAGCAACTGCAACGCCGCCACGAAGGGCGCGCTCAAGCTCGCCGAGCTCGGCTTCCAGGTGAAACGGCTTTCCGGCGGCATCACGAGCTGGATCGCCGCCGGCTACCCCGTCGACAGAACGGACGCCACGGACCAGGCAGCGGGCGGAATTCGCTGCGCCTGCTGACGCACCTACCCTGGAAGACGTGACACGACTGCTCATCATCCAGCCGGACGCCTCCGACCCGCTCGGCGCCCTCGGTGACTGGCTGACCGAGGCCGGCGCGGAGCTCGACGTCCGGCTGCTGCCCGGGCAGGACCTGCCCGCCGATCTCGACGGTTACGCCGGTGTCGTCTGCCTCGGCGGCGGCATGGGCGCGGAGGACGACGCGAAGCACCCGTGGCTCGCCGACGTCCGGCGCCTGCTGGCGAAGGCGGCGTCGAGGCCGCTCCCGACCTTGGGGATCTGCCTCGGCGCCCAGCTGCTGACCGTCGCGACCGGCGGCCGCGTCGAGGTCGGGCGGGACGGGCCCGAGGTCGGCCCGCACCTGGTGTCGAAGAAGGACGCCGCGTGGACCGATCCGCTCTTCGCCGAAATGCCGCTCATGCAGGACGTCCTCCAGTTCCACAACGACGCGATCACCCGGCTCCCGCCGGGCGCCGAGCTGCTCGCCTCCGCTCCGCGCTACCAGCACCAGGCTTTCCGGTTCAACCGGTGTGTCTACGGTGTCCAGTTCCACATCGAGACGACGCCGGAGATCGTCGAGAGCTGGGCCGCGGACGAGCCCGGGATGGCGGAGTTCGCCCGGCCCGGATCACTCGAACACGACAAGTTGATCACGGTGCACGACGACATCGCCGAGACGTGGCGTCCGTTCGCACAGCGGTTCGTCCGATTGGCGTCCGGGGAGCTACAGCCCGCCGTCGAAAGTCAACGCTCGTTACCGCTGGCTTAACGGACAGCGTCACAACCGGCAACGGGCTGTTAACAACCCGCGTCACTCGTCAGGTACCTTGCGGGTAAGTCCCCACAAGGGTGTTCGGAGGTCGGGGTGGACCCCTCGTTGCTGGTCGTGCTCGTTGTCGTCACGGCTCTGGTATTCGATTTCACGAACGGGTTCCACGACACCGCGAACTCGATGGCCACGTCGATCGCGACCGGGGCGCTCAAGCCCCGGGTGGCCGTCGCGATCTCGGCGGTGCTGAACCTGGTCGGCGCGTTCCTGTCGGTCGAGGTCGCCAAGACGATCTCGAGCGGCCTGGTCGACGACACGAAGATCGGCCCGTCGATCGTGTTCGGCGGGCTGATCGGCGCGATCGTCTGGAACCTCGTGACGTGGTTCGTCGGGCTGCCGTCGAGCTCGTCGCACGCGCTGTTCGGCGGCCTGATCGGCGCCACCTGGGTTTCGGCCGGCGCCGACTCGGTCCACTTCGGAAAGATCGTCGAGAAGGTGCTGATCCCGGCGGCCGCGTCGCCGGTGATCGCCGGTGTCGTGGCGATGGCCGCGACGTACCTCGTGTACCGCTTCCTCGTCCGCAACCGGCCGGCCACGCGCGGGTTCAAGGTCGGCCAGATCGTCTCGGCGTCACTGGTCTCGCTGGCCCACGGCACGAACGACGCGCAGAAGACGATGGGCGTGATCACGCTCACGCTCGTCACCGCCGGTAGCCTGCCGCCCGGTGCGGCCCCGCCCGTCTGGGTGATCGTCAGCGCGGCCTGCGCACTGGCCGCGGGCACCTACCTCGGCGGCTGGCGCATCACGCACACCCTGGGCAAGGGCCTGACCGACATCGAGGGCCCGCAGGGCTTCGCCGCCCAGACGAGCTCGGCGCTCGTCATCCTGGTCTCGTCGCGGCTCGGCTTCCCGCTGTCGACGACGCACGTGTGCTCCGGCGGGATCGTCGGCTCCGGCGTCGGCCGCCGCGAGGCGCCCGTCCGCTGGCGGATGGCCGGCCGGATGGTGATCGCCTGGCTGTTCACCTTGCCCGCGGCCGCGATCGTCGGTGCCATCTCCGGCAAGATCGCTTCGCTCGGCAGCGCGGGCACCATCGCCGTCGGTGTGGTCGGGATCGGTGTGGGCGCCGGGATCTGGCTGCTTTCGCGCCGCCATCCCGTCACCGCGCACAGCTTCCAGGTCCCCGAGCCGACGCCCGCCGACACCGAGCCGGGACGCCTCGCCGCCTGAGCCGGAATCGGGCCGCCGTACCGGCTACGGTGGTTCGTGATGGCAGACCGCGCGCGAACGACCGCTTCGGCGGCGAGGTACGGCTTCACCGATGCCCGTGCCGAGGGTCAGTTGCGCGCGGCCGGCTGGTGGGACGACGCCGGCCCGGTCGCCGCCGCGGCCGACGTCCTTTCGGCGTTGTCCCGCGCCGCCGATCCCGACCTCGCGTTGCGGGGGCTGGACCGGATCCGCGAATCCGACGACGCCGAGTGGAGCCGGCTCGAAGAACAGCTCCGCGAGAACCGGACCTTCCGCGGCCGCCTGCTTTCCGTGCTGGGGACGTCGAGCGCGCTGGCCGACTTCCTGTGCGCGAACCCCGCGGAGTGGCACGCGCTCACCGGCAAGAAGAGCACGAACCCCGCCGAGTACCGGGAAGTCCTGCGCGCCGCGCTCGTGCGTGAGGACGGCTCGGTGATCACCGGGCTCGAGGCCGAGCACGTGCTGAAGGTCGCCTATCGCGGCCTGCTGCTCGGCATCGCCGCCGCGGACCTGGGGCACCTCGTCGAGGCCGGGCTCGAGCAACCGCACTACGCCGAGGTCGCCGCGCAGCTGACCGAGCTGGCCGAGGCCGCGCTGGCCGCCGGGCTGGTGGTCGCCGAGGCCGAGGTCGGCTCGTCCGCCGAAGGTTCGCTCGCGATCATCGCGATGGGCAAGTGCGGTGGCCGGGAGCTGAACTACGTCAGTGACGTCGACGTCATCTTCGTCGGCGCCGGCGACCTCGGTGTCGCGACGCGGCTGGCGAGCACGATGATGCGCGTCACCGGGAAGGCGTGTTTCGACGTCGACGCGGCACTGCGCCCGGAAGGCAAGGCCGGCGCGCTCGTCCGCACCCTCGAAGGCCACCAGAGCTACTACCTGAAGTGGGCCAAGACCTGGGAGTTCCAGGCGCTGCTCAAGGCCCGCCCGGTCGCCGGCGACGTCGAGCTCGGGCAGCAGTACGCCGAGATGGTGGCGCCGCTGGTGTGGTCGGCCGCCGACCGGGACAACTTCGTCGCCGAGGTGCAGCAGATGCGGCGCCGCGTCGAAGGGCACGTGCCGTCCGAGCACGCCGAGCGCGAGCTCAAGCTGGGCCGTGGCGGCCTGCGTGACGTCGAGTTCGCGGTGCAGCTGCTGCAGCTCGTGCACGGCCGGGTCGACGACGAGCTGCGGTCACCGTCCACGATGGACGCGCTCGCCGCGCTCGGCGAAGGCGGTTACGTGGGCCGGAAGGACGCTGCCGAGCTGGGCGCGTCGTACGAGTTCCTGCGGATGCTCGAACACCGGCTGCAGCTGCGGCGGCTGCGCCGGACGCACCTGTTCCCCGCGACGTCGGACACCGTCGAGCTGCGGATCCTCGCGCGGGCGAGCGGGATCAAGCCGGCCGGGGGCAAGAGCGAGGGTGAGGCTCTGCTCGCGGAGTTCCGCAAGCACGGCAAGGGCATCCGGCGGCTGCACGAAAAGATCTTCTACCGGCCGCTGCTGCAGTCGGTCGCGAACGTGCCGACCGAGGCGCTGCGCCTGACGACCAAGCAGGCCGCCAGCCGCCTGGCCGCGCTCGGGTACACCGCGCCCGACGGCGCGCTCCAGCACATCAAGGCGCTCACCTCCGGCGTCTCCCGGCGCGCCGCGATCCAGCAGGCGCTGCTGCCCGTGCTGCTCGACCTGCTCGCCGACACCCCGGACCCGGACGGTGGGCTGCTGTCGTACCGGAAGGTTTCCGAGGCACTCGAAGACACGCCCTGGTACCTGCGGGTGCTGCGGGACGAAGGCACGGTCGTCGAACGGCTGGCCACCCTGCTCGGCACGTCGCGGCTGGTGCCCGACCTGCTGGTCCGCGCGCCCGAGGTGCTGCAGCTGCTCGGCGACCCGGCCCGGCTGCTGGGCCGCACGCCGGCCGAGGTGGCGACGTCGCTGCGGGCGGCCGTCCGGCGGCAGCCCGGGTTGAACGCCGCCGTCACGACGGCGCGATCCCTGCGGCGGCACGAGCTGCTGCGCGTCGCGTGCGCGGACCTGCTCGGCCTGCTCGACGTCCCGGCGGTGTGCGCGTCGCTGTCCAGCGTCTGGGTCGCGGTGCTGCAGAGCGCGCTGGCGTCGGCGTTCCGGCAGCGCCAGGCCGAGCTGGGCCGGACGCCCGCGCGGATCGCCGTCATCGGCATGGGCCGGCTGGGCGGCGCCGAACTGGGCTACGGCTCCGACGCCGACGTGCTCTTCGTGTGCGAAGCGGCCGAGGGTGTCTCGGACTCCGACGCGGTGAAGTTCGCGTCGTCGGTCGCGGAGACCGTCCGGAAGATGCTGGGCGCGCCGAGCCCGGACCCGGCGCTGGTCGTCGACGCCGACCTGCGGCCGGAGGGGCGCAGCGGGCCGCTGGTGCGGACGCTCGAGTCGTACCGCGCCTACTACGCGCGCTGGGGTGAGGTGTGGGAGGCGCAGGCGCTGCTGCGTGCCCGGTTCATCGCCGGCGACGACGACCTCGGGCACCGGTTCATCACGATGATCGACCCGATCCGCTACCCCGAGGGCGGCCTCGACGGGACGAAGGCCCGCGAGATCCGGCGGATCAAGGCGCGCGTCGAGACCGAGCGCATGCCCCGCGGAGCCGACCCGACCCGCCACACGAAACTCGGCCGCGGCGGCCTCGCCGACGTCGAGTGGACGGTGCAGCTCCTGCAGCTGCAGCACGCCCACGCCGTCCCCGAGCTGCGGACGACGTCCACGCTGGACGCCCTGGCCGTGCTCCCGGGCGCGGGCCTGGCGGAGCAGTCCGAGGCGGACTCGCTGGCCGAGGCGTGGCTGCTGGCGACCCGGGTGCGCAACGCCGGGATGCTGGTGCGCGGCAAGGCCGTCGACGAGGTCCCGAGCTCGGGCCGCGACCTGGTCGCGGTGGCGCGGGTCCTCGGCCAGACCGCGGAGGACGACCCCGGCGAGTTCCTGGACATGTACCGCCGCATCACGCGCCGCGCGCACACGGTGGTGGAGCACCTGTTCTACGAGGCTGATTAAGGTGGGGTGCGTGACCGATCGAGAGCCGTTCCGGACCCGGATCAAGGTCCGCCACTACGAGCTGGACACCCTGGGCCACCTCAACCACGCCGTGTACCACTCGTACGGCGAGGTGTCGCGGCTCGAACTGCTCGAGCAGGCGGGCGCGCTGCACAGCCTGAAGGGCTTCGCGGCGGTGCTGCTGGAGTCCCACATCGTGTTCCGCCGGGAGATCCGCGCGAGCGAAGAGCTCGACGTGACGTGCGACGCGAAGTTCGGCAGCGGCAAGACGTTCTCGATGAACACGAACATCTACAAGGCCGACGGCACGCTCGCCGCGGAGATCACCTGCACGCTGGGCTTGATGGACCTCGAACGCCGGAAGCTGGTGGCGGACCCGCGTGGCCGGTTCGCCGAGGCGGGCGCGGACCTCAAGTTGCTGTCCACCGCGGAAGGCGACTGACCGCTCAGGAGCAGCAGCCTTCGGCCCGCTCGGTCCGCGAGTCGGCCTTGACGGTGTAGACCTCCCACGGTTCCTGGCCGGGGCCATGCACCCACACCTTGTCCTGCACGGCGTAGCAGCACGTGGTGTTGTCCTCGGTCAGCGTCTCCAGGCCTTCGCCGGTGAGGCGCTTGCCGGCTTCGCTGACCTGCTCGGTCGACTCGACCTCGACACCGAGGTGGTCCATGACGGTCGGCTGGCCGGGCTCGCCCTCCAGGAGCACGAGCTTGAGCGCGGGCTCGGTGATCGCGAAGTTGGCGTAGCCGGGCCGGAGCTTGGCCGGCTCGGTGCCGAACAGCTTCGAGTAGAAGGCGATCGAGCCTTCGAGGTCCCCGACCCGCAGTGCGAGCTGTACCCGTGACATCGCTGTCCTCCTTGAATAGATGTTCGTCAAAACAGAAGATTGCTCCCTGTGTAGACGTCTGTCAACATAGACGTATGTCGAATCAGCAGGACGTCTGCTGCTCGCCGCTCGCCGGTGAGCCGCTGACGGAGCCGCAGGCCGTGGAGCTGTCGAAGCTGTTCAAGGCCCTGGCCGACCCGGTGCGGTTGCGGCTGCTGTCGCTGATCGCCTCCCACACCGGCGGCGAGGCGTGCGTGTGCGACCTGACCGACGCGTTCGACCTGACCGGCCCGACCATCTCGCACCACCTGAAGGTGCTGCGCGAGTCCGGCCTGATCACCGGCGAACGCCGCGGGACCTGGGTGTACTACCGCGTCCACCCGGAGGTGCTGGCCCGGCTGTCGGAGGTGCTGGTCCCCGGACCCGCCTGACCCGGACACAAAGAACGGGACGGCGGCCGGGGCTTTCCCCTCGGCCGCCGTCCCGTGTCCAGGAGGCCGTCAGCTGACGGCCCGGCGAGCGTCGATCACACGTCGTAGTACAGAGCGAACTCGTACGGGTGCGGGCGCAGGCGCAGCGGGTCGATCTCGTTCTCGCGCTTGTACGAAACCCACGTCTCGATCACGTCCGGCGTGAACACGCCACCCTCGAGCAGGTAGTCGTGGTCGGCTTCCAGCGTGTCGAGGACCGTGCCCAGGTCGCCCGGGACCAGCTTGACGTTCTTGGCCTCCTCGGGCGGCAGCTCGTAGAGGTCCTTGTCGATCGGGTCCGCCGGCTCGATCTTGTTCTTGATGCCGTCGAGCCCGGCCATCATCATCGCCGAGAACGCCAGGTACGGGTTGCCCGAGGAGTCCGGGCAGCGGAACTCGGCGCGCTTGGCCTTCGGGTTGTTGCCCGTGATCGGGATGCGGACGCACGCCGAGCGGTTGCGCTGCGAGTACACCAGCGAAACCGGGGCCTCGAAGCCCGGGACCAGGCGGTGGTAGGAGTTCACCGTCGGGTTCGTGAAGGCCAGCAGGCTCGGGGCGTGCTTGAGCAGGCCGCCGATGTAGTGGCGCGCCGTGTCGGACAGGCCCGCGTAACCGGACTCGTCGTGGAACAGCGGCGTGCCGTCCTTCCACAGCGACTGGTGGCAGTGCATGCCCGAGCCGTTGTCGCCGGCGAGCGGCTTCGGCATGAACGTCGCGGTCTTGCCCGCGGCGAACACGGTGTTCTTCACGATGTACTTGAACAGCTGCAGGTCGTCCGCAGCGTGCAGCAGCGTGTTGAACTTGTAGTTGATCTCGGTCTGGCCGGCGGTGCCCACCTCGTGGTGCGCGCGCTCGATCTCGAAACCGGAGCCCGTCAGGTTGCGGACGATGTCGTCGCGCAGGTCGGCGAAGTGGTCGACCGGCGGGACGGGGAAGTAGCCACCCTTGAACTTCGTCTTGTAACCCTGGTTGCCACCGACCTCTTCGGTACCGGTGTTCCACCAGCCCTCGACGGAGTCGATCTCGTGGAACGAGGCGTGCTCGGCGGAGTCGAAGCGGACCGAGTCGAAGATGTAGAACTCGGCTTCGGGGCCGAAGTACACGTTGTCGGCGACGCCGTACTCCGCGATGTACTGCTCGGCCTTGCGCGCGATGTTGCGCGGGTCGCGGCTGTACGCCTCACGGGTGAACGGGTCGTGCACGAAGAAGTTCAGCGAGAGCGTCTTCGCCTTGCGGAACGGGTCGATGCGCGCCGTCTCGGGGTCCGGCAGCAGCAGCATGTCCGATTCGTGGATCGACTGGAAACCGCGCACCGAGGAGCCGTCGAACGCGAGTCCCTCTTCGTAGGCCTCTTCGGTGAAGGCCTTGGCGGGGACCGTGAAGTGCTGCATCACGCCGGGCAGGTCACAGAACCTGACGTCGACTACCTCGACGTCTTCGTCCGTGATGAGGCGCTGGATGTCGTCTGGAGTAGTGGGCACCCTCGGTGACTCCTTCTCGTTCGAGCTCGTGCGGCAGTGCTCTCTTCGGCTCACGCTAAAAGCGCGGTGTTGCCCGACCGTCACCCGTATGTTTCGCCGGTGTTAACGGAGGGTCGATATCGGGTATCCGACCAGGTCGGATGTGCTCTGCGCCACCGGCATACCCTGGACGGGTGGCGAGATGGACCGGCGAATGGCTGCCCGGCACCGGCGACGGTGCACAGAGTACCGATCAGGGTGGATCACGCTGGCCGGGTGAACGGCTCGGCCTGCCCGAGGCCGGCGTCGGCTCGGCGGCGAGCGGCGGGTCCCGCCTGCTCGGGCTGCTCGTCGACCTCGTGGTCGCGGCACTGGTCACGGCCATCTTCGTGCACCCGGACCTGCAGGACCCGGTCGCCATGCAGAACTTCAACCTGTGGTCCGGCGGCGTCTGGGCGGTCATCTCCGTCGTGTCCGCCGGCTTCTTCGGCTTCACCCCCGGGATGGGCGTGGTCGGCGTCCGCGTCGCGCGGCTCGACGGCGGCACGCTGGTCGGCCCGCTGCGGGCCCTGGTGCGGGCGGTGCTGACGTTCGTGCTCATCCCGGCCGCGGTCCGCAACGCCGACGGCCGCAGCTGGCTCGACCGGCTGACCGGCACCGTCGTCATCCGGCTGCGCTGAGCGCCCCGCGTACGAGAAAGGCCCCGTCCACCGGACGGGGCCTCTTCTCGTCTGTGCGGGTCAGCGGCGGCGGATCGTGCGCTGGACGTTGCGCATCTTCGCGCCGGCGGGCATCGGGCCCTTCGGCATCGCGGCGCCGCGGTTGCCGAGTGCGGCCAGCTTCGCCTCGAGGGCGTCGACCTGGGCCGGCTTGAGGTTGCGCGGCAGCTTCATGAGGAAGCCCTGCAGCTTCTTCAGCGGGATCTGGCCCTCTTCGTGGCCGATCGTCACGTCGTAGATCGGGGTGTCGCCGATCAGCCGGGAGACACGCTTCTTCTCCTGGGCGAGCAGGGTCTTCACGCGGTGCTGCGCGCCTTCGGCGACGAGCACCACGCCCGGGCCGCCGAGCACGCGGTGCACGGCGTCGAGCTGGGTCGTCGCGGCGACGGTCGGCGTCACCTTCCACTTGCCGCGGAGGTTCTCCAGCGCCCACGCCGCGGCGCCGGGCTGGCCGTCGGCCTTCGAGTAGACCGTCTTCTGGACGCGCCGGCCGAAGATGATCATGGCGAGGAGCGCGCCGAGGATGATGCCCAGGGGGAGCAGCACCCACTGGGAGTCGAAGAAGAAGCCGATCCCGAAGGCCACACCCGCGACGACGACGATCGAGCCGACCATCCAGGGGATGAGCCAAGGGTCTTCCTTGCGCTGCATCTTGAAGGCCTCGAAGAGCTGGCCACGCCGGGCCTTGCTCGCCGCGCGCTTCTCCTTCTTGGCCTGCTTGGCCGCTTCCTTGTCCTGCTGTCCCGCCATATGACCAGGATACGGCCGCGTGCCCCTGCCCGGATTCCCCGTCCCCCTCTGCGAGGATGCGGGACGTGACTGGCGTACTTTCCCCGAAGAGCCGCACCCGTCTGCTCGATGGTCTCGACCCCGAGCAGCGCGCCGCCGCCAGTGCCCCGAGGGGGCCGGTCTGCGTCCTCGCCGGCGCCGGCACGGGCAAGACCCGCACGATCACCCACCGCATCGCCCACCTGGTCATGTCCGGGCACGTTTCCGCAGGTCAGGTGCTTGCCGTCACGTTCACGACGCGGGCCGCGGGGGAGATGCGCGCCCGGCTGCGCGGCCTCGGCGTCGACGCCGCGCAGGCCCTGACGTTCCACGCCGCCGCCCGCCGCCAGCTGCGGTACTTCTGGCCGCGCGTGGTCGGCGACCGGCCGTGGGACCTGCTCGAGAACAAGTTCCGCTACGTCGGCCAGGCCGCGACCCGGGCCAAGCTCGGCACCGAGACCGAGGTCCTGCGCGACCTGGCGAGCGAGATCGAGTGGGCGAAGGCGTCGCTGATCACCCCGGACGACTACCCGGCCGTCACCGCGCGCCTCCAGCGGGACATCCCGGCCCCCGCTCCGCAGGTCGCCGAGGTCTACCGCAACTACGAGCAGCTGAAGACGGCCGCGCAGGTGCTCGACTTCGACGACCTGCTGCTGCACACGACGGCGGTGCTCGAGGAGCACGGCGTCGTGGCCGAGGAGTTCCGCGACCGCTACCGCTGTTTCGTCGTCGACGAGTACCAGGACGTCACGCCGCTGCAGCAGCGCCTGCTCGACGCGTGGCTCGGCGGCCGCGACGACCTGACAGTGGTCGGCGACGCCAACCAGACCATCTACTCCTTCGGCGGCGCGTCGCCGAAGTCGCTGCTCGAGTTCACGCGGCGCTTCCCGGAGGCGACCGTCGTCCGGCTCGAGCGCGACTACCGGTCGACGCCCGAGGTCGTCTCGCTGGCGAACCAGGTGATCGGCGCCGCGCGCGGCCGTCCCGCCGGTTCGCGGCTGAAGCTGATCGGCCAGCGCCCGCCGGGCCCGCAGCCGCGGTTCGCCGAGTTCGACGACGAGTCCGTCGAGGCCGGCGCCGTCGCGCGGCGCGTGCGTGAGCTGCTCGACGGCGGTGTCGCGGCGAGCGAGATCGCCGTGCTCTACCGCGTCAACGCCCAGTCCGAGGCCTACGAGTCGGCGCTGGCCGAGGCCGGCATCCCGTACCTGGTCCGCGGCGGCGAGCGGTTCTTCAACCGGACCGAGGTCCGGCAGGCGATGTCCGCGCTGCGCGCCGCGAGCGGCGACGGCAGCTCCGACCTGGTCACGACGGTGCGTTCGGTGCTCTCCCGCGTCGGCCTCACCGAGTCGCCGCCCGCCGGCGGCGCGGCGAAGGAGCGGTGGGACGCGCTCCTGGCGATCGTCGAACTGGCCGAGGAGCTCGCCTCGACGGTGGCCGACGCGGACCTGCCGCGCTTCAACACCGAGCTGGACCAGCGCGCGGCGGCGCAGCACCCGCCGACCGTCGAGGGCGTGACGCTCGCGTCGCTGCACGCGGCGAAGGGCCTCGAGTGGGACGCGGTGTTCCTCGTCGGCCTGGCCGAGGGCACGATGCCGATCATGCACGCCGACGGCGACGAGGCGTCGATCGAGGAAGAGCGGCGGCTGTTCTACGTCGGTGTCACCCGGGCGCGTGAGCACCTGTGGCTGTCGTGGGCGCTGGCCCGCACGCCGGGAGCGCGCCGCAACCGGCGGCGCAGCCGGTTCCTCTACGGCCTGATCCCGGAGGACCACCCGGCGGCCCGGGCCGCGCGGTCGCAGCAGAAGCCGGCGGCGCCGGTGAAGACGCGCTGCCGGGTGTGCGGCGGCCCGCTGCTGGAGACCCTCGACATCAAGCTCGGCCGCTGCGGCCGCTGCCCGTCGTCGGTGGACGAGAACCTGTTGGAGCGGTTGAAGTCCTGGCGCGCCGACCGCGCCAGGGAGCTCAAGGTGCCGCCGTTCGTCGTGTTCACGGACGCGACGCTGATGGCCGTCGCCGAGCAGCGCCCGCTCGACGAAGCGGCGCTGGTGTCGATCTCCGGGATCGGCGCGACCAAGCTCGAACGCTTCGGCACCGAGATCCTCGGCGTCGTCCGCGCGTCGGCGGAGTCCTGAAGGTCCGGAAGGTCCTGACGATCTTGATGTGGTCTTGACCGCGTCGGGACCATGATCCACGCGGCGAACCCGCTGCTCAGGGGCGATCTTCGTAACTTCGAGGATTTTCCCGTAATTAAGTTGCCCCGGTGTGGTGAGGGGCAATAACCTGCCAGTACCGAGCCGGAACGGCTCGGGCTGGGGATCCACGTGAGTGCCGCTCTGCGGCCACGTGTGCAGAGTACAGACGAAGGAGGTGCCGGTGAAATGACCATCAATCTGACGCTCACGAACCCGGGCACCCGTCTGTCCTGCGCCGCGGAAGTTGCGGCCGCTTCGCGCCCGGGCACCGGTGTGCCCGTGAGCGCGCACGGGATCCGTGGCACGCGCCGCGTCATGCGGCAGTGGGCCACCGGCGATGTCGTCGCCTTCGGGAACGAGGGCGTTATCGCCGCGTACCCGCAGGCTGATCTGCCGACCATCAAGCAGTTCCGTGTTCCGTTGTCGATACGGGAGCGAAGTTCCTGACCCAGTCAGGACACTGAGGCTCACGAAGGCCGCGGAACCGGAAAACCCGGATCCGCGGCCTTCGTGTTTTTGGCTGCACAACCCAAGAGGAACAGCTTTGCCCAGCCCCATGTCTCAAACCGAAACCCGTACGACACAAGGAGGAACTCACATGTCTTCGGCCATCGCCTACACCGCGGGTGAGGCAATATTCGCCGACCTGCTCGACCCCGTCACCGTCCCGGACGTGGCTCTGCCCTGCCGCTCGGGCGACGCGGACCTCTGGTTCGCCGAGTCCCCGGCCGAGCTCGAGCGCGCCAAGGCGTCCTGCGCCGACTGCCCGGTTCGCGAGGCCTGCCTGGCCGGCGCACTGGCCCGGCGTGAGCCGTGGGGCGTCTGGGGTGGCGAGATCTTCGAGCGCGGTGTCGTGATCGCGCGCAAGCGGCCCCGTGGCCGTCCCCGCAAGAACGCCACCGTCGAGCCCGTCGCCGCCAAGAGCGGCGACCACCGGAGCGCCGCCGCATGAGCGTCGAACCGGTCACCACGAGGGATCACGAAGCACGCACGCGCGTGCAACTGCAGCTGACGAAGACCGAGATCGAGGAGATCAGCGAGATGTTGCTTTACGAAGAACTGTCCAGGGCCCGAATACGGGATCTGGAGGAAGGGGTCCGCGCCCAGCGGGCCCGAGGTAGCGCCCGTGCCGTCCGCCGGTGGAGCCGAGTAGCCCGATGGGCGGCTCAGCGAGCGGAGCGGTACCAGGACCAGAGCTGAGCGCAGGCCCCTGCCGCCTTCGGGTGGCAGGGGCTTTCGTGCTGGGTTTCCGCTGGTCGGGTGGCGGTGTTGAATGGGGTGATGTCCGTACACACCCACGACGACATCGACTGGGCGGATCGGCTCGCCCAGCTGCGCATGGCCGATGCTCTCGACGCCGAAGCGCTCGCGCCCGTCGCGCGGCGGCTCCTTTCCGGGTCGGCCGGGCGGCCGACCGTGGTCGACGTCGGGTGCGGGGCCGGTGGGATGAGCGTGCACTTCGCGCGTGAACTCGACGGCGGCACCATCGTGCTGCTCGACGCCACGCCCGCGTTGCTCGCCGAAGCGCAGCGGGCCGTGGGCGCGGTCGCCGGCGAGCGCGTCGAGGTCGTCGGCGTGCACGGTGACCTCGCCGACCCGCGTCTGGCCGACCGGCTGCCCGCCGCCGACCTGGTGTGGGCGTCCGGCGTGGTGCACCACGTCGGTGATCAGCAGGCCGCGCTGCGGACCTTGGCCGGGTTGCTGCGGCCCGGTGCGGTGCTCGCCATTTCCGAAGGCGGGCTCGAAATGCGTTGCCTCCCTTGGGATCTCGGGATCGGACGGCCCGGTCTCGAGCAACGGCTGCTCGCCGCGCGGGCCGAGTGGTTCGCCGGGATGCGTGCCGGGATCGCCGGCAGCGTCGCCCTGCCCTACGGCTGGCCGCGCGCGCTTCGCGAGGCCGGGCTGGAGGACGTCGAGTCGTTCGGCGCGCTCATCGACCACCCGATGCCCGGCTCGGACCTGCTGCGCGAGTACGTGGTGCACCGCGTCGGCTGGCTCGCCGAGTCGGTGGGGGACCGGCTCGACTCCGACGACCGCGCGACGGTTGCCGCGCTCGTCGATCCGGACGGTCCCGCCTTCCTCGGCCACCGTGCCGACCTGTACCTGTTCGGCGCCAAGGCGATCCACAGTGGACGGTCGCGGTGAGCGCGCCCGAACCCGTCGGGTGCACACGCTGCGGGCGCACCCGCAGCCCGGACGAGGACCCGGCTACGGCGCTCGCCTGGGTGTCCACCCGCGAGCGCGGCACCGTGCGGTGGCTGTGCCCGGACTGCGCGCGGCAGCACGTGCGAGACATCGAGGGCAAGCTGCCGGACGAGTACTGGTGAGGTCGCTGCCTGGTGTCGGGTAGCCGTGTCGAACTCCCGGACTCGGAGCTGCGGCTCGCCGCCTGCCGACGCGGGTCATGCCGCGCCGCCGATCGAGGGCAGAGCAGCGTCCGAACTCAGGGCGAAGGGGATCCCGGTGCCGCTTGCTGACACCGGTCATGGCGCGCCCGATCGAGGGCAGGGCAGCGTGCGGACTCGGGGGCGAAGGGGGATCTCGGCGCCGTTCGCTGACACTGGTCATGGCGCGCCTCCGATCGAGGGCAGGGCTGCGTGCGGACTCGGGACGAGCGGGATCCGGCGCCGCTCGTTGACACCGGTCACGGCGTGCCCCCGATCGAGGCCGGTGGCAGCGTCCGGACTCGGAGCCGCGGGCTCGCCGCCTGCCGGCACCGGTCGTGCCGCGCCGATCGAGGGCGGGGTCGATGTCCGGTGTCGGAGTCGAGGGGTGATTCCGGCGGGGCGCGGCTCGCCGCCTACTGACACCGGTCATGCCGCGCCTCCGATCGAGGGCAGGGGCAGGGTCCGAACCCGGGGGCGAGGTGTCCGGGCCGCGTCGCCGTAGGCCTGGACCAGCTCCTTGGCCACGTCGCGGGGGACCTTGCGCAGCTGGTGGACCGTGCAGCGGACCAGGACGATGCCCGTCGCCGCCAGAGCCAGGTGTGAGAAGCCACCTCCGGTGCCTGGGCCGCAGCGGTACTGCCAGGCCAGGCCGATCTCGTCCCACCACGCGTCGGCCTCGCCGATGCGGCGACCGCGGCGGTCGCAGATCGTGACGTCCCAGGCCGGCGGCGGGAGCAGCGCCGCGTCGAGGACCCGCGTCGCCAGGCCGTGGGCCCGGATCGGGCCCTCGTCGAGGCGGCGCAGCACCTTCCGAACCGCCGACGAACCGCGCTGGGGACCCGCCTCGAGCTCGGCCAGCAGCTGCTGCCGGTCGCACAGGCCCCAGTAGAGCGGCAGTGTCAGCAGCTGCCGGATCCGTGCCGGGTCGGACTCCGCCCTCGCCAGGTCGAGCGCCGCGCGGGCCGGCGGGGCGAACGGCAGGCCGTCCACCAGCACCGGGTCCGGCATCCGGGACGTCCGGGTCGCGCGGATCCCCGACCTGGCCGTGACGCGGCAGAAGTCGGGCACCAGCAGCTCGATCTCGCCCACCGCCGGGCACTTCACGCCGTGGGCCCGCAGGGCGTCGGCGCCGGTGATCACCACCTTCGACCCGTACCGCACGATCGCGGCGTGCAACAGGTTCTGCCGGGTCGGGGTGGTGTTGCGCAGCAGGACGACACCGGGGTGCAAGCGGCGCCACGGCCCGCCGGGGCCGCAGAGCCGCCGGGTTCTTCGATCGGACACCCCGGCCCTGCGTAGCTGTTCGAGGTTCATCACCTCGCACGTGTCGGGATTACCGAGGGCGAGTGGATCGGTGCGATGAGTAGCGGTCATGAACCGAGCATGACCGCTGCGCCAACCGGGTGGAACCCCGTTTCCCGCAGCTGTGGACAACTCGCCCGGAATCCACCGCTGGCGGCCCGGCCTGTGGACAACTCAGGCGGCGAAACCGGGCTGCCAGCGCTCCACGATGGCTCGCGCCGGAATCTCGGCGTCGAGCTGGCAGAGGATTCCGGTCGAGCCCGCCGTGACCCGGTGGATCATCAGGTACTCGGGCGGCAGGTTGAGCGAGCGTCCCACGCGGAAGTCGTTGCCGCGGCTGTCGCCGACCCGCCAGGCCTGCCGCTGCATCCACTTGCGCGTGAAGTGGAACATCGGCTCGGCCAGGGGCTCGGTGAACGGCGCCAGGTAGGCGAGCACCTCGTCCGCGGACAGGTCGCTGTCCGGCCGGATGAACCGGTTCTCCCGCAGCAGGCGCATCAGGTCGGCGGACTCGCCGTCGAGGGCCAGCCGGGTCATCTCGCCCAGGTGGCGGGGGATGCCCTCGGGCAGGCGCGCCACGCCGCCGAAGTCGATGACGCACAGCCGCTCGTCGGGGGTGATCATGAAGTTGCCCGGGTGCGGGTCCGAGTGCAGCAGGTGGACGCGCTCGGGGGAGGAGTAGTGGAACTCCGCCAGCAGCCGGCCGGCCAGGTTCCGCGTCTCGCGGTCGCCGTCGGCGATCACCTTCGACAGCGGTGTGCCGCTGACCCACTCCGTCACGACGACCTTCGGCGCGCTGGCCACGACGCGCGGCACCAGGATGCCGGGGTCGCCCTCGAACGCCTTCGCGAAGGCCCGCTGGTGCTGTGCCTCGGACTGGTAGTCGAGCTCTTCGTTCATCCGCGCGGCGAGCTCGGCCAGCAGCGGCTTGACCTCGGTGCCGGGCACGAACGCCTGGAACAGCCTGCTGAACCGCTGCAGCTGCCGCAGGTCGCTGCGCAGCGCCTCGTCGGCCCCCGGGTACTGGACCTTGACCGCGACCTCGCGGCCGTCGTGCCAGACCGCGCGGTGCACCTGGCCGATGCTCGCGGCCGCCGCCGGCTGGTCGTCGAACGAGGTGAACCGGCCGGCCCAGCCACGGCCGAGCTGCTCGGCGAGGACCCGGTGGGTCTGCCGGGCCGCCATCGGCGGCGCCGCGGCCTGCAGCTTCGTCAGCGCTTCGCGGTAGGGCTTCGCCATGTCGTCCGGCACCGCGGCCTCGAACACGCTCAGCGCCTGGCCGAACTTCATCGCCCCGCCCTTGAGCGTGCCGAGCACCTCGAACAACTGCTCGGCGGCCTTCGCCGAGAGCGTGGCGTTCACCTGCTCCGCGCTCTGGCCCGCGAGCCGCTTGCCCCAGCCGCCCACCGCCCGCCCGGCGATCCCGAGCGGGAGGCTGGCGAGCTTGGCGGTGCGGGCCGCACCCTTGCTCGGCATCGCGGTGTCACGATCGGCGGCGTCGCGGAAGTCGGTCACCTCGTCGATTCTGCCTTGCGCGCACGGCCACGCGCAGCCTGCTCGCGGCGTCTTAGTGGCCTACGTCTCCTGCGGTAGGGGCGGCGGACCACACCCGCACCTCGGGTGCGGCGGCCAGCCGCGGTGGCGGATACGGCCGTCGAAGGCGTCGATCTCGAGGGTTGCGTTCCACGGCGGCGGCGCCAGCTCGTTCGGCGAGAGCAGCCGCATGGCCTGCGCGACGGCCAGCGACGCGCACGCCTGGACCGCGCCGAGGTCCGGCCGCTGGTGCCGCCCGGCGAGCTGGCCGGCGACGCGCGGCCAGCACGGGTCGAGGTCGGTCCGGTGCAGGTCAGCGCAGCGCAGGCACGAACTGCGGCCCGGCACCACCAGCGGCCCGACGATGCCGGTCCCGTCGCGCACCCGGACCGCCAGGTGCGGGACGCCGTCCTCCATCAGCTCGGCGACGACCTCCGGCGCGGGCACGATCGCGTCGGTGAGCAGCACCAGGTCGGGGTACCGGTCGTGGAGCCGGGTGACGCGGACCCGCGGGTCGACCCGGCGGAGCAGCTCGCCGACGACCTGGCCCCGGGGACGGCCCAGATCCGCGTCGGTGAAGCCGGTGCCGATGTCGTGCTCGGTCACCACGCCGGGCAGCCGCGGCTCGACGTGCCCGATCCCGGCGTTGGCCAGCAGCACGGCGACGGCGACCGCCAGGCGGCCGTCACCGTGCACGGAGATCGCCGTCGCGCGCCGCCGGTCGGTCAGCGCGGTCTGGTGGTGGCGGGCCCGCAGCGACCACATGCCGGTTTCGCCGCGGGGACCGGCGGCGCCGGGCGGGCCGGCCTCGGTGACCAGGCCGAGGGCGGTCAGCTGGAGCAGGAGCGTGCGCAGCTGATCACCGTGTTCGCTCTCGGCGAGCAAGACCCGCTCGACGGGGTGCTTGCCGTCGAGCAGGCGCAACCGCGTGACGAGGCTCGCGGGCAGGCCTTCGATGGCCACGCCGTGGCGCGGGTCGAGGCCGATCTGGATCTCGTCCGGGCCGCGTTCGAGCACCGTCAGGCCCGGGAGCAGGGCGGGAAAGGCGGGCAGCAGCACCGGTGGCATGTCCGCGGTCGAGAGGAGCATGTCCGCAGGATCGCACCCGGCACCGACCCGGACGCCCCGAAAGGACCCGGAACGGCCGAGTTGTCCACAGGTGGGAGTAGTTGTGGACAACTCGGGGCTGTGACCTTAAGGCGCTCGGGATTGTCGGTGGGTGGCCTTACCGTTGTCGAGTGGTCGAAGCACGGATGCCCTCGCTGAGGGGCCGGGGGGAAACGAACCCCCCGTCGGACACACCTGAACACAAGGTCGAAGTGCGGCGCAGCCAGCGCCGGCACCGGACGGTCACCGCGTACTGGAACGACGACACGCTCGTCGTGCTCATCCCGGCGCGGATGACGAGGGCGGAGGAGAAACACTGGGTCGCCGAGATGGAGCGCAAGCTACAGCGCTCGGAACCACGTCGGCCGGCGTCCCCCAAGGCGTCGGACGAAGCCCTGCTGGCGCGATGCGCGCAGCTGTCGGGCAAGTACCTGGGCGGCACCGCGGTGCCGGCGAGCGTCCGCTGGGTGCCGCCGATGCGCACGAGGTGGGCGTCCTGCACCCCGGTCGACGCGACCATCCGGGTCAGCGACTTCCTGAGGAAGGTTCCACCCTGGGTGCTGGACTACGTCCTGGTGCACGAGCTGGCGCACCTGCGCGAGCCCGGGCACGACGCGGCGTTCTGGGCACTGGTGCAGCGGTACCCGAAGGCGGAACGAGCGATCGGGTACCTGGAAGGGCTGTCGGCGGCAGCCGGGTGGGGGATCTCCACCGAGGACTGACCGGGTGATGGTTCCGGACGTAACCGGGGTGATCCGCTGGTGCGGGTCACCCCGGTTACGTTGGGGCGTGGTGATGGCTGGTCGGCGGGCTCGGGTGCGTGACGAGGTCTGCGAGGCCAGGGCGGTTGGTTCGCGCGCCTGAAGGGTTGGGGTTCGCGGGGCCGAGGCGGTCGTTCACGTACCTGGTTGGACGACTCGCGTACCTGGTTGGACGACACGCGTACTCGGTTGGACGACACGCGTACTTGGACGGTCGGCTTACGTGCCCGGCGAGGTCGGTTCGCGTACTTGGTGGGACGACTCGCGTACCTGGGCGGACGACACGCGTGCTTGCAGGGACGACTCATGTAGCCAGGGGTCAGCTCGCGTGCCTGGAGGGTCGGTTCGCGTGCCCAGAGGGTCGGTTCGCGTGCCTAGAAGGTCGGCTCGCGTGCCTGGAGGGTCGGCTTGCGCGCCCAGAGGGTCGGCTTGCGTGCCTGGAGGGTCGGTTGGCGTGTCTGGAGGGTCGGGTTCGCGTGCCCAGGGGGTCGGCTTGCGTGTCTGGAGGGGCGGCTCGCGTGATTGGGGGGTCGACACTTGTGATTGGGGGGTCGACACGGCGGTGGGTGGAATGCAGACCGGGCGCCTCGCGAAGCGAGGCGCCCGGGTGGTGGAGAACTGCTTACGGTTTGGGGTTGTCGTCGTCGGTAGACGGCGGGTCCGACTTTTCTCGCTCTTCGCGCTCCGAACGCTCGGTGCGCTCCAGCTCGGCGATCGGGTCCAGGTCGTCGAGGGAACCGGCCTCGCCGACTCGCGCCGAGAAGTCCAGGGGCTCGTCCAGGTCCTCGGCCGTCGGCATCAGGTCCGGGTGGGACCACAGGGCGTCGCGCTTCTCGATGCCGTGCTGCTCGCCCACCATGTTCCAGAGCGTCGACGCCGCGCGCATGCGGCGGGGGCGCAGCTCCAGGCCCACCAGGGTGGCGAACGTCTGCTCGGCCGGACCACCGGTCGCGCGGCGGCGGCGGAGGGTCTCGCGCAGGGCGTCCGCACCCGGGAGGCGATCACCGACCGCCTCGGCGACCACCACGTCGACCCAGCCCTCGACCAGGGCCAGCAGGGTCTCCAGGCGGTTCAGCGCGCCCTTCTGCTCCTCCGTCGTCTGCGGCTCCAGGAGCCCGGACGACATGGCCTCTTCGATGCTCGCCGGGTTCGCCGGGTCGATCTGGCCGGCCAGGGACTCCAGCGCCGACGTGTCGACGGTGATCCCGTGCGCGAACTCCTCGACCGTCGCCAGCAGCCGCTGGCGCAGCCACGGCACGTGCGTGAAGAGCCGCTGGTGGGCGGCCTCGCGGGCGGCCAGGAACACGAGGATCTCGCTGTTCGGCAGCTCCAGGCCCTCGGCGAACTTCTCGATGTTCGCCGGGAGCAGCGCCGACGTCCCCGCCGGGGCCAGCGGCAGGCCGATCTCGCTGGAGGTCAGCATCTCCGACGCGAGCTGGGCCAGCGCGCTGCCGAGCTGGGAGCCGAAGGCCATCCCGCCCATCTGCCCCATCATCTGCATCAGGGGGCCGGCGGCCTGCTTGGCCTCCTCCGGCAGCGCCTGCATCCAGGCGCCCGAGATCTGCTGGGCGACCGGGTCGCAGAGCCGCTGCCACGTCGGCAGCGTCTTCTCCACCCAGGTGCGCGGTGACCAGGCGACCGTCGACGTCGCGCCCGCGGGCAGGAACGTCGCGGGGTCGAGCCACATCTCCGCGAGGTGGGCGGCGTCGCGCACGGCGGCGTTCGAGTCGTCTCCGCCCGAGAACCCGAGCTTGCTCTCACCGGTGTTGCCGGCGCTGCCCAGGTTCTGCAGGGCGATCTGCTTGGCGAGGTCGTAGTTCACCGGCCCGCTGGAAGTGCCGGCCTGACTGAGCATCTGGCCCAGTTGGCTCAGCATCTGACCGAGCTGGTTGAAGGCCTCGGCGCCGGACTGCTGCCCGCCCTCCGAGGGATCGTTCTCACCTCGTTTGTCGGGATCGGAAGGTCCGAAGCCGAACGGGGGTTTGCTCATGGGTCCACCGTACGCGGGTCGGGCGCCCCGAAGCGCGTCAACCGGACCCATGTGCGTGGCCTTCACCGAGAAGCGAACACGGTCACCGTACGCTGTCGGGCGTGACCAAGTCCTCCGAGGAGAGCACCGAGACCGCCCCCGCGACGACTCCGCCGCAAACGCCGCCGGAGCAGGCCGGAGAGGCCCGGCGGATGACCCGCCGGGGCTGGACGCTCGTGGTCAGCGGCTCGCTGTTCCTGGTGTTCGTCGTGCTCGGCTCGGTCGTGCCGGTGCCGTTCGTGGCGATCAGCCCGGGCCCGACCTACGACACGCTCGGTCGCGACGCGGCCGGCAACCCGGTCATCCAGGTCGCCGGTCACCAGACCTTCCAGACGACCGGCGAGCTGCGGATGACGACCGTCTCCCTGCACGACGGCGTCACCCTGTTCCAGGGTCTCGGCTTCTGGGCGAGCGGCCGGTACGCGCTGGCGCCGCGCGAGGAGTACTTCAAGCCGGGCGAGACGAACGAACAGGTCAAGCAGGAGAACATCCAGCAGCTGCAGGACTCGCAGACCAACGCCCAGGTCGCCGCGCTGCGCAAGCTCGGCTACCCGGTGAAGGTGCTGGCGAAGGAGATCGTCTCCGGCAGCCCCGCCGACCACGTGCTGGCCCCGGGCGACAAGCTGATCACGGTCAACAACAAGAAGATCGTCGAGGCCGGGGACGTCCGGGCCGCGCTGGCCGGCACCCTGCCCGGCCAGACCGTCCAGATCACCTTCCAGTCCGACGGCCAGCCGGAGCGGACCGTGCCGCTGACCCTCGCCTCGCGCCCGGACCGCAAGGAGGGCTTCATCGGCCTCACCGCGGTCGACCGCGCCGACGCGCCGTTCAACGTGACGATCTCGCTGCAGGACGTCGGCGGCCCGTCGGCCGGGCTGATGTTCACCCTCGCGATCATCGACCGGCTCCAGACCGGCGACCTGGCCGGCGGGCGGCACATCGCCGGCACCGGCGAGATCACCGAGACGGGTGAGGTCGACCCGATCGGCGGGATCTCGTTCAAGGTCGTCGGCGCCCGGGAAGCCGGCGCGACCGACTTCCTCGTGCCCGAGCACAACTGCGCCGAGGCCAAGACCACCGCGCCGGCCGGGCTGAACCTCATCAAGGTGTCCACACTGGACGACGCGCTCGCCCAGCTGGCCAACCTCAAGGCGGGACGGCCGACCGCGTCGTGCTGAGCGTCAGGGCAGCAGCGTCGCCTTCAGCGCTTCGACCAGGTTCGGGGCCAGGTCGGGACTTTCCACGATCTCGTCCACGGACTCGTCGCTGTCTTCGGCCGTGCCGATCCCGCGCAGGCGCATGACGCACGAGCGCTCGCCGTCGCGCAGCACCGCGGCCACCAGCCGGGCTTCGGTCCGCTGGGGGTGGTCGGCGGCGGCGCGCCGCAGGCTGTCCGCGTCCGCCTCGGCGACGTCCGGCAGCTCCGACTCCGAGCCCGGCGGCAGCACGATGATCTCCTGCGCCAGCGCGCACCCGATCACCAGATCGGGCCAGGCGATCCGGCCCAGTGCCTCGGCCAGGTCGCCGTCGGGCAGCGCCTCCTGCGCCACCGGCGTCAGCGGGTTGGCCCGGTCCAGCTGCCCCGCCAGCTCCGGCTGCTCGTCCAGCAGGGCCGCCGTCGGCACCAGAGCGAACAGCTGCGGCGGCTGGTCCCAGCCGGCCGCGGCCATGAAGTCCTCGATCTCACGGGCGAGGGCGGCGACACCGGGGACGGCCGGGTGCGGTTCGTTCATGCGCACATGGTCGCAGGCGCCCCGCGCGACGCCGTCGCGAGTCCGGTTTGGGCGGGTCCCGGGAACTTCACCCGGCATCCGTAGAGTTAGGGAATCAGGGGGCGCTCGCGCCTCCGCAAGCATTGACGAAGACAGGAGCGTGTCGTGGCGACTCGGCCCCCGGTGAGCCTGCCGAAGCTGTCCCGGCGCAGCCGGATCCTCCTCATCATCGCCGCGGTGATCGTGCTCGCGCTGTTGCTGGGGGCCCGCCTGCTGGACACGTACGTCGACTGGCTGTGGTTCGGCGAGGTCGGTGCTCGGTCGGTGTTCACCACGCAGGTGATCACGCGCGTCATCTTGTTCTTCGCCGTCGGGTTGCTCGTCGGCGGCGCGCTCGCGATCAGCCTGATGATCGCCTACCGGACCCGCCCGGTCTTCGTGCCGATCTCCGGCGCCGACGACCCGCTGGCCCGCTACCGCTCGGCGATCGTCGCCCGGATCCGGCTCTTCGGGATCGGCATCCCGGTGCTGACCGGCCTGATCGCCGGCCTGTCCGCCCAGGGCGACTGGCAGGTCGTGCAGCTGTTCCTCAACGGCACCTCCTTCGGCCAGACCGATCCCGAGTTCGGCAACGACGTCGGCTTCTACGCCTTCAGCCTGCCCTTCTGGAACTGGCTGCTCGGCTGGCTGTTCATCACCGTCGTCATCTCCTTCTTCGGCGCGCTGATCTCGCACTACGTCTTCGGCGGCATCCGGCTCGCCGGCAAGGGCGGCCAGCTCGCCGGCCCGACCCGCGCGCAGCTCGCCATCACGGTCGGCCTCTTCGTGCTCCTGAAGGCCGCCGAGTACTTCTTGGACCGGTACAACCTGCTGTTGTCCGACCGGGGCGCCCCACTGTTCATCGGGGCCACCTACACGGACCTGAACGCGGTGCTGCCGGCCAAGCTGATCCTGCTGTGCATCTCGGTGATCTGCGCGATCGCGTTCTTCGCCGGCGCGTTCCTGCGCAACCTGCAGCTGCCGGCCATCGCCCTCGTGCTGCTGATCCTGTCGAGCATCCTGGTCGGTGTCGCCTGGCCCGCCATCCTCGACCAGTTCTCGGTCAAGCCGAACGCGAACGAGAAGGAAGCGACGTCCATCCAGCGCAACATGGACGCCACCCGCAAGGCGTTCGGCCTGACGGACGTCCAGTACCAGCAGTACTCGGGCAAGTCCGACGCGACCGCGAGCGAGGTCAAGGCCGACACCGGGACGATGTCGAACATCCGGCTGCTCGACCCGAACGTCCTTTCCGACACGTTCACCCAGCGCGTCGGCCGTGAGAACTTCTACGGCTTCCCGGCCAAGCTGGACATCGACCGCTACACCGTCGGCGGCACCACACAGGACTACATCGTCGCGGCCAAGGAGATCAAGACCGAGGGCCTGACCGGCAACCAGACCAGCTGGATCAACAAGCACCTCGTCTACACCCACGGCAACGGCTTCGTCGCCGCCCCGGCCAACACGATCGACCGCGCGGTCAAGGACGCCAACTCCGACGGCGGCTACCCGATCGCCACCACCAGCGACACGCAGAACCCGACCGGTGCCGGCGCCAACGGGACCGCCCCCGGCATCGAGGTCAAGGAACCCCGCATCTACTACGGCGAGCTGTCCGCCGCGGACTCCGACTACGCCATCGTCGGCGGCACGTCGGGCAACGCGCCCGGCGAGTACGACACCGCCACCGACCGCTACACCTACAAGGGCACCGGCGGCGTCCCGATCGACAACTGGTTCAACCGCCTCGCCTTCGCCGCCGAATACGGGGAACGCAACATCCTGTTCTCCGACGCCATCGGCGACAACTCCAAGATCATGTACAACCGCGACCCGCGTGACCGCGTCAGCAAGGTCGCGCCGTGGCTGACCCTCGACGGCGACCCGTACCCGGCGGTCGTCGACGGCAAGATCCAGTGGATCATCGACGGCTACACCACCATCAACAACTTCCCGTACTCGCAGCAGACGCAGCTCGGCGCGGCCACCAACGACTCCCTCAACGGCGTCGCCCGCCAGGGCAACAGCTCCATCAACTACATCCGGAACTCGGTCAAGGCCACGGTCGACGCCTTCAACGGCACCGTGAACCTGTATTCGATTGACGACAACGAACCGGTCCTCAACGCCTGGGAGAAGGTCTTCCCCGGACTCGTGAAACCCAGCTCCGAGATCTCCCCGGACCTGCGGTCCCACTTCCGCTACCCCGAAGACCTCTTCAAGATCCAGCGTGAGCTCCTGTCCCGCTACCACGTGAGCAACCCGCAGGAGTTCTACTCCCAGCAGGCCTTCTGGAGCGTCCCGCAGGACCCGACGGCCGAAGGCGGCGCCAACCCCGCCGCGGCGGGCGCCGCCAACCAGCCCGGTTACTACGTCCTGGCCGACACTCCAGGCCAGACGAAACCGACGTTCCAGCTGACCAGCTCGCTCACCGGTCTCCAACGCCAGTACCTCGCGTCCTGGATGACGGTGTCCTCCGATCCACAGGACTACGGCAGGATCCGCGTCCTCCAGCTACCCAGCGCGGCCACCGGCGCCACCCAGGTCGACGGCCCGGTCCAGGTCCAGAACCGGTTCCAGAGCGATCCACGCGTCGCACAGGACCGCACGCTGTTCAACAACCCCAACGTCATCCCCATCTACGGCAACCTGATCACGCTGCCGGTCGCCGAAGGGTTCCTCTACGTCGAACCCGTCTACATCCGGCAGCGCAACCAGAACAGCTATCCACAGCTGGCCCGCGTCCTCGTCTCCTACGGACCCAAGGTCGGCTACGGCGCCACCCTCCAGGAAGCCCTCGACCAGGTCTTCGGCGCCGGCACCGGAGCGGCCACCACCACACCGCCCCAGGCCGGCCAGCCGACGACCACCCCGACGACGACGCCGACCACGACACCGCCCAACACCGGCGGCGGCAACGCGGCCCTCGACAAGGCGGCCGCCGACATCGAATCGGCCATCACCAAGCTCCAGGCCGCCCAGAAATCCGGCAACTTCGCCGACCAGGGCGCGGCCCTCGCCGCCCTCGACGCAGCGGCGAAGGCGTACCAGGCAGCCAAGGCACAACCGGCCACAACACCCACGACGACAACCACCAGCCAGCCCGGCGGGTGACCTCCGTTACCTAAGCGACCCCTGCTTTGCGCCCACCCGAAACCCGGGCGTAAAGTAGGGAACACGACGCGGGGTGGAGCAGCTCGGTAGCTCGCTGGGCTCATAACCCAGAGGTCGCAGGTTCAAATCCTGTCCCCGCTACAGATGCAGGAGGCCTGTGTCGACGGAGAACGTCGACCGGGCCTCCTTCGCATTTTGCCCTGGGGGTCGAACCCCCAGACCCCCGCCAGGGGGGCTTCGCCGCCCCTGGACCCCCCTTCGGGTGGACGGGTTGTCAGGTTAGCCAGCTCTTTGTTTCTCCTGTTGTGTTTGCCACGTAGCCGTCTGGGCGGATCAGGGCTCGTGTGACGTTGTGCCAGGGGAGTTTGTCTACTTGGGCGACTTCTACCTGTGGGTGGGGTTTTTCTGCTGGTTCTGTTGTCAGTAGGACGAACGTTCCTTTGTGGAACCACTTGCTTGCGTGGACTTCTTTTGTCTTGAAGTCTGGTAGGCGGGTTCCTGTTGCCGGGTGGGTGTCTTCCTTGCTTGGGTAGGTGATGCTTAGGCCTGATACCAGGCCTGACAAGTAGTGCTGGCCTTCTGGGAGTTCTGTTAGTGCTCTGAAGATTGTTCTTAGTGCTAGTAGTTCTGGGGTTGTGGGGATCAGGGCTGATTGGGCTGCTACGTTTTGTAGTACTGCTTCTGCTACTGGGCGGCGTTCTTGTTCGTACGTGTCCAGTAGGTTCTTTGGGGCTCTTCCTTTTAGTTCTGCTGCTAGTTTCCAGCCTAGGTTCATTGCGTCCTGGACGCCTAGGTTGAGGCCTTGGCCTCCTGCTGGGAAGTGGGTGTGGGCTGCGTCGCCTGCCAGGAGGACTCGGCCTTCCTTGTAGCTTGCTGCCAGTCTTGAGTCGTCGCCGAAGCGGGAGGCCCAGCGGATCTCCTTGATCTTGGTTTCTGTGCCGTAGGCCTTGGTGATCGCTGTTTCTACTTCTTCGTCCGTTACCTCTGCTCGGAGGTTTGCTGGGCGGTTCAGGCGGTCTCCGTAGGCCAGGCGGTACAGGTTGGGTTCGGACAGGGGGATCAGGCCTGTGTACTTGCCTATGCCGTCTGTGGTGACGATGTTGCGCATTGAGCGCCACTCGCTCTGGGTTCCCTGTGGGGGTGTCTCGAAGAGGACGTCTGCTACTACGCCGTGGCCTCGGCCGTCGATTCCTTCGAAGGGCATCCCTAGTGCTTTGCGGACTGTGCTTCTGCCGCCGTCGCAGCCGGCCAGGTAGGACGCTCGGATTCGGGTGTCCGGTGTGGTGACTGTTACGGCCTCGGCGTCTTGCGTGAAGCTCGTCAGCTCTTGGCCTCTGAGGACCTTTACGCCCTGCTCGGCCAGGCGCTCTTCCAGGGCTGCTTCCACCTGGGCTTGGGGGATGGCCAGTTGGTAGGGGTGGCGGGTGTTCCAGCTCGCGTAGCTCACCGGGATCATCGCGAAGTGGCCTTCGGGGACCGTGGCGAATGATCGCTCCTCTGCCCTTCCCAGCAGGCCTCGCAGGTCCAGGACCTCCGCTGTTCTTGGTTGGAGGTTGAGGGCCTTTGACAGGCCTGTGCGCTCGGGGAGGCGCTCCAGGACCACTACGTCCACGCCTGCCAGTGCCAGCTCGTTCGCCAGCATCAGGCCTGTCGGGCCTGCTCCGGCGATCACCACCCCGGTGGTCAGCTCGTTCATGGGATCCCCTTAACAACGTTAAATTGACGTGTCCCGAGGATGCCCTTAACATCGTTAAGCTGTCAAGCGCGGAAGCTGAGGAGGCCTTCACCATGGCCCTGACCAGGCAGGACATCGCCCGCGCCGGGCTGAAGCTGCTCAACGAGGTCGGCCTGAACGGGCTCACGCTGCGGCTCATCGCCGCCGACCTCGGGGTCAAGGCGCCGGCGCTCTACTGGCACATGAAGAACAAGCAGGAACTGCTCGACGAGATGGCGACGCAGATGTACGCCGACGCGGACCGGGAGCCGCCGGAGCCGCTGGAGGAGTGGGACGCCGTCGCGTACCGCGCCCGGGCCCTGCGCCGGATGATGCTGGCCTACCGCGACGGCGGCAAGGTCTTCGCCGGGACCTACCTCGGCGACCTGAGCCTGGTCGGGGAGCACCCGTTCCGCCGGAGCATCGACGCCGGGCTGGACGAGCGCCGGGCCGGGCAGGTGCTGTTCACCGTCTACAGCTTCGTCGTCGGGTTCACCATCGAAGAGCAGGCCGTCTACCCGATGCCGGGGCAGCTGGACGAGCGGTACCGCGGGGCGCCGGGTGGCGACGTGCTCCGGAACGTCGGCGACCGGTTCGAGGACGGCCTGGCGATCGTCCTCGGTGGCGCCCGTCAGTGGCTCGGGCAGGCGTAACCCCAGGTCAGCGGCTTTTGGCACCCCCCTGTAAACGCCTTGAACGCACCGTGTAATCTTTCTCAAGTACCACAACGGCGCGGGGTGGAGCAGCTCGGTAGCTCGCTGGGCTCATAACCCAGAGGTCGCAGGTTCAAATCCTGTCCCCGCTACCACCAGGAGGCGCGTTCTCGGGAAACCGGGAACGCGCCTCTTTTGTCATGTCCGGACGACTTTCGCTGCCGACTCTTCCGCGAAACTGTCGAATCACGACGGATTCCGTCAGATGAACTCCGTTTGCCGATGGTTGCGGTGCGTGTCCACAGTGGGCCAGCCGGGGACGGCCGCTGCGAGAACTCACCTGCCTGGTGGTGTGAGGACCGTCCGGATGCGGCTGGTCGGACCAATGTGGCGCCACGGTGGTAGCGCTGCGTGTCCGAGGTCCACTGTGGACCAGAGCGGATTGGGCCGAACGAGGGGATCTCACTAGCCACAATGGACAGATCCGCTGACCACTGTGGACACAGGCGCCGATAAGTGGGAATGTAGAGGGCGTGTCCGAATTGAATGCAACAGCCGCCGCCCTGCTCGGTCTGCTCCACGACGGTCCCGCCACCGGCGGGCAGCTCGTCGCGGGCGCCGGTGAGCGCTTCGGTGCCTTCTTCAGCGTCACCCGCAGTCAGGTGTACCGGGAGCTCCCGGCGCTGTCCAAGGAAGGCCTCGTCCGGCTCGGCAAGCAGGGCCCGCGCTCCAGCCAGCAGTACCTGATCACCGCCGCCGGGAAGAAGGCCTTCAAGACCTGGCTGACGTCCGAGGCCGGTCCCGACCACCTGCGCAGCCCGCTGATCCTGCGGCTCGTGCACGCCGGGTCGTTGACCGCGAAGCAGCGCGGGTCGCTCCTCGAGTCGGCCCGCACCAGCTACGGCCAGCAGCTCGACGACGCGAAGACGGCCACGAAGTCGGCCGAAGGGCCCTACGAAAAGGCCGTCGCCGAGTTCGCCCAGGCTCAGGCCAAGGCCGCCCTGAAGCTGCTCGACGCCATCCCGTCTGCCTGAGGTTCGCCCGCCCACGACCGGTGCTCGCGACCGGTCGTGGGTTTTGCCGTAACCTCGACAAACGTGAGTGATGAGTTCGACGCGGCATTGAAGGACCTGACCGGCAAGCTGACGCAGATCGAGTCGGTGATGGACCTCGACTCGTTGCGCGCGCAGGTGGCCGACCTGGAGCAGCAGGCTTCGAGCCCCAACCTCTGGGACGACCCGGAAGCCGCGCAGAAGGTGACGAGTCAGCTGTCCCACCGGCAGAGCGAGCTGCGGCGGGTCGGTGAACTGCGCCAGCGGCTCGACGACCTGGGCGTGCTGTACGAGCTCGCCGGGGACGAGGGTGACGCCGGCAGCATGGGCGAGGCCGAGAGTGAGCTGGCCGAACTGGGCAAGGCCATCGACGGCCTCGAGGTCCGCACCCTGCTCTCCGGCGAGTACGACGACCGCAACGCCGTCGTCACCATCCGCTCCGAGGCCGGCGGCGTCGACGCCGCGGACTTCGCCGAGATGCTGCTCCGCATGTACATGCGCTGGGCCGAGCGCCACGGCTACCCGACCAACGTCTACGACATCTCCTACGCCGAAGAGGCGGGTATCAAGTCGGCGACGTTCACGGTGACCGCCCCCTACGTCTACGGCACCCTCTCGGTCGAGCAGGGCACCCACCGGCTCGTCCGGATCTCGCCGTTCGACAACCAGGGCCGCCGCCAGACCTCCTTCGCGCACGTCGAGGTGCTGCCCGAGGTCGAAGAGGTCGACCACGTCGACATCGCGGAGAAGGACATCCGCGTCGACGTCTACCGGTCGTCCGGCCCGGGTGGGCAGAGCGTCAACACGACCGACTCCGCGGTGCGCATCACGCACCTGCCGACCGGCATCGTCGTCTCCTGCCAGAACGAGAAGTCGCAGCTGCAGAACAAGGCCGCCGCGCTGAAGGTCCTCCAGGCCCGGCTGATGCTGCGCAAGAAGGAAGAAGAGCGCGCCGAGATGGACGCGCTCAAGGACGGCGGCTCCAGCTGGGGCAACCAGATGCGCTCCTACGTGCTGCACCCGTACCAGATGGTCAAGGACCTGCGGACCGACTTCGAGGTCGGCAACCCGTCGGCGGTCCTCGACGGCGAGATCGACGGCTTCCTCGACGCCGGCATCCGCTGGCGGAAGCAGTCGGCGGCCGTTTAACGGCGCAAGGGGTGTTCGCGCGACCGCTCACCGTGCGCAAACGCCCCTTGCTCCACCCGGGTGGCACAGGCAACCGGGGCTTCACGAGACCGGTGGGTAGTATGCCGAATCGTGATCCGGCTCGAAGAGGTTTCCAAGGTCTACAAGACCTCGACGCGGCCCGCGCTCGAGCGGGTGTCCGTCGACATCGAAAAGGGTGAGTTCGTCTTCCTCATCGGTCCCTCGGGATCGGGGAAGTCGACCTTCCTCCGGCTGCTGCTGCGCGAAGAGACGCCGAGCAAGGGCCGCGTGATGGTGTCCAACTTCGACGTCGCCAAGCTGGCCCGCCGCCGGGTCCCCCGCCTGCGGCAGACCATCGGCTGCGTCTTCCAGGACTTCCGCCTGCTGGCCAACAAGACCGTGGCCGAGAACGTCGCGTTCGCCCTCGAGGTCATCGGCAAGCCCGGCCCGACCATCAAGAAGGTCGTCCCCGAGGTGCTCGAGCTCGTCGGCCTCGACGGCAAGGCGGACCGGCTGCCCAACGAGCTCTCCGGTGGTGAGCAGCAGCGCGTCGCGATCGCGCGCGCGTTCGTGAACCGGCCGCTGGTGCTGCTCGCCGACGAGCCGACCGGGAACCTGGACCCCGACACCAGCCAGGACATCATGCTGCTGCTGGAGCGGATCAACCGCACCGGCACGACCGTCCTGATGGCGACCCACGACCACGGCATCGTGGACTCCATGCGGCGCCGCGTCGTCGAGCTGCAGCTCGGCCGGGTGGTCCGCGACGACGCCCGCGGCGTCTACGGCATCGGCCGCTGACCGCCCACCCCCGCACGCCCCCGACCCCAAGGACCTGCACCCGACATGCGCGCCAGTTTCGTCTTCAGTGAGGTAATCACCGGCCTGCGCCGGAACATCACGATGACCATCGCGATGATGCTGACCACGGCCGTGTCGCTCGCCATGCTCGGCGGCGGCCTGCTGGCCGTGCGGACGATCGACAAGATGAAGTCCAACTTCCTCGCCGACGTCGAGGTTTCGGTCTACCTCACCGACGACATCAGCGCGAACGACAAGAACTGCACCCAGTCGCTGTGCCAGTCGCTGCGCTCGGACCTGCAGGGCAACGACGGCGTCGAGTCGGTCGTGTTCGAGAACCGCGACCAGGCCTTCGACCGGTTCAAGAAGATCTTCGAGAGCCAGCCCGAACTGGTGGCCCTCACCGGGCCCGAGTCCCTGCCCGCTTCGCTGCACGTGAAGCTGAAGGACCCGGACCGCAGCGAGTCGATCGTGCAGGCCTACAGCACCAAGCCGGGCGTGCGGAAGGTCGACGACCAGAAGAAGTTCCTCGACCGGGTGTTCAACGCCTTCAACGGTGTCCGCAACATGGCCTTCGGCGCCGCGCTCATCATGGCCATCGCCGCGCTGCTGCTGATCGCGAACACGATCCAGGTGTCCGCGTTCACCCGGCGCACCGAGGTCGGCATCATGCGGCTGGTCGGCGCGACGCGCTGGTACACCCAGCTGCCGTTCCTCCTGGAGGCGGTGGTCGCCGGCGTGGTCGGCGCGGTCCTCGGGATCGTCATGCTGGTGCTCACCAAGGCGAGCTTCCTCGACTCGGTGTTCACCGGTGACGTGTTCCCGAAGATCACCATGCTGGAACTGCTGTTCCCGGTCGCGCCGATCCTGCTCGGGGTGTCCGTGGTCATCTCCGCTCTCACCGGTTACGTCACGCTGCGGCTGTACGTCCGGCACTAGCGTTTAACCGGCTGCTCGCGGCCCAGAGAATCACGTAGAGTGGTCGTATGCCCAAGGAACGTGGCCAGAAGGTGATCGTGTCGAACCGCAAGGCGCGGCACGATTACTCCATTCTCGACACCTACGAGTGCGGTCTCGTGCTCGTGGGTACCGAGGTGAAGAGCCTGCGCGAGGGCAAGGCGTCCCTGGCGGACGCGTTCGCGACCGTCGACGACGGCGAGGTCTGGCTGCGCAACGTGCACATCCCGGAGTACACGCAGGGTACGTGGACCAACCACACCCCGCGGCGCACCCGGAAGCTGCTGCTGCACCGGCGGGAGATCGAGAAGCTCATCGGCAAGACCAAGGAGAGCGGGCTCTCGCTGGTGCCGCTGTCGATGTACTTCAAGGACGGCAAGGTCAAGGTCGAAATCGCGCTGGCGAAGGGCAAGAAGGCCTACGACAAGCGGCAGACGCTGGCCAAGCGGGACGCCGAGCGGGACATCAGCAAGGCGATGGGGCGCGCGCTGAAGGGCCGGTTCACGGAGTGACGGCCGGGCCTTCCGACGACGCCGACGTCGCGCGCTGGACGTCTTCGCTCGGCCTGCCGGGCCTGGTCGACCTGCACGTCCACTTCCTGCCGAAACCGGTGATGGACAAGGTCTGGGCGTACTTCGACCGGGCCACGACGCACTACGGCACCGAGTGGCCGGTGCACTACCGCACCGACGAGCAGGACCGGATCGCCACGCTGAAGACCCTCGGCGTGACGCGGTTCGCACCGCTCGTCTACCCGCACAAGCCGGGAATGGCGCAGTGGCTGACCGAATGGGCGCTGGAGTTCGCGTCGCGGGTCCCGGACGCCGTGCCGACCGGGACGTTCTACCCGGAGCCGGGCGCGGGGTCCGCTGTGGACAGTGCGCTGCGGGCCGGCGCTCGCGTCTTCAAGGCGCACGTGCAGGTCGGCGCGTACGACCCGCGTGACCAGCAGCTGACGCCGGTGTGGGGCGCGCTGGCCGACGCGGGCGTGCCCGTGGTCGTCCACTGTGGACACGGTCCGTTGCGGGGCGACTTCACCGGGTTGCAGGTCTTCGAAGAGGTCCTGGCGCGGCACCCGAGCCTGACGGCGGTGCTGGCGCACTCGGCGATGCCGGAGTTCGGCGCCGCCTTCGACCTGCTCGCCAAGTACCCGCGGGTGCACCTCGACACGACGATGGTCGGGGTGCCGTTCGCCGAGGCGATGTCGCCGCTGCCGCCGGACTGGACGTCGCGGCTGGCCGACGTCGCCGACCGCGTCGTGCTGGGCACCGACTTCCCGAACATCCCGTACTCCTACGCGACACAGCTGCAGGCGATCGCCGGCTGGGCAGCCGACGATCGCCTGGGGGAGCCGTTCCTGCGGGCCGTCCTGCACGACACCCCGCTGCGGTTGCTCAGCGCCTGACGGTGGCCCGTTCCGAGACGGCGACCGCGCGGCCCAGCAGCCGGGTGCCGAGGTCGGTCACCGGGATGTGCTTGCCCGCCAACAGGAATCCGGCCGTCGCGAGCACCACCCACGGCACCGGGCCGTGCGCGATCCCGTCCGACAGCGGTGCGAAACCGTGGGCGGCGAGGCCGAGCAGGCCACCCGACACCATGAGCCCGGCCACGATCAGCTGCGGCAGCTTCGCGGTGACGGCGAACGCGTCACGCTGCGTCTCGAAGTGGGCGAACAGCCGCAGCAGGCCCAGCAGGACCATGCCGCACACGGCGAACCACGCGGGCGCCATGACCAGCCAGAGCACCGTGCCCGGCGCCGGGGTTTCGTAACCGAGGCCGTAGACCGTCACGCCCGCCACCACGATCAGCGCCGGCATGTGCCACAGGTAGACGCTCATGAACCGCGCGCCGAGCCAGCTGAGCGCGTTCCCGATGCCCGGCCGCTCGGCCAGGGCGTTGAGCTGCGGGCGGAAAGCGAGCAGCAAGCCGATCTGGCCGACGGCGAGGAACGCGAGCAGCACGGTCGGCGGGCTCATGTTCGACACCGGCGCCCCCGGCATGCCGATCATGCTGGCCGGGTAGGGGCCGAACGCGACCATCAGCGCGGTGATGCCGAAGCCGGCGGCCGACAGCGTCAGCGCGCCGCGGCGGGTCAGCGAGCCGAGCCGGCCTTCGACGTAGTGGAAGCCGAGCTGGTGCACCGCGACCCAGACGAAGATCGCGTTGGCGTAACCGATGTAGCCGAGGTCGTTGAAGCGCGCGACGTCGACGAGCACGCCCGCCACGGCCATCACCAGCGGAACCTTGAGGCCCCAGCGGCGGTGCGCGGCGACCATCACCGGCGTGAGCAGCACGACCAGCACGTACACCGCGAGGAACCACAGCAGCTGCGCGGCGATCGCGCTGCCGACCTGCAACGGCTGCGGCGGAACCCCCAGGCCGCGCAGGAAGTCCGGCACGACCAGCCAGACCGCCATCAGCGGCAGCACCGGCACCATCAGGCGCCGGATCCGCGCGGCGAGCCACTTGCGCGGCGACTCGGCGCGGCGCAGCGAGATGAGGTTGGCGGCGCCCCCGGCGAAGAAGACCAGCGGCATCACCTGCGACAGCCAGGTGACGACCCACCAGCCCGGCGTCGCCAGCGCGTTGCCGGTGGCCAGCTTGCCGTCGGAGTAGGAGAGCACCGGCATGACCCAGTGCTGGGTGATGACGGCGAGGATGGCCCCCGCCCGTACGACGTCGAGAAACCTGTCCCGGCCGCCTCGTGCGACCCCCTGGCTTGTCTGCATGCAGTAGAGCTTGGCCGCTTCGACCTGCTGGAACAGCGGTGCTGACCGCCCTCTTCGGGGTCCTGTTCACCCCCGCGCCCTGCGGGGGTTCTCCCTACCCCCGGACGGCCTCAGGACTCCCGGATGCCATCGGGTTCGGCCTCACTGCGGGAGGGCGCGGCGACCCGGTACTCCCAGCCGTCCTCGGTGAGGCCGAGCTCGTAGCGCGTCTCGATCTTCGGGCCGGCGTGCAGGTGGATGTGCCGGATGACGCTGCCGGGCACCGGCTCGGCGTCCCCGAGCTCCTGGACCCGGCCGTCGAGCGGTCCGCCGAAGAAGCGGACGCAGCGGGTTTCGTCGGACATCCGCGCTCCTCTCCTGCAGGTCCGCTCATGGTAGGTGAGCGGACTCGAGGGCGCCGCCGTCAGAACGGGTGACCCAGCGTCCACCTTACGGGACTTTTGGTCACCGAACGTCCGCTCAGCGGCCGAGATAGGTGAGGACAGCACGGACGCGACGGTGCTCCTCCGCGCTCGCTTCCAGGCCGAGTTTCGAGAAGATGTTGCCGATGTGCTTCTCCACCGCGCCGTGGGAGACCACCAGGGAGTTCGCGATCGCCGTGTTCGACAGGCCCTGCGCCATCAGGCCGAGGACCTCGGATTCGCGGGCGGTCAGGGCGTCCAGCGGGTTGCGGCGGCCGCGGGCCATCAGCTGGGCGATGACGTCCGGGTCGATCGCCGTGCCGCCGTTGGCCACCCGGCGGACCGCGTCCAGGAAGTCCGCGACGTCCGCCACGCGCTCCTTCAGCAAGTAGCCCACGCCGCCGGCACCGCCTGAGAGCAGCTCGACCGCGTACGACTCCTCGACGTACTGCGAAAGCACCAGCACCGGCAGGCCCGGGACCTCCTTGCGGGCCGCGAGAGCCGCGCGCAGCCCTTCGTCGGTGAACGTCGGCGGCATCCGCACGTCGACGATCGCCAGGTCAGGACGGTGTTCCAGGACCGCACCGAGCAGGTCGTCCCCGTTGTCGACGGCCGCGACCGTCTCGATGCCCTCGTCGGCGAGCAGGCGGGTCACCCCGGCCCGCAGCAGCACGGCGTCCTCGGCGATGACTACCCGCATCCGGCCCCCAGGTTCTCCGATGATCGGGGCCCAGCCTATTCACCATTCACACGGGAGGTCAGCCCGGATTACGGTCGGGCCGCCGACGGGGCTGACGACGGTGATCACGCCGTCGATCGTCGCGGCGCGGTCGGCCAGCCCGGCCAGCCCGCCGCCGGGACGCACCTCGGCGCCGCCGTGGCCGTTGTCGGTGATCTCGACGACGACGTGGTTGTCGGTCCGCCACACCTTCACGCCCGCTTCGGTCGCGCCGGAGTGCTTCGCGATGTTCGTCAGGGTCTCGCCGACGATGAAGTACGCCGTCGTCTCCACCGCCGCCGGCGGCCGCGGGTTCACGTCCACCGTGACGTCCACCGGGATCGGCGACTTCGCCGCCTGCGCCGACAACGCCGCGTCCAGGCCACGGTCGCCCAGCACCGCCGGGTAGATCCCGCGCGCCAGGTCCCGCAGCTCCGAGACCGCGAGCTTCGCGTCCGCGTGCGCCTCGTCGATCAGCTCCCGCACACCCTCGGGATCGTGGTCGAACTTCGACTTCGCCCGCCCCAGGCTCATCGCGACCGCCACCAGCCGCTGCTGCGCGCCGTCGTGCAGGTCACGCTCGATGCGGCGACGCTCCGCCTCGGCCGCGTCGACACCCCGCGCCCGCGACGCCTGCAGCCGCTCGGCCTTCTGCTCCAGCCGCTTCGTGCGGTTCGGGCCCAGCAACGCGATCGCCAGCTCCCCGTGCAGCCAGCCCAGCCACGGCGTCACCCACACCGCCATCGGCAGCAGCACGATCGACGCCAGCGCGATCCCGACCTCCGCGCACGCCAGCGGGAACGCCACCATCAGGTAAGCCAGGTCCCGCCACGTCGTCGGATCGCTCAGCCGCACCATCCACCGCCGCAGCAGCGGCTGGCCCTCTTCGTACGGCCGGCGCTCCACCGGCGGCAGCGGCACCCGCAGCATCGTCCCGGCCCAGCTCCGCTCCCGATCCGCCGACCAGCGGACGAAACTCGTCGTCGCCAGCAGGATCGGGAACCCGACCCACACCACCGCCGTGCCGACACCCACCGAAATCCCGGTCACGATCAGCACGAACTGCAGGATCCGGAAGAAGAAGCTCAGGATCATGTACCCGATCGTGCGGGCCGGGTGCGGCCGCGGGTGCTCCAGCTGCTGTTGCTCGGGGCTCATCCCGCCACCAGATTCTTCTCTTCCGCGTCTTCCCACCAGCGCTCCATCCGACGGCGCTGAGCCACCGTCGGACCCAGCAACGCGTTCGCGAGCCGGGCGTGCGTCCCCGCCAGCGCCCTCGTCAGCGCCACCGACAACGCGATGAACAACACCCCCAGCGCCGCCCACGGTAGCGCTTCGACCGTGGAGTCCACGGTCAGCCAGCGCAGATCGTCCGACGGGAAGTAGTACGCCCCGCCCGGCAGCCACCGGAAGTAGATCGGCAGCCCCGCCAGCGCCAGGCTCGTCGACCAGAACGCCGTCACCAGCGTGAACTCGATCAGCCCCAGCGGGAACAACACGAAGAAGTACAGCAGGTCCCGCCACGTCGACGTGTCCTTCAACCGCGCCTTCCACCGCAGCGACTGCTTGCCGGCGGGCAGCGGCAGGTACGGCAGATCGATGTACCGGTCCAGCAGCGCGTAGACCCGCGCCCGCTCCATCCGCGCGGCACCCCGCACCGCCAGCACCAGCAACGCCAGCACGCCGACACCCACCCACACCACGGCCGTCCCCAGCCCGGCCGCCGTGAACGACGTCAGCAATGTGAACGCCGCCACCCCCAACGGCAGGTTCATCAGCAGGAACACCACCGAACCGCCGAACGGCGGATCCCGCCTCTCGCTAGCCATGACCTGGCTCCCTTCATCCCACGATGCCACCAAGCATCGTTCCGGGAGCCGCCCGGCGACATGGTGCGCGCGGGCATCCCGCCGGTAGGGCTGGCCCTACCCCGGCTGGGAGTAACCGAGTGGCGCCACGCGTTATGATGTACAGGTTGTGTCCCACCAAGGGGGTGAACGGTTTCGACTTTGGACGTTGAGTCAGGAGAAGCGTGCCGGTGCAGGCGAGAGACCACCGTAAGCGTCATCGCAATCGAATAAGCGCCGATTCCAATCAGCGCGAGTACGCCCTCGCCGCCTGAGCGAGTGCGTCTCTGTCGGCCCGGGTGTGCCTCCGACCCGGGTACCGGCATCAGCTAGGAGGCTCAGCGGCAGTCCCGGCCACGGGGACCTGCCGTGAAGCAAACAGTGGCTGGGCCCGTCACTTCAGCTTGTTCGCGTGATTGAAGGGGCCGAGTAGAGACGAAGCGGACTGCGCACGGAGAAGTCCTGTCGATACGCCAGAGGACCCGGGTTCAATTCCCGGCACCTCCACTTCGAGAAGGCCCTCGCCCCTTCGGGGCTTGGGCCTTCTCTTCGTTTCGTTCATCGCTTCTGGGGGTCGAACCCCCAGACCCCCGCCAGGGCGGGCTCCGCCCCCCTGGACCCCCCGCTGGGGGCTCATGGGCTTCGCCCTTTCGCCCTGGGCTTCGCCCTTCGTGCTTGGGGCTTCGCCCCTTGCCCCTCGCTTCGCTCCTCGGGCCTGGGCTCTGGGGCTTCGCCCCGTCGCCCCTGGCTTCGCCTCTCTGACCTGGGGCTTCGCCCCTTGCCCCCTGCTCGGGCTTCGCCCCTCCCTGCCGGGGTTTGCTCCTTGTCTCCTCGGGCTTCGCCCTTGTCCTTGGGCTTCGTTCCCTGCGTCGGCTCGGGCTTCGCCCCTTGCTCCCGCACTTCGGTCCTTCGCCGCTCTGACTTGGGCTCTGTCCTGGTCTTCCGCTCCGTCCCTCATGCCCCGGGCTCCGCTCTGCCTGGATTCCAGCTTGCTTG